>CAMQDS010000001.1 GCA_946999645.1 uncultured Bacteroidales bacterium
CTCTTTCAAAGGTTTTGCAGAAGACACTGAGATTGCAGGAGGTATGACAACGTCACGGCCAGACATCATAAACCGGTTGCAGCAATCCTCAACCACATGAAGTATCTGAAAGTGAGCCCCTTTAGTGTGGAGGACAGGCTTCATTGAACGGCTGTATGTTATTTCTATATTCCGCTCTCTTCTGTTAATGACATGTATTTTAGTCTTCGGTGCATTATTCATAAATGGAAGCCTGCGGCGAAGGTATTTTGCTTCAGAAGGTGTATAAAAACTCTCCACTGGGTAGTACAATGTATCTTTTCCTGCTATATAGAGAGGAACTATGTGAAAAGACGAAGAGGCTTTCAAATTGCCTTGTATACTACAGGTGTAATTTAACCGCAGACTGTCCCCGTCCCATTTCACCACTGGTTCTATTTTGTATGAAAAGGCAAGCACTGGGTTATTGCCCCTGCTGACAATTGAAACTGTACCAAAAACGGATACCAATAAGAAAATAATATAAATATGTATTTTGTTGGTTCTCATCTGCTAACGTATATAATAGATTAATGATACTGTAGCCTTGGTGATACCCCAATAGTTACGGCTATACTCGCCAAGACGTCTGCCGCACTGTCCGCAATCGTATTTATCATAATGGAAATAGATATAACCGGCAGAAACTGAGGCTTCTATGCCGAACCACCTACCCAACGGCCATTGATAACCATAGCCTATACCACCACCTACTGCCCAGCCATCGTAACGGTGGTCCTTAAGCATTGGTATGTAGCGTATTCCTCCTGCATTGTAACGGGAATAAACAGCATGGAAGTCGATATAACCACGCTCAAATGTACGACACAGCCAGTACTTCATCTCTGGAGTTACAGCCAAGTGATAAAGTTTAGGGTAAGACTCTGGCTCAAGACTGCCAAAAGAGGCAGGGAGCTTCACAGCATTGTATCCTATCCCCCCACTCACACTGATATGGGGCGCAACTCGCACCTCCACTGCTGCATTTGGTGTCGCTGTTGACCAATACAGGAAATTTGTGCTTACTCCGAATTTCTGAGCAGAAACCGGTAGGGCAAAAAGCAATGATATTACTGAAAATAATGAAAACCGGAGAAAAAATGAATTAAATGGAAAACCTTTCCGGTTATCTATCTCATTTAGAGAATGACGTGTGTTTATGAGGATATTTGATTTCTCCAAATATCCAAAGTGAGATAATGGTTTCCGCATTTTTTTAAGTTTTCGGCAAAGAAAACCATTTTTTAAATAATTTCAAAGTTTTTCTGCAAATTCAACTTTACCAATATATTCGGCAGGTCCAGTCAGCCAAATATCATTGAAAGAAGACTTGTCCGCTCCCACATAGAAATCCACCGAGAGTGTGTCTATTGCAGCCTGTACACTATAATGAACTCTGCCGTCTATATCTGTTTTTTCAGGAGGAATACCACTTATATTTGCAGAAATGGCTGCAGCTACTATACCTGTGCCACAGGCAAGAGTTTCACCCTCTACGCCTTTTTCGAAGGTGCGGATTTGCAGTTTATCCTGCAAAACCTCAACAAAGTCAGCATTGGTTCCTTCAGGAGCAAAACACGACTTATGTCTTATTATAGTACCCTCTTCTAAAACTTTATAGTTTTTAATTCCCGTAACAAAACGGACATAATGCCTCGTCCCTGTGTCTAAGAAATATTCTGAATTTGATATTCTTACCACATTTGACACATCTTTCAGTTTTAGACGTACAAGTTTAGGATTGCCACCTCTCAACAATTCCGCCTTATGAAGTCCGTCAGATGCTTCAAACTCAAAACTTGTATATCCCAAATCTGCTGCAAAGGCTACAATGCACCGACCTCCATTTCCACACATCATTCCTCCAGAGCCATCGGAATTATAGTATTTCATAGAAAATGCTGCTTTATCGCTATTTTCCAAAAACATTATTCCATCTGCTCCAAACCCTATATGTCTGTCACATATCTTGGAAATTTCAGAAATATTCAAACTGCACTTTCCTTGCCTGTTATCTCCTATGAGAAAATCATTTCCTGCTCCGTGATATTTATAAAGTATCATATAAGTTTTTCTTTAATAAATCAGTTAAAACTGCAATGCCTTTTCGTATTCTTTCTTCATCCATAAATGAAAAATTAAGCCGCATTGTATTTTTTCCAGAACCGTCTGTACAGAAAAAATTTCCTGCCACATAGGCTACTCCAGCAGCCAAAGCTTTATCATAAAAAGCAACTGAATCAAAACCTTCGGGCAAGGTAACATATATGAACAAGCCACCTTCTGGATGCGTCCAAGATACTGTTTCAGGCATATTCTCTTCTAATAAAGACAGTACCAAATCACGTTTTCTTCTATATAAATCCACACTTCTTTTCAAATTTTTATCCAGTTCTCCGCAACTCATAAATTCCGCAGCTACATATTGGTCAAAGACAGGAGGACATAAATCCAAAGACTGCTTGCAAACGTATATTTTATCTATCAGGGCAGAATCTGCAAATATCCACCCTAAGCGAAAACCAGGAGCAAAAATTTTAGAAAATGAGCCAAGATGAAGCACTCTGTCTGGAGCAATAGAATATATGGTAGGTATACTCTCACCGCTGTAACGAAGTTCACGATAAGGGCTGTCTTCAACTATCAGAAAATCATATTCTTCTGCAAGTTCAGCCAATATTGTCCTCTCTTCAAATGATAAAGTTTCTCCAGAAGGATTTTGAAAATCAGGAATCATATAAAGAAATTTCAGGTGTTTTCCTTCTGACTTTATTTTTTCTATTGTATTGATGAAATTCTTTTTAAAAATTACTATATCCTCATTATGAGCAACCCCCACAACTTCAGCTCTATATGAGTGAAAAGACTGCAAGGCTCCAAGATAGGACGGATTGGAAGTAAGTATAACGTCTCCAGGATTGGCAAAAATCCTTGTACATAAATCTATCCCCTGCTGAGAAGATGAGGTTATCTGTATTCGTTCTATCGGCTCGTTATAACGTCTGGACAATACTTCCCTAAGTTGCAAAAGCCCTTGTGTCGCTCCATATTGAAAGGCGCTTGCACCATACTTTTCTATCACCTTTTCCATTATTGACCTTATTGTTTGTAGTGGAAAGGTGTCTGCCGACGGATACCCCCCTGCGAAAGAATATATATCTTCAAGTTTTACTTTCTTGAAAATTTCTCTCACGGGAGACCGCATAAAAGAATATGTGTCTTTTGAAAAAAATCTTTCGTAATCCATTATCTCAATGCTTCTTCCAAAGTTACAGATGCTGATGTTTTTGAATCTCTATACTTAATAATTACTGGTGTATATACTTGTATTCCAGCTTCTTTTCCAGGTCCTTTAGTCAGAGGACGGCTGCCTGCAATCACTACAGCTCGTTCTGGTACAATCATTCGTCCCTTAGCATCTGCCTTAATAAATTCGCCTGATATAGAATCATATATAGCAGTAGCCCTGTTTATAATCACACCTGTACCAATCACGCAGCCTTTTTGTAAGATTGTACCCTCATATATGCCGCAATTTCCGCCTATGAATACATCATCCTCAACAATTACAGGCAAGGCTCCAATGGGTTCAAGCACTCCTCCCAACTGTGAAGCGGCGGATAAATGCACGTTTTTACCGACTTGAGCACAAGAGCCTACCAAGGCATGAGAATCAATCATTGTACCCTCATCGACAAAAGCGCCTATGTTGATGTAAGACGGAGGCATAACAACAACAGACTTAGCTAAATATGCTCCTCTTCTTATCGCACTTCCTCCTGGTACAATCCTTACCCCGTCTTCTATTGAGAATGTTTTAGGGCGAACTGTATCTTTATCAAAAAAAGGAAATATGCCCTCGGACATGTCTGTCATATTTCCTATTCGAAAACCTGTAAGTATCTGGTTCTTAATTTCACTATTAACTGTCCACTCTCCATTTATCTTCTCTGCGACTCTTATTTTACCCGATTCCAAAAGGTCTATTGTTTCATTGAATTTTTGCAAGTCAGTCATAATGCCTCTAATATTTTCTTAAATAACTCAAGAGTGGTATCTGTTGCTGGAGTAAGTGGCAGTCTTAATTCATTTCTGCACAAACCAGATAATGACATTCCTCCTTTAATAGGGATAGGGTTGCTCTCTACAAAGCAAGCTTCATAAAGCGGCATCAATTTTTTATTCAATTCTGCTGCTTCCTGTATATTTCCTTTTTCTAAAAATGCCGTTAATTTTACCAATAGTTCCGGTACGATATTGGAAGCCACACTTATTACGCCGTCTATTCCACAAGCCATAAGCGGAAAGGTCTGGTCATCATTGCCGCAAAGCACAGAAAAATCAGAAGGGGCATTGCTTTTTATTTTCAATATCTGTTCAATATTGCCCGAAGCCTCTTTAATACCTATAATCCCAGGAACCTCTGCAAGTCGTAGACATGTTTGAAAAGACATATTCACTCCTGTTCTACCTGGTACATTATATATAACTATTGGTTTTTCTGTCTGTTCCGCCACAGCCTTAAAATATTGGAACATACCCTCTTGAGTTGGTTTATTGTAAAAAGGAACAACTACAAGAAAGGCATCCGGATTATATTGTGATAAATTTTTAATATTATCGACAGTGTTTTTTAATGAATTAGAACCGCAACCTACTAATATTGGTAACCCATTTGCCTCTTCTTTAGTAACTTCCAATAAAGAAAATTTTTCTTCAAGGGACAGACATGGAGTTTCAGCAGTAGTTCCTAATGGGACTAAAAAATCGACTTTTGCTTCAACTTGTCTTTTTACAAGTTTTCTATAGCATCGGATATCAACTTCTCCATTACAAAAAGGAGTAATAAGGGCTGTTCCACAACCTTTTATTTTAATTTTATTCATAATTAAAGTTTTCCGAAAAACAATTCTTTAAATTCATAAACTCCGTCAAGGCTCTCTGTCATTTCGGCGGCCGTAACGGCTCCTTGAGCAAATCCCTGCCTTGAAAAAGCTTCATGCTCTATGGTTATTCTATCGTTGGTGCCTTCAAAACCTACTGTATGTATGCCTGAAAGTTCCCCCACTCTAACAGAAGCAATATCTGGCTTTACAGACATTCCTTCCTCAACTGCTGCTGCCAATGTTTTAGCGGTACCGCTTGGTGCATCTATTTTATGTATATGGTGTTTTTCAACTATATAGGAAGAATATCCGCCTGCCTTTCCTAAATATTTAGAAACAAGGGATACTGCTGCGGTCATAACATTTACCCCGATAGAAAAATTAGATGCCCAAATCATAGGAGTATGACATTTTTCAAAATAGGCAATTACTTCATTTTTAATATCATACCAACCTGTTGTACCAATAACTACAGCCTTGAAATTTTCTGCAAGAAAACGGTAATTTTTTCTAATGGCATCGGGAGTAGTAAAGTCTATACAAACACTTTCTTTTGTTGTATTCTTATTCAAATTCTGAACAGATTCTGTTTTTTCTACGCACTCTATTCCTCTTAAATATAACTCTTCCTCTACCTTATGTCCCATTTTCCCATATCCGGAAATAATGACTTTTATCATAGTATCTCTCTAAAATATTATTTTATGTAAACTATTTGCTACATCAGTAACTTTATTTCGGTCTATTACAAAACTGATATTCATCATATTTGCCCCTACAGAAACCATATATATATCACCGGCTGTCTTTTTTACTTGATCAATAAAACATTTCTGAAGCGCTACATTTTTTCCAACCAATGAAATCTGTGCTTTATCTCTAAATATTGTAATCCTGGCAACTCCTGACAGTTCGTTTATAACTTTCTCTATTTCATTCATATCCTGCTCTACAGTAAGGGATACAAGCGATTCAGTTACACTTACCAAAATTGTTTTGAGTTTATATTTATTTATCGCATTAAAAACAAGGGATAAAAATGATGATATGTTTTGATTTTGTATAGGCGTAATCGTTAAAAATACTATATCATTTCTAAAAGCTATTGATTTTATGCCATCTGGTATAGACCTGTCAATTACTACTGAAGAGCCTGGTCCATTAGGATTTAAGGAATTTAGTACCCTAATTGGGATGTTTCGCTTTCGTGCCGGCTCGATAGTGGAAGGGTGCAATACTCTTGCACCAAGAAAAGCCATTTCTGCAGCTTCTTCGTAGGAAATGTTATCAATTCCTTTTGTATTTTCTACGACTCTCGGGTCAGCTGTCCTTATGCCATCTACATCCGTCCATATTTCTATGCAATCTGCACAAATAGACATTCCGAATATAGCGGCAGAATAGTCGGAACCTTCAAAGCCCAATACAGAGGTGGCTCCTGACTCAGAAGATGCAATGAAGCCCTGAGTAAGTATTATATCCATACCTTTAAATTCCTCTGCTACAACTCTTTGAATGTTAGCCCTTGTCTGTTCAAGATTTGGAACAGCATTTAAATAATTTTCATCTGTAATTATCAATCTTCGGGCATCTATCCACCTTGAACGTATGCCTTTAGCGTTCATAGCTGCATTCACTATGGTGGACGACAATAATTCTCCCATTGAAATAATTTTGGCTTTACTTCGAGGAGAAAGTTCTCCTATCTGACATACACCAGATACAAAAGTTTCAAGGCTTAGGCACAAAGCCTCCACTTTTTGCATTGTATCATTATACAGGATTGGATTTTCGGATAATAGCCCGCCTGCCACTTCTGCGTGCCTGTGCCTTAATTGCAAAAGCAGTTCTTTTGTCCTTTCTTCATTTTGAGCCTCTGCCTCATCTGCAATTTCACACAACGTTCTTGTGACTTTTGCAAAAGCAGATACTACTACAACAGGTTTTTTATCCAACCTTGTTTTTATAATAGAAATAACTCTTTCTATTGCTTCTTTATTTTGAACGGAAGTGCCTCCGAATTTACATACAATCATGATTTTGTTATCTTGTCAATACTTGTTTTGCTATTGCAATATATTGTCTGACAGCTTTTTCTATATCTGCTATCAGTACATATTCTCCATCTGTATGAGCAGTAAAGATTGAGCCGGGGCCACACAGGGATTTATGGGTAAATTTGTGTAGTTGAGGGGCGTCACTACCAAAGGCTACAGGCTTCTGCGGTATGCCTTCAAAGGTTGTGAAGTGCATAGGTGTATCTCCTCCAAAATCCTCTATTTCTGTATATTCATTTTTCATTCTATTCATAAATGCTATGACAGAATCGTGACTTTCAAATGTGGTCCTGAAATATATTCGGAAACTGACTTCGGGACTGAGTACATTTTGAGGATTTTCGCTAATTAATTTTCCGATATTATATGTTGTTTTCCCTAATATATTATCATCCTTAAACTCTGCTGTTCGTAACTTATTCACAAAATCTACAAAACGCTCAACTGCACTTATTCCACGTTCAGGGTAGCCTGAATGACAACTTTTGCCCTTTATCTTGACTTGAAATGACCTTGTCCCTTTTGCAGAGGAAACCATATAATTGTCTGTGGGTTCTCCAACTACGACTAATTCGCCTCCTGGACAATCTCTTGTATATGCTTTTGCTCCGAATGATCCTGTTTCTTCTCCTGCAAGTAAAAGAAGGGCAAAGTCTTTTATACCCTCTTTTTCTAATTGTCTGCAGGCGGTAAACATCGAAAATATCTGTCCTTTTGCATCACAACTTCCCCGACCCATTACTTTACCTTCTTCAAACACTGGAGGTATATAAGGTGGTACGGTGTCTAAATGTGTACAGAAAAACAACTTTGGCTCTCCCCAAGAAAACAAAAGATTGAGTGTTCCGTCCCCAACTTCATACCGTTCAACAGTATTATTGTCTGTTTTCAATCGGCTTGCAAGAAATTCTGCCAATTCTCGTTCTTTTCCTGAAGTCGAATCTATCTGTAATATTTCTTTGAAAAGTTCTAAATCCATCACCCCTATATTTGTCATACAAATATAGTTTTTATTTCATCCATCTTGTTAAATTAATCAGAATTGCCTTCAGATTTTTGTTTATTCCAAAGACATCCTAATTTATCAACTGCCTGAATTTTGATACTTATCTTGATTTTTAACTATTCTTCAGACAATAAGTTTCAAATTTGAGTATAGAATATTGATTTACAATAAAAAGACTATAAATCCTAAACCAGCAAGTATGGCAAATATAAAGGTAGAGATGACCAAAAGCGGTAACATTGGATCAAGGTCTTTGTCTGTTTTGGTCCAAACTCCAATCAGATGTTTAATGAAGAGAGGTATGGTAATTACAAAAAGATAGTGATACGGGTCAAAGAATCGTAATAAACAAAAGACTATCATTGCCGCCCAACCAATAACGATAAGTATCGTCTGGTAAATTCTTGCACCCTTAAGCCCAAGCCTTAATGCCATTGTAACCCTTGAAACAGCATCTGTTTTCATATCTCTTATATTATTCACATTCAATACAGCAACAGAAAAGCAACCAATAGAAATAGCAGGAAAAATTAAAAATACTGTAGGAATCTGATGCGCAGCGATAAAGTATGAGCCTAATACAGAAACAATACCGAAGAAGATGAAGACATAAATATCTCCAAGTCCCCTATAACCGTATGGATTTCTGCCCAAGGTGTATCTCATAGCCCCTATAATTGCAGCGCCTCCAAGTAGAATAAGCAGGATTGATTCTATACTCAAAAACGTACCGAAAGAAGAATATATCATTACAAGGCCAGAAATAATGCTGATAAGCACAAATAAGTATATTAATTTTTTTATGCCTTTGATACTTAAGCCTCCTGAACCTATTCCATATTGTGGTCCTTGTCTATCTGCAGTGTCTGTTCCACTAAGAGCATCGCCCAATTCATTGGATAGATTGGATAATATTTGTAGTGATATTGTCGTGATGATTATGAATAAAGCAGTTTCCCAATGAATCTTATATTCAGATAAAGCCAAAAAAAGTCCCATCGCCACACCGGCTACAGACAAAGGTAAGGTTCTCAATCTCAACGATGAAACTACTGATTTTAATTTCATATGTCTATATTTTTTTACTATATGCAAATAGTACTTTCATATTCAATGATAAAATATGTGAAATTGCATGGAAAAAACCAGCACTCCTGAGGTCATAAAGGAATTGTTCGGAATTATACAACTTTGGCGTTTCTTCCTTTGGTGAATAAGTCGCAAGTATTCCTGGTGCAACAACCCTTACTATACAGACTTTATATGCCCTAACCCCATAATCTAAGTCACCAAAGTAATGACGATAGTGAGGGTCTATATTTCCCAAAATCTTATATACATATCTTGGGATCAATACTAAATTGCCGTTTATCGTATAACATGGAACAGGAATTACTTTTTCAGGTATAACATGTTTACCAGCTTTGGTAAGCCCTCCGGAAGTAATTGATCCTTCTTCATTTACAGCCGTGCCGGCAATTATGGCTCTATGACCAAGAAAGCGAGAGTTTTCCATCATAGAAGCTATAGCATCTTCTTTTAATATTGTATCGACATTAAGCCAAAAATAGAAATCATAGTCTTTGAGTGCGGCTTCTTTCCAAACTAAAGACATCCCACGACTCCAATAGAGTTGTCCATTCCCTTTAATAAGGTTAATCTCGGGGAAATTATTTAATATTTCTTCCGACGTACCATCAATACTGCCATCATCCAAAACATAAAAAGAAAAGGAATAATCATATTTTCCTTTCATGGTATCTATCTGACGATAGCAATCCTCAAGAAAAGAAAGTGTTTTGTTTTTGCAATTATGAACTGTCATCATTATTGCCACAGTGGTTTCCATGACTAATCAAGTTTTAGTACAGCCATAAACGCACTCTGCGGCACTTCAACAGAGCCTATCTGCCTCATTCTTTTTTTTCCTTCTTTTTGTTTTTCAAGAAGTTTTCTTTTTCTGGAAACATCTCCTCCGTAACATTTTGCAGTTACATCCTTTCTAACTTGACGCACTGTTTCCCTTGCAATTATTTTTGCCCCTATGGCTGCCTGAATTGCAATATCAAATTGCTGACGTGGAATAAGATCCTTGAGTTTCATACAAATTTTTCGCCCGAAATCATAGGCATGATCTTCGTGTATAAGTGTAGAAAGTGCATCGGCAGGATCTCCATTTAGAAGAATATCTAATTTTACGAGTTTCGCAGGTGTATAACCCATTATATGATAATCAAATGAAGCATACCCCTTTGAAATTGACTTTAGTTTATCATAAAAATCAAATACAATTTCTGAAAGAGGCATTTCGTATGTAAGTTCAACTCGGTCTGCTGTAATATAGTGCTGTCCCTTTAATACTCCTCTTTTGTCAAGACACAATTTCATTATAGGTCCGTAGAAAGTAGTATCTGTAATTATTTGAGCCTGAATATATGGTTCCTCAATTCTTTCGATCAAGGTTGGTGCTGGAAGTCCCGATGGATTATGAACATCTTTTACTTCTCCTTTTGTGGTATAAACCTTATAAGAAACGTTGGGAACCGTTGTTATCACATCCATGGAAAATTCTCTATATAGCCTTTCCTGAACTATCTCCAAGTGCAATAATCCTAAAAATCCACAACGGAAACCAAACCCTAAAGCAAGAGATGACTCAGGTTCATATACAAAAGAGGCGTCATTAAGTTGGAATTTTTCAAGTGCAGACCTAAGTTCTTCATATTTATCTGCTTGCACAGGATACATTCCTGCAAAAAGCATAGGTTTCACTTCCTCAAAACCTGCAATCGCTTTACTACAAGGGTTTTCCACATGGGTAATTGTGTCCCCAACCTTCACTTCTGCGGCTGTCTTTATGCCGGAAATAATGTATCCCACATCCCCACATGAAACTTCTTGTTGAGGAGACATTTTCATTTTCAAAACACCTATCTCATCCGCTTCATATTCCTGACCAGTATTGAAAAACTTTACCCTATCTCCTGTATGTATAGAGCCGTTTTTAACTTTAAAATATGCTATTATTCCCCTGAAAGAATTGAATACAGAATCAAAAATGAGAGCCTGTAAAGGAGCATCAGGATCTCCTGAAGGAGCTGGGATTTTTTCTACTATGGCATCCAGCAAAGGTGCAACTCCTTGACCCGTCCTTGCGGAAACTTTATATACGTCTTCAGGTTTGCAACCCAAAAGTTCACAAACCTCATCGGTTACTACATCTACTCTTGCGGATTCCATATCTATCTTATTCAACACAGGAATAATTTCAAGATTATGATCTATCGCTTGATAGAGATTGGAAATAGTCTGAGCCTGAACACCTTGTGAAGCATCTACTACAAGTAAAGCACCCTCACATGAGGCAATAGATCTTGACACTTCATAAGAGAAATCAACATGACCAGGAGTGTCTATAAGATTAAGTTTGTAATCTTCACCCTTATAGTTGTAAACCATTTGTATGGCATGGCTCTTTATGGTAATTCCTTTTTCCTTTTCAAGTTCCATATCATCCAACACCTGGTTTTCCATTTCCCTGGAAGCCAATGTATTAGTTTGTTCCAATAACCTATCGGCAAGGGTACTCTTTCCGTGATCAATATGGGCAATTATGCAAAAATTTCGTATGTTCTTCATCTGGCTTACAGTTTATATGTAATGTCACAATTACAAATATACAGAGAATTTAAAAGATACAAAGACAGGACTGCAAGTATGAACTTACAGCCCTGTACAGTGCCCGGGGCCGGACTCGAACCGGCACATCTTTAAAGGATAAAGGATTTTGAGTCCTTCGCGTCTACCAATTCCGCCACTCGGGCTTTTGGCAATAGATGAACTATTAGGTTTGCAAAGGTATTCAAATTTGGTAAAATATCAAATATTGGCTCAAATATATATTAAATTATATTCTCGTTTACATTCAAGATTTATCTTTTCCCATATGTTTTCGCCTGTAAACTTCAGAAAATATTATCTTTGTAAGTTTATTTATTATTATAATGCAAAGTCCAGGCGATTTTTCAGAAATTAAACTTTCTAATCATATTTATTCGGGAAATTCTATAACAGATGCAATAGAATTTCTTAAGGAATATGATGATATTTTTATAGTTTATGATAATGCCGTTGAAGTTTTTGCAAATAAACTTATCGAAAGCATAAGGAATAAAAATTTCAATTTTACGGCAAGTTTGCCTTTATACATAAATGAGAAGTTTAAAAATTTACAGACCGTTATGGATATTTGCTCTTGGCTCCTTCAAAATAATGCTAACCGTGGTTCTCTACTGCTTGCAATAGGCGGTGGGGTGACTACTGATATGGCTGGATTTGCCGGTTCAATATACAAAAGGGGTATGAGAACGGCCTTTATTCCTACAACGATTTTGGCTCAAACAGATGCTGCTATTGGAGGTAAAAACGGAGTTAATTTTCTTGGATATAAAAACATAATAGGGACAATTAGACAACCTGATTTTGTTTTTGAGTGTCCGGAGGTATTGGAAACTCTGCCTTACAGAGATTTTGTTTCTGGAAGTGCTGAAATATTAAAGTCTTTCATTATCAATAATAAAAATTCTAATTATGAACGAGCTGTTGCTCTGTTTTCAGAAATAAATAACAGCCTGGACCGAAAAGTGGCTATTCCAGAAAGACGAAAAGAACTTCTACATTTGATTGGGGAGGCGGCAAAAATAAAGGCGGAAATAGTTAATCAGGACCCATTTGAAAAAGGCATTAGAAAGGTGCTGAACCTCGGACATACATTTGCCCATGCGATTGAGTGGAAAGCAAATACAAGTAAAACAGCAGAAATCATGCACGGGGAGGCAGTAGCAATAGGAATTGTGTTTGCTGCAATAATTTCAGCAACACTACAAACGACAGAAAACAGAATTATCAATCGAATTATAGAAGATTTTGCTTCTTGCGGGCTGCCGACAAGTTCGCCATTTAACGCAAGAACACTGCTTCCTGCATTATTCAAGGATAAGAAAGCAGAAAAGGGAATAATACATTTTATTCTCATTGAAGATATAGGTAAGGTTGTCATTAAAGACATTAATGCTGAAGATGCTGTAAGTATGATTGAAAAATATTACGCGAAATGATTTGCACTGTCATACAGAACAAAACATATAAGGAAATATATGAGTTATTGGAAACTGGAGATATAGAGATGGCTGAAATCCGTCTTGACAGTTGCCCGCTTTCTACTGATGAGATAAAATTGCTTTTTGAAGAGATTGATATTCCTCTTGTTGCCACCTGTAGAATTAATAAACTTGCAGAGCATCTTCAATCAGAAAATCCTGACAAGGATGAAAGTAAAATCAAATCTATAGCCTTACATAAGGCTGAATCTAAATTACTTACAGCTATAAAAGCAGGGGCAGAATATGTAGACCTTGAATTGGAGGCACCTACTATGATGTCTAAAATAATCCGACGAGAAGCGGCCGAGTGTGGCACATATCTGATTCGCTCTTATCATAACTTTAAAAATACTGATTCTATTGAGTCGCTTAAAGCATTAACTGATAAATGCCTTTCTTTGGGAGCAGACATAGCTAAAATTGTAACTACGGCACAAACGGATGAGGATTTAAGTATGATTTTATCTCTATACAATTACTATAATTCCTCTTCACTTATAGCATTCTGTATGGGAGATATGGGGAAACAGACCCGTATTGAAAGCCTTAAGAGGGGAGCTCCTTTCACATATGCAGCACTAAACAGTTCAGAAATTGCAGCACCAGGGCAATGGACGACTGCCGAATTATTTAATAAAATTTATGGGAATAAATATTCAATAGGTAAGGGCTTGCATGATAATGCTCTATCTATACCTTCCTCTAAAAGTTTCGCCCAAAGGGCAATTATAGCGGCTGCTATTGCAGAAGGGACATCTATACTTAGAAATTATACCCCTTGTGGAGATAATGAATCTGCAATATCTGTGGCAAGAGCCTTAGGTGCAGAAGTTATTAAAGGTATCTCATATAATGACGGTGACATCGACAAGGATAAATCCACCCTGACGATAAAAGGTATAGGAGGTAAAAAACTCCTATTTGATAAAAATACACTTCATGTAGGAGAATCAGGGCTTCTTGCCAGGCTTATGATACCTATAATCAGCGAAATCGGGATTGGAGATACAGTTATAACTGGAGAAAAAACTCTTCTGAACAGACCTCTAAAAGGAGCAAGGGAGATAATGAAAAGTTTTGGCGTTTCTTTAGAATGTACTGAAAATAAAGAGGATACATACATTCCTTTAAGGGTAAAAGGCAGGCTCACTCCTAAAAAAACAAAAATTTCGGGTAAAGATGGATCCCAACTTATTTCTGGACTTTTGGCTGCTCTACCAATTTCGGGTAATTCATCTGAAATCATAATTGAAAATCCTAAGAGTATTCCATATATTTTTATGACCTTAGATGTACTAAAGAAATTCGGCATAAAAATACAGAATGAGATGGAGGGGAACGAAAGATTTTTTGAAACCGAAGATTGGTCTTTATGTGATGCTATAGTTTGTCATATTTCTGGTGGGCAGACCTATAAGGCAACACAATTGGATATTGAAGCAGATTGGAGTTCAGCGGCGATTTTTTTGGTTGCAGGAGCAATATTTGGACATCTATCCGTTAAAGGTCTTGACATAAACTCTCTTCAAGCCGATTTGTGTATTATGGATATATTGGCGTCATCGGGTGCCGCATTATCACAAGAAGAAGATACTGGAATAATACATGTACACAAATCTCCTTTATATTCATTTGATATTGACGCAAGTAATTGCCCTGACCTTTTCCCTATACTTTCTGTTCTTGCTGCATTCTGTGAGGGTAAAAGCACCATTTCAGGAGTAGGAAGGCTTGCTTCAAAAGAAAGCGACAGAGGAAAAGTTATATTAGAAATGCTTTTAAAGATGGGCGTAAAGGCTAAAATACACGAAGACCAACTTATAATAGAAGGACATTCACTTTGCAGCAGAATTTTGTCCGGGAACTTACTGAAGGGAGGTTCTTATTCATCCTACAGCGATCACCGCATTGTAATGGCATTAAAAGTAGCATCACTCGGGGCTGACAGTCCGATAGATATTGATGATATAGAATGTGTGAATAAATCATTTCCTTCTTTTTTAGAATTATTCAAAATATTATGAATACATTTGGAAGAATATTCAGAGTCTCGATTTTTGGGGAATCACACGGACAATTAATAGGAGTGGTGTTAGATGGGGTTAAGGCAGGTATTCCTATTACTGAACAAGATTTCACATATGATATTCTACGTAGAAAAAGTGGAAAAGCAGGCACTACCACAAGAATAGAATCGGATATTCCTGAAATTATTTCTGGGATATACAATGGATACACTACAGGTGCTCCTGTTACAATCATATTCAAAAATAATAATACAATCTCTGAAGACTATAAGATTTTTGAAGATATGCCAAGGCCAGGACATGCAGACTATACCGCCTGCATTAAGTGGCATCACTTTAACGATATGAGGGGAGGAGGCTATCTGTCTGGAAGACTGACACTTCCGATTGTGGCAGCTGGTGTCATTGCAAAAAAGATGTTAAATCTTCCTATCAATGCCAAATTGACAGAATTAGGGGGAATTTCAACCGAATGTAAAGATGATACTATTGAAAAAATCTTATTGCAAAGTCAAAAAGAGGGAGACTCTGTAGGTGGAATTGTGGAGTGTACAGTTAATAATGTACCTGTTGGATTGGGAGAGCCTTTTTTTGATTCTGTAGAATCTCTGCTTTCTCATGCAATATTTTCAATACCAGGAGTAAGAGGTATAGAATTTGGGGATGGATTTATGGCTGCAAGGATGAAAGGTTCTGAACATAACGATACCTTTGATGAGATTAAGACGATTAATGGGGAAAAATTAATTTACTCTATTAAAAATGGATCAGGAGGTATAAACGGTGGAATAACTAATGGCAATTCCATTGTATTCAGAGTTGCCTTTAAACCTACTTCCAGTATAGGTAAAGGACAAAGTACGATTAATTTAAAAAGTGAAGAAAAGGAAATTCTGCACATTAAAGGCAGGCATGATGTATGTTTTGCACTCCGAACACCAGTAATAGTGGAAGCGATGACCGCCATTGTCATTGCCGATTTGATTAATGTGACGAAATTGTGATTTTATGAGCTTAAACGAAGATAATATAATACTTGACGATTTGACTTCAAAAGAGTACAAGGAGGGGTTCGTTACCAAGGTGGAACAAAACTTTATTCCAAGGGGACTCAATGAAGGTATAATCAGAATGATATCCAAATTAAAAGAAGAGCCGAGCTGGCTTTTGGATTTCAGACTTAAAGCATTCAGAAAATGGCAGAAAATGGAAATGCCGCATTGGGGGCATTTAGATATGCCTGAAATTGATTTTCAGGATATAATCTACTATGCAGCACCTAAAAAGAATACGGAAAGACCAAAGGAAATAGATCCAGAACTGAATAATACTTTTGAAAAATTAGGTGTTCCGTTGAAAGAGAGGGAAATACTGTCGGGAACAGTTGCTGTTGATGCTGTTTTTGATTCAGTTTCTGTTGCTACTACTTTCAGAAAGACTTTGGCAGAAAAAGGAATAATATTCTGTTCTTTTTCAGAAGCGGTTAAAAATCATCCCGAACTTGTACAAAAGTATTTGGCAAGTGTGGTCCCTATTGGTGATAATTATTATGCCACACTCAATGCTGCTGTATTTAGTGATGGCTCATTCTGTTATATTCCAAAGGGTGTGCGTTGTCCTATGGAACTATCCAGTTATTTCCGAATTAATGCGAGAGGAACAGGACAATTTGAACGAACCCTAATTATTGCTGATGAAGGTGCATATGTAAGTTATTTGGAAGGGTGTACGGCACCTATAAGAGATGAAAATCAACTTCATGCTGCAGTTGTGGAAATAATAGTGGAAAAAGATGCCGATGTTAAGTACAGTACTGTACAGAACTGGTATCCGGGAGATGCTCATGGCAAGGGAGGAATATTAAATCTCGTAACTAAACGCGGACTATGTAAAGGGTCTGGTTCTCATTTAAGTTGGACACAGGTTGAAACAGGCTCTGCAATTACATGGAAATATCCTTCAACTATATTAAAAGGTGATAATTCTTCATCCGAATTTTACTCTGTAGCTGTAACAAATAACTATCAGCAGGCAGACACGGGGACTAAAATGATTCATTTTGGTAAAAACACAAAAAGTAGAATTATAAGCAAGGGTATATCTGCTGGGCATAGCCAAAATAGTTACAGGGGCTTGGTGAAAATGTTACCAGGGGCAGAGGGGGCATGGAATCATTCACAATGTGACAGTCTTCTGATAGGCTCTTTGTGTGGGGCCCATACTTTTCCGGATATACAAAATTCAAATCCTACTGCAATGGTGGAACATGAAGCGACTACCTCAAAAATAAGTGAGGAGCAATTGTTTTATTGCAACCAAAGAGGTATTAATCCTGAAGATGCTGTTGGATTGATAGTTAACGGATATGCAAGCGAAGTATTAAATAATTTACCAATGGAATTTGCAGTTGAAGCAAAAAAACTATTGCAAATATCCTTAGAAGGTTCTATAGGTTAATGAATTGTTATGTTTGATTTAGACCAAATTTTATTTGTCATAGGAGGTAATCCTGTAAGCCTTATTGAAGCAGTATCGGTAGTTACAGGTCTTATATGTATATTTCTCGCTGGAAGAGGTAATAAATATAATTTTTGGGTAGGATATGTATATAATATTCTACTATTTATATTATTTGCTGACAAACATCTTTATTCGGCAATGCTTCTTCAACCTGTAGCTTTTGCAATTAACTTTTACGGACACTGGAAATGGACTCATCCAAATGAAAATGAGGCAAGTCATACAGACAAAACTGTTCTTAAGGTTTCAACCCTATCGTGGACCGAAAGAGGAGTTTCTCTTATTTTTCTATTTGCAGCAAGTGCTATATGGGGATTTATTTTAAGTAAACTTGGAAATATCTGGTTAAAGAATATATTTGCCCCTGATCCTACACCATATTTGGATGCTTTTTCACTTATGTTGACACTTATAGCACAATTTATGTCAGCACTAAAAAAATGGGATTGCTGGATAGTATGGCTTGTTGTAAATACAATAAATATAGTTCTATACATTAGTGCAGGACTTGTATTTATGCCAATAGTAAGTGCTTTGTACCTAATGAACGGTATATGGTCATTGTGGACATGGTACAGACTATATAAAAACGAAAAACAATTATAAAATGACTGATATCTTATTAAAAATAAATGATTTACACGCGTCTATCTCTGGTAATGAGATATTACGTGGAATCAATATGGAAATACGTAAAGGCGAAATTCACGCTATTATGGGCCCTAACGGAGCAGGGAAAAGCACCCTATCTGCAATACTGACCGGGAAGCCGCAATATGAAATAACCTCTGGTACAATAGAATTTCTTGGACGTGATCTTCTCACGCTATCTCCAGAAGAAAGGTCGTGGGCAGGTATTTTTCTATCATTCCAATATCCTATAGAAATTCCAGGGGTAAGAATAACCAATTTTATGAAGACTGCCGTGAATGCTAAACGGAAGTATCAAGGATTGGAGCCCATCAAAGGCAGCGATTTTATTAAGATGATGAAAGAAAAGATGGCTCTAGTGCAGATGAATCCAGAATTTGCAAAACGTGAAGTGAATGTAGGGTTCTCTGGTGGAGAGAAGAAACGCAATGAAATTTTCCAAATGGCAATGCTTGATCCTATTCTTTCCATACTTGATGAAACCGATAGCGGACTGGATGTTGATGCCTTGAAGATAGTGGCACAGGGAGTAAATACACTTCATACCCCTGAAAAATCGACCATTATAATTACTCATTATCAGAAATTACTTGAATATCTTGTCCCTGACGTTGTACACGTATTAAAGCATGGTAAAATAGTATATACAGGTGGAAAAGAGATAGTGGATATAATTGAAAAAGACGGGTTCGATAAATTTCCGGAGGACTGATTATGAAAGTCAAAGAGTGTGGCCATTATGTTGATTTACCTATAGTTGCAGATAACAATACCATTAGGGTAAAAAGACAGGATAATTTTACTGAATTTTTCATTCTAAGAGAGGCTACAGGCTCTCTACCATTCAATAAAATTATTTTGGAAGAAAATACAGCAGCTAATATCGGTTTTATAATAATGCCAGGGTGTAGTGCAACTTTACCAATAACAGTTGAAATGACTGGAGAAGGAAGTCAGTTACACATATTCGGTGCTTATCTTTGCGGAAAAGATGAAAAGGTGGAAATCTCAACAGAAATCAGGCATAGGGTTCCTGGTTGTCTTTCTAATCAAATTATAAACGGTATTGCAGGGGGTACATCTAAAGCGGAGTTTAATGGCAAAATAGTAGTCGCTCCAGATGCACAATTAACAGAGGCTTATCAGGTTAATCATAATATTGCATTAACCCATAGTGCCAAAGTAAATACAAAACCACAACTTGAAATTTATGCTGATAATGTAAAATGTTCTCATGGAGCAACAATAGGCACGCTAAATGAGGATGAAAGATTTTATATGAGGTCAAGAGGCATACCAGAAGCAGAAGCCAAACTTCTACAAATGTTGTCATTTCTCTCTCCAGTATTTGACAAAATACCTGATTCTTCAGAAAAGGAAGTTATAATATCAGAGGTTTCAGAAGCCGTAAAGCACATAATATGATAGAATATCCAAACGTCAAAATAAATATAGGCTTGAATATAATCCGTAAAAGAGAGGATGGTTATCATGACATTAAAACTCTCTTTGTGCCTTATTTTGGTATTAAAGACGAACTGGAAATAATAACTGGAGATGATTTCAGTAGGACTTCAGCAAAGTTATTTTCTATTTATGGACAACAATATTATAATGGAACTCCTTGTTTGGTGCAAAAAATTTCCAGTGATGGGAAAATTATGATTACTATTGCACGACGACAAGGCGTTGATTGGGATGCCCTATCGGATCTTTCTGTAAAAGCATATCAGGTTTTGGATAAAGACTTCTCTCTTCCTCCAGTTAAGATTTTTTTAGAAAAACTTTCTCCAGTAGGTGCTGGTCTTGGAGGAGGCTCTTCCGATGCGGCTTTTGCATTAAAGATGTTCAATCAATTATTTTCATTAAACTTAAGTAAAGAAAGACTCATCGAATATGCTGCAGGACTTGGAAGCGATTGTCCTTTTTTTATCTATAATATTCCTATGATAGGAGAAGGTAGAGGAGAAAAGTTAAAACCATACAAACTTGATAATATAGATTTTGGAGATAATAAAAAGCCCTGCAAATATGAGATAAAGTTGATTATTCCAGAGCAAATCTCTGTTTCAACAGCACAGGCATATAAAGGAGTTCAGCCTAAAGTACCTGCAAAGGATATTGAAGAGATACTCTCCCTACCGATTAGTGATTGGAACGGAAATCTATATAATGATTTTGAAGAAACTGTTTTCACTTCCTACCCAGATTTAAAAAAGATAAAATCTTCATTGTATGATACGGGAGCAATTTATGCAGCAATGTCAGGAAGCGGTTCGGCAATTTTTGCTATTTATGAGAATTAATTTGGATTTCATTCATTAAAGTATGAAACACGAGATAATAATAAAAAATTTAGAGGACCTGGACAGAGCAGCCGGGACCTTTCTTTCTGAAATAGGAGAGAATAAAATCATTGCTTTCTATGCACCTATGGGGGCTGGCAAAACCACATTTACAACAGCAATTTGTCATAAGTTAGGAGTAAAAGAAGACGCAGTAAGTTCTCCTACTTTTGCTATAATAAATGAATATAAGACAGGTTCTGGAGATAATATGTATCACTTTGATTTCTATAGGATAAACAAGATTGCAGAGGCTATGGATATAGGCTTTTTTGACTACATAGACAGTGGTAAACTATGTATTATAGAATGGCCTGAAAACATAGAAGAGATACTTCCTGACAATACGCTTCGGGTTTATATCAGTGTTAATAAAGACCAATCGCGAGTTGTTACCTGGGAAGACTAATTTTCAGAATAATTCTTCCTTGTCAAGGAAACGGTAGCCTGCCGCTTCCATTAGGTGTTTAGGTTCTATTTCCACCCTTCCTTCCATATCGGCTATAGTTCTGGAAAGGCGGATAACTCTTGAATATGCTCTTGCAGACAGCCCCATATTGTCTATAAGGTTGTGCATCAAATCCCTACATTCGGGTGACAAATAGCAGTATTTTTTAATTAAACTGCCTGACATATCTGCATTTGTAAATATGCCGTCTTTAGCAAACCTTTCCGTTTGTATTTTCCTTACCCTAAGCACTCTCTTTGCTATTTCTGCACTTGTTTCTGCTATCGGCTGACAAACCAACTTGGATGCCTCAACAGGATGTAGCCATAACTGTACATCTATCCTATCCATTATCGGACCAGATAGTTTTGCCAAATAGGAATGCCTCTGACCTACAGTACACGAACACCTTCTGTTCTCTCCATAATATCCACATGGACATGGATTGCTTGCTGCCACAAACATAAATGAAGCAGGAAACTCAACCTTGGCTTTTAAACGGGATACAACCACTTTTCTGTCTTCTAAAGGAGCCCTAAGAGCCTCCGCTACAGAGCCTGCTATATGCGCAAACTCATCGCAAAACAGCACTCCATTGTGAGCAAGGGTAACTTCTCCGGGCATTATATTGCCGCTGCTTCCACCACCAATCATTGCTGCCATAGAAGCACTATAATGAGGAGAGCGAAATGGTCTTCTCTTTATCATACCGCAACCATTCAATCTTAAGCCAGAGATTGAATATATTTTGCTTGTTACAAAAGCCTCTTCATCCTCCATCTCAGGTAATATGCCTGCAAGCGCCTTTGCCAATGAACTTTTACCACTTCCAGGGGTCCCTATCATCAAAACATTATGACCTCCTGAAGCTGCTATTTCAAGCCCTCTCTTTGCACCCTCCTGCCCCACTATCTCCGAGAAATCCATAAAATCGTAGGATATTGCATTATCTGATTGTCCTATAGTTCGATTACACCTAACATATTCTTCTCTGTTCCATATCAAAAAACTATCTGGGTCCCCATTTCCCGAAAGTATACAAAGTACCTCAGTAAGGGAAGATGCACCATATACCTTTGTCTTTCTGTAATCCACAGCCTCCAAAGCTGATTCAAGTGGAAGTATACAGCCTTTAAAACCTCTCTTATATGCAAATTCAGCGATAGGAAGAGCCCCTCTCACTGGACGCAACGACGCATCCAGCCCCAATTCTCCCATAACCACATACTTATCAATATCTGGAAGTGCAGATTGTCCTGACGCGGCTATAATACCCAATGCAATGGGCAAATCATAACCGCTCCCCTGTTTATGAATGTCTGCAGGAGCTAAATTAATTACAATTTTCTTTCCTGGTATATGCATACCGATTGATTGTAGAGCATTCATCGTACGCAGCAGACTTTCTTTGACTGCTACATCTGCCAACCCCACAAGATGAACTCCAATACCCTTAGTTATATCTACTTCAACAGTTACCTGTTCGGCCTCTATCCCCAAACATTTTGCACTAAAAATATTTATAATCATACTTCTATTTTGTTACAACCTCAATACATGTAAAATACCCATTAAACCTGACCTCTTGAAATTTGCCATTTATCCAAAGTTCTGGATTTAACTTACTTTTATGCGGAGATATTGCCATATAAAACTTTTTCCCTTTAATATATCCGCAGAATCCTGACATCAGACGCCTGTCGCCCCCTATTTTATAATATTTTCCATTAAGCAGCACAGAGTGAAGATTGTCGTTCAAGTCATAGATTGGAAGGGCTGTTTGTTTTCCGTCTACATAGAAATCAACGATCTTTTTTTCCTCTTTTATTGTATTTATAAGCGAACCTTCCTCGTTCCATATTGCTGTACTATTAACTTCACCTATCATATAGATATGCTCTCCAGATTCAATAATTCTGATTTTTTTAAAAAGAGCAAATGGATAGTTCTGAAAATATATTTCTTTTCCATTATTAAATACTCTCGTACCATATTTCCCATTACTGTATAGTATAAATTTTTTATTTTTTGATATAATAGCATCAGTTATATACGGATACTCCTTAGGGGGGTCTATTTTTTCTTCTCTTCCTGCTTTCACCCAAAAATAGATAGGCTCCTTCATTCCTTCAGATAGGGTATAATATATAAAACAAAGGTCTTCTTCATATTTAAATAAAGCACCATGCGGACGGGAAGCATAATAAATATCTCCCACGATGTAACCAGTATTCTTAGAGAAAACTGGTTGTCCATTTTTCCGCAATGTAAATCCCCCTATTCTTAAATTTTGACCTAAAGTATAGACGTCGCCTTCATCATCAATAAGCAACCCTTTGATTTTTTCAGACTTGTTATACCTAAAAATTTCTTTACCATCTTTTTGCCATATCATACTGGAGCCTGTATCGAAATCAGTATATAAACGTCCATTTATAAGATGGTGATGATCAGCATCAGAACTGATAAACCTATTAGTTAAAGAAGAATATTCAGCATCAATTTTGCCGTTTTTAAATACAACTAAGTTAAACGGCTCTTTACTATAAGCAGTATCTCGCTGCCAGTCATATGATCGTGCGAACTCTACTCCTACAGCGTACACAACAGTATCTCCAGGGGTTAAGGTTTCAGACCCTTCCTTTCCCTTATGTAAATTAGTATGCCTTAGATACTTATTTCTATCCTGGAAAATACCAGCACTGGTATCCAAGAGTTCACATGAAACTAATATAGTGCAACAGAACAGCAAAATTATTTTTTTCATAAATATAGTTTTAAGTTTAAGGCACCATAAATAAACGAAGAACCCCTGAAATCTGATGAATAAATTTCAGAGTAAAGACTATATATATACGATTATTTAATGTTTTTATTTTTTTAAAAAGACTACTCCACGAGTTTAGGTCATTATCTGTTACGTCTCCTCTTAAAAATAGGGAAATCCGGCGATTTTATGCTATTTTTGTAAGAATGGTTTTATTCACTTAATGAATTAAATATTATATGGCAATAAGGAAAATAATACTGCTCGTGCTGTTTACATTATCAGGTCTTTTTTGTGCTGCTAAAAGTCAAAACACAGTTGAATGTAAACTTATAGATGCAGTACGATTATACACTAATGGAGAGTATAAAAAATCGGAACTTATATTGTCAGGTATCACAGCAAAATTTCCAGACAACGATGCCGCATGGTATTACAAAGGTATGTGCAATCTTTATCTGCAGCGTCCAGGAGAGGCAAAAACTGATATTCAACGGGCTATTAGCATTGATTCATCTAATTTTTGGTACAGGGAAACTCTTGCAAGAATATATGGCGCCGAAAAACAAACAGACCTCACAATCTCAGAATATGAAAAGTTAGCTAAAGATTTTCCCAAAAAAATTGATCTCCAATACATTTTAGTTAATTTATATCTTGCAGATAATCAATTAGATAAAGCATTAAATGCTATAGACAATATTGAATCGGTCTATGGAAAAAGCGATCCTACCGTAATGACGAAATATAGGATACTGATTCAACAGAAAAAGCCTGAAGAAGCATATAAGGTGCTAAAATCCTATAATGAAGAATATACTTCGCCTCAAGTTCTTGTAATGTTAGGCGACTATGAAATGGGAATGTACAACGACTCTACTGCCATTTCATATTACGATGAAGCTCTTAGACTTGATAAGGATTTTCCTCCTGCAAAAATAGGAAAAGCCGAAGTGTATAGGCTTACGCGCAAATATTCAGATTTCTTTTGTGAAGTATATAAGATATTTGACAGCAATAAAATCAAGGCAGACCAAAAAGTAGATTATTTAAAGGTCATTTTACAAAATGCTAATGAAGGATTTAGGAAATCATTTCAACACGAACTTGATTCTACTTTTTCAATAGCAATCAACAGGCATCCTAAGGATTCAAACATACTCAGTCTTGCCGGTATTTACTATGTTGTTACCCAACGAAACAGTTTGGCGGAAAATATAATTAAGAAGAAACTGGATATATATCCTAATAGCAAAACGGCAAATATGGATTATCTGAATATACTTCTTACCAATAAAAAATGGAAACTGCTTGTACAAGAAGCAGAAAAAGCATATTCAAAGTTTAATAAAGAAGAAAATTTTTTGCTGATAGCAAATGCAGGATACTTTAATTTAAAAGATTATAAATCTATCATAAAAAATTGCGACAGAATTATAAACACTTATCCTTCAGATACATCCAAGACACTTCCAGTCTATTCCACTATAGGAGATATGTATCACTTACTCGGGCTTCCTAAAAAAGCATTTAAGGCCTACGATAAAGCGCTGAAAATAAACCCCGATTATTTTCCTGTACTTAACAATTATGCATATTATCTTTCCGAATATGGTAAAAACCTTAAAAAAGCATATCGTATGAGCAAGAAAGTTATTTCGGCAAATCCAGATAATGCTACATATTTAGACACTTTCGGATGGATATTACATCTTTTGGGGCAAAATAAAGAGGCGAAAACGGTGTTCAAAAGGGCAATACTGTTTGGAGGCAAGGAAAGTGTCGTTATACTCAATCACTATGCTGATGTTCTTTCCGATTTAGGAGAAGAAGATTCTGCTTGCGTTTATAGAGATATGGCAAAAATGGTAAAGGATTCACAAAACAATTGATAATGGGATATAAGAAATTATTTCTTTCAATATTGTTTGTCATACTCGCAGGTGTGGCAGAAGGAAAGGTATCTACCGATAATATCAATTCACGAAAAAATAAAAGGAACCGACTACAACAGGAAATAGACCTAATAGATAAAAGACTCAAAGACAATGCTTCCAAAAGCCGTTCAGTTTTAAGTGAATTATCTCTTATCAGGAAAAAAATAGAGGATAGAAATGAACTTATTGCTGAGAGTGACAATGATATAAAAATAATACAAGACAAAATTTCCAATAAACGTAATGAAATCACAAATATTCAAAATGAATTAGACACCTTGTCATCCTATTATTCAGATCTTGTTTTGCGTACATATAAAAATAGGGACGTAAAGGTTTGGTATATGTATATTTTAGCAAGTGAAAATATAACACGAGCATTCCGACGAATAACTTATTTACGCAATCTTTCTTCTGAGATGAACCGTCAGGGAGAAAAGATAAAAACAAAGATGCAAGAACTTGAAGAGGCGAGGAACAGTCTTATCAAAACAGAGTCAGTTCTAAATGCCCTTCGCATAAAAAGAGTAAATGAGCGAAATCTACTATCAAAAGAAGAAAGTTCATCTAAAGATATTGTAAATCAACTTAATAGGGAAAGCAAAAGGTACAAGCGAGAACTCTCTGTAAAGAAAAGAGAGGTAGAAGCTCTAAATAGAGAAATAGAGCGACTTATTTTAGAATCATCCGAAAGAGGTAAAGGGAAAGACATAGCGAAAACCACGGCTATTGATTATGTCTTAGACAAAGAATTTGCAAAAAATCAAGGAAAACTTCCATGGCCTGCAAATGGTCCTGTAATAGAAAAATTCGGTCAGCACAACCACCCGGTATTCACACGAGTAAAACTGCCTTTTAATAATGGTATTTCGATAGAGTTGTCACAAGGGGCTACAGTAAAGTCAGTTTTTACAGGTGTAGTGAAGAAAATTGTAGTAATGCCTGGATACAATCAGTGTATTCTTATACAACATGGCAACTACTTTTCTTTCTACTGCAAACTTGAACAGACCTTTGTAAAGTCAGGAGATAAGGTAAAAACAGGAGATATTATAGGAACAGTAGGTACAATAGCAGGAAGCGCACAACTGCATTTTCAGATATGGAAAGGAACCACCCCTCAAAATCCTGAGAAATGGCTCCGATAAATTCAAAAAAAAATTAGCCTACAACCCAAACCATTACATGGCGGTCAAATATCATATATGTTAAGTTAAATTCTTCTTCAAATCCATCCTTATGGATGAAACTTGCTTCAAGTTCACCCTCCCCTCTTGGACGGAACCGTTCAATTTCTATCTGTTCTGCAAAGTCCACTTTATAACTTGATACTCTTTTGAATATTGCTTCTTTTGCACACCAATATATAGCTAATTGTTCGTTTCGTGTATCCTCATCCAAATCTTCAATTTCCTCTTCTGATAAGGCTTTCTGCTCAACAGATGAAAAATCTCTGTCTAAAGATTCAATATCTATTCCAACATCCTCTTCATCATGCAATATAACAGCAACATATTTTTCTGTATGTGATATACTTATATTGGTAACCATATTTTCTAAATATGGTCTTCCATTGTCATGATGGCTTAGATATACCTTTTCATCAAAAAGTTCATTCAACAATGCTCTCACTGCAAGTCTTTGTTTACGGAGAGATTCACTCTTGATAAATGAAATTTCCTCCATTTCATCAGTAGGTGTTGAACTAAGTTCAATTAATTCTTTTTCTGTCTCTGTAATTTGCCAGACAGCGATAGTTGCTTCATTTTCAAGCTTTTCTTTTAAATAAAGTGCCATTTATTTTATATAACAATTTTTCTTAAGTAAAAAGGAACTACGAATGTACCCCCCTTCAAGATATATCCTGAAAGATAACCAATAAACGATATTGAATTATTGAATATAGTATCCGACAACGGGTCATCTGATATCGAACCCGACGACATCGTATTTTGATCTGAATTTATAGAACTGGGAGGCTCCATATATAATGTTAATAATAACAGCTACAAATATAGACATTTTTTGATTATCCAAGAACTCTTTAAAAATATTCTCTTTTGTATCCGCTCTATTTTTCATCTACAACTGCTACAAATGTTTGGATATTGTTATTTTCAGATTAAAGTGCAGAAAGTTTTGTGAAAAATTTGCAGAAAAAGAATTAATATCTATCTTTGCAATCCGATATGAAACATATGATGTTCATGTCACCGACATATGCGGAAATAGCTCAGTTGGTAGAGCACGACCTTGCCAAGGTCGGGGTCGCGAGTTCAAGTCTCGTTTTCCGCTCCAAACCTTCCTTATTTAGGAAGGTTTTTTCTTTTCGTAAACTCGCTGCCCCAACACTATAACATTCTATTTTATTTTTGTGAGTTCGTTACAAGGCTGATATTCATAATTTGAATATTCAAGTAATTGTGCATACGACACCTTTCTATCTTTACTTATAAAAACATATAGCAAAAGGCTTCCTGTATCGCCATCCTTAGGAAGACTCCCTTTCCCATCAATAAAATCCAAAATTTTTTCTTTTGCGCTATTCTGAAAATTATATGTTTTTCTTACAAATCGCCCATCAACACTATCAATAACAAATTCAGACTTTAAAATAAGAAACAGAACAAAACCAAGCAACAGCATAAATATTCCAAAAATAAACAACGAATCAAGTTTTAAAAAGCAACAAATAACTCCAAGAACAATAAACGATATTGAAATCATCATATCTTTATAAGTTCTTACTCTTTTTATATTTTTCATAATCTTTAAATTTAAATATTATCATAACATACAAATTTGTATCAATCAGACAGATTGAAATTAACTACATACATGCCTTAATACTGACATGTATGCAAATCAAGTTTATATACAAGATAAAATCTAAATTCTAAGAATGCGCAACTTATATAGTTGGTTGTCCTTTTGAGTATCTGATGAAGGAAAATGTGAAGTCCCTGCTCTGAAATCATTTCCTCGTGTAGACCAGATAAAAGGCGATGGCATTTTATAAAATAACGAGGAGACCCTTTTTACTGTCTTTATGCAACCTGTTTGACAGACTGTTAGTGCTTCTACGCCATATAAACAGGCCGTATTGTAAGAATTATAGTCGGTATCAGTATTTTTATCATTAGTTATAGTAGATTCTGCTACCTTACATATAGGAAGCATTTGACTACATTCCTGGGAACGTAGTGTATAAAACAAACAGAATACTACTGCAATGTATATTAAAAATCTAAACCGCATTTTGCTAAGTTACAAAAAACAACTTATCTTCTTCTATAATATTCGTGACTATCTACTATAATTCCTTTGTCTATATTATAAACGATGATTTTTAATTTATCATCAACAACTTTTCCCTCAATAAGAGTATTAAATCTTGACGGATCTTTAGGTCCTGGTCCTCCACCTACAATTTGAGCCCATTTATGTGAATCGTCCGGGGCATCATATCTATATTTATGCTGATGACCTGTAATAATCAGTTGACAGTGTGCTTTTTCAAGTAGAGGAAGCCACATATCTGCACAATCTTTCTGCCAATTTGCATAGTCAGTAAAATATCTCGGATCCGTATCATTTGGATGTATATTACCAGGATTAGATGCTGGATCTGGATCAAAGAGTGGAATATGACAAAAAGTGACTATAAAAGGTGCTGACTTGATTTCCTTTCGTTTAAGAACATCGCGAAGCCATAAAGTTTGTGCTTCTCTATAGATTTTACTATTAAAAAGCCCTGCGAATACTGGATTTTCATCTACTTTATCTTCTCCCGTATCCAAACCTATCAATGCCATGTCGCCCATACGAACAGCAAAATTACGTCCTAAGTTCCAGTCTCTTATTGAGCGTTCTTCCATTTCGCGGAACATCCATACCTTTTCTAAGTGTCTGTTGGCAAGACCTCTATAATCATGATTTCCGGGACATAGAAGATACGGTATTTCAGAGGCATACCCCTTAACCTCAACAGGAGGAATAAATATTGTCTCTTTTTGTTGTTCTATAGTTTCATGTGAATTACATATATCCCCATTCCATATCACACAGGAGGGATTAATTTCTTTAATTTTTATGAGGGCCTTTCCAAAAGGTTCCCATTTTCTATGAGTATCATTAATTACACAAAACGTACTTTTAGCACCAACACCAGCAGTAGTAAAACTATATATATGAGGATCTTCTTCATTACCGATAATCAACATCTTATGACCATGAACATAGTTAATACGATCTGCACCTATCGTGTAATAATATTTTGTTGCAGGTTTAAGATTTGTAAGTCTTACAAGTATTACCTCATTATCCATACCCGTAAGAGGATAACCTCCACATTTAACCTTTATGGCTTTAGACATGTCAGGCTGTTCCGAATATTTCACATAACCATTTGCCATGTCATTTACGCCGAAAGCAATACCAACAGAAGTTTCAGCATAATTTTGAAGCATAGGTGGCGACGAAATCAAAGGATTTTTTACATGGTTATTTGGTTGACTGTTATCACTTTTCGCCAAAATAATATCAGGAGCTGCAGTTACAGTTGTAAGTATAGCGGCACTTTTGAGAAAAGTTCTTCTGTCCATAAGAAGACAATTTATGATTGTGTTAATAATTAAATGGTAAGACCCGGAAAGCCATATATCAATAAGACAGTCCGGGTCATAATTGTTCTTGGGATAAGCAATATCAGGCTTAAAGATTAGAATTTACTTTCTTCCAATCTGATATTGCAGGAATTATGCCCAAAGCGATAATTTCATCACGCATTTTGCAAAGATGCTCGTATGAAGCATCAAGAGCTGCTATTTCTTCCTTAGTTCCCTTAGGATCTGTAAAATGAACACCTGTTGCATCGATAACAGTAGGCATAGCCATCATTACATTATTGTAGCGGCAGTTATTAACATAAGTTCCTGCAGGCCAGGTGAACTTTTCACCACCCATAGCTGCTTCCATCATCTTAACTGAGTTATATGCAGGGCTTTGGAATGATGAACGACCACGAAGTTTGATGATATTTGAGCCACCCTGAACTGTTGCAAGTTTAATAGCAGCAAAATCCTCATCAGAAAGGTTCATTTCTGAAAGCGGTTTACCATCAATTCTCACATTTGATGCAAATACAGCCATTGCTTCACCATGTCCGCCATAAGTATAAGCACCTGTCACTTTGTGCTGTGCAACACCAAAGTGCTTTGCAAGTTCTGTCTGAAGACGTGTTGAATCAAGGGCAGCAAGAGTAGTTACCTGCTCAGGTTTAAGACCTGAATGAAGAAGAACTACAAGACCTGTAAGGTCAGCAGGGTTGAAAATAACAACTACATGTTTAACGTCAGGGCAGTATTTCTTAACATTCTTACCAAAATCTTCAGCTATCTGGCAATTACCCTTAAGAAGATCCTCACGGGTCATACCCTCTTTACGAGGTGCTCCACCTGAAGAGATAATATATTTTGCATCTTTAAAAGCTACAGCAGGATCTGTTGTATATGTAATATTTGCACCTTCAAATGCACAGTGCTGCATTTCAGCAACTACTCCTTTAAGACCTGGCTCATATACATCATAAAGACAGATATTTGGAGTAAGTTTAAGCATAAGGGCTGTCTGAGCCATGTTTGAACCTATCATCCCAGCAGCACCAACGATGGTAAGTTTCTCATTTGTTAAAAAATTCATAACAGAATAATTTTATATCGTAATAATGTTTAATCAAAACACTTACAAAGATAACAATTCTTTTGATTTATTGCATTTTATTATCCATCAGTATATGTATACTAACATATCTACTATCACCTAAATGCAAGTATTAAATTCACGAAGGAATCGCATATCATTTTCAAAATAGTGTCTCAAATCATTAACCTGCCATTTGAGCATTGCTATACGTTCAACTCCCATTCCAAAAGCAAATCCGCTATATTTTTTGCTGTCTATTCCAGATGCTTCCAATACATTGGGATCAACCATACCACAACCTAAAATTTCCAACCAACCTGTACCCTTGCAAACATTGCAACCTTCACCATGACATATATTACAATTTACATCCACTTCGGCAGAAGGCTCTGTGAAAGGGAAATATGATGGACGCATACGTATTTGAGTTTGAGAACCGAACATTTCCCTGGCGAACATCAAAATTGTTTGTTTCAAGTCCGCAAAAGATACATTTTCATCTATATACAATCCCTCAACCTGATGGAAGATACAATGAGCTCGTGCAGAAATAGCCTCATTACGAAAAACTCTTCCTGGACAAATTACACGGATAGGCGGTTTCATCTTTTCCATTATCCTTACCTGCACACTTGAGGTATGAGTCCTCAGGAGCAATGGGTTAGGATGCCCTGATGAAACGAAAAAGGTATCTTGCATATCTCTTGCTGGATGATTGGGCGGGAAGTTAAGTGCCTCAAAAACGTGGTAATCGTCTTCAATCTCAGGTCCTTCAGCCACATCGTACCCAAACTTGCGAAATATGCTTACTATTTCTTCTCTAGCAATAGAAACTGGATGACGGGAGCCAAGTTCAAAAGAATCTCCTGGCATAGTCACATCAGTTTTATCAGATGCTACTCCTACCGTTTCTACAGTAGCCTTCAATTCATCAACCTTCGCCATTGCGGCCTTTTTTAAGGAATTGAGTTTTTGACCGAATTCTTTTTTCAATTCCGGTGCAATGGTTCTGAATTGTTCAAATAAAAGAGTTATTTCACCCTTTTTACCAAGAAATTTTACCCTTGCACTTTCAACTTCTTTATCTGTCTTACATTTAAGTTCTGACAGTTCAGTTAATATTTTTTCTATTTCTTCTTTCATACCTGAAGCGATTATTTACTTGATATCACTTTTTATTCATCTTTGCTTTTCTCTTTGCCCGTGCCTTTTGAGCCTTAGCAGCCCCACTTTTGAGATAGGCTTTCCACTGGGAAGCATTAAAGTATTTTTGATAACTACTATCTATCTTTTCCATCCACCTGTCTTGAGTAAGAATATAAAGGTCATAATTTTCTACTTTAGACTTTTGCAGCGACTCAATCTCTTTCTTCATAGCCTCATAATCGTGCTGTAAAGTAGAATCGACATAGAAAACCTGCCAATCTTGAAGTTTCAATAGTTCGCCCAAACGCTCTGCTTCACGACTTGCCAACTCTTGAGTTGTCGGTTCTTTTTCCTTTTTTACTTGAGCATATAAAGCAGATATTTTTCCAAAGGATAAGATAAATATTAGAGCCAATATGGATAAAAAACTCTGTTTCATACAAAAAAATTAATAGATTTGTAATATCGTTAGGACAAAAGTAATCATTAAATAATAAACGAACAAGATGAAAAACAAGTCAGGATTATACATATCTACTATTATTGCAATGTCTTTAATGACAAATATAAATGTAGATGGATGCACAAATGTGATAGTAACTAAAGGAGCCAGTGCCGATGGCTCTAATATTGTATCTTACGCTGCAGACTCACACTGGCTGTATGGAGAACTTTATTATAATAAGGCGGCAGACTGGAAACCGGGGACTAAGGTAAGTATATATGACTGGGATTCAGGAAAATATCTCGGAGAAATTGATCAGGTTGCTCATACATATCAGACAGTAGGGAATATGAATGAGCATCAACTTATAATAACCGAAACTACTTTTGGAGGACGTCCGGAGTTGCAAGATAAAAAGGGACGAATAGATTATGGCTCATTAATTTATACTGCTCTTCAAAGATGCCGTACCGCAAGAGAGGCAATAAAGGTCATTACAGATTTAGCCAATGAATACGGTTATTATTCTTCTGGTGAATCCTTTACAATTGCCGATAAAGAAGAGATCTGGATAATGGATATGATTGGCAAGGGAACTATTATGAAAAACGGTACGAATCTAAATAAAGGTGTCGTTTGGGTTGCTGTTAAAATTCCTGACGGCTATGTATCTTGCCATGCAAATCAATCAAGAATCAGTACTTTCCCATTAAATGACCCTGAGAATTGTATGTATTCAAAGGATGTAATTTCATTTGCCAGAAAGAAGGGATATTTTTATGGGAGTGATGACGAATTTAGTTTTTGCGATGCATATTGCCCTATTAATTTCAGCGGCATGAGAGGATGTGAGGCAAGGGTATGGAGTGCGTTTAACATAATGAGTAATGGTTGGTTTACTTATGAGGATGCCACTGGCCGTATGATTACTAAGGATGCATATTCATTCATAGATTATGCAATGGGACGCAATCCTAAAAACAGATTACCCCTTTATATTCAGCCTTCTAAGAAACTTACTGTAAAAGACGTAGCAAATATTATGAGGGATCATTATGAAGGGACTCCATTAGACATGACAGCAGATATAGGAGCAGGAGGTAATGCTCTCCCTTATAGATGGAGACCTATGGATTTTGAATATGATGGAAAGACATATGTAAATGAAAGGGCCATTGCCACACAACAAACAGGATTTTGGTTTGTAGGTCAATCACGTGGACGCTTTCCTGACGTTATAGGTGGTATTATATGGTTCGGAACAGATGATGCCGCGACATCATATATAACCCCTATATATACAAATACTACGGCTGTTCCTGAATGTTTTGCAAAGGGCAATGGAGATATGCTGCACTATTCTGAAAATTCATCATTTTGGATAAATAATAGAATTTCCAATGCCTGCTATAAAATGTATAATATAATGGCTCCTTATGTAAGAGAAAAGATAGATTATTTTGAAAAGGAGCAACTTAGAAAGATAAGGGAAAATGATAATTTAGCATTGGATTTATATCAGGAAGCAGCAATTAAAGCAGCAAAAAAAGCAGATAAAAATGGCTATATATTTGAGCCAAAAATGGAAACAGGTAAAATATTTAACAAGGTTAAAAAACTGTTGACTTCTTATTCTGTTAATACCGCACAGGAACAATTTTTCAGATGGAAACAACTCGAAGAAGATCTTTTAGTTAAATTCATTGATGGAAATGTAAAGGCTCAAAATCCTGACGGTACATTTAAACATTCCGAATTTTCAAAACGTATTCCTGCAGGGCTTACTCAACCAGGATATACAGAAATATGGAAAGAAGCTGTTGCTGAAAGTCATGGTGATGTGATTGAAGTAGTAAAATAAAAAAAACCGGGAGTTTTAAACTTCCGGTTTTTTTTGAACATAATATTCTATTTATTCCTAAGAACTACATCATTATCAGCCACATCGACTACAATTGCAGAATCCTTATTTAATTTACCTTCGAGAATAGATTTTGCAAGTTTATTTATCAACTCTCTTTGCATTACTCTTTTTATAGGACGAGCACCATAAGCTGGATCATATCCTTTGTCTATCATAAAATCCTCAAATTTATTGGTAAATGAAAGTTCTATATTGTCTTCTGAAAGACGCTTTTTCAATTCATCCATTTGTAAGTGGAGGATTTCTCTAATATCGTTCTTTGTCAAAGGATCGAACATAATTATTTCGTCAATTCTATTTAAGAATTCTGGTCTGACTGTCGTTTTAAGAATATCCAATACCTTTTGCTTACATTCATCAAGCATACTTCTCCTTTTAAGAATACTTTCTGGTGAATCTGTTTCAGGTAATTTATCCATATAAGAACTGATCACATCAGAACCCACATTAGAAGTCATTATTAGAATGGTATTCTTGAAGTCAACTGTACGCCCTTTATTATCTGTAAGCCTTCCATCGTCCAATACCTGCAAAAGTATATTGAAGACGTCAGGATGGGCTTTTTCTATTTCATCAAGAAGTACTACAGAATATGGTTTTCTCCTTACTGCTTCCGTAAGTTGACCACCTTCATCATAACCTACATATCCTGGAGGCGCTCCTATAAGACGACTAACAGTATGACGTTCCTGATATTCACTCATATCTATCCTGGTAAGCATATTTTCATCATTAAACAAGAACTCCGCTAAGGCTTTTGCTAACTCTGTTTTACCTACTCCAGTAGTACCCATGAAAAGGAAAGAACCTATAGGTCTCTTTTCATTTGACAATCCGGCTCTGCTACGCCTTACAGCGTCTGCAACAGCTTTAATTGCTTCATCTTGACCCACAACTCGCTTATGAAGTTCACTCTCCATTCTCAAAAGTTTTTCCTTCTCACTTTCAAGCATTCTCTTTACTGGTATACCTGTCCACTTTGCTACAACCTCTGCAATGTCTTCAGCCGTAACAGCTTCAGTAATTATCGGGTCTTTTATACTTTTTTGCTTAGCAGTAAGTTCTTCTATCTTTTTACTTGCCTCTGCCATCTTTCCATAACGAAGTTCTGCTACCTTCCCATAATCTCCAGCACGCTCTGCAGCTTGTGCTTGTATCTTATAATCCTCAAGCTCCTGACGTGAACGTTGAAGAGATGAAAGAATTTCTTTCTCTTCGTTCCATCTTTTCATAAGGATATTTCGCTCATCACCAGTCTTTTTCAGTTCTTCCTCTATATTGTTCAGTTTAAGAGAAACACCTTCACGCTTAATAGCCTCTTTTTCAATTTCGAGTTGTCTTATTTTACTGTCAAGTTCTGCTATAGGTTCTGGTACTGAATTCATTTCAAGACGCAATTTTGCTGCAGCCTCATCAACCAAATCTATTGCTTTATCTGGCAAAAATCTATTTGTAATATATCTGTGAGACAGATTTACTGCAGCTATTAAAGCATCATCTTCTATTCTAACCTTATGGTGGTTCTCATATTTTTCTTTTAGCCCTCTAAGAATAGAAATAGACTCTGCCGGTGATGGTTCATCTACCATAACCATTTGGAAACGACGTTCAAGAGCTTTATCTGTTTCAAAATATTTTTGATATTCATCAAGAGTAGTTGAACCTATAGTACGTAGTTCACCCCTTGCCAAGGCTGGTTTAAGGATATTGGAAGCATCCATAGCCCCTGAAGCACGTCCTGCTCCGACAAGTGTATGAATTTCATCTATAAACAAGATTATTTTTCCATCACTCTCCACTACTTCTTTAACTACACCTTTCAACCTTTCCTCGAACTCGCCTTGATATTTTGCTCCTGCGATAAGAGCACCCATATCAAGAGAGTAGACAACCCTATCTTTTAGATTTTCAGGCACCTGACCGTCTACAATTTTTTGAGCAATTCCCTCAGAAATTGCTGTTTTTCCTACTCCAGGTTCCCCGACCAATATAGGATTATTTTTAGTCCTACGGCTAAGTATCTGTAAAACCCTCCTTATCTCATCATCTCTTCCTATCACAGGATCCATTTTACCTTTTGCTGCAAGTTCGTTCAGATTTGTAGCAAATTTAGATAGGAATTCCGTTTTACCTGAATAAGCATTTGTACTGTCATTTATCATAATATATCTCCTTTTCGCTTCGGAGAATAGAAACAGCCATAGCCATAAGCTCCGAAGAACATATGGCTATGGGTCAAATTATATTCCAATTGCGTAATACTGACAAAATGTCAGCACCGCATATATTTATTTCGCAATACTATCTGATGCAGGAGCTTCTGAAGCTGGTGCAGTTTGAGGAACAGGAGCTGACGGAAATTCAGGCTTTTCCGCTGCTGAATTTTCTATTTTCTCTGTGACATCTCCTGAAGTTACAGGGGTACCAGTTGTAAATGAAGCAACTATTGATACAACGAGAATAAAAGAAACCAATCCCCATGTGATTTTTTCAAGCATATCGGCTGTCTGTCTTACTCCGAATGTCTGGTTACCTGCCACAAAGTTGCTGGCAAGTCCTCCGTCTTTTCCATTCTGCAGCAATACAACTATTACCAGGAGTACACTGGCAATCAGGATAAATACTGTTAGGGTCACGAATAACCAATTCATATGTTTTAAAAATTTTTATTCAATTTTCTAATTTACCTATAAGGTTTGCAAAGTAAGCATTTTTTTCTGGGAATGCCAAAATAAGTCTGGAATAAATATATTTTGCCTGCTCATAATAGCCTTGCTCTTCATAAATCTTAGCCATTGTTTCAGTGCAGAATTGATCTGCTATAGGTTCAGATGAGGATGAATTTTCAGACGTATCTTTTTCTGTTTTCTTAATTGTAAATTTCAAAAAGATATTATCATTATCACTTTGAACAGCATCATATTGAGATGGAGAGAAGAAATCTCCACCTACGACTCTTACTCCATTAGGCTTTGATTCAACAGCTGTTTTTCGTGACTCATCAAGATAGTGTTTAAGAATTTTATCTATATCTTTATCCGAATAATCTTCAGGTGTGCCATTGTAAAGTAAATCTGCAATCTTCCTTCTATCAACTACATACATAGCAGCATCCCCATACTGAATTTGTCCAAATTGCTCTCCACCCATTTCAGCCATTCGTAAGCACATTTCTTTTCGTGCTGCGCCATACCAAGGATATAGATTAACTACCCCCGTGAGTTCTTCGTAATTAAGTTTTTTTATATCTATAAATTCTGCCATAACTATTTACCAGTTTGCTACTGTAGCATTAAGTATGTCTTCACACAACTGCTTTACTATGTCATCACACAATGAAGCCTCAACAGCATCTAAAGATTGGGTTGAATCGTAATCTCCATAGGCTGAAAATGATTTTTCAAAATCATCTTCAGAAGCCTTTCTATTTGTATATACAATTTTCACTGTCACAGTAAGTCTGTTCTGAGCGGCTACTTCATTTGCCGTTACTGCGGTGGCATGTACATCGTAACCCGTAACTGTACCAGTTATTTCAATATCTCCATCCATATCCACTTGCTCTAACCTTGTCATTTTGCGAAATTTATCTTTCAATGCTTCCGTAAGGTTATTGCTCAGTGAGGGATTAACCCTAATGGCTGAATATTCAAAATAGTTGATTGTTACTGTCTTTACATCTGGCTGTATAGATGTTCCAGAAAATGAATATATACCGCAAGTTTGAATCAGAGGTAAAATACAAAAAATTACTCCGAGAAATAACAGACGCTTATATATGTTTTTGATTGACATTAGTTTTTGTTCTTTTGGTTACGGAACTCCTTGGGAAGTTTTCTATATAAAGTTCTCTCTGATATACCTAATTCTTCCGCTGCCTTTTTTCTGTTACCGTCATGTTTTTCTAAAGCTTTTCTTATTAGGTCTTCATTTGCATCTTTTATAGACAATGTTTCTTCTGCAGTAGTTGATGCGTCCATATCTGCATCTTGTATGTCTATATTATTATTGTTGGAAGAAGTATCCCAGGTTGTATGCTCGTGTGTTATATATGATGATGATTGACCTTCCGTCAGAACTTTGTGAGAAGTTACGTGTTCAGGCTTTACAAGCCCTCCTGCAGCAATTATTTTTTTGAGATTGTTTACCTCTGAATTAAGACTGAATAAGGCTCTATATATTTCTTGCTTATCGCTATCACTAATTGTACCGTCTTGATTTTTCATAGGTACTGGAAGGGCATTAATATCATCTTTCGGAATATATTTCAGTAGTGTTTCTGCATTTATTTCCACTCTGTCCGCCCCTGGAGTTATCCTTACAGACTCCAAAGCCGCCACGGTTTCTGCTATATTCTTAAGCTGACGAATATTTCCAGGCCAACGATAATGCAAAAGTACTTCTATAGCATCCCTGGTAAGACTAACCCGGCGTAAATTATATTTTTCGGAAAAATCTGAAACAAATTTACGAAACAGAAGATATATATCATCTTTTCTATTACGTAGAGGAGGTATTATTATTTGGACACCATTGATTCTATAATATAAATCAGCCCTAAATTTCCCCTTCGCCACAGCATATCTTAAATCAACATTCGTTGCTGCAATCACCCTTACATCTGTTTTATTGACTTTAGATGAGCCAACTCTTGTATATTCCCCTGATTGTAATACCCTTAATAATTTAGCTTGATATGGAAGAGGCAGTTCTCCTATTTCATCTAAAAATAGAGTTCCGCCATCGGCTTCTTCAAAATATCCCTTTCTCGCCTCAACCGCACCGGTAAAGGAGCCCTTTTCATGCCCGAACAATTCTGATTCTATAGTACCTTCAGGAATAGCCCCACAGTTTACAGCAAAATATTTTCCTGTTTTACGCAAACTATTCTGATGTATTATTTTTGGTATATTTTCCTTTCCGACTCCGCTCTCCCCAGTAACAAGAACGAGGAGATCGGTCGGTGCAACGGCGACGGCCATTTCCAAGGCATTATTCAGAGAGGCATCATTTCCTATGATGTCATATTTATTTTTTAATTTTTGAAGTTCTATTGTATCCATAGTTTTACAAAGTTACTAAAAGGCTTTATATAATACACTCTGCTTTATGGAAAATTTAGAATGTTTAGTATATTTGTATAGTGATTTAGTGGTCTTTAAAAACTGCTTTTATTATTGAATTGAAATGATTAAAATATATTTTATGAAAAAAGGAATTAAAATTTTAACTGCCGCTATTTTCGGATTAGCAGTAGTTGGATGTTCTTCTGCTTCAAAGATGGCAGAAATGGCTAATAGTATAAAGGTTACATGCAATCCTGAAGTACTTGAAGTAAAAGCCGGTGAGATTAATGCTGACATTACTGTAACATATCCTGAAGGTTATTTTCATCCTAAGGCAATTTTAGAAGTAACTCCAGTTTTAGTATATGACGGGGGTGAGGCTAAAATGAAACCTTTTGTATATCAAGGAGAAAAGGTAAAGGATAATTTTAAAACAGTTTCTTCAAAGGGTCAAACTGTAAAAGAAAATATACATTTCGAGTATGTTGAGGGTATGGAAAATGCTCGACTTGAACTTAGAGGTGTTGCAAAGTACAAGAAAAAATCTGTAACCCTACCTACAAGGAAAGTTGCAGATGGTTGCAATACTACTTATATGCTTGTTGAGAATGATGGAATTGTTCCTATAATGGAAGATAATTACCAGGAGGTTATAAAGCAAACTGAAGAAGGACAAATACTCTATAGTATCAATTCCTCAAACATTAGGGGTAAAGAACTTAAATCACAATCAATTAAGGATTTTAAAGCAGCTCTTAATGAAATCAAAAACAACAGTAGAAAAACTCTTAAAGGAACAGAAGTAATAGCTTATGCTTCTCCTGACGGTGGAGAAAAACTTAATGCTAAACTTTCAAAGAAGCGTTCAGAAACAGCAAATAAAGCTTTTGATAAGGTCACAAAAGGTCAAGACGTAGCATCTACAGAGGTAAAGAGTATAGGTCAGGATTGGAAAGGATTTCAGGAGTTGGTTGCAAAATCAAACATTGAAGATAAGGATTTGATTTTGAGAGTTCTCAATATGTATAGCGATCCTGCTGTTCGTGAAAATGAAATAAAGAATATGTCAGAGATTTATACCTCTCTTAAAAAGGGTATTCTTCCTGAACTTCGTCGTGCAAGATTTATCGCAAATGTAGAATTTAAGAACTACACTCCAGAGGAACTTTCAAACCTTGTAAACAGTAATATTGATGTTCTCGATGAAGAGGCTTTACTTCGTGCCGCTTCTCTTGCAAAGAAACTTACAGATAAAGAAGCAATCTATCAGAAAGCTGTAGAGAAATACGGTAGCGATAGGGCACAATTTAACCTTGGAGTTGTAGCTCTATGGGAAGGTAATACTTCCAAAGCTGAAAAAGCATTCAATAAGGTTAAGAATCAGGGAGTAGAAGTATTAAATGCTCTCGGTGCAATCGCTTTAAGGAAAGGCGACCTTAAGTCTGCAACTGAATTATTTAAGAAATCTGGTACTGAGGCTGCTAAAGCAAATTTGGCTACAGTAGATATACTTTCAGGTAATTATGAGGCTGCTGCAAATGCATTGAAAGACTCAAAAGGTTTCAACGCAGCTCTTGCTCAGGTTCTTGTAAATAACCCAGATAAGGCACTGGAAGTTCTTGGCTGCCGTTGCCCAAGATCCAATTATCTTAGAGCTGTTGCTTATGCTCGTAAAGGTGATGCTGAGAAGGTAGCTTCTTATCTTGAACAACTGAAGAGTAACAAGACTTTTGCTGCTCGTGCAGAAAAGGATGTAGAATTTGCTCAATACAGATAATAGTTTGTAACATACTTGAGAAGGAGGCTATAATTTCACATTTATAGCTTCCTTTTCTTTTATAGTATTGTATTTAGAAAAAATATAGTATCTTTGTAACCCCTTATGGGGAGAAATCGGTCAAAGCACCAAACTCAATTGGAGAGGTGGGAGAGTGGCTGAATCCTCAGGTTTGCTAAACCTGCATACGGGTAACCGTATCACGAGTTCGAATCTCGTCCTCTCCGCGAAAAGCGTGTAAGTTATTAGGCAATAATAATTTACACGCTTTTTCGAATCAAAACGGGACACAAACGGGACAGAATTTCAATTTTCAGGAGTACCTGTTATCCTAAATATTAAAACGAACACCTATTCCAAGACTAAAGTTAAGGGGTCTCTCACTATATATTGTTTCAACCCGACTTTGATTTTTAAAATAATAGTTGACACCAGGTTCGATATAAAGAGCAATCGATTGTGAACACTTGTATTGAAAACCAAAAGAAGAAGATAACGAAAATTGAAGAGGACGAACTATAAGTCTGGATTCATACCCGTTCAAACTATTATGTTCTGATCTATATGTTGTGATAGTTTTTCCATATATACATTTTTCAACCATCCCTCCTATTGAGCAATAGTAGCAAGCTCTTCCAAAATTAAACAGATTGAAATTAAGATTAAGAGGAATACCTATATAATGAAGGGTCTGCTTTGTATTATAACTGCTTATTTTTGAGCCAGAAGACAAATTAGAAATTAGTAATGAATATGTCAGTCCTGTTTCAATCCACAATTTCTTATTAAATTCATAACCAATAGATATACCAAATTTTATAGGCATTAAATGTTTAACATCTGTATTTATGTCCTCTCCTACATTATTTATCAATACATCGGAGAATTTTTCTGATTGTACTCCCCCAGTAGGAAGTATTTGTACATTTCGTGCTACGTCAGACGCATAAAAACCAGAATATCCTGATAGTTTATTTTTTTTACCCACCACATTAGATGAAAATAAACTCAAAATGATTTTTTGTTTTTTGGGGCGGGTCTGTTCTTCTAAAAAAACACTGTCTACATCTCCCCTATTCCCCGTATTATTCTCTGAATTATGCTCTATGGTTATGTTTTTCCGACTGTCTTCAATCTTATTCTCAGTTACAATGTTTTCTATTATATTTTCTGTTTTATTCTCTATTTGAATGTCTTTTGTTTTGTTTTCAATCTTATTCTGTACATTCATTGCCAAAACCTTTACATTGGTATGCTTATCTTCCTGAATGGTCGAAAAATCATGCTTTTCTGTTATAACTGTTGTGCTTTCCTTTAGTAGTTGTGGCTCTGGTGAAGGTACCGGTCTTCTAAATAGGAACAGGATAATAATTGCGGCAGCTGAGCCGGTCAATGTCCATAAAACTGCCATACGCAGTACAATAGTACGCTTCCATTTATTTGAAACAGAACGACTGACATCTGACCATAAACCATCTGGTTCAGACACTTCATAGTCTTGTAGAGATTTTCTTAATTTATCTTGCCAATTATTTTGCATCTTCCAGATATTTTCTAATCATTACAGCTAAGGCCTTTTTTGCCCTATAATATTGTGAAAAGGATGTATTTTCTGATATACCAAGAAGTTCTGCTATCTCCTTATGACTTTTTCTTTCAAATACATATAGATTTAATATCGTCCTATACCCATCGGATAGTCCTCTTATCATCTCATATAGAACTTCTGATGGAACCTCCTCAACAGACGGTTCTTCATCGATAATACTCTCAGGAATTTCAGAATCTGAAGAAATAAAACTGGTTTTATTCTGCTTCCTTAAAAACATTAGAGCTTCATTTACTACGATTCTTTTCATCCAAGCCTGTAACGAACCTTTACCTTTATAAGAAAAGTGATTTAATGCCGTAAAAATTTTAATAAAGGCATCTTGAAGAACATCTTTTATATCTTCCTCTCTCACAACATACCGAGAACAAACGGCAGAAAGATACCGCACATTAAAGTCATATAAAACTTTCATTGATGCTGTATCTTTTTTTAAAACACCTTTTATAAGGTCCTGCTCGCTATTTTCCGTTACCTTTATTTTCTCTTTTCTTATCAAACTCAAATGTAATTGTTTTTTCTCCTGTAAAAGAAAGATACTTAACTTTAAGTTTTTTCCCTTTCACGTCTTTAGGAAGTGTACTTAAATCAAAGGCAACAATCCCCATAGAGCGTTGAGCATAAGCACTATATGCGTCTCCATTGGCATTATGACGCAACTCCACCTCAAATGGATCATTTTTATTTACACCTGTTAGCAAATTGATATAGTGAGGCTTTCCTGTCCTTCCCCATATACCAAAGAAACTTATAGTAAGATACCTGTCTTCAAGAACAGTCATCCAATTATTTACGATTTCAACTGGAGCCGTACCATATTTTTTATCGTTTTCCAAACCGGCTGTAAGAACTGTCTTTTTAGTTCTTATGCTGTCAATCCAATTTACTCTTACTGCTTTAGTATATGTTTTCTTATCTCCTTTCGTTTCTGTAATATTAGCAAGGGCTCTCACCTGCTTTCCCTTAAACGGATGTTTAGAGATATTTTCCGGTCTAAGTGTCGTAGCATCATCCAATTGAAGATAACAAGTACCATCTGCTGCAGTTTTTACAGTTACTAAAGCATTGGGATAGTATAGTGATGAATTGAAGTCTTTTTTAGGTGAACAACTACCTAAAATAAGTGTAGTAAACAGCGTCACTGATGTCAGTTTAAAGAAAGTTCTCATATCATTATTAATTTTATCTGCTCATATAATGCAGAACTTGTGTTTTCCTTGCATTAGACTTTGTAAAAATAATGGCGGCACTGAAAAAAACTTCAGAACCGCCAAATATCTTTATACAATAAGCCTCTATTTCTTCGAAAGCCTTTCTCTCATTTCCGTATCAGCCTGAATGTTTTTCATTTTATAGTAATCCATTATACCAAGATTGCCATTACGAAAAGCTTCTGCCATTGCCAATGGAACCTGACTTTCTGCTTCTATCACTTTAGCCCTTGCTTCCTGTGCCTTTGCTTTCATTTCCTGTTCAAGAGCCACAGCCATAGCACGTCTTTCTTCTGCACGTGCTTGAGCTATATTTTTGTCAGCATCAGCCTGATCTATTTGTAACACTGCACCAATATTTTTACCTATATCTATATCTGCTATATCAATAGATAATATTTCAAATGCAGTTCCTGCATCAAGCCCTTTTGCTAAAACCACTTTAGAAATAGATTCTGGTTTTTCCAAAACCTCAGCGTGACTTTCAGAAGAACCTATTGAAGAAACAATGCCCTCACCTACTCGTGCAAGAACTGTTTCTTCACCGGCACCTCCGACTAACTGATTAATATTAGCACGAACCGTAACTCTTGCCTTGCAAATCAATTGAATACCATTCTTTGCAACTGCAGTAACAGGAGGGGTATTAATCACTTTGGGATTTACAGACATTTGTACAGCTTCAAAAACATCACGTCCAGCAAGGTCAATCCCGGCCGCTGTCTTAAAGTCCAAAGGTATATTAGCTTTATCTGCTGATATTAAAGCATTTACTACCTTAACCACATTACCTTTTGCCAAATAATGGGCTTCCAACTCATTTGCTTTAAGGTTTAGCCCAGCTTTAGTCCCAGTTATCATAGCAATTACAATAGTCTTCGGATTTACTCCCCTCCAACGCATAAGAATCAATTGAATCAGAGATACTCTGACACCTGATAATATTGCCTGAAACCAAAGGGCAACGGGAAAGAACCAAAGTAGGACTATAAACCCACAAAAAATTATAAAAGCCCCAATAATAATTTCTACATCCATTTTATTTAAAATTTACATTAATTTACTTTTGACTTCTTTGACATATATTTTATTGTCACACAGTTTTGCAACCTCAATAGAAACCCCAGCATCCAGCATCCCGTCAAGAGATGTCACTTCGCAATTTCTACCCGCAATCTCTGCTGTTCCCATGGGGGCAAGTCTTGTTACTGTCTTTCCATTCATACCAACCTCAACATCTATAAGATTACGACACTTGGTATCTATTGAAGTATCTAATTCAAATTTTTTCCATGTTTTACCCCTAAGAAAATATATTAGCAAACAGAGAAGAAGACAAATATTCAACACAGTAACGACTATACCTACATTTACACCAAGATAGACAAAAGCATAGCAACAAGAGCTGACAAGAGAAAGAAGACCTATAATTCCAGAAACTCCAACTCCTGGTATGATGAAAATTTCAGCCAAAACAAATATTATCCCAACTAAAATAAGCAATATCAACACTACCATAAATTACGTATTTATTAGTTTTTCCTAAGATAGTGAATTTTATTTCACTTTACTTAAAAATCCTTTACTAACAAGAGTCGTAGAAATTTTTTCTGCCTCCAAGCGGTTTTTAAACGGACCCAAAGTATAAGTAAATGCCCCTTCCTGTGAACTCAAGGATATTTCAACACTTGTAATTGAACGTATTACTGACAATTCGCCTTCAGACAAAGCTCCTTGAGATGAGGATGATATTTCTATAAAATAATCTGGTTGCATTGATTTTTCAAGACTTTTAGCTTGACGGATAGGGATTCTTGCCCTATTCATAAATGCTGTAATAAATGCATTACTAAAGCCTGCTTTCTTTACCTTATTAAGATTAGCAAGGACATCTTCATAACAGGTAAATATCCCTGCATAGTAATTATACATTTTGGAATTTTCTTTTCTATAGAATACTGGACTTATCCCTTTAAGCCGGCTTTCTGGTACTTTTTCTGTTGATGAAAACAGTTTTATCTGATAAATAAGACCTTCCGGAATATCATTATCTTCAGCATACTGCCCTTCAGAAAGAATTTTTAAGGAGTAATCAAATGTACTTTTAGGTTGATGTATGTCTATTTTCAATGCTCCCCCCATAGAGTTACGGGAGAATGTATAACTTGAAGAAGCTCCTACAACTTCTTTAGCGGCCTCTTCACGAATAAATGCTGGATCTATCTGAATACCTTTTGTCAAAAATTCCATTTCCACATTTTGAAGTCTTTCTACCGCTCGTGAAAGAGAATCTTGTAACATTTGAAGAGCAAATTCTTTTGCAATAATCGCCTGAGAAATACTTTCTTTGACAGAATCTGCACTTGAAGTAAGTAAACTCCTCTTTTTATCTAAGGTCTTTGTCACAGAAGATATGCTGTCATTGAGAGTACGAACAACACTCATCTCTTTTGCATACTCGTCAGCATATGGTTTATCCGATAAACTACTACTTGCAACTGCTGAATTGTTATCCAATAAGGAAATATCTCTTATAGGGTTTAATTTCATTAATTCCACAAGTTCATCCTTTCCTGAGACTTTTTTTCGTATAGGCAAATTATCATATTCAAGGACATAAACATACACACTGTCTTCAGAAGTTTCTCTATTGGACGCGAAAATAGAATACTTACAATCGGGAGAATTAACAAAAAGAAAATCATCATAAGGAGAGGAATACGGAAATCCCATATTAACAGGCTCGTCCCAGTCCTTCTGTTCTTCATTCCACCTCGAAACGTACAAGTCATACCCACCAATTCCATACAGTCCTTTTGAGGAAAAGTATAAGTTTTTTCCATCATCTGATAACATAGGAAAAATTTCATCCGAAGATGAGGTGATATTCTCATTTATAAGTTTTGGAGTAGACCATTCCTTTCCATCTGATTTTATTGTATATATATTTCTTATACCGTTTTCATCTTTTGCAGAGTAATACAAAGATTTAGATTCAGGAGGAAAATATAGAGCATATGGGAAAGCACTGTCGGATAATGAGTCCAGTTGGTTCGGTAATGCTCTCCAACTTTTATCTTCAAGAGGATAAAAAAGAAAGAAATCTTTTAATGCGAATTTATGCTTTGCAATAACCTTTGGAGAAGCACAATAATCACGCATATTTTCTGCATTCTTTGACTGTGCGATCGCCTCACGTATAGAGCCGCAATAAGCCGAATCGTTACAAACTTTAAGAGCGCTGTCTAATATACTTATAGCCTTATTAAATTCGTATTCTTTTCTCAGTTTAGAGGCCTCATAAAGCACATCCTTAGTATGATGCGCTGACACATTCACTGCCGGTAGTAACAACAATAAATAAATATATTTATAAAACCCTTTCATTACATACACAAAGTTAAAAATCTGTTTTAAAATTATCAAAATGTTATTACAGAATAATAACAATCTGCTATTCTACCTATAAATTAGGGAGATAAAATTCTTTTGTTAGAAAAAAATAGTAAATTTGTGACCTATTTGCCCCGTTTCGGATTAAGAATCGGATATTAACACGAATAATAATTTTTTAAAATATCTAACAATGCAAAATAAAGGTGCAATAAAACTTGTAGCCATTCTGCTTGGAATAGCCTGCATCTGGCAACTTTCCTTCACTGCAGTTACTTATGTTCAGGAAAAAAAAGCAGCGAAATATGCCAATTCTGCAGTTGAGGCTTTCGAGCAGTCTCAAGCATTCAAAAATGTCCCTGAGGCGGACAAGGAGTTTTTTAAGGACTCTATAAGAAAGGAAAAGAGTAGGTTCTATTTGGATTCGATTTCAACAAAGAAAGTTTATCTCGGATATACCTACAAAGATGTTAAGGCAAAAGAAATAAATCTCGGACTTGACCTTAAAGGGGGTATGAATGTCATGCTCCAAGTGCAGTTCGAAGATCTTATAAAAGCCATGGCAGGAGAAAATGCTACTCCTGAATTCCACAAAGCATTAAATCTTGCTAAAGAAAGAAGTGTTAATTCAAGAGCGGATTTTATAAGTCTGTTTGGTGATGCTTGGAAAGAAGTTAATAACGGACAAAGACTTGCACAGGTTTTCGGCACCTATGAGATGAGAGAAAGGATTACACCAGAATCTTCAGATGAACAAGTTTTGGATGTTATACGTAAAGATGCAGAAAGTGCAATTAGCAATTCTTTCAATGTATTAAGAAATCGTATAGACCGCTTTGGTGTAACTCAACCTTCCATTCAGAAAATTGGAAATACAGGACGTATTCTCGTTGAACTTCCTGGTGTTAAAGAACCAGAGCGTGTTAGAAAACTTCTTCAGGGAACAGCATCTCTTGAATTTTGGACAACATATTACAACTCAGAGATTGCTCCTTTCCTTAATGAGGCAAATGCCAGGCTTGCAGAAACAATGCAGGAAAATAATTCATCTGAAAAAGAAATTGGGAATGTTCCTACTGATTCTTTGAAATCTGGAAATTCTGATTCTTTGAAAACTGTAAATTCTGAAAAGAAGAATCCTCTTTTTGCACTGTTGCAGCCTTCACAAGCTCGTGATAATGCATGCATCGGCTATGCACAGAGTTCTGATACTGCAAAAATCAATGCAATGCTTAAGGCACCTATGATTAAGGACCTTTTCCCTCCTGAATTTAGACCTATGTGGTCCGTTAAGCCTTCTGAGCTGTTCAAAGATGGAAATATTTTTGAACTTATAGCTATAAAGGCTTCTTCCCGTGATGGAAAAGCTCCTCTTGACGGTGATGCTGTTACTGATGCAAGGGTGTCTTATGATGGAACAGGAAGAAATCAGGGCTCTCCTCTTGTTTCTATGACTATGAATGCTGAGGGTGCAAATGTTTGGGCAAGACTTACAAAAGATAATATAAAAAGACAAGTTGCAATAGTGCTTGATGGTCTTGTATATTCATACCCTACTGTTCAATCAGAGATTACAGGTGGTAGTTCACAGATTACAGGTAATTTCTCTGTTGAAGAGGCTACCGACCTTACCAACGTTTTGAAGTCAGGTAAACTTCCAGCTCCTGCTAAAATTATTCAGGAACAAGTTGTAGGACCATCACTTGGTGCAAAATCAATCAATGCTGGTATGATTTCCTTCATCATTGCCTTCCTTCTTGTTCTTGTGTACATGGTATTCTTCTATCAGGGAGGTGGTGTAGCAGCTGATATAGCATTGCTTTGTAACGTTCTTCTTCTATTCGGTACATTAGTTTCATTTGGAGCCGTACTTACACTACCAGGTATCGCTGGTCTTGTCCTTACGATGGGTATGGCTGTAGATGCAAACGTGATTATATACGAGCGAATTAAAGAAGAGCTTGCTGCAGGAAAGGGTCTTGCAAAAGCAATAGCAGACGGATATTCAAATGCTTATTCGGCAATTATTGATGGTCAGGTAACAACCTTACTTACAGGTATTGTCCTATTTATTTTTGGTTCTGGTCCTGTTCAAGGTTTTGCCACAACCCTTATTATAGGTATAATCACTTCAGTGCTTACTTCTATTTTCATTACAAGATTGATTTTTGAAGACAGAGTAAGTAGAGGAAAATCAGTTGCTTTTGAAAATAAATTTTCAAGAGACTTCCTTAAAAATACACATATCGACTTTATTAATAAGAGAAAATTCTCTTACACAATATCAGGTATACTTATAATCCTGTCAATACTTTCTATTTCTATTAAAGGCTTTACATATGGTGTAGACTTCCGTGGTGGTAGAACTTATGTTGTAAGATTTGACCAACCACAAACAGCAGAGGCAGTAAGAAGTGCTTTGGAGGCTACATTTGTAAATGACAATTCTTCTGTAGAGGTAAAACAATTCGGTGGTCCTACACAGATGAAGATTACAACTACATATAAGGTTGAAGAAGAGTCATTAGAGGTAGATGCTGAAGTAGAGCAGATGTTATTTAATGCAATAAAGGGTTTCTACAAAGAAAATCTTACACTTGATGAATTTAAATCAACATTAGACAATCCTAATGGTATTATAAGTTCAGATAAGGTGGGTCCTACTATTGCAAATGATATGAAGCGTGACGCATTGATTGCAGTATTGCTCTCTTTGTTTGTTATCTTCGCTTATATTGCATTCCGATTCAAGGGATGGACTTGGGGTGTCGGAGGCGTAGTTTCTCTTGCACATACAGCCATTATAGTAATAGGATTCTTCTCATTCTTCTCAGGAATATTGCCATTTAACTTGGACGTAGACCAGACATTTATTGCCGCTATTCTTACTATTATAGGATATGCAATCAATGATAATGTGGTTATATTCGATAGAATTAGAGAATATAAGGGGCTTCATCCGAATGCTGACTTTAAGATGAATGTGAATACAGCTTTAAATGCCACATTGACACGTACATTAAATACTTCTGTATCAACACTTATCACAATGCTTGCAATTGCAATATTCGGTGGAGAATCTATTAGAGGTCTTGCTGTTGCATTATGCCTCGGTATCGTCATCGGTACTTACGCATCAATTATGATTGGTACACCTGTTATGTACGATGCCACCAAAAAGGCTGATGAAAAGGCAAACAAGTAATTAAATAGTTTCTTTTATTTTATAAGTGGGTATTACTTTCTTAAGGCATGGAAAGTAATACCCATTTTAGATAACTCGCTTGTCAATTCATTTGAAACAGCTACTCTGAATTTATTTGACAGGAATTCTATCTTATATTTAGTAACTGGATCTGAAAGATACATAGTGAGAGGTATTTTTCCAGAATTATTTTTCAATAATCTAACCAAATTCTTACGAAAATCGGCATTAAGCATGGTTGTAGAAACATTGATTGCAAAACCTCTTAGTAGTGTATCAGTTATATTCCCTAACAGGGATATTTTATTTACTTTAAACTTATATGGTACTTTCTTGCCTTCTTCACCTGGACGTACAAAGAACTTAGGGCAGATTTTGCCTTCAAGATAAATGGCTGTGTGAACCTGCATATAGGGCATAAATTGTTCATATTCTTTACCGAAGAGAGCCAATTCATACGATCCCTGATAATCTTCTATTATATTCTTTGACCATGGCATTCCCGATTTATTTGTCATTTGCTTTACATCTACAATAAGACCGGCTAATGTCACTTTCTTTTCCACATTCTTTTCTTCACATTCTGAAACAAGTTTATTGATTTCCCCTACCTTGCATGTGGTAAAATTTTCTAATTCAAAAGAATATTTATCTAAAGGATGAGAGGATAAATACATTCCTACTAAATCCTTCTCTTTTTGCAGTAAATCAAGTTGATTTTCTTCGCCTTTAAAAATAGGCATCTCTGGCTTTATTGGTTTTAGTTCTTCTACATTACCAAATAGAGACATTGCATCAGCTTCTGCTCCCTGCTTCATCCTAAGTCCATAGGTAATCAGCTCATCTATAAATAGATTGCTATTTTCAACTGGCAAAAAATAATTACTTCTTGAATATCCAAATGAATCTAAAGCACCAGAATAAATCAAAGACTCAAATGATTTTCTATTTACTATTCCTGCCATTCTTTCGGAGAAGTTGTATAAATCAGTAAAATTGCCCCTTTGCAGGCGTTCATTTATTATGGCCTCAACGATATTAGAGCCGAAACCTTTCATTCCACCAAGACCGAAACGTATATTTCCTTTGCTATTTACTGTAAAATGCGCATAACTTTCATTGACATCAGGACTTAAGACATCTATGTGACTTTTTTTACAGTCATCCATAATGGATTTTATTTCATCCATATTTGATAAATTCTGACTAAGGTTGGCTGCTTGAAATTCTGACGGATAGTGTGCTTTTAACCATCCTGTCTGGTAGGAAACCCAGGCATAGCAAGTAGAGTGAGATTTATTGAAAGCATATGACGCAAATTTTCGCCAATCTTTCCAAATTTTATCCAATATTTCTCTTGGATGACCTTTTGCCGTTCCTCCTGCTATAAACTCAGCATAAAGTGATTCCAATACATCCAATTTTTTCTTTCCCATTGCCTTTCTCAACTTATCAGCCTTGCCTTTTGAGAACCCTGCTACTTTTTGGGATATACGCATAACCTGCTCCTGGTACACAGTTACCCCATAAGTTTCATCGAGAAATTCTGCCATATCAGGAAGATCATATGTAATTTCTTCCTCTCCCCTCTTCCTTGCTACAAAGGAAGGAATATAATCAAGAGGACCTGGACGGTATAGAGCATTCATCGCAATCAAATCCTCAATACGCTGTGGATGCAGCCTAGTAAGCCATTCCTTCATTCCAGGCGACTCAAACTGAAATACGCTTTTTGTATCGCCTCTTGAATAAAGTTCGTATGTCTTTTTATCATCTATCGGTATTGATTCAATATCAATATCTTTATTATGCTGTTTCTTTATAAGATTTAAACATTCTTTTATAATTGAAAGAGTCCGTAGACCAAGAAAGTCCATTTTCAACATTCCGACCTCTTCAATATATGAACCTTCATACTGTGAAACCCATACATCCTGACCTGTTGCCTTATCTACACCCATTGTTATAGGAATATAGTCTGTAAGGTTGCCTCTACCTATTATCATTGCACAAGCATGGATACCAGTTTGCCTTATTGTCCCCTCAAGTTGCATTGCATAGTTGATTACCTCTTTCACTAAGTCTGTACCATTTTCAAACTCATTCTTAAATTCAGGTACGAATTTTATGCAATTCTTTATTGTTATTTTATATTTCTTTTCTGCTATACCCTTCTTGAATTTTTTACCCTCTTTCTCTATTATTTCTTCTCCTTCATCAATCATGTCCCCATCATGATATTCCTTTTCATATGGTTCATTTATGATAAAGTCCCTTTCAGGAATCATTTTAGAAAGCCTATTTGATTCATCAATAGAAAGATGACTGATACGTGCAACATCTTTTATTGCACTTTTAGCAGCCATTGTACCGAAAGTTATAACATGAGAAATATGATCTACCCCATATTTTTCCTGGACATATTGTATCACCCTATAACGACCTTCGTCATCAAAGTCTACATCAATATCAGGCATCGAAACCCTTTCTGGATTTAGAAATCGCTCAAACAGCAAATCATAGCGTATAGGGTCAAGATTGGTTATTTTAAGACAATAGGCTACTGCCGACCCTGCTGCTGACCCTCTTCCTGGTCCAACAGAAATACCATTTGATTTTGCCCAGTTAATAAAATCCTGAACTATAAGGAAATAGTCAGGGAAACCCATTCTGGAAATTGTCTTTAATTCAAAGTCCAACCTCTCTTTCTGTTCCTCACCCAGGCTTCCATATCTTACTTCTGCTCCTTTATATGTTAAATAACATAAATACGCTACTGATTTACAGAAATTATCTCCTCTGTAATTTCCTTTTTCATCATTTCTTCCTTCAGATATTACAGCCTCATATTCTGCCAAATATTTGTCTATATCCTTTAAAAAAGCCTCTGGAAGTTCAAAAATAGGTAAAACATGGCCTCTATCTATTTCAAAACGCTCTATTTTATCACAAACCTCTATAGTATTATCTATTACTTCAGGATTGTCGGGGAAGAGAGAACGCATCTCTTCTTCACTCTTTAAAAATTCCTGTTGTGTATAACGAAGCCTATCAGGATCATCTACAAATGAATTAGTTGTTAGACATATAAGCCTATCATGTGCTGGTCCGTCTTCTTTTCTTACAAAATGTACGTCATTAGTAGCAATTACTTTAACTCCGTGTTTCTTCGCTAATTCTAAAATTATAGGTACATATTCCCTCTGCTTTTCATAAACTTCTAAGGATTGCCCAGGAACTTCTGTTTTATGATACATTACCTCAAGGTAATAATCATCCCCAAATACTTTTTTATGCCATTCTATAGCAGCTTCTGCCCCTGCTATATCTCCTGCCAATATCTTTCTTGGTATTTCTCCGGCAATACATGCAGACGAGCATATCAAATCTTCATGCCATTTTTCCAAGACTTCATGGGACACTCTCGGGCGATAATACATACCCTCAATATGAGCAGTAGAAACTATTTTCATAAGGTTCTTGTAGCCATTATAATTTTTAGCCAATAGAATCAAATGATAATAGGCTCTATTTGCCTTATCTTTTAATTTATGATCTCCTACAGACACATATATTTCACACCCTATTATAGGCTTTATATTAGGATGTTTTTTGGCGAATTTAAAGAACTCTTTTATACCATACATATTTCCATGATCAGTAATGGCAAGTGCTGGCATTCCAAGTTCTTCTGCACGATTGAAAAGATTTTCTATTGAAGAATGGCCATCAAGTATCGAATATTGAGTATGTACGTGAAGGTGAACAAATGACATAATAATACTTTTTGCAGATTAAAAAATCAGAATTGCCTTTACAGGAAAATGATCTGATATATAAACCCTCTCTGCATAAGGTTTCTTTATCACCTCAAATACTGGACAACTGCTAAATCCGTTATAGTATATATGATCAATCACGGCAAATTCTTTTCCCCAACCATTGTATGTGAATGAATTGTCAGTTTGTACAGCTGTAGCCCTTGCAGATTGCATACATTTATTAAGTCCATCAAGAACAGGATTATCTGGAGACACGTTAAAATCTCCTGTAAGTACAATCGGATAATTCTCCTTATTCATTTTTGCTATTCTTTCTACAATAAGAGCAAGACCGTTTCTTTGAGCATTCTTACCGACGTGATCCAAATGAGTATTGACATAATAGAATTTACGATTTGACTGTTTGTCCTTCATTAGAGCCCATGTTGCAGTCCTCCTACAGGCTGCATCCCAACCTAACGAAGGTTTTTCTGGAGTTTCAGACAGCCAATAAGTCCCCCATTTAATAAGTTTAATTCGTTTCGTTTTATAAAATATTGCCATAATCTCTCCATCTTTCTTCCCATCTTCTCTTCCAACACCAACTGACTTATAACCATGAGTGTACTCTTCCAGATAATTTTTTTGATAATCATATGCTTCTTGAAGACCGAATATATCAGGTGCTTGATCTTGAATCATCATCGCAGAAGCCGGATACCTATATTTCCAAGAATTAAGACCGTCTTGAGCCTCTCCATATCTTATGTTATAAGATATTACAGTCAGTTGGGCTGGCTTAGTGGCTTTTGCAGATAAACTCATCCCTGTTAATAAAATAGAAAGAAGAAATATTGATTTAATTACTTTCATAACTTATAAATTTTGATTTTCAGTTGCTTTTAAAAGAGTTCAAATTTACAAAATAATATGCTACTTTTGTAGAAATATAAATTCTCTTTTATATGGCAGAAGATAATTTCAGCGACATCGGAAAGGTGGAAGCAATTGCAAGACTTTATGAAGGAACACCTTATAAATTCATAGATAATTCAAGTTTTAGAGCAGAAAAAAAATCAGAAATAAGACTGTCTTCAAGAATATTTTTAGAAGGAATCGATTTTGATCTTGTATATTTTCCATTGAAACATTTGGGATATAAATGTGTAGTAGCAGTTTTAGGAGAAATTTATGCTTCATTTTCATCACCTAAAACTCTATCCATACAGATAGGGGTTTCTTCAAAATTAGATTTCCCTCATATCAGTGAACTTTGGAAGGGAATGGTAACTGGGGCCAAAGAACATAACATCGAGGAAATATCGCTTGATTTACTTCCGTCTAAAAATGGATTGGCTATAAGCATAGCCGCTATGGGGGTGGCATCAACAGAATTACTATTGAAGCGACCACAACCAGCCACAAAAGATCTTATATGTATTTCAGGAAGTGTAGGCGGAGCTTTTTTTGGATTTAAAATATTAGAGAAAGGCAAACAAAAGTTTGATAATGAGCATATTAGACCGGAATTAGAAAGATACCGAATGATGATTGCTTCTTATCTTAAACCAGAAATAAATCCAGCAATAGTCAATCAGATGCAAGATGAAGATATTTTACCTTCTTCTGGGTATCTCGTATCGAGAGGACTTTCTGACACAATAAAGAGATTGGTAAGAGATACAAAATTAGGAGCAAAGATATATGCAGATAAAATCCCTTTTGAAGGTAACAGTTTTGAATTGGGTAAAACTCTTGATATAGATCCTATTTCTGCAGCAATGAATGGAGGTGAGGATTATAGGTTGCTTTTTACAATTCCTATACTGAAAGCAGAAAAATTTAGACGGGATTTTCAGACATTTGATGTTATAGGTCACCTTGCATTACCCGAAGTAGGATCAGCAATAGTTACTCCAGAAGGAGTAGAAATGCCAATAAGCGCACAAGGTTGGAAAGAAGAATTATAATCATAAAATTATTTTTGCAATGAAAAAAATATGTTTGTCAATCGCAACTGCGATTTTTGCACTAAGTGTAACAGTTAATGCACAAGATTTTGGAAATTTACTTAATACAGCCTCCAAAGTAGTGCGTTCTTATGCAGGAAAAGGACAAAAAGTAGAACTTCCTGGGAATTGGACATATACAGGAGTAGCTGTTTCTCTTTTAAGTGAAAATACTCTATCAAATATAGCAGGAACTGCTGCATCATCAACAGCAGAGAATAAAATTAACGAATACCTTACGAAAGTCGGACTGACTTCAGGTGCAATGAATTTTTCTTTTAAGGAAGATCTTACTTTCACATGCTCAATAAAAGGCATACCAATCAGTGGAACATGGAAAACAATGAATGATGCCAAAACAATACAACTTCAGTATGGAAAGGCCTTAAAATTTCTTTCAATGACAGGGACAGTTGAAAGCACTTCAGATGGATGCAAAATATTATTTGATAGCAATAAATTTTTGAGCTTCATCAAAACGGCTCTTAACTATGTAGCTAAACAAAGTTCTAAAGTAAAAGAAATAAGCGGGTTTGCTGGAAATTATAACAATATGAAACTTGGCTTTAATCTAAGCAAAAGTAAATAACTTATATAATAAAAAAAGCCGACTGAAGATATTTATCAGCCGGCTTTGTATTTATATTATTGATTATAATTTTCTAAGTAAGTTACTCAGATTCACTTTCTTATCAATTATATTCTTTAGTTCTGAGATTGGAACTCTATCCTGCTGCATAGTATCTCTATCCCTTATGGTAACACAGTTATCATTAAGAGTATCATGATCAATTGTTACACAGAAAGGTGTTCCGATAGCATCCTGACGACGATAACGTTTCCCGATACTATCTTTCTCGTCATATTGATATGCGAAATCATACTTTAACTCATTTACTACTTCCTGAGCCTTTTCTGGCAAACCATCTTTCTTTATCAAAGGCAGAACAGCCACTTTAACAGGAGCAAGAGGTGCAGGTATATTTAATACAACCCTTGTTTCACCATTTTCCAATTCTTCAGACTTATATGAGTGAGATAGTATTGACAAGAACATTCTATCAAGTCCGATAGAGGTCTCAACACAATAAGGGATATAACTTTCACCTGTTTCAGGATCGAAATATTGAATCTTTTTACCAGAAAGTTTTGCATGGTTGCCGAGATCAAAGTCTGTACGCGAATGTATTCCTTCCAATTCCTTAAACCCAAATGGAAAATTAAATTCAATATCTGTTGCCGCATTTGCATAATGAGCCAATTTTTCGTGATCGTGAAAACGATAATTTTCATCACCCATTCCCAAAGCCTCGTGCCATTTTAAACGGATTTCTTTCCACTTTTTAAACCATTCCATTTCTGTTCCTGGCTTGCAGAAAAATTCCATTTCCATTTGTTCAAATTCACGCATACGGAAAATAAATTGCCTTGCAACAATTTCATTCCTAAAAGCCTTACCAATTTGAGCAATACCAAACGGAATCTTCATCCTACCTGTCTTCTGAACATTCAGATACTCAACAAAAATACCTTGAGCAGTTTCAGGACGAAGATAAATTCTATCATCTTCGCTTCCAGAATTACTTATCTGTGTGCTAAACATCAAGTTAAACTGACGAACATCTGTCCAGTTAGCAGTACCTGAAATCGGACAAACTATACCGCAGTCCAATATAATCTGTTTAAATTCAGCAAGGTCATTTTTCTGCTCTGCTTCAACATAACGATTATGAATTTCATCATATTTAGCCTTTTCTCTAAGCACATTAGGGTTAGTCTGACGGAATTTAGCCTCGTCAAAATTTTCTCCAAATTTTCTACGCCCCTTCTCAACTTCCTTGTTGATTTTTTCCTCTATTTTACCGAGATAATCTTCTATTAAATTATCTGCACGATACCTTTTCTTTGAATCCTTATTGTCGATCAAAGGATCATTAAAAGCAGCCACATGCCCTGAAGCTACCCATACTTTAGGATGCATAAATACGCAAGAATCTATACCGACAACGTTCTCATTGAGACGCGTCATGGCCTCCCACCAATATCTCTTAATATTATTTTTGAGTTCAACACCCATCTGTCCATAATCATATACAGCAGCAAGTCCATCATAGATTTCACTTGAAGGGAAGATAAATCCATACTCCTTACAGTGAGCAACAAGAACCTTAAAAAGTTCGTCTTGAGTTATCATATCAAAAAATATTAAATATTATTCGGAAATGTTTATTTAGCAAATTAAAATTCAATCTGCTAAGTTAATCATTTTATATTAAAAACAGTCTTGGAAAAGATTGCCTAAGTTCCATAGAAGCTATCTGTTTTAAAGGAATAAGTACAAAATCCCTTCTTGAAATATCTTTATGAGGAATTATTAGACTGCCTAAATCTATTGATTTTTGTCCATAGAATAAAATATCAATATCTATAGTTCTTTCCGAGTACACCCTATCTCCTTTTTCATTATAAATAGGATCTGTTATAATACGGCCAAGTTTAAATTCAATTTCTTTAATTATCCTAAGTAAAGACAAACAGAATAGATCAGCATCCTGCCCAACTAAAGGTAACTTATAACACACAACACAGTTTAAGAAATTCTCACCACTTGTATTTCCCCACGGCTTAGTTTCGATAATATCAGAGATAAGATGATGGTGAATTTCTAAAGAAGAATCCAGATATTCAATAGCCTTATTAATGTAACCATACCTATCACCCAAATTGGAACCTAACGAAAGATACAATTCAATATACTTCATTTCATTAAAGATCATCCATTCCAAGTTCCACTCTCGCCTCTTCTGAAAGCATACTTCTATCCCAAACAGGATCAAATACAAGTTCTATCACACACTTAGTAATGCCTGGGACATCTTCCACAGAATTTTTAACATCCAACAACACATCATCCGCCATAGGACAATTTGGTGCTGTAAAGGTCATCTTTATATAAACCTCATGTTTCTTATTTATATACAAATCGTATATAAGCCCAAGGTCATAAATATTAACTGGAATTTCAGGATCAAAAACCTGTTTAAGAGCAAGTATTACATTCGAGTATAAAGGGGCAAGTTCTTTAGCATCCTCTGCTGTCATCACATCCCTATCCACACAAGTTTCTGATTGATTACTTTCCGTAATATTATTTGTAATTTGCTCATCATTAGACATTTCTACCATCATTTAAATATTTTCAGATGCTAAAAGTTTAATTTTTGCAATCATAGACACTAATCCATTTGCTCGTGTAGGAGATAGATTTTCCTTCAAACCTATCTTATCAACAAAAGAAAAATCATCATTCAAGATTTCGTCTGGTCTTCTTCCAGAATAAATGCCTATTAATAACGAAATTATCCCCTTAGTAATTATTGCATCACTATCAGCCTGAAAAAAGATTTTTCCATCTTTAACCCAACTGTTCAACCATACTCTTGACTGACAACCTTTAATAAGTTTATCATCCGTTTTCAATTCCTCAGGATAAGCATCCAAGTTCTTTCCAAGTTCTATGAGATATTCATACTTATCCATCCAATCATCATATAAAGAAAACGTTTCTATAATATCTTCTTTTACTTCATCTAATGTTTTAGCCATATCTATAACAGCATTTTAATTGCTTTATCAAGTGAATTTATAAAATATTCCGCCTCCTCAAAAGTATTATAAGGTGCAAATGATGCCCTAATCATACCTGTCACACCATATTTATCCATAATCGGTTCGGCACACATTTGACCAGATCTCACAGCAATTCCGAGCTTGTCCAAAATTAAAGCCAAATCCTCATGATGAACACCCTTTACAGAAAAAGAAAACAAAGGAATTTTATCTTTTGTTCTATGTGGAACACCGTAAAGAATTATTCTATTATCATTTGATAATTTATCATATATAAATTTCTTAATATCCTCTATTTGTAAATCTAATTCATTATCATTCAATGAATTAATAAATTCAAATGAAGGCCTTAGAGTTGGTATTCCATTAATATTTTGAGTACCTGCTTCAAATTTTTCTGGAAGAGGAGCATAAGTAGTACCTGTAAACTTAACTGTACCAACCATTTCTCCACCACCCATAAAAGGAGGCATTAAATCCAACCACTTTTTCTTTCCGTATAAGACTCCAGTACCAGTTGCAGCATAAATTTTATGCCCTGAAAAAGCATAAAAGTCACAATCTAAATCAGCAACATCAACCTTACAATGAACAATCCCCTGAGCACCATCTACAAGGACAGGAACACCCTTATTGTGACAAATACGTACAATTTCCTTGATGGGATTGATTATACCTATAACATTTGAGACGTGAGTTATGGCAACTATCTTGGTTCTTTCATTTATCAATTCATCTATTTTAGAAACCTCAATATTTCCGCTCTCATCAACAGGAATGACCTTAATCAAGGCTTTCTTCCTTTCTGCAAGTAATTGCCAAGGAACAATATTTGAGTGATGCTCTTCTTCTGTGAGTAATATTTCATCATTTTCACTAATAAATTTTTCACCAAAAGAAGATGCTACAAGATTAATCCCTGCAGTGGTACCTGAGGTAAAGATAATTTCTTCTCTTAAATTAGCATTTAAAAACTTTTGTACTGCATCTCTTGTCCTCTCATATTCATCTGTGGCAACAGACGAAAGATAATGAACAGCACGATGAATATTTGCATTATAAGTATTTTCTAATTTAGATTGTAATTCTACTCCAGCATCAAGCCTTTGAGCAGTCGCAGCATTATCCAAGTATACCAACTTTTTCCCATAAACAAAGGAAGAAAGTATAGGAAAATGCCTCCTTATATCTGAGATTTTCATATTCATGAATAATTATTAAAGAATTGCAAATTTAGTAAAGTAATTTTTATTTGACAGTTATTTGGTATAATTTTGTTAAAAGTCTAATAAATACATAAATATGTACGATTACATAAAGGGTAATATTGAAGAACTCACACCCACAGAAGTTGTTATTGAATGTAATGGAATAGGATATAGCATTCAGATTTCATTACAAACATATGAAAAAATTGAAGGAAAAGAGAGTACAAAACTATATCTGCACCATCATATTAGAGAAGATGAAGAACTTTTCTTCGGCTTTGCCAATAAAGATGAACGGGAATTATTCAGATTGTTAATAAGCGTTTCTGGAGTAGGAGTATCAACAGCACGAATGATGCTATCTTCCCTTTCGGATGATGAATTAAGAAATGCAATAATTGCAGAAAACGTAGCAATTATAAAAGGAATAAAGGGCATAGGTGTTAAAACTGCACAACGATTAATTTTAGAATTAAAAGACAAAGTCGTTAAGGGAGAAGGTAGCTCAGATATTATTATCAACGATTCAAATAATAATCTGATCAATGAGGCAACTTCGGCATTAGTAATGTTAGGCTTTTCTAAAGCAAACATTAATAAAGTTGTCCATACTATAATTAAGGATAACCCTCAAATAAGGGTTGAAGAACTGATAAAAGACGCCCTTCAAAGACTGTAGTGAATAAAAATATTTTCTACGAATTACCTCTTGAAATAAATCAGCAAAACAGAAATATCTGCAGGTGATACGCCTGAAATACGAGAAGCCTGACCTATAGTTTCCGGTAGATACCTCTTAAATTTCTGCCTACATTCTATCGAAAGGCCTGAAACTCTATCATAATCAAAATCTACTGGTATCCTTAAAGAATCGAATTTTTGTATTTTTTCAGCAATTCTTTTTTCTCTTTCAATATATCCCTCGTATTTAATTAGAATTTCAGTTGACTCTACCTGCTCTTCATTGAACTGATTATCCTGATCTAAAAACTTATTTTTTGTTCCACGTGGAACAAGTCTTAAGAGTTCAGTTAATTTAACATTTGGTCTTGAAGCAATATCAGATATTTTTTTGGATTCATTAATAAGAGTAGAGTCGATGCTTTCGAGATAATTATTAACAGTAACAGGCTTTAGATTTGTTTCTTTAACAAAGGAGTATAAAGCATTAACATTTGAATATTTCTTCTGCATCGTTAAATATCGAGCTTCATCTGCCAAACCTATTTTATAGGATTTTTCAGTTAAACGTAAATCGGCATTGTCTTGACGCAAAAGAATTCTATGCTCTGCACGGGAAGTAAACATTCTGTATGGCTCATCTACACCCTTTGTAATCAGGTCATCAATCAAAACACCTATATAAGCCTCATCCCTATGTAAAATAAAAGGTTCTCTATTATTTATTTTTTGAAAAGCATTAATTCCTGCAATTAATCCCTGAGCTGCGGCCTCTTCATAACCAGTAGTTCCGTTAACTTGTCCAGCTAGGAAGAGATTTTCAACAGATTTAGATTCTAAAGTAGATTTCAAATTAATAGGATCAAAATAGTCGTATTCCACTGCATAGCCAGGTTTATAAATATGCACATTTTGAAAACCATCAACCTTCATTAGAGCCTCTAATTGTATTTCTAAAGGTAAAGAAGAAGAAAAGCCTTGAAGATAGTATTCGTTTGTATCTATACCCTCTGGTTCGAGAAATAATTGATGTGAGTCTTTATCTGGAAAAGTTCTCAATTTATCCTCTATACTTGGACAATATCTTGGACCCTTACCATGTATGGCTCCAGTAAAAAGAGGTGAATCGGCAAAACCCTTCTTAAGCGTATTATGTACTTCAATATTTGTATGAAAAATATAACATGGAAGTTGCTTAGAAGTACTTTGAACAGTAGACAATTCAGGAAGAAAAGAAAATTTTGATGGATGCTCATCCCCTAACTGGATTTCTGATTTAGATAAATCTACAGAAGTTACATCGATTCTGACAGGTGTTCCAGTTTTCATCCTGGCTGTTGGAACTCCTAATTCTATAAGTTGTTCTGTGAGTCCGTATGAAGCAAATTCTCCAATTCTTCCTCCGGCAAAAGTATTATGTCCAATGAAGAGTTTACCAGAAAGAAAAGTTCCAGCTGTTAGAATAACTGCTTTAGAATTAAAAATAGCCCCTGTCCTGGTAACAACTCCACAAATACGCGAACCACAGAAAGAAAAGGAAGTGACAATATCCGCGTAAATCCTTAATTTACAATTACTTTCAAGTATTTTTCTCCAATTAGAAGAAAAAGCCATTTTATCACATTGAGCTCGAGGACTCCACATTGCAGGTCCTTTTGAACGGTTAAGCATACGAAATTGAAGAGTAGATCTATCGGTAACAATACCAGTATATCCTCCCAAAGCGTCTACCTCTCTAATAATCTGACCTTTAGCGATACCACCTATTGACGGATTGCAAGACATTTTAGCAAATCCAGTCAAATCAGCAGAAATTAATAATACAGACGCACCTAAATTAGCAGCAGACATTGCTGCCTCACAACCTGCATGTCCACCTCCAACAACTATAATATCAAAATCCTTATTCATTTTCAAGTTTACTTCTCAAGTCTATATAAAAATTTTCCTTTTCACGCATAACTTTTTGGTCATCTTGAGTATGATCATCATAACCTATAAGATGTAAGAGACCGTGAACAATAACTCTACTCATCTCAGTAGAAAATTCAACATTATAGTAAGAAGCATTATCCTTCACAGTATCGACACTAATAAAAATATCTCCTGATAAAATATTCCCCTCACAATAGTCAAATGTTATAACATCTGTATAAAAGTCGTGCTTTAGATACGTTCTATTTATCTCTAATAAATAAGGGTCTGAACAAAATATAATATTAATATCCCCAAGAACCTTACCCTCATTACTAGCAACTGCATTAAGCCAAGCGGAATTAAACCTCTTATTTTTAAAATTGAAAGTAGTATCTTCACGAAAATAATGTACCATAGTTGAAAACTTTGTGCAAAAGTACAACTATTAACTAAAATATTTGAAATAAAAATTATTATTTATAACTTTACGACACAAACCGAATATAATAAGATATACACAGAGATATGGAAGTAAAGAAAACACAGAAGGCAAGCCTTGAAAACAAAAGGTTGCTCTTTACTGAAATTGGGCTTATTTTAACACTTCTTCTTGTTTGGGGGGTATTCTCATGGCAAAGCAAAGAAGGAAAGGAAGTAACACTTGAAGAAGATAATCAAGTAGTTGAAGTTGAGGATATGGTTCCAATCACGCAGGAGACACCTCCACCACCTTCATCAGCTCCTAAGATTCCTATACTATCAGACCAAATAGATATAGTTGATGATGAAATCAAGGTAGATGATGACATGTTCCAAAACCTTGAAGACAATGCTAATACAGGCGTTGAAATTATGGATTACGTAGAAGAGGTCAAAGACGAAGTTGTAGAAGAAGAAGCAATCCCATTCCAATTGGTAGAAGAAAAGCCATCATTCAACGGCGGAGATGCTAACGAATTTTCAAAATGGGTAAATTCAAGGCTGGTATATCCAGAAATAGCCAAAGAAAACGGAGTACAAGGTAGGGTTACTCTACAATTTACAGTCAATACTGATGGTTCAGTAAGTAATGTGAAAGTTCTACGTGGTGTTGATTCATCTCTTGATAAAGAGGCAGTAAGAGTTGTTTCAAGTTCTCCAAAGTGGAAACCTGGTAAACAAAGAGACCGTGCTGTTAAGGTTACCTATACATTCCCTGTTATATTCCAACTACGATAATATAATATTTAACACAGATAAGAAGGCTGTCCCCTATCAGGATGGCCTTTTTTTATAAAAACGAAACATGAAAGAAGAACTTCAAATAGATAAAGCAGTTTTCATAGGTTTAGTAAAGTCAACGGATGACGAAAGAAAAGTAATAGAATACCTCGACGAACTAGAGTTCCTCGCTGAAACAGCAGGCGCAAATGGAGATAAAAAATTTATCCAGAAACTTGAGAAACCAGAAAACAGTACATATTTAAGAAAAGGTAAACTTGAAGAAATAGCCACATATTGCGAAGAGAATGAGATAAGGTACGCTATATTCGATGATGAACTTACAGGCATGCAACAACGAAATATCGAAAAAATAATAAAATGTAGCGTTATAATAGATAGAACAAGCCTTATTCTTGAAATTTTTGCTCAAAGAGCGAAAACTTCGTATGCCAAAATGCAGGTAGAATTGGCAAGATATAATTACATGCTTCCAAGATTAGCCGGTATGTGGACTCACCTTGAAAGACAGAGAGGTGGAAGAGGAACAAGAGGTGGTATGGGTGAAACCCAGATTGAGGTTGATAGACGAATTGTTAGGGACAAAATCACCAAACTTAAAGAACAATTAAAGAAAGTAGACAGACAAATGTCTACACAGAGGGGAAATAGAGGGCAATTAGTAAGACTTTCTCTTGTAGGATATACCAATGTAGGCAAAAGTACGTTAATGAACGTATTGGCAAAATCTGACGTTTTTGCAGAGAATAAATTATTTGCAACCTTAGACACTACAGTAAGAAAAGTTGTTATAGAAAATGTGCCATTCCTATTGAGCGACACTGTAGGATTTATAAGAAAACTTCCTACTCAACTTATTGATGCATTTAAGAGTACTCTTGATGAAGTAAGGGAAGCAGATGTATTGATACATGTCGTTGATATATCTCATCCTGATTTTGAAGAACAAATGGAAGTTGTGGAAAAAACTCTAAAAGATATAGATGCTAATAATAAACCTATTTATGTTATATTCAACAAAATAGATCAATATAAATACAACGAATACGATGAGTTTTCATTAGATCCTAAAACTAAAGAAAACAGAACACTTGAAGAACTTAAAAACAGTTGGATTGCTGCAGAAAAAACCCCATGTATATTTATATCAGCAAAAGAAAAGATTGGTATAGAAAAATTAAGAAATGATATATATAAAATGGTAGCAGAAATTCATGCTGGAAGATATCCGTTTAATAATTTTCTTTGGTAATAATAAAAAAGCCGGAATAAATTCCGGCTTTTTCAGTTATGTATTAAATAGTTATTCGCTAAATTTTGCCTTTAAGAATTCTCTATTCAATCTTGCTATATGATCAACTGAAACTCCTTTAGGACATTCCATCTCACAAGCCCTTGTATTGGTACAATTACCAAAACCAAGTTCATCCATTTTAGCAACCATTGATCTTGCTCTTCTTGCTGCTTCAGGTCTTCCCTGAGGCAATAAAGCGAGAGAACTTAATCTGGCAGCAACAAACAACATTGCAGAACCGTTTTTACAAGTAGCAACACAGGCTCCGCATCCTATACATGACGCTGCATCCATACTCTTTTCAGCAATTTCATGAGGAATCAGTAAATTGTTTGCATCTTGAGCTGAACCTGTACGCACAGATATAAACCCACCTGCCTGCAAAATAGTATCAAAAGCCGAACGATCAACTACAAGATCCTTTATTACAGGAAAACCTGAACTTCTCCAAGGCTCTATTGTAATAGTTGCACCATCCTTAAAGTTACGCATAAACAACTGGCAAGTTGTAACGTGATCATCAGGACCATGCGCCCTACCGTCAATATATAGTGAACATGCACCGCATATACCTTCACGACAATCGTGGTCAAAAGAAACAGGACCACTGCTCTTACAACCTCTTTCTACTGCTACAGGATCATTTCCTTCCCTTATAAGTTGCTCATTTAGAATATCTAGCATTTCCAAAAATGAAGCATCCTCTTCTATACCTGAGATGTGATATGTCTCGAAATGTCCCTTAGCTTTGGCATTCTTCTGACGCCATATCTTTAAATTAAAATCCATTTCAATTAATCTTTATAGTTCCTGGTAGCTACCTTAATAAATTCATACTTAAGCGGCTCTTTATGGAGTTCAGGTTCTTTACCTTCTCCTTTATACTCCCAAGCAGCCACATACATAAAGTTCTCATCATCACGTTTTGCCTCTCCTTCTGGAGTCTGACTCTCAACGCGGAAATGACCACCACAAGACTCTCTCCTGTTAAGTGCATCTCTTGCCATGAGTTCACCAATATCGATGAAATCAACAAGCCTTAGAGCCTTTTCAAGCTCCTGATTGAACTCTTCGTTAGTTCCTGGAACACATACATCTCTCCAGAACTCCTTTCGAAGTTCTCCTATTTCCTCTATAGCTTTCTTTAATCCTTCCTCATTACGTGCCATACCGACATATTCCCACATAATATGTCCAAGTCTCTTATGCAAAGAATCAACAGTCTGTTTTCCTTTTACAGCAAATAGTTTGTTAATTCTTTCTTTTACAGCCTTTTCTGCTTCATCAAATTCTGGAGCAGAAGTGTCTGTCTTAGGCTCAGCAAATTTGTGTGACAGGTAATCACCGATAGTTACAGGAAGTATAAAATAACCATCCGCAAGACCTTGCATCAATGCAGATGCTCCAAGTCTATTTCCACCATGATCTGAGAAGTTTGCCTCCCCTATTGCATATAGACCTGGAATTGTTGTTTGCAAGTCGTAATCTACCCAAATACCACCCATAGTATAATGGATAGCTGGATATATCATCATAGGCTCTTCCCAAGGAGAAGATGCTGTTATCTTCAAGTACATATCAAAAAGATTACCATACCTTTCGGCAACCCTCTGATGACCAAGACGAGCTATTGCATCTTTAAAGTCAAGGAAAACTGCAAGACCTGACTCATTAACGCCAAAGCCTGCATCACATCTTTCTTTCGCTGCACGAGATGCAACATCACGAGGAACAAGGTTACCGAATGCAGGATACCTTCTTTCAAGATAATAATCTCGATTTTCTTCAGGTATCTGAGAAGGTTTTATCTCATGTTTTCTTAACTTCTCAACATCCTCCTTATTTTTTGGTACCCAGATACGTCCATCATTACGAAGAGATTCAGACATAAGTGTTAACTTGCATTGTTGCTCTCCGTGTACAGGTATACATGTAGGATGGATTTGTGCAAAGCATGGGTTTGCAAAGAAAGCACCTTTTTTATAGCATTGCCATGCAGCTGAACCATTACTGTTCATTGCGTTTGTAGAAAGAAAATAAGCATTGCCATAACCACCTGTTGCAATAACAACAGCGTGTGCCCCAAATCTTTCTATTTCACCTGTGACAATATTACGTGCAATTATCCCCTTTGCTTCTCCATTAATAATAACGAGATCCAACATTTCATGACGAGGATAACTCTTAACAGTACCTGCTGCAATTTCCTTATTCAATGCAGCATAAGCACCAAGAAGAAGTTGCTGTCCTGTTTGTCCTCTTGCATAAAAAGTACGGCTCACTTGCACGCCACCAAAAGAACGGTTGGCAAGATACCCGCCATATTCCCTTGCAAAAGGAACACCCTGTGCAACACACTGATCAATAATACTTGAACTAACTTCTGCAAGACGATATACATTAGCCTCACGGCTTCTATAATCGCCTCCCTTAATTGTGTCATAAAAAAGACGATAGATTGAATCATTGTCATTCTGATAGTTCTTAGCAGCATTGATACCACCTTGAGCAGCTATTGAGTGTGCCCTACGTGGACTATCACTGATACAAAAAACCTTGACGTTATATCCAAGCTCACCTAAGGAAGCTGCAGCTGAAGCACCTCCAAGCCCGGTACCGACGACAATTATTTCAAGTTTTCTTTTGTTGTTTGGACTCACCAGACGAATTTCGGACTTCCTTTTAGTCCATTTATCAGCTAAAGGTCCGTCCGGAATCTTTGATATAAGTTTATCGGCCATATTATAGTAGTAAAAATTGTTTTTCTATAATCCGTCTACAATTTTAGTCATTTTTATTGTATTCAACAAAATTATATAACTGAAACACAAAACTTTTATATCGAAAGATATGTAAATTGCATTAATCAAACAAACTGACTTCCTTATCAGAAGAGTCTAACGAATTATATCCCTCTAAACCACAATGCTTATAGGCTAATTCAGTTGCAACTCTACCGCGTGGGGTTCTCTGAATAAAACCTTCTTTTATAAGGAAAGGCTCATAAACTTCTTCAATAGTCCCCTGATCCTCACCTACTGCAGTTGCTATAGTATTAGCTCCTACAGGACCACCCTTAAATTTTGTTATAATAGTATGCAGAATTTTATTATCAATTTGATCTAAACCTCTCTTATCTATATTAAGAGCATCTAAGGCAAACCTTGATATAGCGAGATCTATATGACCATCGCCCTTAACTTGAGCAAAATCCCTTACTCTTTTTAATAGGGCATTGGCTATTCTTGGAGTTCCACGGCTTCGCAAAGCGATTTCAGTGGCTGCTGCTTCTTCTATCCCTATTTTAAGAATATTAGCACTTCTTTTTATAATACTGATTAAATCTTTAGTATCGTAATATTCTAAAGCAAAGGTAATTCCAAATCTGGCACGTAAAGGAGAAGTTAATAATCCGCTCCTTGTGGTAGCACCTACAAGCGTAAAAGGATTAAGAGAAATTCTGACAGACCTGGCTCCAGGTCCCTTATCAATCATAATGTCTATAACATAATCTTCCATTGCAGAGTATAAATACTCTTCTACTTCAGGAGACAGTCTGTGAATTTCATCTATAAATAATACATCACCTGTTTCCAAAGATGTAAGTAAACCTGCAAGGTCACCAGGTTTATCAAGGACGGGACCCGATGTAATTTTCATATTAACCCCAAGCTCATTAGATATAATGTTAGCAAGAGTAGTCTTACCTAATCCAGGAGGACCGTGAAAAAGAACATGATCCAAAGACTCCCCTCTCAATTTAGCTGCTCGGATAAATATATTAAGATTTGAAATAATCTTACTTTGCCCTGTAAAATCTACAAGTTCTTGAGGTCTTATAATTCCATCTAAATCCTTATCTTTGTCCGTATTTGATGAATGAGGATTAAAATTTTCGTACATTTCATTAACAGTATAAATACAAATATAGTTTTAAATATTTAATAATGATGTTTTTTATATATGTGTTAATATGTTAAATAAGTGCTATAAGTCATTATTAAACAAATAATTAACCGTGTTGAAAACATGTGCTTTTCTTATTCTTAACTTATTTATTAATTGTGAATAAAATATTTGGATTTTAGAATAAGGTTTTGCTTTAAATAAAATAATAGTTTTCAAAATTTAGTTTTCAATACTTATAAACATTTTATTAATACGTTATCAACAGTTTTTATTAGATAAATGTTAATTAGTCCAAAAACAACGGATTTACTTTCCGGACATATATTATCTTCAAATGTTACTTATTGTAATGGTCTTTTTTTGTCTGCAAGATGGGCTGTTTTTTCTCAAATTGCTAAACAAGGAAATCATTTAATTATAATGCCTGATAAAGATTCTGCAGAATATTGTACTTCAGATCTTTATAGTCTTATAGAAGGTGATTGTATATTTTTCCTACCTGATTCTGGAAAGGGTGTAGACAGGACTAATTATAAATCTTCTCTTGCCGTACAAAGGACCTCTGCGATAGAAAAAATAATGGATAATAAGGATGACTTTATTGTTATTGTTACTTATCCTGAAGCTATATTAGAGAGTATTCCTCTTATTGGAAATATTAAAGATTCAACTATATCTATAAAAGTAGGTGATAATATAGATAGAGATAAACTTAGGGAAAAACTTAATCTTATTTCTTTTGAAAAGGTTGATTTTGTATCTTCTCCAGGACAATATGCGGTAAGGGGTTCTCTAATAGATGTGTTTTCTTTCTCGGATAATGATCCTTTTAGAATTTCTTTTTTTGGAAATGAGGTAGAAAAGATAAATGTTTTTGAATGTGATTCTCAACTTTCTAAAGCTACTGTTAGCCAAGTAAATATTTTACCAAATGTTACATCTGAATTAGGTTCTGGAAATGAAAGTATTTTAGATATAATTAAAAAGGATACTCTGGTGTGGCTGGATTCATCAGATATGTATAATAATTGTACTTTCTTCCCAAAATTAGAAAATTTTAAGCGTGTCTTTATTGATGTACCAATTTCTTGTCCTACAGAAGATTCTATAAAATTTGACATTTCTCCACAACCTATTTTTAATAAAAACTTTGAACTACTTACAGGAGATATTAAAAATAAAATAGAGAATAATTATAAGGTTTATATTTTTGGAGAAAAACAGAGTCAGTTAGATAGACTGAAATCTATTCTGTATGAAAATGGAGGTTTGATGCCTGAATTTATTTCAGGTAAAAATATTCATAAGGGATTTGTTGATAATGAAGGTCGTATATGTTGTTATTCAGATCATGAGATATTTGACAGATTTCACAGAGTAGCAATTAGAAGGACAGTAGAAAAAAGTGAAAAACTCACTCTTAATGATTTAAGTGCTTTTAATATAGGAGATTATATAGTTCATATAGATCATGGTATAGGAATATTTGGTGGAATTGTGAGAATGAGAGACGATAAGGGGAGGGTGCATGAAGTTATAAAACTTACTTATAAAGATGGTGACTCTGTGTTTGTTTCGGTACATTCTCTTCATAAAATTTCAAGATATAAATCTAAAGATGCTGTACCTCCAAAGATTAACAGAATAGGCTCTAAAACATGGCAAGTTCTTAAAGCTAATGCTAAATCTAAAGTTAAAGATATAGCAAAGGAACTAATAGGTCTTTATGCTAAAAGAAAGGCTACTAAAGGTTTTGCTTTTTCTGCTGATACATATCTTCAAGAAGAACTTGAATCTTCCTTTATGTACGAGGATACACCAGATCAGACATCTGCTGCAGAAGCAGTTAAACGAGATATGGAAGATAATAGTCCTATGGACAGACTTGTTTGCGGTGATGTAGGTTTTGGTAAAACGGAAATAGCAATAAGGGCTGCATTTAAGGCTATTGCGGACAATAAGCAGGTAGTTGTTTTAGTGCCTACTACTATTTTAGCACTTCAACATTTTAAATCATTTAAATCAAGGTTAAATAATTTTCCTTGTAATATTGATTATGTCAGCAGGTTACGTACAACTAAAGAAATTACTGAAATTAAGAAAAAAATATCTGAAGGGCAGATAGATATTTTGATAGGTACACATAAAATATTTAGCAGTGGATTTGTATTCAAAGATTTAGGTCTTCTTATAATTGATGAGGAACAAAAATTTGGCGTGAGTGCAAAGGAAAAGTTAAGACAAATGAAAATGTCTGTAGATACATTGACTTTAACGGCTACTCCTATACCGAGAACCCTTCAATTTTCGCTCTTAGGAGCAAGAGATTTATCTATTATTAGTACTCCCCCACCTAATAGAATCCCTATTCAGACAGAAATAATAACTTTTGATGAGGATAATATAAAAGGGATAATAGATTATGAACTAAATAGAGGTGGTCAAATCTTTTTTCTTCATAATAAGGTTGAAGAATTGCAAGGAATTAAGGATATTTTACACCGTTTAGTCCCTGATATGAAGATATGTATTGCTCATGGTCAAATGGAATCAAAGGTCCTTGAACAAAAAATATTGGATTTTATGCAGGGAGATTATGATTTATTACTATGTACTACGATAATAGAAAATGGTCTTGATATTCCTAATGCAAATACAATAATAATAAATCAGGCTCAAAATTTTGGGCTTAGTGATTTGCACCAATTAAGAGGAAGAGTAGGTAGATCTAATAAAAAGGCTTTTTGTTATCTTATTGTGCCACCATTGACAACTTTATCTGATGATTCAAGACGAAGGCTTAAAGCAATAGAGGAATTTTCAGATCTTGGAAGTGGTTTTAATATAGCTATGCAAGATTTGGATATAAGAGGAGCTGGCAATCTTCTCGGAGCACAGCAAAGTGGTTTTATTGCAGATATGGGATATGAGGCATATCAAAAGATTTTGTCAGAAGCAATGGAAGAACTTGGTTTGGAAACGGGTATTTCTTCTAAGAACATAAAAGACAGTTATATAGATGATTGTACAATAGAAACTGATCAATTGGCTTTTATTCCTGATGATTATATTGATATTACTGCCGAAAAAATGAGGATATATAAGGAAATGGATTCTCTTGAAAGAGATAAGGATCTTGATAAACTTTCATTAAGCCTTATTGATAGGTTCGGAGAAATGCCTCAGACTGTGAAGGATTTATTTACAATAGTAAAAATAAGGCATATAGGAGAAAGACTTGGATTTGAAAAAATAATAATTAAAAACGGTATACTTATAGCTTTCTTTATATCAAATCAAATGTCAGCATATTACCGTTCAGGAGTATTTTCTTCATTATTAGATAAATTAGGTAAGGAAAATAGTCCGTTTGAAATTAAACAGAGTGATTCAAAATTAAGAATTATAGCAAGAAATATAGATTCTATATCAAAGGCTTATGATGTTCTTAAAAAAATATAAAATTTATGGCAAATCTTTTAATAGATATAGGTAATACTGCTGTAAAAGTATCTTTGACAGAAGGGACAGAACTTGGAAAAACATTTAGGTATCAGGGAGAAAATGTAAATAAATTTATAATATCTCTTGCAGAAAAAGAAAATCCTGAAGTAATGGTTATTTCATCTGTTTATAATATAAGTAATACCGATGAAAAAATATTTTCTCAAAAATGCGGGACTCTTCTGATTTTAGATAATGCTCATAATTCTATATTAGAAAGATATGGCTTACCATCGTATCTTAGTTATGATAGGGCTGCATCACTAATTGCTGCAAGGCATCTTTTCAAATGGACAGGATGTACGGTAGTGGATTTTGGGACTACACTTACAATTGATTTTATAGACAGTGATGGTAAGTACATAGGAGGAAATATATCTCTTGGACTTCAGACTCGTTTAAAAGCAATTAATAGGTATTCAAAGACTCTTCCACTGATACAGATGCCAGATGAAACCAGATTAATAGGAACAACTTTGCATGAGTCTATATCTTCAGGAATTGTTTCGGGCATAATGTTTGAGATAGAAGGATATTTGCAACTTTATCCTGATAATGTAGTTGTATTTACAGGTGGAGATGCGAATTATTTTGTAAAAAAGATGAAAAACTCGATATTTGCAACTTGTAACCTCGTTTTTATAGGTTTAGCACTAATAGCTGAAGAATATGTCAATAATCAAAATTAAATATATGCTTTCTGTAGCGGCGATATTTTTGTCTGCCGGCTTAGTTTTTTCTCAGACAGGAGCATATAATTCATATTCTCCATATTCTGTTTTTGGTATTGGAAACATTGCTAAAGAAGGGACTGCTTATAATAAAACAATGGGTGGAGTCGGAATTGCCGGGAGGGATAACCGTTATATAAATTATATAAATCCAGCAGCTATAACAGCAAGAGATACTTTATCTTTTATGGTAGATATGGGATTATCTTCATCTAATAAAGTATTCAGGCAGAACAATATGAAATCTGCAAATAATGTGTTCAACATTTCAAATATTGTAGTTTCTCTGCCATTATACAAAAAGTCTGCAATGGTATTCGGAATTTCTCCATACAGTGATGTAGGTTATAATTTTTCATATTATAATATAAATCCTGATTATGGTTTTCATACATATAATTCCTCTGGAGATGGGAGTATCTATCAACTGTTTGGAGGAGCTGCAGTTACGTTATGGAAAAATTTTTCATTAGGAGCTCAGGCTATATACTATTTTGGAAATATAGATAAGACTACCAAGATGGATTTTTCCTCTCCTGGATTTAGAAATATATCTGGAGGTTATGTGATGCAATTAGAGGCAGTGGCAGGAAAGTTCGGTGTTCAATACAGTATTCCTATAAGTGATACCTATTTTACGATAGGTGCAACTTATCGAACTGGAAGCAAGATGAGAGGTTTTGTAAGAGAATTTAAATATGCATCATTGTCAAGTAAGACAGATACCCTTTCTCACAAAGTGGATACTTTATCAAAAGTTGGAAATGTTCGTTTTGCAGGAGAATATGGTATAGGTTTTTCTTTACATAAAAAAGAAAAGTGGAATTTTGAAATAAATTATACATTCTCCGATTGGAGACGTTCAGGTTTTGATTTGCAACCTGGATTTGCAAATATTGGAGATTCTAAATTTTCTACTACATTTTCTCAGTCTGTAAAGGCAGGATTTGAATATATTCCTAATAGAAATGACATCAGGTACTATATGAGGAGGTGTGCCTATAGGATAGGTGCTTATTATGATAGAGATTATTATAAACTTGATGGTAATACTATTAATTCCTATGGTCTGACTTTTGGTGTCACATTACCTGTTTTTCGTTTGTATAACGGGCTGACTCTTGGGGTTGAGTTGGGGCAGAAAGGAAATTTGAATAAGAATATGGTTATGGAACAATATATCGGATTTTCAATAGGATTCAGTATACACGATATATGGTTCATTAAACAGAGATACGAATAAAAATAAAATGAAACTTAAATAGAAAAACGATGAGAAAAATTTCTGTTATCCTCTTTTCTGTAATTTTTGCTTTCCTTGGTGGAAACGTGTTGAAGGCACAAGGAAAATACGGTGCTGATAGTGCTGAATGTATTAAGTACTTGTCATATTACAATGAATATTTTAAGCAGAAAAATTATAAGGAAGCTCTTCCTAATTGGAGAAAAGCATATAAGTTTTGTCCTCCTACTGCTAATCAGACAATGCTTATAAACGGAACAGCTCTTTTCCGTAAATTGATAGCTCAAAATGCATCAAATAAAGAATACAGGAAGGCTCTTATAGATACTCTGCTGACTCTTCATGAAACAAGAGCAAAGTATTATCCTAAATATGCAGTAACTACTCTCAATAATAAGGGTACAGACATGTCTAATTATATAAATGATAATTATGAAGAACTTTATAAAGGACTGTCTGAAATAATAGCTATCAATAAAGAAAATACTAAAGCAAGTATTCTTTTATTTGATCTAAATGCAGCTATTAATCTTTATCAGGCTGGTAAATTAGATGCCGAAAAAGTTATATCTACATATCAGGATAATTTAGCTTTGTTAGAAAAGCTAAATGTGAAGTCTGATTCAGAAAAAGAGGTTAATGCCAAGGTTAAATCTGATATGGAGGGGTTGTTCATTTCAAGCAAAGTTGCAAGTTGTGAAAACCTAATTGCTCTCTTTACTCCTAGATATGAGGCAAATAAAGATAATATTGAACTTGTTACCAATATTGTTAAGATGATGAGTGCGACTGAAAATTGCACAGATAATGACCTATATCTTAAGGCTGCAACCTCTATGCATAAACTTCAGCCTACAGCTCAGTCAGCATATTTCCTTTTCAGACTAAATGTAGTAAGAAATAATGCTTCTGATGCTGCAAAGTATATGGAGGAGGCTCTTTCTTCTAATGAACTTGATGTTGCTACAAAAGCCGCTTATAACTACGAATACGCTACATTCTGTGTTAAAAATAGTTATTTTACTAAGGGCTATGCTGCTGCACAGAAGGCATTAGAACTTGATCCAACTTATTCTGGAAAGTCTTATTATCTTATGGGAACTATCTGGGGGTCAATGTCTTGTGGAGGTGATGAAATTTCAAGAAGGGCTCCGTACTGGGTAGCTTGTGATTTTATGCAGAAAGCAAAAGCTGCCGATCCTTCACTTACTGAAGATTGCAATCGTATGATTAGTCATTACAGCGTATATTTTCCTCAAACAGCTGATGCTTTTATGTACGATTTGACTAATGGTCAGTCTTATACTGTATCTTGTGGTGGTCTAAGAGCTACTACAACAGTAAGAACACAGAAATAGTTTTATTTGAAAACTGTACGAAATATAGTAACGATGACAGCAACTGTTTTAACGGTTGCTTTCGTCGTTTTTTCCTGTAAACAGAAACTTTCAGAAGCAGACAAATTGGATATAACTTCTACTCCCCTGCAGTCTGTAGATAATTTTTATATGCTTCAAACAGAAAATGGAAGAGTTCAGTTGCGAGTTGAGGCACCTCTATTGGAAAGGTACGACTCCGATACCATATCGTATGAACTTTTTCCTAAGGGACTTAATGTTTATGCATATAAGGAAGATGGTATTTTAGAATCAACTATTCAATCAGACATGGCTCGTCATGAAAAGAATAAGAATACAGATGATGAAATATGGATGGCTTTTGGTAATGTGATTGTAAAAAATATTGTCAATCAGCAAATTATGGAAACGGATACCTTGTATTGGGATAGAAAGAATCATGAGATTTACACAGATTGTTATATTAAAATGTTCTCTCCAGATGGTTTTATGCAGGGATATGGTATGCGTTCAGATGAACGTGCAAGCAATTCCATAATCCTTAAACCATTTAATAGTTACGGGGTAGTAGTACAGGATAGTACAGAAGTAAGGACGGATACTGTAAATTTTATAGGTCCACGTATAAAAAAATAATTATTAATTAGAGGAAAATTGCTATCTTCGCACACTTATATTTTGATTATTTATTAAAATCTAACATAAAATGGCGGTTCTTGAAAAAATCCGAGTTAAGTTCGGCCTTGCGGCGTCCATTATCATCGCCTTGGGCCTGTTGTCATTCATAATGGATCCGAGCGAACTTATGTCCGCATTCCAATCTATGTCTTCAAAGAATGATGTAGGAAAAATAAATGGAAAGTCTGTTTCATACCCGGATTTCCAGGAAGATGTTGAAAAATTGACTAAAATCAATGAATTTATGGGGTCTTCTGCACAAGGTTCAGAACAGCAGAAACTTGTAAGAAATGCTGCATGGCAAGACCTTATTTATAAATATCTTTTCATTAAAAAAGCTCGTGCAGCTGGACTGAATGTCGGTGATGATGAAGTTGTAAATCTTACAACTGGTTCAAACCTCTCCCCTATTATAGCACAAAATCCTGCTTTTATGGATGAATCTGGGGCTTTCTCAAAAGATCAGGTAATAAAATTTATAAAAGCAATACCTTCAGATCAGACAGGAAGTTTAAAATTATATTGGGATTATATTCAAAATTCTATTATAAAGCAACAGTTTACCGAGAAATACAATTCTTTATTCATCAATAGTAATATTGACAACGCGATTTCATTAAAGAGGGAACTTGCAGAAAACAACAATACTTATAATGTTGATTATGTAATGGTACCTTTTGGTTATGAAATGGATTCAACTATTGTTGTATCTGATTCTGAAATAAAGAAGTATTACAACTCTCACAAAAAATTCTATAAACAGAACGAAAGTCGTGATATAGAATATGTTGTATTTGAGGTAGTTCCTTCTACTTCTGATATTGATGCAGCCAAAGGACAAGTTGCTTCTTTGTATGACGAATTTGCTTCATCAAATAACGTTAAGAATTTCCTTATGAAGCATTCAGATCGTCAGTATTCAGACCATTGGTACAAAGAAGGTGAACTTAATACCGTATCTTCTGATGTTGAGAATTTTGTATGGAAATCTTCTTCACAGGTATCAGATATAATCAAGAAAGATAATACTTTCTATATCGCGAGAGTTATGGATACTAAGATGATACCTGATTCTGTATATGTAAAACATATTCTCCTTCAAGGAAATAATGTAGAACACAAGGCTGACAGTATTATTAAAGTACTTAACAGTGGAGAAAACTTTGCAAATGTTGCTGCAATGTGTTCTGTAGATACTCGTTCAGCAGCAGATGGACAGAAGGGAAATATTGGTTGGATGACTCAAAATTATATGATACCAGGTTTTGAGTCTATAATGACAGCATCATTGAATACTCCATATGTTATAAAAACCCAATATGGAACACATATAGTTGAAGTTTCTAAGAGAACTTCACCGATTCTTAAAAAGCAGGTGGCTATATATGAAAAGGAAGTGCTTGCAAGTAAAGAAACGTTTAATCAGTTCTATAATAAGGCAAATAAATTTGCTACAGCTGCTGCAGGAAGTTATGATAATTACAAGAAAGCGGTTGATACAATGGGCGTATATTCACATCAATTGAAATATATGCTTGAAGGCAATGAGAAATTAGGTGCAATCGACAATACTAAGGATATTACACGTTGGGCTTTTGAAAATAAGGTTGGTAAGGTATCAGACATAAAGACTGTCGATAATATTTACTTCTTTATAGCAACAGTTACAGGTATTCACAAAGAGGGTTATGCTCCTGTTTCAGAAGTAGCTTCATCTATCAAACAGAAACTCTACAGTGAAAAATTTGCTGAGAAGAAAACTGCAGAAATAGCAACTAAGATTGCAGGTCTTTCAAGTCTTACAGCCATTGCTGATAAGTTAGGTACAACTGTTACTACTCAAGACGGAATGTCTTTCTCATCAACTTCTTCATATTCTTTGGATCCTGTCTTGGTTGGTGCCGTAGCATCTGCTAAAGAAGGGGTAATTTCGAAGCCAATAGCTGGTAATATGGGAACATTCATCTTTAAGGTAAAGAGCCATGAAACGGGTGCTTTCTATACTAAAGATGATGCTAAGAATCACAGGTCGCAAATGGCTCGTTATTCTTCACAGTTTATTGTTCCTGTTATGATACAAGATGCTGACGTTAAGGATAATAGATCACGTTTCTTTTAGAAGTCTATAAGAGAATAAACAATAAAACAGGGCAACTTTACAAGTCGCCCTGTTTTTTTTATATAAATGTTTATCTTTTACTTTGTTATAATTCTTGCTCCATCGCTTATTACAACGTCATAGACTTTTGGCTCATGACCAAACTTTTCAGTGAATTTGTCTTTGGCTGTTGAAATGAAGCTATCGTATATTTCTTCTTTTACAAGGTTAATTGTGCAACCTCCAAAGCCTCCACCCATAACTCTTGAGCCTGTAACATCACATTTGCGTGCAAGTTTATTGAGGAAATCAAGTTCTTCGCAACTTACTTCGTAAAGCCGGCTAAGTCCAAAATGTGTTTGATACATCAGTTCTCCTACTGTTTCATAGTCTCCCCTTTCAAGTGCATCACAAACATCCAAAACTCTTTGTACTTCTCCTATTACGTATTCGGCCCTCATAAAGTCTTCAGATGATATTTGCTCTCTAACTTCTTCAAGCCAAACTCTCTTTGCATCACTAAGGAATTCAACTTCAGGATGATTTTTACGTATCGCTTCAGCGGCATTTTCGCATGATTGGCGACGTTTATTATACGCAGAAGATGCTAACTCATGTTTTACACAAGAATCTATGAGTACCAGTTTATATCCCTTTGGGTTAAATGGAAAATATTTATATTCTAATGTCTTGCAGTTCAATCTTATAAGACTTCCTTTTTTCCCTAAAATTGAAGCGAACTGGTCCATTATACCACAATTTACTCCACAGTAATTATGCTCTGTCGCCTGCCCTATTTTTGCGAGTTCAAACTTATCTGTTCCATTTTTGAAGAGATAATTTATAGCAAAAGCAAAAGTACTTTCAAGAGCTGCTGATGAAGATAGACCTGCTCCAAGAGGAATGTCTCCAGCAAATACTGCGTTAAAGCCCCCAACTTTCTTACCTCTTTTTTCAGTTTCTCTGCATACACCAAAGATATACCTTGCCCATGCTTGCATTGGTTTATCTTCTTCTTTCAGCCCAAATTCTACATACTCGTCATAGTCTAAAGAATATACGCATACTTTGTCGGTATCATTTAATTTGATTTCAGCCATTATTACCTTATCAATAGCTCCGGGAAATACGTACCCGCCGTTGTAATCAGTATGTTCTCCTATTAGGTTGATTCTTCCTGCAGAAGCAAATAATTCTCCTCTATCTCCAAATAAGGTTTTAAATTTTTCTTGGATTTTTTCTCTCATTTCCATGGTTACTGTGGTTAATATTCATTTATATGTTTACAATTAAATTAAACAGGTTTTGCAAATATAATAAATTCCTAAATTCTTGTAATCTACGAAGTCTACTATATCTTTTGCGTCGAAGTCCTCACAGATATAATTATTCCAATTTAGCTATAATTTATAGAGTAGATGTTGGCATTTCGAGAAGTATGGGTAAGTGGTCACTAACTCCTCCGTTATATTTAGGACCTACAAATGTACGTAATGGCTTCTCTCCAGTATGAACTTTATCCCACGTCATAAGGAAAGGAATTTTTATTAATTGCATCTTTGCTCCTGTAATGGTTTTGCTGATAAAGAAATTATCTATTAGTTCCCATTTTCCATTAAATCTTATACTTCCTTCTCCTTTTAATTTAGCTCCCATATTGATATATCCTACAGTCTTCTTGGAGTCTGTACTGATTCTTTCAAAAAGGCTATTTTTAGCCTCTTCATTGAAGTCGCCTGTGGCTATTAGTATGTTTTCATGTTCAAGATAAAGTGAGTCCATAATTTCCCTTAATCTGTTTATTGCGAGCAGTCTTCTGTTTTCTGATGAGTTGCCTCCATATTTTGAAGGATGGTGATTTACTAAAACACATAATGTGGGATAATTGGGAGGAATATTTGCCTTCAATTTTACAAGTAATATATCTCGAGTGGGAAGTATAGTGTCGTTTGGAAGAAAAATGTCTTTATATATTCTGCATGGTTTACTTGACAGTAATCTAAATTTGCTTTTCCTATAAAAGAGGGCTACATCTATGCCTCTATGATCAAAAGAATCATAGTGTACTATACCATAGTCCATTTTTCTGAGATTAGTTGATTTTAGGCATCTTTCAAGTACAAATCTGTTTTCTATTTCTGCTACGCCAATTATATCTGGGAAATGTTTATTCTTCTGTGCAATCCAAAATATTGATTTACAAAAGGCTCTGCATTTTGCGTTAAATCTGGTTGCTGTCCATCTTCGTTTCCCAGAAGATGAAAATTCCTTATCAGCAACACCTTTGCCTTCATCTTTGTAGTCAAAAAAATTTTCTAAATTCCAGAACAAAACAGTTATTTTGTCATTCTGCGAATTTATTGCAGGTAGCATAAGGTAGATTAGAATTATAGTAATCAGTTTCATAGGCTTTTTTTTACAAAATAGATTAAAAATATTCATAGTATTATTTAAAATTTGTGATTTTCTATATAAGGCAGTTTGAGACACCTGCTATTTTTATGTACATTTGTACTGCGATTACAAAAAATCAGAAGATATGTCACTAAAATGCGGTATAGTAGGACTTCCTAATGTAGGAAAATCAACTTTGTTTAATTGTATAAGTTCAGGAAAGGCACAAAGTGCAAACTTTCCTTTTTGTACAATAGAACCTAATTTGGGGTCTACAAATGTCCCTGATAAAAGATTGGAGGTGCTTACTGATATTTGTAAGCCGAAAAGAACAATTCCTGCCACTGTTGATATTGTGGATATAGCCGGCTTAGTTAAGGGTGCAAGTAAGGGAGAAGGCTTAGGAAATCAATTTCTTGCAAATATCAGGGAAACTGATGCTATTCTTCATGTTTTAAGGTGCTTTGAGGATAATAATATTGTACACGTGGATGGAAGTGTCGATCCTGTGAGGGATAAGGAAGTTGTAGATACGGAGCTGCAAATAAAAGATTTAGAAACCGTTGAATCTCGCTTATCCAAAGTCTTAAAACAAGCAGCTTCAGGAGATAAAGAAGCTAAAAAGATGGCAGAACTTCTCGGCAGGTATAAATCTGCTCTTCTTGAAGGTCATTCTTGTAGAAGTGTTGAACTGAAAGATGCGGAAGAGGAAAGTCTTGCAAAGGATCTTTTCCTACTTACTAATAAGCCTGTTATGTATGTATGTAATGTTGATGAGGCTTCTGCTTCTTGCGGTAATAAGTATGTTGATGCTGTAAAAGAGGCTATTAAAGGTGAAAAGGCTGAGGTGTTGGTTATAGCTGCTAAAACTGAAGCAGAAATTGCTGAAATTGAAAGTTTTGAAGATCGTAAGATGTTTCTTGATGAAATGGGGCTTAGTGAATCTGGTGTAGTACGACTTATTCAGGGGGCTTATCATCTTCTCAATCTACAAACATTTTTTACCGCAGGGGCTGATGAGTGCAGAGCATGGACAATAAATAAGGGTGATAAAGCACCTCAAGCTGCCGGTGTGATTCATAGCGACTTTGAAAAAGGCTTTATAAGGGCAGAAGTTATAAAATATGATGACTTTGTTGCATTTAAGTCAGAAGCGGCTGTAAGAGCTGCAGGTAAACTTGCTACTGAAGGTAAGGACTATATAGTTCAAGATGGTGATATTATGCACTTCTTGTTCAATGTATAGATTTATAGATTTATAGATTGTTCCGTAAGATAAATTATCTCATAAATTTGGAAATCCAAGTTGCATCAATTTCTGAAAAACCTTTTCCAGGGGCCATTTCAGGATTGCGCTGAAGTATTCCAAGACAATCTTCATATACGTTGAAGCCAACATTTATGCATTTCATGCTTCCGTCTTCAGGAAAAGAAAAAATAATTTCATTATCAGCACCAGTAAATCTGAAAAATTTGAACGGTGTTTCTATAATTGCAGATGCCTTTGCTGTAGATTTTGACTTTTCTGCAAGTTCGAGTTTGGTTACATACTTGCAGAGTTCAATAACTACATCATTAAGTCCGGCATCATGAATATTTACTTTTTCAATTAGAGAACCAATATCTGATACACGTCTTAACGTATATCCTTCCAACTCATTATCAAGGGTAGTATCTCCTGTTAAAGAGTCTATTTTTTGACCTATTGTTTGTCTTTCTTCTTTTGATAATTGTTCTTCAGGCAGAAACCATATCATCAGTTTACTTTCTGGATCATGATAAAGTGTTTTATAACTGCATAGATTTAATCGTCCGCAGTTTGGACATTTCCACACAAATAGGGAGCCATCCTTTACCTTATCTTTTAATTCCGGATTTGTAGATACATTTATTGATTGATATGTATTTACACTTCCGGAATTTTTACACTGTGTACAAACTACCTTTTCAACTCTCATGCTATATTTATTTCTTTGCTATGAGGCTTATTTGGAGTTCATCCAATTGTATTTTATCTATCTCTGACGGAGAATCTATCATAACGTCTCTACCCTGGTTATTTTTTGGAAATGCAATATAATCTCTAATGGAATCACTTCCGCCAAATAGGGCGCAAACTCTGTCAAATCCGAAAGCAAGACCACCATGAGGAGGTGCGCCAAATTTGAAAGCATTAATGATAAAGCCAAACTTATATTCTGCCTCTTCCTTGCCTATACCTAAGACTTCAAACATTCGTTTCTGTACATCTGCGTTGTGTATTCGTATAGAACCTCCACCCAATTCTGTTCCGTTGAGTACGAAGTCGTATGCATTAGCACATACTTTTTCAAGATCTTCTTTTTTGTCGCTGTTGAAAAGTTCCATATGCTCTGGCTTTGGAGCTGTAAAAGGATGATGCATTGCATAAAAGCGTCCGTCTTCTTCACTCCATTCTAAGAGAGGAAAATCTACAACCCAAAGAGGAGCAAACACTTTAGGATTTCTATAACCTAGTCTGTTGCCCATTTCTATACGAAGAACTCCTAGCATAGTTTGAACTTTACGTTTATCCTTTCCGCTCATTATGAAAATCAGGTCTCCTTTTTTGGCTTCGGAAAGCTCTGCAATTTTTTGTAGTTCTTCCGCACTATAGAATTTATCTATTGAAGATTTAAAACTTCCGTCTTCGTTATATTTGATATAAATAAGTCCTTTTGCTCCTATTTGAGGGCGTTTTACCCATTCTGTCAATTCGTCAATTTGTTTACGGGTATAACTTGCACATCCAGGAACAGCAATAGCTCCGACATATCCAGCTTCATCTAAAATTGAAAAGCCTTTGCCTTTTACATCGTTGGTAATTTCATGAATAGTCATACCAAATCTTATGTCTGGTTTGTCAGAACCATATTTATCCATAGCCTCATACCAACTTATTCTTGGTATAGGGTTAGCAATTTCTTCATTTATTACATTTTTGAACAGTACTCTCATCATCCCCTCAAATGTATTCAGTACGTCTTCCTGCTCAACAAATGACATTTCGCAATCTATTTGTGTAAATTCTGGCTGTCTATCTGCTCTCAAATCCTCATCTCTAAAGCAGCGTACAATTTGGAAATACCTATCATATCCTGCAACCATAAGCAATTGCTTAAATGTTTGAGGAGATTGCGGAAGGGCATAAAACTCACCAGGATTCATTCTTGATGGTACAACAAAATCTCTTGCACCTTCAGGAGTAGATTTTATAAGATACGGAGTTTCAATCTCCATAAAACCAAGACCATCAAGATAGTTACGTACTTCGTGTGCAATACGGTGTCTTAAAATAAGTGCTTGTTTCAGAGGGTTTCTTCTTAAATCGAGATACCTATATTTAGCTCTTATATCTTCTCCACCATCGCTCTCATCTTCAATAGTGAAAGGAGGAACGGCAGACTTGTTCAGAATGTTTATAGATTCAAGTTTTATTTCTATATCTCCTGTCTCTATTTTGGAATTTTTACTTTGCCTTTCTACAACAATTCCTGTTGCTTGTATTACAAATTCTCGTCCGAGAGAATTTGATGTATCCATAAGGCTTTTAGGGGCTTCTGAACCAACTACAAGTTGTGTTATTCCGTATCTGTCCCTGATGTCTATAAATGTCATACCTCCCAGTTTTCTGGTTTTTTGTACCCAGCCTGCGAGTGTAACTTTCATCCCTGTATTTTCTATGCGAAGTTCTCCGCATGTGTGTGTTCTGAACATAGTATGAATGCTTTTATTGCTGACAAAATTAATAATTTTAAAGGTATTTAACATATCTTTGCCGCAAAGAATGTATGCAATTATGGAAGTACGTGCTAAAAAATCTTTAGGTCAGCATTTTCTCACCGATTTGTCTGTGGCAAAAAATATTGTTGATGCCTTACAACCTTCATCTGGTGGCGTAATGGATGTGTTGGAAATAGGTCCTGGTATGGGTGTCCTTTCTCAATATCTGTTGGAGCGTGAAGATGTTAATTTAAAATTGGTAGAAATAGATGGCGAATCTGTTGAATATCTAATTTCACGATTTCCAAATATTAAAGGAAAACTTTTCCAATATGATTTCTTGAAGATGAATTTAAATGAAATCTTTTCAACAGATTTTATGATAATAGGAAATTTCCCTTATAATATTTCATCACAAATTTTCTTTAAAATATTGGATAGCAGAGAGAGTATACCTCAAGTTGTTTGTATGATTCAAAAAGAAGTGGCAGAGAGAATTGCAGAAAAACCTGGAAGTAAAATATATGGTATATTATCGGTGCTTTTACAAGCGTGGTATGATATTGAGTATCTTATAACTGTCGGGTCTGGAGCTTTTAATCCTCCACCTAAGGTGAATTCTGCTGTTATAAGATTAAAAAGAAATAAAAGAGTTTCTCTTGGTGTAGATGAAACTCTTTTTAAATCCATTGTTAAAATGTCTTTCAATCAGCGTCGCAAAACTCTGCGTAATTCTCTTAAACCTCTACTTAGTAAGAAGGATGTTTCCCTTTGCACTGAACCTGTGTTTAATATGAGGCCAGAGCAATTGTCTGTTGAAGATTTTATTGAACTTACAAAAATGTTTGAATAGGGGGCTGTAACCCTATTACACTACTTTTGCGAGTTCTCCTGCTAAAGTCATAAAGGCTATGCCGTCAGGTCCTGATGATAGTGCTGAAGGTTCTCCAGTATCTCCGTTTTCCCTTATACTTTGAACGATAGGTATTTGTCCGAGAAGTTTGATACCTAATTTGTTCGCCATTTGAGTACCACCGTTTTCCCCGAAGATATAATATTTGTTCTGCGGAAGTTCTGCTGGAGTAAACCAAGCCATGTTTTCAACCAGACCGAAGATCTTACGATTAATTTTTTCATTTCTGAACATATCTACTCCTTTTTCAACGTCTGCTAGAGCTACTTTTTGAGGTGTGGTTACAATAACTGCTCCTTCCATCGGAATATCATTTACAAGGCTGATATGTATATCTCCTGTTCCTGGAGGCATATCTATAAGAAGAAAGTCAAGAATACCCCATCTTACCTGAAGAATCATTTGTTTGAGAGCATTGCTTGCCATAGGTCCTCTCCATATCAAAGCCTGTCCTGGACGGGTAAAGTAACCTATAGACATCCATTTGACTCCATATTTCTCTATAGGCATTATTATTTCTTTTCCATCTTCGTCTATTGCCTCTGGAATAGCATCTTCTGTTTTAGTCATTATTGGAACAGACGGACCATATATATCAGCATCTGCGAGTCCTACTTTGTATCCAAGTCGTGATAGGGCAACTGCAAGATTTACAGCTATTGTAGATTTACCTACTCCGCCTTTTCCTGATGCAATTCCGATTATGTGTCTTACATTGTTTACTTCATCAAGGTTAAGGTCATTTATATCAGCGTGTTTACTCTTTTGCTCCTCTTTAACTATTGCCTTTACATCTATCTGGGTTTGTTCTGGGGTTTTACGATATAAAACAGCCCTTGCACTACCTATAAGGTATTCAGTAAGTGGGTCTCTGTGTTTAGGAAATGATAGAGTAACGGTGATATTATTATTTTTAACTATTATGTTATCAACCATTCCAAGTGACACAATATCAGTATCTCCCTTTGCTGGATGTTTTACTTCTCTAAGTAAGTCTAATATTTCGTTCTCAGTCATAAAAATTTCTTTTATAATAAGTTATTATCCCATAGAGTATCTTCGAGTTCTTTGGGATGAAAACTCCGTCTATGCCATTCTGTATATCCTAATTTGCGTATTGCTTCTATATGCTCTTTTGTTGGGTATCCCATATTATGCTCCCAACCATAATCCGGGTATTTATTAGCTATTGACTTCATAAATTCATCTCTATGTGTTTTTGCTAATACAGATGCCGCAGCAATAGATGTGAAAATCCCATCTCCTTTTATAAATGTTTTATATTCATATCCTTCCATAGGTTTGAAACGATTACCGTCTATAAGTAATAAATCTGGTTTTACAGACAACTTTATTACAGCTCTCTGCATAGCCACTATAGATGCGTTAAGAATATTTATTTCGTCTATTTCAGAAGGATATACTGCTTCTACTGCCCACGCAATAGAAACTGTTTCTATAATTTTCCGCATTTTATCCCTCTCTTTTGCACTCATTTGCTTAGAGTCGTTAAGAGTAGGAGAGGTAAAATCTCGGGGCAATATTACAGCAGCCGCAAACACAGGTCCTGCTAACGGACCTCTGCCTGCTTCATCACATCCAGCCTCAATCCGATTTTCACAATAAAAACTCTTAAGAGATATATTTTTTGCCATATTCAGTATCAAAGAATACCCTGTTGCGAAATTACGAATTTTCTATGACTTTGAGTTTTTTAATAACCTTATTATATCTTCTTTATCCTTTATTCTGGCGGATAATTCTTTATTTAGAGCTTTTAAATTGTCTATTTCCTTGTTTAATGCAAACACTTGTTTCTCATGGTCGGAGTTTATTTTTCTAATTTTCTCTTCCATGTCGGTTTTATATTCTTCAAGTGTTGCACAACTTTCTGAATCAGGAAAGTATCCCAAGACCAATTCTTCTGTGGAGATGTTAAGATGTTCGGCTATTTCATAGATATGACTATTTAATAGTTTGGTTTTTCCCTTTTCTATACTCCTGTACGTTGTCCTGTCTAATCCAAGTTTCTCTGCCATTTCTTTTTGAGAAATACCTTTACTCTCTCTGTTCTGATAAATATGCTCTTTGATTTTATTATCGTCAATCATCCCCGATAAACTATTTTTTCAAAAGTAGTTCGGTTAATTTTTATTAATGGAAGAGTTTTTATCTTCAAAGATGTGTTTTTATCATCATTTTATTTAAAAATCATATTTTTATTTAATAAAGATGATTTTTATACATCAAAAAGGGCAGTATATACCACCTTTTATCAATTCTTAATTCAGGTATATACAATTTTGTACCATACTATAAAATTAAACTATGTTATGGATACTGATTCTCTGCAACGCTCGTATGAAATATTTTCTAAAATGCTTTTGGAAGATAAAATTTTCATGGATAAGGATATTACCTTTTCATTAATCTGTTTTGCTATAAAGGCAAATAGAAAAGAATTGAATAAACTTATTAAAAAGGAACTTGGTTTGACCGGTCCTGAACTTATGAAATTGTATCGTTCAATGGAGTTCGAAAGGATTATTGATAAATACAAAATATAAAGTGAGCTATATTGTTATTGGATTATTAATTTATTAGATTTGTAGAGGTGTCTAACACAAACCACTTATAACTAACATGAACTATTATTAATAACACAATTCAATTATGAAAACTTATAACACTAAAGACATCCGGAATGTGGTCCTACTTGGCAGTTCTAAGTCAGGTAAGACCACGTTAGCGGAAGCGATGCTTTTTGAAGGAAAGGTTATTGAACGTAGAGGTTCTGTAGAGAATAAAAATACAGTATCTGATAATACGGAATTTGAACAGGCCAATCAAAAATCTGTCTATGCTACTCCGCTTTATGCAGAGTTTATGGATACTAAGTTCAATATAATTGATGCACCTGGTTCAGATGATTTCAGTGGGGGAGCGATTGCTGCTTTTAAAGTGTGTGAAAACGGAGTCCTCGTTATAAATGCACAGCAAGGTGTGGAGGTAGGAACGGAAATTTTTGCACGCTATGCTGCTGATTATAATGTTCCTCTCATCGTTGCCGTTAATCAGTTAGATTCGGAAAAAGCTGACTGGGATCGTACGATTTCTTCTTTGAGAGAAACTTTTGGCTCAAAACCAGTTATTATACAATTTCCAGTCAATCCAGGACCTGGATTTAATGGCTTTATCGATGTTCTTAAACAGAAGTACTATATATTTAAGGACGAAAATGGTACTCGTGAAGAGGTAGAAATTCCTCAAGAGTATGCTGATGATGTCGCTATGTTACGTCAGGAATTGATTGAAAAGGCTGCTGAAGGTGATGATTCTCTTATGGAAAAATATTTTGAAGATTCTTCACTCAGTGAGGACGAAATACGTAAAGGACTTGGATATGGAATTAATAGGGGAGAGGCAATGCCAGTGTTCTGTTTATCAGCAAAGAAGGATATAGGTGTTAAGAGATTAATGGAATTTACTATTAAGACAGCATATTCTCCTTATGGCTCGATTGAAAAATCATTGGAAGGAAATGATATTAAATGTGTTCCAGAAGGTCCTGTAAGTATCTTTATTTATAAAACAAATGAAGAACCGCATTTAGGTGATGTTTCATATTTTAAAGTTATGAGCGGTACTCTTAGAGAAGGAATTGACCTTATAAATCCTGAAACAGGTAATTCGGAACGTCTTTCTGCTATCTATGCAGTTGCTGGTTCTAAAAAGGAAAAAGTTTCTCAAATATGTGCAGGAGATATTGGGTGTGTTATGAAATTGAAAAATGGAAAGACAGATTCTACTCTTGCAGAAGCGGGCTGTGAAGCTATACAACACATGGTCTTCCCTGATGCTAAATATCGTTGTGCTGTTAAAGCTAAGGATAAAAATGATGAAGCAAAGTTAGGTGAAGCATTGAATAGGATAGCCGCACAAGATCCTACTATACACGTTGAATATTCTAAGGAATTGAAGCAGACTATACTAAGCGGTCAAGGGGAACAACATATAAACTTGGTGAAGTGGCGTATTAACAATGAGTTTAAATTAGAAATTGTACTTGAGGCACCTAAGATTCCATACCGAGAGACTATTACCAAGGTTGCAACGGCGCAATATCGTCATAAGAAACAATCCGGAGGTGCAGGACAGTTTGGTGAAGTACATCTTCTTATCTGCCCTATTGTAGAGGGTGTTCCTTTTACCAATAAATTTAAAATTGGTGGTAAGGATACCATTCTTAATATAAAATCTCAAGAATCGTTTGATTTGGAATGGGGTGGAAAATTAGAATTTTATAATTGCATAGTCGGAGGTGCAATCGATGCAGGATTTATGCCTGCAATCCTGAAGGGAATTAACGAAAAGATGACAGAAGGACCTCTTACCGGATCTTATGCAAGGGATATACGTGTATATGTTTACGATGGGAAAATGCATCCTGTAGACTCTAAGGAAATAGCCTTTATTCTTGCTGCAAGAAATGCTTTTAAAGAGGCTTTTAGAAATGCTGGACCGAAGATTATGGAGCCTATTTATAATGTTGATATTATGACTCCTAATGATTATGTAGGACCTTGTATGTCTGATTTAAATGGTCGTAGGGGTGTGATAGTAAATCAGGATATGGAAAAAGGATTTACAGTTCTGCACGCCAGAGTCCCTCTTGCTGAAATGTATAGATATTCTACCGCATTGAGTTCTTTGACAGGAGGTTCTGCAACGTTTACTATGAAATTTGCAGATTATCAACAAGTCCCTGCTGATGTCCAAACTAAGTTGCTTCAGGCATATGCAGAAAAAGAAAAGGATGAAGAGTAGTTTTACATTCCAAGTTCTCTCTTCATATTACGGATTAAATCAAAAGCCTGTAATGGTGTCATATTATTGATATCTGCATCTTTTAATCTATCCCTTAAGGAAGCAAGAGTTGGATCTTCTAACTGAAATAATGATAATTGAATGGAGCCGTCACTTTCGACGGTTCCTTCTTTTATATTATATGCTTTCTTTATTGTTCCGAAATCTTGTTTGCATGCAGCCTTTTCTGAAATAGATTTACCTGACATTGCTTCAAGAGATGAAAGTGTTTTTTCTGCTGATTCCAAGACTTCATGCGGCATTCCTGCAAGTCTTGCTACATGTATTCCGAAACTATGTGCAGTACCGCCTTTTAGAAGTTTCCTCAGGAAAATAACCTGTTTACCAACCTCTTTAACCGAAATATGATAATTCTTAATGCGTGGATATAACTCCTCTAAATCATTAAGTTCGTGATAATGAGTTGCAAATAATGTCTTAGCTCCCTTTCCATATTCATGGATATATTCAACAATGGCACGAGCAATGGACATCCCATCGTATGTGGATGTGCCTCGACCTATTTCATCTAATAATACGAGAGAGCGTTGAGATATATTATGTAGAATCATAGAAGTTTCCAACATCTCAACCATAAAGGTAGATTCACCTCTTGATATATTGTCGGATGCTCCTACACGCGTGAATATTTTGTCGCAATATCCTATTTTTGCTGATGTCGCGGGAACAAAGGATCCGATTTGTGCAAGTAAGACAATAAGTGCTGTTTGACGAAGAAGAGCTGATTTACCTGCCATATTAGGACCGGTCAATATCATGATTTGCTCGTCTTTTGAATCTATGAAAATATCGTTCGGCACATATTCTTCTCCTGGTTTCATCAGAGTTTCAATCACAGGATGTCTTCCGCCTTTTATATTAATTGTAAGGCTATTATCTATCTGGGGTCTGCAATACTTATTCAATAACGCAAGTTCGGCAAATCCTGCCAATACATCTAATCTCGCTATTTTTAATGAATCGCTTTGAATTGTGTCTATATAAGTCTGTATATGTGAAACTAAATTTGTATAAATATTAGCTTCTATTACATATATTTTTTCTTCGGCACCTAATATCTGTTGTTCATAGTCTTTAAGTTCATCGGTTATATACCTTTCTGCATTTACTAAGGTTTGTTTACGTATCCATTCTTGTGGAACTTTATCCTTATAAGCATTCCTTACTTCGATGTAATAACCGAATACATTATTATATCCTATTTTTAGAGAAGGAATACCAGACCTTTCGCTTTCTCTCTGCTGCATATTCAGTAGGTACTCTTTTCCTCCATGAGCAATACTACGCAATCTGTCTAATTCTTCATTAAAACCTGAAGCTATTACTTCTCCCTTACCTATAGCAACCGCAGTTTCTTCAGATATAGTGGCTTGAATCTCTTCCAGTAAAGAATCACATCCGTCTAAGGTGCTGCATATTAGTTCTAAATCTTCAGAACCTTTACCTGTACATAGTTCCCGTAATGGTTTTATCTGTGAAAGACCACGTTTTAATTGCAATACTTCTTTCGGCCCGATTTTTCCTGTAGCAGCTCTTGAGATTATTCTCTCAAGGTCTCCTATATCTCCTATATGCTCCTTTACTTGTTCTAATAGGTCTTTATGCTCAACAAAATATGATATTACATTATAGCGTGAGTTAAGTTCTTCTAAATCCATTATTGGCATAGTTAGCCAACTTCGCAGCAGTCTTGCCCCCATTGGAGAAGAACATTTATCAATGACATCAACAAGTGATACTCCGTCACGTCCTGATGCGGCTGAAAAAATTTCTAAGTTTCTGAATGTGAACTTGTCCATCCATACAAACTGGTCTTTGTCTATTCTGGAAACAGAGCAAATATTTTTAAGACCGATGTGTTGGGTTTGTTCTAAATAAACTAAAAGAGCTCCTGCACAGCAAATCCCTATGGGCGCCATGTCTATTGCAAAACCTTTCAGTGATTCAACACCGAATTGCTTTTTTAATTTTTCTTCGGCAGCGTCATATACGAAAGCCCACTCTTCTACTGTGGATACGTACAGATTACTTCCAAATATGTTTTTTATTGATTTTTCACTCCCTTTGGTTACTACAATTTCATTTGGCTTAAATGAACTGAGTAGAGTGCCTATATATTCAGGAGACCCTTGAGTAAGTTTGAATGTTCCAGTTGAAACGTCTAAAAAAGCAACCCCGCAGATGTTTTTTTCGAAATGTATACCTGCTAAGAAATTGTGTTCTTTTTGTTCGAGCATGTCATCGCTAAAAGCAATGCCGGGTGTTATAAGTTCCGTTACTCCTCGCTTAACTAATTTGCGTCCACAGAGTTTTGGATCTTCCAGTTGATCACAAACAGCCACTTTATACCCTGCCCGTACTAACTTAGGAAGATATGTATCAATAGCATGGTGTGGAAAACCTGCCATAGGTACTCTCTCCTTTTCCCCATTGCTCTTCTTTGTGAGTACAAGTCCCAAGACTTTACTTGCGAGCAAGGCATCATCAGAATATGTTTCATAGAAATCTCCAACTCTATAAAGCAGAATTGCTTCGGGATGTTGGGCTTTTACAGAAAAAAATTGTTTAATAAGCGGAGTATCTTCAATTATCTTAGTCATCTACCAAATAAAATCCAATTCTTACAAATTTACAATTATTTCTGTAAATTTGTTGCCGCATAAAATTCAATATATCAGGGAAATTATAGTTATGGCGGAAGAGACAAATACAGGGCAGACTATAAAAAGAGTGCTGGTAATTACATATTATTGGCCTCCATCTGGTGACTCTGGGGTGCAGAGATGGGTAAAGTTTACTAAATATCTATCTCAAATGGGAATAGAACCAGTAATCTATACTCCGGAAAATCCGGATGTCCGGGCTACTGATTATTCTCTTGAGGATGATATCCCTGTAAATGTGAAAGTTATAAAACGCCATATAACTGAATTTTATTGGATTTATCGCTTACTGCGAGGTAAAAAAGTTTCTGACAAGCCTGAAGTAAATCCTATAAATGGAGGACAAAAGTCATTTATGCAGAAACTTATGCTCTTCCTTAGAGCTAATCTTTTTATTCCTGATCCTCGTGTTACATGGTTATCTCCTTCAGTGAAATTTCTCAAAAAATATCTGAAGGAACATCCAGTAGATGTTATTGTAAGTACAGGTCCGCCTCACTCTATGCATCTCATTGCTATGAAACTTTCAAAAGCATTGGATATACCATGGTTGGCAGATTTTAGAGATCCATGGACAAAAATCTATAATTTCAAACACTTACCTTTACTTCCTTTTGCCAAGAAGAAACATCATAAATTGGAAAAAAGAGTATTGGATATGGCTGACCTCGTGGTAACAGTTTCTCCTACAATTAGGGCAGAACTTCAAGGTATGACCTCGACTCCTGTAAAACTTATTACAAATGGTTATGACACTAATGATTTTGAACAAGTGATTGAACCAGATGGATATTTTAATATAACACATACCGGATTGCTGGTTAGTGATGGTAATCCTGTGACATTCTGGAGGATATTAGCAAAGAAATGTAAGGAGGATTCTGTTTTTGCCTCAAGTTTAAGGATTAGATTATCTGGAAAAGTTGATAAGGAAGTTTTAGACTCTATTAAAGAAGCAGGATTGGAACAGAATACTGTGTATCTTGGGTATCAAAAACATTATGTGGCTGTCAGGGAACAACTTAATGCCTCTGTACTTATTTTACCTTTGAGAATGGAGCCTGAAAAAAAAGGACTTTTGCCTGGAAAATTGTTTGAATACTTGGCAGCATGTCGCACGATACTTTGCATCGGTCTTAAAGAAGGTGATATAGCAGATGTCCTACATGAAACAAAGGCAGGGGAGGCTTATGATTGGGATGATCCAAAAATGGAGTATTTTATAGACCAATGTTGGATTGATTTTAAGGAAGGAAAACAGCTTCATATGGCAAAAAATATTGAACAATATTCACGTAAATCTATATCTATAGAAATGGCTTCACTATTAAAGTCATTAGCTGAAAAATATGAAAAAGATAAATAATAAGATTATTACTTATATAGGTGTTGTATTATTTTTTATAGCACTGTCTTATAGTTTCGTACCTGAAGTACTTACCGGTAAAATTGTAAATCAAGGTGATATTTCTGGATTTGTAGGTATGTCAAAAGAAGCTAAGGACTGGAATGAGGCTCACCCTGAAAACAAGACCGCGTGGACTGATGCTATGTTTGGCGGAATGCCCACTACAATGATAACGGGACATAAGGAAGGAGATTATACTGATCCTTTGTACAAAGCAATTCAAATAGGGAAGAGACCTGCTGACTATTTGTTTGTATCATTATTGGGAGCATTTCTTCTTATGCTTTCACTTGGCATTAATGGAATAATTGCGATTGGAGGTGCGATTGCAGTTACTTTTTGCTCCTATAATATGCAAATAATACAGGTCGGACACAATTCCAAGATGATGGCGATTGCGTTTCTTCCGTGGGTATTGGCATCAATAATATTTACATACAAAAAAGCTTTAGGTCAAAATGGTAAGTCTTCATATGGTAATTCAATAAAAAGCTGGCTGCCAATGACTATCCTTGGCGCCTCACTTTTTGCAATGGCTTTGAATTTTCAAATAAAGGCAAATCATATACAGATTACTTATTACTTGGCAATCATTATTTTCTTTTATATAGTTGTCCTGCTTACATGGATAATTATACACAAAGAGAATAGAAAATTGTTTGGAAAATTTGTAGTTGCATCTGCATTATTACTTGTTATGGGGTTATTCGGAATAGGAGCAAATGCAAATAAACTTCTTACTTCATACGAATATTCTAAACATACTATGCGTGGCGGGTCTGAGTTAAAAACCGAATCTGGAGAGAAAACGTCGGGTCTGGACTTGGATTATGCAACAGCTTGGTCATACGGCTTTCAAGAACTTCCAAATCTATTTATTCCTGATTATAATGGAGGCGCATCAGCCGGAGCAATTAATCCAGATAAATCTGCTACAATACAATTACTTAAAAGTGCAGGACAGAGTAATCTTAATGCTATTTCAAAATCGCTTCCGCTATATTGGGGGCCGCAACCATTCACAGCAGGACCTATGTATATTGGAGCCATTACAGTCTTTCTTTTTATTCTTGGACTTGGTTTATATAAAGGCAAAGAAAAATGGTGGCTCTTATTTCCTACCATAATAAGTATACTATTAGCTTTGGGCAATCATTTTATGCCGTTCTCGGAATTTTGGTTCAAATATATGCCTCTATATAATAAATTCCGGACAGTTTCAATGGCATTAGTTATACTCCAATTTACATTGCCAGTTTTGGGTTTCCTTGTACTTGATAAGATTATTAAATCAGAATATGATAGAAAGTCATTCTTAAAATGGGGAGTAATATCCTTACTTATAACAGGAGGTTTTTGCCTTTTGTCAATTACAGGTTGGGGACGCACTTTTACAGGACCAGCAGATGCCGGACAACAAGCAATCTTACTTGATGCTCTTATAGAAGACAGAAAAATGCTGTTAAGAAATGATGCATTGATGTCCTTACTTCTTATTGTTGTCACATTTTTTGTAATTATGTGGTCATATTCTGAAAAACGACAAGACAAGGCACTTTCCAAGAGAATAACAGCGGGTGTTATAATATGTCTACTCGTCATTATAAATATGTTTGCTGTAGGAAAACGTTACCTCAACTCTGACCATTTTATTTCTGTGCGAGCATTTGACAATCAATTTGTTATGCGTCCAGTAGATAAGCTTATACTACAAGATACAACAAAAAGTTATAGGGTTTTGGATTTGAGTGTAAATGTTTTTAATGACTCTCATCCAAGTTATTTCCACAAAAATATAGGAGGTTATAGCCCTGCCAAATTACAGCGTTACCAGGATTTGATAGAACAATATCTGACGCCAGAGATAAATAATATATATAAATCTTTTAAGGGGAAGACAACATTAAATGAAGTGGAACAATCGCTTCCATCAATGCCTATATTGTCAATGCTGAATTGTAAATATATAATAGTAGGTGCAGATTCAGAACCTCTTATAAATAATAAAGCCGCTGGTAATTGCCACTTTGTTGATTCCGTTGTCTTTTCAAAATCACCAAAGGAGGAAATAAAATTATTGGGAGAGGTGAATCTCAATAATGTTGCAGTAATTGATATATCAAAGAAAGAAAATTTGAATATAAAAGATAAAATATATGATGTATCAGATTATATAGAACAGGTATCTTATGCACCTAATGAATTAAAATACAATTATAACATTGCAGAAGACAGACTTGCAGTTTTCAGTGAAATCTATTATCCTGATGGGTGGATTGCAAAGCTTGAGGATGGTACTCCAGTAAATATAATGTGTGCAGATTGGACTCTCAGAGCAGTTAAATTGCCTAAGGGAAAGCATACGCTGACGATGCATTTTGCTCCTAAATCTTACAAAGTAGGAGCAGATATTTCTAAAGTATCTTCCTGTATGATATTTGTCTTCCTGCTTTTTGGTATTTTATCTGCCGCAAATGAAATTTATCGTAAAAGAAAATCAATATAATATTGTCTATTAATTATGAGTTTTAAAAAGAAAATCAGTGCCATTGTCATATTTATAATTTTGGCAGTGGTGGTAGCAGGGGGGATTGTATTTTCAATACTTGCTCCTATTATTACAGGTTATGCTGCAAAAAATCTTGCGTCTGGCATATTTGTGGCCGGAAGGTCTCAAGAAAGTCTTGAAAAAGAGGATCTTAATTTCTCTTTCATAAAATATACAGTGAATAAGGTTGATTATGAAAAGAAAGAAGTTACAAGCCACTTCCTTTGTTGGTCCTCTAAAGCTATTTATGTAGAGGGTTTTGGATGTACTTTGTTGCGTGGTTTTTCTGCAGATGAAATAAGAAGCCGAAAATATCCAGTGCTCCCAGCGGTAAAAGAAAATACCGATACTATAGCATGGCCTTCAGGAGATAAAATTGCTGATACTATACCTTCAGGAATCGATAAGGCTGCTCTTGATGCTGCAATAGATGAGGCATTTGCCGATACTTTGCCATTTAAGGGAACTTTTGCTGTTACTGTTGCATATAAAAATCAACTTGTAGCAGAGCGTTATCGTAATGACTTTTCAAAAGACACTCGTTTCCTCAGTTGGTCTATGGCTAAAAGTTTCATAAGTGCTTTGGTAGGTATACGAGTAGGTCAGGGAATGATGAATGTTGAGGCTCCGGCTCCTGTAAAGGAATGGCAGAATGATAGAAGAAAAAACATTACTCTCGGTAACCTCTTGAAAATGAATTCTGGATTGGAGTGGAATGAGGATTATGGCAGTAATTCCGATGTTAATATAATGTTATTCAAAAAACCTGATTATGGTACATATGCTGCATCAAAGAAGGCTGAATTTGCACCAGACTCAGTTTTTTACTATTCTTCAGGTTCTACAAATATCACAAGTCGTCTTATAAGAGAAACCTTTGATAACTATGCGGATTATATTTTATTCCCATATAAGGACCTTTTTAGAAAAATAGGGATGAACAGCGCTTTGTTTGAATTTGATGCTTCTGGTACATTTGCAGGTTCGTCTTACTTATATGCAACTATGCGTGATTATACCCGTTTCGGTCTTCTGTATATGAATGGTGGCAAGTGGGGAAATGAGCAGATACTTCCAAAAGGTTGGACAGAATATACATGGAAACCAGGTGCTGGCTCAAATGGCAATTACGGTGCATATTTCAGAGTAAATTACAACAAGGAATATAAGAATGTCCCAGAAGATGCTCTCTCAGCCAGAGGACATGACGGGCAATATATATTCATAATTCCATCTAAAAATTTAGTAATTGTCCGCACAGGTTTTTCTCAGCATAAGAGTTTTGATCCTGAAAAATTTGTAGAAAAAATAGTTGCCTGTGTAAAATAAGGCATATTAAAATATAAACAGTGCAGGTTCTTATTTTAAGAATCTGCACTGTTTATTTCTTCTTTCTTTTATATATTATAAATTGAAATATATATCCAGATTCGGAATCTTTTTTATTTTGACTTTCAGATACGGTTTCCCATATATCAGGATTAATTTCAGGGAAAAAGGTATCGGCATTGTCGATAGTAGTATGAACGTGAGTAATATATAGAGTGTCAGCTGTTTGCATTGCTTCTCTATATGTATATCCTCCACCTATGACAAAACATTTTTCTACATTGCCTGCTGCCTTATATGCTTCTTCCAATGATTTTACTACGGTAATGTTTTCTGGGATATTATCTAAGGGAAGTGTTGATATAACAATATTTTTGCGTCGGGGAAGGGCTTTTTCTCCAAGAGACTTAAAGGTCATATATCCCATTATTACTGGATAACCTAATGTCTGTTGTTTAAAATACTGCATATCTTCTGATATATGCCACAGAAGTGCATTGTTTTTACCTATCGCAAGATTGTCGGCAACGGCTGCTATAATTGCTTTTTCCATAATCAAATAAATATTAAACAGCAACAGGAGCCTTTATTGCAGGCCAAGGGTCATATCCTGTTAGTTGAAAATCGTCATATTTAAAATCGAATATTTCTTTAACATCAGGATTGAGTATCATTTTTGGAAGAGGACGAGGCTCTCTACTAAGTTGTAAGTCAACTTGTTCCAAATGATTAAGATATATATGGGTATCTCCTGTAGTGTGTATAAATTCTCCTGGAGTAAGACCACATACTTGTGCTATCATCATTGTAAGTAATGAATATGATGCAATATTGAATGGTACTCCTAAAAATGTGTCTGCACTTCTCTGATATAATTGGCAGGATAGTTTGCCGTTGGCAACATAAAACTGGAAAAGACAGTGGCATGGAGGAAGAGCCATCTTATCAATATCTCCTGGATTCCATGCAGAAACTATCATTCTTCGTGAGTCAGGATTATGACGTATGGTTTCTATTACATTTGACAGTTGGTCAATAGCTTTTCCATTAGGAGCAGACCAACTTCTCCATTGATGACCATATACTGGACCTAAATCTCCATTTTCATCGGCCCATTCATCCCATATGGATACTCCGTTATCTTTCAGATATTTGATATTGGTATCTCCTGATATAAACCAAAGAAGCTCATAAATAATTGATTTAAGATGAACTTTTTTAGTTGTCAGAAGTGGAAAACCTTTTTGAAGATCAAAACGCATCTGATATCCGAAGATGCTTTTTGTCCCTGTTCCCGTTCTGTCATTTTTTTGTATACCATTATCTCTTATATACCTTAAAAGTTCCAGATATTGTTGCATGTTTATAGTTTATTTGATTGAAAATGAAAAAATTATTGCTTCTTGATATTGTTCTCCTTCCCTTAGTACTACAGTTGGATATTCTGGCTCGTTAGGAGAGTTCGGGAAATGTTGACATTCAATGGCAACTCCATCATAATCATTGTATTTTATACCGTTCTTCCCTTCAGGACAGCCGCTAAGCCAATTACCTGTATATATTTGTACACCAGGTTGAGTGGTAAGTACTTCCAATAATCGTCCGCTTTCAGGTGCGTACAATTCAGCTGCAGTTTGGATCTGTCCACACTCATATCCATCGATTACATAGCAGTTGTCATAACCCTTTCCGTACTTCAGTGCTGGAAAATCTGCTTGTATATCTCGTCCTAAGGTCTTGGCTGTATTGAAATCCATAGGTGTTCCCGCTACCGGTGCCGGTTCTCCCAAAGGAACAAGAGTTTCATCTGTAGGTAAATATTCTGAAGCATTGAGCTTTAATTCATGTCCCAAAATATTACCCTTTCCATTGAGGTTGAAATAGGTGTGATTGGTAAGATTGAGTACGGTCGGCGCATCTGTCTCGGCTGTAAAAGTAAGTTTCAGAACATTATTGTCATCCCATTCATAATGAGCTATGACTTTTAAATTGCCAGGGTAACCGGCTTCTCCGTCTTCTGAAAAATACATAAATTCAACTGCATCTCCTTTTATACGACTGGACCAAATCTGATTTTGGAAACCAAAAGTTCCACCATGAAGGTGATTAGGTCCGTTATTTATTTCAAGATCATATGTCTTATTATCAAGAGTAAATTGTCCTTTAGCAATTCTATTTGCATATCTTCCTGGACATTTACCGGCACATGGCCCGTCTCCTAAATAGGACAGAGGATTGTCATACCCTAAAACGACGTCTCCGAGTTGTCCATTTTTATCAGGGACTATTATAGAAACAATACCAGCCCCTATCTCAGATACTGTGACACTTGCACCACTTGCATTTGTCATAGTATATTTGAAAATTTGGCTACCGTCTTCGGTAGTACCCCATAAAGTCTTGTGTATTTCCATAATTTTAGTTTTTAGTGTATTTATATTTCAATATTATTCAGGTAGTCAAACATCTTTTCAGGGGTTGCATCTTTCAGTATAACCTTTTTATCTTTATCTAAGAGATATAATGAAGGAATAGCTCTGACGTTGTATATCTGATATGTTCTTATTGAATAATTGTGATCGTATCCGTTATACCATTCTTTAGGATAGTTTATGGAATATTCTTTCCAATATTTGATGTCTTGGTCAATATATATATTAACAATGGTAAGTATTTTATTCTTTATAAGGTGGCTTATTTTTTCATCCTGCTTTATATTATCTATTATTTCTTTACATTCCGGGCATCCAGGATTGCTGAAAAGCAGAATAATATAAGGAGATTTTATGCTGTATAATGAAATTATTTGTCCTCTGGATGTAGTAAAAGAAAAGTCCCCAGCATTACTTCCAGGATTGTTCAAGGAACACATTCTGTAGTCATATTTATACATATCTTTCTTCTCCTTACTCACGAGATCTGAATCTATAAGTTTTTGAAGGAAAGCCATATACAGCCTTTCATTTCTATAAGGAGAATTTGGATCATATAGATAATTCGATATAAATTCTACTACCCCCTCAAAAGCATTAGATGATGAGTCTTGTTTTTCACACATGGATAGTTTGTCATAAAGCGAAGAAAGGGATTGACAGGCATGAGATAAAGTAGCGCTATTAAGTAAAGTTGCATACATCCCTGCTTGTACTCCCACATCGGATTTTTTCACCCCATATATATAAGAAGAATCACACAACCATTTTTTACTTGTATCTATAAAACCATCCCAAATATGATCTATTGCATAATCAACACGTTCAGATGGCTCTGTGATCATTCTTGGAATTTGAACCATAGGAAAGTCACGAGTAATTCCTTCCGTTGCATCACGTTTCTGCTTACTATTATTGCAAGCAAAAGACAATAAACCTGCCATCAAACATATAAAAATAAGTTTTCTATCCATTTTCGGCAATTTGTTCTTCTGAAACATTAATAATAAAATCACCCATTTTCTCCAATTCTGCCACTATATCCATATAATATATACCTGTTTGATAATTATAATCGGAAGATTGTTCAACATTTATTATATGTTCTTCTCTAAGGGTATTTCGATATTCATTGATATTATACTCCGCGTCTTGTGCATTGGTTATATCTTTCAATGCAGATGCAGGAACTTTAAGATTGTCAAGCATAGCCTTAAATGCATCATCTACGAAATCAAGCATTCTGTTCAGCCTTTTTAGTCTCAAGGCATCAAAAGTCTGGCCATGTTCCAACTTCCTTTTCATCACTCTGCCGATTGCATCCCCGCTATCTCCAAGACTTTCCAGTTCCCCTATTATTTTATACATTCCTTTTATTCTTGCTATGGAACTTTCAGAAATTTCTCCTTTTGAAACCTCATTAAGATAAGAGGCAATTTCATACTCTATGCGATCTGTAATCTCCTCATATTTAATAAGTTTGTTTCTAAGTTCTGAAAATTTTTCGCTATTCTCCTCATTTATGATTTTCCTTATATATCCAAAATCATTATAACATATTTCTGCAAAATGGATTATTTCCTGCTTTGCAACATCTAAAGATAGTTCGTCAGTTGAGAGAGGTCCGCCCTGTATATATTTCAATCTGAAAACTTCTTCTTCTTTACTTGGTATAATAAGTGATACAATTTTCTCAATTTGAGGAATAAACCAAATTAATACAAGAGTATTTGTTATATTAAACAAAGTATGCATAGAAGTGACGCTATAAAGCAAGGAAGCCTTTATACTATCTATATTTGCTGTATCTGTTAAATCGGCGGTATTAGGATCTGGAAGTCCGAATGATGAAACAATGGTTCCTATTAGTTTTAAAAAGAATGGGAAAACGCAAAGCACCCAAATGACTCCGAATACGTTGAAAACAGTGTGAGCCATAGCTGCTCTTTTAGATGTCGAGTTACCTACAGATGCTGCAACATTGGCGGCAATGGTCGTTCCTATATTTTCGCCCAATATCATAGCGGCAGCCATTTCAAAAGGGATAATTCCTGTGGTAATCAGCAACATTATTATTGCCATTGTCGCTGCAGAAGACTGAAAACATATTGTCATTACAGTACCTATGATAAGGAAGAGTAATACAGATACATTTATAGGCCCAAGCATTATATGAGTCCATGATTGCAGACCAGTGAGATCTAAATGTTCAAAAAGAAGTCCGGCAGAACTTCTTAATTGTGCAAAGCCAATAAAGAAGAGGGCAAAACCTATTATAATATCTCCTAAATTCTGCATTTTCCTGCTTGACTTGCTTTGTAGCATTACAAAGCCTATGGCTATCAAGGGTAATGCAATCAGTGAAAGGTCGTAAGAAAAACCGAAGAGAGCCATTATCCAGGATGTTACTGTTGTCCCGATATTGGCTCCCATAATTACACCTATTGCTTGTGCAAGTGTCAGCAGTCCGGCATTTACAAAACTTACAACCATTATTGTTGTTGCTGTTGAGGATTGAATTAATGCCGTTACAACAATTCCGGTTGTAACCCTTTTAATAGGGTTTGATGTCATAGATGCCAGAAATGTGCGTAATCCATCTCCTGCTATTTTTTGCAGACCACCGCTTAACAGGCTAAGTCCGAACAGGAACATTGCCACGGATCCAAGAAGTGTAAGTATCAGAAAAAATGAATGCATAGGTGATACCTGTGTTGTTTGAAACTATCCGCAAAAGTAATTAAAAATTCTTAAATTTGACCGACTTGTTATATGCTACAGATGAAAACATTAAAATTTAACTTTATACTATTTATTCTCTGCTTTTGTATTTTACCAGCCAAAGCACAATTCTACAAAGGAGAAGCCGAGCCATCCTATATTAAGTGGTATAATGTAAATACACCGAATTTTTCGATTATCTATCCTTCTGGTTTAGATTCTCTGTCCCGAGTATATGGAAATCTTCTTGAAAAATACCGTGTTGCAGAATCTTGGACATCTGGTTATTTACCTGGGTGTCAATATCGTAAGCGTACTCCAGTAATACTCAGAGCTTATACTGGAAATCCAAATGGAATGGTAATCTGGGCACCAAAGCGAATTGAATTGTATACCTTGCCCTCATGTAGTGGAAATGAATCTACACCCTGGGCTGCAAATCTTACAATACATGAACTTCGTCATCTTTCACAAATGCAGTTTGGTTACTCAAGGGTATTCAAACCATTTACATGGATTGTGGGTCAAATCTTTCCAGGTCTTGCTGCAGCGATATATCCAGGACTTCACCTGCTTGAAGGTGACGCTGTAGTAGCGGAAACTGCCTTATCAAATAGCGGTCGTGGGCGTTCTGGAGACTTTCTTGCCTACTATAAACTTGCCTTTGATAATAACGACTATAGAAATTGGTATAAATGGAGATACGGCTCATTTAAGAAATACGCTCCAAATTATTATGCTCTCGGCTATATGACCATAGCCGGTTGTCGTTATTTTTATGATGATCCTATGTTTATGTCAAAATATTTTGAAGCCGTTAGTAAGAATCCTCTGCGGCTGAACAATATGCAAAAAAACATAAAAAAGCTGTCAGGAAAGAAATTCAAGAACTCATTTCAGGACATAATGACTGGTTTTAATTCTATGTGGAACGAGTATGATAATATGCGTAAACCTTTCATAACTGGAAAGAAAATTACACCTGATTCAGACTTTTATGTTTCATACGAAGATATTATTCCTATTGATAATGAAACATATGCCATTAAATCAGGCTATATATTACCTGATGAACTCGTAAAAATTGATAGTTCTGGAAAAGAAAAAAAAGTATGCCTATTATCTTCAAATACAAGTCATCTTAGCCATTCAGGTAAAATAATATATTGGAGTGAGCCTGTTAATGATATAAGATGGAGAATGAACGCCTCTTCAAGAATTTGTTATATTAATCTTAAATCAAAGTATCCCCAGCAAAAGACTCTAACGTATGCTGGCCGTCTTTACAATCCTGCAGTTTCAGAAGATGGTAGGCTTCTTGCCGCTATTGAATATCCTTACACTGGTGGATCTGTACTCGTAGTACTTGATACAAAGAGTGGCGAAGTTATTAACAAAAAAACGGCTCCTGATTCATTGCAATTACTCTCTCCTATATGGATAAAAGATAAAATGCTTATAATGAGCGGTCTTTCCAATAATGGGAACGGTTTATATGGTTACAATTATAAAAACCCTTCGGGAAATCTGGTACAACTGCTTGCTCCAGTACATGCATCAATGAAAGATCTGCATAATTTTGAAGACGGAATTACTTTTACTTCAGATTACTCAGGTGTAAATGAAATTTACAGTTACAATACTGGCAAGGTAACCCAACTGACTTCCACAAAATACGGAGTTTCCTGTGGACACTTCAACAAAAGTGGCACTATCTTATACTATACTTCAATAACACTTGATGGACGACATATATATAATATAAAATCTAAAGATTTGATTAATAAACCTGTATCTTTTAGTAGTGCTGATAAATGTAACAATAAAATTGCTGATAAATTGTCATTACAAGAAATAGAGGCTGCAAAAGCAAGTAATTCTGTCTTCCCCAAGATAACAGATACTTATGAAACAAAATTCTCAAAGCCAAAACGCTATTATAAGTTTCCTAATATATTTAGGTTACATTCTTGGGTGCCTTTATATGTAGATTATGATAACTTCTCAAAGTCAAATAACAATTTTATTTATGGCACTGCAACTCTAGGCTTAACAGGTTTCTTCCAAAATATAGAGGGAACTGCCTATGGTTCAATAGGTTATTCCTATTCAACGCCAGTATTTTACAACAAAGGCTTTCATGCAGCACATATTAAGTTTACATATCAAGGATTATATCCTGTAATAGAATTTAGGGCTGATATAAATGACAGGTATGCTATTAAATATACGAGAAGTGGGACAATTAAAGGCAACTTTATATATGATGGTGTCAGTCAGTTATTTATGATGGGAAAACCACACTGTTCTGCTGTCATAAGCACATATATACCTTTGAAATTCAATTATGGCGGTCTTCTTAGGGGTATAACGCCTCGTGTAAGATATTCTTTGAGTAATGATATTTTTGACAAATCAAAAGTAACCATATCTCAAGCCCCTGGTTTGGGTAAAAACAGACCATATATTTTTAGAGATTATCTCAAAAACAACAAGGTTTTAGTGCAGAAATTTGACATATCCCTCTCTGGTTATATTACTCAGGTTGTCCCTCAGTCTTTGAGTTATCCAAAATTGGGTATTGGAGCCGAAATTGGTTATAGTGTACGTCCGTTTTTATCAAATATTTATTCGTCAAACGCTTACGTTTTATTATACGGTTATATCCCTGGCTTATACAAAACTCATGGAATGAAGTTAGGACTTTTGTATCAGCACCATTTTTCAGACAATGTCATCTTCTCTGAAAATCGTATAACAACATTGCCTATAAGTTTACAAAATACAAAAATAAGTCCACTTACACTTTCTGCCAGAGAACAACTTAAAATTTCGGCGGATTATCCTATACCAATAAGTGTTGGCGATATATCTTGCTTCTCTCCAATTACATATATAAAGAATTTCATCTTATCGCCCCATATATTTTATACCTTATTTTCCGAAAAGGGGCAAAGTGGGCTTTCTGGAGGAGCATTATCTGCCGGAATTAATTTAACCGCAAAATTGGCTAATTTTATATGGATACCTTATGGCTTTGAATTAGGCTTGGAAGTAGATTGGAATACGGCTTATTCTTTAAATAATCCCAATCTCACACTTTCTCCAAAAGAGCGTTTCTACATAGGTCCTGTAATAAGAACTTCATTCTAATTTTTTAAAATGTTTTGTATGTAATTTTATTTTACTAAATTGCAAACGTTTGTATAACACTATTATTAATTAATTAACCAAATTTCATGGAAAATAAACCTTCTTCCCTATTGAAAAACATATTTTCAAAGGGATTGGTTGCGTCAGTGTTGCTTATTCTAAGCATAGTATTCCCTAAAATTGCTAATGCTGGCGTTAATCAGAGTCCAGGAGCACAACAAGTCTCTGACCTAAAGACTGAGTTAAAAGGAAACGTATATGATAAATATGGACCCGTTTCCGGAGCTGGAATTATAGTAAAAGGTACCAAACAAGGTACGGTAACAGATATAAACGGCAATTTTACTCTGTTATTGTCAAAAGGTTCAGTTTTTACAATATCATATCTTGGTTACGAAGATAGAGAAGTAAAATATAATGGGGAAAAAACAATCAGAGTTGAATTAATTGAAAATGCTACTCTTATAGATGAAGTGCAAGTTGTTGCTTATGGCACAGCTAAAAAGGCTACTATTACGGGTTCAATGTCTTCTATCAGAACCGAAGACATTTTGAAAACCCCGGCTTCGAGTATTGCAAATGCTTTATCTGGAAAAGTTCCAGGACTTTCTACCATCCAGTTTAGCGGACAGCCTGGTGCTGACGACCCTTCTGTTTTTATTAGAGGAGTAGGCTCTCTTTCACAAAATCTTTCCACACCTCTGATACTTGTCGATGGAGTAGAAAGGTCTTTTTATCAATTAGATCCTAATGAGATAGAAGATATTACAGTATTGAAGGATGCCTCATCTACTGCAGTATTTGGTGTAAGGGGTGCAAATGGAGTTATAATAGTAACGACTAAAAGGGGAGAGAAAGGAAAGGCTAAAATAAATTTTTCAACATCTGTTGCACTGCAAACTCCTGTACGTATGCCAGAATTTGCCAATAGTTATGAGTATGCGACTGCCTATGTTAATGCACAGAAACACGATGGTGTTCCTCAGGAAAAATGGGCTTTCGATAAAGAAGCGATAGAAGCATTTAGGACTGGAAGCAATCCGATAGCTTTTCCTAATACTGATTGGGTAAAAATGCTTATTAAAAAAGTAGCACCTCAGTCACAACACAATCTTACTGTTTCAGGTGGAACAAAAAATGTAAAGTATTTTGCTTCCTTAGGTATGTTTACACAAGATGGATTGTTCAGGTCTTTTGAACAAGATTATAATAGCAATTTTAACTATAAACGATTGAATTATCGTATTAATCTTGATATCAATTTAACTTCTACAACTTTATTGAAACTTAATTTAGGCGGTCGCCTTAATGATAAGAGAACACCTAATTATGAAAACAAAGGAAATAATATAAGTTTCTTGTTTAGGGATATTTACTGGGCACCTCCTTTTGGTGGAGTAGGTTTCCATGACGGAATGTGGGTTGTATCAGATCCTAAACGCTTTAATCTACCTGGAGATATAAGGGATGCACTATATCCTTACTATGGAAGAGGTTATAGTATAACAGAGGGTAATATATTGAATTTTGATTTCAAGCTTGAACAGAAATTAGATTTTATTACCAAAGGCTTAAAAGGACATCTTAAGGGTTCATATAACAGTGGTCTTTATTATGATAAAGTTTTCAGTGGTAGTGAACCATATTTCGAGGCGATGTTGCAGAGTGATAAGTCAATAAAATATCGAAAAGTTGGAGATAAAGTAGGACTGTCATTCAAGGATAGGACTTCGCAATCAAGAGATTGGTATGTAGAAGGGGCTTTAAATTATGCAAGAGATTTTGGGAAACATCATGTAACGATGCTTGCTATGTACAATCAGTCTCTTAAGTATTATCAGGGTGGTGGTTTTAATAGTATTCCAAGAGGATATATAGGTTTCGTAGGGCGTGTTACATATAACTATGCAATGAAATATATGATTGACGCCAATTTAGGTTATAACGGCTCTGAAAATTTTGCAAAAGGTAAAAGATTTGGCGTATTTCCCGCAATCTCTATTGGATGGACGTTGTCAGAAGAACCATTTATGCAATGGATAAAACCGATAGTAAGCTATATGAAGATTAGGGCTTCTTATGGTATAGTCGGTAATGATAGAACGCCAAGTGGTAGTCGTTTCTTGTATCTACCAGATTCTTATAACCCTTCTTCAGGAGGATACCTTTTTGGAACAGGGCTTGGCACATATAATCCCGGAGCTGATGAAGCAAAGAAAGGCAATCCAGATGTAACATGGGAAAAGTGTGCAAAACAGAATTACGGTATAGACATTAATTTCTTTAAAAGCAGGTTAAAGATTGTTGCTGATTATTTTATTGAAAACAGAAAAGATATACTTACTGAAAGGCAAATTCTTCCTGGATACCTTGAAGTTAAACTTCCTACTTTAAATATCGGTAAGGTAAAAAATAAAGGTTTTGAATTATCTGCCTCATGGAGAGACAGGATAAGATCCTTTAATTACAACATCAGTGCTAATCTGTCATATGCAAAAAATGAAATAATATATATGGATGAAATCCCATATCCGTATGATTATATGAAGAGAACAGGAAAACCCGTAGGTCAACAATTCGGCCGTATTTATGATGGTTTTTTCTCTGAAGAAGACGTGTTGGCATATAAAACAAATAAAGGTAAACCAGGTGGTATACCAGATCATGGGACTGGTTTTGTACCTAAGCCTGGGGATGTTAAATATAAAGATCTCAATGCAGATGGAAAGATAGATGAACTCGATAGGTCTGCAATCGGCTATCCTGAATATCCCCTCCTAACTGGTGGTCTTAACCTCGGATTTTCATACAAAGGATTTGATTTTAGTATGACCTGGTCCGCGGCAACTATGACTTCAAGATATTTCCGAGATATATACAGAGATCCATTCGGTGAAGTTAATTCCCGTTCTCTAATTAAATATATGGTTACAGACGCATGGACTCCTGAAAAAGGGAATAAGGCTCTTGCTCCTGCAATATCATTTAAAAACAAAAATAACAATACCGTAGATTCTGATCTGTGGCTTCGTGATGCATCATATATTAGGTTGAAAAACATAGAGTTAGGATATAGTATACCCAAAAAAATCGTGGAAAAATTATATATACGAAGTCTGCGTTTTAGTGTTTCAGGGTATAATATTTTAACTTTTGATAAGTTGAAAATAGTAGATCCAGAGATTAGGGCAAACGACAGGTCAATGTACCCATTAGTTACAGTCATAAATTTAGGAGCAAAGATTGGGTTCTAATCAGAGAAAATTATGAAAACAATTAAATATATAATATTAGCCATACTGACAGTGGTGTTAGCAGCCTTGTTATCTTCATGTGAAGATTTTGCTCTTGGAGAACAATTCCTTCAAAAACCTCCAAGTAATGATGTCACCATAGATACAATATTTACAAATAAAGAATATGCCGTAAGAGTTTTATGGAAAAGTTATTCCTGTTTACCATATGGTCACTGTACTGGTTGGAATACAAATACAGGTATGTGGGTAGGTAACCTTGAGAACCTTACGGATTTATCGCAATCTTACGTAGGATATGGTGGTCCTGAGTCCATATATTACAGTGGTCTTTATAACTCAGGAACAGAGGATAAGATTAAGGATAAAGGTGCTACTAAATTCAGATTCCGGGATAGAGGAACATGGAAAGGAATAAGGTTAGCCTGGTTATTTTATGAAAATGTAGACAAAGTTAAGGATATGGATGCGGCAGAAAAAGCTCGTCTTAAAGCCGAGGCAAAAATACTCATTGCTCTACAATATATCGAGATGTTACGTAACTATGGAAGCCTTCCAATACTTGACCATGCAATAAAAAGTACAGATCAAATGCCTGCACGTGCCACATTGCAGCAAACCATAGATTTCATTCTTTCATTGCTGAATGACGCCATTGCAACAAAAGAACTGCCATGGGCTCTTCCTGCAGATGAAGTCACAAATTGGACAGGGCGTATGACAAAAGCAGCTGCAATGGGTCTCAAAGTCCGTTTGCTTCTATTTGTAGCAAGTCCGCTCTTTAATTCTGAAAAACCATATTTTGAAGGAGAAGCTTCAAATAAAAAAATGACATGGTTTGGTGATTTCAAGCAAAGTCGTTGGGAAGATGCATTAAGGGCTTGTGAAGAATTTTTTGCAGCCTTAAAACAAAATGGTGGCTACGAATTGGAAAAGAACAGTTCCTCACCAAGAAATGGTTTTAGACATGGCTATTTTGATCCGGATTCCAAAGAATCTATCATAGCTTCAAGAAGATTTAAACGAGCTTCCGATAATAAATTTTTTATGCAAGCAGCACGTTGGGGTGGTATGTGTCCAACAAAAGAATATTTTGATATGTTTCCTATGAAGGATGGTTCAAAATTCGATTGGAAAGACCCTTCTAAAGCCTCAAATCCTTTCGTGGGAAGAGATCCGCGCCTTTCAGAGACCATTCTTCTTGATGGAGATACTTTTGGTTCTGGAAAGGCAGATGTCGTAAGTGCCAAGAAAACAGATAAAAAGAACTACCCGAAGGGTAAACATGTAGGTTGGAAAGGCATTTTGGACAGTAAAAGTCTATCTTCTGGTATAGCGGCACGAAAATTTGTCTTAGATAGGCAGGGAGAATATAATTATAAACCAATACATTGGCCTATAATGCGTTTAGCTGAAATGTATTTGTCCTATGCTGAAGTATTAAATGAATGTGGTAAAACAAATGAGGCTTATGAATATTTTAATGCTATTCGTGATAGAGTCTGTGTCGGTCATTTGGAAGATGGTTTATCGAAAGAAAAGTTCAGAGAATCAGTTCTTATAGAAAGGGCTTGTGAGTTCGGTTGGGAAGAAGTACGGTTTTTTGATATGATAAGATGGAAGAGAGCCGAAGATTTTAGTAAACCTCTGCACAATATGTTAGTCTATAGGAACAAAAATAATGGCAAATACGAATTTAATTTCTCTAAAATGAAAAAGAGAGCTTGGCAGGGAGAAAGTTTTTCACCGAAATGGTATCTGAGTGCGTTCCCATTAAGTGAGGTAAACAAAGGGTATGGTCTTGTACAGAATCCAGGCTGGGAATAGGAGAAATATAATAATATAAATAGTTATGAATAAAATAGTTATTAAAATAATATCATTATCGTTTCTTTTTTTCTTTATACAACTGACATCTATTGCGCAGAAAAAAGTTGATTACGGAAGAAACCTTGTATTAGATAAAGATGTATCAACATCCTCAAACAGTTCCATAACAGCAGCTGATATAAATCACCGACCTGAAAATAATGTTTCAAATTCGCTTTATGGACTTATTCCTGGACTTCAGGTCCTACAGAATGCTGGGAATGTCTGGGATAATGGAGCCACACTTTTCATAAGGGGTATTGGCACATTAAACAATAAAAAGCCATTAATATTAATTGATGGTTTTGAACGAGATATTTCAGAAATAACCCCCGATGAGATAGAAACAATATCAGTACTCAAAGATGCTGTTTCACTTAGCCTATATGGTGGAAGAGGGGCAAACGGTGTGTTATCAATAACTACTAAACGTGGAAAAATTTCTGCTCCTCAAATAAGTTTCTCTTATAGGTTCAACATCGGTAAACCGATAAATCTTCCTGAATTTGTAGATGGATACACCTATGCTAATGCTCTAAATGAAGCCCTTTTGAATGACGGACTATCTCCGAGATATTCAGGAGAGGCCCTTGAGTCTTTCAGAAATCAGACTAAGCCTGAACTTTTTCCAAATGTAGACTGGCAGAAAGAATGTTTGAGAAATCATTCATACGGAGACAATTTCCTATTTTCAATACGAGGAGGAAACAGCATCACAAAATATTATGCTCAAGTGAATTATTTAGATGACAGAGGTATCCTTAAACCTGTTTCAAAACATGAAGGTTATTCGACACAATTCAAATATTCAAAACTCAATATCAGAACAAATCTAGATATTAAGTTAACATCTAAAACATTACTCCAAATAGACCTCTTAGGTAATTTTTCAGAACATAACAGGCCTGGAACTATGACAAAGGATATATTTAAATCTCTATATCAAGTCCCGTCTGGAGCCTTTCCTATTAAACATGCAAATGGAATTTGGGGCGGAACTTCCGTATATAATAACAATCCTGTGGCACTTATTGCAGATTCAGGTTATTCACGGTCACAAGGTAGAACTCTATATGCCGGTCTTTCTCTAAAACAAGATTTGTCAGCAATAACAGAAGGACTTTCAACAACACTTAGACTCTCTCTTGACAATAGTGCTGCATATTGGGATTCAAATACAAAAGAATTTGCATATGAAATGATCTCAGGTACTACACCAGATGGCAAACCGAAGTACAAAAAATTGAGGGATGAGTCTGAACTTTCATTTGGAACAAAATTAGGGTCTGTTTATAGACACTCCAACCTTAATTTGAGTTTGGATTATAAAAAAGATATTGGAGAACATAATTTTGTTGGGTCTCTAATCTATTCAATGGATAAGGAATCTTCAAAAGGGCTAAATAAAACTTTTACATATATGGATATAGTAGGATTCGGACACTATTCTTATAAAAAGAGATATTTATTAGATATAGCTGCATCTGCATCAGCCTCAAGTGTATTGGATCCTAAAAACAGGTGGGGATTTTTCCCTTCTATCAGTGCTTCTTGGGTACTTTCGGAAGAAAAATTTATGAAAACATCATGGCTGGATTTGTTTAAGCTAAGTTGTTCTTATGGTATATCAGGTAGAGCCGATTATGATTATGACCTTTATAAAATAAAGTATGGAGCAGGGGGAACATATTTCTTTAAGACCCCACCTGCTGTATTTCATGGCACAAAAGAAAAGCAACTTCCAGTAGAAGGACTTACATATGAAAAATCAAACAATCTGAATATCGGAATAGACTTGCAATTCTTAGGTTCACTTTCTTTTTCGGCAAATGGCTTTTATAACCTCAGAACAGATATTCTTGTTAATGATAATAGAGTATCAGAGGTTATAGGTATAAAGGCTCCTAAAATAAACAATGGTGTTGTTGCCAATTATGGGGTGGATTTAACTGCGAGGTGGAATGGTAAGACAGAAAATTTCCGTTACAACTTAGGAGGCAATTTTATGTTTGCCAGGAACAAGATAATTCAAATGAATGAAAAATATAGGCCATACAATTATCTTAAACAAACGGGAGGCTCAATAGGGCAATTGTTTGGATATGAAGTAATTGGTATATACAAAAATGAATCACAAATATTGTCGAGATCTGTAAAACAGATGTTATCCGATGTTCACCCAGGTGACTATATTTACAAAGACCAAAATGGGGACAATATAATAGACGAATATGATAAAATTCCTTTAGGCTACAATAACATTTGTCCTGAATTATATTATAGTTTTGATTTTTCTGCAGAGTATAAGGGGCTTGGAATGTATATTATGTTTCAAGGAGCAGCCAATTATAGTGTAATACTTAATACAGAAAGTGTATTTCGTCCTTTGGTTGGTAACAGCACCATCTCAAAATATTATTACGCTTCCCGATGGTCTGCTTCTAACCCTGATGGCATTTATCCACGTTTAACAACAAAAGGTTCGCCTAATAATTATGTAAATAACTCTGTATGGGTAAGGAATGCTTCATTTCTTAAACTTAGAACACTTGAGTTATACTATAAACTTCCAACACAATGCTTCTCCCATATCAGTTCAATAAAAATATTTGCTCGTGGTAATGATTTATTATCATTCAATAATATTCCAGTATTTGATCCAGAGGGAATCGGAGAAACACATCCGCTTATGAAAGTTTATAATTTTGGTTTCAACTTAACATTTTAATGAATTATGAATAAGACTAAAATATACTTTATCTTGTCTATAATATTGGTGTGTATTTCCAGTTGTGGCTATTTTGATCAAGATGAGTCATACGAATATGACAAAGAAGGAATTTTCAGCAGTTATACACGCTCAAAACAAATGGTTACAGATGTTTACAGTTATCTCCCATCAGATTTTTGTAACACAGAAGGAGGTATGTTGGATGCTGCAACAGACGACGCGGTTCATATATACGTACAATCAAAACTTAATCGTATAAATAATGGGACATGGTCTCCAAGTCATCTTGCTGCTGACGTATGGGGACATTATTACGAAGGAATCAGGGCTGCAAACCGTTATCTTGAAGAAGCAGCAAATCTTAATTTCAAGGAATGGAAATATACCGATGATTACAAAGATATAATGAAGGATTTTGAAAATTATCCTTATGAAATCAGATTTCTGCGTGCATACTATTATTTTGAACTTATAAGACACTACAAAACTGTGCCACTGGTTTTAAAGGTCTTGGATAAAAAAGAAGCTAATTCAGTAAAACAATCAAGTTTTGAGGAGATAGCAGACTTTATAGTGAAAGAATGTTCGGAAATTGCAGAAAAACTTCCGATAAATTATAATGCTTATAAGAATAAGGAAAATGGTAGAATTACAAAAGGTGCTGCCTTGGCTCTGAAAACCAGAATGTTACTATACATGGCAAGTCCTTTATTCTCTGAAGATAATCCTGAAAAATGGAAAGAAGCGGCAAGGGCTGCATACTCCATTATAAATCCTGCATCTAAATTAGACTATAAAATTCAACCTGACTTCAGTGGCTTATATCTAAATGCAAATGCAGAACGTCATGACATCATAATGTATCGTTCGGTTGGTGAAACAGGCTCCTTTGAAAGGGCAAACTTCCCAATGGGTATAGAAGGAGGTAGGACAACTACATGTCCGACACAAAATCTTATGGAAGCATTTGAATTTAAACTTCCTAACGGTAAATATTATCCTTTTGATTGGAACTCTCCAGAGGCGTTAAAAAATCCATATAAGAACAGAGACCCTCGTATGTACATGACACTTGTACATAACAATCAGAAGTGGTTAAAAAATACAATGGAAATATGGGAAGGAGGAGCAAACGGTTTGCCTGTTGTAAATGCAACTGTAACAGGCTATTACTTAAGTAAATACGTTAACCCTAATATTAGTTTTGCCGCTGGTAGTAAAACTACTAAGATTATGCATAATTGGATATTATTTAATTATTCTGAGGTCTTATTGAATTATGCTGAAGCAATGGCAAATGCTTTTAAAGATCCTTCATATACTGATGCTGAGTTCCCACTCAGTGCCATAAAGGCAATTAATCTTATAAGAAGTCGAAAAGGAGTTGAGATGCCGAATATACCTACAAATGTTTCTCCAGAAGCATTTTTAAAGATTGTAAAAAATGAAAGAAGGGTAGAACTTGCTTTTGAAGGTCATAGATTTTGGGATGTTCGTAGGTGGAAAGAATTAGATAAGACAGCCGATATTTATGGTGTAAAAGTCAAAAAGAATAAAAATGGTAAATTTGTCTATGAAAAATTCTTATATGAAAAGAGAAAAATAAGCGAAAAAATGTATTTCTTCCCCATACCTAATGAACAATTATATAACAATAACAATTTAAAACAAAATGAGTATTGGCGTTAACTATATGAATAGATTTAAGTATATATTACTTCTTATACTCTTTCTGTATTCAGGCTGTGGCTGCAAAAAATCTCCGAGACCAATGCCAAATCCTGATAATTGGAAAGATGATAAGGTGGAGGAAATAGCAGATCATCCGAGATTGCTTCTTTTTAAGGGAGAAGAAAAAGATATAAAGCACATGATTAATAGCGACCCTTATTATCGTAAAATTCATGATGCAATAATGGATGAAGCAGATCAAATTGTCAGAAAAAAAGAACTCTCAAGAAAACTTGAAGGGAGGCGTCTTCTGCCTGTATCAATGGAGTTTTTGAAACGTACGTTCTACCTTTCTTATGCTTACAGATTGACAGAAGATAATAAATACCTTAAAAAAGTCGAAAGAGAAATGCTGGCTGCTGCAGACTTTATAGACTGGCATCCCGAACATTTTTTAGATGTTGCTGAAATTGCTATGGGCATGGCAATCGGCTATGATTGGCTTTACGATAAATTATCTGACACGTCAAAAGAAAAAATACGTACAGCCATTGTTGATAAAGCCCTAAAGCCTTCATTAAAATATAATGATTGGGCGAATAAAAATAATAACTGGAATCAGGTCTGCAATTCTTCTTTATCATTAGCTGCAATTGCGGTAAAAGATTTTTATCCTACACTTTGTGATAAAATAATATCACGAGCCTTCAGAACTATAACATTGCCAATGGAACAATATGAACCAGATGGCTTATATCAAGAAGGCTATGGATACTGGAATTATGGAACAAGTTTCAATGTACTATTCCTTTATGAAGCAAAAAAATATCTAAAAGACGATAAAGGACTTTCAAATTCAAAAGGATTTTTAAAGACAGCCGAATTTATGTGTCATATGGTAGGTCCTACCGGTGTGCCATACAACTGGGGAGATAACGAGCCAAAAGCAGTTTTCAGTGCGGCTATGATGTGGTTTGCTGATAAAACTGGCGATAATTCAGTTCTTTGGTCCGAAAAAGATATTTTAGGCTCTAATAGCAATGTATTGAAAGACAGATTACTACCTGCTGCTATGATATTTGGCAAAAATGTTTCATTGAAAGAAATCAAAGCACCAGAGAAGAAATGCTATTTCGGTACTGGACCCACTCCAATTGCTCTGATGAGAAGTTCCTGGACAGATCCCGATGCCATATATGTAGGCTACAAATTAGGTTCTCCAACTATTCCTCATTCTCATCTTGACATAGGTTCATTCATACTTGAAACAGATGGAATACGTTGGGCAGAAGACCCCTCAAGAGAAAAATATAATCTGGTGGAAAAATATGGAAATATTTGGAATTATGAGCAAGACTCCTTCCGCTGGAAAATATTTAGGCTCGGTGCTATGTCCCACAACCTTATAACAGTAAACGGAACTGAACCTATAGTTACGGGGAAAGCCGGGCTTGATAAAATATCAGATAATGAAAACTTTAAATACGCTGTTTCTGATTTATCTCAATTATACATAGGTCAACTTGCAAAATATAGACGAGGAATAGGGATAAAAGACAATAAATATGTAATAGTAAGAGATGACTTTAAATCCTTAAACAGAGAAACCACACTAAGATGGGTGATATTCACTTCTGCATCTGTACAATTAAGAAAAAATAAAGCCGAATTAAGCATAAAAGACAAACGTCTGATTATGAAAGTTAAAAGTTCAGGCAAAATAAAAATGAAAGAATGGACTGCCTCTCCACAAAATGAATGGGATTCAGACAATCCCGAAAAACGACTTATAGGCTTTGAATGTAAGATTTCTCCTGATACAGAAGGCTTTATAGAAGTAATTTTAATCCCTGAAAAAAATAAAACTGAGGCAAATTTCCTTGATAAAGACACTATTGGTTGGTAAACATAAATATTTTATCCGTATCCTGTTTAAGATTTTAATTTTAAGCAGGATATTTTTTAATAAAATAGTATGTGCTTTTACTTATTTTGCATACTTTCTCCAAAAAAACGTTTCTACATAGGTCCTGGAATAAGAACTTCATTCTAATTTTTTACTTCTTACCTATCATTGCCATTGTAGGTGTTAATTAGACTTATGGGGTGTGTGGCTCTATTGTCACCGTATACAATATCATATCTTGGTTATGTAATTTTTATCTCTTTTGCAATTAATTCTCTTTCTATGTTAATTGTTGATAATATAAAAAAGGTTAATAGCAGGCATAGCATATGTGACAAATTATGCTTTTCAATTATTTTAACCATTTTACTGTGCTGATAATTATAGCCAATAGAAAACTAAGTGATAGTGATATAAAAATAGAATTAATTGTAATCGTCTCAACTGTGATATAAGTAAGGACAAGGAATAAACTTAAAATTCCTGCGAATGTGATACTAAAGAATCGAATATATTTTTTGATTCCGGGTATTTTATATTTTATGAATGTACCGATTGCTGTACCTATTGAACACAAAAACAAAGTAATTGATGACATTAGTAAACGTTTATTATCTATAATAGCACAACTAATAATCAGGGTAAGGCATAGTATAACCCATACAAAACATAGTATAAAATCAGTTTTTCTACTCATGTCTTCTAAATTCCATTTTCAGCTGCATCACAATACCAATAAGTAAACGCCGAAAAAGCGAGTCCAACTACTATTCCTGCCCCCATCGAAGCCACACCTACTGCTGTACTCCACAAAATACCGGAAGTTCCTAATCCCATATTGCAAGCCCAGCCAAAATCAGTTCTTCTTTTAATTTAAAAAATATCGTTGTGAGATGATGTCCCTCTTTATCAAATAATTCTGCCTTAGCCTCATGATTTGTATTATTCGGATAAATATTACAAATGACTTTAGATGTTAAAGCAGTACAATGATATCCAATAATATTACTATCATTTCGTGCTTTTAGGTCTACGTTTGTACTGTAAATAGGTTGAGTATAAATAGTATGTTGTTGCTTGGTTTTTATTACTGATGATGAATCTGACTTATTACAAGAAACAAAAAATAGCGTATTAATACAGAAAAACACTAGAATAAGAATATTGTTTTTGAATTTCATAAGTTATTATATGTTTTAGATTGGTATATAAATTTATCTGACCCTAAGGTAAGAAGTTTTTTTAAAAAGACAACATGTATAGCCAAAATTATAAAGAGTAATACCTACCTTCTCATTTTTGATACTTGTAATTGAAAAATATGGAAAATAAAGCCTTAGCACTAAAATAGTATGTACTTTTACTTATTTTGCATATATTTGTGCGTTTTATTGGCAAAATCACTATTAACCCCGTATAAATTTTATGGAAAATAATCTAAAAAAAACCTCTTTTTCAGATTTGTTGAAAAAAGAAGACTGGCTTGCATGTTGGATAGGATTTATAATAATTGCAATTTCGATTTTTGCTGTTTTATCAAAGACATTTGACTTCTCTGCTATCAAATTTGCAACTTGGACTTTTGGAGAAACTATATCACAAGAAGCTGCCTCAAAAGTAATACCATTGGGAGAACAGTTTGTCTCTTGGATTTTTTGGAAAAAAGTTTTGATAACATTTATAGTAATAGGTACTCTTTTTACTATAGGCGTTAAATTACAGGGCGAAAAGTTGAAAAAATATATTCCTGCATTTATAGTTCTATTCTTTATAGCCATAGTAGTCAGGATGATTTCTGCTGAATATACACTTAATAGATACCTTGAATGGGCTTTTTGGGCTTTATTGGTGGGGCTTCTTGTGTCAAACACTATAGGCGTGCCAGATTGGCTTAAACCTGCCATTAAAACCGAGTTCTATATAAAAACAGGTCTTGTTATAATGGGCTTTTCCGTGCTATTCTCAAACATTGCAAAATTTGGATTGTACGGACTTGGAATTGCCTGGATTGTAACCCCTATTGTGATAATATTTATGTGGTTTTTGGGTACAAGAGTGCTTAAAATAAAGAATAAACCCTTGGTCATAACCATGGCTACAGCCACAAGTGTATGTGGAACTAGTGCTGCAATAGCAACAGCAGCCGCTTCTAACGCAAAAAAGAATGACCTTTCAATAACCGTATCAATATCCATAATATTTACAATATTGATGATGGTATTTGAACCTCTCATAATAAGAGCAGCTGGTATGTCCCAAATTATGGGTGGCTCACTTATCGGAGGTACAGTTGACAGCACAGGTGCCGTTGTCGTAGCAGGCACGGCTTTAGGGGGTGAAGCTCAGACCGCAGCAGTCCTTGTCAAATCCATTCAAAATATACTTATAGGCTTTATCGCCTTTGCCGTTGCAGTTTTCTTTACTACAAGAGTAGATAATTCGACCGGGGCTAAAGTTGGTATAGGTGAAGTCTGGTATCGTTTCCCTAAGTTCATAATAGGTTTTTTTGTGGCTTCATTAATTGTATCATTTATAATACAGCCCATATTCGGCTCGGATGAAGTCTCTGCTATAAATAAAGTCCTGGATCAATATAAGAACTGGGCATTTGTACTTGCTTTTACAAGTATAGGACTTGACACGAACTTCAAAGAAATAATGCGTCAGATGCAGGGCGGTAAAGTTCTGTGGTTATATATAATAGGTCAAATTTTCAATATAGCCCTGACATATTTCGCAGTATGGTTCTTACTCTCTGGCAAATTCTTCCCAATTCCAGTTTTGGATTGATATGAACAGTAAACGTATAATTAAGGTGATAACTATTACTACAATAGTTATCACCCTTATTATTGCCTTATATATTATGGTTCACGGACTTGGCTTGCAAGACAACCTGGATTTTGGAGCTGGTGCATATTTTTATGCAGACATTCCCGATTTTGATAAATACCTTAAAAAGTCAAAGTTCTTTACAGAAATACCTTATTGGATATATGCTGTACTTTTTCTGCTTTGGGGACTCCTTATGTATTTCTTTTGGCTGTGGGTAGACCGCAAGTCCAGATAATGTTTTAAATAAGTCGTAAAAATTCAATACACGTCATTATAAGATGAAGCCTTCCCTTTTCATCACTTCCGGCTTTTGACTTTATTTCATTCCATTGTAAAATAACGTCTTCAGCAGATATTTCTACATTGAGATATTTCCACATAGCAACCTTTACCAAGAATAGTCCGCAGGCTTCTTTCAATGTTGTTTCTTTAGTTGAAGTACATGATTTTGCAATAACGGCTACTGTTGAGCGGACTTTATTGATAAGATCAATATCCTTGATTATGAAAGCGTCCTTAAGAAGGGTATAAACAGCCTTATCTGCAACTCTGCCTGACATTTCACCTGCTTTGTCACATAGCATTGATATTGTTTCACATGCTTTTTTGCCATACTCTGTATCTGAAGTTATCTTATATAGATAACAAAAAGCATCAGTTAGAGCAAGATATGCCTTTATATCTTCAGAGTCATCAAGTTTAGAAAAATTCCTTTCTTTAACTGAGCAATATCTGCCTTTTCCGAGAGAAAATTCTTTTTCTATAATCTCGTATGTATTTTTAACCGACTTAACTGCTTCTTCATCTCCTGTAGCCAAATCAAATTCACACATAGCAGAAATTGTAAGGGCTTGTTCTTTAAGTCTCTTCCTTGTATCCAATCTTTTATTGTCTTTATCTAAAGAGCAATAAACACCTCCAAATTTATGATCAAAGAAGTTTTCAATGAAGTAGTCTTTCTTAGTGGAAGCCATGATAAGGAAATCCTTTTCGTGGAAGATATTGAAAGCGGCAGAAAAAGCACACAGTATTTTCGCTTCTTTTTTTGCTTTGTGTACATCAATATTTTCAGAATTAAGCAAAGAAAGATTTTCTTTCAATACCTTTTTTACATCCTTAATCAGGTCTAAGTTGTTTGTATTCATAGCCGGTGTGTATTAAATGGTTAATAATTCTATTATAGAAATTTATCATATTCAGGCATTGCCATTTTTGTGATAAAATCTTTATATTCACTATCGTTTTTCGGACATATCATCAAAGCATCGGGCGTATCTATGACCACATAGTCCTTCAATCCCTTTATTGCTATGAATTTTTTCTTGTCCTTTGATATTATCATATTCTCATTACAATCTTCAAGAAGTCTGTTTTCTGTATTACATGAGTTACCATCCTCATCTTTATGACTGTAACAATACAGTTCATTCCAATTATTTACAGTCTTCCAATCAAATTTAGCTGGGAACAACTGGGCTATATCTGTTTTTTCCATTACTCCATAATCAATGGAAATTTTGTCACAGTCAATATATGCCCTTTCAATAAAGGCTCTCTCGTTATTTGTTCCAATTGCTAATTGCCAATCACCAAAGAGATTAGTAATTTGAGGTATATATTTTTCCATCTCTTGCCTAATCACTTCGGCTTTCCATACGAATATACCTGAATTCCAGAAAAATTCCCCACTTTTACAGAAAATCTTTGCCAAATCTACATCAGGTTTTTCTATGAAAGTCTTAACTTGTATAGGAACATCATTACTGTAAGCTTCTTTTCCTCCTTTTATCTGAATATATCCAAAATTCGGATTTGGATATGTAGGGCGAATACCTAATGTCATCAGCACTTCGTTTGCTTGAGCATATTCCAAAGCCTTCGATATGGTCTCATTAAATTTATCCTCCTCATTAATTATAAGATCTGAAGGAGTAGACATAATCACCGCTTTCGGATTCCTTTTTAAAATAGAGTAGGTAGAATATACTGTACAAGGACCTGTATTTTTTCCATATGGTTCCAGAAGAAGGTTTTGCTTTGGTAGTTCAGGTAAATGTTTATATACAAGGTCTTTATACTTATCAAGTGTAATCACGATTATGTTTTCTGGCGAAAATAAACCAGCACACCTATCATAAGTAGCTTGTATATAGGATTTACCACCTTCTTCAATACTTGTAAACTGTTTTGGCAGGTCTTGTTTGCATAGCGGCCAGAATTGTTTACTATATCCTCCGGCCATAATTACACAGTATTGGTTATTATTCATTTTAATTAAGTGTCATTTAGTTTATAAATACAAAGGTATAATAACTCCCTCAAAATATTCCAGTTGCGTTTTTTCTCCTTGGAACGTCACGGCTGCAACATCAATAAACGCCTCAACATCTATATCTTTGTTCTTGACTTTTAGGTAATGCCGAGCAGCCTTGGCAATCCTTAGTTCTTTTGCTTTTCGCACATTTTCCTCTGGGGATGCTTGTACTGGAGCAACTCTACTTTTAACTTCAACAAAATGTATTCCAATATTATTAATTGAAATAATATCTATCTCCAAATGTCCCCATCTCCAATTCCTCTCCAAAATTGTATGTCCTCTATCAACTAAGTAGTCACAAACAATATCCTCGCCTCTCCTACCAATTTTGTCTGTCTCAATCATATTTATTCCAAAGTCACTACTGTTACGCCAGTTCCCCCCATTTGCAACTGCTCATCCTTTACGGAAATCACTCCCGGAATTGTCCTTATAAATTTCTGTAATTCTTCCCTTAACGCACCTGTCCCTTTTCCGTGAATAATTCTTACAGTAGACATATCAAGCATTATCGCATCATCTATAAATCTCATAACAAGGTCTAAAGCGTCGTTTACTCTTTCTCCCCTTACATCAATTTCAGGCTTGAAATTCAAACGTCTTTCCCTTATTGCTGGGTCTTCATAACTTGTACTTACCGTACGAGAATTCTCTTTTACAGCACTCTTGTATTCATTAGAAGTTATTCGTTCCACTCTATCAAGCGGCATCTTACTGCTTATATTTCCTACGATTACGGTTACTGCCTTATTAGATACGATTGATACTTCGCCCACCATATCACTGCCTTTCAGCCTTACTTTTTCTCCTACTTTAAGTTTTCCGTTTCTAAATTCATTAATCCTTATCTCTTCTTCTTCACGTTTACGAACCTCTTCTTTTTCTTTTTTGGATGCTCTTGCGGCCTTTCCTGCCATTCGCCTCTCATTCCGCTCTTTGATTTTTCTAAGTTTTTCTTCAATATATTCCTCTTTATTTTGCTGCTCAGCCTGCTTCTTTTCAGTAATCGCACCCAAAAAATCCTGTAACTCTTTTCTCGCCTCAGCAGTTCTTGATTTTTCTGCTTGAGACTCCTTAATAGCACGTATGGTATTCTCTACCTGCTTATTAGCTCCCTTTACTATTTCTTCTGCCTCTTGGTTAGCCCTATCTATTATATCTTTCTTTATTTTCTTAATACCTTCCAATTCCTGTTGGTATCTATCCGTAATATTTTCAAGAGCCTTGTCTGTACTTCGTATCCTTTTCAACTTCTCATCAAGAGCGATTCTGTTTCTGGCAATTCTCCTGAGATTTTTTTCAATACCGACATATTCTTCTCCAGCTCTGTTCTCTGCATCTTTTACAATAGGCTCTGGAAGTCCCATTTTTCTTGCCAATTCAAAGGCAAACGAATTTCCAGGCATTCCTATTTCCAACTTGAATAAAGGTGAAATACTATGAGCATCAAACTGCATTGCTCCATTTATCACACCCGTATTATTCCCTGAAGCATAAAGCTTTAGATTGGTATAATGAGTGGTTATAACCCCATAAACTCCTCTTTTATCAATCTCATTCAATATTGATTCTGCTATGGCTCCTCCTGCAGCAGGCTCCGTTCCAGAACCGAATTCATCTATAAGTACCAATGTATTCTTGTCAGCCTCGGATAGGATATTTTTCATAGAAATAAGGAAAGAACTATAAGTACTTAGGTCATTATCAATGGATTGTCCATCCCCTATATTAACCATAATCCTGTCAAAAACAGTCATTTCTGAAGTTTCTGAAGTAGGGATCAACATTCCCCATTGAAACATATATTGGAGCAATCCCATGGTTTTAAGGCATACAGACTTACCTCCGGCATTAGGTCCAGAAATCAAGAGAATATGTTTTTGAGGCGATAACAGAATTGTAAGAGGAATCATTTCCTTACCATCCTTTTTCAGAGTTCTTTCCAATAGCGGATGCCTTGCTTTTCTAAGATTGACCTCACCTTCATCAGATATAATCGGCATTCCAGCTATGTATTCCAATGCAGTTTGAGCTTTTGCAATTATGAAATCTAACTCGCACAAACATTCAGCCCCACTCAGCAACTCTGGAACATAAGGTCTTAAGAAGTCACTAAATTCCGACAGTATCCTGAAAATTTCCCTTCCTTCGGAAAATTTAAGTTCACTTATCTCATTTTCTATTTCGACTATTTCTTCTGGCTCTATAAATATGGTCTTTCCAGAAGCTGATTCGTCAAAAACAAAACCCTTTATTTTTCTTTTATTGGCAGATGGAACCGGAATAAGCATTTTTCCATCTCTTATAGAAACCGTTGCATCTTCTCCTATTATACCCTCCAAGCGAGCTTTATTCAATACTAATGAAACTCGTTTGGAAATAGCCCCCTCCTTTTCTTTCAAGGTCTTACGTATCTCATACAACAAATCTGATGCAGTATCTTTGACATTTCCGAATTTATCTAAAATCAAATCAATTCGTCTGCCTACTTCAGGAAATATAGTTATAGAAGAAGTTAATTTTTTCAATGAAGGATAGACACTATCCTTAATCCCAGCAAAAAAAACAGTTACCTTATGCAGTGTTTCTGACATTGTTCTAAGTTTCCCTAAAGAAAGCAAGTCAATGTTTGCTCCGTCATTTTCTAAATTTTTCAGAAAACCAGTACAATCTACATATCCACTTGTAGGAAAAGAATCTTCAAACATTACGATGAGACGCATCTCATCAGTAAGCATCAGCCTTTTTTTAATTTCATCCTTATTTGAGGAGAACTCTTCTTTTTCAACCCTATTAACGGCATATTCGGTACTGCACTTGTCAGAAATTTCCTTTCTAATCCTGTCAAATCCCAACTTAACTTCTATTCTTCTGTAGTTCTCACTCATCATATTATCTTACCTTGAATCACTGTTTTCCTTTGATAAGGCGGCTCCTAAAAGTAATTTTAACTCATTCAGATTATTAACTGGAGTAACTGTTCCTTCCTTTACAAAAGAAACTTCTCCTGTCTCCTCAGAAACGACAATTACATCAGCATCTGTTTCTTCTGATATTCCTATCGCTGCCTTGTGTCTCATTCCGAAACGTGCCGGTATATCCGTTTTATTTGTAATAGGGAGGGTACATCTTGCTGCCACTATCCTGCTACCTCTTATGATGACAGCGCCATCGTGTAAAGGAGAATTTTTAAAAAAGAGATTTTGTATAAGTCTTTTACTTACCACCGCATCAATTTTATCTCCTGTTTCTATTATGTAATCCAAATTTATTTCGTGAGGGATGACGATTAATGCCCCCGTTTTATTTTCTGACATTGCTCGGCAAGCCTCTGTTATTTCGTTCACGGTGGAATTATCCATATCTCCTTCTTTAAGCCCCATAAGATTATTTATCAATCGCCTCGTTTTGAGCCCTATTTTAGAACCTGCTCCGAATTTCATCATAAGATGCCTAATCTCAGGCTGAAATATAATAATTAAGGCAAGAACCCCCACATCTATAAAAGTATTCACCAGCTTGCTCATCATCTTCATATGCAAGGCATCAACCAAAACCATAAGCACATAGATGAATATAATGGTAAGAAAGATATTCATTGCCACAGAATCTTTTATCCATCTGAAAACAAAGAATATAATCAGGGCAACAATAAGAATGTCCAGAATATCTGTAAAAGAGATGTTAAGAAAGCCGAAAATTGTCTGTATCATCAAGTTTTCTTTTATACACTAACAAATATAAACAAAAAAAACATTTCAGTCTAATGCAAAAAGTTATACATAAGTAAAGTAGAATAAAAAATCATTGATAATTAAATAATTAGTTGTATATTTGCAGTCCGCAAAATGTGTGCGGATTATTTAAAGTATTTATAAACAATTAATTAACAATTCAATGCCTGGATTAATTGGAAAGAAAATCGGAATGACTTCCGTTTTCGGTGCTGATGGAAAAAATATTCCATGCACCGTTATTGAGGCCGGTCCATGTGTTGTTACGCAAGTTCGTACGGTAGAAAAAGATGGTTATGCCGCTGTACAACTTGCCTATGACGAAATCACAGAGAAGCATGTCGGCGCCCCTCTAAAGGGACATTTTGTAAAGGCAGGAACCACTCCAAAACGTAAATTGGCTGAGTTTGCAGCTGATTTTGAAGGAGAGCTTAAGTTAGGCGACACACTTTCAGTTGCTGACGTTTTTAAAGTAGCTGAATATATCGACGTCGTCGGTACTTCAAAAGGAAAAGGTTTCCAAGGCGTAGTTAAACGTCATGGATTCGCAGGTGTAGGTGGAAAAACTCATGGTCAGCACAACAGATTGCGTCACCCAGGTTCTATGGGTGCATCATCTTGGCCTTCACGTGTATTCCCAGGAATGCGTATGGCAGGTCACATGGGTAATGAAAGAGTAAAAGTAAATAACCTACCTGTCCTTAAGATTATTCCTGAAAATAATCTTTTAGTTGTTAAGGGCTCTGTTCCGGGAGCCAGGGGTTCATATTTAATTCTGGAGGCATAAGCTATGGAGTTGAAAGTATTGAAAATAGACGGAACAGAATCCGGAAAAACGGTTGTTCTAGACGAAAAAGTATTCGGTATAACACCGAATGACCATGCTATCTATCTTGATGTAGTACAATATCTTGCAAATCAACGCCAAGGTACAGCCAAAACAAAGGATAGAAGTGAAGTTGCATACAGTACCAAAAAAATGGGTCGCCAGAAAGGTGGCGGTGGTGCTCGTCATGGTAGTTTAAAAGCTAACATATATGTTGGCGGTGGACGTGTATTCGGTCCGAAACCACGTGATTATAGGAAGAAACTCAACAAGAAACTCAAGCAACTTGCAAGATTCTCTGCCCTCTCATACAAGGCACAGAACAATGCTATTATAGTTCTTGAATCATTCAAAATGGATGCTCCTAAGACAAAGGAGTTCCTCGGTATTCTTAAAGCAATAAAAGCAGGAGATAGAAAGATACTTTTCGTTCTTCCTGAGAATTGCGATAATATCTTCCTTTCATCCCGTAATATCCCTGAAGTAAGAGTGATAACTGTAAACGAGATAAATACCTACAACGTTATGAATTCAAATGTTATGGTATTTGTTGATGGCGTACAGGATATACTCTCTTCAAGAGTTAACAGCTAAATAATTTGAGAGATGGGAATTATAATTAAGCCAATAATAACAGAGAAAATGACGGCTCAGGGCGAAAAGTTGAACCGTTACGGTTTCATAGTAGACCGCTCTGCAAATAAAATTCAGATAAAGGCTGCTGTAGAGCAAATGTATAGTGTTACAGTTGCATTTGTAAACACTGTAAACTATCATGGGAAGAGAAAATCCCGCTATAGCAAGTCAGGAGTTTTGTCAGGTCGTGCAAATCACTATAAGAAAGCTTATGTGACACTTGCAGGCAGCGACAAGATTGATTTATACAGTAACATTTAAGGTATAAGGCAATGGCAGTTAGAAAATTCAAACCGGTAACTCCCGGACAAAGGAATAAGGTAATCAGTGCTTTTGACGATATTACCACAAAGAAACCTCATAAGGCATTGCTTGAGCCTATAAAGAAAACAGGTGGACGCAATAATACAGGTCAAATTACTATGCGTTACATCGGTGGTGGTCATAAGAGAATGTATCGTATCATAGATTTTCTTCGTGATAAAGATTCTTGCAAGGCTACCGTGCTTACTATTGAGTACGATCCGAACCGTAGTGCCCGTATCGCACTTGTAGAATATGCAGATGGTGAGAAGAGATATATCATAGCTCCTAACGGACTTAAGGTAGGACAAGTGATAGAGTCTGGCTCAGGTATCGCTCCTGAACTTGGTAACACTCTTCCTCTAAGTGAAATTCCAGTAGGTACATTAGTTCACAATATAGAGCTTCGTCCTGGACAGGGTGGTGCAATGGCACGCTCAGCCGGTACTTATGCACAGCTCGCTGCACGTGAAGGAAGATTTGCTGTTCTTCGTTTGCCTTCAGGCGAAACAAGAATGGTATTAGTTTCTTGCCGTGCCACTGTTGGAACAGTATCTAACCCAGAACATAATTTGGAGTCATCCGGGAAGGCTGGTCGCAGTCGTTGGCTGGGACGCAGACCTCACAACCGTGGTGTTGTAATGAACCCAGTTGATCACCCTATGGGTGGTGGTGAAGGTCGTGCATCTGGAGGTCATCCGAGGTCACGTAAGGGTCTTCCTGCTAAGGGATATAAGACACGTAATCCTAAGGCCACTTCAAACAAGTTCATTATTGAAAGAAGAAAGAAATAACGGAATAAAACTTTAGAGATTATGAGTCGTTCTTTAAGAAAAGGTCCTTATATCCAGGAAGCCCTGGAGAAAAGAATTCTTGCTATGAATGATGGTAGCAAGAAAAAAGAAGTAGTCAAGACATGGTCACGTGCAAGCATGATCTCTCCTGACTTCGTCGGCCATACAATTGCAGTTCATAACGGAAATAAGTTTATTCCGGTATATGTAACAGAAAATATGGTAGGTCACAAATTAGGTGAGTTTGCTCCTACGAGAACTTTCAGAGGCCATTCAGGCAATAATAAGAAGTAATTCATTTAAATGATTGAATTATGGGAAAACGTAAAAGATTAATGGCCGAGAGGCTGAAAGAAAATAAGAAGCAAACAGCTATTGCTAAACTTAATAATGTACCTACATCTCCAAGAAAGATGCGTCTTGTCGCAGATACAGTAAGAGGTGTAGAAGTAAACCGTGCTTTGGATCTTTTGAAATTTTCAAAGAAAGCACCTTCAATCCGTCTTGAAAAACTTCTTAAGAGTGCAATTGCAAACTGGGAAGCAAAGAATGCGGATAGAAGCAAAGAACTGGATAATGGAAACGTTTATGTCAAGACTATCATGGTGGATGAAGGCAAGACTCTCAAGAGAATTCGTCCTTGTCCTCAAGGTCGTGCTGGCAGAATACGTAAGCGTTCAAATCACGTTACCATTATTTTGGATGTAAAGAAACCAACAACAGTGGAGGAAAAGTAATATGGGACAGAAAACAAACCCAATAAGCAACAGAATCGGTATCACCCGTGGTTGGGACTCTAACTGGTGTGGTGATAATTATGCTGAAAAGATTGCAGAGGATTATAAAATCCGTAAGTATCTTGTAAACCGTCTTTCAAAGGCAAGTATATCCAAGATTGTCATAGAAAGAACTCTTAAGCTTATAACTGTAACTATTCAGGCTGCAAGACCTGGTTTTATTATAGGCAAAGGAGGTACCGAAGTAGATCGTTTGAAAGAAGAGCTCAAGAAGGTAACAAAGAAAGATGTACAAATCAACATTCTTGAAGTTAAGAAACCTGAAGTAGATGCTCATATAGTAGCAGACAGCATTGCAAGTCAGATAGAAGGTCGTGTTTCATACAGACGTGCTATTAAGATGGCGATTGCTACTGCTATGAGAGTAGGTGCTGAGGGAATTAAAATTCAGATTAGCGGTCGTGTAGGCGGTGCAGAAATGGCAAGAAGCGAAATGTTTAAAGAGGGTAGAACACCTTTGCATACATTCCGTGCAGATATAGATTACGCTCTTTCTGTAGCTAATACAAAAGTAGGAGCACTCGGCATTAAAGTATGGATTTGCAACGGTGAAGTCTACGGTAAAAAAGATCTTTCTCCTAACGCTGGTCTTTCTGTAGCTTCAGCACGTCCTCAAGGTGGTCAACGCCCAGGTCGTAACGACAGAGCAAACTCACGTGGCGGACGTAGAGGAGGACGCAGAAACAATGCATCTTCTGCTGAAACTAAGGCAGAGTAAAATTGTAATTATATTAATTTTACCTATATTTGATACCTGTTCTTTAATAGAACAGGTATTTTTATACATTATTAATCAAATAGATATGAAAAAGTTAGCACTACTGGCATTTGCCATTCTTACACTTGCGGGGTGTGGTTCAAAAAATACTATAATAACCGCTAAATTCAAAAACGGTTTTAAGTCACCGGTAAAACTTATAGTAAGTGACATGAATATAGACTCCACACTTAATATAACAGATACCACATTGACACTCACTCTTCCTGTAAATAATCTTGCATCAGGATATTTATATGCAGAAGGTATTCCAGCAAAAGAATTTATACTTGATGGGTCTAAAATTTCGATTGATTACACTTCAGAAAACCCTGAAGTAATATCTGCCCCAAATACTCTTAATGCAAAGTTAAAATCAATATTTGAGGGAGATAATAAGTTGATGGAGAAATATACAGATAATATCAACAAAATTATGTCGGACTCAACACTCAAGAAAAGTGAAATCCGTAATAAAATATCTGTTCTTGGTGATTCCTTAAAAGCCTCTTATAAAGATTACTATAAAAAGTTTTTGGATGAAAATAAAGATAACTATATAGGAGTTTACTCGACAACGATTCTTACAAGTCTTATAGAGGATAAGAATGAGGTACTTGAATTAATTGGAAAGTTGAGTGAAGAGGCTAAAAATACATCGATTATTAAAAAAATAGCCAATAACATTGCAGCTATGGCAGCAACTTCTGAAGGTAAAATGTTTAAAGATTTTACTATTAAGGAAACAGAAGAAAAGACCACTAAATTTTCAGATTATATAGGTCATGGAAAATATGTACTTGTAGATTTTTGGGCATCATGGTGTGGTCCTTGCCGTGCTGAAATCCCTAATATAAAGAAGGTTTATGAAAAATATGCAGGAAAGAATTTCGATGTATTAGGAGTTGCTGTATGGGATAAGCCGGAAGATACCCTTAAAGCTGCTGAAAAAGAAGGAATTACTTGGTCTTTAATCCTCAATGCACAGAAAATACCTACAGAACTATATGGGATAAATGGTATTCCTCAAATAATGCTTTTTTCGCCTGATGGAATCATTTTAAAAAGAGATTTAAGAGGTGAAAATATCGAAAAAGAAGTAGCAAAATATATAAAGAAGTAATTATATATCCCTGCTTTCTCTCTGTATGAACGTAAGAGATAAAATTAAACTTTTCCCACATGAACCAGGTGTTTACAGGTATTATGATTCTGAAGGCACTGTCATTTATGTGGGGAAAGCAAAAGATTTGCACAAGAGAGTAGCACAATACTTTGTTGAGCCCGAAAGACTGAATAGAAAGACAAGAATTTTAGTATCTAAAATATCAGATGCGAGTTATTCTGTAGTCACTTCTGAAGCGGATGCTCTACTATTGGAAAATAATCTTATAAAAGAATATAAACCAAAGTATAATATTCTTCTTAAAGATTCCAAAACCTATCCTTGGATATGTATAACTGCTGAAGAATTTCCTCGTGTCTTGCTTACTCGTAGAATTGTTAAAAACGGTTCAAGATATTTCGGTCCCTATACTTCTGTTATACATGCAAGAAACCTGCTGGATTTATTTGCTCAATTATATCCTCTGAGGACGTGTAAATTAAAGATAACGTCAGAAGCAGTGCTAAAACACAAGTTTAGACCATGTCTTAAATTACACATAGGAAGATGTAACGGATGTTGTGTTGGAGAAATATCTAATAAAGAATATTCCAGTTATATAGAGGAGATTGCAAATATGCTCAAAGGAGGTGGGAGAGAAATGGAATTACACTATAAAACTCTAATGGAGGAGGCAGCAGCGTGTTTGGATTTTGAACGAGCTGCTGTTTATAAAAGTAGAATGGATGCCATTCAACAGCATTACAGTAAATCAATTATAGTAAATAATTCCATAGGTGACATAGATGTTTTCTCATTGATCTATGATGAAAATGAGGCATTTGGAAATTTTTTGAGGATAAAAGGCGGTGCTATTGTACAGTCCCTCAATCTCGGATTTAAAATGAATATAGAAGAGAATGAGGCAGGTATATTGAGTACTTTCATTGCAGAGATAGAATCGAAATTTGGAAAACTTTCATCTGAAGTCATTGTACCTTTTCTCCCTGATGTAGAAATAGAAGGAGTGGAATTTAAGGTTCCTTTTAAAGGTGATAAACTCGCTTTATTGGAATTAAGTGCAAAGAATGCAAAAGAAATGAAGTTTAATTCTATGAAGCTGCGAGAAAGTAATAACCCAGAACAATTCAGGCGTAAGGTTTTAGAAGAACTACGGGATACAATAGGAATGAAAGACCTACCTGTCCATATGGAATGTTTTGATAATTCCAATATTCAAGGGACAAACCCAGTGGCATCATGCGTAGTATTCAGAAATGGAGTTCCTGCAAAGCGTGATTATAGAAAATTTAAAATTAAAACAGTTATCGGAGCAAACGATTATGCGTCAATGAAAGAAATTGTTAATCGACGTTATTCGAGAATGCTCAATGAAAATCCAGAAGATTTGCCTCAGTTAGTAGTAATAGATGGGGGAAGTGGACAATTATCTTTTGCCTATCAGGCTCTCGCTGAACTCGGACTGACTGATAAACTTACAGTAATCGGTTTAGCTAAACGTTTGGAGGAAGTAATCAGAGTGGGTGATCCATACCCACTTTTCATAGATAGGAACTCTCAAGTACTCAAATTATTACAACATATAAGGGATGAGGCGCACCGTTTTGGTATCACTTTTCATCGTAGCCTTAGGTCTAAAGCCCAAACAGAATCTATATTGAGTGAAATAAAAGGAATCGGACCAAAGACAGAAGAGAGACTATTGCTTCATTACGGAAGCGTTAAGAAGATAGCTGAAACATCAAAGGATGATTTAGCTTCCTTCCTTGGAAAACCTGAACTCGCCATGAAAATATTAGAATATCTAAAAAATAATATGTAGACATGAAATTGAACGAGAAGAAATTAAATCTGTATTTCAGTATCTTCCTGCTTGTAGGTATGATATCGGTAGTCGCAGTAAATACTCTTTTGGGTTTAAAAGATACTAAAGAGCATTTAATAATACAGTTTATAGCAGGAATTGGGGCTATAATGGGGGTGGTAAATACCGTTTTATCTGCTAATGGTAATATCTGGACTTTCCTTTTCGGTCTGCTTGATGTAGTATGTTGTTCTATTGTCTATTTTGAAAGTGGAATAATTGGAACATTTGCTTTGCATGCTTTCTATTTTCTACCTATGCAATTTATAGGTTGGTGGCAATGGCAAAGAAGAGGGGCAGGGATAAAGGCAGAAATTAATGAACAGGGAGAAAAGGAAACAGCTAAGGTAAAGGCCCGCCGACTTTCCTTAAAACAATGGTTCTATATATCAGCCGGTTTTGTATGTGGTACCGCTCTATGTTATGCGGTTCTATACTACATAGACTATAAACAGTTACAGGCAGGTGCGATTTCATATATTGATAATCAGAAAATTCTGCTTGACTCATCAGTAGTGATGCTGAATATTATAGGTCAGATTCTTATGTCAACGGCTTATATGGAACAATGGTATATATGGAACATAGTAAACATTTTCTCCATATTATTATGGACAAACAGAATTATAAGTCCCGACTCAGGCAATTATACAGTTGTAATGCTTATAAAATATGTTTTCTATTTCCTCAACTCTCTGAATGGGCTTAGAATATGGCTTAAACTTAGTAAGCCAGTGTCTGATGAGGGGCAGCCTAATATAAAACATCGCTGTTGTTAGTGTAGTTCCTAAAATGAATTGGGCTATTTACCAGAGTTTTATGTCTAAAATCTTTTATTTCCGAGTTTTTTTTCTTTACTTTGCACTCTGTATTCAACTGTTGTGGATACCACTATACTTTCTAAATAAGTGTATTGAAGAAATTTAAACTTAAATTATTAGATTATGTCACACGAAGAAGTAGTACAAAAGGTTAAGAATATCATTGTTGATAAGTTAGGTGCAGAAGCATCAGAAGTTACTGAGTCTGCAAGTTTCACAAATGACCTTGGCGCTGATTCTCTCGATACCGTAGAACTTCTAATGGAATTTGAAAGAGTATTTGATGTTAGAATTCCTGATGAAGATGCCGGTGGTATTTCAACAGTAGCTGATGCCATCAAATATATTGAGGAAAGAATTGCGAACAAATAATATTCTAAATATTAAAAAAAGGGAGGATTTTATAATCCTCCCTTTTTTATGTTGTATAACTTTCTACTATCTATCCTTTGTAGGTATAGCAAAAATAACTTTCAACTTAGGTTTTCTTTTTCCTGGATGTTGAGGACCACAGAGAATAGCTCTATAAAATCTATTAGGATCCATAAGTTCTATGCGCTTAGTTTTCTGTGCATTTTCTTTTGCTCGAGCTTCTCTAAGTTGTTGCAAATATAAGTAGTTATAGTAGTTATTGTAATATCCACCATATCCACCGTATCCACCATAACCGCCGTACCCTCCGTATCCACCATAGCCTCCATAACCGTATCCGTCATACATCCCGCCATAATAGGAATTATAAAGCATATTCCTTTCATAATCAGACATTTCACTCCTTTGAGGATTGTGGTAAGCGACAGTCTCTTTTGCCATTGCAAGAAGCCAAATATCATAATTATCTATTTTGCTGTCATCTCTCAATTTTAGCAATTCTTCAAGATGATGCGTGAAATCTGGAGCATATTGACAAAGTGATCTATTTATATCTCCTTGATTTTCATCACTTATACTTGAATCTGATATGCCAGCAAATTTAATTTTCTTATCAGAGATAATACGGCATGTAGGACTGAGTTTAGTCGGATATAAATCCATCTCCCGATAATCCTTAGGGAACTCAAAAGGCAGTATTAGACTTGCTTTACTTATTATAATTTTCTGGGGGTCTCCATATTTGGATAGTTCTTTAATAACTGCTTTCTTCAGCTTATTTGCTTTAATTACAGGTTTTACTCCTCTTCCTCCTTCAAAATAGATGTTCTCACCTGCTTTTTTGTCAAATGGTACATTGTCGTGCGAGTCCATATTCAGTGCTACTTGTACCTGCTTCATTGCGTCAGTGAGTTCACTTTTTGCAATTTTTCTATAAAACTGCACAGGTCCAAAATAGAAAACAAATGACGTATCAACGATTCCTCTTTTTTCATATTCTGCACTGAATGATAAAAGGGCATAACTACCGTTAAGTTTATTATCAAATTTATCTATAGGTAGTCTGAACATATTGATTCTACCTCCGTTACCGATAGGATCATCTGAAGATATATAGATTCCAGGAAATCGTTTTGTGTAATTTGAAATTGTATCGAGATCTGATTGGCAGATACTCATATACTTTTCGCCGAACTCTTTGCTGAAATCAAACACTAATGCTCCTTTACCATTATAAACTGGAATTCCGTCAGTTATTCTTGTTTTGCCTATTTTTACTTTAGGATAAGCAGCTTTGAAATTTATGCCTTTCTGAAGTTCATACACATTAATATTTTGTAAAATATCTGCTTGAGAAGGCTCAGAGCAAGAAATTGTGTCAGGGACAGCATAAAATTTGAAACTTTTGAATTTCCTTGTTCCGACTTTTCCGAAATCAAGTGTATCATTCATTGGTACAAGTGTGAAAGCACAAGATCTTTCTGATAGACCATATACCTCATCTCTTATAGCACCAAAAGTGAACTTATATGTGCTGTAGGCGGACAAACTATCAGGAGATAACAGTTCGATATCATCTACATCGAATTGTTCAGAGTGAATATCGTACTTTTGGCCATTTTCCAAATAATTACGGCCAAGATTATTATCTATGTTAATGCAGGAAGGAAGGCAGAACATCGCTGCTATTAAAGACATGCAGCCTGTTCTGCATAAAATCCTCAGTTTCATTACTTATAATTGATCATAAAAATCATTGTACTCATCTATGTAGGAGTCGTCCTCCAAAGACTTTCCATTATATTTAAGGGTAGGGAGAGATAAACTCTCGCAGTACTCTTGAAGTTCGGGAGCAATTTTATCTGTACCTTCAATAATAGCATCAGAGTACTGTGCTGCTGTCTTGGCAAGATTTATGCCATCAGGTGATTTTACAATAAAAGGAATATCATCCGAACTAATGTTTCCAAAGGAGATAAGTTCTCCGAATTTATCCGAAAACTTCTCGTTTAATGTATCCTCGTCATATAGAGATAGCACAATTTTACTATCTGAAAATATAGGATCGTCTTTATAGATTTTCTTAAAATACAATGGGAGGAGGTGTGAAATCCATCCTTGGCAATGAATAATATTCGGAGCCCAACGGAGTTTTTTCACAGTTTCCAAAATACCTCTTGCGAAGAAAATTGCCCTTTCTGCGTTATCTTCAAAGAATTTACCATCCTTACCTCTTGAAACTTGTTTTCTCTTGAAGTAATCATCATTGTCTATGAAATAAACTTGAATGCGGGCGGCTGAAATAGAAGCCACTTTGATTATTAATGGTCTATCTACATCATTGATAGGTATATTCATCCCAGAAAGGCGAATAACCTCGTGAAGTTGATTCTTCCTTTCATTAATGCATCCATACCTGGGCATAAATGAACGTATCTCTTTTTTCCTTTCCTGTATACCTTGGGGAAGGTATCTTCCGATATTTGAAACTTTAGTCTCAGGCAGATATGGAAATATCTCTGAATTGACAAACAGTATTCTTTTTAAAGATTCTTCCATATGATTTTATCATAACTCAATTTGTACAAAGGTAAGAATTTTTTTTCATATTTCTATAAATCACTATATTTGAAGACAATTTGGAAGAGTATGTCCAAGGGTAAAAATACACTTATAAGAAAAAGACTTGCTAATGCTTATTTGTCTTCCGTGATAAGCATTAGTCTTGTGTTGTTTTTAGTCGGGGTTGCAGGTCTTTTATTGGTAAATACAAAAAGCGTATCCGACTACTTTAAGGAGAATATGAAAGTCTCTGTAATCATGAAATCGGAAGTCTCTGAAAATAAGGCACTTTCTTTTGGCGAAAAGGTCGGGAAGTTGCCATTTGTCAAGGGCGTTGAGTTTATATCTAAGGAGCAGGGTGAAAAGGAAATGTCAAAGATGCTCGGTGATGATTTTCTTAAGGTATTTAAGACTTCCCCGATTCCTATTTCTTTAGACCTTACACTGAAAGCCGGATATGTGTCAGAGGATAGTTTAAAAGTCATCTCAACTATACTATACAAAAATCCAGAAGTTGATGAGGTGTCTTATCAAAAATCTCTGGTAGATAGTTTAAATGCTAATCTAAGAAAGATTTCGCTTTTCATAGGTATATTCATAGTTTTACTTCTATTTATTTCATTTGTTCTTATAAATAGTGTAATACGGCTTAGTATATACGACAAGCGATTTAATATACATACAATGAAATTGGTAGGGGCGACAAGGGCTTTTATTCGTACTCCTTTTTTGGTTCAATCTGTTTTCTTAGGTATTTTTTCTGCTTTTATTGCAATACTAATGCTCATAGGGGGGTTATATTTTATAAGGGCTGAGTTTGTTCAGCTATTCAGCATTTTCAGATTAGATCTGCTGCTCTCTGTGATAGGAATAGTCTTTGTCTGTGGAGTATTGATATGTATTTTGAGTACTTATTTTGTTGTCAATAAATTAGTTTCCCTTGGAAAGGATGATTTGTATTATTAATTGATATGAGTGAAAATAATGTTAAAATGCCTATAACCTCAAAAGGGCTGAAGTTTCTGCTTATTGGCCTTATAGTAATGGTAGCAGGTTATATTCTTATGGCTGGAGGGGGAAGTGAAAACCCTAAGGTTTTTAGTTATGCAATCTTTGATTTTCGTCGCTTAGTGGCAGCACCTATAGTAATAATATGTGGAATTATCATTGAGATTGTCGCAATAATGGGAATATTTAAAACAAAACAGTAATGGACTGGTGGCAGGCTTTATTATTAGGAATTGTGCAAGGTCTTACTGAATTTTTACCAGTAAGCAGTAGCGGACACCTTATGATTTTTAAGGAAATTCTTGGAGTTGATGGTGAAGGTTTCCTTGACTTTACTATAACAGTCCACTTTGCAACTGTCCTAAGTACAATAGTTGTATTCCGCAAAGAAATATGGAACTTACTAAAAGGTATTTTTAAGTTTAAGATGAATGAAGAAACAGACTATATATTGAAACTAGTCGTTTCCATGATACCTGTTGCAATAGTTGGTTTTTTCTTTAAGGATAAGGTTGAGGCTCTTTTTGATGGAGGGCTTTTTACCGTTGCTGTATATTTGATTGTTACAGCCGTACTTCTGTTCTTTTCAGATAATTTTAAACTAAAGATAAAGGATCAAAACAAATCTGCTATATCACCACGTGGTGGAATATCCTATTGGCAGGCATTTGTAGTTGGTATAGGTCAGGCATTTGCTGTTGCACCAGGACTTTCGCGTTCTGGCACCACAATAGCGACTGGAATTCTGTGTGGCGTACGCAGAGAGGTCATGGCGCAGTTTTCATTCCTTATGGTCCTTGCTCCAATAGTAGGAGAACAAATGCTCGATCTTATAAAAGGTATGTCTTCTCCTGAAACTTCTGCTCCCGGAGTAGGTTTTGTGGTCTTGCTACTTGGTTTTATTGCCTCATTTATTTCAGGTTTGTTTGCATGTAAGGCAATGATTGCCATAGTAAAAAAAGCCCGTTTGACGTGGTTTGCCCTCTACTGTCTTGTTGTATCATTAGCCATCTTGATTCTTTCATAGCATGTCGGAACGTGTATTCACATACTTTGTATCAGATGTCCACCTCGGCTTGGATTTAGGTGATATGCAAGGTAGAGAAACACGTTTTCTCAAATTTCTGCAATCCATACCGAAAGATAAAACAGAGGCCCTATATATGCTTGGAGATATATGGGACTTTTGGTATGAATACCACGATGTTGTCCCAAAAGGTTATGTAAGAATATTTGTAGCATTAATGGATTTGATGGATGCTGGAGTAAATGTATTCTTTTTCCCAGGGAATCATGATATTTGGTGTTATAACTATTTTTCAGATATGGGTATCAAGGTTTTAGAGCAACCTTATATAGTGGAAATATCTGGTAAAACATTTTTCCTTGGACATGGAGATGGACTTGGAAAGGGAATGACGATGTACAAATTAATGCGTTGGATTTTTCATAATAAAATTTTTCAAGTACTATTCAGTTTCTTGCATCCATGGTTAGCATTCAGATTGGGTAAAGGTTGGTCTAAAAAAAGCCGTTTGGCTAAAAATATCCCATATACCTTCAAAAACGAAGAAGAGCCACTATACAAGTATGCAATAGAAAAGTCTCGTGAGAGACACATCGATTACTTTATATTTGGGCATTATCATACAAAAGTAGATCTGAAACTTCCTACAGGGGCAAGATTTATTATAATGAAAGACTGGATTGAAGGAGATTGCTACTTAAGATTTTCAGGGACCTCAGGAATGATTGGGTATTTTCCGAATATGGAATAATATAAATATGGAAATTCTCCACTTTTCCACTTTTGAATGAGCTCTTCAGTATCCTTATCTTCTCCTGTCGGGTCATAATGTTTTTTCATATCTGTTCCGAAAAATTTTGCAAGTCCTTGCCAAAAACCAGCTGCAAGTCCATTTTTATATAGTTTAATCAACTCATAAGAAGATTTCCCAACTTCTCTGTCTATTAACTTCATAAGTAATTGCCCCTGACTTATTGTCATATGTCTTGCTGTAGAAGTATAAGAAACAAGGATTTTTCTTTGTAATTTATTCACATACCGTTCTTTTTGTCTTCTGCTCATTTTGTTAGCTTGGAAAGTACTATCTGTCGCCTTTACAAGTTTGAGAGCAAGGGTTGAATATGGATAAACCTTGGCAAAATTATATACCAGTTTATAATATTTTCTCCAATTTTTACCTCGCTTGAATGCGTACGAGTATGCTGGTCTTATTGTTGATAAATATATGGTATCCCCATTTACCGCCTTATAACCCAAAAAATTCTCTGTATGACGTATCGGAATACTTTTTACTTCATCTTTACATATTCCAGATGCCGCACACAATGATACCATACCCAAAAGCGAAACGATGGCAACTGCTATTTTTAGCTTAAATTTCATCACGGGTAGTTTATTCACAATCTCCGTGCCGAATTAAAAGGAATCGTTTCTAATTTATCGTGTCGAAAAGTTAGATAAATATTTTTCATCTATATTCATATTGTTTTGATTTATAATAAAATAACTATTAAATTTTAGTGTTATAAATATTGAATTTTTTTTGAAAAAGTATTTGCTTTTAATATATTTTTACTATCTTTGCAGTCCTAAAATCCGCCTAATTTTATTTAAGTTATTGATTTATAGGATTTTAGGATTTTGCGAATATTTTTAAAAGTAATACAGCAATGTTACAACCGAAGAAAACCAAATTCAGAAGGGAACAGAAAGGTGTGATGAAGGGCAATTCCCAAAGAGGACATCAGCTCGCTTTCGGTTCTTTCGGTCTTAAGACCCTGGAAAATTGTTGGCTTACAGCACAGCAGATAGAGGCTGCACGTCAGGCTATATCACGTAAGATGAATCGTGAGGGACAGATTTGGATAAGGGTCTTCCCTGCTAAGCCTTTTACAAAGAAACCTCTCGATACTCGTATGGGTAAAGGTAAGGGTGATCCTCAGGGTTTTGTATGTCCTATTACACCAGGGCGTATATTGTTCGAAGCAGAGGGAGTGTCTCTTGATATAGCTAAAGAAGCTATGCGTCTTGCGGCTACAAAACTTCCAGTAGCTACGAAATTTATTGTCCGCAGAGATTATGTTGAATAATTAAATGGAGAAAAGTCATGAAAATAACTGAAGTACGTGAAATGTCCATTGCGGATCTTAAAGACCGTATAGGAGTGGAAAAGGCAGAGTTAAACGAGATGATTATAAATCATGCTGTCTCTCCATTGGAAGACACATCAGTGTTTAAGAAAAAGAGAAAGGATATCGCTCGTATGATTACCGTTCTCGCACAGAAAGAAAAAGAACAGAACTAAATATTAGGACTCTATGGAAAGAAATCTTCGTAAAGAAAGAGTAGGTATCGTAGTTAGCAACAAAATGGACAAGACTATTATTGTTGCAGTCGAGGCCAGAGAGAAGCACCCGATATACGGGAAGTTCGTTAAGAAAACAACCAAGTTCGTTGCTCAGGATGAAAAGAATGAGTGCAGCGAAGGCGATAAGGTTCGCCTTATGGAGACCCGTCCTCTAAGCAAGACCAAGAGGTGGAGATTAGTTGAAATAGTAGAAAAAGTTAAATAGCGATGATACAGCAAGAATCAAGATTACTGGTGGCAGACAACAGCGGTGCAAAGGAAGTCCTCTGTGTCCGTGTGCTTGGAGGAACCCGCCATCGTTATGCTACTGTAGGCGATAAAATAGTCGTTGCAGTTAAAAGTGCAGTCTCAGGAGGAGATGCTAAGAAAGGTACAGTATCTAAAGCTGTAATAGTTCGTACAAAGAAAGAGATCCGTAGACCGGATGGCTCATATATACGTTTTGATGATAATGCATGTGTGCTTTTGAACAATGCTGGCGAACTTCGTGGTACCCGTATTTTCGGACCTGTTGCAAGAGAGTTGCGTGAGCATTATATGAAAATTGTTTCATTGGCACCTGAGGTCCTTTAATAATCAGTAGTATGAAAAAGTTACGTATAAAGAAAGGCGATACCGTGTATGTCAATGCGGGTAACGATAAGGGAAAGACAGGTAAAATCCTGGAAGTAATTAAAAGCAAGGACCGTGTTGTTGTTGAAGGTATTAATGTAGTAAGCAAACATACCAAACCTAATGCAAAACAACCACAGGGCGGCATAATCAAACAGGAAGCTGGTATTCATGTTTCTAACGTACAGTTAGTAGATCCTGCAGCTCCTGCAAATAAACCAGCTCCTACAAGAGTAGGATATAAGATGGTTGATGGAAAGAAAGTCCGTTATGCTAAAAAATCCGGAGAGGAGGTTAAATAGTTATGGCAAAGAAGACAAATAATGTTCCTGTTCAGACAGTTGAGGTACCTGCAGGATATATTCCTTCTCTCAAGAAGGTATACAAAGAGGAGATTGTTCCAGCTCTTATGAAACAGTTCTCTTATACTACAGTTATGCAAGTTCCTAAGCTTGTTAAGATTTCAATCAACGAAGGTGTTGGTGAGGCTGTAGCAGATAAGAAACTTGTTGAGGAAGCAGCAGCAGAACTTTCTACCATAGTTGGTCAAAAAGCTATAGTTACATCATCTAAGAAGGATATTTCAAACTTTAAACTTCGTAAAGGTATGCCTATCGGAGTTAAGGTTACCCTTCGTGATTTCAGAATGTATGAGTTTTTAGAAAGATTAATTAAAGTTTCTATTCCTCGTATTCGTGACTTCAATGGAATTTCAGAGAAGTTCGATGGTAGGGGTAATTATACTCTTGGTGTTAAAGAGCAGATAATTTTCCCTGAAATTGATATGGATAAGAACCCAAGAATTCACGGAATGGAGATTTCATTTGTAACAACAGCCAAAACCGACGAAGAGGCTTATGCCCTTCTTAAGGCTTTCGGTCTGCCTTTCAAGAAACATAATAACTAAAAAAGAATAAGATGGCAAAAGAATCAATGAAAGCTCGCGAAGTGAAGCGTGCAAGATTAGTTGAAAAATACGCCGAGAAAAGAAAAGCTTTGAAAGAGGCCGGAGATTGGGTTGCTTTGGATAAGTTACCTAAAAACTCTTCTTCGGTACGTCTTCACAACCGTTGCTCTCTCACCGGTCGTCCAAAGGGTTATATGCGTGCTTTTGGACTTAGCCGTATCCAATTCCGTGAGATGGCGAGCAATGGTCTTATTCCAGGTGTAAAGAAAGCGAGCTGGTAGTTCAGACGTAGTGTGTAATCTACATATATTTTTTTATTAACAATCGGATATCGGGCGTTTTAGTTACGCCGGAAATCTTTAAAAACGAAAGAAATGACTGATCCAATTGCAGATTATCTAACAAGGATTCGTAATGCATACCTTGCAGGTAATAAGATTGTTGAGATTCCTTCTTCAAAACTTAAAGTAGCTATAACTAAAATCCTTTTTGAAAAGGGATACATACTTAGTTACAAACTTGTAGAAGGTCAACCTTTTAACACGCTTAAATTAGCGTTGAAATATCACCCACAGACCAAAATGGCTGCTATAAAGAAAATTGAAAGGATTTCTAAGCCAGGTCTAAGAAAGTATGCTGATGTAGAGAATATGCCAAGAGTTCTTAATGGACTGGGTATTGCAATTCTCACAACTTCAAAGGGTGTCATCACAGATAAGGAAGCAAAAGAGCTGAATGTCGGTGGTGAGGTTATATGTTATGTTTATTAATTTAAAACCATCTGATAATGTCAAGAATTGGTAAATTACCTGTAAGCCTTCCGGAAAAAGTAAGTGCAGAGTTGCTTGCTGACAACGTTGTTAAGGTTAAAGGTCCTCTTGGGGAACTGACTCAGAAAGTTAATCCTGATATTACAGTTACTATAGAGGATAAAGAAATAAAATTCACCCGTCCATCTGATGATCCTGAACACCGTTCAATGCATGGTCTTTATCGTGCATTAGTACACAATATGGTTGTAGGAGTAAGTCAGGGATTTGAAATCAAACAGGTGCTGGTTGGTGTCGGTTACCGTGTTGAAGTAAAAGGACAATTACTGGTATTTTCTTTGGGATTTTCTCATGAAATTCAGTTCATGCTTCCTAAAGAAATAACTGCAGAAGCTCCTCAGGTAAAGAAAGGAGAAAATCCTATTCTTATACTAAAGAGTGCTGATAAGCAACTAATAGGTCAGGTGGCGGCTAAGATACGTTCTCTTCGTAAGCCTGAACCATATAAGGGTAAGGGTATCAGATTTGCCGGTGAACAACTTCGTCGTAAGGCTGGAAAAACTGCTTCAGCTAAATAATTAGGAGGAATCAATTATGGCTATTAATAAAATAGAGAGAAGAAGAAGGATTCACTACCGTATACGTAAACATGTGAATGGTACTGCTGAAAGACCAAGAATGGTCGTTTTCAGAAGCAACAAACAAATTTATGTACAAGTTGTAGATGATGAAAAGGGGATTACTCTGGTGGCTGCTGCATCAAATGATAAAGTACTTGCTGCAGAGTGCAAGGGTAAATCCGGAATTGAAGTTGCTGCAATAGTTGGTAAATCAATTGCAGGACGTGCTATAGAGAAGGGTATTTCTCAGGTTTCATTCGACAGAGGAGGATACCTTTATCATGGAAGAGTTAAAAGTTTGGCTGATGCTGCCCGTGAAGGCGGTCTAATTTTCTAATCAGGACTATGGCAAATACAAATGTAAAAAGAGTAAAGACATCTGATCTTGAATTAAAAGACAGATTGGTATCCATTCAGAGAGTTACAAAAGTAACAAAGGGTGGTCGTCATTTCCGCTTTGCAGCCATCGTGGTTGTAGGAGACGAAAATGGTGTTGTAGGTTATGGTCTTGGAAAGGCAAACGAAGTAACAGCTGCAATACAGAAAGGAATTGAAGATGCCAAGAAGAATCTGGTAAAAATTCCTATCATCAATAAAACAATTCCTCACGAGCAGGAGTCAAGTTTTGGTGGTGCTAAGGTATTTATGAAACCAGCGGCTCCAGGAACAGGAGTAAAGGCAGGTGGTGCAATGCGTGCTGTGTTTGATTCAGTAGGAGTTCAGAATGTACTTGCAAAGTCTAAAGGTTCATCAAACCCTCACAACCTTGTTAAGGCAACTGTCGCTGCTCTTACAGAAATGCGTGATGCATATACCGTTGCAGGTATACGCGGTATCCCTATGAGTAGAGTTTTTAACGGATAGGAGAAGAAGATATGGCAGATACAAAATATCCACAGGTAAAGGTTACACAGGTGGTGAGCAAGAATGGAGCTACAAAAAGGCAGATTGCAAATTTGCAGTCTTTGGGACTTCATAGACTTCATCAGACTGTTGTAGTTGAAAATAATCCTGTAATAGCAGGTATGATTACAAAGGTTAATCACCTTGTAGTGGTTGAAGAAATTTAAGGAGGATTTAAAGATGAATTTGCATAATCTAAAACCCGCTAAAGGTTCTACTAAAAAGAACGTTAAGAGATTAGGTCGTGGACAGGGTTCTGGTAAAGGTGGTACTGCAACTCGTGGTACTAAGGGAGCGCAAGCTCGTGCCGGTTATTCTCATAAACTTGGTTTTGAAGGCGGACAGATGCCAATCCAGAGAAGATTGCCTAAGTTCGGTTTCAACAATAGATCAAGAGTTGAGTTCTCTCCTGTAAATGTTTCCACACTTCAGCAACTTTCAGAAAAACTTGGTATTTCAGTAATTAATGCTCAAGTTTTAGTAGAAAGTCGTATAGTTTCTGGAAATAATCCTATCAAAGTTCTTGGGAACGGTGAACTCAAAGCTAAATTAGAAGTAACCGCAAACGCTTTCTCAAAGTCAGCTAAAGAAAAAATTGAGGCTGTCGGAGGAAAGGCAATAGCAGAATAGAAATGAAGAAATTTATTGAGACAATCAAAAACATCTTCAAGATTGAAGAGTTACGCAAGAGGTTGGTTTATACCTTCCTCTTGATACTCGTTTATCGAATAGGGTGTTTCATCGTACTTCCTGGTATTGATGCAACACTTCTTGCAAATCTGAAGAACAGCACTAACGAAGGCCTTGTAGGACTTCTTAATATGTTCTCCGGTGGTGCTTTTGGTAACGCTTCAATCTTTGCATTGGGTGTGATGCCATATATCTCGGCATCCATCGTGATTCAACTTCTCGGTATGTTTGTTCCTTATTTCAGGAAACTTCAGATGGAAGGTGAGAGTGGTCGTAGGAAGATGAATCAGCTTACACGTTATCTGACTATAGCTATTTTGGCTATACAGTGTCCTGCATATTTGGCGCAGGTATACAATCAGATACCAGGACAGGCATTTATTGCTGTAACTCAATTAGGCTGGAGTAACTTCACATTCAATATTGTTTCTACAATTATATTGATGGCAGGTTCAATGTTCGTAATGTGGCTTGGCGAAAGGATAACAGATAGAGGTATCGGTAACGGTATATCTCTCTTAATTATGATTGGTATTGTTGCCAGATTACCTTTTGCACTTGCTGCAGAAGTAGGAGAAAAGATGCAAGCCAATAACGGAAGTATTCTTTTCCTTATAATTGAGTTTATTGTTCTCTTCTTGGTATTCGTTGCCGCAATAGCTCTTGTTCAGGGCGTAAGAAGAGTACCTGTTCAGTATGCAAAGCGAGTTATAGGTAATAAGCAGTATGGTGGTGTACGTCAGTACATTCCGCTTAAGATAAATGCTGCAGGAGTTATGCCTATAATTTTTGCACAGGCTCTTATGCTTTTCCCTATTTTGTTCTCAAGATGGAATGCAACAAGAGGCTTAGCAGCTACTTTGGGAAATTATACCGGTTTTTGGTATAACTTAATTTTTGGAATACTCGTTATTATCTTCACATACTTCTATACAGCCGTTACTATAAATCCTACGATGATGGCAGAAGATATGAAGAGAAACGGAGGTTTTATACCTGGAGTTAAGCCTGGGAAAAAGACTGTAGAGTACTTAGATTCAATTATGTCAAAAGTTACTCTGCCAGGTTCTATTTTCTTGGCAATAATATCTATTTTGCCGGCTATCGCAATGATTTTCGGCATTAACAACCAGTTTGCAAGTTTCTTTGGTGGTACTTCACTGTTGATTCTTGTAGGTGTTGTTTTGGATACACTTCAACAGATTGAAAGTTATTTGCTGATGCGTCATTATGATGGTCTTATGAAAACGGGTCGTCTTAGTGGTCGCTCAGGTATGTAATATTTGATAATTTAAAGGAAGATGGTTAGACCAAAAACAGAAGAAGAAATTGAACTTTTACGTGAGAACGGACTCATAGTGTCAAAAACACTCGCAGAGGTTGGTAGGGCTATTAAGCCTGGTATCACAACTTTGGAGTTGGATAAATTGGCAGATACGTTTATTCGTGATCACGGTGCAGTTCCTAACTTCTTAGGTTATGATGGTTACCCTGCATCTATATGTGCTTCTGTAAATGATGTCGTAGTACACGGTTTTCCGTCAAAATATGTACTTAAGGAGGGAGATATAGTATCTATCGACTTGGGAACATTATATAAGGGCTATAATGGTGACTCTGCTTATACTTTTCCTGTAGGGGAAATCGATGAACAGACCCGTAAACTCTTACAAGTTACTAAGACTTCACTTTACAAAGGTATTGAGATGGCAGTGTCTGGAGCCAGAACAGGTGACATAGGACACGCGGTACAGTCGTATGCCGAGTCATTCGGTTATGGGGTTGTACGTGAACTTGAGGGGCATGGTATAGGAACGGATATGCATGAAAATCCAGGAGTTCCTAATTATGGTCGTCAGGGACACGGAGCAAGACTTGTTTCAGGAATGACTATTTGTATTGAACCTATGATAAATGCCGGAACCAGGGGTGTGTACCTTGATAAAGACGGCTGGGGGGTTCGTACTGCCGACCATAAGAATGCGGCACATTTTGAGCTTACGGTTGTTGTCCGTCACGGTAAGGCTGAACAGCTGTCGACCTTTGATTATATCGAGAAGGATGGCAATATTAAATTTTAAGAGCAGATTTCAATGTCAAAACAACAGGCAATAGAATTAGATGGAATAATTGTGGAGACTCTTCCAAACGCTATGTTCAAGGTAGAGTTAGAGAATGGACACGTGATTCTTGCCCATATTTCCGGGAAGATGAGACAGCATTTTATTCACATTCTCCTCGGAGATAAGGTTAAGGTTGAAATGTCACCTTATGATTTAACAAAGGGAAGAATATCCTTCAGATACAAATAAAATTTTTTGCAATATGAAAGTCAAGACATCCATTAAAAAGCGCAGCGAGGATTGTAAGATCGTTAGACGTAAAGGTCACCTTTATGTAATATGTAAGAAGAATCCTAAGTTTAAAATGCGTCAGGGATAATATTCATTTGTATAAACAAATAAAGTAAATATAAATTATGGCAAGAATAGCCGGTGTAGATTTACCTAACAACAAAAGAGGAGAAATAGGACTTACCTATATCTTCGGTATCGGCCGCTCTTCAGCAAGAAAAATTCTTGAAGAATGCGGTATCGATTTTGATAAAAAGGTCAATGAATGGAGTGATGACGAGATCTCAAAAATTCGTACTATAATCGCTAACGAATATAAGATTGAAGGTGAACTCCGTTCCTCTGTCCAGATGAACATTAAACGTCTTATGGACATCGGTTGCTATAGAGGCATCCGTCATCGTATCGGTCTTCCTGTACGTGGTCAGAGTACAAAGAACAATGCCCGTACTAGAAAAGGTAAGAAGAAGACAGTTGCCAATAAGAAGAAGGCAACCAAATAAAACCAGATGAATTATGGCAAAAAAGACAACTACAGCTAAAAAGAGAGTCGTTAAGGTTGAAGCAGTGGGCGAGGCTCACGTTTCTTCTACTTTCAATAACGTTATTGTTGCTCTCACAAACAATGTAGGCCAGGTAATCAGCTGGTCTTCAGCAGGAAAATGCGGATTTAGAGGTTCAAAAAAGAATACTCCGTACGCAGCTCAGATGGCAGCAGAGGACGCATCAAAGACAGCTTTCGATGCAGGTCTTCGCAAAGTCAAGGTTTATGTTAAAGGTCCTGGTGCAGGACGTGAGTCTGCAATCAGAACTATAAATAATGCAGGTATCGAAGTAACAGAGATTATCGATGTTACACCTATGCCTCATAATGGATGTAGACCTAAAGGCCGTCGTAAAGTTTAATTATTCACTTAAAGATAAATTACTATGGCAAGATATATCGGACCAAGTACAAAAATTGCACGTAAATTTGGTGAACCTATTTTCGGAGCTGATAAGAATTTTGAAAAGAGAAATTATCCTCCGGGGCAGCATGGTGCAGCAAGAAAGCGTGCAAGGAAGACTACCGAATATGGCAATCAGTTGAAAGAGAAGCAGAAAGTAAAATATATGTATGGCGTACTTGAAAGACAGTTCCGCAATACATACGACAAGGCAACACGTATGTCTGGTCAGAGAGGTGAAAACCTTATAATCCTGCTTGAATCAAGACTTGATAACATTGTTTATCGTTTGGGTATAGCTCCTACAAGAGCAGCTGCAAGACAACTTGTTCTGCACTGTCACATTACCCTTAACGGTGAAGTATGCAATATTCCTTCTGCTTTTGTAAAGAGTGGAGATATTGTTGCAGTGAGAGAGAGATCCAAGAGCCTTGAAGTTATACAAAATAGTGTAGCTTCTGCAAAGAAGTATTCTTGGCTTGAGTTTGATGCAAAAGAACTCAAAGGAAAACTTCTCAATATTCCTGCAAGGGTTGAGATACCGGAAACTATTAATGAACAACTTATAGTTGACCTGTACTCTAAATAATAATTAACACCAAAAAAGAAATAAAATGGCAATCTTAACATTTCAAAAACCAGATAAGGTGATATTGGTAGAAGGAACAGATACCGTTGGACGTTTCGAATTCGAGCCACTTGAGCCGGGTTATGGACAAACAATAGGTAATGCTCTCCGTCGTGTCCTATTATCTTCTCTGGAAGGGTTTGCTATCAGTTCGATTAAAATTTCAGGTGTAGATCAGGAATTTGCAACTATACCTGGAGTTATCGAAGGAATGCAGGATATTATTTTGAATCTCAAACAAGTTAGATTCAAGAGAATGGTTGATACTGTAGATTCAGAGACGGCAAATATCACAATAAGCGGTAAAAATGAGTTTACTGCAGAGGATATCTCTAAAGGATTGTCTTCTTTCAAGGTGCTGAATCCTGAACTGCATATATGTTCACTCGAACCTTCTGTTAAACTCGAAATCACCATCGATATTACCAAAGGTCGTGGTTTCGTACCTGCCGATGAGGAAAGAGAAGAGAATACACCTATAGGTACAATTCCTATTGATGCTATCTATACTCCTATCCGTAAGGTAAATTGGACGGTAGATGACCGAAGAGTAGGACAGAAGACTGACTACGAAAAGCTTAATTTAGAGATTGTAACCGATGGTTCACTATCTCCTAATCTCGCTCTTCAATATGCAGCAAATATCCTTATCTATCATTTCAGACTCTTTACTGATGACAATAAAATGACATTGGAGAGTGCAGTAGAAACTGATTCAAATGAATTGGATGAGGAGTCACTCCGTATGAGACATCTTCTACTTACAAAACTCTCAGATATGGGACTTTCTGTAAGGGCTTTCAATTGTTTGAAAGCTGCCGATATTGATACTTTCGCTGATTTGGTTTCTTATTCAAGGGCTGAGCTAATGAAGTTCAGAAACTTTGGAAGAAAATCTCTCAATGAAATAGATATCCTTATTGAGAAGATGAAACTTTCATTTGGAATGGATGTCAGAAAATATAATATTGAACCTAAGAAAAAGAACAACGCTTAATTATGAGGCACAATAAAGCAATAAATCATCTTGGTCGTAAGAGCGGACATCGTAAAGCTTTGCTTGCAAATATGGCATCTTCTCTTATTATGCACAAGAGAATAACAACTACAGTTGCAAAGGCAAAAGCTCTTCGTATGTATGTTGAACCGCTCATATCAAAGTCCAAGGATGATTCAACACATTCACGTCGTATAGTTTTCAGTTATCTTAAAGATAAATATGCAGTATCAGAACTTTTCCGTACGATAGCACCAAAAATTGCAGATCGTCCAGGTGGTTACCTTCGCATATTACACCTTGGTTTTAGGCAAGGAGATGCAGCAGAAATGGCTCTTATAGAGTTCGTTGATTTTAATGAGGCTGCTCTAACAAAGCCTGAGACAAAGTCTGCTGCAAAGAAGACAACTCGCCGTAGCCGCTCTAAGAAGTCAGCAACTTCAGCAAATGCTGAACCCGCTGAATCTGAAGCAGCTGCACAGGAAGAGGCTCCAAAAGCAGAATAATCTTTACAATAACTACAATAATAAAAAGCAGGGTTTTAATAACCCTGCTTTTTTATTATCTCATTTCAAAATATTCTTTGTATCTGTCATATAAGTGACCTGCTTGCAATATGAATAATCTGAATTTCAGCTATTTAAGTCGAATTGATGAGGAATGTCCAGTTAGCTACTTCAGTCCTTTGAGCATTTCTCCAATTTGGTATAAACCTCTCGGTACGTGGAAACATCCTTTCCATTTACCACCCTTAAGAGGTAGCAGTACCTCTCCTCTACGGTTAAGGTAGCCATACCATTCGGCATACTCATCATCCCTGAAATGTTTCCACATATACTCATCCAATTTGAGGAACCATTCAAGACATTTCTCATTGCCTGTTAGGACATAACCTTTAAGCATAGCAATAGTTGCTTCCAAGTGAACCCACCACAATTTCTGATCCCATTCAAGTTGCTGTTGAGGGTAGCCTTTCCTATCCATAAAATAGAAAATACCGCCATATTCCTTATCCCAACCATATTCTATAACAGAAAGTGATATGTCAACAGCCTTTTGAATCAGAGCTTTATCTCCTAAACGCACACCGAGATTTTCAAGAAACCAAAGAGACTCAAGATCATGTCCAGGATTGACTGTTCTACCTTCAAAGCAGTCTATCATACTTCCGTCAATAGCGGAAACATTTTCTACCATAGCACCTATTTCAGGTTTGTAGAAAACATCTATAACTTCATGAATACACTCTTTTATAGTACTCTCCAATAGTTTCTTATCTTCAACAATATTTTCTACCTCAAGTGCCATATTACATATAATCATAGGAAGAGCAAACCCTTTCATAGGTCTTGTCCCAGGGTATGATTTTTCCCACTTTCCCTTAGGATTATCCCTTCTTTCCAATATTCTATTGAAGGTTTTTTCTGCAATATGTGCATATTCCTCATTGCCAGTTGCTTTTGCAAGTTGTGCAAAAGCCATACATGCAAAAGTATTTGAGAAAATATTGTAAGGTTGTATTATTGGCGCTCCTTCTCGTGTGAGAGAAAAATAGAAGTCATAATTACCATCATGACCATATTTCTTTAGAAATTCAGCACCCTGTTTTGCACATGCAAGCCACGCCTCATCCTTACGCAAGTTGTTATATAACATAGAAAACATCCATATTTCCCTACCTTGCAGCCAAACAAATTTATCCGTATCAAATATACTTCCATCACGGTTGAGGCAAGTGAAATACCCACCGTATTGTCTATCTTGAGATTTTTCCAACCAGAAAGGAAGTACCCTGTCCATTAACTCTTTTTCATATTTTTGGGCAAGCTTATTAAAATCAGTAGTTATCATATGTGTAATGTTTTATATTTTTATATACAATGTCTACAAATATAATATATTATTTAATTAATCCCTTATTTGATTAAAATTTTTAATAATTAGCTGAGCATCAAAAGTCTTCACCTGATTTTAATTTTTGTCTTTAATTAATTATATTTGCTCTTTAGGGTTTTAACGAACTTAACATTAATTAATTAAATTACAAAAACAGTGAAACAAGAACAAAAAATTAAGGCTTTCACAACTTTACTATTCATGGCAATTACAATTCTTTGTTTTAATTCCCATGCTCAGGCTGACAATTACAGGATAACTGGTACTGTCTCTGATGATAAAGGCGACCCTCTCCCCGGGGCTTCAATTATTGTGAAAGATTCCAAAGAATGGGCTACATCTAATATAGATGGTAAGTTTGTCTTGGTAACAAAGAAAAAACCGCCATTTGTATTGACATTTTCATTTGTCGGAATGGAACCAATGGAAATTAAAGTGACGGATCCTTCCCAGGCGGTATTAGCTATAATGTCCTATGATAGTAATCTTATCGACGAAGTTGTTGTTACCGGTTATCAGGAGATAGATAAGAGAAAACTTTCAAGTTCCATTATAAGTAAAAAGATGGATGATATTAATATCCCGTCTGTTACTTCAATTGATGGTATGCTTCAAGGACAGTTGGCTGGAGTGTCTGTATTGAATATGAGTTCAACTCCTGGAGTAACCCCTAAAATCAGGATTAGAGGCTCTTCATCAATAACTGGAAATAGAGAGCCTGTATGGGTTGTAGATGGGATAATCTTAGATGAACCCGTGAATGTAAGTACAGAGGAACTTAATAATATCGATAATATAAATTTTATTGGAAATGCTATATCAGGACTTAATCCGAATGATATAGAGAGAATCGATATTCTAAAAGATGTAAGTGCAACGGCTATATACGGAGTAAAAGCGGCTAATGGTGTTATAGTGATAACTACCAAGAAAGGAAAGGAAGGTAGAGCATCTGTTACATATAACGGTACGTTTACGCTTCAGCAGGCACCGAGTTATGGTATGCTAAATCTTATGAATTCCAAAGAAAGGATAGAAATGTCTGAGGAAATGTTGAGAAGAGGTTTTGAATTTAAAGGTGTTGCTCCTACAAGTATGGCATTTGAGGGACTGCTCAGCAAATTATGGAACAAAGAAATCAGTTATGATGAGTTTCGTAATGGAGTACGAGACCTTAAAAATCTGAATACAGATTGGATGGGGATATTATTTAGTCCTGCTCCTACTGTTCAAAATGATGTTTCAGTTTCAGGTGCAAGCAATAGGACTAATTACTATTTTTCATTGGGACATACTATGCAAAATGGATTGTCTGCTTATGAGAAAGTAAGAAGGCTTACCGCAATGTTGAAAGTGGATGTGAAATTATTGGACAATCTGTCAATCGGTCTCAAATTAAGTACAGGTTCAAATAATTCAAAATATCCTCACAGTTCAGTATCATTGATAGATTATGCTCATAGAACATCAAGGGCTATAACTCCTTATGCTCCTGACGGTTCTCTACAATATTATGCCAAATCAAAAAGTCGTTTCGTTGAACTTCCTTTCAATATATTAAATGAATTAGAAAATTCAGGCAGAGAAATAATGAGTAGAAATACCACTGGAACACTGTATCTTAATTGGAGTATTAGAAAGTGGTTGAAACTTAATTCGTTGGCAAGTATGAGTAACAACGATACTAATACTGAAGAGTGGGCTGATGAAAAATCTTACTATATATCGACTCAACGTCTTTTACCGTACAAGGTTAGACCTGTAAATCCTGAAGAATTTTATCAATATTCAATAATACCTGTAGGAGGTGAATTAAAAAAGAATACTGTAAATAATACTAGATATACACTAAGAAATAGCTTAGAGATTAATAAGACATTTTTAGGAAAGCATAATATTTCTGGAGTTATAGGGCAGGAGCTTACATCTTCCCATTATAATGGTACTGATTTTACGAGATTTGGTTATATGCCATTTAGAGGCAAAACATTTGCTTCTATCGAATCCTCTACATATTTGAAGTATGCAGAAAAAACAGTAGAAAATAATCCTAAAATTACCGATACTTATACTAATACTGTTTCTTTTTATAGTGCATTGAGTTACACATACGATGATAGGTATGTGCTTAATTTCAATATTAGGACAGATGGCTCAAATAGATTTGGTCAGGATAAAAGCGTACGGTTCCTTCCTGTATGGTCTGTATCAGGAAAATGGAATGCCCATGAAGAGAAATTTCTTCGGAATGTAAGTTGGCTGAATACTTTGGGAATAAGAGCCTCTTATGGTATTCAGGGAAATGTACATCCGAGTCAGACACCATATCTTATAGTAAGAAGGAATAATTATAATGATTTGCTCGGAGATTTTACTTCTGAATTGAAACAATTCCCAAATAATAGTCTTCGTTGGGAAAAAACAGTGTCATACAATTTTGGATTGGATTTAGGCTTTTTTGACAATAGGATTTCAGGAGCCTTAGATATCTATAACAAAATAGGATATGACCAGGTTGTTTCGAGGACCGTAAGGCCTTCAAATGGAACAAACACCGTTGTTATAAATGGAGGTGATGTATCCAATAAAGGTTGGGAAATAAGTTTAAATATTGTTCCTATAAGAAATAAGAATTGGGTATGGAGTTTATCTCTAAATACCAGTAAAAACTATAATATAGTACTGAACGAAGGAGATGTAGTAACAAAATGGCAGGATTACGTTAATGGTAGTATAATCCGTAACGGAACTGCAATAAACAGTTTTTATTCCTATCGTTTCAAAGGGTTGAACCATAATACTGGTTTACCTGAATTTTATGGTGAAAGCGAAAAAGATGAACACGGAAAGACTATTATCAATAGTTATGAAGAAGCATATAAAGCAGCTTTCGTCTATTCGGGTAAAAGAGAACCTGACCTTTCAGGAGGATTCTCTTCATCACTCAAATACAAGAACCTAACTTTGAATGCTCTGTTCGCATTTAGTGTGGGTGGTAGAACCAGATTGAATGATCTCTATATGTCAAGTGGACAGGGACTTCCTCTGCCTCAGCAGAATATGAGTAGAGAATTTGTGAACAGGTGGCGTAAACCAGGTGACGAGGTACATACAAATATCCCTTCATTGTCAGATGAAGGCTTGGTTTCACACGATAGGAAATATGAGATAGCGGACAATAAATGGGAAATGTACAATAAGAGTGATATAAGGGTGGTTTCCTCTGCTTTCTTACGTTGTCGTTCAATATCATTGAGATATAATTTCGGCAAAAAGATATTGGAAAAATTACCATTCAGTTATGGTAGTTTCACAATAGAAGGTACTAACCTTTTTGTAATAAAAGACAAAAAACTGGTTGGTCAGGACCCAGAACAAATGCCTTTGTATCTTGGGGCTATTCCTCCTATGGCAGGATTCTCCTGCAGGCTTAGTCTGACATTTTAAATAACGGCACAATGAAAATAAAACATATAAATATATTAATATTACCCATCCTTATTTTAATAACCAGTTGCGATAGATTCCTAGAAGAAAAATCTCAGGATTTATATATTCCTAAAACAGTCCAAGACTTAAAGGAACTTATTGCTGGAGAAGGTTTGGGGCTTGGTAGTAAGAAGGCTGCTTCTCTTTCAGAGTTTGTAGATGTAATGACAGATGATGTAGGGGAAAATGTTAATCCGCGTAGAAAGTCAGGTACAGATTCGCGTGATAGAGTTTGGAGTTATTATACTTGGCAGAAAGACCCTGAAGTAATGCAGGATAACCAAATTTTTAGAGATTATTCTTGGGAAACATATTACCATAGGATTGTCCTTTCAAATATGATTTTATCACGTGCAGATGAACTACCTGGAACGGAGGTAGAAAGAAATGACGCGAAGGGAGAAGCTTTTTTCCTTAGGGCTTTTTCATATTTTATGCTAATCAATTCATACGCAAAACCTTACACCACAGCAAAGGAAGCAGAGGGCGAAAAAGGAGTGCCTATAAATTCATTTACCGATGTGCAAAAAGAACGGAATATAAGTCCTTCAAGTGTTAAAGCAGTATATGATTTGATTGAAGAAGATATTAATGAGGCTATAAAATGTTTCTCAAAATCAAAATTAGAGAAATCCATACTGAGACCTGGATTAGAAGCGGCTCTTTTGCTTAAAAGCAGAGTTTCTCTTTATACAAAAAAGTATGAAGCCGTTATCGCCTCTGTAGATGAATTGCTTAAAGTAACTGATAAGCATCTTTTTGACATAAGAAAGTTAGATAAGAACTCTCGTTTTATAGATAAAAACAATACTGAAATACTTTTCTCTTATGGGGAATACTATCTTTCTAACTATGTAGCAGCTGGACCGACTTCAAAAGGAAGTTTTGTTGTATCTCCAGATTTATATGAAAAATATGCCAAGGACGATGCACGAAAAAAGGTATTTTTCTCTCAGTATAAACCTCGTATAAAGCCATTTAAGTATTACAGTCTTTCCTCCAAACAGGTGAAAGCTTACGCATTCAGATTAGGAGAGGCTTATTTGAACAGGGCTGAAGCCAAATTCTTACTGGGTGATAATGCTGGTGCTATAAAAGACATAGAAACCCTACGAGCTTCAAGAATAGATGGTGATCCGTCAATAAAAATAAATACTAATGACGAATTATTGGAAAAAATAAGACTGGAGCGTCGTCTTGAACTTTGTTTTGAAGGGCACAGATGGTTTGACCTTCGTAGATACGGTTGTCCTTCCATCTCTCATACCTACAGTTCCTCTGATAATGCTGCCAATAAAACAATATTTAAATTAGAAGTCGGAGATAGCAGGTATACCCTGCCTTACCCCCATGCTGAAATCAAAAACATACACAAGCCAGAAAATCATGAGTAGAAAAATAATATATTTAACATCTATATTACTTCCCTTATTTATAGTGGGTTGTAAAAAAGAATCCTTCGTTAAAGCTGAACTTGAACCTCCTTATTACAATACAAGTGACAGCAGTACAGACCCGATTCAGCATTATAAATCAATTATTTTTAATACATACGGAACATATCTTATAACAGCCCCTACAATAAGGGACTATGCGTATAATTTTGCCAATAAAAATAAAATAGATTTAACAGCCCCTGAACAGTCAGAAGAGAATTTGTTACATGGTATTAAAATTTTGAAAGAGCAATTTTTGAATTTATACCCTGTAGAATTTCTAAAGAAAAATCTGCCCTTTTCAATTTTACTTGCAGATAAAATAATATTTACAGGATACATATCAGTCGAAGATGGAGTAGAGCCACCAAGACCGGAATATTATAGTTATGCGTCCTCATCCTTTATTGCAGTTTCTGGAATAAGAAAAAATATGGGAAAAAATCCGAAAGAAAGATTAGATTCCATTAGAGGTGATGTAAATGCCCGTTTTTGGCTCGATTACATTGAAGGTATAAAAGGTGGTTTTGAGGTGTCTAAATCATTCTATGAAGTAAGCAAGGGGCGTTATAAGAAAGATTATTTCGATGATCCAGCGACGATTAATTATTATAAAGACGGATTTATAAGTTACAATAAGGTGGCAACAATATACGATAGTAATGATGGATGGTATACTGAACTGCCAGATGAAGAATTAGACTTAAGACAATGGGTAGAATTTATCTTTAGAACCCCTAAAACCAAAATTGCAGATATTATAAATGCTCCAGGCAACGAAAAAATGCTAAAAAAATATGAAATACTAAAGCAATCATTTTTGGATGTAGGTTTTAATATCGAAAGTTTATCAAAATAAAGATCGTAATAATTGAAACATCTTGCTCCCGAAAAAAAAGTCTTTTTCGGGAGTTTTTTATTTATCAAATTAAAAATTTAAACGTTTTCATGTGCATAAAATGAACAATTTTATATTTTTCGGAAAAAATATTTATATATTAGCAGAGCAAAACGAAACGCAGTAACTTTTGATTTGAAACTCAAAAACAACAACTGACTTTTGATAATAAAAACTATATGGTTATGAATTATTTATTCTATTTAGTCCCTGTAGCATCTGTTACAGCCCTATTATTTGCCTGGATTTTCTTTCGTGGCATGCTTCGTGAAAGCGAGGGTACCGTTACTATGAAGGAAATAGCCGAGTATGTCCGTGAAGGAGCTATGGCATATCTGAAACAGCAATATAAGGTGGTGGGCGTTGTGTTTATCGTTCTTGCACTGTTTTTTGCAGTTCTTGCCTACGTATTTCATGTGCAAAATCCATGGGTGCCGTTTGCTTTTCTTACAGGAGGCTTATTCTCAGGACTTGCAGGATTTATAGGTATGAAAACAGCCACTTATGCTTCAGCAAGAACAGCAAATGCAGTAAGACGTTCTCTTAATTCGGGGCTAAAAGTTGCTTTTCGTTCAGGTGCAGTCATGGGGCTTACAGTGGTAGGTCTTGGACTATTAGATATCTCCGTGTGGTTTTTTGTGCTTCAGTTGTTTTATGATCCTTCAGTATCACAAAACCTTGTTGTAATAACTACAACAATGCTTACCTTCGGGATGGGTGCTTCTACTCAGGCTTTGTTTGCACGAGTCGGTGGAGGTATATATACTAAGGCTGCAGACGTAGGTGCGGATATAGTTGGTAAAGTTGAGGCTGATATTCCTGAAGACGACCCACGCAACCCAGCCACGATAGCGGACAATGTGGGTGATAATGTGGGTGACGTTGCCGGTATGGGGGCAGACTTGTATGAGTCTTATTGCGGTTCTATACTTGCAACTATGGCGTTAGGTGCATCTGCTTTCTTCGGTGATACCGAAATGCAGGTAAAAGCGATTATGGCTCCTATGTGCATTGCCGCCTTGGGTGTGTTCCTTTCAATCATTGGTATATTTGCAGTTAGAACAAAAGAAGGAGCAGGTCTTATGCAACTTCTGAAATCGCTAAGTGTAGGTACCAATCTAAGTGCAATATTAATAGCCATAGTTACTTTCGGTATTTTTTATCTTCTTGGTTTTAATAATTGGTGGCAACTTAGCTTATCTGTACTGTCAGGACTTCTTGCTGGAGTAATTGTCGGTAAGGTAACAGAATATTACACATCACATTCTTACAAGCCTACGCAAAAACTTGCAGAAAGTTCACAGACTGGTCCTGCAACAGTTATAATCAGTGGCTTTGGACTCGGTATGGTTTCAACCGCCATTCCTGTTATAACAATTGCAGCAGCCATTATATTGTCATTTGCTTTTGCTACAGGCTTTCAATTCTCTACAGAAGTACTTTCAAATGGGCTTTATGGCATAAGCATCGCAGCCGTAGGTATGCTTTCTACCTTAGGTATAACTTTAGCAACAGATGCATACGGTCCTATAGCAGATAACGCTGGAGGAAATGCACAGATGAGCGGTCTTGAATCTTCAGTACGAGAAAAGACTGATGTGCTTGATGCACTTGGAAATACAACGGCTGCAACAGGAAAAGGATTTGCTATTGGTTCAGCAGCTTTAACGGCACTTGCCTTATTAGCTTCATACATAGAAGAAATAAAGATAGGGCTTGCACACATAGGTACTACTGTCCTGCAACTTGGAGATAGAACTGTTGAAGTAGCTAAAGCCACCATTCCTGATATAGTTGAGTATTACAACATATCTTTAATGAACCCGATTGTGTTGGTCGGAATCTTTTTAGGTGCTATGATGGCATTCCTGTTCTGCGGACTTACTACAAATGCAGTTGGGCGTGCCGCTCAGGAAATGGTAATTGAAGTGCGTCGTCAATTCAAAGAAATAAAAGGCATCTTGACAGGTGAGCAGCGCCCTGACTACACAAGTTGTGTGAAAATATCTACAAAAGCAGCACAAAAAGAAATGGTTTTACCTTCGCTTATAGCGATAATTGTTCCTATACTTATAGGACTTTTACTTGGTCCGGGTGCAGTTATAGGTCTTTTGACTGGAGGTTTGGGAGCAGGCTTTGTACTTGCTATCTTCCTTGCCAATTCTGGAGGTGCCTGGGATAATGCCAAAAAGTACGTTGAGGACGGACACTTTGGAGGAAAAAATTCTGTAGGTCATAAGGCAACCATCGTAGGCGATACAGTTGGTGACCCATTCAAAGACACTGCAGGTCCTGCTCTTAATATACTTATCAAACTAATGAGTATGGTTTCCATTGTAATGGCAGGATTGACAGTACTCTTACATTAGTATTAATTTTTTATTAATTTGAAGTTGCAATATTAGAGGATTATATGTCCTTATGTGTTGCAACTTTTTATATTGATAAAACTTTGTCTGTTCTTGATTATAAATAAAAGAATTGGTAAATTGCACAATAATTGTCGCAATGAGTAACGATTTAATAATATCTTTGCCCGTTTTGTGATAAATATAATTAAAGCAACTGTAATATGAAGAGAATAACAATCAGAGATGTCGCCAGAGAAGCAGGAGTCTCAGTAACTTTGGTTTCATTTGTAATGAACGCAAAAAGGAATAAAGACGGCAGATTAGATTGTCCTGTAAATCCTGATACGGCCAAAAGAGTTCTTCAAGTGGCTCAAAAATTAGGTTATCGAAGAAATTTTGCAGCTGCATCATTGCGTAGTGGAAGATCAAATACAATAGCAGTCATACCAAATGATATTTCCAATAAGTTCTTTGCTGGAATCTCTCGTTGCATAGAAGATATGGCGCACAAATACGGATATACCGTATTTTTCGCAAGTTCCGACGAAGATGCACAGAAACTTGGTTATGTCATGGATGCTGTATTGGCTCACAATATAGACGGAGTTATAGTTGCTCCTTGCACTGGAGGGGAAGATGCCATAAGGAAAGCCATAGATATGAGAGTCCCAGTAGTCCTTTTGGATAGAGATATGGAAGGTTTTGATGGTGTAGGAAAGGTCCTGCTCAATGATATGGAAGCTGGAAGAATGGGGACAAACCTTCTGATTGATAGAGGATTCCGTAATGTGGAAATGATATCATATACTCTTGGTATCTCATCACTTTCAGAAAGAGAGTCGGGATATAGAAAAGCAATGATGGAACACGATATATACGACAATGTCCGTGTTCATTACACTACTTACGGAGATGCAGCCAACGATGTCGAAAAATTTATAAAAAATGCGGTAGAAAGAGGAGTTGACGCCTTTTTCCTACCTACATATTCACTTTCAGCCTTGGTGCTATCAGCAATGAAGAAATTAGGACTAAAAACTCCAGAAGACTTAGCAATTGTAGGCTTCGATGAAAGTGATATATATAGCCTTTATGAGACAACTGTAACCCATATAGTGCAGCCTCTCAAGGCATTAGGAGAAAAATCTGTAGAAGTGCTTACATCCATGATACAAGGCAAGGAAGCACAGACCATAAAAATGGCACCGCAACTTATTCTTGGTGGCTCTACAGACAGGAAAGTTAAATAGAACATAACGAAAATATCATAAATCTTTACAGATTACGAAAATGAAACACTTTACATTACCAAAAGATGGAGGCCTTATTGAAGATAGGCTACCAAAGGGTATAAGTAACCCTTATGAAAAAGTCAACACTCACATTATAGAAGACTCTAACATTGCGAGTTGTAAAATAGCAGATATTGTAATAAAGGCAATTAAAGATTTTGAAGCTGCCAATATGGGGCGGTTATTCAAACTTGGTCTTACTACAGGAGAAACTCCTGCTTCTTTATATGATTGGCTTACAAAAAGATATGAAGAAGGGAAAATATCATTCAAAAATGTAGAGATTTTTTCAATAGACGAATATTACCCTGCATCAAAAAATGATGCTCAGAGTAGAAACCACAGACTTCATGCTTCCTTTATCAATAAGGTTGATGTAAAAAAAGAGAATGTTCATATACCAGACGGTACTATTTCACAAGATAATATAATTGACTATTGTGACGAATTTGATAAACTCATACGCGGACTTGATTTGCTTGTTATCGGTGTGGGTGAAAATGCACAAGTGGGTTTCAACGAAGCAGGGACTTCTGAAAAAAGTCGCACAAGAACAGTTCAATTGTCTTACAAGTCACGTAAAAGGCAGGCACGCAATTTCAATGGAAACATTAAAGATACTCCAGCCTCTGCTATTACAGTTGGAATAGACACAATTATGTCAGCCAAAAGGATTATTCTTATGGCGTGGGGAGAAAATAAGGCAGAAGCAGTAGCGCATATAGCTGAGGGTGAAATCGATGCAGCATGGCCAGCAACCTATTTGCAGGCACACAACAATCTTACATTGTTTACTGACGAAACTGCATCATGCAATCTTACTCGAGTAGTAGCACCTTGGATGATAGGTCCTTGCGAATGGACACCTAAATTTATAAGAAAAGCAGTAGTATGGCTTTGTGGCAGAGTAAATAAACCTATACTCAAATTGACACATCAAGATTACCTTGAAAACTCTCTTGGCGAATTACTCGAACTCCATGGACCGTACGACAAAATCAATATTGATGTCTTCAACGATTTGCAGCATACAATAACAGGTTGGCCAGGTGGAAAACCTAACGCAGAAGATTCTACACGACCTGTAAAATCAAAACCTTTCCCTAAAAAGGTACTCATATTTTCTCCTCACCCAGATGACGATGTTATCTCTATGGGCGGAACATTCATCCGTTTAGTTCAACAAGGACACAATGTACACGTAGCATATGAAACATCTGGTGACGTTGCGGTACATGATGATGTAGTCCTGCAACATATTGACGCAGTAAGAGAACTTGGATATGGCGATAAATTGGATGAAGTAAAGAAACTAATAAAGTCTAAGAAACCAGGAGAACCAGAACCTCGTGCACTATTAGACATGAAGGCTGCAATAAGAAGGAGTGAAGCAAGGGGAGCAGTTCGTTCATTCGGACTTAATGAAGACACTAATGCACACTTCTTAAATCTTCCATTTTATGAATCTGGCGGAGTTACAAAGTTACCAAGTTCACAGGTAGATATAGACATAATCAAAAAACTAATAAAAGAAATTCATCCTGATCAAATATATATGGCAGGTGACCTTGCTGACCCTCATGGCACTCATAGAGTATGTACCGAAGCAGCCTTGGATGCAATAGGTCAGTTGAAAGAAGAAGGTGAAGAATGGCTTGAAAAAACCACGATATGGCTCTATAGAGGAGCATGGATGGAATGGGAACTTGGAAGAGTAGATATGGCAGTTCCTTTAAGCCCTGGAGAGCTCATACAGAAACGTCATGCAATCTTCAGACACTTGTCACAGAAAGATATTGTACCATTCCCAGGAGATGATCCGAGAGAGTTTTGGCAGAGAGCTGAAGAAAGAACGCAGAATACTGCCTACTTATATGACAAATTGGGAATGGCTGAATATCAGGCAATAGAAGTATTCCTTAGACTTCAGTAAACCTAACAAGTTATTATACAAATGATATCAACAGAAGACTTGAAGAAAATTTCCTCACAGGTACGGAGAGATATACTGAGAGAGGTGACATTGGCAAAATCAGGGCATCCAGGAGGTTCCATGAGCAGTGCAGACATACTTACCTCTCTGTATTTCAGAGTAATGAATCACAACCCAAAAACATGGACAAGGGACGGTAAGGGTCAAGATGTATTCATCTTATCCGCAGGGCATATTACTCCAGTATATTACTCTATATTGGCAAGAGCTGGGTATTTTCCCGTTAGTGAACTCAGTACATTCAGAAAATTCGGAAGTCGTTTGCAAGGTCATCCTTCAATTGAAAGAGGACTACCAGGAATAACCCAAGCATCAGGTTCGCTTGGACAGGGGTTGTCTGCTGCCATAGGCATAGCATTAGGCAAAAAAGCAGATAAAGAAGACAACTTCGTATATGTCCTATGTGGAGATGGAGAAAGTGAGGAGGGACAAATATGGGAGGCAGCAGGGTTTGCGCCTCATCATAAACTGGACAACCTGATAGCAATTACCGATTGGAATGGTCAGCAAATAGATGGTACTGTAGAATCTGTTTCTGGTCAGGGAGATCTCGAAGCAAAATGGAAAGCCTTCGGTTGGAATGTCATAGTTGCTGATGGACACGACTTCGACTCTATAATCAAAGCCTTTGAAACAGCCAAGGCAGGATATGGTTCAGGCAAGCCTTCAATGATTTTATTCAAAACAGATATGGGAAGAGGAGTGGACTTTATGGAAGGCACATGTAAATGGCACGGAAAAGCTCCTTCTGAACAACAGTGTGAGGAAGCTTTGAAGCAATTACCAGAAACTTTAGGAGACTTTTAATTATGACTGAATACATTGATACAGGTAAAAAAGACACCAGAAGCGGATTTGGTGCTGGACTTTACGAAGCAGGAAAAGCCAACGAAAATGTTTTTGCATTGACAGCCGACCTTAAAGGTTCACTCAAAATGGATAAATTTGCAGACGAATTTCCTGAACGCTTTATCCAGTGCGGTATTGCAGAGGCTAATATGATAGGAGTGGCAGCAGGTTTGGCGATAACTGGTAAAATACCTTTTGCCGGTTCATTTGCTGAATTTGTAACAGGTCGTGTTTACGATCAGATACGCCAGGAAGTATCATATGGCGAAACAAACGTAAAGATCGCATCCTCACATGCTGGAATAACGCTCGGAGAAGATGGAGCCACACATCAGACCATGGAAGATATTGCACTTATGAGAGCCTTGCCTAACATGGTGGTAATCAACCCGTGTGACTACAATCAAACAAAGGCTGCGACCATAGCGGCAGCAGCTTACTATGGTCCTGTTTATCTGAGATTTGGTAGACCTGCAGTGCCGAACTTTACACCAGAAGATGCAAAGTTCACAATAGGAAAGGCAATCCTAATGAACGAGGGCAAAGATGTCACTATTATTGCCACTGGACATTTGGTATGGGAAGCATTAAAAGCAGCAGAAATATTGGAAAACAATGGTATTTGTGCTGATGTATTGGATATAGCAACCATTAAACCGCTTGACGAGCAGGCAATAATAATATCAGCTCTTAAAACACGTGCAGTCGTTGTTGCAGAAGAACACAATATGTCAGGAGGACTTGGTGAGGCTGTGGCAGGACTTCTTGTAAGAAGAGTTCCAGTTCCAGTTGAATTTATAAATGGTGGAGATAGATTTGGTCAGACAGGCACACCTTCTGAACTAATGGCAGCCTACGGGTTGGATGCAGAACACATTGTAGAAGCGGCAAAAACTGCAATCAAAAGGAAGTAACCTATGCCCACGTATAGAAATCTTTTACAAGGCTTCTATATTCCGAAGAATAAGTATTATTTTCTTTAATATTCAAAGAGGTTTCTACCAGAGACCTCTTTTTTCTTGAAAACTCTATAATAATTCTTGAAGGGTCCTTTCGATATACAGTATGTATCCTTATAAGATTGAATGGATGAAGATTTTTTGAATTTCCATATCGTATAACTTCAGTTTCATTTTCTATAGGAAGAATTAATGAAAGAAGCCCAGAAGCCGAAAGATGTAAATCCGAAAAATCAATAATGGACTTAAAGGAAAGAGAGTCAGAATGTCTTGCACCGGCTTTTCTAGTATCAGGATTTTTCAACGAATTTTTAAAATAGGGAGGATTTGAAACAATAAGGTCAAATAACCCGTCACATTGAGTAAAATCAGAATGTATGGATGTCATTTTATCACTCCAAGGAGAAGTTTTAAAATTAAGAGCCGCTTCCCTTGCAGATGCCTCATCTATATCCACTCCTGTAATATGATAATTTTTAAATGGTTCTAATCTTTGAGCCAACATAAGGGCAATAGTTCCGGTCCCAGTTCCCACATCCAAGACATTGATAAAATCGTCAGTTTTAGGTAGAAATGCAGATGCGCCAAGTAATACACCGTCTGTATTTACTTTCATTGCAGAGCAATCATTTATAATACTAAATCGCTTAAACTGAAAAGTCTTCATATTTAAACAGACCGTCCTTCATTAATACTTTCCTGTCACACATAGCAGCCAAATCAGGGTCGTGAGTTACAATAACTATAGTCTGTCCATATTTTTCTCTTAAGTCAAAAAACAGCCTATGAATTTCGCGTTTAGTGGCACTGTCCAAATTACCTGTAGGCTCATCTGCAAATATTACAGCCGGTTTGTTTATAATAGCCCGCGCAATAGCCACCCTCTGTTGTTCACCTCCCGAAAGTTCACTCGGTTTGTGATTTGCCCTCTCCTTCAATCCTACAGTTTCAAGTAAAGCAAGCGCTTGAGACTTTGCCTCTTTTTTAGAACTTCCAGCAATAAAGGCTGGCAGCATTATATTCTCAAGAGATGTAAATTCGGGTAACAGGTGGTGAAATTGAAATACAAAGCCTATCTTTTTGTTTCTAAATGCGGATAATTTTTTCTCTGAAAGAGATAGTACATCAGTCCCATCAATAATCAGGTTACCAGCATCTGGACTTAAAAGAGTACCGAGAATTTGTAACAAGGTGGATTTTCCAGCTCCTGATGCTCCCATAATTGCCACAACTTCCGCAGCCTGAACCTCAAAGTCAATACCTTTCAGCACCTTAAGAGTGCTGAAAGTCTTTTCTATATTTCTCGCCTGTATTATCATAGCCTTAAACTAAGGCTGCAAATATAGTCTAAAAATTCTTATCTTTTACGCACCTTATGTGTCCATAGGCATGAGTTCTTCCGTCTTCATTATAGATGTGGAATTTCCTTGCTGCTCCTCCGTTACCATATTTTTCAAAGCCTTTAAGTCCGTTCTGCCATCCACTACCTTCAAGAAAAGTTGACGAGTAAAACCATGTAGCCTGTTCGCCAGGAGTTCCTTTTCCACGGCATAGTTCGTCAACTGGATTACAGTCAGCTATGAATTCCATTTCCCTCATAGAAGGGATGCGCCAATTTCTTACCCCTTTTTCCACATAGTCAGCGCAAGGACTTCGCTTAGTTCCCTTTATGGCTGCCATTGCATCAGTAAAAGAAATACTAAAATTTCTCTCTGATACATAGAAAGCATCATAAGGCATACCTATATCATCTGCAAATCGGTGAGGAGGCATTTCTCCCTTTGATATGAACTGAGACGAAGTTCGTTTTGAGTGATTATTTAGCCTGTTGCATAAAACGAACCCTGGTTCATTAGCCGAGGCACCTATAAAATTTGCAAGGGTATGCATTCCCTCTTTATCATAATTATCTCCAGGCTCCTGTCCTAATGAACGAACACATCTTATATTATAGGATTTGGTCTTTTGACCAGTGGTACCTCCTCCATAATTAGGGTCGCTACCTATAGTAAATCCCTGTGTAGACCAAAGAAAGTATGGGTATAAACGCATGTTTCCTGGGGTTGAACTCACAAACCAATGTTTTTGAGACAAGTCATCACCTCCGTTTACTCTTTCCTCAATAAGCCTAACACCAGGTGGCAATCCTTTGTCACCAAGAGCAAGATTAATCAGTTGAATGGCAGAAGGAAGATACCAGCGAATTTCATCGTTGTCGATTTTTCCATTTCTATTCAAATCTCTATTTCGCATTAGGCACGCATAGAAAGGATTAGTTTTTACCCAATCATAAGGATTGTATCGCTGGTCTACATAGTTTCCTGAATGATAACTCTTCCACTCCCTGCTCTCACCATTAAGATAGTCAATATTATTGTACCATCCTTGTACAAATCTCCAGTCTTCAGTAGTGTTTAGTTTCTTAGCTATGTTAGGAAGATCCACATATCCGGTTTCGTTAATACTTTCAACACCAAAAGCATAATATGGTTTACCATCATCAAAAACCTCACATATTGTTTTAATCGACATTTGTCTTATAATAATAAGTGGATCAGCATAATATATGGATTTTTGATCTATACTTTCATGTTTAGTAAGCGCAATAATAAGTTCTCTATCAGGCTTATTTACAAATGTCTGCCATTTTACTTTCTCACCAGTATATGGGTTTTTATCATAGAAGTATTCATCTATATAGACAGTAAAGAACGCAGGATGATCGCCTTGACATGAAAATATGGCATCATCTCTTGTATAAAGATCTCCTACATTTTGTCTTATTAATTCCTGATTATGTTTTAATAATTTCATAAAATCAAGAAGTGATATAAGAGGCTTGGCTACGTTCTCGGCTGGGTATCTATTTACTTGATCTTGAGTACCTGCCCAATAAAAGTACTGGTTACCATTAAATCTCGGTTTTTTTGTACGGCTATTTTGTCTGAACTGCACCCATTTTACAAGTTCTTCATACTTTTGGGGATTTGCCTCAAATTCTTTCAATGTAAATCTTGATATACCGTATGGTGTCTTTACAACAAAGGCTAAATTAGCAATATCGACGTTCTTTACATATTCCTGAGTAATTCTCAAAAGACGTTGATCGTAATGTGCATCAACCACCCAACCTGCTGGATTTTCGGATGCAAATCCTTCTGTGTCAGGGCGGCGTTCAGAATCAGGAAATCCTGGCTCAGTTCGTACTGCCTCAACATATATATCGTCTATACCCATTACTCTAATATTATAGATGTAATGAGTATTTCGTTCAACTTTATAATCATTTGCTGGATCCTTGGCATCTGTATAGCCGAGAGGGATAGTATATTCTACATGACCAGTAACCTGTGGTGTTTTTTGAAAACTTCTAAAAGAACCCTTAATAACCACATAGGTTACATATTTAGGAGCATTTTTAAAACCAAGATTTTTCTTCCGATTTGTACCCTCCTTATTCCTTCTTGCTCTTTCTCTATATGCATTCAATCCAGAGCCATTTATCCTGTTTTGCGGCTCTAGTAAACTTTCTTGCTGATAGAAAATGAATCTATCTCCGTATCCTGTACCTATAAACGAGTTGTCAATACTGCTATAATATTTAGATTCGCTCAAATTTAACGGTTCTTTAGAACTTATAAGCCTTTCCTCAGTAGGCAGATTAATTACTGACCACGACTCAGGAGTAAATTCAGGGCTGTTTACAATTCTAAATTCCACCTTAGCTTCAAGCCTTTGTATAGGAATTACCTTAGGATTGACACCTACTCCTTTTTTGAATTCAATATCAGTCACATCAGAACTCATCATAAAAAGTTCATAACCTTCAACCTTTATATTGTGCATGCGATCTGATAATTTGACAATGGTTTTGTTTAGAGCATCTATAGTCTTGATGTTGTCTAGTTCACTTTCTTCTATAGTTATTCTCTGTCTTCCATCATTAGATCCTTCTCTGATATTTGCAATAGCAACTATTTTCTTTTTCCCTGCAGGCAAATCAGTAATATTGACCTTATATGTTCCATTACTGTTTTTTATTATTTTATCACTTTTAAAAAATTCGCTTAATATCTTTTTCCCATTTTCCGGATTAAAAATAATTATATACAGATTGTTTACTCTATCCTCTGTCTCTTGTGTAGCTCCTCCACTTCTTGTTACAACATCATTAGAAGTAACGCTGAAATTGAGATAGTTTTCCTCCTGATTAAAGCCTTCTTCCTTGACATATAAGCAACTCGTCCACAAAGGGAGAGCTGTCACTATGGTAAGAATAGTCAAAAAACGCACTATTGAAATTCTGGTATGTTTATTCCTTTTTCCGTCCATTTTGATACACTTATTGTAAGTTCCTGATTAATACTTTCTGGAATTATTACAAAAACTCTATATTCTCTATTAGGGTATATAGCCCCATCATAATTTTTCCCAGAACCCTTCTCTCCTATATCTACAATATATTCTTTAGTCCGTTGCAATTTTCCTTCGTCATTATAAATACCTATATTCAAATAGAGTTTTGGATGTTCCTGCCCGGCTTGCCATTTATTGGCAGCAGGAATAAACGGAGCAACATATTGAGGGAGTATAAGTTCATACTTTTCATCATTTAGCATTCTTGATTCATCTATCTTGTTGCCTTTCAATGGCATCGGCTCAATAGTTCTGTCTGTTCTGTCAGGTACCTTAGGTGGAGTTAAAGTTTTAAACTGAGAATAAAGGAAACCGTATGAATATGTTCCGACTTTATCTTGCAAACTTCCCTTTACACCGCAGTTTTTAACTGTTTCATAACTATCATTTTCCCTAAATGAAGGTGTAGTCAAAAAAGGAATGTTCAAGAAACCTATGCTTTCGATGCAAAACTTTTTCGGTTTTTTGTCTTCAGTTGCAATGTAAAACTTAAATCTCGCATAATCCCTATATAGGGGGATTTCTACTGTCATTTTTTTCTTAACATCTACAGTCTTTTTCCCAGATAGTATATACATAGGGGACTTATTGCCATAACTAAGCTCTTTAGATACCCAAGGACTTTTGTCCATCCTTTCAAACATAAAGATATTATTTGAAACGGCATCTGGCCCTACTTGTTTGTTGTATGGTACATTTGGAATCTTATATGTATTACCATATTTTTCGAAGAAAACAGGGAAACCGCTATTGTCTAAGTCTGCTTTATTGATTTTCGTTGAAAAAGGACTGTGAAAATTCCATGGCATATTATCATGTAACACACCCTTATTGTCATAATAAGCTGTTTTAGAGTCTCCAGGAAATTGATTGGCTGCATAGAAAACATAAAAATCGCACCTGCCAGTAGGAATGTCTATTTTTGTCTTATATAGACCATTCCTTTCAGCCCTACACGGTGTTATATAACTATATGTATAGGCGTGCTTGTCGTGATTATATATCATCAGCGCTATACTGATTCGCTCTTTCCGTTTGTTTGTTAATGAGCCGTTGATGAACCACTCATTTATCTCATCATGCTTATTTCCGCCTGAACGTGTCGGCATTTCCAACCTTAGGTCTATGTTAGCATATGCAATATCTGTTTCTGTTATCACCTCTTCCTTTTTGCAAGAAACAAGGAATATAGCCGTAACAGCTGCTATTATTGCCGCTGTACAGTTTAGAAACTTCTTTACTTCTATATTTCCCAATATATTGCTCATATATGTGCTATTCCGTAATAGGTACTACGTCCACTGCCTCCCAAGGCTTAACTGTAATTAAAAGGTTGAAAAAATTTTGTTTAAAGAATACATTAAGAACTGTTTCCTGTTTTCCTGATATATTCAAATCATTCTCTTTAATAAAGTCTGCAATATTAAAAGAATACAAGGCTTTATCATTTTGCCACAAAGTCATTATAAGTGGCTCTTTATTGTCGAAACGTAAAGTGTTGAAGTCCAACTTAAATCTTTTAGCCCCTTCATTTTTGTCAAAGTTGAAATCAAAACTGGCTTTACCTTTTTGTTTACCTAAGAAATCCACTCTTGCCGTTGTCTCTCCGAGTGTCAGTCTATATCCTGCATTTTTGTTTGCAGTGTACCATGCCTGTTCTCCTTCTTTGTCACCGCACAGAACTTCGGCATGAATCTTTATATGTTTTGAAAATAGTTCGACAGTCTCCTCACCAGCATCTCCAAAAGAAACTACTATTTGCTTACTTCCGAAGTATAGTCTGTCGTATGTGGCTTTTGCTTTGCCATCATCTGTAACTAATTCCTTACGTGAAAAAATACCTTTTTCATAATTTTCATACCCAACTGCAACTGTATTACTCAAAACATTCCCGATAGCGACAATCTTATATTCGCCGATACCAAGATTAGCGTCAAGCCTGTTTTTTTTCAAATCTTCACCCTCTATACGGTATTTCTTTATAAGTGAATTGTTATTTTTATCATAAATGAAAACATCAATGCTTTTCATATATTCCTGCAAATGCTCTTTTCCGTCATCTGCCTTGTATGAAAATGCAAGGTTAACTCCGGGGCAATAATTCAGATTGTCATACACCAAAGCATTACATCCTGTTATAGACAGTATAGGCAACACAATGATGATAAATAGAATATATGATAATCTTATTTTCATCTGATAATTAAAGGTTTTTAATAAAATCTTAAGGGAAGACTGTTGAGTTGTACTTATTATACAGCCCTCCCTTAAGCATTAGATTGTTTTAGAGAATAGGATATACATTTACTGCGTTCCAGTTCTCAACTTTAACTTTGATAATTACATTCATGTTCTGTGATACTATATCATCACCTCCGTCAGGTGTTGGTACTACATCACTTGGAACATCAGGATCGTTGGTTACCAAAATACCAGCACCACCGTTAAGCTGTGCCAAGTCAAGATTAATAAGCTTTCCACCCTTGTTTGTAGTGGCGTCAAGAACTTTTTTAATTTTTGACTTTATATCAGAATAATATCCTTTGATATTTACGAAGCGGTGGTTTTCATCTACTTTACCTGTCTTGAATACAAAGTGAAGAGTAGGGGCATCACCGTCTGCTGCATAACTTGTTACTTTATCTGAGAAGTAGTTGAAAGCGGCTGCTTTTGGTGTGGCTGTCGTGGTGGCAAAATTAAAACCTGAATTGTTATAGTAAGAAACAGCTTCTGAAAGGTCTGTAGTCCCGTTAGGTTTGAATGCACCGTTGTTAAAATCATATATGCCGCCCATATAGGTAACTGCATTCATAAGCTCACCGTCTGAATTAAGAGTAACGCTGTTGAACTGATTGTAGAACCTGTTCATGAAGATACCAGTATTCTCTGCTGTTATATCAACCCTTTCAAAGTATTTCCCCCAGTGAGGAGGAACAGTGTTTGTAGTCTTGTTATATACTTCACCATTGAGTTCTTTTTTCTTAAATGCTGTCCAAGCATCTGCACTTGTTTTAGTAGTATTTTCTGGTTGCTTAAGCCAATTTTTCATCCAATCTTCGGCTGCGGCTTTTTGTCCCGCCTTCCATGAAATTTTATAAAATTTTGTGCTTAAAACTTGGAAACGGTTCATGTTTGCAGTGAGTTCGAATTCTGCAGTTTTGATTTTAGTCTTCTGAGTATTCTGAGGGTCTACTCCCCAAGGCTCAATTGCTTTTGTTTCAAGAGTTTTTGTCCCAGCATAAAGTACTTCATCAACTTTTGCTTTTAATACAATATTGGCTAACTTTTTAATATTATGCCCTTCTGCTACTTGTCCTTGAGGATTTACTACTACAGTAGCTTTCACTGTCCCTGCTTTTACATCGAGAAATTTGTAACCGCCTTTATTCTCTAATGTGGCAGTGCTTGTTAATTTATTGTAATCTTCTGTCCCAGGAGTAAATTCCTTGAACTTATTCACAACTCCTTCAGCTGTTGTAAGATATACATGAACTTTCTTAACTGAAGCAGCAGCATTATCTCCTACTTTATCCTGCAGATCTGTAAGTGCAGCACGTGTATTTGCACCGAGTTGGAGGCTGACAGCAACAACACTTTCTTCCTGTCCTGTCTCAGAGAACTCTTTTTCCTTATTGCATGACGCCAAAACTAGTGCTAATGACGCCAACGAGAGAAATTTAATTAATTTCATAGTTTTTTTATTAGTAAATATTTAAAACAATAATTTTTATCTTAATATATATATGAGTGACAAAGCTGCTTTTGTAGGACCCAAATAGTCTGCCTCGCCTCTGCCATCGGGTTTTCCACAAGCCGTACATTTGAATCTATTATAGTTGATATGTGCATAACCCAGCCCTGCTTCAACTTCAACGCTAAATCTCTTGCTAAGAATGAAATGATATCCCATACTCATTCCTGCTCCATAGAACCAGCCCTCGTATCTGTGATCTGCCATAATATGATTTTTATTCTTCAGTATAAACGGAATGTCTTTCCCGCCTACATTCATCTGGCCTGCATGAGAATGTACCCCTACAAAAAAACCGTTGAACACTTCGCAGGTCCAATACCTTATTCCAGGTTGCACCATCCAATGGCTGAACTTATTTGTCTTATATTGCTTGGAGGTTGGATTTTTCGTATATAAAATAGAATTGATTTGAAACAACGCATCAACGCTCCACTTATTGCCAAGGGTTATTTCTCCTGAAATATTAGGTACGAGCAAAGCATCCCCTATAAGATTATTCTTAACTGCGATATGCTGTGCCCGACATAATATAGAAAAGAAGATAAATATAAAAACGATTAGGCGTCTCATATATTTTTATTTAGAGTGCAAAAGTAGATTAATTTAGATAATAATCTTTTTAATTTTGGACGTTTTTTTTATATATTAAAATCTATTTCCTCTCCTTTGCTCTGGTCCTGAACTCTTTAGGGGTATATCCAAGATGTTTTTTGCAGAAAATCGAGAAATGGGAAGGAGATGAGAAGTTCATAGAGAATGCTATCTCGGAAAAAGAATTTTCTGTAAATAAGATTTGATATTTAATATCCTCTATTGTCTGTCTTTTTATCCATTTTGAAGGAGCTTCTCCAAATTCTATTCTGAAATGAGATTTGAAACTTGAAAGACTCATATTACACTTGTTTGCCAATTCTTCGATATTTTTACATTCGTTGTAATTCTCCATTACTATATCTCTGAATGACTGCTGTTCTCCTATTATAGGAGATAAAAATATCATTCGATCTTCAATAGAATAATAATATCTCAAATTCCAGAGCAGCATTTTGAAACTCAATTCATAAAAATGTGAAGTATTGACACCATCATCGAGATAACTCGATATTAGGAGCAAAAAGTTTCTTAGATGTCCCTTTATTCCAAATGGCTTTGTTTGTATTTGGAAATTTGTACGATTTAGAATTTCTTTATAAAATGCATATTTTCGCAGTTTTGCAGATACCCGTTCAAATATTACTATTAAGATATCACAGCCTTTGTTACAATGAACTTTGAATAAGTTGTTTCTGCTGAAAAATATCATCTGATTTTTGGATAGTATAAATTCAGTATCTTTATATGAAACTGTCATACTACCTTCTAATATGAAGATTATACAGTCTTTGACTATAATATCGGAATAGTCATAGTCCTCATTATATGTGCAATGCCTAAAGTCAATAACCTTATTACTTGCATCATTATTTTTAGTACTCATAGGAGACGAACTAAATATATGTAAAGTTTTTAGCGAAGATATAAATTTTTTTTTGCTTTTATTAAAAAACACATTATATTTGCAATCCATTTTTGAAGGGATGACTTTGAAGGTGGTTTGAATGGAAAGTTGACAGAATGTTTTCGGGGTGTGGCGCAGTTGGCTAGCGCATCTGGTTTGGGACCAGAGGGTCCTGTGTTCGAGTCACAGTACCCCGACTTTTAGAGATACGATAACTATTGTTATTGTATCTCTTTTTTTATGCAGGTATTTCTGCCTATTATAAAAAAAATTATGGTTCTTGTATTTTGGACTTCATTTTTCTAAATTTGTAAAATTGTATATTAATTAGTTTTTAAAATAGAATTTATTATGGTACAGATAGCAACAGATAAAACATTTTCAGAACTTGTATCAGGTTCAGTTCCTGTAATTGTAGATTTTTGGGCAACATGGTGCGGACCTTGCCGAGTTCTTTCTCCTATTGTAGATGAGTTTGCAGAGGAATATGAGGGAAAAGTCAAGGTGGTAAAATGCAATATTGATGATTGTGAAGAAAGCGCTGTTAAGTATGGCATAAGAAATATACCTACTCTGCTTTTCTTTAAAGACGGGCAAGTCGTAGACCGCTCTGTCGGGGTTATCCCTAAAGAAAGGATAGTCAGTATGGCTGAATCTTTATTAAAATAATTACATTTCAAACCGTTATTAATATGAAAAAAATATTTTCAGCGGCAGTGGTGATTCTATTGTTCGCCAGTTTGTCTGCGAATGGGCAGGCAGTAAAAACAGGTATTTTGGCAGGTTTTACTTCATCATCTGCAAATATCAAAGATTTTGACGTCAATTCTGTGTCATTATACCATGCTGGAATTACTTTTAATATTCCTATTGTGGCTGGTTTTGCTATACAACCTGGCTTGTTATATCAGGTTAAAGGAGCAAAGGTTAAAGATGCTAAGGAAATGTCTGCAGGTGCGGCAATTCGTACTTTGCATACGGAAATAGGATATTTGGAATTACCAGTGCAACTTCAGTGGGGTCCTGATTTAGGACTGTTTAGACCATATGTGTTTGCAGAGCCTTTTGTCGGCATCGGTATTAATACTAAGAATGCAGCCACTACTTTTAAGGCAATCAATGAAAAACAAAATGATTTTGAAAAGGCTGCTCTTAAAAGATTGGAATATGGTTTGGGACTTGGAGCTGGAGTGGAGTTTTGGAGGCTTCAACTGTCAGTCAGGTATTTCTGGAATTTAGGTCCATTATACGATGGAAAAAGCACAGTTGAAGAAACAAAGGATGCTATTGCCAGGGCTGTAGGTACTGCCTTTAAGGAACACAGAAATTTCAATGGAATAACTGCTTCTGTTGCAATATTCTTTTAAATGGCATAACCGTGGATAAAAAGCTGGTAATATTTTGTTCCGCAAGCAGTGATATAGATCCTATGTACAACGAAGTTGCACGTGAGGTAGTACGTGCAGCTTGTAAAAAGGGTTATTCTATTGTTTCTGGGGGAGCTATAAAAGGTACGATGAAAGTGGTGGCTGATGAAGTCGCTGCTGTGGGAGGTTATCATACTGGTGTAATTCCTCGTTTTATGGAGGATGTAAAATATCCAGGACTGAATGAGTCTATTGTCGTTGATACAATGGCTGAGCGAAAGGCTAAAATGCGTGAAGGAACAAGTGTTGCAATCGCTCTTCCTGGTGGCATAGGAACTTTGGATGAACTTGTGGAAACTCACACTCTTGCAAAGTTGGATAAATATCATGGCAAGGTTTTGGCCCTTAATATCAACGGATTTTATGAGCCTCTTAAACGTTTGCTGGAATATTACGTATCAACAGGAATGATGACTCGGAAGGACATGGAGTTGCTCTGTTTTGCGGATACTGTGGAGGATTTAGTAATGTTCCTGTAAGTCTGATGAGTATAAATGAACTAAAGACACATATAGCGGATGAACTTCGCCAGGTATCCCAACATATATCCCACTGTCTGGAAAGCGATATAGATTTACTGAATGAAACTAACAGGTCGATATTGTCACATAACGGCAAAATGCTTCGTCCTGTTTTATCTATATTAACTGCAAAGATATGTGGATGTGACAAAGTAACTGAGGACACCATCAGGTTTGCTGCGGCATCTGAAATTTTGCATAATGCAACTCTTTTCCATGATGATGTGGCAGATAATAGTTCAAGTCGAAGAGGGGTACCTACTGTAATGTCATTACTTGGTTGTAGAGCTTCAGTTCTTCTTGGTGATTATTGGCTGGTAAAGGCATTGGAACAGATTCTATCAGCCGACTATCATAAGGTAGAAGTGATAAGCTTGTTCTCTTCAACTTTGGGTCATCTTGCTGAAGGTGAAATGCTACAATTACAGAAATCGCGGTTGTGTGATACCACTGAATGTGACTATTATACAATTATATACAATAAGACTGCATCTCTATTTGAAACTGCCGCTGTGTCGGCTGCCATTTCAGTCAAAGCTGCAAAGGAAGTGATAGATTCCATACGGGAATATGCTATAAATTTAGGAATTGCATTTCAGATTAAGGATGATATTTTTGACTATATAGGAGATTCTTCTATCGGGAAGCCAGTTGGTATCGATTTGAAAGAAAAGAAAATAACCTTGCCCCTCCTCGGTGCTTTTCAAATTTGTCCTAAAGATGAAGAACTTTATATAAGAAAACGTCTTTGTGATATAGATGCACATCCTGAATTTCAAAACGAGATAATTGATTTTATTAATAAGTATAGAGGTATTGATTATGCAACATTACAGTTGAATAATCATATCGATAAGGCGAAAAACGCAATAAGAAATTTTCCGGAAGGAACTAATAAGGATTGTCTTATATTTTTAGCCGAATATGTTGCAGATAGAAAATTATGAAATTTTCTGATATAAGGGGAAATGAAGATATAAAAAAGGCGTTTGTCGGTATGGTGGACTCTGGCAGAATCCCTCATGCTATCCTTATGTATGAAAATGACGGGTGCGGTGCCTTGCCGCTTGCCCTTGCTTTTATGCAATATATAAATTGCAAGAATAAAGAAAACGGAGATTCGTGTGGCGTTTGTCCGTCTTGCAATCAGAACTCCAAACTTATTTATCCTGATATTCATTTTACTTTTCCTGTAACTTCTGGCTCGAAGGTATCTGGAGAAGTTGGTAACCTCGAGTGTAGTCAGTTTTCTGAATATTGGAGGGATTTGGTGTTGAAAAATCCTTATTTTCTTGAAAATGAATTACCTATTGCTTTGGGATATGAAAAGAAATCAGGTCTTATTTCAAAGGCGGAGGGTGCAGCCATTTTGAGAAAATTGTCAGTTTCTTCTTTGTCTGATGGATATAGGGGCGTGATAATGTATTTGCCGGAAAAGATGAATGGTCAGACTGCAAATATGTTGCTTAAATCTATTGAAGAGCCTTCCGAAAAGACAATATTTATCCTTATAACTCACAACCCTGAATCTGTATTGCAGACAATATCTTCCAGGTGTATTAGAATAAGAGTTACGCCTTTGTCGGAGGAGGAAGTCAGGAGTTCGCTTGTTACAAGGCTCGGTGTGACTGACAGCGATGCGGTTGAGGCTGCAAAATTTGCTGAAGGTAGTGTGGGGAAGGCTTTGCAAAGAATTGCTGCACGGACTGAGAATGTGGAAATAAGTGATTTATTCCAGGACTTAATGCAGAACCTTATGCAGAAAGATTTACTTTCCGCGCTGGAAGTAGGGGATGCCATATCTTCTCTTGATTCAAGGGAAAAGCAGAAAACTTTTTGTACTTATGCTGGCACGGCAATAAGGAAAATTTTTCTATTGCAACAGGGGTTGGATAATATTGCTGGTATAGAGCCAGAGAATGAAGTATTTTACAATGACGCAGCTACAAGATGCCAAAAGACATTTTGCAGAAAAGCAGCAGATATTTTTAGTCATGCTTTTGGTATGCTTGACAGGAATGTAAACCAAAAAGTTGTGTTTACATCTCTTGTAGGAAGATTGTTTGTAAGTATTTGATGTATGCATGAAAATGAAAATATAATATATGATTGTCATAGGGGCTGTTCAGTATCTTATGGCAATGACGGTACAGCCGAGTGTAATTACAGACCAGGTTGCTGTAAGTTGCAGGATTACAATTGGCTTGAAAAAATTACGCAGGAAAAATATTCAGATTTATTTGAAGTAAGGTTTAAAAATACCAGAAAGGGTATTTATGTAAATTGTTCTGGACAGAATGTTAAAACAGGAGACTTTGTAGTCGTTGAGGCTCAAAGCGGTCATGATTTGGGTATTGTCGTCCTTGAAGGCCCTATTGTAGCCCGGCAGATGAGATGCAAAGGTATTGACCCGAAAACTGCGGAATTGAAAAAAATATATAGGAAGGCAAAGCCTTTTGATATAGAAAAGTGGCAGGAGGCTATTGCACGTGAGCAACAGACGATGATTCGTTCTCGTCGTATCGCTACAGACCTTGGTCTTGATATGAAGATTGGGGATGTCGAATTTCAGGGAGATGGGACTAAGGCTATATTCTACTATATAGCAGAAGGACGTGTCGATTTCAGACAACTTATTAAGGTATTGGCAGAGGAATTTAGAATTAAGATAGAGATGAAGCAGATAGGTGCCAGACAAGAAGCAGGTCTGATAGGAGGCATAGGAATATGCGGTAGAGAATTATGTTGTGCCAACTATATTACCAATTTCAAATCTATCTCTACAAATGCTGCAAGGTGTCAGGACTTGTCGCTTAATCCCCAAAAATTAGCTGGGCAGTGCGGTAAGTTGAAATGTTGCCTTAATTACGAAGTGGCTGTCTATTTGGATGCACAATCTCGCATTCCAAGAGTACATGAGCCTCTTGAGTTCGAGGATGGTCTGGCATATCTTGTCAAAACGGATATTCTTAAAGAGATAATGTTCTTTTCATACGATAAAAATTCTCTGTCAAATATCTATCCATTAGCCGCTTCTGAAGTTGCAGAAATTATAAAGATGAATAGGAATGGCATCAGACCTGAGTCGTTAAAGACTGAACCAGAACCAGATAGACCTGAATTTATATCTGCTGTTGGAGACGATAGTATATCGAGATTTGATAATATTAATAATAAGAAACGTCGTACAGCCAGGAATAAGGGAGGTAATAAAAATCGTAATCAAAAGAGTTAAAACATAAAGTCTTAAAGTTGATATGGGTATTTGGAAGTCTATAATACACTCTTCATTGCGTTTGGTCTTTTTGTCAATAGCTTTTATTTGTATATTTTCTTGCTCTCGTCCGAATATACAGGAGTATTTTGTAAAAACTGCCGATAGAGATGAGGATGGAAACTTTGCCTTTACCTTTGATTTGGAGAAAACTTATGTTTATGATATTGACATTCTTATTGTTATGGACTGTAACAGAAAATGTTTCAATAAGTTTGAAAATACTTATATAAACATTATGTGGGTTTCTCCGAAAGGAAAACATTACGAAGAAAAAGTATGGTTTTCAAGAGATAATTTATCTCAAGAAACAAGACTTTCAAGATTATTTATGTTGCCTTATCGTTCAAATCTTCGTCCTTTCGAATATGGTGAATGGTCTGTTTATATGACATTGGATGATAAGATTATAGAAGATTTCAAAATTCCTGGAGTTGGAATAAGACTTAAAACCGAAAAGTAATATGGGACATGGAAAGTTGAAAAAGTTTAGGGAAAATGAGAGTTTTAAATGTCTTTTTCAACCGTCTTCCGAGGAAGTTATAGTCAAGTCGGCAGGCGGGTTGGTTCTTAAAAATCATCCTATTAAGGGTAATTGGAATAAGACCGTATTTAATAACGATAGGCCTATTATTGTGGAATTGGGCTGCGGTAAAGGCGAATATACCATTGACTTAGCCTTGCGAAATCCTGATTTTAACTATATAGGAGTAGATATAAAAGGTGCAAGACTTTGGAAAGGCGCAAAGTTCGCTACCGAAAATAAACTTCCTAATGTAGCTTTTTTGCGGACAAGAATTGAGTTTATCTCGGCGTTTTTTGCTCAAGGTGAAGTATCTGAAATATGGCTAACTTTTTCTGATCCTCAGATGAAGAGTGAAAACTGTCGATTAACAAGTCCTCGTTTTTTGGAAAAATATAGAACTTTTTTGAGAAATGGAGGCATTGTCCATCTGAAAACGGATAGTATGTTTTTACATCAATACACTAAATCTGTTGTAGAACAAAATGGCTTGAGGATGTTGGCTTGCACAGAAGACCTTTATGGTAATGGTCGCGATAAACTATTGTTGGAAAGTACATTACAGTCTATATGTGGAGTTGATGCTATTGATGCTCTTTTTGAGGTTAGGACGTTCTATGAAAAAATGTTTTTATCTCAAGGAATTAACATAACATATTTGTCTTTTATTATAGATAAAGAAGGGGAATATAAGTCACCTGAATTTGATTCGGATTATTGGCGTTCTGTTGAGGGTCCCCGTCGTTCTTTCGGACATCTGCCAAATCTGTAATTGAGTAAAAAATATTAAAACAGGTTAAATTAATATAAATTAAAATATTATATGTATATTTGCAGTCCCTCATTTTCGAGGGACTAAACATAAATTATATATTAACAATTATTTATGCCAACGATTCAACAACTTGTCCGTAAAGGACGCGAGACCGCTGAATATTCCAGCAAATCTCGTGCATTGGATGCGTGCCCTCAAAAGCGCGGCGTTTGTGTTCGTGTTTATACGACCACACCTAAGAAACCTAATTCTGCTATGCGTAAGGTAGCCAGAGTAAGGCTTACAAACGCAAAAGAGGTGAACGCATACATTCCGGGAGAAGGACACAACCTTCAAGAGCATAGTATAGTACTTGTTCGTGGAGGACGTGTAAAGGACCTTCCGGGTGTACGTTATCACATCCTTAGAGGTGCTTTGGATACAGCAGGTGTAGAGGGCAGGACACAATCCCGTTCACTCTATGGTGCAAAGAGACCAAAGAAATCTAAGAAGTAATTTAATTTTATTTATTTCATTTAATTTTTCTAAAAATGAGAAAAACGAAGCCTAGAAAGAGGATTCTACTTCCTGATCCAAAGTTTCACGATTCAAATGTTACACGTTTCGTGAATAATCTTATGCTACAGGGGAAGAAGAGTATCGCGTATTCTATTTTTTACGATGCCATTGATATGGTAGGCGAGAAGATGAAAGATTCTGACAAGGCTCCTCTGGATATTTGGAGGAAAGCTCTGGAGAACGTAACACCTCAGATTGAGGTTAAGTCACGTCGTGTAGGAGGAGCTAACTTCCAGGTGCCTACGGAGTTGAGACCTGAAAGGAAGATTTCACTCTCAATGAAGAATATGATCAACTTCGCCCGTAAGCGCTCTGGCCATTCAATGGCTGAAAAACTTGCTGCGGAAATTTTAGCAGCTTATAACAACGAGGGTGGTGCATTTAAGAGAAAGGAAGACATGCACAAGATGGCAGAAGCTAACAAGGCATTTGCTCACTTCCGTTTTTAATATTTCAGTCTAATGGCAAAAAGAGATCTTAAATTTACACGTAACATCGGCATCATGGCTCATATCGATGCCGGTAAGACTACTACATCCGAGCGTATCCTTTACTACACCGGAAAAACCCACAAAATAGGTGAGGTTCACGAAGGTGCTGCAACTATGGACTGGATGGTCCAGGAGCAGGAACGCGGTATTACTATTACTTCTGCTGCTACAACAGCATTCTGGCATTACAACAATGAAGTATATCAGATTAACTTGATAGATACTCCGGGTCACGTTGATTTTACCGTAGAGGTAGAACGTTCACTCAGGGTACTTGACGGAACAATCGCTACATTCTGTGCTGTAGGTCGTGTTCAGCCTCAGTCTGAGACAGTCTGGAGGCAGGCAGACAAATACGGAGTGCCTAAGATTGCATATGTAAACAAAATGGATCGCGTTGGTGCAGACTTCCTTGCTTGCGTTGAAGAAATGCATACAAAACTTGGTGCCAATGCTGTTCCTATCTGTCTTCCAATCGGTTCTGAAGATAAATTAAAAGGTATCGTAGATCTTATTGCAAGAAAAGCTATTGTTTATGACAACAACAGTGATGCTCTTGTAAACTATAAGATAGAAGACGTACCTGCTGATATGGTAGACGATGTTGAGAAGTGGAGAGATAAACTGGTTGAGGCTGCTGCTGAGTGTGATGAAGCCTTGATGGAAAAGTATTTTGAAAATCCTGAATCAATTACTGAAGATGAAATTATAGCAGCTTTGCGTAAAGGAACTATTGCAATGCAACTTGTTCCTGCCTGCTGCGGTTCTTCATTCAAAAACAAGGGTGTACAATTCCTCCTCGATGCAGTTATGCGTTACCTTCCATCTCCGCTTGACAAAGGCGTTGTAGTAGGTACAGACCCTAATACAGGAAACGAAGTAGACCTTCAGCCTTCTGCTGATGCTCCTTTCTGTGCTCTTGTATTCAAGATTGCAACTGACCCTTTTGTAGGTCGTTTGGCATTCATGAGAGTTTATTCAGGTCGTGTTGATGCAGGTTCATATGTATTCAATACACGTACAAACAAGAAAGAAAGAATTTCACGTCTTTTCCAAATGCACTCAAATCATCAGAATCCTATAGATTTTGTTGAAGCAGGTGATATTTGTGCTGCAGTTGGTTTTAAGGACCTTCGTACAGGTGATACAATCTGCAATGAGAATAATCCTATTGTATTGGAATCCATGGAATTCCCAGATCCTGTTATCGGTATCGCAGTTGAACCAAAGACTCAGAACGATCTTGAAAAACTTGGAATCGCACTTGCAAAATTAGCTGAAGAGGATCCTACCTTTACTGTTAAATCAGACCATGAAACAGGTCAGACAGTTATTAGTGGTATGGGTGAACTTCACCTTGATATCATTGTAGACCGTCTTCGTCGTGAATTCAATGTAGAAATTAACCAGGGTGCTCCTCAGGTTAATTACAAGGAAGCAATTACCCAGACCGTTCAGCATCGTGAACTGTTCAAGAAACAGTCCGGTGGTCGTGGTAAGTTTGCCGATATTATAGTTGAAATTGGACCAGCAGATGAAGGAGTATCTGGATTGCAGTTTGACAACCAGGTTAAGGGTGGTAACGTTCCTAAGGAATTTATACCTTGTGTTCAGAAAGGCTTTGAGTCAGCAATGGCAAACGGTGTTCTTGCTGGGTATGAGGTTCAGTCTTTGAAAGTTACCCTACTCGATGGTTCATTCCACCCTGTAGACTCAGATCAGTTATCTTTCGAGATTGCTGCAAGATTAGCCTTCCGCCATGCTTGTCCTAAAGCTAAGCCTGTTCTTCTTGAGCCTATTATGAATTTGGAGGTTGTTACTCCAGAAGAATATATGGGTGATATAGTAGGTGACCTTAACCGTCGTCGCGGTCAGATAAATGCAATGGATACTACTTCTAACGGAGCCAGAATTATCCGTGCATTTGTACCTCTATCAGAGCAGTTTGGTTATGTAACTGTATTGAGAACACTTTCATCAGGTCGTGCAACAAGCACAATGAGTTTTGACCATTATTCAGAGGTTCCTTCAAGCCTTGCTAAGGATATCATTGAGAAGAGTGGGTACAAACTTTCTGATGATGATGAGTAGTAATAATTTATAAACGGTAAACAATATTGATATGAGTCAGAAAATAAGAATAAAACTCAAATCATTCGATCATATGCTGCTCGATAAGTCAGCAAAGAAGATCGCTGAAACAGTGCTTGCTACCGGTGCAAAGGTTTGTGGTCCTATTCCACTTCCAAGTAACAAAAAAATCTTCACTGTAAACAGATCTACCTTTGTAAACAAGAAGTCACGTGAGCAGTTCGAATTGAATTCATACTGCAGACTCTTAGATATCGACGATTCTAATGCAAAGACAGTCGATTCTTTGATGAAACTTGAGCTTCCTTCAGGAGTAGAAGTCGAAATTAAAGTCTGAAACTTTTTGTAGAAAATTCAAAAAGTGTTATATTTGCAAAGTGGGATTTTTCCCACTTTGTTTTTGGGTCCCATAGCTCAGTTGGTTAGAGCATCTGACTCATAATCAGGGGGTCACAGGATCATGCCCTGTTGGGACCACAAAAGCCAAGGTTGTAATCGCAATCTTGGCTTTTTGTATACTATAAGTTAATTATTTCATTAGTTTGGAACCAAGAATAATTCCAATCCATGCAAAAAGCACACATATAATTACACTGCCAACAATATACAAAAATGCTTCTCCTATTTTCCCTTCCTGAATAAGTGTTACTGATCTGACAGAATATGTGGAAAATGTAGTAAATGCTCCGCAAAGACCCATTGAAAGAAATAATTGAAAAGTCCCAGATGAACAAGTTCCGGTAATTATGCCTAAAACAAATGAACCTATCATATTAACCAAAAAGATTGTGATTGTTCCACTAAAATCCATGGTTTGACTTATAAGTACTGCTGCATATCTAAGACAAGCTCCTAATGCACCGCCAAGTGCTATAGCTATGAAATTTTTAAACATAAATAGAGATTTTATGGTTTAACCCAATGGATATTTAAGCCGTCACGTTCCATTCCTCGAAACCAGGTCATTTGGCGTTTTGCAAATTGGTGGATTGCATTAGTAAGCAGAATTTTCATTTCATCATATGAAATGACGCCCATTATATAGTTGGTAATGTATTTATATTCAAGACCATAGTAGATAAGATTTTCTGCAGGAACACCATCTCTAATAAGCCCTCTGACTTCTTCTATCATTCCTTCATCAATCCTTTTGTCAAATCTTTCATCAATTCTTCTTACACGCTCTTCTCTTGAAACCAATGTGCCTATATAGAAGGTATTTTTAGGTAAAATATATGTTCGTTCTATAGATACATCACTATTATCTTCATACATAGCTACTTCTAAGGCTCTTATAACTCTTCTTGTAGATTGAAGGGTGCCTTCGGATGTATTAGGTCGCATTTTGAGCAACATATTACGAAGTTCTATAGGGCTTTTTTGCTGGAGAGAGTTGCGTAAATCATAATCTGGGGGTATAGAGGGAAGCATATATCCACATGTCGCTGCTTCTATATAAAGACCTGAACCTCCGCACAATATAGGAATGTTACCCCTGTTGATTATCTCTTTGTATGAGTTTTCAAAATCTCTTTGGTAGTCATAAATAGAGTATTTTTCTCCTGCCTTTGCAATATCTATTAGATGATAAGGAATGTTGTCATATTCTTCTAAATCTTTTCCTGTACCAATGTCCATTCCCTTATAAACCTGCCTTGAGTCGGCAGATATAATTTCTGCACTTATAGGATTAACCTCTTTTTTATGTCTTATATTGGATATTTCTTTTGCCAACCTCACAGCATATTTGGTCTTTCCTGAAGCAGTAGGACCGAGTACGCAAATAAGGTCAATTTCTTTTTGTTCAAAAGAATTTACAATTTCCTGTATATCGATATTCTCGGCATCTGGAAGTTTTGCTATCTCTGGTATACCAGGCCTGTTATCTAATAATACCGTTCTATTCAGTTTACCCATACGACAAAGTTAAGATTTTTATGGTATCTTTGTGATAATAAAAAATCAATAATGGCAAAAGAAAAAAGCAGAGTACAGATAAGTAACAGGAGGGCTTCGTTTGATTATTTATTTATAGAAACCTACACAGCCGGAATTGTGCTTGTAGGAACTGAAATAAAGTCTATACGAGCAGGAAAAGCCTCTCTTACAGACGCATTCTGCTATTTCGACAATAGAGGGCAACTCTATGTGAAGGGAATGAATATAGCCCAATATTTTTGGGGGTCATGGGGTCAGCATGAGCCAGCAAGAGATCGCAAACTTCTGCTTACAAAAAGGGAACTTCTGCGTCTTCGTCAGGCAGTGCGGCAAAAAGGTCTTACTATAGTGGCTACAAAAATGTATATTTCTGATAATGGCTATGCAAAAGTGCAGATAGCTCTCGCCAAGGGTAAGAAAGATTATGATAAACGTCAGTCTATAAAAGAAAAAGATATACGCAGGGAAATGGAAAGGGAAGATTAACTCCTGATAAAATCCATTAGAAATAGTAATTTACAAAAACAAAATAAGATGTGCAGGTCTCTTAAAACAATATCATCTGTTATTATTGCAGTAGTTTGCTCATTTTCAGTATTATACGCAGCAAATTCTGATAAATATGCCAATACTCCTAATTATGAATTGGCATCCCGCTTTTCAGCCAAAAGAGTAAGTCAAATGGTCTTTTCTACACGTATTAGACCTATTTGGTTTAAAAATTCCAATAAGTTCTGGTATAAGTGGACTACATCAGAGGGTTCAAAATACTATATCGTAGATCCTGAAAAAGGCAAGAAAACGGAAATATTTGATATGGAAAGACTTGCAATGCAACTTACCAATACGATAAGAGATCCGTTCGATGCACGTCATATTCCATTTAGAAACTTGGAACTGAGAGATGACAAGGTTTTCACCTTTGAGATAAAGAGTACCATTGACACTGTAGATAAAAAAGATTCTACCAAGACAGTAAAAAAAATATTTCGTTTTGAATATGATTTAAAGTCTAAAGAATTAAGGCAAATTAAAGAAAGAGAAGAAATTTATCCTGAATGGGCATCAATATCTCCTGACGGAAAAATAGGTGTCTTTGTTAAAGGATCTAATCTATTCTATATGGATACGGTTAATTTGAAAAAAGCCATTAAAAATTCAAAAGACAGTACACTTATAGAACATAGACTCACAAAGGACGGTTTCATGGAATTTAGTTGGGGAACCAATAACTATCGTGGCAATACTGAAGAGGATAGCACCAAAAGATTTGCACCTGATATTGTATGGTCTCCTGATTCAAAGCACTTTGCAACTATGAAATGGGATATGAGGCCAGTAAAAAATCTTTGGGTTATCAATTCTGTGGCAAAGCCAAGGCCTACATTGCAAACTTATAAGTATCAAATGCCTGGAGAACCTGGACCTAAAGGATATTTGTATGTCTTTTCAATGCCTGATGGCAAGGCGTCAAATGTAGCAATTCAAACATACAAAGACCAGGATGTTAATCTCTTATATGCCAAGCCATTGCAAGGAGATGTATCTTTGGATTATAGACCTGAACGTTGGTTAGGCGATGAAAATAGTTTTTGGCTGTATAGAATTAGCAGAGATATAAAAAAAGTAGATTTGTGTAGGGTGGATATAGGAGCAGACTCGGTAAAGACCGTAATCAAAGAACGTCTTAATACTTATGTAGAGTTTCGTTCTCCTCATATTTTGAAAAACGGAAATATAATATTTTGGTCTGAGAGAAATGGTTGGGCAAATCTTTATCTTTTTGACAAAAATGGAAAACTATTGAAAAATCTTACAGAAGGGGCTTTTCATGTTGAGGATGTGCTTTCTGTTACTGACAACAATATAATTTTTAGTGCATGTGGAGTTGAAAAGGATGAAAATCCCTATCAAATGCACACCTATAGTGTACCTATATCTGGTGGAACGCCTAAATTGCTTGATATAGAAGATATGGACGTATTATCTTATCCGAGTTTTGATGGAAAATATATTGTTGCCAATTATTCTCGTGTAGATTATGCGCCTGCTGTTGCTCTTTTCCAAACATCTAATGGCAAACAAATAATGGATTTGGAAGAGGCTGACTTATCCCTGCTTATAAATGCTGGATATAAGTTCCCGGAACGCTTCAAAGTAAAGGCTGCTGACGGAGTTACAGACTTATATGGAGTTATGTATAAACCATATGATTTTGACTCTACAAAAGTGTATCCTATCGCTGATTATGTTTACCCAGGGCCACAGGTTGAGGCAAACAACATATCATGGAGCAAAAATTTCACAAGAACTGATCGTCTTGCTCAAATAGGAATGATTGTTATTACAGTCGGTAATAGGGGAGGACATCCGAATCGTTCTAAATGGTATCATAATTATGGCTATGGCAATCTAAGAGATTATGGCTTAGAAGACCAGAAGTACGCAATTCAGCAGTTGGGAGCAAGGTATCCATTTATAGATCTTAGCAGGGTTGGTATTCACGGTCATTCAGGCGGCGGATTTATGTCTACGGCTGCAATTTTGAAATATCCGGACTTTTTCAAAGTCGCTGTATCGTGTGCAGGTAACCATGATAATAGTATATACAATAGGTGGTGGAGCGAACAGCACCATGGTATTTTGGAAAAAATAAATAAGGGAGATACAACTTTTGTCTACAAAATAGATACTAATCAAGAACTTGCAAAGAACCTTAAAGGTCATCTTATGCTATGGACTGGAGATATTGATGATAATGTAAATCCAGCAAATACCATAAGGGTCGTTGATGCACTTATTAGGGCAAATAAACGTTTTGACCTTATGGTACTTCCTGGACAAAGACATGGTTTCGGAAGCATGAATGAATACTTCTTTTGGCGTATGGCTGACTACTATGCCGAGTGGCTGCTTGGTAACAGCAACAGAGGTCAAGTAGATATTATTCAGATGAATAATGATTAACGCCTCTATGAGTTCTTTTTAGATTTACGTTTCTCTTGCTTTAGTTCAAATGAACAATATATAGACGGTATCAGGACTAATGTTACAAGTGTGGATATTGTAAGTCCCCAACATACTGTCATACCTAATGAACGCCACATTTCTGAACCCTCACCGCGGCCTAGTGCTAATGGAACCATACCAAGTACTGTGGTGAGGGTTGTCATTAGGATAGGGCGTAATCGTCTTTTTGCAGCTTCTACTGTTGCTTCAATTATGCTCATTCCTTTGTTTCTAAGCAGGATAGTACAATCAATCAGTACAATTCCGTTTTTAACAACTATACCAAGTAGGATTATAATACCTATAAGAGCCATTACTCCAAGTGGAGTTCCTGTAATCCTTAGTCCGAGTATGACGCCTATTATTGCAAAAGGAACTGAAAACATAATGACAAACGGATTAACCATTGATTCAAATTGGGAAGCCATTACCATATAAATTAGGATTGTCATCAATACCATAAGCATAATAAGGTCTGAAAACATCTTCTTTTGTTCCGAAAAGTCACCAGATATTTCTGCGGAAATTCCTGTAGGAATATCTGTGGATTTGATTACTTCGTTTGCAAAAGCTGCGGCTTCTCCCAAAACTTTTTTAGGTGCAAGGGCTCCTGTTACTTTAACATATCGTTCCCTGTTTTTTCTGTCGATACTTGGAGGTACCGAAGTCTCTATTACTTTGCCTAATTCCTTGAGTTTTATGCCTTTACCTTGTTTGTTATAAATGGTAATATTTTCAATATCCTCTATGCTTTTGCGGAATTCTTTAGAATATCTTACTCTTATATTGTATTCGTCACCCTCTTCCCTGTAAAATGATGATACCGCTCCGTTCATTGCTGCCCTAAATTCAACTGCTGCTGTGGAGGAGTTGAGTCCGTTCAAAGCCAATTTTGTTCTATCAAAATCAATCTGAAACTCAGGTAAATATTCGTCACGGCTGAGTGTTACAGTAGAAAAGAGATTGCTTTCTAACAGTTTGTCTTTTAATTCGCCAGCAATGTAATCAGTTTGAGAAAAATCATATCCATATACGTCGATAGCCACAGTTGCTGCTCCTCCTGTCCCTCCTTCGCCTTCAGTAACGGTTGCTTTTTTTATTTCTGGATATTCTTTCAACTTTTTACGTATTTTCTCCGTAATCGTGGTGGAAGATACAGTTCTGCTTCCGACAGAGCCTATATTAACATTCATATTTATTATATTGGAAGACTGACCCTGAAGACTTCCAAACACATTACCTGATTCTGCTCTTCCAAAATTGTATTGAAGTATCTGTATTTCAGGAATTTCTCTTCTAAGGTCTTCTGCAATGCTTTTCCCTATTTTAGCAGTTACATCTTGACTTGTTCCTACAGGAAGTTCTGCTTTAACGGTAATTCTTCCAAAATCTGATTTCGGGAAAAATTCTGTTTTAAGTCCTGGTCCTAATAGGATAATTGTAAATAAAAATATTCCGAGAGAAGAAAAAATTACGGTTTTTCTATGGGTTACCGCCCAATTTACTAATTTGGAATATTTTAAAGCAATATATTCCATTGCTTTATTACTCATTCCGAAAACGACATTATGGAATTTTCCGGCTTGTTCTTTTTTCCCTAAGAGCCTTGAGCATAACATTGGTACAAGAGTTAAGGCTGCAGTAGTGGATATAATCATTATTATGCTTACAATAAATCCTAATTGTCTGAACATCATTCCTGCCATTCCTGATACCATTGTTAAAGGTAAAAATACACATAACATGGTGAGGGTGGATGCTATGACCGAAATGCCTACTTCAGCCGTACCTACCTCTGCGGCTTCTTTCGGATCTTCACCTTTGGCAATGTGGGATGTTATGTTTTCCAATACTACAATTGCATCATCGACAACCATTCCTATAGCAATGGAAAGTGCTGACATTGATATGATATTCAAAGTGTTTCCAGTTGCAAAGAGGTATAATAATGATCCGAGTAGTGATATAGGTATTGAAAGGCCTATTATGAAAGTGGCTTTCCATCTGCCTAAGAATATATATACTACAAGCATCACTACAAGAAGAGTGATTAGGATCGTGTCTTTTAATGAACTGATACTCAATTTAATATTGTTAGATGAGTCTATTATAGTCATTATCTTGACATCAGAAGGCAGTCCTTTTTTGATTTCTGCCATTTTCTTTTTTATCCCCTTGATTACCTCTACTGTGTTGGCTCCAGCTTGTTTTTGGATAACTATTACAGAAGATCGTATATCAGAGCCTGGATTTTTACCTCCTATAGAAGTGTATGATTCTTTGGAATGTTCCTCAATGCCATCATTTACAGTTGCTACATCTTTAAGATAAACAGTCTTCCCATTAAAACTACCAACAACTACTTCTAACAGTTCTGAAGGGTCTTTGAATTCTTTTTCAACTCTCAGACTATAAGTCTTCTCACCTATATCTATACTTCCTGATGGAATATTCTTGTTTTCTCCTGAAATTGTTTGTGCAATTCCTGATACAGTAAGCCCATATCCTTGCAACTTATTAGGGTCGCAATAAACTTGAATTTCACGTTTGGGAGCCCCATCTACAGAAATTGTCCCTACTCCGTTTACTCTTCCTAATGGGGTTACCACTTTGTCTTCAAGAATTTTATCTAAACCAGATGCATTTTCTACAGCAGTGGCTGATAATAGCATTATTGGAATGTCTTCTGCACTGAATTTGAATATTACTGGAGTTGTGGCTCCAGACGGAAGTGCAGAGTTGATAAGATCCAATTTATCTCTGACATCGTTACACGCCTCACTTATATTTGTCCCGTATTCAAATTCCAATGAAATGATAGATGTGTTTTCTCTTGATTGAGAATATAGGTTTTTAAGGTTTGCAACACTGTTGAGAGAGTTTTCCAATACCTTTGTCAAGTTATTTTCTATATCAGAAGCATTTGAGCCAGGATATGATGACATCACCATTATCGTATTGGCATCAAAGTCTGGAAGCAGTGATATAGGAGTTTTCAGCAGGGCAAAAATTCCAAATATTGCAAAGGCCGTAAAGAACAGGAGCGTTGTTACAGGTCGTTTTATGGCTGTTTTATATATACTCATATCTCTATCACTTTTAATTGTTTAAGACCTTTACTTTATTGCCGTTTTTAAGCGAGGAACTACATTCTGTAGCTACTTCATCTCCGTTACATAATCCTGAGATCACTTCATAATCATTTTCGTAACGTTTACCCAATGTTACAGGTGTGAGTTTGGCTGTGCCTGCTTTGTCAATAATGTATACTGCACGTTGTCCAGAACCAGGCATCTTTATTATTGCTTCTTCCGTAATGGAAATAATATCTTTTGTCCCGAAAAACACTTTTACTTGTGAGAACATTCCAGGACGAAGTTTCATATCTTTGTTTTCTACGAGTACTTCGGCTCTAAACGTGTGTGTCACGGGATCCAGTATAGGCTCTATTCTGTTAATCTTTCCGTAAAATACTTCTCCTGGAAGTGCGTCAGTTGTAATTTCAGTTTTGTTGCCCTTTTTTACTTTAGTATAGTCGCTTTCTGAAATCCATATAGGAATTTTCACTGGGGTAATTTGTTGAACAATATAAATTGGTCTACTAGGAGAAAATATGTCCGTAACATCATAGTTCCTTTCAGTAATTATTCCATCAATAGGGGAGCGAAGGATTGTATTTTCTTTCAGTAAATTATAATTGCTCCTACTTACTTTGTAAGTCAATTCCATTGTCTCAAAGTCGGATTTTGAAACCCCTCCTTGAGCATACAAACTTTTTATTCGGACATATTCGGTTGAGTCTTTGAGCAGTTTCAATCTTGCCTGGTTAAGTTGTACATTATCGGTCTCTGCCAATATACACCCTTTTCTTACTCTGTCGCCAACTTCATTATTAAGTGTACGTATCCTTACTCCAGCAGATACTGGGGCTATATTGTTTATGGTATAAGCAATTATGCTTGAAGGATAGCTTTCAGTCTGTTCAACCCTTTTCACTTCCACTTTTACTGTCTTTATAGGGACAATATTATCTGCTATTTCTTTGTCTTTTTGTGAGTTGTTTTTGGTATTATTGTTACAAGAAGAAAGTATTGTAAGCAGGCTTGCAATAAAAAGTGTTTTTAATTTTGTTTTCATAGCGATCCTATTGTTTTTTCTAAATTATTTTTTGCAGAAATGAAATTGAAAATGGCTTGTGATTCGGACAGTTTTGCTTTTGTCAGCATAAATCGTGAGTCATTCAAATCTGTTATGGTATTTTTTCCTATACTATATGCTTTTTCGGAGATATTATATGCTTTTTCTGCCAATTCCACCGCTTTTTCTGATGATATATAACTTTTCATAGCAGTCTCCATATTATTCAAATATTGCTTTACAGCAATTTTAAGTTGTCTTTCTGTATCGGTTCTCTTTAAGTTTAGTTCTACATTCTGCACTTTTGCCACTGCAATATTATAATATCTCTTTCCTGCAGAAAACAGTGGAATTGAAAGACTTACTCCAACATAGGAGTGTGGTGTCCATCGATATTCATTGAATTTGAAATCGTTTGACATGGCATTTATGCTATATGAAAAATTAGCAGCAAGAGTAGGAATGTAGGCATATGTTTGCATTTTAATTGTCTTTGCTAGTTGCTCTGATTGCAGGGCTAATTGTCTGATGGATGAATTGTTAGCAACACTTACTGAGTCATATTTATGTGTGTCGTAAAACATATGCTCTGCATAGTCTTTCAGCCTGCCTGCAATGTCTATATTTTTCTCCAAATCAATTCCCATAACTGCTTTTAATTGCCATAGTGCCAATGTTATAGCATTTTCAGCATTGTATAGGTTTGGAACAATGTTCGCTTTATTGGTCTCGGCTCTGCTCATATCCAAATCAGATGCTTTTCCTGCTTTATATAGCATTTGAGTCTTTTCGGCATTGGAAACGGCATTGGCATACTCATTTTTGTAGACATTTAATACTTCTTTTGCAAGTAGGACTGAGTAGTAACTCTGTTTTACCATAGCTATCATCTCTATTTTGGATGAACGGGCTTTTTCTACTGCCATTTCAACATCTCCTCCTGAGATCTCCAAACTCTTCCATAACTGCATATTTACTAAGGGCATTGAAGCCGATATTCCTGCATTGTATGTATTATATCGTCCTACTTCTATCCCATCCTTCATTTTCGGCATTTTCCCGAAGTCTATGTACATAACTTGCTTCTTTATTGTTCTGTTATATACAGCATTAGCATCAATCTTTGGGAACAAGGCTGCATAAGTGCCTTTTTTTGCATATTTGCATCGTTCTATTTCTTTGTCTGCTATTTTAACTGTTATGTTTTCGCTCATAGCTATTTTTATAGCATCTTGAAGTGTAAGTATTACAGTACTGCTGTCATGTTGCTCACTGGAGGTTATACTGTCAGATGTATTTGCATAAGCAACAGTTATATTTGTTATTAATATGAGTGCCGATATGACCGGCATTATACATGTCTTTTTCATTTCGGAGTGCTTTATTTGTCTATATTATTTATATTCAATTTGTTAAATTCGAGCCTGCCCTTTTCTGAAAGAATAGAACTTTGAACAATGAATAAAAACGTGTCTGAAAGCCTTTTGCCAGAAATCTGTTTTTCTTTTGTCTGAACCCCATCATCTAAATATTTCACTATACTTTTATGCAATAAAGAAAATAAAAGGATAATCGCTTCTATATCAATGGCTTGGTTGAAATAACCTTCTTCTTTGCCTTTTTGGAAATATGTTATTGCAATTTTTCTAATTACTTCACTTTTCTGCTCAAGATGTTTTTTCAGAGTGTCGGGGTAATACTTTTTAACATCACGCATTATTATTTTATCTGAATGGCAAGCACTCATTTTGCTGATTTTCTTAATCACAGAAATAAGTGCTTCTATAGTATTGTTTTGGTCTAGAATATTTTTGAGGGCACTTACTTTTTGTTGAAGTTTGAAAAAAATGATAGCATCAACCAAATCTTCTTTTTGAGAAAAAAACTGATAAAATGTCTTTTTAGATATACTAATATCTTTACATACATCATCTATTGTCACTTCTCTTATACCCCTTTGTGAAAATAGGTTATTTGCAGATAAAAGTATTTTTTCTTTTACAGGCGGGTCACTCATAATCATATGTTTTATACAACCATGAGCAAAGGTAGTAAAAAAATATTTAGGAAACTAAAAAAATATAAAAGTTTCTTGGTTTTATATTACTTTATAATTTTCAAGGGCATAGACTATGCCGTCTTCATCAACAGAACGAGTGATGAAGTCTGCTTCTGCTTTTACTGCATCTACAGCATTTCCCATTGCAACTCCGATACCGGCTTTTTGGAGCATACTGATGTCGTTTCCTCCATCTCCTATTGCCATACTGTCTTCTATAGAGATGCCTAAGATTGAGCAGACATTTTCCAAAGCCTTACCTTTGGAAACATCTTTATGAATCATATCTGTAAACATTGGGTGCCAACGCGGATAGCAGGCATCTTTGATTGTTTTACTGAAAAATCTTTTTTCCTCTTCCTTTGTTGCAAATACTGTAAATTGGTAAATAGGCTCCTCATTTGCCAATTTTATTATGTCGGCTTCCTGAGTATGGGGAAGATTTAAAAGTCGGTAGATGTCTTTGGCTCTGTCGTTGTAGAAGTTTATCCTATCTGTTTTTTCTGTGGCTGCGTAAAGGGAAATATTCTCTCTCTCGCAAATTGTTGCCAATTCGATTGCTTCGTTTTTTTTAATAGGGTGTCTGTCAATGGTTTCTCCATTCATATAGACCAAGGCGCCGTTCATTGTTATTATACCATCGAATGGAAAGCCTCTCAGGTTATTTATAAGGTGAATAGGGCGTCCACTGCAAATAAATAGTTTTACGCCATTATCTTTTGCCTTATAAAGAGCTTCTATGACTATATCTGAAATCCTATGTGTGTTTACGCTTACTAATGTTCCGTCTATATCTATAAATACTGCTTTTATCATAAATCCATGTCTCTCCTCATTAACTCTTTTGCTGCAATGCTTCTGCAGGTTGTTTCCTTAAATAGGCGTATATGATGAAAGCTATACCCAACAATATGAATGGAATGCTTAGTAATTGTCCCATGTTAAGTGTCATTTTTGTTTCAAATGCTACTTGCGGTTCCTTTATAAATTCGATAAGAAACCTCATTCCGAAGCATACTATCAGGAATATGCCGACGTATGTTCCCCTATATGTTTTTTTAAGTTTGAACTTGTAAAGTAATACAAGGATTATTCCTAATATCAAGTATGTAAGCGCTTCGTAGATTTGTGTAGGATGTTTTGGAAGAGTTTCGCCTGTACGCTCAAATATGAAACCCCATGGAAGAGAAGTAGCGTTTCCGTATATTTCAGAGTTGAACAGATTTCCAAAACGAATGAATGTTGCGGCGAAGGCTACAGCTATTGCAAGGTGATCCATAAGCCAGACGAAGTCGAAGTTGTATTTTTTGCCATAATGTCTTGCATACCAAATCATTCCTATTATAAGTGCGACTGCTCCACCGTGACTTGCAAGTCCTCCTTTCCAGGGCATAAATATTTCTATGAAGCCTTCCATGCTGCCTAAGTAGTAATCAGGCTGATAGAAAAGGCAATGACCGAGCCTTGCCCCTATTATTGTGCAAAGCAGTAAGGTATAGAGGAGTGAGTCTAATAATTTCTCATCGATTTTTTCCCTGTTAAAGAACCACTTAAATATGAACCATCCTAAGATAAAGCCTGATACGAATAGCAGGGAGTACCATCTGAGTCCGAAATTTCCTAAATGTATGAGTACAGGGTCAACATTCCAATGTATTGCAAGTGCATTCATTATTTTGTATTTTTTAATATTGCAAATATAGTATTTCGGTCGCTATTTCCCATATTACGTGTAATAAACCGTGTTTTCACTGCTGTTTAGTTGTATGAGGTTGAGTATATTATGATTTTTCTTTACATTTGCAAAATTTAATTATTATGTACAAGAATTTAGGTATGGTTGGAGAGCTTGTATAATATCTGCACGTTAAAACTTTAAAAATCATGAAAAAATATATCTTTATTGTAATAATATGCTTTATCAGTGTATTTAATGTACATGAAATAGTCGCTAAAACAACTTATCATTCTAAAGGATACCATGCTAATATTATGGTGACTAATCATTTTTTTGTTTTTATGGGAGCTGAAACATCTCATGGCTATATGTTCGATAACCATAATTATTTAGGCGTTGGAATCGGAGGATATTTTTTACCGATGGCATCGATGCCTATGTTTGCAAACACATTTATAGATTATCATAACTATGTAAAGGATAAAAAAAACACATTGGTATTAGGAATTAAGTTGGGACATTCACTGGCACTTAACTATATGAGTGATTATGGTACAAAATATAAGAATGCAATATTATTAGAGCCTAATATAGGATGGAATTGGCAATTTAGACGCGGTGGAGCTTTGTATTTATATTGTGGTGTATCTACTCTTTTTATAGTCGGTGAATCCCGTACAAGTAAAAAGTATATACCTCTCCCTAAATTAGGTGTGGGATTTGAATTTTAACTCTCTGATAACCGAACTGAAGCTGCGGAGTCAATAAAACAAAAGTGCCGGAACATAATGTCCGGCACTTTTTGCATATTTCAAAAAAGAATTATTCGCGGATGGCTGCAATTCCAGGAAGTTCTTTACCCTCAATTGCTTCAAGCATAGCACCACCACCTGTTGAAACATAACTAACCTTATCGGCATAGCCCATACGTGTAACAGCAGCAACAGAATCACCACCGCCAACTAAAGTATACGCACCGTTTTTGGTAGCCTCTGCCAGGTCTTCTGCTATTTGAAGAGTACCCTTTGCGAAATTAGGTAGCTCAAATACTCCTACAGGACCATTCCAAAGAATTGTCTTAGATGAAAGAATTATCTTCTTCCAATTTTCAAGTGAAGCCTTGCCGGCATCCATACCTTCCCAGTCTTCAGGAATATCATTTACAGGAAATACCTTTTGAGGAGCATCATTACTAAATTCCTGAGCGCAAACAGTTTCAACTGACAGAGAAATATTTACGCCCTTCTCTTTAGCCTCTTTAAGTATTTCAAGAGCCTCAGGTATAAGTTCATCCTCATGAAGAGATTTACCTATTTTACCACCTTGTGCCTTAACGAAGGTATAACCCATACCACCACCTATAATAAGGTTATCAACCTTACCTACAAGATTTTTAAGAACAGCAAGTTTAGAAGAAACTTTAGAACCACCGATTATCGCAGTCAAAGGACGTTTTGCATTTTTAAGCACATTTTCAATAGCTACAATTTCTCCTTCCATAAGATATCCGAACATCTTATCATTAGGGAAATATTTTGCGATAAGTGCTGTTGAAGCATGGGCACGGTGTGCTGTTCCGAAAGCATCATTGATATAGCAATCAGCATAAGATGCAAGTTTCTTAACAAATTCTTTCTGGCTTTCCTTTACAGCCTTTTTTGCTGCTGCCTTTTCTTCATCTGTTGCATCCTCTGCAAGTCCTCTTGGTTTACCCTCTTCTTCAGCATAGAAACGAAGATTTTCAAGCAAAAGAGCTTCTCCAGGTTTAAGAGCAGCGGCCTGTGCATCTGCTTTCATACAATCGTCAGCGAACTGAACAGGGACACCTAAGCACTCTGAAACTCTTGCAACTATGTGTTTAAGTGAAAATTTAGAATCAACTTTTTTAGGACGACCTAAATGAGACATAATAATCACAGAACCACCTTTTTCCAATACTTTTTTCAAAGTAGGCATTGCCCTGCGAATACGGGTGTCATCTGTAATATTAAAATTTTCATCCAAAGGAACATTGAAATCGACACGCACAATGGCTTTTTTGCCTGCGAAGTCGTACTTGTCTATAAATTGCTGCATAGTATAAAATATTTAATTACATGCTTAAAAATTACAACTTTCAGAACAGTTGTCTTGCAAATTTAACAATTTTCCTATAATACTTAATATTTTATATCGTCACTTCTCGGACTTTTGCCAGTTTATGTTTTCGGTCAGTTTCTCGTGAAGTTTAGCAACTGCTCGCGGTAATACTCATACTGCTTCCGCCGCAATTCGATTTCCCGAGGCAGCCCCTCACTGATGGATGTAGTCAGTGTGTCAAATTTATCCAAAATCCGCACAATCTCCCTCTGCACCTCTAATGGTGGGATGGGGATAATTGTTTCTTTTGCTTGCGACCAATGTCTTTTATATCCAAGCCCCTTGATATAGAAATTACAAAATGCATAGTAAATAAATTTCGCATTATCTTTTAACGGCTTCAATATCTTAATGCCATCCGCTCCTTGTACAAACTTAAAGTCTACATATTTTATATGTTCAGAATGATCACCAAAAATAATATAACAGTCTTTTGGTACAGCATTTAAAATTTCATCAGTATATCCCGAAATAAAAGATTCACCCTGATCTATTATTGGAACACTACCTACCACTTTATACTCATTGCGTTTTAATTTATAGTGTGCTGTAACCAAGCAGCACACCTCCCCAAGCGTCTTCCACTCCACCACTCCCCTCGTAGACAAATACTCCTCACTCAGCAACTTATCCCTATAATAACCATACTGCTTCCTCCTACACTCCAACTCCGCCTCCAACTCCGCCTCCAACATAGTAAACTTATCCAAAATCCGCACAATCTCAGACTGCACCGATAGCGGTGGGATGGGGATAATAAGATTTTTAACTATTCCTGCGTTTATATTTGTTTGAGTTCCTGCGCCTAAGGATTTAATATATTCATATTGACTTGACAAATAATAGAATAAATACTTATAATATACTATATCCTCATTTACTTCAATATTGGCACAAGCCTGATTTGTTGTTAATGGAATTTTATTGATTCCAATACGCCCTACAGTTGCCCCATACATAGCTACAATTATACAATTTGCAGGAATATATTTCGCATTTGATGAGTCTAATCCCTCTTTTGTTATTTTAACTTCAGTATCCCATATCTCAGAAAAATTCACCTCTTGAGTTCTCAGCCAAGGAATATCTCCACCATAATATTCAGGTACAGATGAACGTGGTGTTCCGCCAGAACATATATTCTTACTAATATCCCCAAGCCGCTTCCACTCCACCTCGGCACCTTGCAGCAAACGTTCAATATATTCAATCATAGCAACTTCCGTAAGTTTGTGTATACTTTAATACCCCACTAAAATCCCGTACCCAAAATTATAGATACGAGGCAATACGCAGACAAATATAAATAAACTATCACCATTCCACGAACTTTTTTATCACACAAAAAACCGCAAAACAATCCGCAAAATATAACTGCAGAGCATACGTCAAAGTCGAAGAGAGGCAGGGGCTTGGGGCAGCGTAGCCGCCCGTGGCTTCGTGAACGGGAGGGACCCATGCCATGGGCATGGGAGGGATAGCACCGTAGGTGCGTACTGCCCCCAAGCCCTGGCTCCGCAGGCGTAATAATTAGCAGAACATAACAATCCGCAAAATATTAGTGCAAAGCATACTGCAAAGTCGAAGAGAGACAGGAGCTTCAGGCGGCGTAGAGTACAAGAAAAAAATGAACTATCTTTGCACAAAAATTATAAACTATGGCTATTGAATACCCTTCCGAGAGCTGGAAAGATTACGAACTCATAGACAGCGGCGACTTTGAAAAGTTGGAACGCTACGGAAAGTATGTCCTTATAAGACCCGAACCTAAAGCCTTGTGGCATAAATCATTGCCTAAAGAACAATGGAACAGTATGGCTAACGTAATCTTTTCTCCTGGAGCAGGTTTTTCTCGTGCAGGAAAAGAAGAAAGCGGAACGTGGAATAAAATTAAAGCCATGGATGACCAATGGTATATCAAATACAATGGAACTGGTCCTCGTTTCACTCTTAGATTGGGGCTTACTTCATTCAAACACGTTGGAGTCTTCCCTGAGCAGGCACCTAATTGGGAATATATATATACCAATACAAAAGAAATAGTAAATAAAGCAAAAACTGAAGGTAATCCAGTACCTAAAGTCTTGAATATGTTTGCCTATACAGGGGCTGCATCATTGGCAGCAAAAGCAGCAGGTGCTGATGTTACTCATCTTGATTCTGTACGTCAGGTAGTATCATGGGCAAAAGGCAACATGGAAAAAAGCGGTATGGACAATATCCGTTGGGTTATAGAGGACGCTATGAAATTTGCCCGTCGGGAACATCGTAGGGGTAATGTCTATCAGGGAATTATCCTCGATCCTCCTGCTTACGGTCACGGTCCTGACGGAGAGCGTTGGAAATTGGATGATTGCCTTTACGATATGATGGAAGAAGTGTCAGACATTTTGGCACCTAAAGATAGTTTTATGGTTCTTAATCTGTACTCAAACGGATTTTCCGCATTATTGGGAGAAACCGTTGTAAAACAGGCCTTTAGTATGACAAAGGATGAACAAAACCTTCAAAGCGGAGAATTGTCCTTGAAAGACAGATACGGTAAAGCATTGCCTCTGAGTATCTTCGTACGTATGCGACGCTAATTTGCGTAAGACTGTTGTATACTCTATCTGAAAAATCTGCGGTGCAGTCTTCTACAAAGTACTGAAATATAGAACGGAGATATAGATACAAATTTCAGTAAATCAAAAACAGATAAGCCACTCTTTTTGATTGGAATATCAGCTCTCATTATGTCTGTAAGTAGTGAAAGAAATTGACATATAAGTGCTTCTATGAACGGGGCTTTTATCTTGTTACCTATATAAAATCCGTATAAATCGCGGAAATTTAGTACTCGGCTCTTATAGTGTCTTTCATTAATTGATGCTGTAATTGAGCCTTCGCGGTTTACCCTATGTATCTGTACAGGTATATTTTCCAGTGCTATAGATTGTGCTTGATAAAGAGCCTTTCCTGTGAATAGATTATCTTCATGTAGCCTTCCAGGAGCAAACGTAAGATGGTTCCGCACTATAAAATCAGTTCTGTATAGATACATCCATACTGGTGTGCTATAATATCTTCCTACATTTTGGTAAAAACTTTTCAGAAAAGCAGAACCGCTACATTTGTCAATGCAAAAGCCTCTTTTGAAATAGTAACTGTCACTCTTGTCGCTGAACTGCACATTGAAGCATGCAACCTCTACATCTTTCTTAGTGGCAAAATCAAGCATCGACTGAATGGCTCCAGGTACTAAATAGTCATCACTATCCAGAAAATATACATATCTGCCTGACATTTCAGCCATACCTGCATTACGTGCTGCACTCAATCCTTTGTTCGATTGAGTAATAACTCGCATCCGGGGATATTTGCTTTTGTACTCCTGAAGAATATCTCCGCTTTTGTCTGTTGAGCCGTCATTGACACAGATTACCTCAATATCATCACTATCAGTCTGTGTCAGCAAAGAATCTAAGCACTCCCTAAGGAAGTTCTCTACATTGAATACAGGGACTATTACTGAAATTTTAATGTCCTTCACTGACTACTTTCCCTTTACGTTTGATTCAAGTTCGTTTATGAATTGTTTTGACAACTTTCCTCCATCGACTCTTTTCATAACGTCTGATAAATAGTATATACAATTGCAACAAAGTTCAAATTCGCTCTTTGATACATCATAGTATTCAATGAAGAAGCGTACTGATTTTTGCAGTTCTTTGTTCATTGCTATAGCTAAGGCTTTGCCTTTTTCTTTGGCTCCTGATTTTAAATACAGGTCTATCATATTGATGACAGAAAGGTCATTTTGATAAAAGCCTATACAGATCGTTTCTAAAGGATATGTCTTGCTTGGAACGCATTTCTGTGCCTTGTCAAGCATTGCAATTGCTTTGTCCTTTTGACCAGAAGCTAGAAGTAATTCTGCAGTATTTACAAACAACTCTCTTTGTGGAATTACACCTAAGAAAGTATATAAATTCTGATAATCAACGAAATAATCTGTTCTTCCGAGTGCTTTCCAACTGAATGTATCGCTCATCTTTTTGTATAAATCTGGGAGGTCTACTTTTCCCAAATTTGAAGATGTTATACGATTCTTTATAGGCACAAACTTACTTGAAAAGCCTTCGTACATGAGATAATCTTTAAGACCTATATTGAGTTCTCCTCCTTGACTTAACATATTTATAGGTCTATCCCACTTGTAAGAAGAGAGCAGATCAAGCATAAATAATTCAGGCTTTGATATATAGTCTTTATTTTCAGGAATTGTAAGAACTATCTCATCAGGAATCTCATTTGCATATTCAGGAGGTAAAATGCCATATTTTAGGACGTTTTCCTTATTTACAGGAATACTTATTTTCCTTGATATTATATAATCTTCCATAGACCCATCTTCAAGTGGAAGTTTTGATTCTGGGCTATTGCTTCGGAATATATCCATAACCGTTGAAATAGGCACAACTTTATTTGACCTATCGTATATTCTTACAAATTCATTCTTACCGTAAAGATATTTTTCCTTCCCTATTTTTAGATCTAAAGCTGCAGATTCGTTGATTGCATACTTCATTTGACCTATGTACCAATCAGTTCCAAGTAGAGATGTATTAGCAATCCTCACATCTGTCCTTATTCCTTCAACTTCTTGGGCATACCAAAGAGGGAAGGTATCGTTGTCTCCATGAGTAATCAGTATCCCTTGTTTTCCTACAGAGTTAAGATAATTAGCAGCCATTTCCACTGCTGTTTTCCTGTGACTTCTGTCGTGGTCGTCCCAGTTTTGCGCTGCCATTATAGCTGGCACTCCGAGTAGTAAAACAGTTGCTACAGATGCTGAGAGTGTCTTATATTTTCCCTTTAAAAGTTCTGTGATGAAATCATATAAGGCAATTACAGCAAAACCTATCCATATGGAAAAAGCGTAGAAAGAGCCGGCGTAGGCATAATCTCGTTCTCTTACTTGGTATGGAGGTTGGTTGAGGTATATTACTATTGCAATACCTGTCATGAAAAATAATAGGAAGACAAGCCAGCAACCTCGTTTATCTTTACTATATTGGAAACAAAGCCCTATAATACCCAACAGCAATGGAAGTAGAAAATAATGATTCTTTCCCTTGTTGTTTTTAAGTATATCAGGAGCATTATCTTGATTACCAAGTCTTAAGTCATCTATAAATTTGATACCACATTCCCAATTTCCATAAAATATTTCACCAGGTGAAGGGCTGTGAATATCATTTTGTCTTCCAGCAAAATTCCACATAAAATATCTCCAATACATCCAGTTAAGTTGGAAATCAAGGAAAAATGTCAGGTTGGTGCCAAATGTAGGTTTTTTATATTTACTTCCTGCTACGAAAGTTCCCTTTCCGTTCATATAAGATTCATAGAACCTTATATATTTGTCATCCTGATTATTCCACATTCTTGGAAATAGCATCTTTCCTGAAGATGAATATTCTGCCTCGATAGGCCCGGTGACCTTTTTATATTTGCCATTGAGAAGAGTCCAATATTCACTATTTTCTAAGGAAGCATAAGGGGCTCCGAAATATGGTCCATACAGGAGAGGAGTTTTTCCGTATTGTTCTCGTGACAGATAGCGTACCAAAGAGAAAGCATTGTCAGGCTGATTTTCATTGGTAGGTGTCATAACATTGGATCTTATTATTATAACACTGAATATTGAAAATCCTATGACTATTGTAGTGAAACACAGAAGTGTAGTTGTTAAGAAGACTTTTCCCTTCTTTTGCCATTTGAATAGTCCGTAAAAGCATAGGGCAAGAAGTGCAATCATAAAGAATGCTGCCCCAGAGTTTACAGGCAATCCCAATCCATTTACAAATAAAATATCTGTATATGCTGCAGTCTTAGGAAGATAAGGAATTATAATGAAAAGAATTATGGCTAATATGATAACCGAAATTATGAAAATCTTTATATACTCCCACAATGTATAATGAGTTTCCTCTCTTTTTTTGTAGTAGTACATAAATACTATTGCTGGTATTGCGAGCAGGTTAAGAAGGTGAACACCTATTGATAGTCCCATTAATAGAGAAATCAATATAATCCACCTATTGGCGTATGGAGTCCCATCTTGTTCATACCACTTTGTCATTGCCCAGAATACCATTGCTGTAAATAGCGAGGACATAGCATATACTTCACTTTCAACGGCTGAAAACCAGAAAGTATCTGAAAAACAATATGCTAAGGCTCCGACAGCTCCACTTCCCAATATGGCTATGGCTTGTCCCAAAGAGTATTCACCGTTGTCTGATTTTTTTATCAGTCTTTTGGCAAAAAATATTATTGTCAGATATAGGAAAAATATAGCGAATGCAGAACATATTGCGCTCATTGCATTCACAGCAATTGCTGCGTGTTCAGGCTTTACAAAAATTGTAAAAAATCTTGCAATAAGTTGGAATACTGGATTTCCAGGAGGATGTCCTACTTCAAATTTAAATGATGATGCTATAAATTCTCCACAATCCCAAAAGGAGGCACTTGGCTCTATTGTAGAAAGATAAGTAAATGCTGCAACTACAAGGATGACGGCAGATACTATATAATTCCATAGATTGAATCTCTTTGTATTCATATTAATTCTATATTCCACAAATAACAAATATACAAACAGTTTCGCTATCTTTGCAAAAAATCATAGGTTCTTTATTGTAAAATAGTTAGAGATGGCAGATAATGATTGGAAAAAACGTCTTGGAGTAGTTTATTCTACAAATCCTGATTTTCAATATTCTACAGTATCGGAAGAAAGGGTGGAAACCCCAATACCATCCGAGCAAAAATTGATTGTTGGTATTGATAGAAGGAACAGGGGTGGAAAACAGGTAACTCTTATATCTGGATTTGTTGGAAATGAAGATGACTTGAAGGAACTTGGAAAGAACCTTAAAATTAAGTGTGGGGTAGGAGGTAGTGCAAAAAACGGAGAAATAACACTTCAAGGAGATTTGAGGGACAAGGTAGTTGCGTTATTGCTGAGTATGGGATATAAAGCCAAAAGAGGAAACTGATGCTGCTCTCATCTGAAATATTTTCTGTGGATACGGTCAGTATAAGACCTGTCAGTGAAGCATTTCACACTGGTGATTTACTGATGCTTACAAAGCCTGTATCCGTATCGGACATTGTCATGGGCTGGGGCGATTTCCCGGTAAATCGCTTTTTTATGGTTTTTTGTGCTATTGATATAATTTTATTCTTAAATAGATTTGTAAGCATTCTTCCATATATAGTAGGAGGGGTTTTTAATCTAAAGAAAATTATAAGTCTTGAAGATAGTGTAAGGCTTGCAAGGGACAGGGGCATTGCTGCATTTATTTCTACATTAATAATGATTTTGGCAGTATCTCGCTATAATATTTATAATCCAGAGTATTTTAATTTTATTCCAACATCCTTTCACATACTTGGAATAGTAGGGATAGGGTTATTGTTTTTTATGCTGAGATGCCTTATGATTTTTATTTGTACCCCTGGGCATATCAGTTCTGGAAAATATAAAATAGCAAACAAGGCGATATTCAATTTTATAATTTATACGGCAGGAGTTGTCGTTGGAATAGTTGCTTTGGGACATTTGTTTAATATTAGTCCTATAATTATTAAAAATCTGATAATCATTCAAATAGTTATTTCATATATAATCTTTATTGTTAGAAAAGTACAAATAATAGAAAAGGATAGCGGCTATATTATAGCAATTTTGTATCTTTGCGGAGTTGAAATATTACCGGCAATTTTGTTAGTTGTTTCCGGTGTTGTTCTTTAGCCTTTTGGAAAAGAAGAAAATAGAAATAAATGGAAATAAATAGGATATTGGTGTCTCAAGCGACACCGTCGAATATCGCTCCATATGATGAGCTGAAAGAAAAGTATAACGTTGAAATCGATTTCAGACCATTTTTTATAATTCAACCGCTTTCTTCCATAGAATTTAGATCACAAAGAATAAATGTCCTTGATTATACTGCAATAGTATTTTCTGCAAGGAATACTATTGATGCTTTCTTCAAACTTTGCGAAGAGTTGAGGATCAAGATACCTGACACTATGAAGTATTTTTGTTCTACGGAATTAGTTGCCATGTATCTGCAAAAGTATATTGTTTACAGAAAGCGTAAAATTTTCTATGGAACAGGTACTCCTGCTTCGCTTCTTGAACAGATTGTTCCAAAACATAAGGATGAAAAATTCTTAATTGCTACTTCTGACTCAAACAGTAACGATGCTTTAAAAGAACTATTTGAAGCCTCTGGTATTGAATGTAATACGGCTGTTTTTGTGAAGACGGAGTCTCAAAATCTGAAAGATATTAATCTTTCTTCCTACGACCTGGCTGTAGTTTGCAATCCTGCTGATATAAAATCTATTCATGAAAATTTCCCTGAATTTAAACAAGACAAATTAAAATTCGGTACTTATGGTAGGCAGATTGTCAAAGTTATGGAGGATGAGGGATATGAGATAGCTTTTAAAGCCCCTACTCCAGAAGTGCCATCGGTTGTAAAGGCAATAGAATTGTATATAGCAGCTAATAAATAATATAGAGTGGCATATACGTTATCAAAGAAGGAGAGGCTGACCGGAAGAAAGGGAATGCCAGAAATGATGTCTGAGGGGCATTTTGGTTATGTATCGGGTATAAGATATTGTTATATAACTGATTCTGGCGCCGATTGTAATAGGATTATTATCTCGGTATCAAAGAGACTGTTTAAACGTGCTGTTAAGCGTAATCTTCTTAAAAGGCGTATTCGTGAAAGTTATAGATTGCAAAAAGGACTTCTTCCGTCAGGAAAAGGAATAGATATATTGTTTATTTATAACACAAATGAAGTTTTGGATTTTGCAACTCTATATTCATCGATTGGAAATATACTCATAGAAATATCAAAAAAATTGGGAAATGATGTCTTATAATGAGATTATTGCCATATTGAAAAAAGCAGGTTCTTTGCCATTTATTTTGCTTATAAAATTTTATAGGGTATGTATTTCCCCATATAAACCGTCTACGTGCCGATTTACTCCTACTTGTTCGCAGTATGCTTTAGAAGCTTTTCGTAAGTATGGTCCTATCAAGGGGTTGTATCTTACAATTAAACGTCTTTTAAGATGTCATCCGTGGGGCGGTAGCGGGTATGACCCGGTCCCTTAAAAAATATTATTATGGCTAAAAAGAAGTATGTCAGAGATATGTTCAACAATATATCGGGAAGTTATGATAAATTAAATCATATCATGTCTCTTGATATGGATAAGGGGTGGAGGAAAAAAGCGATAAAACGCATTGTGGATGTTGATAAGCCGTTGAATATATTAGACTTGGCTTGTGGTACTGGAGATTTTTCTATAGCAATAGCAAAGTTTATTACATCTACGAGAGGCTGTCCATATTGTTCTTGTTGCTCTTCAAATAGAAAACCGACAAGTAGCAGAATTACAGGTGTTGATTTTTCCGAAGGTATGCTTGACATAATGAAAAGTAAAGTTGAGGCAGAGGGGTTGTCAGATGTGATTGCTGTAAGGCAAGGGGACGGGGAGGCTCTTGATTTTGCGGACAATACTTTTGACAGAGTTTCAATTGCTTTTGGTATTAGGAACTTTGAGGATAAGGAGAAAGGCCTTAAAGAGATTTTAAGAGTGTTGAAACCGGGTGGAAGATTGGTTCTGCTGGAATTATCTTTACCTGAGAACAGTCTGTTGCGTTGGATATTCAATTTATATTTTAATAATATATTACCTTATATAGGCGGAGTTATCTCTGGGGACAAAAATGCTTATCACTATCTTCCACAATCTGTATCTGCTTTTCCTAAAAGGAGTGAATTTATGAAGCTGATGTCTGACTGTGGCTTTAAATCTGTAGCACACAGAGCTTTCACTTTTGGAGTGTGTAGAATGTATATTGGAGAAAAATAGCGAATTTCTTATATTTGTGTAATAAGAATATAAGAAATTTTAATTATGAAAGTAGCAGTCGTAGGGGTTACTGGTCTTGTAGGGACAAGAATGGTTGAAATATTGCAGGAAAGGAATTTTCCCGTAACTGAGTTTATTCCAGTAGCATCTGATAAATCGGTAGGTAAGCAAATTCTGTTTAAAGGTAAGGAATATACAATAGTAAGTGCAGATACAGCAATCTCGATGAAGCCTGAATTGGCTTTGTTTTCTGCAGGAGCCGGTGCATCAGAAGTACTTGCACCGAAGTTTGCAGAAATCGGGTGCAGAGTAGTGGATAATTCGTCTTGCTGGAGAATGGACCCTACCAAAAAATTGGTGATCCCAGAAATTAATCCCAATGTGCTTACGTCTAATGATTATATAGTGGCTAATCCGAATTGTTCTACAATTCAAATGCTACTTCCTTTGGCTCCTCTGCATAAAAAATATAAGATTAAAAGAATTGTTGTATCTACATATCAATCTGTTACTGGTTCTGGAAATAAAGCCGTTGCTCAGATGGAAGCTGAACGGGCAGGGAAAAAACAGGGAGAGTATGCCGCTTTTTATCCATATCCTATAGATATGAATATTATTCCTCATATAGATTCTTTTCTTGAAAATGGCTACACCAAGGAAGAGATGAAGATGGTAAATGAAACTCATAAAATCTTAGGGGACAATAGTATAGGCGTTAGTGCAACAACGGCAAGAGTCCCAGTTCTCGGAGGTCACTCAGAATCTATTAACCTCGAATTTGAAAAACAGATTGATTTGAATGAAATCCGTAATATATGGGAAAGTACTTCTGGAGTTGTTGTTAAGGATAATGTTGAGGAAAATATATATCCTATGCCTTTGTATTCTCTTGGTAAGGATGATGTTTTTGTGGGACGATTGCGTAGGGATTTTTCTGTGGAGTCTGGTATCAATTTCTGGTGCGTGGCTGATAATATACGTAAGGGTGCTGCTACGAATGCAGTGCAGATTGCAGAGGTAATGATAGAAAAGGGAATTTTACCTCGATATTAAAGTTAAATTGTAAATTAAATAGATATGTTCTCAAAGGAAGTTTATATTGAAAGACGCCGCAAACTTTTGGCTAAGATGGCGTCTGTTTTAGATGAAGGAAAAAGGGGCATAGCCTTGTTCATCGGTAATGTAGAGGCTCCTGCACAATATAAAGATAATTGTTATAATTTCAGACAAGACAGTTCTTGGCTGTACTATTTCGGTCTTGATGCTCCGAGATATGCTGCTGTATTGGATTTTGACTCTGGTGAAGAAGTGATTTTTGCCGATGATGTTGAAATTGGGGATATAATATGGATGGGTCCGCAGCCTTCCATACAATCATTGGCTGAAAGTGTAGGTGTAAAGAAATCAGCACCTTATGCAGCACTTGACGGTGTTGTAAAGAAGGCTTTGGCTTCAGGTAGGAAAGTTCATTTTTTACCTCCTTCAAGGTATTATAATACAATGAAGTTGGCTTCACTTACAGGGTGGAGTAACGAAGAGGTTTCCAAAAATGCTCCCGAAGGAAAGGCATCATTGGAACTTGTAAAAGCAGTTATCTCTATGCGTCTTGTTAAGGAGGATTGCGAGATAGAAGAACTCGACAAAGTGGGTGATATTGGTTATGAAATGCACACGGTGGCAAGAAATAATATAGTGCCTGGAGTAATTGAGCAAGAGATAGTTGGTAAAATGGAGGGCCTTACCCTTAGTAAGGGTTGGGGTGTTTCTTTTCCTACAATACTTACCCAACATGGTGAAACTTTGCACAATCATTATCATGATAAGTTGATAGAACCAGGAAATCTTATGGTGATTGACGCAGGAGCAGAAAGTAATATGCATTATGCTTCAGACAATACGAGAACCTATCCTACTTCTGGAAAATACTCTTCTCGTCAGGCGGATGTCTATAATATAGTACTTGAATGTAATGACTTTGCTTTCAGTATGGTACGTCCAGGAATTACTTATCGCGAAGTTCATATAGCTACCTCCCGTGTTATGCTTGAACGTCTCAAAGCACTTGATATTGTACGTGGCGATTTGGACTCTATGGTGGAAGAAGGTATAGCAGGCTTGTTTATGCCTCATGGATTAGGACATAATATGGGACTTGATGTTCATGATATGGAAGATTTTGGGGAAGATTTGGTAGGGTATGATGATGACCAGAGAAGGGCAGACAAATTGGGCCTCGGTAATCTTAGAATGGCAAGAAGACTTAAACCTGGATATGTAATTACTGATGAACCAGGGATTTACTTTATTCCAGCTCTTATAGAAAAGTGGAAAAAAGAAGGAACAGGCAAAGGTTTTGTCAATTATGATAAACTTCTTACCTACTATGATTTCGGTGGTATTCGTATTGAGGATGATGTCCTTGTTACCCCTACTGGTGCAAGGCGTCTTGGTTCAAAGAGACTCCCTGCAACGGTTCGGGAAATAGAAGAACTTATGAGGAGGCAATAAACTTATGAGGAGGCAATAATTATTGTTGTTCTACAACTTGCTTATCCCCATACTTGTGTGCTATGTTTATTGCCAGGGCTCCTAAAATACCAGAGCAAAGTGAACCTATTAGAATGGCTACTTTTCCCATATCTATAAGTTTTGCTGTTATTTCAGGGCTTTGATCACCGAATGAGAGGGTATCAACGAATAGAGACATAGTAAATCCTATACCTCCAAGGCAGGCTGCTGCAAACAGCATTTTCCAAGATGAACCTGCAGGCATAACGCCGACCTTGCTTTTAATTGCGATATAACTTGCTAATGTGATTCCTATCGGTTTGCCGAGCAGAAGACCAAAGAATATTCCCATGCCTACACTTCCTATTGTAGGTGAATAACTGAAAATATTGAAGAAAGACGGGTCGGTTATTTCCACCCCAGCATTCGCAAGTGCAAATATTGGCATAATAAGAAAGTTTACCCAAGGGCTTAGTGCGTGTTCAAGTCTGTAACTAAGTCCTATACTTCCTTTTGCTTTTTCGCTCAGTTGTCTAAGGCAATGTCTTTGAGGTCCGTTTGGAAAGCCTCCTTCTTCATATATAGAGTTATATTTATCGATTTGTTCTGTATATTGCTGGCTTTTTCTTTTAAAATAGGCTTTTGAATATCGAGGTGTCATTGGAACGAGAAATGCCATTACAACTCCTGACATAGTGGCGTGGATACCAGAGTAGTAAAACAATATCCAGACTGCAATTGCTGGAATAAAATAGAACCATGCTCGTTTCTCTCCCAGCTTATTCATTAATAATATCAACAGTATAAGAATGAAGGCAATTCCCAGTAATAGAAAATTGATGTGACCTCCATAGAAAAGGGCTACAACGATAATTGCTATCAGGTCGTCAGCAATAGCTAATGCTGTAATAAAGACTTTAATTGAAACAGGTACTTTATCTCCTAAAATAGAAAGTATCCCTACTACAAATGCAATATCCGTGGCTGTAGGAATTCCCCAGCCTGAAGCCGCAGCGGTGCCATGATTGAATATAGAGAAGATAAAGGCAGGCATTATTACACCTCCTAACGCGGCAATCAGTGGCATTATCGCCTTTTTAGGAGAACTCAACTCTCCGTTTGCCACTTCTCTTTTAATTTCAAGTCCGACGCAGAAGAAAAATATGACCATCAATATATCATTGATAAACTTTTCTACAGTCATATCAGTAGGAAAAGAAAATCCCGTGCCTTGATTGGTAAATACATTAATTGTAAGGTTTGTACTTAAAAATGTCTTATAAGCTTCTTTTGTAAATGGAAGGTTAGCAAGAACCATGGCTAAGACAACACACGCAAGAAGTACCACTCCTTGAGCCCATGGAAGGTTTTGAAAATGTTTGTATCTATATGCAAAATTTCTGTAACCTTTTGTCCATGCGTAAATCGGAATAAGTTTCATATATATGTAATGATGATTATAAACTGAAAATTTGGGCAAAGGTAATCATTTTGGACAAATCTTATATATTTCGGACAAATCCTAAAATGTTTTAATTGATATTATAATATTATTCTTTATTATAGTAATATTAAACTGTCCTTATTCTATAAATTTGCAAATTGAAATTATACACATTTTATGAAAACCATAACCAAAATTTTATTAACGATTTTGTTATTTTGTGCTTCTGTTTTCAGTGGCTTTTCTAAAGAAAAAAATATAAGAATTCCTAACCCACCCAAGGATCATCCTCGTCTTTATATAAGGCAGGGGGAGGTGTCGGCTTTGCGTGATAAGATGCATACAAAGGAGGGAAGGGAAATTCTTGATGCCCTTAGAAAGGCTGGTATGGAAAGGACTCCAGAAGAGGAGGCTAAAGAAACGGACAGAGGTTTTCGTTACTATGCCAAAATGAAGGGTCTAACATCAAGAGTGCAGATAACAGCCCTTAATTATCTCGTATTTAAAAATAATAAGGAGGAGGCTAAGAAAGCAATTTCGGATATGCTGGATAGTCTGCAGAGAACAAATTTCCCAACAAAACAAGATTTGTCACGTGCAAGTGGGGCAATGTTGATGGTGGGAGCTATTGTGTATGATTGGTGCTATGATTTGATGACAAAAGAGCAAAAGCAGGCGTATGTCAAAGAATTTGTCAGGATAGCAGGTACTATGGAATGTGGTTATCCTCCAAAAAATACGGAATGTGTAGCAGGTCACGGCTCTGAATGGATGATACTCAGAGATATGCTTTCTGCTGGTATAGCCATATATGATGAGTATCCCGATATGTTTAATTATGTAAGGGAACTGTTTGAAAAATATTATATAGAGCCAAGAAATTATATCTATAAGGGAGAGAACTATCATCAAGGAACAAGTTACGTCAATGTGCGTTTCAGCAACGACCTGTTTTCTTTGTGGATTTTAGATAAAATGGGGGCAAAGCATATATATGCTCCTGAACAACGGTATGTGCTATATGATTTTTTATATCGCAGGCGTCCTGACGGAATGGTTTTGCCTGCTGGTGATGTAAATCATATTAGGGTGCCGTGGGTTTCGTATTCTCTTCCTGCTATGTTGGCTTCAAGTTATTACAAAGATCCATATCTCGCTTACGAGTTTGAACGCTGCCAGAAACTTGAACCTCATTGTCTTATCTTCAATCTTCTTTGGAGAGACTTCAATCTCAAGAGTGTCCCTCCCGATGACCTTCCATTATCACGTTTTAGTGGAGCTCCATTTGGTTGGATGATTGCACGTACAGGTTGGGGGTCTAATAGTGTGATTGCAGAGATGAAAGTTAATGAGCAGTTTGTAGGTAATCATCAGCACTTAGATGGAGGCTCTTTCCAAATATATTACAAGGGACCTCTTGCAATCGATTCTGGTATGTATCAGGGGACAGACGGAGGATATAATTCAGCAAATAATAAGAATTATACAAAGCGAACAATAGCACATAATTCACTTCTGATATATGACCCTGACGAGAAATTTGAATGTTACAACTATGGAGGAGCAGGACGCACCAGATATGCTGCAAATGACGGAGGTCAAAGAATGCCTGGCAAAGGTTGGGATACTTGCCGCTCTTTCGGTGACTTATTAAGTAATGAGTATACAGTAGGTAAAACACTGGCTCATTGTTTTGGTCCTGATACAAATACACCTGACTTTACATATTTAAAAGGAGACATTACAAATGCATACTCATCTAAGGTTAAGGATGTAAGGCGTTCATTCGTCTTTTTAAATCTTAAATCGGAAAAAGTGCCGGCTGCTTTAATTGTATTTGACCATGTAGTATCTGCAAATCCTGATTTCAAAAAATTCTGGCTTCTACATTCTATTGAAGAACCTGAGATATTAGGAAACTCATTTATAGTAAAGAGAACAAAGAATGATGATACTGGAATGCTTAAATGTGATGTGCTTATTCCTGAAAATAATAATATTTCAAAAGTAGGAGGAAAAGGTAAGGAGTTCATGGTATTTGGAACAAATTATCACACCGCACCAACTGCAAAACGTCCAGATGTTGCAAAAGAATATGGAGAGTGGCGTGTTGAGGTGACGCCTAAGGAAAAAGTTAGAGAGGATTGCTTCCTGAACGTTATGCAGGTAGCAGAAAATACATGTTATGAGTTTAATAAGGTTACTAAATTCGGGAATGAAGTTGTAGCCGGTCTTGTATTAGCAGATAGAGGAGTGCTGTTCAGTAGGACAGGTGAGCCTTATAAAGGTACAGTGGCATTTGAACTTCCTGAATTTCGTGGTAAAATCAAAATGCTCATTACAGATCTTTCTCAAGGAACGTGGATTTTGTTTAAAGATAACAGACCTCTTAAAAGATTTACTGTTAATGGAAATGACGGATGTGCCTATTTGACACTTAAATCAGGAAAATATAAACTCAGATTAACTCGTTAATTTTATGAAAAATATATTGTCCTTGGTCCTTTGTGCAGCTATTATCGTAATCTCTTCTTGTGTGCCTAAAGAAGAGACACAGGGGATAAAACCTAAGAAAGAAGTACCAGTCGAAAAAGAAAAGAAAAATAATGCAGATGCGTTGATATACACTAGAACATTAGATTTGTTGAATTTGTCTGCTCCTGGGCTTGAAACAGTAAAAAAATATTATTCGGAAGGAGATTTTTCTTCTGCAGCAAAGAGTTTACTGGAATATTATAGGAAGAGAAATAGTGTAATAAATACAAATGTAAATAATAAGATTAGCCTGACTAATGAAATGCAAAATATTGCAAATCAGGCAACTAAAGAGGGTGGCTATCGTTTCTATGTTCGCAATTATGCAGAAAGCAAGAATGGAAAATTGCCCAAGTTTTGGTCTTTTCTTTCTGAAGGCAAAATAAACTGGAATTTTATTCCAGAAGGAGTTAAAGATAAGGAATGGAAATTTCAAAAACACCGTTTACAGTGGGTATTGCCACAAGCGATGGCGTATGCCGCGACAAAAGATGAAAAATATGCAAAAGCTTGGATTGAGATATATGGAGACTGGATTAAAACTTTTCCTGCTCCTGCAGTAGGAGAGAAAAATCCAATAGAATGGAAAGGGCTTCAGGCTTCTATGAGGCTTATTGATATGCTGACTGTTTTTGAATATTATAAGTATTCAGAAAATTTTACCCCAGAGTATCTTATGCTATTTCTTAAAAGCATTAGTGACCATGTGGAAAATATCAGTCGACATCCATATAAAGAGGAAAAAAGTAATATCATCTTATCTCAATACAAGGCTCTTTTTATGGCAGGTGTGCTTATGCCAGAATTTAAGTCATCAGGTGATGTCCTAAAAAGAGCTTCTGAATCTCTTAGCGCTTCTATAACAGAGCAATTCAATGATGACGGAGTTCATAATGAACTTGATCCGAGTTATCATTTGGGTGTAGTAGCAGATTTTATAGATATATATCGACTTGCAAAGGCAAATAATTTATCTATCCTTGGAGAAGATTTTATATCCCCTCTGCTTAAGGCATCCAAATTCATAATGGATATTGTATATCCAAATTATACTATTGAAAATTATAATGATACACGTTGTGGCTCTTCATTTACAAAAAATGTTGTGCTTAGAAATTTAAGTTCATATTCTGCCTTATTTCCTGATGATAATGATCTGCTCTATACCTCTACTGAGGGAAGAAAAGGTACGGTCCCTTCTACGGATGTAAGGAAGTATGAAAGTTCAGGTTATTATATGTTTAGAAGTGCCTGGAAAGAGGATGCCATGATGTTGGTTCTTAAAAATAATTATAATCCTTACAATAGGTGGCACTGTCAGCCCGATAATGGAACTATTGCTCTATACAATAAGGGACGCCGTTTTTTGCCAGATGCTGGTGTGTTTACTTATGGTGGAGGTAAGGAAAACAATAAACTTCGTGAGGATTTCCGGAGCACTTCTGTTCATAATACTATGACTAAAGGGACATTGACAATTGATGGAAAACATATGAAGGGACAATTCTTGGGTTCTGGTATTGAAAATGGAGTGGAATATGTTGTAACAAGTAATGATTCTTACAATGACCTGTCTCACAGAAGAACTGTCTTTTTTGTGGATAAAAAATTCTTTGTCATTGTGGATGAGGGCTATGGAACGGGAGATAATATAGTGGCAAATATCAGTTTTAATCTATGTGCTAAGAAGAAAAACGTAGAAATAGATAAAAATTACGGAAACTTCGAGTATGGAGCCCATACTAAGTTTGATGATGGAAATAATATGCTATTTAAGACTTTTGTGGAAACTACAGAAGGCTATAAACCTGTAGATGGCACAAATTATTATTCCGATAAAATAAATGAAAAGACACAGAGGCGTTTCTATCGTGTAGGTATTAAAAAGTATGCAAATTTGGCTGCGCGCTTTATCACTGTGATATTGCCTTTCGGCTCTCCTTCGGAATTTAAAAACATAAATATTTCTGCCGGGTTCAAAGATAATGAAATATCGCCTAAAGGAACTTTCCATAAAGATGGTGCTAAGGTAGAAATTGAAATTAATGGTAAAAAATATAATCTGTCTTATAAATTAAATTGAAATAAAATATTATTGAAATGAATTTGAATATACAATTTTTAAAAAGTATGAAAGTCCCTGTTATTGTTGGATTGTGCTTTATAGCAGGTGTTTCCTGTATAAGGAGCGAAAAGGCTGCACTGATTCAAAAGGATTTAAAAGTGGCAGGGGAACAATTAACTTTAATGGATGAAAGGTTTGATACTTGTGAAGTTACTCCTCGGTCTTGGGAAAATGGCAAGTATAAACTTATTCCAAAAGACTGGACTTGCGGGTTTTTCCCTGGTGTATATTGGGAATATTATCAGCTTACTAAAGACAAGACTTTTGAGAAAGCTGCCCTTAAATATACAGCTCGTCTTGCCGATGTCCCTGCTATAAAAAAGACACACGACCTTGGTTTCATGGTATTTTGCAGTTATGGAAAGCAATATGAAGTAGAGAAAGATAGTGTGTCTGCAGCAGCTATTGTTGAGGCTTCTAATTCTCTTATAAGCCGTTTTAATCCTAATGTAGGTCTTATTCGTTCATGGGATTTCGGAAAATGGAACTATCCTGTTATAATAGATAATATGATGAATCTTGAAATGCTCTTTTGGACAAGTGAGTATACAGGAAATCCTATTTATAGGGATATAGCCATTAAGCATGCCGACAAGACAATGGAAAATCATTTCAGACCAGATTACAGTTCTTATCATGTAGTGAGTTACAATGATGATGGCACAATCGAATCCAAAGGTACTCATCAAGGATATTCCGACAGTTCAAGATGGTCAAGAGGTCAGGCTTGGGGTGTATATGGATACACTGTTTGCTATCGTTTCACTAAGGATGAAAAATATTTGAGAATGGCTGAAAATATTGCCTCGCTTATAATGAATTTGCCTAATATGCCAGAAGATCTTATTCCTTATTGGGATTATGATGCTCCAGGTATTCCGAATGAGCCACGAGATGTATCTGCTGCTGCCGTTACAGCTTCTGCCCTACTTGAACTTCAGAAGTATGTCCCTGATTCTCAAAAATATATAGATTACGCTGAGAAAATTATAAAATCACTTTCTACTCCTCAATATCTTGCAGCTAAAGGTGAAAACGGCTTTTTTATCTTAAAACATAGTACAGGAGCAGCCTCTCTCGGAAGCGAAATAGATGTTCCTCTTGTTTATGCTGATTATTATTTTCTTGAGGCTCTTAAAAGGTATTCCGAACTTAAATAATAAGTTTTTTCCTGATAATGAATAAAATCTTTTACTCCGCAATATTATTTATTCTTTCCTCTCTTCCTCTTTTTGCAGGAAGCGAGGAGAATAGGGTTTTAAGTCTTTTGAATATCGGTATAAATGATGCCGATAGTTTAGTGTCTTATTTCAGAAAACGTAATGTGATTTATTTGCCAGGGGTTGACCTTGACAGAAAAAACAGCGATGAAGAACAGAAGTGGGCAGATGATGCTTTGGAGCATCGCTTTTTCGTACACACTGGCTATCGAACCTATTTTTATGGAAAGGATATAAATTGGGAATATTGGCCAGTGAAAGATAATGAGTTGCGTTGGCAACTGCATAGAATGAAGTGGTGGATTCCTCTTGGACGGGCATACAGGGCTTCAGGTGATGAAAAGTATGCAAAAGAGTGGACAGATGAATATGTTGACTGGATAAAAAAGAATCCATTGGGCAATTATACTAAGCCAGGAGATTTGCTCTCTGCCGATAATATGTATTTTGCTTGGAGGCCTCTTGAAGTTAGTGACCGTCTTGAAAATCAACTCATTCAATTTAGCCTTTTCTTACCTTCAAAGCATTTTGATGGGAAATTTTTATTGGCTTTCCTTGATAATTATCATAGGCATTGCGAGCATATAATGTCGCATTTTACCCCTTCAGGAAATCACCTTCTTTTTGAAGCGCAGAGACTGCTGTATGCTGCAATCTTTTTCCCTGAATTTAAGGATGCCGAAAAGTGGAAAAAAACTGCAATAACAATACTAAATGATGAAATTAAAAAGCAGGTATATTCAGATGGTATCCAGTTTGAGTTGGATCCTCATTATCATTTGGAGTCTATAAATATATTTTTCAAGGCTTTACGTTTATGTAATGCTAACGGTATGGAAAATGTTTTTCCTCGTGAATATGTAACTACTGTTCATAAAATGATAGAGGCTGTATATAATTATTCCTACCCTGACTATGCCAATCCAATGTTTTCCGATTTTCATGGTCAGCATGATATGATACCATTGTACAAGGCGTGGGCTGAAGTGTTTAAGAATGATCCTATGATTAGATATCTTGCTACAAAGGGTCGTGAAGGTCATGTGCCTAATTATCTGTCAAGGGCTTTTCCAGTTTCTGGATTTTATTGCCTGCGTAATGGTTGGAATGAAGATGCTACTATAATGGTTATGAAATCTGGCCCTAAAGGTGAGTGGCATTGTCAGCCCGATAACGGCACTTTTGAATATTGGAGAAAAGGACGTAATTTTTTCCCTGATTCTGGTGGATATGTATATGGAGGGGATGACGAGATACTCAAAATGCGAAATTGGTTTAGGCAGACATCTGTGCATAATACTCTTACACTTGATGATAAAAATATAGAAACTGCTGATTCTCATATGCTTTATTGGAATGATGATTCCACAAATACAGTGGTGACGGTAAAAAATGTGCCTTATTCCCAGTTAGAACATATCAGAACAGTGATCTTTGACAAAAAGACAGGTGGGGTCGTTATAAAGGATACTGTATCAGGTCAAGCAACAGGAATGGTGGCATTGCACTACAATCTTTTACCTTCAAAACCAAAAGAATATTATCTAAGGAAAATTATAAAAACTACATTTTCAGATGGAAACAATATATTGCTCAAAGTCAGAACTTCTAAACCAGGCATGAAAATGAAACGCACTGAAGGAAGAGTGTCTTATGAATACCGTCAGTATACAGAACGTCCTGCTTACAATTTTTCTGTTTATAAAAAACCGTCTGAAACAATTGTTTTTACTACAGAAATAATTCCGTTATAATTACTCTTGCTTCTTGTAATTTTTTAAATATTCTGTAGGCAGGCAGCCCACGTATTTTTTGAATGAAGTAGCAAAGTACGATGGAGAGCTGAATCCTACTTTTGTACTTATCTCGCTAATGGAATATTTGTTTTCCAGTAATAAGTTGCATGCCTTGTTAAATCGTATTTTACGTATAAACTTGGCAGCAGATTCCCCTGTGATTGAAGTGATTTTCAAATATAGATTTGACCTGCTCATACACATTGCTTCTGCAAAGTCGTTGGAAGAGAATGTCTCATTATCTATGTTGTTTTCTACCACTTCCATCGCTTTTCGTAAAAATTCTCCGTCTATTGCATTTGATGTTATCTTCTCTGGTTCTATTTCTGTATGAGCAGAGTAGTGGTGTCTTAAACGGTCTCTTGTCTTTAAAATATTGGTGACTTTTGCCTGTATTAACCTGACTGAGAAAGGTTTAGAGATATAGTCATCGGCTCCTGCTTCAATATTTGTACGTTCTTCTGTGGCTGCATCGCCTGTTCCCAGTATAATTACAGGTATATGACATGTCTGTATATTCCTTTTTATGTCCAAACATAGTTTTATTCCTGACATTCCAGGTAGGTTCTGGTCGGCAATGACTACATCCGGCTCTTTTTCCCGTATCATTTCCAACGCCTTATTGCCGTCATCGACAGAATACACATTATATGTCGAATGAAAACTTTCGGCTATATATTTCCTAAAATCAGCATCTTCAATTGCAAGTAGAAGTGTATTTTTGATTTCCTTTTGTTCTTCATCTGAAAAGTCGAATTCTTCAGGACTTGCTGCATCTGCCAAGAAATACGGCATATTTACCAATTCGGAATTATTAGAAACTTTTTCACCTGTTGCCCACTCGCTATCGGTATATTCTTCCTTAGAAGCAGGTAGTTTTACTGTTATAAGTGTAAATTTACCAGGTTCGCTTTTAGCAGAAACAGAGCCGTGGTGTAACTCGGCTAATTTTTTAACTATTGCCAAGCCTATGCCTGTACCACTCCTACTCTCATCAACTTGATAAAACAAATCGAATATATGTTCTATTTTATCTGCAGATATACCTATTCCTGTGTCATAAACACTAATAGATATATAGTTAGCTTCTTGTTTTAAAGATAATTTTATAAGTCCTCCCTTAGGTGTAAATTTAAATGCGTTATTAAGCAAATTCATCAATATAACTTCTACCACATTTACGTCTATTGGGAATGTTCTGCCACTGAGGTTTGAATCTATAATATAGTCCATCTCACGCTTAACTGCTTCTTCTTCAAACAGAGAAAAACAATCGCCAGCAATGGCATCAGGGTCTTCATATCTTAAGTTTAATTTAGATAGCCCCAATTCTGCTTTTCTATATCCCAACATCTGGTTGACAGTATGCATAAGTTTCATTGCACTTCTACGGATAAAGCCTAATCGTTTTTTGATATACTCATCAGTAGGTCTATATTCTTCAATTTCATTTAAAGGCGATAGGATAAGAGTAAGAGGAGTTCTAAGCCCATGAGAAAGTGAAATGAAAAAGTTAATCCTCTCCTGTCCCATCCTGGCAATTCTCTCTTTTTCGTTTCTTTCCATTTCCAGTTGAAGTTTCATGCCTATTCTTTTTGTGCGGAAATGTATTATATAGAAGACTAAAAGCAAGAATAATGCTGCCAGTATAAGTTTCGTTACAATACTCTGATACCATCTTGGCAGTACAGTGATTGGAACATTGGCTTCTCCTTTTGATATTTTCCCATCGTTATTTGCGGATTTTAGTCTGAATATATATTTTCCAGGAGTAAGGTTGGAATAACTTACTTCTTGTCCCGAGGTCTCATACCATTGTTTATCAAATCCTTCTAAGAAATAATAAAAAGTATTTTTGCCATTTGACAGAGGATTACATACAGCAAATTTTATGTTTAAAATATTATTTGCCGATGAAATCTTAGCTTTTTTAGGAATTCCACACTCATCCCGTGTTATTTCATATTTCCCTGAAGGTTCAATTTGCTTGTAAAATGCTGAGATGTCAGATATAAAAGGAGTAGGAGAATAAGGGTTTTCTGTTACATTTGAAGGATAAAAATTAGTGACGCCCTTAAGTCCGCCAAAATAAATCGTGCCGTCTTTCCCTTTGCATGCAGAACCAGTTGTAAACTCGTTTGCAGACCCATAGAGATTATTATAGTTTTTGAAAGTTCCCGTTTTAGGATTAAAACTGCACACCCCTTGTCCCGTGGAAAGCCAGATTAATTTTGAACCGTCTTCATTCATAATACTGTACACGTTATCACTTGGAAGACCATCTGAGATGTTGAATTTGCGAAATTTATTGCCTTTTATAGAATATCTGAATAGTCCTTTATTTGTTCCTATCCATATATGATTATTTATTTCTAAAATACTGTTTATATATATATCTGTAAAGCCTAAACCGTCTTTGCCTTCAAATGAGCATATTGAGGACTGGGTACTGTCGGACAAAAAAAGACCAGCATTTGTCCCTATCCATATTTTCCCTCTGCTATCCTTGAAAAGGCAACTTATAAGTCGGTTGTCAAGACGAGGCTCTTGTAATGTAAACTTGTGTTTACTGAATTTTTTGGTCTTTTTGTCAAAAGTATATAGCCCTGCGTTGGAACCTGTCCATAATATTCCATTGCCGTCATCCAATATTGAGTAACACCCGTTATTTATGGGATACTTTTCATTTATGTTATATATCTCAACCCTTTTGGAAGGAATATCCATATACATCAAACCACCTAAATGGGTCCCTATATAAAGACCGTTTTTCCCCTCCTCCGATATACATTTTATATTGTCTGATATATGACCGTTTCCTTGTCTATATAGATTAGCTGAAAAGTATCTTTCGATTCCTTTTGTCTCAGGATTGTATCTGAACAAACCATCATCGTTTGTACCAATCCATATAGAAGCATCACGGCTGTCTGTAGCAAGGCAACTTACAAATCCATATGTCTCTTTTCCTGTTTTTCCTTTTAGACGTATCAGGCTAAACATCTCTGAGAACTTATTGTAGTAGTTAAGACCACCGAAATATGTTCCTATCCATACCCCATCTTGCGAGTCGATGAATATTGACCATATAGAATTGTGGCTTAGAGATGAAGGTTCATAGTCGTGTCGGTATTCTGTGAATGTATCTGTTTGGCTATCATATATTGCAAGACCATCGTATGTACCAATCCATAGCAGACCTCTATTATCTATTGTCATTACCCTTATGTAGTCGGATATCAGTTTGTTGGAACTTTGGGTAGAAAATTGTTTTATTTTACAAAGGTCTTTATCTGTGCGGAACAGTCCTTGTCCATTTGTCCCTATCCAGAATCCGTCACCACCTCGTGCTTTAACTATGGAAGAAATACTGTGGTTTTTGAAACTTGCTATTTGTCTTACACCGTTATCGTCCCTTATGAATAGTCCCTTATCCGTTCCTGCCAATATACGCTTGCCAGATATGCAAATTGCTCTTAGATGATGCCCTGAAAACAATTTTCTTTTTTCAAATTTGAGACTTTTTATGTCGAAGGTTATTAGTCCATTGTCAGAAGTAAGAAGCAGTTTTCCTGCATCTTCAGCAATACTATATATTGTATTCCTCTGTCCATCAATGAAATAGTTGCTAAAAGTGCAGTCTTTAGGGTTAAATTTTGAAAGCCCAGAAGCCGTGCCAATCCATAAAGTTCCTCTGGTATCTAAGTATAGAGAGTATATGGAATTGTCAGTAATTCCTGTTGAATCAGATGAGTTTGATTGAAATGTTGTAAACGTATAACTGTCGTATCGGCTTAGCCCATTTTGGGTTCCAAACCATAAATTACCTTGTTTGTCTTGTGTTATTGCTCGTACCGTACTTTGTGATAAGCCGTCTTTTACTGAAAAATGTTTAAAATAAAGAGATCCTCTGCTTGCTCCTAATGTTACTATGCTACTTATAAGAAATATAAGGCTGATTATATATTTTTCTAAATTATTGTTTATCTTTCTTCCCATAATATGTACGGATAGCAATTCTGTTAAAGTGATTTCGGCAAATATACTGAAAACTTTATTGGTATTAAGGCACTTTTTTTGGAGTTGTAGTGCAGTTTGTTTGAAAAAATATAACTATGGGACTATTAGAAGGAAAAGTCGCACTTATAACTGGTGCGGCACGGGGAATAGGTAAGGCTATAGCTTTGAAATTTGCGTCTGAAGGGGCTGATATTGCTTTTACTGATTTGGTGTTAAATGACACTGTAAAGGAAACGGTTAATAAATTGGAGGCTTTCGGCAGAAAAGTATGTTTTTATGCTTCTGATGCTTCTGATTTTGAAGGGGCACACAAAGTCGTATCTAAGATAAAAGAAGATTTGCATCGTATAGATGTTCTGGTAAACAACGCTGGAATTACAAAAGACAACCTTATGCTTCGTATGACAGAACAGCAGTGGGATAATGTTATAAATGTAAATCTGAAATCAGCCTTCAATTTCATCCATGCTTGCATCCCAATAATGATGAGGCAGAGGGGTGGCTCTATTATAAATATGTCATCCGTAATCGGCGTTCATGGAAACATGGGTCAGAGTAATTATGCCGCCTCTAAGGCAGGACTTATTGCTTTAGCTAAGAGTATAAGTCAGGAAATGGGCAAAAAAGGAATAAGAGCCAATGTCATAGCTCCTGGCTTTATTGATACTCCGATGACAAAGTCCCTTCCTGAAGAATTGCGTAAAGAATGGATAGAACACATCCCTTTAAGGCGTGGAGGTACTGTTGAAGACATAGCTAACGTTGCAGTATTCCTTGCCTCAGAACTTTCAACCTATGTGTCTGGTCAGGTTATTCAAGTCGATGGCGGCTTGTATATGTAGGTATATCAGGACCTTATCCGACTTATTTTTTCCCCGTCGTTGTATAGTTTGTCACCAGCGGCTGAATGTCTATGAAAATTATATCTGTACACCTTGTCTTGCAGATATGCCTCTAACCTATTTTTCAAATTCAAAGTACAATAAGATGTCAGAGTGCTTCAATCATCTTATTGATAAAAAGAATAATGTATTCAGCAAGGATAAAATAGATTATGTTTTGGCAACATCTCTATTTTTCTATAATTCCGATTCTGGTTACAGTAATATCACAAAGGAACTTAAATATTTCGGTAATATACCTTCTGGGAGGTTTTTTTCAAAGATTCTTGGAACCTCTCTTAGGCTCTCGCCCTATTTTAGCAATGTATCTGTCATCATACCTGTTCCTTTACATTGGAAAAGACGCCTAAAACGTGGATACAATCAGGCTGAAATTATATCCAGTGAGTTAGCCTTAACGCTTTCTGCTTCAATGTATAATGACATCTTATATAGGAGAAGGAGTACCAAAACTCAAACAGGCATAGAGATGAATGCCAAATATGAAAATGTGAAAGATGCCTTTTCCGTCAATTATGAAAAACTTAAGAAATGTATATCTGAAGTGAGCTCATATAATAATGAAATACATATACTTATAGTAGATGATGTGTTTACTTCCGGATCTACTATGTTCTCATGCTATAAGCCCTTAAAAATTGCTTTAGATAAGATTTCTCCGAAAGTCTCTTATAGAATTAGTATCGCTACTTTGGGATTTGTTTCCACTGGTTTATAGTAAAAATAAAAGAATAATTTTGTATTTTTGAGAGTATAACTTTCAAATTGTAACTTATGTCCACATATCACATTGATCGAACCGATCAGAAAATCCTTGCACTTTTAGTGAAAAATGCAAGGATGCCTTATTTGGAAATTGCACGGGAATGCGGTGTTTCAGGTGCGGCTATTCATCAAAGAGTTAAAAAATTGGAAAGTAATGGAGTCATTACTGGGTCAAGATTACTTGTAAAACCGCAGGCAATAGGATTGAATATATGTGCCTTTATAAGTATATCTCTTTCAGAAGCAAACAAATATAATGAAGTCGTTTCTTATCTGAAAAAGATACCTGAAATAGTAGAATGTCATTTTGTGACAGGTCAGTATTCTATTATAGTTAAAATCTATTGTTTTGATAATGACCATCTTATGCAGGTTATTTTAAATACTATTCAAAAAATACCATATATTCAGGCAACTGCTACCATGATTTCTCTTAATGAAGCCATAGAAAGACAGGTGTGGGTGAAAGATTACCATAGCACAAGTTTTATGGATACAATTAATGAGAGTCAACAAGAAGAACAGGAAGAGATAGAAGAACAAGAAGAAGAATATCAAGAGTAGATAGAAGATAGTGGCTATATAAGACCAGATTTTAGTAGTACTTCAGACAGCAATATATCATCTGGAGCAGTAAGTTTTATATTAAACCGCTCTCCTAAGCAATAGTTTATCGGGATATTGTGGCGTATAGCAACAGAAGCATCATCAGTAAATGACGTATCATAAGCATTAAAATTGTATGCCTCTTTTATAGCCTCCGATAGGAATATTTGTGGCGTTTGAACAGAATAGACTTCTGAACGGTTAACTGTCTTACCTTCAATACGCTCGTATACATCTTCGTTTTTAGCATTTTTTTCTATCCTTATAGGCATAAGTGTATCCACAGATGGTAATATAGGTACAAGTGCTTTAATGTCATCGTTTTGTGACATATGCTCAAACATTGTTTGAATTAATTTTGCCGATATATGAGGGCGGACTCCGTCATGTATGGCAACTATTGCTCCGTCAGGAATTTTATTAAGAGCATTTTTCACGGAATGATACCGTGTTATGCCTCCAGCAACAATTTTTTGAGGATAGATAAAACCAGTTTTTAAACAAATGTCCTTCCATATGCTTATATAATTTTCTGGCAGGACAGTTACAACCTTTATTGCTGGTTCTGCCAATATAAATTTCTCTATAGTCCTCCGCAATATAGGTTTTCCACAAAGAGTAAGAAATTGTTTCGGGACAGAAGTTCCCATTCTCGTACCATGCCCTCCGGCAACTGCAAGTAAGTAAATATCCTTTTTCATATTCCATTAATCGATAGCAAATATACAAATCTGTTTACTATTATGAGTTTTTTTTGTACTTTTACCAAATATTTAGTTTAACAGATAATTACTTACACCATAATATGGCATTTTCGTTTTTAACTCAAGAACTGGCAATTGATTTGGGAACAGCCAACACGGTTATTTTTCAAAATGATCAGATTGTACTGGACGAACCAAGTATAGTTGCAATTGATAATAATACAGGGAAAAGTATTGCTTTGGGACAAAAAGCAAAGCTGATGCATGAAAGGGTTAACCCGGGAATCAAGACTATAAGACCTTTGCGAGACGGAGTTATTGCTGATTTCAATGCGGCTGAAATGATGATTCGTGGGTTTATAAAGCAGGTAAATAGTACTCATCATTATATCTTTCCTCCTAACTTGAAGATTGTGGTAGGTATTCCATCAGGAAGTACTGAAGTTGAAAGAAGAGCAGTTAGGGATTCTACAGAACATGCTGGCGGTAGAGATGTGTACATTATATTTGAACCTATGGCAGCAGCTCTTGGTATCGGTCTTGATGTGGAAGCGCCAAAAGGTAATATGGTAGTCGATATAGGTGGTGGTACAACAGAAATTGCTGTGATTTCATTGGGAGGTATTGTGCAACAGGATAGTATCCGAATTGCCGGGGATGTATTTACTAATGATATACAATATTATCTCAGACAACAACACAATATAAAGGTTGGAGAAATTACGGCGGAAAAAATAAAATTTGCCGTAGGAGCAGTTATCCCAGAACTTGAAGAAGAACCTGAGCCTTTTATAGTTAGGGGACCAAATCTAATGACAGCTCATCCAGTAGATGCAACAATAACTTATCAGGAGATAGCCCATTGTCTTGACAAATCAATTGCTAAACTCGAATCTTCTATATTGCATGTTTTGGAACAAACTCCTCCAGAACTTTATTCCGATATAGTTGAAAATGGTATATTCTTATCTGGCGGAGGCGCACTTCTAAGGGGGTTGGCACAAAGGTTCTCAGAAAAGGTAAACATTCCTTTCCATGTAGCAGAAGATCCACTAAGAGCTGTAGCAAGAGGAACATGTATTGCTCTTAAAAATGTCAACAATTACTCATTCTTAATGAGATAAATGCAGAAAAAACACGGCATAGTTCACACAATAACAAATGCAGCAATCTTCATAATAATGGAGGTTGCTGCGTTGAATATGCTAAGAAGCAATGGCGTTATTCAAAACTTCTTGATTTCTAAGCAAATACATTCTTTTATGGGAAAAATATGGGGAGGTTCTGAATCTTTAAAACAATATTTTTCTCTAAAAGACGAAAACCAAAAACTTGCCAATGATAATTTTATACTTATGCAGAAATTGCAAAAGTATGAGAATATACAAGCAAAGGAAAAACTGAATAGTCTTATTGAAAATATCAGTATGAGACCTCAATTCAGTTATATGCCTGTTACTATTGTAAAGGTCAGCAAGAATAAGCAACATAATTACTTGATTTTGGGACAGGGCGAGGATAATGGGGTGAAAGCGAAATCTGGTATAATTACAGTAGATGGAGTTTTAGGAATAGTAAATGCAGTAGGGAAACATTATTCTTATGCAGTTTCAATACAAAATACAGAACTCTGCGTAAGTGCAAGAATCGGAAACGAAGGGGCAATAGGTCCTTTAGTTTGGGATGGAAAAACTTCTACTGGGGCTATCTTGCAAGCCATACCGCTACAATATAAATTTAGTCCTGGGGATACAGTCTATACAAGTGGCTATTCTTCAATATTTCCACCAGACATTCCTCTTGGAATAGCAGGAGAGTCGCGTATTGTAAACGGGGCCACCTACGATATAAAAGTAAAATTATTCAAAGACCCAGGGACTGTCCGATATGCAATAGTTGTAAGGAATCTCGGCACACCAGAGATTGAGGAATTAGAACAAAAAAAGGAGGATAAGTAAAATGAAAAATGGCTTTTTTATACTGTACCTCACTTTGGTAGTAGTTCAACTTATTATAACTAATTATCTCAATCTAAGTGCTTATGTTATGATAAGTATTCTTCCTATAATTATACTAAGAATACCTTATAGAATAGGTACTAAATGTGCTATGCTTATAGCATTTATTACCGGATTAATTGTAGATATGCTTTCAGAAGGAGTGGCTGGTCTAAATGTAATAGCTCTTGTTCCTGTTGCTTTGTGCCGAAATTTCATAATCTCTCTTTTGTTTGGAGATGAGATTATTGAGAGAGATGAAGAATTTACTACTAAGAAATTTGGTTTTGGTAAGGTTTTCTTTGCTATATCTATAGCACAATCCATTTTCTTTATAATCTACCTTCTTTGTGATGGTGCTTTTGTACGACCTTTCATTTTCACACTCGAAAGATTTCTGCTATCTTTGATTGTCAGTACATTGCTTTCTGTAGCGATAGTAGACATTACGACAATCGATGATGACAGAAGATGACAATTAATAGAGAAAAAAAACTACTAATAGGATTGGCAGTAGCAACGTCTGTGCTGCTAATAAAACTTTTTGTCATACAGATTGTAAATGACAAATACAAAGAAGATGCTTCCAATAATTCAATGGTATATGATATAATATATCCTACAAGGGGTATAATATATGATCGAAATGGAAAAATTATTGTAGGAAATAAGGTCGCTTATGATATAATCGTTACTCCTAAGGAAGTCAATGCCTTTGATACTCTGCTTCTTGCAGATGTCTTAGGAACGGATACTTCTTTCATAAATAAAAAAATGAAAGAATACACGAAGAATAGGAGAAAAATAGGTTATCAGTCACAAGTATTTCTAAAACAGATTACACCTGAGAAGTATATGAAATTTGCAGAACTTCAATACAAGTTTCAGGGTTTTAAAGGTCAATCAAGAAGTATAAGGGATTACCCAATTAATGCTGGAGGAAATTTGTTGGGATATGTGTCTGAGGTAGATATGAGCTACATAAAAAGACATAAAGGGGAATATCGTCCTGGAGATTATGCAGGGAAAACAGGTATTGAGGCGGCAAGAGAAAAGGAACTTAAAGGTGAAAAAGGTTATCGTATCTATCTTCGTAATTCTCTCAATCAAATTGAATCCCGCTACAAAAACGGGGAAATGGATAAGGAGGCTATCCCTGGATACAATGTCTATACAAGTATTGATGCAGATTTACAACAATACGGACAAAAACTTATGCAAAATAAGGTCGGAAGTCTTATAGCCATTGAGCCATCAACTGGAGAGATACTCTCTCTTGTGTCAAGTCCAGGAATAGATGTAAATATGTTGGCGGACATAGGAAAACACTATGGAGATATTTTAAAAGACCCTCATAAACCAATGTTTAATAGAGCGGTTCAGGCACCATATCCACCTGGTTCTGTATTCAAGTTGGTGAATGGACTTATAGGTTTGCAAGAGGGAGTACTTACTCCGTCTACCTATTATCCATGCAGTAGGGGATATTATTTCGGTAGTCATAAATTGGGATGTCACGGTCATAAGTCTCCTCTAAATTTAGAAGAATCTGTAATGATGTCCTGTAATGCATATTATTGTTATGTACTTAAAAGTATTCTTGAAAATAAAAAATATGATAATATAGCAGAAGCTCTGGATAAATGGCGTGAGTATGTAATGAGTTTTGGCTTTGGAAAACCACTCGGCAGTGACTTTCCTGCAGAATTAGGAGGGACAATTCCATCTTCAAAATATTACAATAGGGTATATGGGAAAGGAGGATGGAAATTTACAACTATTGTATCTCTTTCAATAGGCCAAGGAGAAATAGGAGTAACACCTTTACAGATTGCTAATTTATGTGCTACTGTGGCAAACAGAGGTTATTATTATATTCCTCACATAATTAAAGAATCTGAGGGGGTTAAGTTGGACCCTAAATTCAAGAAAAGAAATTATACGATGGTAGATACTACTCATTTTAATAAAGTAATAAACGGTATGTGGCGGGCTGTAAACAGTGGCTTCGGTTCAGGAGGAACTGCAAGTATTGCAGCTGTGCCAGGATTGGATATATGTGGAAAAACCGGTACGGCACAAAATCCAAGAGGAGCCGACAATTCGGTGTTCATTTGTTTTGCACCAAAGGATAAGCCTAAAATAGCAGTAGTAGCATATATAGAAAACGCTGGATTTGGTGCTGCATGGGCATGCCCTATAGCATCCCTTCTAATTGAAAAATACCTTACTGGTACAATAAGAGATGAACGTAAACCGTTAGAAGACAGGGTTATGCAAGGAAATCTAATGTCAAGAGTTAAAACTTATTAGAATGGAGGACGTATTCAAAGGCAGGAGTATAAGTCAATCCTATGACTGGAAATTAGTTATCTATTATCTTTTATTAGTAATAATAGGTATTGTAAATATATATGCATCTGTACATTCATCCGAACCTTCCAATCTTCTTGATTGGAACTTACGAAGTGGAAAACAGTTCATCTGGATTTTGACAGGATTAGGACTTGCTGCAGCAATAATGTTTTTAATTTCTCCACGATTATGGGAAAGCGGAGCGATAATGTTTTATCTAATAATCACTTTGCTACTTGTTGCAGTTATCTTTCTTGGAGTGGAAGTTAAAGGCTCTCGCTCATGGTTTGAGTTTGGCCCAGTACGATTTCAACCAGCAGAGGTCTCAAAAATCTCTACATCTCTGCTCCTTTCATTTGTAATCAGCAAGTCCAATTTCAAAATAACCAATACAAAAGATTTTTTGACTGTCGCAGGAATTATAATTCTACCGATGTTGATCATTCTTGCAGAGAGTGAAACAGGTTCTGCTCTTGTATACATAGGGTTTATATTTATGCTTTATAGAGAAGGACTTTCAGGATGGTTTCTTGCTGTTTTGGGTGTTTCTATACTTCTATTCATTCTGACTTTAACAGTTTCTCCTTATGTTTCATTACTTGTCCTTATAGGCATAGTGACTTTTATCAATGCGTTAAATACTGGTAAGATAGGCAGATGGATTCTTATTTACGGATCATGTATATTAATTTTGGCATTTTTCCCGGCTTTTTGGGATATGATATGTAAAATAACAGAAAATAATTCATTGTCATTTTTATCTAAGATAAAACCTATTTATATTTTAGCCGGTATATCAGTTGCGACTCTACCTGTTCATATTTATAAAGGATACATAAAAAAAGATAATTTCAAAATGGTATCAGTTGCAGCATATATTGCTGGTTTGCTATTAGTATTCTCTACTTCATTCATATTCAACGACGTACTTCAAGAACACCAAAGAAAAAGAATAGAAGTCTTACTTGGTATGAAAGAAGATCCTTCAGGGGTGGGTTACAATGTAAATCAGTCAATGATTGCCATAGGTTCTGGAGGATTGATGGGTAAAGGTTTTCTAAAAGGTACACAGACTACTTTCGGCTTTGTGCCAGAGCAGAGTACAGATTTTATTTTCTGTACCATAGGTGAGGAGTGGGGTTTTATTGGAAGCAGTGTAGTTATTATTATATATGCACTTATGATATGGAGAATTATACGTGATGCAGAAAACAGCCGTAAAAAATTTACAAGAATATACGGTTACTGTGTCGCCTCCTGTCTGTTTATGCACTTATTTATTAATATTGGCATGACAATAGGTATAATGCCCGTTATTGGCATACCATTGCCTTTACTAAGTTATGGAGGCTCTTCATTATGGGCCTTTACAGTGATGATTTTTATCTTTATAGTACTTTATCACGAAGAAAAAAAATATTTCTAAGACAAATCCGCTAAAATAAAAAAAAGATGTCCGTAAACTTTTCGGCTTGCGGACATCAATATATATTAAATTAACAGAGTTTTACTTACCAAGTTCTTTTTCAATTTCTTCTTTTGAGATTTTTTTCGTGCAGAAGAACCAATCATAGCAATGTATATTATCCTTATCGGAAGATTCCATTCTTTCTTTTGCAACACCGCAAGAACCTGCTGTAGGTACAATAACCTCATCGCCTGGTCTCCAATCTGCAGGAAGAGCTACATTGAAATTATCTACTGTCTGTAATCCAATAAGCACACGCTTAATCTCATCAAAGTTTCTACCAAGTGAAAGAGGATAATAGAGAATTGTACGAATGGTATCCTTAGGATCTATGAAGAATACGGCACGAACTGCTGCTGTGCTGCTCTCGTTAGGCTGAAGCATACCATAGAGCTTTGCTACATTCATACTAATATCTGCTATCAATGGGAACTTTGGTTCAACACCCTTATAACCTTTCCAGTCAATCTTTTCTTTAATAGTTCTTAACCATGCAATGTGGCTGTAAAGACCATCAACTGAAAGACCTACTAACTGGCAATTCAGAGCTTCAAATTCTTTTGAAAGACTTCCAAATCTTACAAACTCAGATGTACATACAGGGGTAAAGTCTGCAGGATGGCTAAAAAGAATTTTCCATTTACCTTTAAAATCTCCAGGAAAATTTATTTCACCTTGTGTTGTCACTGCCTTAAACTGAGGAGCTTTATCTCCTAAACGAGGCATCTGATTAAATTGTTGAGTAATCTCGTTTTCCATAATATCTATTTTTTAATTTTTATAATCTAATACTTTTAATTGTTCTAAATTAATTTCGATAACAAATATAAACCTTATATTATTATCTATCAAATAGATTATTTTTATATTTGTATTGAAGAAATCGATATAAATATGACATTGCAACAAATGGAATATATAGTGGCTGTCGATAAATACAGGCAATTTGTGAAAGCCGCAGAATCATGCAATATCACGCAATCAACTCTGAGTGCTATGATTCTTAAATTGGAGGAAGAATTGGACGTCCAGATTTTTGACAGGAAAGCTCATCCATTAGTTCCGACACCTGTAGGAGAGAAGGTTATTTCACAAGCAAAAATAGTTCTGTCAAATGCGGAACACCTTAAAGAAATGATAATGTCCGAACAACAGCAGGAATCTGGAGAATTATCTCTTGGGGTTATACCTACTGTTTCTCCATATATTATTCCTGGATTATTTAGAATGTTACGGAGTAAATATCCTAATCTGACTTTAAGAGCATCTGAATCAATGACATCTACTTTAATCAGGAAACTGATGAGTGCTGAAATTGATGTTGCTCTTATGTCTACTCCTTTAGAACACGAGGATTTATTGGAGATTCCTCTTTATTATGAAAAATTTCTCGCTTATATTTCACCTAATGAAGAAACTATATTGGCAAAGCCTGAAATTTGTATTGATGACATCCCGACTGAACATTTATGGGTTCTTCAAGATGGACATTGCTTAAGAAATCAGGTTATGAATATATGTAAGCATAATTCAGGTTATGCCTCTATGTATGAAGCAGGTAGCATAGATACTCTGGTAAGGATTGTAGATATTAACGGAGGATATACAATCATACCGGAACTCCACGTTGCTCTTCTTTCAGATAGCCAAAAGAAAAGAGTAAGAAGAATTGTAAGTCCTGAGCCAGTAAGAGAAATTTCACTCGTGATAAGACAAGATTATATCAGGGAAAGAATGCTCAATATTTTATCTGAATGTATACAAAGTATAATACCGGCACCTATGATAGACAGTCGCCTAAAGAAATTTGCTATTAAGTTGTAAATATAGGCATTAAATAAATTAAGCCTTCTGTCCTTTTTGAACAGAAGGCTTAATATTGTTATAGTGCTTCAGACGGGACTCGAACCCGTACAGGCATTTCTGCCCAAGGGATTTTAAGTCCCTCGTGTCTACCAATTCCACCACCAAAGCTTACCCGACATGAACTAATTGGAACAGGTCGTTTATTTGACAAATATACAAAGATTTCACAAATTCTCAATATATTTTCCTAAATGCCACTATTTTTTCTTTTGCTTGCTTGGGTATGACCGTTTTCCACTTGGGGTCGTATTGCTGACAATCTCTTTGCACTTTTCTTCAGTCAAAGACTCTATATCAACACCTTTAGGTATTTTATAATTACCGCCGTCATGTTTTATGTATGGACCGTAACGCCCATTTACAACCTGAATATCACTTTCTTTAAATTCTTTGATTACAGTATTTGCCGGGGTCCTTTTTGCCGATTCTTCAATAAGACTTATACATTCTTCAAGGCTTATTTTAAGTGGGTCACTTCCCTTAGGAATGGATATATTTTTGTCTGCAAATTTAAGATAAGGTCCAAATCTTCCTTGTGTTGCAATTATTTCAGTACCGTTATATGTCCCGACTGTTCTTGGAAGTTGAAACAGTTTTATGGCTTGGTCAAGTGTAATATTTTCAATGAGTTGTCCATTAGCTAAATTAGCAAATTGTCTGTTTTCACCTTCTCCTTTTTGAATGTACGGCCCGTATTGTCCAAATTTTGCTACTATCATCTGACCGTCTTTAGGATCTTTTCCTAGTTCTCTTGATACTCTTTCATATTCCTTATTACCAAGGACTTCTTCAACTTTTTTATGGAATGGAGTATAGAATTCGGCTATTACATTGTTCCATACTTTTTCGCCTTCTGCAATCTCGTCAAAATCTTTCTCTACGTCGGCTGTAAAGTCATAGTTCATAATAGTTTCAAAATTCTTTACAAGGTAATCAGATACTATCATTCCTATTTCTTGAGGCAATAGTTTACCTTTTTCAGCCCCTAAATTTTCAATTCTTGGAACAGTTTTAATTATTCCGTTTTTAAGAATAAGGTCTTCAACCTGAATTTTTTCTCCTTCCGTATCTCCTTTTACAAGATAGCCTCGTCCTGTCGTAAGTGTAGAAATTATAGGAGCATATGTAGAAGGTCTTCCTATACCTAATTCTTCGAGTTTCTTAACTAATGATGCTTCTGAATATCTCGAAGGGGCAGATGTGAATTTTGATGATGCCGTAATACTCTCTGGTTTCAATATAGTTCCTATCGCTATTTCAGGAAGTATCAACTCTTCTTCTTCATCCTGAGGCTCATCTTTTCCTTCAATGTATACTTTCAGAAATCCGTCAAATATAATTTGGGTCGCTTGGATGGAAAATACTTCTTCTCTCTTGTCAGAAGCTACTTTAATATCTGTTCTAAGTACTTTGGCTTCAGACATCTGAGACGCTATAGTCCTTTTCCATATAAGACTATAAAGTTTTTTCTCTTGAGGAGTTCCATCTATATTTTTATTTTCTATGTATGTCGGTCTTATTGCCTCGTGGGCTTCTTGGGCTCCTTTTGACTTAGTTTTGTATTGTCTACCATGAGAATATTCATCTCCGAAATTTGAACATATGAATTCCTTTGATTTTCCTAAGGCCAATGAAGATAGATTGGTTGAGTCAGTTCTCATGTATGTGATAAGACCTCTTTCGTAGAGTTGTTGTGCCAATCTCATAGTAAGGCTCACTGGAAAATGTAGTTTTCTTGCCGCTTCTTGTTGCAGTGTTGAAGTCGTAAATGGGGGTGCAGGAAATCTGTTACCCTCTTTTTTACTCATTCCAATAACTTTGAATGTAGCATTTTTGCTGTCTTCCAAAAATTTGTATGCTTCTTCTGCACTATTAAAACGCGTATTTAATGTTGCGTTTACCAATACGTTACTTGGTAATCCTTCAGGGTGGAAAACCGCGTCTACTTTATAGTAATTCTCCTTTTTAAAGTCGATTATCTCTTTTTCTCTATCAACCACAAGTCTTAAGGCTACACTCTGAACCCTACCTGCCGATAATTTTGGTTGTATCTTTCTCCACAATAAAGGAGATAATTCAAATCCTACAAGTCTGTCTAGAACTCTTCGTGCCTGTTGTGCATCAACTAAGTTGTTATCAATATCTCTTGGGTTATCAATAGCTTTTAAAATTGCATTTTTAGTGATTTCATGAAAAACGATTCTACGGGTATTCTCTTTTTTAAGTCCAAGAGTTTCAAATAAATGCCAGGATATAGCTTCTCCTTCACGGTCTTCATCGGATGCCAACCAAACTGTTTTTACCTTTGATGCCAATTTTTTTAGCTCGGACACTACTTTTTTCTTATCTGCTGGGATTACATATTCCGGTTTGAAATTGTTATGCACATCGACACTCAATTTTTTACTTTCCAAATCCCGTATATGTCCGAAACTCGGTTTTACTATATAACCTTCACCTAAAAACTTTTGTATTGTTCCAGCCTTTGCTGGAGACTCAACTATTACAAGATTCCCCTCCATTTTTATTCTAAATTCACAAAATCAATATTAGTACATTATATAAGTGCAAAGTAAGAAACATTAAAGACAATTTTCAAATTTTATCGTTAATTTTGCAGTTTAAATAATACAAGAATAGATATGTCAGACTCAGAAAATAAAATTATTAAGTGGCTATGGCGGATATTATTTTTTATTCCGTTTGGAATATTTTTCTTTCTATTGCTGCTTGTATCGCTTTTTGCAGACATACCTTCTTTTGAGGAATTGGAAAATCCTGACAATAAACTTGCTACTCAGGTTATTGCACAAGATGGAGAAGTTCTTACTACTTTTCATATTGAAAACAGATCTTATGTAAGTTATGATGAAATCTCTCCTTATGTAATTCAAGCAGCGGTGGCTACTGAGGATCGTCGTTTCTATAAACATTCAGGTATAGATTTTCAAAGTTTGGGAAGGGTTTTTGTGAGAACTTTACTAATGCGTGATGCAAGTCAGGGAGGGGGAAGTACAATTACTCAGCAACTTGCAAAGACGCTTTATCCTCGAGCAGATGTGAGAAGTAGGATTCCTGGTGTATACAAAATACGTATGGTGTGGATTAAATTGAAGGAATGGATAACTGCAGTGAAGATCGAACGCGATTATACTAAGGACGAAATTATTGATATGTACCTTAATGCAGTTTTTTATGGAAGCAGTGCCTATGGTATCAAGTCTGCATCAAGGACTTTTTTTGCAAAAGATCCTATAGATTTAAATGTGGAAGAAAGTGCAGTTTTGGTAGGTATGGTAAATAAGCCTACAAGATATAATCCTGCTCTTCATCCGGATAAATCACTTATCAGAAGAAATTTCGTCATTGATAAAATGGCTCAGGCTGGATATTTAAGCAAAGCAGAACGTGATTCTATAAAGAGGATTCCTATTGTTTTGTCCTATCAGGTTCAGGATCATAATGCAGGTATTGCTCCTTATTTCAGGGATATGCTAAGGCGTTATATGAGGGCTGGAAAACCTCGGCGCTCAGATTATAGAATTCGTGAGGATTATTCTCTGGACTCGTTGCTATGGGCAACTGATGATCTGTACGGGTGGCTCGAAAAAAACCGTAAGGCGGACGGCTCAATGTATGACCTTGATAGAGATGGTCTTAAAATATATACGACCATTAACTATAAGATGCAGAAGTATGCTGAACAGGCTGTTGTAGAGCATCTTAGTAAGGATCTGCAGAAAAGTTTTCAGAGAGATCTTCGTTCAAAGATAAACAAACCTTTTTCTAACGATGTTCCAAAGGAAACTATTGATAGGGTTATGCAGCAGGCACGTAAGTGGAGTGACCGTTACCGTATGATGAAAAATGATGGAGCAAGTGAACGTGAGATACTTAGAAGTTTTTCAAAGCCTCAGAGAATGCGTGTCTTTTCATGGGGAAAGAAAGGCTATATAGACACTACGATGACACCAGATGACTCAATAAGATATTATAAATCAATACTTAGAGCATCATTTATGGCAATAGAACCTACTACAGGATATATAAAAGCATATGTCGGCGGTCCTAATTATAGATATTTTAAATATGATAATGTCCGCCAAGGAAAGCGCCAGGTCGGTTCTACAATAAAGCCTTTCCTTTATACTCTTGCCATGCAGGAAGGAATGACTCCGTGTGATAAGACAGTATGTCTTCCACAGACCTTTATTGTTGGTAATACTACATGGACTCCTCGTAGTACAGATAAAGAAAATTGGATTGGTAAAACAGTTACTCTTAAATGGGGACTGACTAACAGTTCCAATAATATTTCTGCTTACTTGATGAAACAATTTGGTCCTCATGCAATGGCAGAAATGATGCGAAAGATGGGGATAACAAGTTACATTGAAGAAGTGCCATCTCTATGTACAGGTCCTTCAGATCTTTCCCTTTTCGAAATGGTTGCTGCATATAATACTTTTCCTTCAAAAGGTATTTACGTATCCCCTATGTTTGTTACCCGTATAGAGGATAATCAAGGAAATGTTATAAGTGACTTTGTAAATAAAAAACGCGAAGCTATAAGTGAACAGACAGCCTATATAATGGCTTGTATGATGCAAAATGTAGTGAATAATGGTACGGGTGTGCGTTTGAGGTATAAATATGGAATAAAAGCACCGATAGGTGGTAAAACTGGTACTACAAATGAAAGTGCCGATGGCTGGTTTATCGGTTACACTCCAACTATAACTGCTGGCGTTTGGTGTGGTGCCGAAGACCGTCAGGTTCATTTTCAATCAGGGTATCTTGGTCAGGGTGCTAATATGGCGTTGCCTATATGGGCATTATTTTACAAAAAAGTTGTGGCGGATGGTACTCTTGGTATTTCAGAAAACGATAACTTTGTAGGACCTGCCGGCTTGACTGTTGATATGAATTGCAACGACTCTGGCTCTGAAAAATCGATTAAGTCGGAAAGTGAAGAGGCAGAATATTATTTTGATTAAAGTTTAAAATCTCTTATATGGTAAAGGCAAAATATAACAACATTGCCGTGATTTATGGAAGCGACTCTGCAGAGTGGGAGGTATCTTGTAGTAGTGGAGAGTTTACAGCTTTGCACATTGATGATACCAAATACAATATCTATGAGATATTTGCAAGGTTCGGACAATGGAATTTGGTGGCGTTCAGAAATAAAAATTCAATGCGTGTCACACTTCCAGAAGAAGCAAGACCGAAAGTTGACAAAAATGATTTTTCCATTAATCTATATGGTGAAAAAATAAAATTTGATTTCGCTTATGTAATGCAGCATGGCAAACCGGGAGAAAGCGGTCAACTTCAAGGCTATTTTGAAATGTTGAACATCCCGTATAGTAGTTGCTCCTCTTTTGTTTCTGCAATAGTATTTGATAAATATTCTTGTAAGACCTATCTGCAAGATGTAGATTTTGTTAAACTTTCTCCAGGAGCCTTTATAAGAAGGGGAGAAGATGTATCAAAATTTTCTGAAAAGACATTAGCAAAATTAGGTCTTCCTGTATTTGTAAAACCTACGGATGGCGGCTCAAGTTTTGGTGTAACAAAAGTTAAACAGGCGGAAGATTTGCCGTCAGCCATCAACTTTGCATTTAGTCAGGGAGATACTGTTATTGTAGAAAAAGCAATAAAAGGTAGAGAACTCACATGTGCTGCTTATATTGATTCCGGCAAGGTAGTTTCTCTTCCTGTTATAGAAATTATAACAGAGAACGAATATTTTGATTATGATGCCAAATACAATGGGCATAGTAGAGAAGTTTGTCCTGCTGAAATTTCCGAAGAACTGACTGATTTAGTAAAAGAAACTACAGAAAAGATATATAAATATTTGGGTTGTAAGGGGTTGGTAAGAATTGATTATATTTCAGCAGAAGATGGTCTGTATTTTCTTGAAGTTAATAATATACCAGGGATGACAAGTGCCTCACTTGTGCCTAAGATGCTTCGTGCAGCAGGTCTTGATGTAACAGCTTTCTTAAATACAATTATAGATAATTCATAATGTTCCTTACAGATTTTATAAAAGAAAGTATAGAAAAGTTAGGCTCTATTTATCCGTCATCAGAATCACGTTCAATAGTAATGATGCTGTGTGAATCGGTTTTAGGTACCAAAAATTACACTCATATTGTGGAGCCTGCTTATGAAATTCCAGTTTCTAAAGAAGAAGTCCTAAACGTTGATGTTCAAAGACTTATGCAAGGAGAGCCAATACAATATGTGATAGGAAAAGGAACTTTTTGTGGGCTTGATTTCCAAGTTACAAGAGATGTGCTTATTCCCCGTCCTGAGACGGAAATGCTTTGTAAAGAAGCTATTAAAATAGGTAACATGATTTATAGGATGAGAAGTCCCTATGGCAAAAAAGCAAAACCAGTAACCATTTTGGACTTATGCACAGGTTCGGGATGTATTGCATGGACACTCGCACTATCCGTACCGACTGCAAAAGTTACAGCAGTGGATATATCTGAAAAGGCATTGGAAGTTGCTCGCAATCAGAATTTTACCCAGAAAATGAAAGGAAGTAATGCAGTTGCTCCCGTATTTTATAAAGTTGATATACTTGGAGAAGAATTTCCAGTACAGGAAAAGTTCGATATTATTCTTAGCAATCCGCCTTACATAATGAATTCAGAAAAAACGGATATGAGAAAAAACGTACTTGAATATGAGCCGGAAATTGCTTTGTTTGTTCCTGATGAAGATCCTCTTCTGTTTTATAAGTCAATAGCAAAATGGAGCAACAGGTTAATGGAAAAAGAGGGTTTTGGAATGACTGAAATCAATGAAAAATTGGGTAAGGAAACAGAAAGTGTTTTCAAAAAAGAAGGCTTTTCAAATACTGACATTACAAAAGATTTTTATGATAAAGATCGTTTTATAATATATAGAAGACAGTCATAGAAATCATTACATAGCTATTTTTAAAAAATATCCGTGTTCATTTAATGAATGCGGATATTATTTTATTGTTTTGTAAAAAAAATAAACGCTATGAAAAAGTTATTTATCACAGTTACAATCTTATCTGTATGCTTTTCTTCTTGTGAGTTAAAAGAAAATAATAACTTATTACCTGAAGAAAACAAAAAAGTTGATTTACACGTTGAGCAGGTTGCAGGCATATTGGCTAAATTGCCAATCAATTCCGAAACTGTAAATGAAGTTTTCGATGCGGTAAGTTCATCATCAGGCAATGGGTATGATGATGAATATACCATGAAAAATCTTTTTGAGAGTCCTGGGACAGGAGTAGGTGAAACATTAGTCGAGAGTAGGGGAGCTGCTAAGAAACACTATTCAAAACCCTTGAAAGAAATGTTGAAAGACTATTTAAAAACTTCAGGTACAAAGGCTTCTGGCTCGTTAGGCATTTCTGTGGAAGAGTATTTAAATGCTCTTCAAAAATCTGATCTTCAAATTTATTGGCCATATTATGACTCTTGGAATGGGAAGGAATTACCCATAATTACCTATGACCCTATGGATGGTTCATCCACAAACGTAGGATATAAGATGGTAATTGACAAAAACGGAGAAAAATCCATAAAAGAGGTTATCGTAGATGAAAAAACTGCTGAAAAATATCCTGTATGGGTGATAAACAAAAATGACGACTGTAATTTTTCTTCTATAGAAATATTAAGACGTAAAAATCCTAATTGGGGTATTGTAGGCGGTGGATCATTGTCAGGTGGTGCCAAACAATCTGGAGCAGCCGTTAGGTCAAGCGCAGTAAAATCATTGGTCCTCAAAGATTTTACTATGCATAGAAATTACGATCCATGGTTTGCCGGGGCATCAGAATTTTTTGTAAAATGTGGAGCGATTGAAAATTTTTCAGCTTCAACAGAAGCAGAACTTCGTTTATATCAGCCTTCTATAACTGACTTTATGGTTGTGGTAAAACGAAGTCAAATGGATAAGAAAAAAGAGTTTAACGTTCTTTTAGTATCTGATTGGCAAGATGCACTTGAAAATTGTGCATTTATGATTACAGAAGATGATGGTGGAACACGCACAAATTGGAAATGTTCAGCTACGGTTAAAGTAAAATCAAAATCCTTTGGCTTTGATATTTCAATTCCTTTTAACAGTCATGACGATATTGTTTGGAGGGGTATGCTTTCAAAAAAATATTTTGAGAAATATAGTGGAGTTACAAGTAAATTTGGAGATGTAAGTCTAACTTTTGCTTTGGTAGAACATTAATTATCTTCTACCGTCATCTCACACTTTTTGCAATCAAAATGAAGGGACAGCCTTCTTCCATTGTTGGTTATATAAAGAGGGCTGTTATCCTTCCCCTTTTGATATTTTGGACATCTTCCTATCTCAAACCGTACACAATATTTTGTCCTCATAAGTTCAATATTGCTCCTGTGAGTAAGCTCGTAGGCTTTTTCAATACTATCTGCTCCATTAGACTTATAAACGGATTCTGCTATGTGATTTGCTATGTTATACTTATATGAAATGTCCTTTTCCTTAAGATTTATATTTCCCTGTATCCCTGTTTGAAGTGGAATTTTTATACATGGGTACATATCAAGTTTTGCTGCCAAGTCACGTCGTATAGAATTTAGAAAGGCAGTACTCATATAAGGAATATCCTCAAGTTTATATATTTCATCTTTAAAAGTAAAGAAGTCATATATACCTGTTTTCTTGCTCAGTTGTGAAAGAATTAAATTCTTCATCCTCTCAACGTTTTCTGCCCTTTCCTGATTTACGTCAAATTTAGATTCTACACATCTTCCATCTTCTGTACAGACTTTGGCTATGATTTTATATGTACTTTCGTTATAATGGTTTATGGATATGTTTATTCCTGCCTTTATATACCTTGTACATTTATTATTTTCAAGTTCTTTTTCAAATGCTACACTTATATTTCTGTATAGAATTATTCCCTCTTTTAGACCTATAATTGATTTAGTGATAATTCTGTTATCATTACACAGGTCACCTCTGAAACCAATAATGTCATTTTTGCCGACAAATGAAAATCCATCTCCATTCCTTAATTCCAGATTGTTAATCAAGGGTTTAATCAGTATTTCCATAGTATCTTTTCCAACTTTTCGTATACTTTTTACAATACCGATTTTTTCTCCCATACTTTTTGGGGTATCCATTGCTGCCCAACTAACTCTCTTTCCGTCAATAAACAATTCTGTATAACCCCGATTGAAAGTCTTGTCTGGAGCAGGAGTAAAACCACCATATACTTCTCCAAATGATGCTCTTCTATATTTTTCAGGCTGTTTTTTGCAAATCTCATCTATGGCTAAAGAGTACTCCCTAACTACATTTTTTACATAGGATATATTTTTGAGTCTGCCTTCTATTTTGAATGAGCAAATCCCTGCATCCGCTAAATCCTCAAGTCTGTTTTTTAGGTTTAAGTCTTTGAGAGAAAGAATTGCTTTGTCTTTTAGCAGGATATTCCCATTACTGTCAGTAAGATCATATTTTGACCTACAGGCTTGGATACATTCGCCCCTGTTAGCACTTCTTTTTGTAATTTTTTCTGATAAGTAACATTGACCGCTATAACATACACACAATGCACCATGAACAAAAAATTCCAATTCACATTTTGTGGTAGAATGTATTTTTTTTATTGTTGATAAAGAGAGTTCACGTTCCAAAACCAATCTTGAAAATCCTAAAGATTCATATTGCAGTGCCGTTTCTTCTGTTCGGATTGCACATTGTGTAGAGGCGTGAACTGGTAAGTTAAATCCCGTCTTTTTTGCAAATTCCAATATCGCCATATCTTGAACAATAATGGCATCTGCCCCCGCTCTTTGGACGTCAAGCAATACTTTATATGCTTTATCTAATTCCTCTTCATAAATTATTGTGTTTAGGGTAATAAATACCCTTGCCCCAAACAAATGTGCATAATTACACAATTTTTCTATATCTTCAATCGAATTGGAAGCAGCCTTTCTTGCACCGAAATCCGGACCTGCAATATATATAGCATCGGCACCGCAGTCTATTGCCGCAATGCCGATACTTATGTCTCTTGCCGGGGCTAAAAGTTCAAGATAGGTCATTCCTGATTCCTGGCAGTCAGAGTATTTATTTGCTTAAAGCATCTATATAAGCCTTAGCATCTACGCCTGCTTCCTGAGCTTTCTTGTAGAATTCAAGTGCTTTTGCATTATTCTTCTGTCCCTGATATAAGGCTCCTATTGTCAATGCAATAGCTCCAGCATTTTTAGCTTTAGGCATGAGTTCGAGATATTTCTCAAAATTCTTTATTGCCTCAGCATTCTTTTTTAATTTTGTAGATGCCTGACCTGCTATAAGATAGGCTTGAGGAGTTACAGAGTATTCGCAAGACTCAATGGCTTGATTTACTGCCTCTTCGAACTTGCCGGCTTTAAGATTTCCTGCTGCCTTTTTAAGAAATGCAGTTCCCAATACCTTTTTAGCATTATCTCCTTGCCCGTTGGCTTCTGCAATTTTAATATAAGGTTTAGCTCCTTCTAAGTCACCCGTTGATGATAGGCATTGTATAATTCTCAATGCAGCAATGGCATTTGTGCTATCTGCTGCAATAACTTTTTTATAACTGTCTGCTGCAGCTACGAAATTCTTTGCGTCAAAAGCACTGTTTGCTGCAGTCATATCTTTCATGATACTGATTTGTGGAAGTAGTTCTGTGGCTTCTTTTTCAACATCTGCCTTTCCATATTCTTTTGCAACAGATACTGCTTCTTTCACCTTTACCATTGCTCCGTCAAAATCTTTATTGTTATAAAGTTCCTTTCCTATTGACAGAATAACACCAGGAATGGCATTTTTACAGTTCGCAATTACCTCCTCTCCGTCTTTTCCGCATGCCTGTGCAATGGAAAGTGCTTTTTTGAAACTTGTTAAAGCAGTAGTTTTATCTCCTGCAGACAAAGCTTCGGCTCCATTATTGTAGGCTTCAACAGCAGAAGACAAATCTTGTGCTGACATCATTCCTACTGTAAATAATACTGTGGCTAGTACAAGAATAATTCGTTTCATTTTATTATCTTTTATAACTTATTAATTGCTATGCAATATTACAAAAGTAGTAAAATTTTATCGTAATTTTGTAAAAACGGACGACAAATGAAGAAATATTACATATCATTATTTATAACAAGTTTATTTGTTTTATTTTCCAATGGCATATTTGCTAAAGATTTACCTGTTTTGGAACAAGATAAAAAAATAGCAGTTGGGACTTTGGGTAATGGTATTTCATATTATATCGCACCTAATTCTATAGGTACTGGGATGGTGGATATAGCTCTTGTTCAGAACGTTGGAAAAATTAATGAAACTCCACTTTCGGCTGGTGAAGTGGCAGTTAGGGTTATGGGAGCATTAGACAACCTTCCTCATTTTCAATATGAATCGCCATTTGATTATATGCAGGATAAATGTATCTGGCCTGGTAAATGCGGCTATGCTAAAGTGGATGACAATTCGACTGTTTTTCGCTTCCGTGGTCTTAATAAAACTTCAGTTAAAGAGATAGTTGATTCTACCTTATTAATGGTATTTGATATAATAGGAAGTGGTACAGGATACCTGAATGAACTATATGTCCCTAAAAATCAGGCTGTTATTGTGGTAGGAGATGTTGATACAAAGGCAGTTCTGAATAAAATGAATATGCTTTCTCTTTTGGTTAGTAAAAAGCCTATAAGACACCATAAGTCGAAATATACATACAAGTATAAGTGGGAAAGTACAAAAGACTTACAGTACATTTCTCTTCCTTCTTCTGACGCTTCTTTGGCTTCTGTATCTGCTGAATATTTAATGCCGAGATTTAAACGTGCAGAGATGAATACAGTACTTCCATTGGTGACTTCCCGTTATTTTACTGAATTGGATGTATTGCTTGAAAGGAGGTTAAAAAGAGAACTCTTTATGAAAAATATACCGATTGCCAGTATGGATTTGGTATATAGGGGTAGCGATAAGGGTGCTGGCAATGAATCTTACAAAATAACGCTCAATACGGATAGAAGTCATCTTGAGAAAGTAACAGAGGCTCTCGCAACTGTACTTGCAGAACTTGATGAGAAAGGAATTGTAAGCGAGGAATATAGTGATATTATTACAGAGTCGCTCTCATCTATGAAACACAATAAGAAATATGTAAATGAGAGTAATGAATACTATATGAATGCTTGTATAGCTTCGTTTCTGTATGGATCCTCTTTGGCTTCTCCAGGTGCAAATCTTCATTTCTTTACCAAAAGAGATATTGATGTGAACTCATCTGTCAAGTTGTTTAATAATTTCGTTTCGTCTATACTTGATAAGTCTGAAAATCTTACTATTACTTGCAAGGCTGTTGATGCCGAAAAAATAGAATCTGATCTTCTGGAAAAATTTACATCATCTTGGGTAAAAACCGCACATTCAGGACATTATAAATCTATTATTGCAAATTGTGATACCTCTTCATTAAAATTGAGCCGTCAAAAAGTTAAACTTAAAGTATCTTCCCCTGACATTATTTCAGGTGGTCAGGTATGGACATTTTCCAATGGCATCAAAGTTATATACAAGCAGATGCCATCTATGAATGGTATGTTTTATTATTCTTGGCTTATAAAGGAGGGATATTCAAGAGTTAACGGTATTAAGAATGGAGAAGGGGCGTATCTTAATGATATGTTTAAACTTTATAAAATATCGGGGATGTCGTCTTCTGAACTGAATAATATGCTTTCATCCAATGGTATCAAAATGATATGTGACGTTTCACCTTCTGATTGTTTTATACGTGGATATGCGCCGAGTTCAAAGCTCAATCTATTGTTAAAGTCGCTTAATGCTATTGCGAATGATAGAAAGTGCGATGTGGAGGCATACAAATATTATAAAGAGTGTGAAATCTTGCGACATAAGTATTTAAAGAATAAGAAGGAATATAAAATGTCTGTTCTTGACAGTATTATGCTTCCAAATAATCCTTATACGAAATACAAAAGATTGTCAGTACTCAAATATAATATTCAGAGTGATGCTGAAAAATTTTATTCAGGAGCTTTTTCTAAAATGAATGATGGAGTCTTTATTTTGGTTGGTGATATTAATGAAAATACTGTCAAAAAAGTTCTTTTACGCTCCTTGGGAGGTTTTAAAACAGAAGGTTTTTCTTTTTATCGTTCCCGTATGAAAGGAAATAATATCTCAGGGAGAAACACTTACAATGCTATAGGAATTAATCCGTCTTTATGTATACATCTGTCTGCAAAAATCAATCAAACTGCAGAAAATTATATTGCAAGTAAAATAGCTGGAAAAATCTTTGCTGATGCAGTTTGTTTTGAGGCTGCAAAATTTGGTTGGTATGTAGAGCCTCAATGGTATTTCACAATGTCGCCAGATGAATCATTCGATGTTGATTTATATTTATCCAAGGCTTCGTATAGTGGCTTACCTGCTTCCATGGTAATATCTGATTCAACTGATGAAGTCCTGTCTGCAGTACATCGCGCAATATCAAAAGTGAAATCAGGTGTATCTAAACGTCAAATTGACGCAGAAAAAAATATGATATTAGTAAAATTTGATGAGAAAGATAGAAATCCTTTAGAGATGTGCAGAATGATAGAATATAAATATGCCTATGGAAAGGATATGTTAACTAATTATAAATCAAGGATTAAGGCGGTGAACGAGGATGTCGTGGATTTTATATTGAGGAAGTTGGCAGACGGATGTATAGCAGAGTATGTTGAGTCCTCTCCTGTAATGCCTATAATGGAGGCCCCTATAGATATGCCAATCTTGCCTAATATTCCACCTATTCGTCCTGTTGATGAATTTACATATCCATTCGATGGTATGAAAGTACCATTAGATACGACATTAGGTATAGAATTCCTTAGAAGTCTTCCTTTTAAGCCTTTTGTTTCTGATACTCTACTACGGTCTAACCCTATTGATACAGTTAAGGTAGTATCTGATACAACTATGTTGAGGTCTGTCATAGATACTGCTGCAACCCATGTTATTGATACCACTGTTCGTAAATCTGTGGCTGATACATCTAAAATATCAAAGGCTAAGGCATTGTAATATAAAGTATTACTTATGAGTTCAAATTCGAGTTTGAAAAATCCGTTTGGAACTATAATCCAAATTGGAAATTGCCTTGTCTCTGAAGATGTGGTGTCGGAGTATTTTGCCTGTGACTATGAAAAATGTCGTGGTGTATGTTGTGTTATAGGTGATGGTGGCGCCCCTTTGCGTGAAGATGAAATCGAATGTCTTGAGCAGGATTATGAAAAATATTCATCGTTTATGACGCCTTTAGGTAAGGAAGTGGCAGAAAGTGAAGGTTTTTTTGAAATAGACAATGATGGAGATATTGTTACCCCTACCATTAAGGAAGCGCATAAGGTTACTGGCTTAGATTGCATAACTGGGGCAATGGATGGAGTAGTTGGCACTCAAGGTCTTGAAGACTGTGCATACATTCATTATGAAAGACTTACAGGTGCATCTTCTGTCTCATGTATGTGTTCAATAGAAAAATGTTTTCTTAAAGGTGGATGTAAATTTAGAAAACCTATATCATGTAGCCTGTATCCTATAAGAGTTACAAAATTTAGTAATGGTACAGACGCACTTAACCTGCACCGTTGGAATATTTGCAAAGATGCATTTATAAAAGGTAAAAATGAGGGAATCAGAGTGTATGAATTCCTTAAAAATCCCTTAGAAAGACTTTATGGAAAAGAGTTCTATTTGCAATTGGAAGCTGCTGCAGAATACATAAATGGAGAAGCAACTTAATCTTTTTCACAGTCTTTAATAAGTTCAAGGGCTGTATCATAATCAGTTTCGTTCACCTTTACCTCAACACTATCAATAGTTGCATTTATCGAAGGATAAGATGAAGTTTGTCCGAATACTTGGGCGTTGATACCATTTGCTCGGAGCATACCTGCTGTTATTTCTGCACTTACAGAATCGCTAAATCGTGCGACAGTTTTAAATTCCTCTTTCATTATCTTGTCTGAATTTATATTCCAATCCATAAGCTATGCGAACCACGTCTTTCCTAAGCCCTTCAATTCTAAATCCTGCCAATTCTCTTTTCATACTTATCTGGTCTTCCCACATACGGGAAATTCGTCCTAATTTACTTTTAAGAATGAATGTCATATCCTCTCCTTCTTCCTTTTTGAGTATATAGCCCTTTTCTTCCATATAATTCACAACTCCATTACGGATTTCTGAATATTCTCCTGGAATTAAAACAGGCTTATTGACAAACCCGAGAAGTGGATAAAATGCTGATACAACAGCGAACATAAGTGCTATCTGCCATAATGAGTTATATCCATGCTTGAACATTGTTTCAATATTGGAATCTATCACATTAAGAAGCACCAAAATCACCATTATGATAGTAATCATTATGGAAAAATAGAAAAAATATTTAATAGCCCTTACAACGTATTTCATATAACTGATTAAATTTACCATACAAACTTAGATAAATTTTTATGTTTATCATAAAGTCTGTACAATTAAGAATAGCATAATTTTTGTAAATTTGTGAAATTTAAAATTTTAAATTAAAAATATTATGGAAAACGATCCTATACTTGAACGTAGAGAGATGGAAGACAGCATTCAAAAAGAGAAGAAGCTTAAAACAGTGATGTTTATCTTGATTGCTGCAGCAGTGGTTTTAGCCTGCTTCCTTGCATATATATGGTTTCAAAAGAATTCATTAGTAAAAGATCTTGAGGCTGAAAAACAAGACCTTACGGAACAGATGGAGAATCTTCAGGCTGATTATGCAAAACTTTCCTCAGATTATGACTCTATTAATTCGCAACTGGATACTTCCAGGGCAGAGGTCGCACAACTTATTGACAGAATAAAGAAAACTGATGCTACAAATCGTAGAAAAATACGTCAGTATGAGAAAGAATTAGGAACATTGCGTAGCATAATGCGAAACTATATTGTTCAAATAGATTCTCTCAATACTCTTAATCATAAGCTGACGGCAGATGCGGCTGCAGCAAGAAAAGAAGCTGCAGAAAGTAAAAAGGCAAATGAAGAGTTGACACAAAAGGTTGAAAACCTGTCAGGTAAAGTTGCCAAGGGGTCTATAATAAAGGCAAGAGGAATAAAACTTTCGGCTTACAATCGTTCAGATAAAGTTACAGATAGAAGCAGCAGGGTAGTAAGATTGCTCACCTCGCTCAGTCTTGTAGAAAATAGTCTTGCACCTAAAGGTCCAGTAAGAGTATATATAAAAGTTAAAGATCCTGATGGAATCGTGCTTACAAACAGTGATAGAATTTCATTCAATTTCAATGGTGAAGCAATGGTAGCGTCAGCTTCGAGAGAGGTAGATTATGAGGGTAATGAAGTGGATATGATAATCTATCTAAATGGCATTTCAAAGTATACCAAAGGTATATACACCGTTGAGGCTTATATGGAAAACTCTTTCTTGGGTTCTGCAGAACTTATGCTGAGATAGTTGTGATTTATGTACATATCCCTTTTTGTCGCAGTTTTTGCAATTATTGTGGTTTCTTTTCCGTGCTTGAACAAAGGTGCAGCACAGGTTCTGAGGAAAAGATGAAACGCTATGTTTCGTACCTATGCAAAGAAATCGAGACAAGAAAAAGTGATATACTACAAACTTTGAATTTAAATACTCTATATTTAGGAGGGGGAACGCCGTCTGTTCTTCCTCTTTATTTGTTAGAGGAAATAATACAGGCATTACACGGTTTTTCTCCATTTGTAGAATTTACAATAGAAGTAAATCCAGATGATATTGTAGAGAAGGGGCGAGAATATGTAGAGGAACTGTTGAAATTAGGAGTAAATCGTATCAGTATGGGGGTACAATCCTTTAATGATGATATACTTAAATGGATGAACCGTCGCCATAACGTAAAAAAAGCAAAGCAGGCTTTCAGTTATCTAAGAAATGCTGGTATTGACAATATTAGTATTGACCTTATTTTTGGAATATCGGGGATGAGTGATGATATGTGGAAAGATACAGTTTTACAGGCTATAGACCTTGCTCCTGAACATATATCAGCCTATCAACTTTCAATAGAGGAAGGTAGTGTCCTGTCATATAGAGCAGATAAAGGTCTGTACCAAGAAGTGTCGGAAATGCAAAGTAGTATACAATATGACACCCTATGTGATTTGCTTAATAAGGCAGGATATAATCATTATGAAGTATCTAATTTTGCGCTTTCGGGTAAAGAAGCCATACACAATTCAGGATATTGGAAGAGGGTACCGTATGTAGGTTTTGGTGCTTCGGCTCATTCATTCATAGGTAAACATCGAATGTGGAATACGAATAATGTTCCATTTTATACGGGAGAGTATGAAGAATTGACGCCAGAGGATGAAAGAGTAGAAAAATTAATGTTATCACTTCGTACATCACAGGGCATAGAGGAATCATATTTAATAAATAATTGTTCTAAAAATATTATTGATAAACTATTTAATTCTGATTCGTTAGTACGGGTAGGAAGAAGTATTAGAATTCCTGAAAAACGTTTTTTTGTATCAGATGATATAATAAGAGAACTTATATGATTATGGACAATCAATATTTTTTGAGGATTGAGAGGCTTAGGCAACTAATGCGTAATAAGGGCTGGGATGCAGTTATAATTACTGGTACCGATCCTCATAATAGTGAGTATCCTGCAGAACATTGGAAACAAGTAGAGTGGCTCACGGGTTTTGCAGCAGAAGCAGCCGATGTTGTAATTACTCTTGATCATGCTGGTCTGTGGACAGATAGCCGTTACTTTTTACAAGCAGAAATATCTCTTAAAGATACTGGAGTCGAACTTCATAAAATGCGCATAAGTGGGGCGATCTCTATACCAGAATGGCTTTCTGAATATGCTTTTCCTGATGCAAGTTCACGAGTAGTCATTGCTTTTGACGGTTTGTGTACGATGGCTTCATTTATTACTGAGATACAGTCAGCTTTTGATAAAAGGTCATCTGAGAATGAAGAGTCTTCAGTAACCATAATCAACTGTCCCGATTTGCTTGATTGCTTGTGGGATAGCAGGCCTGCACTACCTCAATCTACTATTATTACATTAGGAACTGATACTGTTGGGGAGTCTCGCGAAGATAAAATTGCTTGGCTTAGAAGTTTTTTGGCAGATAATAATTACCATACAATATTGCTTACAGCACTCGATGAGATAGCCTGGTTGCTTAATGTAAGAGGAACTGATGTAGAATATAATCCTGTGCTAATTTCTTTTCTAACAGTGTCGCTCGATAGTATTAATTGGTATATACGAAAGACGGGAACGGCTACTTTTGATGATGAGTCTATAGACAGTATAATGGAACTTAAAGCCAGTGGAGTAAATATTTTACCTTATGATGATATATATATTGATATAGGAAGTTTTTCAGAGGACAAGCCGGGAAAGATATTTGCTGACAAGACGAGCCTTAATATGAATCTTTATAACATATTATCGGGAACTGGACTTCTATGTCTTGGTAAATCACCAGTAACTTTGAAGAAGGCTATAAAAAATAGTGTTGAAATCAGAGGAATGAAAGAGGCTCATATAGAAGATGGTCTTGCTATGGAACGTTTTTTATATTGGCTTGAAAAACAAATAGATATAAGTGCAGGCATAACAGAGCGAGATGCGGCTGACAAAATAGGTGAGTTGAGGGCTAATATAGATGGCTATAGAGGTGATAGTTTTGAAACTATTTCTGCTTATGGGGCTAATGCAGCCTTACCTCATTATGTGACACCACGTTTTAATGCTCCGTTACTTAGAGGCCACGGATTGTATCTTTGTGATTCTGGAGGACAATATCTTTTTGGTACTACGGACATTACTCGTACTATACCTCTCGGACCATGTACGTCTTTGGAAAAAGAAGATTATACACTTGTACTTAAAGGTCATATTGAACTTGCTATGGCTGTTTTTCCTAAAGGAACAGCTGGTTGTCATCTCGATATACTTGCACGTGAACCACTTTGGAGGGCAAAACGAAATTTCGGACATGGAACAGGACACGGTGTAGGCTTTTTCTTAAATGTGCATGAAGGTCCGCAGGATATAAGGCAGAATTTTAATGAACAACCGATACTCCCTGGAATGATAGTATCCGATGAACCTGGAATTTATAGGAATGGACAACATGGTATAAGACACGAAAACCTGCTTCTTTGTAAAGAAGCAGGTCGAAACGATTTTGGCGATTGGCTTTGCTTTGAGGTTCTTACCCTTTGTCACATAGATACTTCTATAATTGTTAAGGACTTGTTGACTAAAAAAGAAATTGACTGGCTCAATAATTATAACCAAAGGGTTTTCAGCATTCTTTCACCATATCTGCCAGATAGTATAGCTTTTTGGCTTAAAAATAAGACAAGAGCTATCTGATAGCAACCTGTTATATCAGCATATGAGCCTGCAGAAAAGCATTTACTGCTACTGCAAGATACATTAAGAATATAATTGAAGCAACTATCTTTCCTATCACTTTAAGTCTCTTCATCCATGTTTGGCTGCACCAGCCTACTGTCTGGAACATGCTCCAGAAACCATGAGTAAGGTGAAGAAGAACTGATATAAACCAGATAATATAGATTGCAAGCACCCACCAGCGTCCAAATGTTGTTGTCAGCAGAGTATATGGGTTTGCCGCTTCTTCTCCCATAAATTCTTTAAGTTGCATTTCTGACCAGAAATGTGTCAGGTGAAAAAACAACACTCCGAGGATTACAATTCCAAGAACGAACATGTTTTTTGCTGACCAAGAATCGGCTTGTGCCCTACCTGAAACCTCATATCTCTTATATCCTCCCCTTGCTTTTATATTATAATAGGTAAGATAAAGACCATAAATTATATGGATAATGAAACCAAAGGCGAGAACAGGCACCATAACTGTTATGATAGGAGTGGACATGAAGTCACAACCTAATTGGAATAATCCGTCTCCTGCGGAAAATAACTTGTCATCAGCTGCTACAGAACCAAATTTTCCTGTTATGGAATCAATAACAGAAAAGAAGTTGATAGAAGCATGCAATAAAAGAAAAACAATCAGGAAAGCCCCGCTCACAGCCTGAATGAATTTTCTTCCGATAGAATAGTTAAATGCGTTAGCCATTATTGTTAAAGATTTATTTTAAAACTATTACAATCGCAAATATAGGGTGTTTCAAGCAAGTTTCATAATATTTTTTGATGTGTATTTCATATTTGATGCGGTTATATATTTTTATTTAATATATTTGTCATAAGTTTAAAACGTTATTAATAATTAATAAACCATAAACTAGTAAACTAATTATGAAAAAAGTAATGTCTAAAATCAGCAGTGCTTTTCTATTGCTAATTGTTGCCACTATCTTTTTTAGTGCAACATTACATGCTCAAACCTTATTTATCAAGGGTGTTGTGAAAGATGCTTCAGGTTTGCCTCTCTCGGGTGCAGTTGTATTTGTCCCTGGAACATCTAACGGAACTCAAACAAACGATGCAGGAGAATTTAAATTGAATGTTTCACCAAATTCAAAAGTAGTAATTTCTATGCTTGGTTATACTAACGTGGAAATTAAAGTGGGTAATGCAAATATTACTAAAGAATTTGTTCTTCAAAATAGTGAATCATTGAACGAAGTGGTTGTTACTGCTCTTGGTGTAGCAAGAGAAAAGAAAACTTTGGGCTACGCTATCCAGGAAGTAAAAAATAGTGATCTTGTTGCCGCTCGCGAAACTAATATTACAAATGCCCTTTCGGGAAAAGTTGCCGGATTGCAAATTATTCGTTCTTCAAACGGTCCTGGTTCTTCTTCAAAGATTGTTTTGAGAGGTAATAATTCATTGACAGGACTTAATCAGCCGCTTTTAGTAGTAGATGGTGTTCCTATGGATGATTTCATTGGTGCTGCCAATAATGATTTCTGGAATCCTACTGCTGATATGGGAAACGGTCTTCAAGATATAAATCCAGAGGATGTTGAGTCTATGACTGTTTTGAAAGGAGCTTCTGCAGCAGCTTTGTATGGCTCCAGGGCAGGTAATGGAGTAATACTTATTACTACCAAGAAAGGCTCTGAACAGCCAGGTCTTGGTATCACTGTTTCAAGTTCACTCACAGCAACAAGAATATTTACAAGACCTAAAATGCAAAGAATGTATGGACAGGGAACTCTTGGTAAATATGATTCTAAAGCTGGTGGCTCATGGGGTGAAATGATAAAAGGACAGGATTACCTTAGATGGGATGATACTCACGGAAAGATGGCTGCTCATGATAATGTGGCCGGATTTTTTGGTACTGGATTGAATTCTACTGAAAATGTTAGTTTTTCACAAAGAAAGGGAGGTAATTCTATTTATGCTTCTGTTACTCATATGAATGACAAGAGTATGATTCCGTATGCAGGGATTAACCGTACAAATATGATGTTAAGAGGTGTATCTACATTTGGTAAAAATAAGAATTGGATTTTTGATGCGAAAGTTCAATATATAAATTCAAATGCCAAAAATAGACCTATATCTGGAGCAAATGCTTCCAATTCATTTATACAGATGTATACTTTGCCTGTTTCTTTGGATGTTACTGAGTTTAAAAATGCAATTGACGAAACAGGAAATATGTACTGGTTTCAGGATATTTCAGATATGAACCCATATTGGATTGCAAAGTATAAAACTAACAGTGATACCAGAAATCGTTTCCTTATGTATGCCTCATTGAAATACAAATTCACTGATTGGCTTGATGCAGAGGTGCGTGCCGGTACTGATATGTATACAACAGAAACAGACAACAAGGTTTACGGCGGAAATAACAAACTCGCTTCAGGAAAAGGAAGTTATGCTGTATCTTCAAGCAGATTCTTTGAAAATAATCTCTCTTTCCTAATTACAGCTAAAAAGGATAATATATTTGGTGAGTGGGGTGGAGCCATTAATTTTGGTGGTAACCTTATGGAAAGACAAAGTAAGAGTTTGTCATCTGGTATTAATCCGTTAAATATAAGAGACTACTTTAATCTTAATAATGCTCCTTCAGGTCAACATCCTTCTATAGTAGAGGGTTATTCTCATAGAAAAATGAATTCACTGTATGGAACAGCACAGATTAATTATGGCGGTTTTGCTTATTTGGATATGACATGGAGGAATGACTGGACATCAACCTTGAGTAAAGCAAATCGCTCATTCTTCTATCCTTCCGTATCATTATCATATGTTATCAGTGAGATGGTGAATAAATATTGGTCTATGCCAAGTTGGTTCTCGTATGCCAAAGTAAGAGCTTCTTATGCAATAGTAGGTAATGATATGGATCCTTATCAACTATATAATGAATATACAATTGGCTCAACTCCTGCACCTCTCAATACTCCTAGCGCTTCATTCACAAGTGATGTTCTTTTCAATCAAAATGTAAAGAATGAGCTTATAAAGTCTTGGGAAGTTGGAGCGGATATAAGGTTCTTTGACAATAGGTTAGGTTTTGACTTTGCTTGGTATAAATCAAATGCTACCAATCAATTGATAGATCTTCCTTATAACAAGCTTTCAGGTTATACTGCAAAGAAAGTTAATGCTGGTAATATTGAAAACAGTGGATTTGAATTAGTAGTAAATGCTATACCTGTCAGAACAAGAAGTTTTGAGTGGGGAATGAATTTTAATGTTTCACGCAATACTAATAAGATAATAGACCTTGCTGAAGGCGTATCAGAATATAGTTTAGGTTCATTTGACAACTTTAAGATTGTGGCAAAAGTAGGTGGAGAATATGGTGAAATCTATGGTTCTAAATTTGCCAGGGTTGAGGATAAGGAAAGTCCATATTATGGTAAAATGATTCTTAACTCAGATGGTCTTCCTACTACAGTTAAAGATCAATATCTTGGTTCTCAGAACTCCAAATTTATGCTTGGTTGGACAAACTCATTGTCATACAAGAATTTATCTATGTCTTTCCAGATAGATGCAAGAGTAGGTGGAAAGATATTCTCTGGTACCTTGATGGCTATGCAGAATGCAGGTACTGCTTTGGAAACAGCTAAAGGCGGCCGTACGGATAATTTTCTTGTGGATGGTGTTATAAAGAATCCTGATAATACATATTCTGAGAATACTACTAAAACAACAACCGAAAAATATTGGAAACATATAAGCGGAAGAGCGGGTGGTAATCTTGGTATTACTGAAGCAAACCTATATGATGCTACTAATGTTCGTCTTCGTAACTTGTCCATTGCATATTCTCTTCCTAAAAAGATTTGTAAGAATACAGGATTTTTGCAGTCTGCAAAGGTGGGTTTCTCAGTTACCAATGTATTTATGATTTATAGTAAGATGAAGGGACTTGATCCTGAATCAGTTTTTGCAACTTCAACGAATGCAACAGGCTTTGAGTATGGTAGTACGCCTACTGCTCGTAGTTTTGTATTTAATCTTACACTTGGATTCTAAATGAGAAAAATATTAAACAAGACAATTATGAATAATAAATTTATATATATAGCCATTGGATTATTGGCATTAACTTCATGTAGCGATTTTGATGAGGTTAATAAAAACCCTTTTGCTGTAAGTAACAAAGAGGTAAGACCTTATTATGCTTTCAATAAATCAATCGTAGCAGATCAACAGAATCCTAATGATGCAGAGCGTGTTTTCGTAATTTCATGGGCAGCGGCAGCTCGTCAGGACGGTGAGGATGGTTATGGTGCTTCTTCTGGTAAACGTCATCCTGATTTTTCAGAATGTTTGTATTCTCTTACAAGTAAAGCAGTTGTATCAGCCAATCAAGCTATAGATTTAGTTGATTATCATATTGACAATAATATAGTTCCAAAACCTCAAATTCCTTTTTACAAGAACATTAAAGAGTTTGCAAGGATATGGAGGGTTTATCTGATGAGTGAGTTTACAGATAGTTTTGGGCCTATGCCTACAGACGGATTTAAGGGTAATAACCCTGAATTTAAGAGTGTTAAGGATGTATATTACTATCTGTATTCTGAGTTGAAAGATGCTATTTCTAAGATAGATGCTAATGTTAAGCCTGAAGCAGGTAGTGAAGCAGAAAAATGTGACCCTGCTTTTAATTATGATCCTGTAAAGTGGAAAAATTATGGAGTTTCCTTATGGATGCGTTTAGCTATGAGACTCTCAGAGGTGGATGTTGATAAGGCAAGGGCAGAGTTTGAAGAAGCGGTAAAGGCTGGAACAGGAATTAGAACGGAAGACGGAACTTTTAGAGTTGTTGAAAATCATGGTTGGGATGACCTTACAGCTGTAATGTCACGTCAATGGGATATTCAGACAGTTAGTGCCACAGTCGCTAATCTTATGACGAACCTCGGTGGAGCAACAACAGAAAGCATACTTAAAGACCCTAATAATGTCTTATATTCTAAGAAACCTAAATTAGATGAATATAAGCCATTTATTAAAGATGCGGCAAAATATGCCGGCAAATATTTTCCTGATGAATGGGAGGATAATTCTGACAATCCTACAAAGAGTTATTTTTTTGATGGACTTCCATCTTGTATCGATCCAAGAGCATTTGAATATTTCTTCTTCCCAGGAGATTATGGTAACAGAAATCTTTTTGGAAATAATGAATATGGACTTCCTTCGGTTCCTAAATACGCAACAACAAAGACTTGTATGTTAAATAAGGATAAAAAAACAGTACGAGAGAAGACTGAATTTGATGCCAAATTTGCGTTTAATGGTCTTCCTGCAGGTTGGGGCAGTGATGATAAAATATCTCAAAATGGTGTTGTAGTCGGAGCTAAGATCGAAGGTAAAGGATTTAATGAGGGAGGTTATGTAGGTACTTACCCAGCATTAGCAGGAAAATATCGTAATGGCTCTCAAAAGAGAATTTTCTTTGGACCGTGGGAAACATATTTCCTTTTGGCTGAAGCTGCTCAAAGAGGTTGGACTGTAGGTATTAGTGCTGAAGAGGCATATAATGCAGGTATAAAATCAAGTTTACAATATTATAAACTTGACAATTTCTATGATGCATATGTAAATTCTGAAAATTATAACAGGGTTGGTACTTCAGTGAAATTTTCACATACTACTGAGCCTACTTCATTTGAAATAAACTGTGTTGACGGATATACTGGAGCATCAATAACGCGAACATACAACTATCCGGATCCTTCAAAAATTCTGTATAAGGGTAAAAAATTAAATGATCCTCTTACTAAGATAATTACTCAAAAATTCATCGCTAATATGCCTTATTTACCACTTGAAAACTGGTCAGAACATAGGCGTCTTGGTTTGCCTTTCTGGGAAATTCCTGTTTCTTCTTCTCTTATGGAAGATATGCCTGAATGGACAAAAGAATCTTATAAAGACACTCAGAAGCCGGGTTATTTCCCACAGAGGATGGTATATCCAAATTCTCTTAGCAATGCAGACCCGAATGGATATAAAAAAGCATTAAGTCTTATGGGTACAGATAAAAATGATGCTGTAACACCACTATGGTGGGCACTGGGTGGTCGCGAATAAGACTGTGTTAGATACATTTTTATATTAAAAATAATTTTCTTGGAGCTTGTCTTATTCCGGGCAGGCTTCAAGTTTATAGTATATGTAATGAAAAAAATATTTTCATTTTTTATTATAATTTTTTTTCTTCTGCCTATATTGAGCAGTCCCTGTCTTGCTACTGATAAAGCTGTAGCCGAAAAGATGGCTTGGTTTTCTGAAGCCAAATTAGGTATATTTATTCACTGGGGTATATATTCCCGTGGTGATTGGTCTGAAAGTTGGTCTTTATTTAATAAACAGGTTTCTGTTACAGATTATTATGCACAGGAACAGGATTTTACAGCAAGTCATTATAATCCTGAATTTTGGGCAAAACTTATAAAAGAGAGTGGGGCAAAATATACAGTTATCACTTCTAAACATCACGATGGTTTTGCTTTATGGGATACAAAAGCAGGAAATACTAGTGCAGTAAAAAATTCTGCTGCAAAAAGGGATGTATTATCTCCTTTTGTCGATGCCATTAGAGCTGAGGGAGGTATTAAGTTAGGTATATATTATTCGCTAATTGATTGGTCAAGAGAAGATTATCCTAATATATACAGGGAAGGCCCAGCAAGATATGACATAAATAAAGAGCCAGAACGTTGGCAGCATTTTGTGTCTTTTAATAAGGCGCAATTAACCGAGTTACAAAATTTATATAAACCTGATTTATACTGGTTTGATGGCGACTGGGAATTTTCTTCAGAGCAGTGGGATGCGCCTGGCATCGTTAGAATGTTGAGAAAAGCAAATCCTAAAGTAATAATTAACTCCAGAATACAGGGAAATGGGGATTATGAAACTCCAGAATTGGGAATTCCTATGATTAGACCTAAATCTGATTGGTGGGAAACGTGTATGACAATAAATGATTCTTGGGGTTTTCGTAAAAAAGATAATGATTTTAAATCATTCAATACTATTTTGTCGATGTTTGTTGATTGCATGTCCAAGGGTGGTAATTTGCTTTTGGATATAGGTCCAAGGAGTGACGGAAGTATACCTGTTCAAGAAGTCAATGTGCTCAGGCAAATAGGAAAATGGATAAATAAGCATAAGGAAGCCGTATATTCAACCATTGCAGGTCTTCCAGATGGACATATATTAGCAAGAACTGCATTGAATAAGGCTGGGAATATAATTTATGCCTATTTGCCATATATTCCAATAGAAAATGTGGAACTTAAGGGTGTGAAAAACACGATAAAGAAGATAAGAGTAGTGGGAAAAAATAAGGAACTTTCATTCAAAAGATATAATCATGCCCCATGGGTTAAAGTTCCTGGAGTTTACTATATAAATGTCCCTAAGAATGTTTTAGATAAAGATATGACAGTATTGGCTATCGAATTGGATGGTCCTGTTGAGTTATATAGAGGGGAAGGGCAGGTTATTAGTTTTAATAAATAATAATATTAATTTATGGGTAAAATTATAAAGGCATTTATTCTTTCTTTGGCAGTATTAGCCTCTGTAACTGTTTCCGCGCAGTCAGCATATAATGCACTGTATACGACAGAAAAGATTAAAATTGACGGAAAACTTAATGATAAAGCCTGGGATAAGGCAGAGTTTATTTCCGACTTTTATGATATAAGAGGAAAAGAATTTACAAGACCTTCACAACAAACTTATGTCAAGTTCTTATATGATAGTGATAATCTTTATGTAGGAGCAATTCTGAAAGAAAAGGATATAAGGGCGAAACTTGTTAATAGAGATGATATTATTTGGAAAGATAATGATTTTGAAGTGTTTTTAGATCCATTTTGTGACGGTAAATTGTATTATGAACTTGAGGTAAATGCTTTGGGTACTGTTATGGATCTCCTAATGGAAAAACCTTATAAAGATAAAGGTACTTTTTTGCTAAATTGGGATTTTAAAGGCTTGAAGCTCAAAGTTAAACGTAACGGCACTCTAAATAATTCCAATGATAGGGATATAGACTGGTGTGTGGAGATGGCTATTCCTTTTGATGCACTTAAAAGGGGCTTTGATAATCCGAAAGATAGGAACGTGTGGCGTATAAATCTTTCAAGAGTGCAATGGAACAATCCCGAAAAAGAAGATAATTGGGTCTTGGAACCAACTGGAGTTGTGGATATACATCACCCAGAGAAATGGGCATATCTTAGATTTGTATCCAAAGATGGCACTGTCCCTCATATTTATGCACGGACTGTTAAAAACTGGATGTGGGAACGACTGAAACCGTCTTGGTCTGAACAAGAATATAAGAAGCATTTTGCTCTTGCAAAGGAATGTGGTATAAGTGCAATATTGTTTGAGGGATATGATGAAAATATTTTCAGAATGTGCAAAGAGGCAGGTCTTGAAGCTCATTATTGGAAATGGACAATGAACCGTGCTGAACTCTTGAAAATACATCCTGATTGGTTTGCAGTAAGCAGAAACGGTAAATCTACAGCAAAAGAGCCCCCATACGTGGATTATTATAGATTTTTATGTCCTCGTCACAAGGGAGTGATTAACTATTTGTCTGAAGATTATTTGCGTCTTTCCAATCTAAAATATGTGGATGGTATGCATTTGGACTATGTCCGTTTTCCTGATGTGGTTTTACCAGTAAGTCTTTGGAAAAAATATGGGATAGAACAAACATCTGAATTGCCAGAATATGATTTTTGTTATTGCCAGTTATGTCGCAACGAGTTTAAAAAACTTACAGGGCGGGATCCACTTGAAGTAAAATACCCTATGGAAGACCAGTCATGGATAAATTTTAGATTAGATGCAATTACAAATGTTGTATCTGCTATTCATGATACTTTAAAGGCTCATGGAAAGTTCTTATCCGCTGCTGTATTCCCTGGCCCAACAATGGCTAAAAAAATGGTACGTCAAGACTGGGGCAACTGGGACTTGGAGGCTGTTTTTCCTATGATTTATAATGGGTTCTATTTTGAAGGACCAGAATGGATAGGTCGCTCTGTAAGGGAAGGAGTAAAGGCTTTGGGAGGAAGGCTACCTTTATATGCTGGACTAATGTTCCCTGATATAAAGGGTGATGACTTTGAAAAAGCCTTAGATGCAGCTTATCAAAATGGTGCAGCCGGTGTATCTTTTTTCGATGGTCCAGATGATGAATATTTATGCAGACTTAAAAAATATCTTGATACACATAATTATAAATACTAAATGTCGATGAAAAGAATTATTTATTCTATAGCAGTTGCTTTATTGCTACTTTCTTGTAATACAGGCAAGAAAGCAGAAGATTATATGTCTTGGCTGTATAAATATATGCCTATGCAGGATAGTTTAGGCTTTAGCAAGTCTTGGTGGTTAGCAAATGTTGAAAAGACTTTGGAGGTTAGAAAAGTAATGGGTTGGAATGTGCCTGAAAATGAATTTAGGCATTTCGTTCTTCCTCTTCGTGTCAATAATGAATATCTCGATGATTTTAGAACCATATATGCCGATACTTTGTGTAAACGAGTAAAGGGAATGACAATGGAGCAGGCAGCCTTGGAAATCAATCATTGGTGTTTTGAGCAGGCTACCTATCGTGGAAGTGATGCGCGTACTATGTCACCTGCATCTGTGGCGAAGTGTGGCTTTGGGCGTTGTGGAGAAGAGTCTGTTTTGGCTGTATCTGCCTTGAGGGCTGCCGGCATTCCTGCACGTCAGGTCTACACTCCGCGTTGGGCTCATACAGATGATAATCACGCATGGGTAGAAGCGTGGATTGATGGCGAATGGCATTTTATGGGAGCATGTGAACCTGAGCCAGTGTTGGATTTAGGCTGGTTCAACGCCCCTGTATCAAGAGCTTTAGTATTGACTACTAATGTGTTTGGTGATTATAACGGACCAGAAAGTGTAATAGAAAGAAATGATTGTTTTACGAAAATCAACCTTATAGGTTCATATGTGCCTCATAGAACTTCTATTGTTACTGTTGTAGATACTCTTGGAAATATCGTACCTGATGCTGATGTGGAATTTACAATATATAATTACGGTAATTTCAGTCCTGTTATAAAATTGCTTAGCGATAATAAAGGTCAGGCAAAAATTGAAATGGGCTTAGGTGCTATGCTTATAAGAGCCTCAAAGGATGGGCGCTTCGGTATGTCTGTTTTAGATACCGAAACATCTACTGTAGTATTGAATCATAAAATAGGTGATGTCTTTTCTGCCGATTTTAATTTAGTACCTCCTCCAGAAAATCCATTGCCATCAAAAGCTACTGAAGAACTGACGGCAGAAAACAAACTCAAATTGGAAAAGGAAACGCAAATAAGAAATTCACATAATCATACCAATCCCGCGATAGTAAGATTTAAAGAAAAATATGGCTCTGAGGCAGACAGGTTATTGGACTGCTTAAGTAAAAAAGACATTGATGATGTTTCTTATGATGTGCTTGAAGATGCTTTATTGTCTAAGTCTCAAACAGATAAGAATATTTTATCTCCAAGAGTGGAATTGGAACCTCTTGCCCCATTCAGAAAGGAGGTATTAGATAGGGGACTGGACCAGAAACTCAAATCTTTTGAAGATGTTGATAGATGGGTGGCAGAAAATATTAAAATTGTACATCGAAAAGCACCATCATGGCTTAGGATGCCTCCAGTTGTAGTATTGAAGTCTGGCTGCTCAGACGAGGGTTCAATAAATATTTTTAAGGTCGCTCTTTGTAGGGCTGTTGGGCTTTCTGCCTCTATGGATGATGTGACAGGAAATACAAGTATGGAACTCGAAAATATGAAAAAAGGTCGTCTCATTTTGAAATTTGACAGTAATTCAGATATTCCAGAATACTATAGAGATTTTACAATTAGCAGATATGATTTTTCAAAGGTTACGTTACTTAATTTTGGAGAAGATACTGACAATATTTCTCTTGGAACAATGAATATTCCTGAATTAGAAGCTGGATATTATTGCATTACTACAGGTAAAAGACTGCCAGATGGCAGCGTATTAGCAAGGATGGAGTTTTTTAATATAACCCCTGATTCTAATATTGTAAAAGAGATTAGTATTAGAACTGGAAAAGAGGATCTAAGCATTAAAGGTCAATTTAATCCAGATTCCATGTATTTGAATATTCTTGGCGGAAGAAAGGTGAAATTTTCTGAATTACCTGCTTCTAAATATTATATATTGGCGATTTTAGGTAGTCGTGATGAACCAAGTATGCATATTGTCAGAAATTTGAAAACTTTTATTAATGATCCAGACTTTTCTTCTATACCAATCCTTGTAAGTGGAAATAAGGCTTTGGATGGTATTTCAAAAAATATAATACGTATTGAGGATAACGAACTGTTATTTGAACTGTCTGCATCATGTAAAGTAATACCAAAGTCTAAGCCTGTGGTTATTCTTTGCAGTAAGGAGGGAAACATATATTATATTTCGCAAGGATACAATCCTGTGCTAAATACCCATCTTAAATATATACTATTAAGTCTTGTTCTTAAAAATTAGTATAGTCGCTACATATCTTGTATGTTTAAGAATATTTAGATACTTTTGCTAAAATATTAAAACTTGTATTTATGTACAAAAGAGTACTACTAAAACTAAGTGGAGAAAGTCTTGGAGGTAAAGAAGGCAAAGGAATTGACAATGAAAGTTTGCGTGCTATTGCAAAGGAAATTGCTGATGCTGCAAAGTCAGGTTTGCAAGTTGCTATAGTAAATGGAGGTGGCAATATTTTTAGAGGACTTCAAGGAGTTGGTAAGGGATTTGATAGGATTGAGGGTGATAAAATGGGAATGCTTGCCACTGTCATAAATTCAATTGCTCTTTCAATGTTTATCAAAGAAGAAGGAGTTAAGGCAAAAGTATTTACTGCAACCCCTATGGAACCTATAGCAGAGTATTATATGAGGGGAAAGGCTGTTGAGGTCCTTGAAGCTGGTGGTGTCGCTCTTATTGCAGGAGGAACGGGAAATCCTTTCTTCACTACAGATTCTGGAGCAGCGCTTAGGGCTCTTGAAATAGGTGCAGATGCATTGTTGAAAGGTACGAGGGTTGACGGCGTGTATACAGCAGATCCAGAAAAGGATCCTGATGCTGTTCGTTATGATTCACTTTCTTTTGACGAGGCTATAGAAAAGCACTTAAATGTTATGGATCAAACTGCTTTTGCTTTATGCAGAGAAGGAAATATGCCTATAATTGTATTCAATATGAATAAAAAAGGCACACTTACAGGCTTGCTTGAAGGAAAAAATGTTGGTACTTTAGTACATATGTAGGGAATAGCATCTGCAAGTTCCTATTAAATCATAAATATTTAGAGAAATGTTACCAGAGAACACAAAAGAAATTTTAAATGTCGCTGACAGCAAAATGAAGGATGCTGTTTCATTCTTAGAAGAAGACTTAAAGACATATAGGGTTGGTAAGGCGAATCCATCATTATTCAATAATATTATGGTGGATTATTATGGCACTTCTTCACCTATTCCGCAAGTTGCATCAGTATCGGCTCCCGATGCCAAGACTATTCTTATACAACCTTGGGAAAAGAGTATGATACCTAAAATCGAAAAGGCAATTATAGATGCAAATATAGGTATGACACCACAGAATAATGGTGAAAGTATCCGTTGCAATGTGCCAGCTTTGACAGAAGAAAGGAGATTGGATCTTATAAAGAAGGCAAAAGCTGCTGGAGAAAATGCCAAAATAGTTGTAAGAAACACCAGGCGCGATGCTGTTGAATTGCTCAAAAAAGCACAGAAAAACGATGGACTTCCTGAGGATGCTCAAAAAGAGGGCGAAGAAGAAGTTCAAAAGATAACGGATAGAAATATCAAGAAGATTGACGAGCTTATTTCCGCAAAGGAAAAAGATATTATGACGGTATAATATGGAGTTTTTGCCATTATCCGATTGGAATATTTTTGATTCAAATGAGCCTGTTGTAATAGCAGGGCCGTGTAGTGCTGAAAGTGAAGAGCAGGTATTGAATACGGCTGAGGCTTTAAATAAGATAGGCATAAATGTTTTCAGAGCGGGTATATGGAAACCAAGAACTCATCCTGGGTGTTTTGAAGGGGTTGGTACAATAGGTCTTAGTTGGCTTAAGAAAGTTCGTGAAGTATTTGGTATGAAGGTATGTACTGAGGTTGCATGCCGTGAACATATAGAAGAAAGCTTAAGTGCAGGTATAGATATGTTATGGATTGGTGCGAGAACTTCCGCCAATCCATTTCTTGTACAAGAAATAGCCGATACTCTCAAAGGAATCGATATACCAGTATTGATAAAAAATCCAATAAATCCAGATTTGGATTTATGGATAGGTGCCATAGAAAGGCTTAATAATGCAGGTATTAGAAAAATAGGTGTTATCCATAGAGGTTTTTCTACAAATAAGAAAATTAAATATAGAAACGAGCCTTTGTGGAATATACCAATTGAATTAAAGACACGTTTCCCTGAGTTACCGATATTCTCAGATCCAAGTCATATTGCAGGAGATACTTTATATTTGTCGGAGTTATCTCAAAGAGCAATGGATCTTGGCTTTGATGGGCTTATGATAGAGTCTCACGATGACCCAAGTTGTGCCATGAGTGATGCAAAACAACAACTCACACCCTCGCAACTACATGATTTACTGAATCATATAAAAGTAAGAGAAAAAGATTCTGATTCTCTGGGTTATAAAGAAAGTATAGAACAACTTAGGGAAGAAATAGACCTTATTGATGAAAATTTATTATCCTTTTTATCTTCAAGAATGGAAATAAGCCGTAAAATTGGTGAATATAAAAAATACCATAACATAGCAATATTACAGACAACAAGGTGGGATAAACTACTTTCAGATATGATAGAAAAGGGCAAAGGTTATGGTCTTTCCAAAGAATTTATTTTAAATCTTTTCAGACTTATACACGAGGAATCTATTCGCTGTCAGAATGAAATTCTCTCAGACTCTTCATCAGAGTAGATTCAAATATCTCCTTTTCATGGTCTGAACAGAAAGAAACTTTTATAGGAATTTGGAATAGTCGTTCTTTTAAGTACAAAGGCATTTTCTTATAATTAATAACTCTTTGACTGTCTTTCTCAGTTGTAACTATGACTGCAGTAGGAATACTTTTTGCCGCCGACATGATACGATGAATATCAAACCATGAGTATTTATGATGATCGGCAAAATTAAAACGCTTGACTACTTGATAACGATCACTCAAGAATCGGCGGAGGGGTGTATCTTTGGCAATACCTGAAAATAAGATGAGTTTTTGTGAATAAGCATATCTGTGTTCCCCCTCAGGATATATTGGCTTTATAGGACAATAATCTATTCTTGTAAACAGAACTGTAATACTTTTCCCTTTCTTATCCACACCTTGGCAGGTATTAAAATCAAAATCTTTTATTCCAAGGCTCCGTACCCGGCTTAACTTACTCCTATCTTCTATATATGCAGGGCATTTTGTAACTATAATAATATCAGCAAAATGCAATCTTTCTGGTAAATCTCTAAGCCTTCCGAAGGGCAGCAAGCAATCTTTATTTACCGGTCGGCTATAGTCTACAAGTACAATATTGAAATGAGCTCTAAGATCTCTGTATTGGAAAGCATCATCAAGTACTATTATATCAGATGGGGGTATTTCCTTTGCTTTACATTTTCTTCCCTTTCGTGAGGTCTTCAACGTCTCTGGGTTACAAAGAAAATTGCATCCTTCAATTCTTGACCTGTCTACTGCAACGGTAACATCAGGGAACTTCCTTTTTATCTGCAGCGGTTCATCTCCATAGAAATATGCAGTTCCATCTTCTTCAACTTGTTGAAATCCTGGACTTGAACGCTTGTGACCTCTTGATAATACGGCTATATGCTTATTTTTACACTCTGGGCTTTGTAAAAGAGTATTCAGAATCATCTCTGTGTGAGGAGTTTTCCCTGTTCCTCCAGCCGCAATATTTCCGACGCAGATAGTCGGTACTTTGCAGGTATGAACCTTCCATACTCCGTTGTCATACAGAGCATGCCTTATCTTAAGTATAAGGTAATAAGGAGTAAGGAGTATTTTCCTCAACATAGTTTGCAAAGATAGTACTTATTTATTATAAAAACTCATACACCGTATACATTATCTGTATCCGCCTCTATATTTCCCCATTTTTCTGCAACTACGTCAAGTAAAGAATATAACTCTTCGGGGGAATTTGTAGTAACTAATTTTATTCTTGTATCCTTAAAGTCAGGGAGACCTTTGAAGTAACATGAAAAATGTCGCCTCATCTCCAATACTCCTGTAACTTCACCCTTTAATTCAATAGAAAGTGCAAGGTGTCTTTTTGCAAGGGCAACCCTTTCTATAACGCTAAGAGAAGGAAGCACTTCACCAGTTTTTAAGTATGTCTTTATTTCTTTGAAAATCCATGGGTGTCCAAATGATGCTCTTCCTACCATGATACCATCCACTCCAAATTCATCAAAAGCTTGTTTTGCTTTGAAGGCATCTGTTATATCACCATTGCCTATTATTGGTATATTTATTCTTGGATTTTCCTTGACTTGACGTATTAAAGTCCAGTCGGCATTGCCCTTATACATTTGGCAACGAGTCCTTCCATGTATTGTAAGAGCTTTTATTCCTGTATCTTGCAGCCTTTCAGCAAGTTCTGGTATGATTTTAGAATTTTCATCCCATCCCAGGCGAGTCTTTACGGTAACAGGTTTCTTAACAGCATCTACTACCATTTTGGTAATAGCGACCATTTTATCAGGTTCCCTCATCATTCCAGAACCAGCACCTCTTCCTGCTATTTTGTTAACAGGACAGCCAAAATTTATATCTATTATATCGCATCCATATCCACCTGCAATCTCTTGTGCGTTATCCGCTATTTTTGCTGCTTCTACCATAGCCTCAGGAATATTCCCATAAATTTGAATTGCAACAGGAGCTTCTTGAGGTAAAGTTTTCATTTTTGCGATAGATTTATTTGCATCCCTGATAAGACCATCAGACGATATAAATTCTGTATACACCATATCTGCTCCGAACTCTCTACATATTACTCTGAATGAAGCATCGGTTACATCCTCCATCGGAGCGAGTAACACTGGCTGTTCACCTAAGTCTAAGTTGCCTATCTTCATATTACGCCTTATTCTCCCATAAATTTTTGACAAAAAGTAAGCCTAATCGGCTGATAAAAAGCTCGAACCATAATTTTTTCATATGGTAAGTATTTTTAATAATTATTGTAAAGTTAGTGATTAAAAAGTTTAGTTTGAAAATCTTTTTATGAGTATATTTGCAGGACATAAAATCAGCATACATTATGAAAGAAATAAAAACAATAGCAGTACTTACATCTGGTGGTGACGCACCTGGAATGAATGCCTGTATAAGGGCGGTTACAAGATCTGCAATATATAACGGGTGGAGAGTGTTCGGCGTATATCGCGGATATGAAGGACTTATAAATGGGGAATTGCGCGAACTTACGACAGAGAGTGTAAGTAACACAATTCAAAGAGGTGGAACTTTGCTTAAAACTGCACGTAGTGAGGAGTTTAAGACAAAGGAGGGCCATCAAAAATCATACGATGTGCTAACTAAGTACAATATTGATGCACTTATAGTTATAGGCGGTAATGGTTCTCTTACTGGAGCCCAGTCTTTGGCACGAGAATTTGATTTTCCGGTAATAGGTATCCCAGGTACGATAGATAACGACCTTTACGGAACAGATAAAACAATAGGTTATGACACGGCTCTTAACACTATAGTGGAATGTGTTGATAAAATCAGGGATACTGCAAACTCTCATGACCGTATATTTTTTATCGAAGTGATGGGACGTGATGCCGGTTTCCTTGCACAGAACAGTGCAATCGCTTCAGGTGCAGAGGCGGCTATAATTCCTGAAGATCAGACAGATGTAGACCAATTGGCTCAATTCATAGGGAGAGGTGTACGTAAGAGCAAAAACAGTTCAATCGTTCTTGTGTCTGAAAGCCAAAAAGACGGACATGGAGGAGCAATGTACTATGCAGAAAGGGTTAGGAAAGAATATCCTAAATATGATGTACGAGTTACTATTTTAGGACATCTTCAAAGAGGTGGAACACCGAGTGCTGCAGACAGAATACTTGCAAGTCGTTTAGGTTATGCAAGTATTGAGGCTCTTAAAGAGGGACAGAGAAACATAATGGTAGGTATATCAAACGATGAAATAGTCTATGTTCCTATTCAGAGGGCTATAAAGATGAATAAACCTATCGATAAAGAGTTGATCGACGTATTGTCAGTGCTATCTATATAGTACTTTACAGTATGGCACGTGTTATACTGATGACTGATTTCTCGGAAGCATACGCGAGAAGTCTGCTTTTGGGAATTGCCAGATACGTGCATGATAATTCTGAGGCGTGGAGTATCTGCCGGCTTCCGACATCTCTGAGAGATGCTTACGGAATTGAGTATGTAGTCGAATATGCGAAAAAGATAAGAGCCGATGCTATAATAGGTCAATTCTACGAAACGGATGATATTTCGCTTTTTAAAAATAACGGAATAATTGCCATTGCTCAGGATTTTAAGTCTAAGTTTACTTCTATTCCTAATATTACTGGAGAATATATACATTCAGGAGAGATGGCGGCTACCTATTTCTTGGAAAAAGGCTTTAAAAATTTTGCCTTTTATGGTATTTCAGAGGTAATATGGTCGGATGAAAGATACGAGGGATTTAAAAATGCTGTTTTAAAATCGGACCCGACTAATTTTTTGTCGGATTTAAGACCTCCTAAGACAGATTTATGGAAATATGACTTTGAAGAAGTTACGAGGTGGCTTCATTCTCTTCCCAAACCTGTTGCTATAATGGCTTGTGATGATAATCAGGCATATTATATCACAGAGGCTTGTAATCTGCTTAAAATGAAGGAAGGAGAAGAAATTTTTAATATTCCTGAAGATATAGCTGTAATTGGAGTAGATAATGATGAAACTATATGTAATCTATGCTCTCCTACACTTTCTTCTATAAGTCAGAATGTTGAGGAAGGCGGATATAATGTGGCTAAAATGATAGACCGAAAGATTCGGGTCCCTAATTCCGAAAATGAAGATATAATAGTTCGTTCTACTCATATAGTAACACGTCGTTCTTCAGAAGTATTTGTCAATGAGGACTCTGCGGTTTCCAAAGTTCTAAAACTTATACATGAAAATATAAGTTCGAATATTTCTGTAAAAGATATTTTAGCCGAGATCCCCATGTCCCGTAGGCTGATAGAAACAAGGTTTCGTAAGAGTATGAAGACATCGTTATATGACTATATAGTTAGAATGAGGGTATCTCGTATGGCTCAACTTCTTTCAGAAGGAAAGACGGTTTCGGAATCTTCTTTTGAGTTGGGGCAGCCGGATATTAAGAATATGTCTAGAATATTTAAGAGAATTAAAGGAGTAACCCCATCAGAGTATCGCAAAAGTAAAAATAGGAATGCGTAATTTGAAGACTATAAAAACGCAAATGACACTTTTAACCTAAATGCTAATTTCCTATTTTTGTAAGACCACATAAATAATTGCGTTAATAACCGATGAAATCTTTTATATTATCAGTTTTATCTGCAGGGCTAATACTTTCTTGCAGTACCCATTATGAACCTGTTGAATATGTAAATCCTTTTATAGGCACGGCAGCTCATGGTCATACATTTCCGGGTGCTTCTGCTCCTTTCGGATTAGTACAACTAAGCCCTGAAACAAGGACATCTGGTTGGGATGCTTGTTCTGGTTATCATTACAGTGACAGTGTTATAATAGGGTTTTCGCATACGCACCTAAGCGGTACGGGATGTGCAGACTTAAAAGATATACTATTTTATCCTTCATACAATGTAAAAATTGACGGTAATAGAATTGAAAATTTTATTCCGTACAGATTTTATCACGAAAAGGAAACGGCTAAATGTGGCTATTATGCTGTCAGTTTGGAAAGTGGTATAGATGTTAAACTTACTGCAGGGAAGAGAGTCGGTATGCACCAATACACATTCAAAAAAGACGGAATTAGACGTCTTCTAATTGATTTGGCATATACTGCAGATGAAGATACCCTTATAGCAAGTAAGATTTACAAACTCTCTGAAAATGAAATTTGCGGAGAGAGGGAAACCTCAGGGTGGGTGAAACATCAAAAAATATATTTTTATGCAAAATGTTCAACTCCTTTCTTGAATGTCGAATTTTTGGCAGACAAATATGCCCTTCTCTCTTTTGGAAACAATATTGATACACTGGTAGTTGGAGTGGGTTTGTCTGCAACAAGTATAGAAGAGGCAAAAGCAAATTATTATGCTGAAACCAACGCAGCATCAAGCCAGGCATTTGATAAACTTAAGGCATCCACTTGGCGGACATGGAATAATATTCTTAACAAATTTGATATAAAAGGCGGTACAGACAAAGAGAAAACAATTTTTTATACAGCTGTATATCATGCGTTTTTAACTCCAAATATTATTAGTGACAGTTCCAAAAAGCCATATTATTCCACAATCTCCCTTTGGGATACATTCAGAACTTGGTATCCACTTATGACTTTGATTGACAAGGATATAGTAAATGAAACAATACGTTCTATGCTAAGTATGTATTTGCAAAACGGAGAACTTCCTATCTGGCCTTTATGGAATGGTGAAACACGGACTATGATAGGTTATCATGCGGTTCCTGTTATTGCTGATGCTTATCTTAAAGGCATTCGTGATTATGATGCTTCCTTGGCATTGGAAGCAATGATACGCTCATCCAATATAAATAAAAAAGGTTCAGATTATTACATAAAATATGGTTATGTACCTTGTGACAAACTTTCAGAATCTGTTTCCATTACATTGGAATATGCTTATGATGATTGGTGTATAGCACGAATGGCAGAATCTATAGGAAGAAAAGACGTGGCTGATGAATATTATAAAAGGTCTGAAAACTACAAAAATCTGTTTGACCCTTCAACACGTTTCTTCCGTCCTAAAAATAGTGATGGTAGATGGAAAACTCCTTTTGATCCTACGGCAACCTCTGCGGAATATACAGAAGCAACACCTTGGCAATATCGTTTCTTTGTTCCACATGATATAAAAGGACTTATAAGACTTTTTGGCTCAGAAAACAAATTTGAAGCAGCATTGGACAGTCTTTTCAGTTATGAAAATGATAGTAAAAAGATAGAAATAGAAGACGTTACTGGATTGATGGGACAATATGCTCATGGTAATGAACCAGGGCACAATTATCCTTATTTATTCAATTATATAGGGAAACAAAACAAGACTGCAAGTACAGTTAAAAAATTGTTAGATGAAATGTATACAGCCTCACCTGATGGAATTGCAGGAAATGAAGACTGCGGACAGATGTCAGCCTGGTATATTATGTCTGCTATGGGACTGTATCCTGTTTGCCCTGCTAGCGGAAAATTTATGCTTTCTTCTCCTCTATTCAAAGAAATGAAAATAACCCTAAGTAATGGCAAAATATTGATAATTAAGTCAAACGCCTCTAAGCGTAAACCATACCTAAAGACTGTTAAGTTGAATAGAAAATCATTAGGACGCGATTATGTCTTATATGATGAAATTTCAGAGGGAGGAGTATTAGAATTTGAATTTACAGATAGCGAGTCTGCTATGTAATAAAACAATAATAATCAATTAAATATGTTCAGTATAAATAAAATTATATTTTCATCTATAGCCGTACTATTTGTGGCTTGTATAAATGTTTCTGCCCGCAATCCTATTATAATTCATTCTCATAATGATTATAATAGAACTGTTCCATTCTATCAGGCTTACTCTGTCGGAGTGCAGTCTATTGAAGCAGATGTGTTTCTCGTGAATGATAAACTTTTAGTGGGGCATGAAATTAATAATTTAAGGGATGATGATACATTTGAAAAAATATATGTCAATCCGATAGTAGAAATATTTAGTAAAAATTCTGGTAGAGCATGGAAAGATTCAGATAAACTGCTTCAATTGATGATAGAGATTAAATCCGAAGATTCAGAGGCAGCATTGAAAAAAATTATCGACTGTCTTTCTGCTCATTCTCAAATATTTGATTGCACCAAGAATGATAGGGCTGTAAGAATTGTAATAACAGGAAACATTCCTTCTCCAGAGGATTTCTATAAATATCCAGATTTCATATATTTTGACGGAGATTTGTCAGTCAGATACACTTCAAAACAACTTGAAAGAGTTGCTATGTTCAGTATGGATTTTTCTAATTATGCAAAATGGAATGGAAAAGGCTCACTGATTCTTAAAGAGGACAGAGCCGTTAAATCTCAAATTGCAAAATGTCATTCTCTTGGTAAACCAATCAGATTTTGGAACGCACCTGAAGGTCCTACTGTATATTATACATTCTATAATCTTGGAGTAGACTATATTAATACTGATAATCCTGTTGCTTGTGCGGAATTTTTCTCCGATTTCTCCAATAAAAATTTTACAATGGGAAAGTTAAAATCAAAACAAGTAGGAGTTACAGGAACCAAAAAACTTGACATAATAACAAAATCATTTGAAGGTTTTGAAAATAATAAACTAAGCCTATCAAAAGGAATAGATGTATACAAGCCTACTTATCTAAATGACGGAAAATGTAAAAAGATTAAAAATGTCATCTTGCTTATAGGCGATGGTATGGGGCTTAATCAGATTTCTGCTGGATACTATGCCAACTGCGGACTCTCTCTAATGAATATGCATAATATTGGAATTCAGATAAATAATGCCTTAGATGCTTTTACAACAGACTCTGCTGCAGGAGGAAGTGCATTAGCAACTGGAGAACGGCACAATAACAGACATATTTCGATAACAGCAGACGGAAAAGAAATTCCTTCATTGAGCGACTATTTCAAAGAAATGGGTAAATCTGTGGGTGTTGTTTCATTAGGAAATATCGCGGATGCAACACCAGCAGCCTTTTATGCTCATGCTACAGATAGGGATAGTGCCACTAGGATATTAAACTATTTGCATAAAGCCAAAATAGATTTGCTTTGCGGCAGTGGCTTTGATTTATTCGAGGAGAGAGGCTTGGATAAAACTCTTTCAGATAAGTATTTATTTAAAAGAAATGTATCTGAAATTACCCCTGAAAAAGGAAAACTGATTTGTATCGATGATAAGATGGGAGATGCTGCAAATGAAGAAAATTTACATTTATTGGCTGATGCAGTGAAAAATTCTATTGCGAGGCTGCAGAAAAATAGCGATAAAGGATTCTTTTTAATGGCAGAAGGAGCTAAAATAGATTATGCAGGGCACTCACGTTGTTTACCTGGTTCTATAATAGAAATGCTAAGTTTTGATTTGGCAATTGCAGAAGCTATGAAATTTGCTGACAGCAATGGAGAAACTTTGATTATAGTTACAGCCGATCATGAGACAGGTGGACTGGTAATAATGGATGGTGATGTAAATACAGGTCATGTCATGGGCTTATATTTTACTGATGATCATACACCTGCAATGATTCCAGTGTTTGCTTACGGTCCTGGTTCCGATAAATTCAGAGGAGTATATATTAATACAGAAATAGCTAAAAATATTAAATCATTAGTACGTAAGTAATATGTTTAGGAATTTAATTATAACACTCTTTCTTATACTTGTTCATATTTCGACATATGCTCAAGGGCTGAAGAGCGGTCCATATGATTTGCCATACAAAAATACTTATGTCAAAAATGTATTTGTTGCTGAAAATCAATTCAGAACAGAAACACCACATATTCTGTTGCCAAAGTCATTTAAAGAAGCACAAAATATTCTTCCACAACCGATTTGGAACGGACATGAGGATGAAATAAAAATGTATTGGGATGCATGGAGGCTTGCTGTAGGCAATATTCGTCAGCCACAGAAGGGGTCAGGATTTGTATCTCCATACCTTGACGTTGCATATAATGGAAATATATTTATGTGGGATACATCATTTATGATGCTGTTTGCAAGATATGGATACAGATTTTTCCCATTTATTAATTCTCTCGATAACTTCTATGCGAAGCAACATCCAGATGGCTTTATCTGTAGAGAAATTCGTTCAGACGGTTCAGATTGTTTTGAAAGGTACGATCCCGTTTCTACCGGTCCTGATTTGTTGCCTTGGGTGGAGTTAGAATATTTCAGACAGTTTGGAGACATTGACAGACTGCATAAAATTTTCCCGGTTCTCTGTGCCTATGTAAAGTGGTGGCAACTTAATAGAACTTGGAAAGACGGAACTTACTGGTCAAGCGGATGGGGAACAGGAATGGATAATATGCCGAGAGTGAAAGAACAATATAATCCGATATTCTCCCATGGCAATATGGTATGGTTAGATACCAATTTGCAGCAGATTTTAGTAGACGATTGCCTTTTGCAAATTGGCTTCTATACAGAAAGATGGCAGGAAATAGAAGATTTAGAAGATGAGGTGAAATTCTTAAAAAAATATGTTAATGAAAAAATGTGGAACGAAAATTCCGGTTTTCTATTTGATGTATATGGAGATGGTACTTTATGTGGTACAAAGAGTATAGGAGCCTATTGGGCTCTTTTGGCAAATGCTCTAAGCCATGATAAAACTGATAAGTTGGTAAAGCACTTATCTGATACAAGTGAATTTAATCGTCCACATAGAGTTCCATCTTTATCGGCTGATCACAAAAAATATAAACCCAACGGAGTATATTGGAGGGGAGGAGTGTGGCCAGGGACAAATTATATGGTGATTTCTGGGCTTACCCAGACAGGATATAGCCAATTAGCAAGAGAAATTGCTTATAATCATTATGAAAATGTATTCAATGTTTGGAAGAAAACAGGTACATTTTGGGAATATTACTCTCCAGAAAGTTGTACTCCAGGATTTATGGCAAGAAAAGATTTTGTTGGTTGGACAGGGCTTCCGCCAATTGCAATTTTCATTGAATATATTTTAGGTATACGCTCCGACTATTCTAAACGTATGGTTGAATGGTCCATAGATAAATTGGAAGAACATGGCATAAAAAAATATCCTTTTGGAAAAACAGGGCTTTTATCTATTGTCGTTTCTCCGAGAAAATCATTTGATGAAAGACCTATAATTAAAGTAGAAACCAATATACCATTTAGTCTGAAGGTTAGTTGGGGGGAAGGCAATAGTTCAGTGGTTGAGGTTAAAAAAAGTGGGACAATAAAATTATAATCTGTATGAGAACAATATTACTTTCTTTATTATTTATACTCGGGTTCTCACTTAGCGTTGAGGCTACCTCCCCTGAACTCTCCTTTTCAAAAAAGGGTGAATTTAAAATTATGCAGTTTACAGATACTCATCTTGACCCTGGCACTCAATATCGTTTGAATGAGGGAAATAAAACTTTTGCACGCATTAGTTATATGGTAAGAAGTGAACACCCTGATTTTATTGTTTTTACAGGAGACGTGGTAAGTGGCAGACCTGCAGGCAAAATGTGGAAACGTCTTATAGATTCATTAAATGTATATAAAGTGCCATTCTGTATAACCTTAGGCAATCATGATGCAGAACAGGATCTCTCACGAGCAGAAATAGCTGCTATAGTTACCTCTTCTCCATATACTCTTAATAAATTGAATAAAATAAAAGAGCTGGCAGATGTCCAGATAAATGTCCTTGGAGCAAACAGTAAAAAACCTGCACTTGCTTTATATTGTATGGATTCTCATGATTATTCTACAATCAAAGGAATTGAAGGTTATGGCTGGTTCTATCCCGAACAGGTGCAGTGGGTGAAGGATTGCTGCAAGTCTAATTCATTGCTAAATGGCGGCAAACCTGTTTATTCACTTGCATTTTTTCATATAGTTTTGAAAGAATACCTTGATGCCTGGAGAGATCCAAATAATTCCCACATTGGTCGTGCAGCAGAAGATGAATGTCCTGGAGCATTAAATACAGGAATGTATGCTGCTATGGTAGAGACAGGCAGTTTTATTGGCACTTTTGTAGGTCATGACCATGATATTGATTATGTCGTTGCCAAAGACGGTATGGCTCTCGGTTATGGACGTTATTCTGGAGACGATACAACCTATAACAATCTGCGTCCTGGCTCAAGAATTATTATAATAAAAGAAGGGGAAAGAGGTTTCAGAACCTATATCAAGGAGGGAGATGGACGCATTGTAGACAATATAGTTTTTGCAAAAGGCAAAATAACAGAAAATAGAATAAGAAAATAGTAATTTTGCGTTAATTGAGGAGTAAAATACGCAAATAGTCCCTATAATTATACTCTGATTGTATAATTTTGTAGTACTAAAACGTTATAATAGACTAACACTGAAATTTATTAACTAAATTATCTTTATATGCTCAAACTATCTATTACAGAGAGTACTCGCAAATTGCTGCGTACTGTTCTTGTAAACGTAATGGCGTGTATGCTGGTCGTTCCAGTATTTGCTCAAGAAAAAATCTCTGTTTCAGGTCGAGTTACAGATGCTCAAAGCGAACCTTTGGTAGGTGCAACGGTATTGGTAAAAGGTCACAAAGGCGATGCTGTAATGACTGATTTATCTGGAAAATATACAATTTCTGTTAGACCTGATGCTGAGTTAGAATTTTCCTATGTAGGATTTAAAACTATGGTTGTTCCTGTGAATAACCGCTCTTTGATAAATATTGCTATGGAAGTAGATGCAATGCTTCTTAATGAGGTGGTTGCAATTGGTTACGGCTCATCCAGAAAGGAAGATCTTTCAATGGCTGTTTCAACAATGAAAGTAGATGATATAGCAAAGAGCAGACCTCAAGACATTGGGTCAATCTTGCAAGGACAACTTCCTGGTGTAACTATCCAGCAGAGTGGAGATCCTATGTCTTCTGCATCTTTTACTATTAGAGGTAGAGGCTCAAAAGGAAATGATGGTGACCCTAATTCTGGAGATGGGGTTTTATTCGTTGTAGATGGCGTTCCAGGTGCTCCTTTTATTCTTGATGAGATAGAAACTATTACTGTCTTGAAAGATGCTGCTTCTGCTGCTATATATGGTGCTTCTGTAGGTTCAAGCGGTGTTGTTCTTATCACCACAAAACGTGCTAAAGCAGGTAAGGTAAGCGTAAGTGCAAATGTATCAATGGGATTTGACTATGTTACAAATCTTCCGAAAATGCTTACGGCTGAACAATATAATAAAGTATGGGCAAAGGCAATAGAAAGCGAACCGACTAAAACGCTTCCTCAAGCTGCCGATCCTGCTGCTTATCCATTTGGAAATGTTACAAGGACAGATTGGTTAAAAGAAATTTTCCGTAAGGGTTTCAAAAAGCACTATGGCTTGACTCTTTCAGGTGGTAATGATAGGATGTCAACAGTATTTACTGTTTCATATGATGACAATAAAGGCGTTATATTGAATACATGGACTAAACGTCTTCAAGCAAAACTTCAATCTGATTTTCAACTTACAAAATGGTTGAAAATGTATGAGAGAGTATCTTTGGGAGTGTCTAATGGACAAGGCAATGTTAATACAAGCCATCAAGGACCTATTATGGGTGCGGTTTGGTATCCACGTTGCGCTCCTGTCTATGAAATGAATAAAGACGGCTCATATGCTAAAGATAGCAATGGTGAAAAATATTTCTCAGGAACAAGTCCTAAATGGGCAGCAGTTTCAGGTACACCGCTTCTTTATAACCCTGTAGCGGCTTTAACAAGAATGCACAATCTTTATCCTGTACACACCATTTATTCTACAACAGGAGTTGAGGTTAAACCTTTAACAGGACTGATTTTAAAATCAGAATTTACTGCAGATTTGTCTTCATCAGAAAATGACAGTTTCCTTCCTGTAATGAATGAAATAGGTCTTTTAAGATCTGAAAACCAGAGGTCACAAACTTTTGGCTCAACTACTCATTGGCTTTCTGAAAATACTATCAATTATTCAGGTATTTTTGGACGTCATCATGTCAATGCAATGGTAGGTTTTACTGCAGATTTTAGCAGAGTTGGTTCAAGAACAATATTTACCAGGAAATACCCTTCAGAAAAAGCAAATCAACTCTTATGGGGACTTGCAGGAGATTTTAAGTCTACACAACCAACTGAATATAGGTATGAATATGCAATGGCTTCCTTCTTAGGCAGGATAGGATATTCTTATGATGATCGTTATTTCTTTACTGGAAGTATAAGAAGGGATGCTTCTTCAAAACTTCCTATAACCAAAAATTACGATTGGTTCCCATCTGTTTCTGCCTCTTGGAAACTTACTTCAGAACATTTTATGAAAAATTCTTCAATTCGTAATGTGTTCAGTTTGATAAAGTTTAGAGGTGGTTGGGGAAAGATAGGTAATGTAGATATGTTCCCTAATGATGTAGCTAATGTTGAATTACTCAATTATGAGTGGCCTATTATCTTTGGTAAAACAATGGATGTCCTTAGATATGGTAGTTACCTTTCAACAATTCCTAACCTACAGGCTCGTTGGGAGTCTACAATTCAGACAAGTGTAGGTCTTGATTTATCTTTATTCAAAAATAAATTGGATATAAGTATAGATTGGTACAACAAAGAGACAAGAGATCTTATTGACAGAGTGCCTACTATTGCACATATGGGAATAACTAAAGAACCTATGGGAAATATGGGAAATGTACTTAACAGAGGTTGGGAATTTTCCATAAGATACAATGGTTCTGCACTTAATGGAGATTTGACCTACAATTTATATGGCCTGTTCTCTATTAACAAAGGGTATGTAAGAGAATATGGAGTTCGTGAGGCGCCTGTAATGCATGAAAATCCTAATATAGACAGTAAACCTATACTTTATTCAGATGCAGGTCAACCATGGTATTCTTTTATGATTTACAAGACTGATGGTATTTTCCGTTCACAGGAAGAAATAGATAACTACATCTATAAAGATCCTGAAACAGGAACTTCAAATAAAATTATGCCGCTTGCAAAGGTAGGTGATTTAAAATATGTAGATACCAATAAAGATGGTGTTATAAACGATAAGGATAGGGTATTTGCTGGTTCTTATGCTCCTACAAGGACTTTCTCATTCGGTGGGTCTTTGCAATGGAAAGGTCTTGATTTCGCAATTATGTTCCAAGGTGTAGGTGGTAACTATATCTACAATGGTCTTAAACAGCTTGCTATGAACGGAAGAAACGATTATGGCAATCTTATACAAGATGTAATGGATACTTGGGACTTCAATAAGACTTCAAGTAAATATCCTCGTCTTGGTATAGTATCAGACAACAATGGCAATTATAACAACTTCTCTGATATATTCCTTGAAAAAGGTGATTATCTGAGACTTAAAAATATCACAGTCGGATATACTCTTCCTAAGTTTAGTAAGAATATGCCGGGCTTTAGAATCTATATGAGTTTGGACAATCTTTGTACATTCACAGGATATACCGGAGTTGATCCAGAAGTGGGAAACTATGGTGTTGATAGAGGTGTATACCCTGTTGCTAAATTTGTCAATTTCGGACTTAATATGAAATTCTAAGTCTTTAGGATTATTTTTAAATCAGATTAATTATGAAAAGAATAATATATACATTAAGTTGTATTGCTGCATTAATGTCTTTTGCAGGATGTCAGAAATTTCTGACCGTAGAAAAGTACGGTCCATCTACCGAATGGAAAACTCAGGGAGATGTTGAAAAAGCAGTCAACGCATTGTTTTCCAATGTGTCTAATAATTCTGAGGGTATTACTGGTCGAGGAATTATGTGGTTTGAATGTTGCAGTGACAATGTAACTGTCGGAAGACCAAATGCACAAGGAGAACAAATCCGAAACTTTAATATGTCTGCAGATAATGGTAGGGATGCCAAAGATAACTGGTCAGTAATGTACCAGATAGTTACAAAGGCTAATAACCTGATTAAGATTGTCCCTACGATGAAGAATTTGGATCCCGCTTTCAGTAAGCGATCAGTAGCGACTGCATATTTCTTCAGAGGACTTGCTATGTTATGGATAGCTCCGTACTACGGTGACAATGGTCCTAATGGTGGTATTCCTATTGTTACAGAAAAGACAGAGCCAGCAAAAATAGACAGTCCGAGACCAACTTCAGTTCTTCAAAATTATGATCAAATAATTGCTGATTTCAGAAAGGCAGGAGAAGAACTTCCTCTGTTCTCTGAATTGAGAGATGATGACTATGGTATGCCTCATAAGGCTGCTGCCTGGGCTTTTGCAGCAAGGGCTGCCTTATATGCAGCACAATATGCTCCTAAATATTATGACACTGTAATCGAAATGTGTGATAAGGTGATGTCGCTTTCAGGAGCAGATAAAAGAGATTTGTTTGATGACGGCAGCACTAACCCGTTCGCATCATTATGGCGCATTGAAAATAATTTCAGTTGCGAGTATCTGTTCTCTTTCCTTGGAAATGCAATAGACGGTCCTAAATTCCATGGAATGTCTTTCAACAATGGCGGTTGGGGATTGTATAATACCTGGGGCTATTTCCAGCCTACTTATGGTTTATATAAAGCTTTTGAAAAAGGTGATGTGCGTCGTAGTGCCACAATTCTTTATCCTGGCGAAACAATAAAATTCATGGGACAGAATATAGTATTCGGTGACGGCAATCACAATATTTCATCAGATACAGGTATTACATTCCGTAAATTTATGTCTCCATGGGAGGAAGCTGATTGTAAAGGAAAGGTGGTTAATACTAATGGAGATAATGCAAGTAATAAATTAGGTACTTGTCTGATTCGCTTTGCTGATGTTCTGCTTATGAAGGCTGAGGCTCTTATTTGGACAAAAGGTGAAGGCAATGATGAAGCAAAAGCGTTACTCAATAGAATACGTAAGAGAGCAAGACTTCCTGAAAACAGTTCTGCAACCAAAGATGAACTCAAAAATCAAAGACGTTGCGAACTTGCATTTGAATTTATGCCAAGCCGTCATTTGGATTTGGTTCGTTGGGGAGATGCAAAAGAAGTCTATGCAAAGCCTACCGAAAAACTCGTATCACATTTTGATCCGAGCACAAGAAAGGTTGTAATTGATGGCCCGGTTCATTATGATGAGGGACGTAATTTTGATCCACAGAAGAATCAGGTATTCCCTATACCAATAAAAGCTTTTGAAGGGTCAGTAAATCTCAAACAAAATAAAGGATACTAGTAGTATATGATAAAAGTGTTTAATGTGTTGTGGAAAATCAGCCTTACAGGGCTGATTTTCCTGTCATTTACAGCAAATTCTCAAGAAATGACTGTAATGGACTGGAATGTGCTTTCTCTTGAAAAACAAGATAAAAGTGGACAAAACGGCTTCCCAATAGATGATTTCGTAGAGGTATTTAAAAAATACAATCCAGATATTCTATGCCTGAATGAATTTGAAACAGGTACGTCTAGGGTAGGAAAGGAAAAGATGGCAGAGATAGGTGCAGCATTGGGTATGTACGGATATTTCATAGAGTCCTATCCCAAGGATAAAGGCTATTATGGGAATGTTATTTTATCTAAATATCCCATTATTAGTTCTCACTCTCAGAAGATGATATACAAAAACCATAAAGGGAATGGATATTATCAGTTTAATACAGACTCTGAACTTAATGACTATGGTGCAGATCAGAGAAGCGTAGGCTATGTTGATATATTATTTCCCATAGGTAATGGAAACTTTAAAACCTTGCGCATTGTTTGTACTCATTTCGACCATAAGGGAAACGAAGAAAAGGTACGAGGTAGGCAGGTTGGAGAAGTAATTAAGTTTGCCTCCTTGGCTAAGCCAGTTTATCCTACAATTTTGTGTGGAGACTTAAATACTGCTCAGCCATATACTTTAGACCCCTTCAATAAAATAGGAGATCATCAAATTGAAAATTGGGTAGACCATATATATACTTTTCCTAAGGGAACTTTCAAAAATGTTAATAAATCAGTATTCAGGGCAGGAAATCTCTCCGATCATGATGCCGTAATAGTTAAAATTAAATTATAATAGGAGGCAGAGATGAAAAAAATAGGAATAATTGTTTTATTATCTTCTTCCATCTTATTTTCTTGTCAGAAACAGGAAAGTAAATCCGAAAATAGAAAGGAAGAGCCTAAGGAACAGGTTAGTCACAGTGCGGAAATCTTGTTTATTTCACGTCTGTCTTCAGAGTCATTGTTTTCTTCACCTCAAGATTATATTAAGGTGCGTGACTATATGAAAAAAGAAGAAAAGAATGCGTCTGTTGCATATTTGGACAGAACAGATTTTGCAGGAGTAAAATATTCACAACAGATAGCAGTCGACTTATATAAATGGAATTCATTTACTATAAATAAGTTATCTAATAAAAATGACGTTGAAGGTGGAACATTCTATTTTAATTCTCCGACACGTCAAATCGATGCAATCAGCATAGGGGAGGATAATTTTTTACAGAAATCAAGTCAGGAAGTGAAGGGATTAATTTCTAAAGATGGTCATAAAAAGACTGTAATAATTAAAATTCCTTTTGTGTTAGGTTCTATTAGTGACAAAAATTCTGTTGATAATTTATCAAAGGCTATAGAGCAAATAGTAAAAGAGACCGCCAATTACTTAATGATTATTACAGTAAAGTCTGATTTAAAGGAACTTTTGAAGACACAGTCTCTTTCAAATAGCTCTGTTTCTGAAATAGTAAATGGAAAGGAATACGATATTGTTATGATTGCCAATCCTAAATTTTGGAAACTTGGAGACCAAGTCGTAAAAAATGAAATAGCTACAGGTATTAATTCGTATGGCATACATATTTCATGGTAGGGCTTGAGTAAAATTTTGATAAGAATTAAATAATACTTACCTTTGCGACCCCTATAATGTGTAGGGATCGCAAATTTTATTTATTAACCATTAAAGATCAAGACAGTGGACACACAAAGCTACAAAACAGTATCGCTAAACGCAGCAACTGTAAAGAAAGAGTGGGTCGTCATTGATGCAACGGGTCTGGCACTCGGCCGTCTTGCTTCCCGTATTGCTCTTGTCCTTCGCGGAAAGAACAAACCGGGCTTTACTCCTAATGTTGATTGCGGTGACAATGTAATCGTAATTAATGCGGAGAAAGTAGCGCTTACAGGAAAAAAGATGACTGACAGGGTGTATGTACGCTATACCGGTTATCCTGGTGGACAGCGTTTTACAACGCCAGCTGAGATTCTTCGAAAGAGACCTACTGAATTGGTCAGGAGAGCAGTAAAAGGTATGCTCCCTAAGAACCGTCTTGGTGATAAGATTCTCAATAACCTCTTCATATATGCAGGTACTGAGCATCCTCATCAGGCGCAACAGCCAAGAACAATTAAGTTAAACGAAATTTAAACAGAGCAAATGGAAAAAACAGTTAACGCCCTTGGAAGACGTAAATCAGCCGTGGCTCGTGTTTATGTGGCTACCGGAAAAGGTAACATTACAGTTAATGGACGTGACTTAAAGGAATATTTCCCTGATGAGTCACTTCAGTACATTGCAAATCAGCCTTTTGAAGTAACTGGTACCGCAGGAAGGTTTGATGTAAAGGCTAACCTCGACGGAGGTGGAATCAAAGGTCAGGCAGAAGCATTAAGACTCGGAATAGCTCGTGCACTTTGCGAGGTAGATCGTGAGGCTTATCGTTCCGCACTTAAGACCGCTGGTTTCCTTACCCGTGATTCAAGAGAGGTTGAAAGGAAAAAGCCTGGTCAGCCTGGAGCACGTCGCCGCTTCCAGTTCAGCAAACGTTAAACGATTGCTTGTACTTAGATTTATGTTTTAGCACAATCCGGTGACAAATCTTGAGACCTGATTCTTAGATGAATATTTAAGACAGCTGCTGCAAGATTGCCGAGATTGCGGAAAATTCAGGAGACTGGGGTTGGTCCCGCTACTCCTAATTGATGAAGAGAGTCCTGCAGACAAGGCAAATGTCTGATAGGGAAAGTTTAAAACAAAACAAACAATTTTATAAAATGCCAAGAACAAATTTCCAGGAATTACTCGACGCAGGTGTTCATTTTGGACATCTTTCCAGAAAGTGGAATCCTAAAATGGCTCCATATATCTTTATAGAAAGAAATGGAATTCATATTATAGACCTGCACAAGAGTATTGTCAAGATAGACGAAGCCGCAGAGGTTTTGAAAGAACTTGCACATTCAGGTCGCAAAATCCTCTTTGTGGCTACCAAAAAACAGGCAAAAGAGATTGTGGCAGAAAAGGCCGCATCTGTAAATATGCCTTATGTTACAGAAAGATGGCCGGGTGGTATGCTCACAAACTTCCCGACTATACGCAAGGCGATCAAAAAGATGAATACCATCGATAAAATGAAAGAAGATGGTACATTTGACAAACTTGCAAAACGTGAGCGTCTTCAGGTAGACCGCCAGAGAGCTAAGTTGGAAAAGAACTTAGGCTCTATCAAGGATATGAGTCGTCTTCCTTCAGCAATCTTTGTAGTTGATGTACAAAAAGAAGCAAATGCTGTAAGAGAAGCTAATCGTCTTAATATACCGGTTATCGCTATGGTTGATACTTGTTGCGATCCTACTCCTATTGATTATGTGATTCCGGCAAATGACGCCTCTTCTAAGTCTATTGAGTGCATTCTTACAGCTCTTTGTTCTGCAATTCAGGAAGGGCTAGCCGAGAGAAAATTGGAGAAAGAAAAAGAGGCTGATAATGCAGCAGCAAACAATGCTGAGGAAAAGTCAGTTGCAAAGAAACTCCGTTCTCGTAAAAATGCAAAACCTGTAGACGAAGAAGTAGAAACCCTTGAGAATAAGGCTGAAGACAAAGAGTCTACAGAGACAACTGAAGAATAATTATTAAAAATAGACACTATGCAGATTACAGCAGCAGACGTAATGAAATTACGTAAGATGACCAGTGCTGGTATGATGGATTGCAAGAATGCTCTAACAGAGGCAGAAGGCGATTTCAAAAAGGCAGTGGATATCATTAGAGAAAAAGGTAAACTTGTTGCAGCAAAAAGAGCTGATCGTGAAACAAGTGAGGGAGCTGTCCTGACTCGTGTACAAGGTGGCAAAGCCGTAATAGTATGCCTTGGCTGCGAGACAGACTTTGTGTCAGCTACTCCTGATTTCAAAGCATTGGCAAATGAAATTGCTGATGCAGCAATTGCAAACCTTCCTGAAGATGCTGAAGGACTTAAAGCTTCTAAGTGTTCAAATGGTCACACTGTAGAAGAAGAAATTTCAGCACAAACAGGAAAAACTGGTGAAAAGCATATGCTTGCATATTACAGCAAGTTAGAAGCACCTTTCATTGGTTCTTATGTCCATTTTAATAATAAATTAGGTTCTATTGTAGCTTTCAATAAGGAAGTATCTGAAGACCTTGGCAGAACTATTGCTCAGCAGGTTACAGCAATGAATCCTGTATCCGTATCTGAGGCAGATTGTCCTAAAGAGGTTGTAGATAAAGAACTTGAAATCTACAAAAAACAGATGGAAGAAGATCCTAAGATGGCAGGAAAACCAGCTGCAATGCTTGAAAACATTGCTAAAGGAAAATTAAATAAATTCTTTAAGGAACAGACTCTTCTCGATCAGGACTTTGTACAGGGAGATGAAAAAATTTCAGTTTCTGCTTATATTAAATCCAAAGATAAAGATGCAACAGTCTTATCTTTCAGAAGATTCTCTTTAAGTGATTAATCACTGGTTTTATATATTTTATATAGCGGTTCGGTTTTCGAATCGCTATTTTTTTTGATTATAACGAAAAGGATATATATAAAAGATGTGCGGCTCTCGTTTCACAACGAAAGCCGCACGCAATTCTAACCTAAAACTTAACCTATGAAAAAACTATTCGAAATGTTTATTTGCAATACTCGTGCCAACTATTAGTAAAAAATGAAGTTTATTTAATTTTTTTAATATAATTAAGCTTATTTTTTAATAATATTTATATTTGGCTTAGAAGAATTACTATCTGATACTGTCGTTGTGTCTGTTGCCATCTTCGGTTTTGACATTTCATCCAATTTTATGGTGATAATTCTGACAGGCTTTAATGGCATATCTCTTCTATCTGTTGGCACGGCTGCTATTTTGTCAATAATGTCAAATCCTTCAATCGTTTCTCCAAATACGGTATACTCTCCATCTAATTGTGAACAACACTTAGCATCCTGTACTATATAAAATTGAGATCCAGATGATTCTTTTTTAGGATTGGCTGCATCTCCTCTTCTTGCTGCTGCAATGGCACCCTTCTTATGTTTATATTCAGGTACAAATTCTGCCGGAATAGTATAATCAGGACCTCCCTGACCATATTTTGCTACTAATGCTGTATCTTTTGAAAAAGGATCTCCGCCCTGTATCATAAATCCATTTATTACACGATGAAAAAGAAGACTATCATAATAACCTGATAATGCGAGTTTTTCAAAATTATAACGGTGCTTTGGAGTTTTACTATATAGTTTTATTTTAATAGTGCCAAGATTGGTAACTATATCAAATACTGGTTCTTCTTCCAACATTGCAATAGTTGTTTCTGCGTTCATTAATTTTGTTTTCATTTCTACTTTTTCTAATGAATCTTTTATAAAAAGTTCTCTTTCAGCTGCTTTTTGTGCGGCTTTTTTCTTATTTGCGCAACTGAATAATATTAAAATTGTACCAACACCGCAAAGTACCCTGAAAATGATTTTGTTCATAATTAATAACCTTTATTATAAATCGTGAAAATAGCAATTTTTACAAAATTAAGTAAGTTAAAATTGCTAAATTTGCTCCCATTATGGCAAATCCGTTAAAACAACTTGCGGGTGAAACAGCAATATATGGTCTGAGTACGATACTTGCCCGCATTATAAATTTTGCCTTCGTTCCATTTTATACGAGATTATTGACGAAGGCGAGTTATGGAATAGTATCGGAGTTCATGGCTTACATAGCTGTATTTCAAGTTGTTCTTGTCTTGGGACTTGAAACAGGGTGCTTTAGATTTGCGAATAAGGAGAATGTTTCTCCTAAATCCGTCTACTCTAATGCTCTTTTAGCAACGACATCCATTGGTTTCGCATTTTTTGCAATAATTCTTGTCTTTGCTAAGCCGTTAGCAGTTGCAATGGGCTATGAAGGTTACCAAAGCATATTAATATATGTCGGCGGTATTCTTACAATAGATAGTATAACTGCAATTCTTTTTGCAAAACTTCGTCAGGAGCATAAAGCCTTCAAATTTGCTATAATGAAGACTGTTAAGATCCTTACTGAGACCATAGGTAATATTGTATTATTTTTCCCGTTTGCAAAATATTGTAATTCTGTTGCCCTATCAACGGGTAAAAGTCTTCAGTCTTTGACTTCATCTGACGTATGGATGCTCCATTTTGTATCAGCATCACCAGATTTCACTTATCCTATTTTTGCTATACTTCTAAGTTGTTTGGTTTGTGCCATTCTTTTCTTGCCAGATTTACTTAAGTTCTCATTTGAATTTCATGGGGTTTTACTCAGAAGGATGCTTGCATATTCAATACCTCTTATGGTGGCATCACTTCCAGGAGTAGTAAATGATTTTCTCGATAGAATATTGTTTAGATATTTTGATAAAAGTGCAGATTTATGGCAGGCTAGTCTTGGCGTTTATCAGGCGTCTGTAAAATTGGCAGTTATAATGAATTTGTTTATTCAAATGTTTCGTTTTGCTGCTGAACCATTTTTCTTTCAAAGAGTTAAAGATAAGGGGTCAAAAGAATTGTATGCTACTGTTATGGAATTTTTTACTGCATTCTGTGGCGTAATTTTTCTTGGTGTTATACTTTATATAGATATTTTTTCACTTATACTTGGAAAGGATTTCAGGAGCGGTATCGGTATCGTTCCTATTATGATGTTGTCTTATATGCTTTTAGGAATGTTGTTTAATGTTTCTATGTGGTATAAGTTGTCAGAAAAAACAAATATGGCAATATGGATTACTCTTGCTGGGCTTGTTGTTACAGCGGTTGTGAATATTATTTTTATGCCATATTATTCCTATTGGGCTGCAGCCTTCGGGCATCTTGCAAGTTATCTTGTTATGTTTATTATAAGCACTGTCTTAGGTGCAAAATATTATCCTATACCTTATAATTGGAAACGAATATCCCTATTCTTTATTTTAATGGGAGTTATATACTTTGTTTCACTTTTAATTGATTATGAAATGTTTTCTGATAAACAAAACTTAAATATTCTGAAACTCAGTATACATACTGCACTGTTGTTTATCTATATAGCATTGTCATTTATCTTGTTAAGAAAACGATATACAGGTATTATGAAAACTACGAAATATTAAATATCTTTATAAAAACCAATAACTATATCAAATGAAACATTATCTAATAATTACAATGTCACTGCTTTTATGTTTTGCTTCTTGCAGTGAAAATAAAAAAGAAGTGAATATTATCCCAGCGCCTAAGAGTGTTGAGGTTAAATCTGGCACTTTTGTCATTGCTGGCGCCCCTATTAGTTATGAATCAAGTCTTGATGCTCGTGTTGTAAAACTCATAAACAATTTTGCATCCAAATTAAGTTTAGTAACAGGAAAAGAGAGTAGCGTTCAGCCTTCTTTGCAAGAAAATAAAGGTATTTCTTTTACTTTTATGGGTAATCTTGCAGATGAAGAATACACTATCAATTCTACAACTGAAGAACTTATAATAAGTGCTTCTTCTTATAATGGGTTCCTCTATGCTATTCAAAGTCTGGCACAAATGCTTCCTGTAGCATATTATGGCAATGAAGCAGCACCTGGTGAAAATTGGTCAATTCCTTGTGTTGATATAAAGGATAAGCCACGTTTTGCTTATAGGGGTATGATGCTTGATGTATGCCGTCATTTCTTCTCTGTTGAAGAAGTAAAACGCTATCTTGACATAATGGCAACCTATAAACTCAATCGTTTTCACTGGCATTTAACAGAAGACCAAGGCTGGAGAATAGAAATTAAAAAATATCCTAAGTTGACTGAAATCGGTTCTATGAGGGATGAAACACTTATTGGACATTCAGGCGAGAAGGACGAAAAATATGATGGCACTCCGTATGGAGGATTTTATACTCAAGAACAGCTCAAAGATGTAGTTGCCTATGCAGCGGATCTTGGTATAACAGTTATCCCAGAAATAGATCTTCCAGGACATATGATTGCTGCTTTGGCTTCTTATCCTGAATTAGGATGTACAGGCGGGCCTTATAAGGTATGGACAAAATGGGGTGTAGCAGACGATGTCCTTTGTGTGGGTAAAGAAAGCACATTCAAGTTTCTTGAAGATGTCCTTACAGAACTTATAGATATTTTCCCTTCAGAATATATACATATTGGAGGAGACGAGTGCCCAAAGACTGCCTGGAAAAATTGCAAGAAATGTCAGGCTCGTATAAAAGCGTTAGGATTTAAGGATGATGAAAAACATACTGCAGAACAATATCTTCAAAGTTATGTTACAGAACGTATCCAGAACTTCCTTAACAGTAAAGGTCGTAAAATAATCGGTTGGGATGAAATCCTTGAGGGTAAATTGGCTGAAGGAGCAACTGTTATGTCTTGGAGAGGAGTACAAGGTGGAATCCAGGCTGCAAATAATGGTTTTGATGCCATAATGACCCCTACTGACTATATGTATTTTGATCACTATCAATCTGATAAAAAAGATTTGGAACCTCTTGCCATAGGTGGTTTCCTACCGATAGATACAGTATATAGTTATGAACCGCTAAAAGGCTTTACAGAAGAGGCCGCTAAGCATATTTTGGGAGTACAGGCAAATGAATGGACAGAGTACATAGCTACTCCTGAACATCTTGAATATATGTTATTACCTCGACTTGCTGCATTGAGTGAAGTACAGTGGTGTTCTCCTGAACAGAAAAATTTTGACAGATTTAAGCAGTCATTAGTTAAAAAGCATTTCCCTATTTACGATAAAATGGGATATACTTATAGTAAAGATATTATAGGAGAATATGGTATGCCTAAAAAATAATTTGGCTTAAAGTATAAAATAGATATACTCCCGGAGGTTGCAATGACTTTCGGGAGTTTATTTAATATAATATATATCCTAAAATTCCACCTATGATTATAAGTAGAATAGGTCCTGCTTTAAAGAATAAAGATGCTGCTACAGCTCCAGTCAGTAATATCCAACTTTTCCAATCGGTGAAATTTTCTTTTAGAATTTCAAATTCTGGCTTAGATAGCAGTGGTATTCCGTCCCATGATGTTTTTACTATTAATATTATAGCGGCAGACCCGATAAGTCCCACTACAGCAGGTCGGAGCATACTCATCACCCCTTCAAAAATTCTGTTATTCATAAATTGCTCATAAAATTTTACTATCAACAGAACAATTATAAAAGAAGGAAGAACAAGGGCGAAAGTCGCTGTAAAAGAACCCATTACACTTATGATGAAAGAGGCACCTGCGTTATGTAGAACCTCGTAGCCAACGTATGTTGCAGTATTTATTCCTATCGGACCTGGAGTCATTTGAGAGATTGCAACAATATCAGTAAACATACTTTCAGTAATCCACTTATGTGATACTACTACTTGAGTTTGTATAAGTGAAAGCATTGCATATCCACCACCGAATGTAAAAATACCAATTAGAAAAAAGGTGCTGAACAGTTGTAATAAAATTATTATAATATCCATTTAACGTTTGCCTCCACTTTTTTCTTTAATATACATAACGATGAAGGTTAAAACCATAATTACCAACAGAATATAAATTGGAGAAATATTCAAAAAAGAAACAGCTATAAGTGCGCCTATACTAATAAGCCATGAAAGTAGGTTCTTATTATTCTTTTTTGCCAACTTAATCATCGGTACAATTATAAGTGAGATGACAACTGGTCGTATTCCTTTGAATATGCTTACTATTGTAGGATTATTTTGGTATCCAGTAAATAGAGACGCAATAAGGAGAATAATTATGAAAGAGGGTAGTGAAGTCCCTATTGTTGCAATAATACTGCCCTTTAGTCCACGTAGTTTGTGTCCTGCAAAAATAGATATATTGACAGATAAAATACCGGGAGCAGATTGAGATAATGCTATTATGTTTGGTAATTCATCTTCAGAAATCCATTTGCGTTTCAATATTTCATTTTGTATAATCGGCAGCATAGCATATCCCCCTCCGATTGTGAAAGTTCCTATTTTGAGAAATACCATAAAAATCTCAAACAGGCTTACCTCATTTATTTTAAATACTTTTTTATTTGTCATAAGCTGTTTCTAACAAAATGAATGTAAAATTAATGTTTTAATTTTAAAAAATCGTGTAAAAAATTTGTGAAGAAGAAAAAAGTAGTTATCTTTGCAGCCCGTTTGAAAAAGAATCAATCTTTTGTTAACGGCAGATCATTGACAATATTGAAAGATTAGTACAAGAAGCAAGTACCAAGAACAAAGAACGAGAGCGTTAATTCCGAGAGGAA
>CAMQDS010000002.1 GCA_946999645.1 uncultured Bacteroidales bacterium
AGAATACATTCAAAATTAGAAAAAGTAGGAGAATTAAATTATTCTAAAATAGAAACTGAAACTACTTTCTGGTCTTCATATGAATCCAAAGCGACATTAGCATTTAATGTATCATTTATATACCCAGATGATTTTGCCTTTTTTTCTGGATCTATTAGAAATGAGAATACAGTCCGAACTGTATTAGCTTTTTAGGAGAGAAAAGCATACTATTTATAATGAGACCATATCACAGAGATGTGATATGGTCTCATTATTATGTCTGTAGTTGCTATGTATCCCTTTTTTATTATATTTACAAATGCTAATGCAGAATATTATATTATGAAACGAATTATATCCACATCTGTTTGTATATTATTATTAGCCTTTGTCGCAGGAGGGCAAAATTATCAGTCAAGACGACCAGAAAAAGAACGTAGGATGTTTGTGTCGGCAGTTGTTGAAAATGAGATAAATGAAATAGCCTGTAAACTTAAAAATCCGTATCTGCGTTGGATGTTTATAAATTGTTTCCCTAATACATTAGATACAACAGTTCATCCTGGAAAAGATGCTGATGGCAATCCTCGCACGTTTGTATATACGGGAGATATTCCTGCAATGTGGCTAAGGGATTCGGGTGGGCAGATATGGCCCTATGTTCATCTTGCATCAAAGGATAAAAAACTTGCAGAAATGATAGCTGGGGTTATAAGGTGTCAGTTCAGTCTTATAAATATTGACCCTTACGCAAATGCTTTCAATGACGGCCCTACAGGTGCAGGTGAAGAAAATGATGATACGGGGGAAGCAAAGAAACCCGAAGTATTTGAACGCAAGTGGGAAATCGATTCGCATTGTTACCCGGTCCGTTTAGCCTATGGATATTGGAAAAAAACAGGTGATACATCTATATTTGATAAACAATGGCTGAATGTGGTTAGCAACATTCTTAAGACTTTCAAGACACAGCAGAAAAAGAAAGGGAATGGACCATACTATTTCTTACGTGTAACTGACAGACAATTAGATACCAAGGCTCGCGTTGGTCTGGGACATCCTGTTAAGCCAGTAGGACTTATAGCATCTTCATTCAGACCATCTGATGATGCAACTCAATTTGAATTTCTGGTTCCTTCCAATTTCTTTGCAGTAGATATTTTGCGTAAAGCCGCTGAAATCTTACAAACTGTAAATCGTAATAAGTCCATGGCTAACCAATGTGAAAAATTGGCAGATGAAGTGGAGAATGCATTGAAAAAATATGCAATTGTAAAACATCCAAAATATGGAAATATTTATGCCTTTGAAGTAGACGGGTACGGTAATAATTATATGATGGACGACGCTAATGTGCCAAGCCTGCTGTCTTTGGGCTACCTTATTCCTGATATGCAGAAAGATCCTATATATCAGAATACAAGGAAATTTGTTTGGAGCGAATCCAATCCATATTTTTGGAAAGGAACGGCAGGGGAGGGAATAGGCGGCCCTCATATTAAGACAGAGGCAATATGGCCAATGAGTATTATGATGAAAGCCTTTACTGCCAAAGATGATGACGAAATTAGAAAATGTATTGTTCTTTTAATGACTACTGATGCCGGAACAGGATTTATCCATGAATCGTTTGACAGAAATAATGCCGCTGATTATACAAGACCATGGTTCGCTTGGCAAAACTCTCTGTTTGGAGAACTTATTGTTACCCTTGTAAACAAAGGTAAACTTGATGTACTTAATTCAATAAAATAAATAAAAAAAATTAGCGACTCTCCCAATTTTATAGAGAATCGCTATTCTTTCTTTTAGAAAAATATCTATTTTGATTCTTCAACAGAAACTTTTCTAAACTCTTTGAAATCTTTCATAAGAGCTAAAGCAGCTTTACGTGCACGAGCACCAGCAGCCTTATTTCCCTTTTCTACTTGAGCGTCTGCATTTTCTACGAAAGATGCATACTCTGCCTTGATTCTTTCAACAAGTTCTTTCATAATTGAATAAATTTATTCGTTTAACAATTTGGTCTGAAAACCAATGCAAGGTATATATTTGAAACGAAAAAAGCAAGTAAAGTTGTTTAAATGCCGAAATTTTGTGACTATATCGAAGTATTTGGCTTATTATTAAAAGAATTCATGGTTTTATCTGGACCTATAGTGGAAAATGACTTTATTCCATCTATTACTTTATTGCATATTTCATCCATCTGATTAAGTTCATCATCTGAAAGTTTGCCAATTACAAAATCTACCTGTTCACCATGATTGAAATTATTACCTATTCCGATACGTATTCTGGTGTATTCCTGAGTCCCTATCAGTTCTTGAATGTTTTTAAGCCCATTGTGTCCTCCGTCACTTCCCTTTTTTCTCATTCTAACTGAGCCGAATGGCAGGTTTAGGTCATCACAGATAACCAAGAGTCTTTCTATCGGTATATTGAGTTTGTTCATCCAATAACGAACAGCATTCCCGCTAAGATTCATATATGTAGATGGTTTTAGCAAAACTAATTCTCTTCCTTTGAATGATAGCTTGGCTATATCTCCATATCTCTCAGTGGTAAAAACGGTATTGGATGCATTTACAAATGCATCCAATACCATAAAACCCATATTGTGTCTTGTGTGAACATATTCTTCTCCGATGTTCCCAAGACCTGCAATAAGATATCTATCCATCAGAAAATATATTCCTCTATTCTCCCTCTTTCTTCTCTCCCTCTTCAGACTCTTCTTCTGTCTGAGCGGACATCTGTCTTGTAGATCTTACTGTGCAGAGAATTGTACTTTTTGCGGTAAGGATTGTAACTTTGTCTTGTTTAATATCCCCTGCAACAATCTGTTTTCCTATTTTAAGTTTTGTAATATCTATTACAATCTCATCAGGAAGATCTTTCATAAGAGCAGAAATCCTAAGTTTTCTCTCTAACTGGAAAAAACGACCTCCGGCTTGTACACCGATAGCATGACCTGTTACCCTTATAGGGACATTTATTGCTATAGGTTTGTCTTCAGAAACAGCAAGGAAGTCTGCATGTAGACAATTATCCTTAACAGGGTGATATTGCAACTCATGTACTATTGCAGTATGTTTTTCTCCATTATCAAGAACTATATCTATAATGAAAGAGGCAGGATTGTGGGTAATACCCATTAAATCTTTTTCACTGACTGTGAAAATTACATTGTTTACTCCATTCCCATAGAGATTGCATGGAACAAGTCCTTCTCTGCGGATCGCTTTAATTGCAGATTCTCCGCCGGCTGTACGAACACGGCCCTTTAACTCAAAATGTTTCATTGTTTTATTTATAAAATGTGTTACTCAGTCCGCTTTCCGGACCCCATTGCACCAAAAGGCTCCGCCTTTATAATATGCGGCGACAAAGATACACATAAATTTCTTATTCAACAAGGATGGTGGCGTTGTTCCAATTTAGAGTTTTATAATAATTGTCAAGATATTTTGAGCCATTTGCTGGAAGATACATACTGAATCCAGAGAATGAATTGATTTTGAATAGATTTAAAAATGACGGTGTGCTTCCTTTGTATAAAATTGCTTTGTCTATTGCCCTTTGTAACCCATTTAACTCTTCATCTGACGCACCGGCTTTTCTGACAATATCTATTAAATCATAGAACCAATGTTTATTGTGTGTGTAAAAGCCCTGAACCATATTTGAATTAATATTATTAAGTCCAACTCTGTATTTGTTGAATAATTTCCGACATAATATGGCTATATCCTCTGTTTCAGAACATTTTGCCAAAGAAATAGTGGCTGATCGGTAGGCTCCCGAAAGTGTGTTATATTGCTCGAAATAGTCTGAACAAACAGCTTTTAAATCAGGCGTTCCTGTAGCAATCAGATTTTTTGCCATTTTTGTGTAATTCATTCCTGCTGCCAGTATTTCGGCCTGTGAAAAGGCTACCATATTACAAATATCTTTCAACTCATATGCAACCTCTATCCCTCCCATAAGACAGGCGTCAAAAATTATATACTGAAGGTGCATCGGTATGGCTTTTATAAAAGCTTTAAGTTCTATCTCATACGACTTTCTTTCTCCATTAGACCCTACCCTTTCCTCCTGTGTTATACTTTGTGGCGTTATTGAATTATATTTATAAGGGAAATTATAATAATATTCGGGAAGCCATCCTGTCGCATGTGAAGATACAATAAGACCATATCCTGCAGCCGGAAACTTGTCCTTAATATATAGCAGTACTTCATTCAATGTCTTTTCGGATGCTGCTACTGTCCCTTTACTCATTTTTATTAAAGTATCTGATACGACTTTGCCTCGTTTGTTTTTATATAGTCGTATAAGTACTGGAGTTGATTGTTTTCTATAATCTTTTGAAGCATCGGCTAATTTTGAGAAGACTAATAAAACGTTGTCATCTCTATGATTACTTGGAAGATAGCCTTTTTTTAGATCTTCGATATTTTTATATATATCATTAGAAAGGCTATTGAATCCAGCGGCATAGACAATCATAACATTTCTTCTTTCTGGGTGTCTTCGGACGCTGCTGTTATAGCCTGGAACCGGTATCTCGTCTTCGCATGAAAATAAAACGAATAAAGAAATGCTAATTAACAGTACCTTGATTGATATATATCTCCTCAGACTTGCCATTTGCCCCGTAGTGTTTACATTCGTGGCAAAATTAGCAAAATAATTCTAATCTGTATTTTCTTCTCCGGCTTTCATCGCTTTGTTATAACATTCCCTGCAAAGTGGCTCATAGATATCTTGTTCCCCGAGAACTACAAGTTTTTTGCTCCTTGACAAACGGTGTGAGTGATTGGCAAGATTGCCACACTTTACGCAAATGGCATGTACTTTTTGCACATCTTCTGCAACAGCCAAAAGGGCAGGAATAGGTCCGAAAGGATGTCCGAGATAGTCTGTATCCAAACCTGCAACAATAACTCTTATCCCCCTATTGGCAAGTTCTTGTGTAATGTCGACTAATTCATTTCCAAAAAACTGTGCCTCGTCAATTCCGATTACCTCTACGTCATCTGCTACATTAAGCAGTTCTTTTGCTGATTTGATGGCAGTACATTTTATGCTATGCATATCATGAGAAACCACATCCATATCTGAATACCTGGTATCTACCGCTGGTTTAAATATTTCGATTTTTTGTTTAGCAAATCCAGCTCTTTTTAGTCTTCTGATAAGTTCTTCCGTCTTTCCTGAAAACATAGAGCCGCAGATTACTTCGATACAACCTGATTTTTTAGTATTTTCTGAAAACATTGCTTATTTTTGTATTAGATGTGCGATGTGAATTTCCCATTTTCGGGGGTACTTTAACGCAATGCAAATTTAGTTAAAAAACAGCCTTATGGACAATATCAACCCAGAAATTTCATCAGAAATTTGGAATAAAATTGAAACTCTTGCTCTTAGGGTAGAAAAACTTGAACGGCAGTTGGAGGAGATAAGAGAATTATATCATGTTGAAAAACAAGATATTGGCTCGTTAAATGTTTCTGATGAACCCATTGACCTTTCTTTACCGTCTGAAGAACGTATCGTAGAATCTGTAAGTGAACCAGATAGGCATGAGACTGATAAAGAAGCCATTATGGATGTTATGGAAGAACATATGGCATGGAAAAAAGATATTCCAGGCTCTATGGTTCACTCTCTTAGGAGTGCTATTGCTCTCGGTGATCGTGTTTTGTTTATAAGGAAACTTTTTAAGGATGATGCACTTTTGTATCGTGATACAGTAGAAAAACTCAATAATATGCAGTCTTTGGATGAGGCGATAGACTATATAAAGGAAAATTTCGGAGATTGGAATATGGAATCTGAAGATGTCTACCGTTTTATGATGGCGGTTAGGCGAAAATTGAGATAGGTGATGGCAGGCAAACTTTATATAATCCCTACACCAGTAGGAAATTTAGAGGATATGACTTACAGGGCTGTCCGTATTTTGAATGAAGTAAATCTTATTTTGGCTGAAGATACGAGGACAAGTTCTGTACTGCTAAATCATTACAATATAAAAGGCAAGTTGCGTTCACATCATAAGTTTAATGAACATCAGACAGTAGAACTAATAAAGGAAACTATACTTTCTGGAACTGATGTTGCCCTTATAAGCGATGCTGGTACGCCTGGCATATCAGATCCTGGATTTTTACTTGTACGGACTTGTGTGGAGGAAGGTATTGAGGTAGAAACACTTCCTGGACCTACTGCTTGTATCCCTGCCCTTGTATCTTCAGGGCTTCCTTGTGATAGATTTTGTTTTGAAGGTTTTTTACCCGTAAAAAAAGGACGCCAGACTTTGTTAGCATCTTTAGTTGATGAAACAAGAACAATGGTTTTTTATGAGTCTCCATACAGATTGGTAAAGACGTTAAGACAACTTGGTCTGATTTTAGGTCTTGACAGAGAATGTTCAGTTGCAAGGGAAATTTCAAAAATTCATGAAGAGCATAAGAGGGGAACATTGGAAGAGGTTGCGTTATGGTATGAAAATAATACTCCAAAAGGAGAAATAGTTATAATAGTGGCAGGAAAACATAAAGAGGAGAGAGGCAGAGGAGATTATGAAAACAGACAAACAGAAAGGGAATGATAAAAAATTAAGTTCATCATTCATTACTGGAGCTATTGCTTTAGCTTTTCTTATAACAGGTTATCAAACAGCTCTATTGGTACACAAAGCAGCGGAAGTTTCTATGGTTGAGCATGAAAATATCCCTATAGATTCTTCGCATAGATCAAAAACATTGCAATGGGCTGAAAAGTCTCACTTTTATAGAAGAAAAAGCTTACAATCTTTTTCCTATAATGGTAAAAAGATTGTAAAGAAAAGAAACATTCCGCCAAAACATTGTGAAAGTTTTAAGTTTAATCCCAATCTCGCCTCTATTGAGGATCTAATGCGTCTTGGTTTTTCAGAAAAGCAAGCAGCATCTATTGATAAGTACAGAAAAAAAGGTGGAATATTTCATCGTAAAGAAGATTTTTCCAAGTCTTTTGTGGTTGCGGATTCTGTATATAAGAGACTTGAAAAGTATATAGTTATCCCTAAAATTGATATAAATTCTGCAGATTCTGCTACCTTTGAAACCCTTCCTGGTATAGGGGCATACTTTGCCGCAAAGATGGTGTCGTACCGTAAAGCTCTTGGAGGATATTCTTACAAGGAACAACTTATGGATATATATCATTTTGATGAGGATAAATTTATAGGACTTGAAGATCTTATAACAGTAGGACAGATTGAGCCGTTTGCGTTATGGTCTTTGCCTGTTGATTCCTTGAAAAAGCACCCGTATATCGGATACTATACAGCAAAAGCGATAAAATTATATCGGGAAAATAATCCAGTTGAATTGTGGACAATAAAAAATCTCTGCAATGCTGGTATAATAGATACCGCTATTGCAGAGAAACTTTCTCGCTGTAGAATTGCACCTGCGAAATAGTAACTTTTTGTGAGTATTAATCTTGAATCTGCTTCATTGCTTCGCGTATCTTTTCCTCAATCTCGTTACAAAGTTCAGCATTGTCGGTGAGCATCTGTTTTGTGCCTTCGCGACCTTGTGCAAGTTTCTGGTCGTTATAACTATACCATGAACCGCTTTTACTAAGGATATTAAGTTCTACTCCCAAATCTACAATTTCACCTATACGCGAAATGCCTTCGCCATACACAATATCAAATTCTGCTTTTTTGAAAGGCGGAGCCATTTTGTTTTTTACTACTTTCACTTTTGTGCGATTTCCTAAAGCTTCTTCTCCATCCTTTATTGCAGTAGCCTTCCTTACATCCACTCTTACAGAGGCATAAAATTTTAGGGCATTTCCTCCAGTTGTAGTTTCAGGGTTACCGAACATTACACCTATCTTTTCCCTAAGTTGGTTTATAAATATACAACAAGTGTTTGTCTTACTGATATTTGCAGTGAGTTTTCTAAGTGCCTGACTCATAAGTCTTGCCTGCAATCCCACTTTGTTGTCTCCCATTTCGCCTTCAATCTCTGCTTTTGGAGTGAGGGCAGCAACTGAGTCTATTACAATAATGTCAATTGCTCCGGAACGTATCAGGTTGTCTGCAATCTCCAATGCCTGTTCTCCGTTGTCTGGTTGTGATATTAAAAGTGTTTCTACATCAACTCCAAGAGCTTTCGCATAGGTCCTATCAAATGCATGTTCTGCATCTATCATTGCAGCAATTCCTCCTGCCTTTTGCGCCTGTGCTATTGCATGTATTGCCAAAGTGGTTTTACCACTTGATTCTGGCCCGTATATTTCAATAATCCTTCCACGTGGATAACCTCCTATCCCCAGAGCATGGTCCAAAGCTATGGAACCACTTGGAATAACTTGAACATCCCATTTTGGCTGGTCTCCCAACTTCATAATTGTCCCTTTCCCAAAATCCTTCTCAATCTTGTCTAGTGTCGCCTGAAGTGCCTTTAATTTTCCAGCATTTGCTCCGGCGTTGTCCTGAACTGCTTCTTTAGCCATAGTGATAATGTTTAATTTATAAAATTTGTATGAAAATTCATACAACCCTGACAAAGTTAAGTAAAATGGTCTCATTCTGAAATAATTTTCAGTATTTTTGCAGAAGTATAAAAATGTGCCGAAATTATGATTAAGCTGCTTGGGAAAACACCCGATGAATTAAAAAAAATTGCTGTTTCAGTTGGGTTGCCTGCGTTCTCTGGCAAACAAATATCTCAGTGGCTATATCAAAAAAAAGTGACGTCAGTAGGGGAAATGACAAATCTTTCCAAGGAGGGGAGAGAACGATTATCAGCAATATATGAGGTGGGAAAGGTTGAGGCTTCCGATTGCATGATTTCAACTGATGGAACAAAAAAATATTTGTTTCCTGTGGAATGTACTCATATTCCAGGTCTAAATAAGATTGATACGGCACAAGGTACAGAAAAAAGTTCTGTAGAAGCAGTGATGATACCCGATAATGATAGGAGTACATTATGTGTTTCTTCTCAAGCAGGATGCAAGATGGGTTGTCATTTTTGTATGACAGGTTTCCAAGGTTTTCACGGCCACCTTTCTGCTGCTGACATAATAAATCAGTTTATTTCCATAGATGAAACCGATAAATTGACAAATGCTGTCTTTATGGGTATGGGAGAGCCTTTGGATAATTATGATAATGTTCTAAGGGCTATAGAGATATTGACTTCTCCATGGGGCTTTGGCTGGAGTCCTAAGAGAATAACGTTATCCACTATAGGAGTGCTTCCTCGATTAAAACAGTATTTGGAGGACACCAAATGTCATATAGCCATCAGTATGCATTCTCCTTTTGATGAGGAGCGTGAGGCTATTATGCCAGTACAAAAGGTCTATCCTATTCGAGATATAATAAATCTTTTGAAGAATTATGATTTCTCCGGTCAAAGGAGGGTTAGTTTTGAATATACTATGTTTGCTGGCCTTAATGATGACAAGAGAAATGCAGATGCTATTATCAGGCTGTTGCGTGGAATGGAATGTCGTGTTAATCTTATACGTTTCCATAAAATACCGACTTTCCCATATGAGGCACCTATAGAGCCTGTTATGGAAATGTTCAGAGATAGACTCTCATCTGCAGGTATTACATCTACAATAAGGGCATCAAGGGGAGAAGATATATTTGCTGCTTGTGGTATGCTTGCAGGTACTCATAAAAATGAAAAAGTATGATAAAGAGATTTAAAATAATTCTGATTGTACTTATATTGCTGTCTGGGCTTTCAGCGGTACCCGCCAATGCTGAAATAAAGCAGACACGTTTACCTGGGGGCGTTCCTATTGTTGATACGCAGGAAATAGCTGAATTGCAGGCACGAATTAAAAATATAAAGAAATTCAGACCTACTGTTGCCCTTGTTTTGAGTGGAGGTGGGGCAAAAGGCATCTCTCATGTAGGAGTGATTAAGTATTTGGAATCCATAGGAATGCCTATAGACGTAATATTGGGTACCAGCATGGGTGGACTTGTTGGAGGAATGTACTCATTGGGTTATAGTAGTTCAGAACTTGAAGAAATAATTAAAAATATTGATTGGAATGCTTCTCTTACGGATGATATTCCTCGTGATTATATATCTTATACAGAAAATAAGTATAAAGAAAAATATATTCTGTCATTTCCTTTTTATTATTCCAAAGAAGATTTCCTTAAAATGAGACGTAGGGAGGATGATGGCTATGGCAATAACAAAAGGTATGAACCGATACATCTTGGAGCAGGAGGAGATGACCCTTCCAAACTTGTAAAGGAAAATATATTGGGAAGTTTACCTTCTGGTTTTATATTCGGGCAGAATGTTAGTAATTTACTTAGTTCTCTTACAATAGGTTACCAAGATAGTATGAAGTTTATCGATTTGCCAATACCTTTTATCTGTATTTCTACTGAAATGGTTACAGGAAAGGCTAAAATTTGGACTTCTGGTAAATTGACAACTGCTCTTAGATCTACTATGTCTATTCCTGGTATTTATGCTCCTGTAAGGGTAGATGGAATGGTGCTGGTAGATGGGGGAATGAGAGATAATTATCCGACTGATATTGCAAAATATCTTGGTATTGATTTTATAATCGGGGTAGATCTTGCCCAAGGATTTAGGACATATAATCAGTTGAATAATCTTGCAGATATAATCTTGCAGGGTGTGACTATGCTTGGACGTGAATCTTATGAAAATAATCTCAAGGATTCTGACGTTACTATAAAACCTGAGTTGAATGAATATAGTATGATGAGTTTTGATAAGGAATCATTAGATACCATAATGAAACGAGGCTATGAAGCAGCTGAAAAACAGGCAAAAAATTTAAAAGCACTAAAAAAACGTATAGGTAGTTCTGGCTTAGTTTATAATAATAAGAGATTACATATTAATAATGATAAGTTTTCTATTTCATCTATAAGATTATCTGGTATAAACGATAGAGAAAGCAAGCATATTATGGATATGCTTCATATGGATGTGAGAAAGAAGATTGGGAAAGAAGATTTGCATAAGGCTGTGGCTACTATATATGGTACAAAAGCCTTTGATTATGTGACTTATGAATTACAAGGTAGGGAAGAGCCTTACAGACTTGACCTTAATTGTAAAAAAGGACCTTTGCATAAGGCTGGGTTCGGTGCAAGGATTGATACAGATGAGATTGTTTCTGTACTTATGAATTTAGGGTGGAATGTCCATAAACTTCAAGGTTCTGTATTTGATTTTGTCGGAAAAATAGGCATGAATCCCTATGTAGGTTTGCATTATTACTATATGGGCAATAATGGTCCTACGTTCAATGTTACTGCAAAGTTCCGTTATGTAGGACATACAAAATTGAATTGGAATGAAAGTCGTTTTAATGCAGATTATTCAAATATGAAGGAGGAAATATTTTTCTCCAATATTAGTTGGTCTAAATTCGATCTTAAAACGGGTCTTCGCAATGATTTTTATAAGGTAAATTCAATTTTTACGGATAATAAGCAATTGGAGAAGTATGATCTAAATTCAATCAAGAATAGTTTTGTATCATTGTTTTTGAATGCACGTACTGATACATTTGACAGTGGATATTTTCCTACTAAAGGATTTACTATAGGCATTGATTATTCATGGGTATTTGCGGGTCTGCAAAATAAAATAAATCCTTTCAGTGTCCTTCATTTTGATGCCAAAACTGCAATAAATTTTGGTAGGATGCTTACTGTCATTCCTTCTGTCAATGCTCGTCTGATTATTGGAAAAGGCAGTGTACCTTTGCCTTATATAAATGTTGTAGGAGGAAGTGTAGAAGGACGGTATATGAATCAACAGATACCTTTTATAGGAGTAAATAATTTGTGTGCTGCAGAAGACATAATGACTGTTTTTCGGACTGATTTTCGTTTTAAACTCTTTAAGAACAATTTTCTTACTGCTATTATAAATGTAGCAGACAGTTTTCCCAATATGGTAGATATATTGAGTTTTGAGAATAGAAGAGATTTTTTGGGATTAGGTATCGAATATGCATATGATTCTATTATAGGTCCTATAAAGGCAAATATTCACTGGTCTAATGTGGATAAAAGGCCTGGAATTTATTTGAGTCTAGGCTATGATTTCTAAGTCTTTAGATGAAAAAGCCATTAAAATTTTACAAAGGCTTCAGTTTCAATGTTCTAAAAGAGAGTATTGTAGTTATGATATTCTATCAAAGGCTATTAAATTGACTGATGGGGACAGAGAGACTGCTGAAAGGATTTTGGCTACTCTTGTGCAAGATAAGTATGTGGATGACAATCGTTATAGTAGGGCTTTTGCCCTCGAAAAGTCTTCTTTGTCAGGCTGGGGCCCAGTAAAAATATCATACATACTTTCATCAAAGAAAATAAGCAAAGACATTATAAATGCTGCATTAGATGAAATTGATACAGCAGCAACTGATAAGAAGTTGGAAAATGTATTGAAAACAAAATACAGAACCTTAAAAGAAGATTCTGCATGTAAATTAAAATTAATTCGTTTCGGACTTTCTCGAGGATATAAATATGAATCTATAGTTAGTGTGTTATCTAAATTAACTATCTAACTTTCTTTTTATTTGCGGTGTTTTTTTTATGATATATCCATTCAGGATATGATATATTATATTCAAGACGTGCTATGAAAGCAGCTCTTGAAGCCGTGTAATTGCTAGGTCTTGCTGCATTTCGTTTCATTGGATTAGGAAGACAAGCGGCAAGAAGACAACATTCCCTTCTGGTAAGCAACTTAGCTGGCTTATGAAATAATTCTTGTGCTGCACTTTCTACCCCATATATGCCTCTCCCCATTTCGATTACATTGAGGTATACTTCTAAAATTCGTTTTTTACCCCATATTAACTCTATAAGAACTGTAAAATAAGTCTCGAACCCTTTTCTTATCCATGTGCGACTATTGGTGCAGAAGACATTTTTAGCCGTCTGTTGAGAAATAGTACTTCCTCCTCTCAATCGTTTTCCTTTTTGGTTATTTTTCCATGCTTTTTTTATTGCATCATAATTAAACCCATTATGTTTGGCAAAAAGATCATCCTCACTTGCAATTACGGCTCTCGACATTTCAGGAGAGATTTTTTCAAAACTTACCCAGTGTTTATGCGTCTTAAAGGATTTATCATCAATATGTTCTATAGACCGTGATATCATAAGCGGGGTTATAAAAATAGGAACCCATTTTAGCAAAAGTACCCATGCTATGCTAAAGATAATAAACCATGCAGGTAGTTTTAAAAATATGAACCGTAGGATTTTTTTTATTTTATTATTCATACTCTGTAAGTTTTAACCTGAACTTTTTGCTTACATTTCCACTGTTGAATACTTTATTTCCTTCTTCGGTAAAGCCTAATTTTTTATATACATCTCCTGAGGTATCGGAATAACTCATTATATCATCGGGATGGACATCTTTGATAAATGCCTGTAAAATTTTTCCCATTCCTCCAATCACTCTTGTATTCGGGAGAGATGCATATCTTACCCATTCATAGGACCTTATATCTTTGCCTTGTTTATTCCAGTGTCTTGCTTTTGAAAAACCGGCTGCCGCTACCATACGACCTTTTTCATAACAGGTTTTACCCTTGTTTTCGATAAAAAGTCCATAATGATAACGGCAGTCCGTATACCCTAAACGGTGAAATTCTTTTAGGAAAATTTCTGCCCGCTCCTTTTCTATTTTTGCTACAATACAGTTTCTTGCAAAAATTCCTATGAGCGGACAATCTTCCATAGAACTATTTATTTTGTTGCTCCGTCTATTATAGCAAGTAAGTTTGTATAGTGTGCTGCATTGATGCCGCTGCTTCTACGCTTTTCTCTTACTATCTTCTTCCTTATTTTCATAAGCTTACCTCTTGCAATAGCAGATGCTTCAGTATTTCCTATATATTGTATTCTGATTCTGCTATTATTGTCTTTTGGCTTGTCAAGCATTGCGACAAGTGCATTGACATATGCTTTCTGAAGGAGTCTGCTATCATGACTTGTAGCTTTATTCTTATTCAAATTAACCCAGATATAAGGGTCAATGTCATTGAAAAGTTCATCAACAGTATATGCCTTTTTACCATTTTGCAACTCGTTGTCAATCATCTTATCAAATGTATATCTGTCTAACAGTTTTTGCAGGATGCTTGACTGAATGGAGAATATTCCCGGTTCTGAGTTGATGCCAGTGCGGCTTTCAAGAGTGGTATCTCTGAGCCATGACGGATAAGTGAACAGTTCTCTGTTTAAGAATGCTACGGCTTCCTTCTGAATATCGTGAGGTACATATTCCTTTGCCTTAACATTAGTTTGCTCTACTGTAAGGTGATTGCTGTAAACACCTGCTACATTTGTGGTTACATGAACCATATATAGATGGAACTGATTTAATACACTACCGAACATATTACTTGCCTTATTGTATGATCTGTTAGGCTCTCTTGTCCAATTAAGTATTTCAGGTACAATACGCTTGAGGTTTTTGATACCGTATGTGCTTGCAAGCATTGCGTTGTCGCCAAGATCTTCGTACTGATTACGAGGATCATTCATATCATCCTCTGTTCCGAATGTATAGCGTTTATCTTGATTGAGTTTTTCAACTACCCATTGATTAAGATGAGGCCTTTCAGCATCTGCAGTCTTATATTCTGGCATCCAACGATAGCCCCATTCTATAGCCCACTTATCGTACATTCCTATTCTTGGGAAGATACCCTTACGAGAAATGCTGTCTTCTGGTTGTGCTACATAGTTGAAACGAGCATAGTCCATAATAGATGGAGTATGTCCATTGGCTTCTACCCATGCCTTGTCTCTAAGTTTTTCTACAGGAACTGTGTGAGAAGAACCAAAGTTGTGACGAAGTCCTAAAGTATGACCGACTTCATGTGAAGATACAAAGCGAACCAACTGCCCCATAAGTTCATCGTCAAATTGAGGTTTTCTTGCTCCTGGATCAATGGCACCTGCTTGTACAGTGTACCAATCGTAGAGTAACTGCATTACATTGTGATACCAGTTAATATGGGTTTCTATAATTTCACCGCTTCTTGGGTCATGTATGTGCGGACCACTTGCATTCGGAATATCAGAAGGTTTATATACGATGGCTGAATGTCTTGCATCCTCCAGACTCCAATCAGGATCATTTACAGGAGCCTCTTTAGCAATAATGGCATTTTTGAAGCCAGCTTGTTCAAAGGCTACTTGCCAGTCATTAACTCCTTGTATGAGGTACGGTACCCATTTCTTTGGGGTTGCTGGATCTATGTATATAACAATAGGCTTCGCTGGCTCTACCAATTCTCCTCTAAGATACTTTTCCCTATCTTCTGGTTTAGGCTCAAGTCTCCATCTTGTTATCATAGCTTTTCTGTAAATCCCATGAGGATTGGTATCAAAGTCTGTGTAACCTACTGCAAAGTAGCCCACTCTCGGGTCAAAATATCTTGCCTTCATTGGCTCTTTAGGAAGTAGAATAAGGGAACTGTTTAACTCGTATGTCAGTGGAGTGTTAGCAGGATTACCAAAAAGAAGAGCGAAAAGCCCACTCATTGGGGAAGAAGATTTGCGTCGAGTAAATGTCTTTACAGTACGCATTTCTATATTTGTAGGATATGCCTTTATTGTATCAATATAACTTGCGTCGCTTATCTCTCCTCCTACGCCGAATGTATCTTTTGAATTACTATCAAAAGAGAAAAGTTCATTGTCCCTATTGATATAATCTGTTATGTCTATTACATAATCGGTATTCTTTCCTTCAGTTCTTTTAGTTTTCAAATTGAAGGTGGCAACGATAGGTTGTATGTTTGAATTTTTTACAGCCTTGTACAAACCTAAGGTGTCGGAAGAGTGTTCGTAATAGGAAATCTGCCTTACGAAGACCTTATCTCCCTTGCCTTTTTCAAACCTTATTACCTCATCATTGATATGGTCTCCAGGATAACCTACTTTGCGTTTCTGCCTATCAGCTGGGGCTTTTACAATCCTGTTGACTACCATTACATCTCGTCCCATTATGGAGTCGGAAATTTCCATATAATATTTTCCGTCGTCATAATGTATGGTTAAAAAACCTTTTGAAGTTTTTACCTTGTCTGTTATAACTTCAGTATATTTCTTAAGAACGTCTTTTTTGTCTGTTTTGGCAGTATCTGCCTTTTCTTCGGTTTTATTGTCCTTATCTTTTACTTTCGATGGACTTCCCTTCGGTGCAGCGTGGACCGATAATGTAATTAATGAAATGAAGATAAATGAAAATAGAAATCTCATGTTCCTTTTCGTTTTATATAAAAAATGTAACTTTGAGTTATGCCTTAAATGTAGGCAAGCCTCAAAGTTACAAAAATTATCTTAATTTTTAGTATTCTCTTATTGTATTGGATTACTAATTATAGCTAGGTTATTTCCCTGATTAGGCATCTTTGAATTATTTTTACCTTTTGTAGAATAATCTTTTCCGTCAATCGTGAAAATAAACTCAAATTCCATGTCTTTTGCTACTTCATAAGGAACTGCAACCATAATGAAGATAGGCATCATACCTAATAATGAACCACCACGTCTATTTTTTACTACCTTTCCGTTCATTTTGAACTCAATGCTATTTACGCCTTCTCCTTTTATTTTCAAGGTTGAAAGGTCGATTACAGCCCCTCTTTTGTATGCTATTGGTTTATCTGCTTTGATTGTGAGTTTTGTAATCTGTTTGTCAATTAATTCATCAGGACCTGCTACTGGAGGAAGAGTGATCTGTGAAAAAAGAGGTTTCATATCTCCGAGCGCCACTGCTGCAGATGAGTATTTGCCTATAGTAGTTGAGGTATAATAGAAACCATATTTACGTAAAGGAGTAAATTCTTTTGCACTTGGCTCTTGAACAGAGATGTCTGGCAGAGCAACATTTTTATAATCCTTGGACTCTTTGCTTGCAGGGGTGTAAGCAAAAATTTGGTGCTTACCTGCCTTAAAGCAGATTTCTTTTTTTAATGGTGTAAGAAGTATGTCCTTACTTATAGGTTTACTCTTGTCATACATTATGTAACCTCTTTTTTCTTGTCCTGTTGCTGTTTGAGATGGAACATACATTACGTTTTCCTGAGGAAGACCGTCTGAAAGTACATAAACACCTACTGTATCGCTTTTAATCCAACCTTGAAGCCCGTGTGAATACACCTTCATTGTAGAGTTGATTGCGATATTTCCAACTGAAGGAATATCACTTACAGCATTTTCTTTCTTGCAGCCTATGAGCATTATCATAGTAATTGCTGCTAATAAATAAAAAATCTTTTTCATATAATTAATAATTTATGTAATGATTTATAAATCAATATTCTCCTTGCCAATTAGTACACCATACAATACCTTTAACATTTCCGAAATTTGTAAATGTTTTTATTACTGTTGTCCTATTAATGCCTTCAAATAGATTTTCTACAACTTTTTTACTTACATCTATAATTACAATTTCTCCGTTTTCTTGTGCTACTGCCAATTTATAATTAGGTTCTGTACTATGTCCTCCGTATTCGGCAAATTCGCTTGTTATAGGACTTGCTCCAATAAAATTGATTTTACTTGTTCCTTTATACAGGAGGGTATGACGTCTTAATTGTATACTGTATACATATAAGTTTTTGTCACCGTCTGTGAAATAGAAATAAGGGTTCTTTGCAAAGTTAGAAGACATTTTTACTATACTTTCTGGCTTTATCTCTCCTGCACCGCTGAACTTATATTGGTCGGTATCTGTGATGAGATGAGATTTGCTTTCGATTTTCCTGACTGAAAATTCGTGTATCATATAGTCTCCAATACCATTAACATCTATTAATGAAACATATTTTGTCCATGTTTTTATTGCGTGAAATTTCCCTTCTATATCCACATTCTCGTATGCCCCAATTGCAAGGCATTTTGTATTAATGCCCATATTATCTACTTTTAATACTTCGGAAGGAATATTAAGTTTTTGGTCGTATGTTCTTAAATATACGATTTCCGGCATTGGTTTATAGTAGCTTCTTGGAGGAATAATACTTATGAATCTTCCGTTTACGCTATCATAAATAAGGCAGTTCTTTTCGTTGAAGCAATGGAAACTTACATTGTTAAAGGTGGATACGCAACCTATTTTTCCACCGCCTTCGAGTTCAAAAGGGTTTGCAGAGTATTTCCCATAATAGGGGATTTTCTTATTCTCTACTCCTACTCCTCTAATAAATCCATTCCCTTTTGTATCAAAAATTATGTAGTATATATTTTTGAAAGCAAAAGCGGACATATTTAAATTTTCTGGTTCTTTGCCATTCTCGAACTCATCAGAGAGTGACATATCTTTTTGTAAAGAATTTCCATCCAAAGTAATAGAACCGCTACTCTGGTTTATTAATATTTTTGGAAGACCTGTAACGTATTCTCCAGGAATACTTCCTAATACATAGTAGTAGAATATATTTTTAGGTCCAGTTCCAAGCCCTCCTTCGATCGTTTTTTCTATATGATGATAACTTCTCATTGCAGGGGTAATAAAGGAAAGGGAAGATTTCCCATCGCCCATATCAGAGAGAACCATCCATCCCCATTCAAAACTATTATTTATCCTAATTGAAAGAGGTTGTTTGCTAATGAAAATTTCTCCTGTATTTTTGTTTTTTACCCTTAAAATAAGTTCATAGGTACCTGCTTGATCTATTTCATATTTTAGATGATAGCCTGTGTATATTAGTTTTTTATTCAAGAACCATTCTATATTGTAGTTTTCTTCAATATTGTTCTGTTTTTCAGAAAATTTTATAGGAGCATCTATTTCAAATGGCTCGTAGGCAAGGAATGAATAATTTACAGTAGATATGTTTTCAAAATCTACCTTAGGAGAATGTATATATTTGTAATGTCCCTTGTCTTTGTAGCAGCCACTTAGGATAAGGGAAAAGATTGTTATTATAAAATATGGAAACTGTCTGCAGTTCATAACTTTAATCTCCTATTTGATTGTTTCATAAAGTGGTGTGTTTCCGTCTTCTGCATAATATTTATAATTGCCTTTTTCCCATTCTTGTTTCCACCATTTTTTGAATGAGTCTATTTCTTTTTTGAATTGAATACCGCTGTATTTTCTTAGATCTTTCAATATTTTGCCTTTCATATATATTATGAATACTCTATATTTTATATCAGAGTATTTACCCAGATTTGACGCTATACTTTGTTTCCACCACGAAGGTTTTGATACTTTATCTATTATGTGTATTGTAGAATAACGATATTCCTCTGGCTCAATTATGCAGTCTCCGATACTCTCAAGCCTAATTCTTATTGTGTAGTCAGTGTTGAGAAGTTTCTCATTTCGTCTGACTATTATTTTGAATTTATCTTCTGGTACTCCTTTATGAAATATATTATCGTTTGAAATTATATAGTCTTTTCCAGGGATTGCAGTAGTTTTTGCCGGGTCAGTTAAAACTTCAATCGTTGTATCCTCTTTAAGTAAATATCCCCAAAGTGAAATTTTGGAATACACTTCACATTCTATTTTTAGAGGAGCATCATAGGCAAAATTAAATTCTATTTTCTGCTCACTTCTGTCTTTCATATAAGTGAAATGGACATAATTTTCTCCATTATATGTTTTTATCGAATCTTCTTTGCAGCATGTAAACATAAATAAAGAAGCAATTATGGCAACTGATATGTTAAGATTTTTCATAACAGAAATTATATTAAATTGTTTCACTTGCAGGAATAGGTAGTACATAGGAGCCTGTCATATCTTTATCTTTACCCGTGGCGGAATCTTTTATCTTTTTTATATTCAAGCGTTTATATTCAAAAAATAGCCTACCTTCTCCTATACTCTCTTTTCTTATATCTTGTAAGATTTCGTTCATAAGTTCTTCTTTGGTCTTTACTGTTAATTTAAGACTCCTCCTTGCTCCTCTTGCTTCTCTCAATTCTGTGAGATATTTAATTCCCTCATCTATATTGCCATTGTATGCACTTATTTCTGCTAAAATTTGAGATATTTCACTAAGCCTTATTATAGGAATTGTGGAACATTCTACTGCATTTACATCTTTGTCTTGTGACTCTTGATATTTTAAACTATAATACTTGGATTCTGTTTCATTAGTCCTTCCTATGAGATGTGTAAACCTAAGGTCTGAATATGTACCAGTGTTGTCTGAGGCAAATAACTCATCAATATTTGCCAGAGGCAAACGTACAGTATTGGTTGCAGAACGCCATACTTCTGTACTATAATCTTGAGCAAGTTTGTCTTTGTGAAGTCCCATTAAAATGCCTGTCGATAATTTTGTAAATCTTGCATCTATATTTGCATTTATAAATTTTTCTTCGGTAAAGCCAATCCAATGTTTCTGCTTATAGTAGACATTATATAATTCACTTGCGCTGGCAACTGCTTGCGAATAGAATTTAGGCCCGGCATACATATATACTCTTGCCTTTAAACCTATTATAGACATTATATTCATTCTGAATCCCCTGAACCAGAAAAATAACCCCATATCATCTATATAGTTAGATGAAGAAAATCTATATTGTGTACTCCATTTGGCAGTTGCATTTGGCATCCCGGAGGAGTACATAGCCGTTGGATGAATCTTATTGTCAAATTTGGAAATCGTTTTTTCAGCTTCATTTAAATCTCCAATTACATTGTCTAAAAACTCATTGACACTCAACTTCTTATCAAGGTTTTTAAAATAATTCTTCTTATATGGTATATATTCTCCTTCTGGATTATCCGCAGGTGAGGGTGCAAAGAGCCTCAGCAAATCAAAATGTAACATCGCTCTCAATCCTAAAGCCTCTGCCTTTATTAGTTCTTTTTCTTCTTTACCAAATTTAAATTTTGAATTATCTGCCTCTTCTGTTTCATTTAAAAGTTTGTTAATATTTGCAATCACCTTATAGGAACTTTTCCATATATCTTCCACAATTGGTTCAGTACTTATGGTATTGTATTTTAATTCAGCAGCATCCTGATATAAAGGAGTATCAATGTCATCTGTCTGAATGTATTGCTGGGATATTGCACTTAAAAACCCCCAACTTAACTCTCTGCCATACAATTTGTCAGAGGCAATATTAAGATATATTCCATTTAATGAGTTTCTAAATCCATATCCTGTGGAAAAAAGTTCATCGTCTGCGATAGCGCTGTCAGGTGGAATGTTTAACCATTTTTCACACGATACCATAGATATCAAAAGAATAATTATAAATATTTTGTTTCTCATAATATGATTCAGACGTTAAAATATTACATTGACAGAAAAATTAAAGGTCTTGGAATACGGGTAGTCAAGCCCTCTTTCTCGCCTGATTGTTGATAAATACATCAAGTCGTTCATTGATAGAGAGAACCTCATCCCTACTAAGTGCATTTTTTCTGTTAATTTTTTAGGAATTGAATAGTTTAACGTTAAGGAGTTGAATCGTAATGTGTTGTTTCTCTGAACAAAGCGAGAAGAAGCACCGGTGGTTTTGTTTCTGTCTTTAATATCTTTCATTACAGTAACATCCCCAGGTTTTTTCCATCTATCCCAAAGTACTCTTCTGTCTACATTTGAATTTTTTATATCAACATTTTCTACATAAGACACCAAGGTGTTGTTGTAGGCATCTCCTCCGAATGTGTACATAAATGATGTGAAAAGAGAAAATTGTTTGTACGCAAGTGTAAATCCAAATGCTCCTTGCCCCTTAGGTGCAGCATCTCCTATTACTGACCATTCTTCAGCCGACCATTTGTCAGTCGCGGTACCGTCTTTTTTGAGGTATATTTCTTTTCCATTTGAAGGGCTTATACCTAAAGATCTCATCCCATAAATAGATGTAAGTGAGGCGCCTTCATAATATTTCATATATGTCTTTGCAAAATTTGAATTTCCTGATAAACCAGGTTTGAACTTTGAAAATATCTCCTCAATCCTCTTATTATAATCTTTCATTGCCTGAGAAATTTCCAAAATAGTGTTCCTGTTGCTTGCAAAATTGCCGTGTAACTGAAGAAGCCAATTTTTATCTGAGTATAATTTTACCCTTAAATCCAATTCTATACCTTTATTCATAACTTTCCCCATATTGTCTTTGTATGAGGTGAAACCAGATGAAGAAGGTAATGTGTAATCGGATATAAGGTCGATGGTCCTTTCTGAATACCCTGAAATTCGCATATAAATATCATCTCTTAATAGACCTAATTCAAATCCGCCATCCAAAGTGTACTTTCTTTCCCATTTAAGATTAGGATTGCCTTTTTGATATAAAAAAACGCCATAACCTGTAGGATACCAACTATCAGCTTGTAATTCATACATATCTTTTGCAGCATACAGAGAGAAGTTGGTTTTTCCTGTTAGTCCATAAGATCCCCTTATTTTAAGGGTAGAAATGATTTTATTGTCTTTGAGAAATTGATATTTGTGAACATTTATGCCTGCACCTACTGCATAGAATGTAGACCATTTTTTATTGGACCCAAATTCTGATGAGCCGTCTATCCTTCCTGTAATATCTGCAAGGTATATGTCTTTATATGAGTAATTTGCTGTCAGAAGAGAGCCTGCAAGTCTTACCTTGTTATCTGCATAAGAAGGCTTGCCATATACTTTAGCAGCATAATTTGGTGATACCAAATTACCTCCTGGAAAGCCTTGGAATATTATGCTTGAGGCACTTAGACTTGTTTGTCTGATGTTGGTAGAAAGGCATAGATTAATATAGTGCTTTTTTAATTGTCTATTGTATATCAATGATATACCGCCATCAAGAATACTACGTTTCGACAGTCTTTCTGTTTTTTCTCCATTTATCGCTCCAGAATTTGATGAGTAACTTGCAGATGCTGGGTCTTTATATCTCTGCATAGTATTTGTTCTCAAAAGAGAAGAAAAATATCCTTTTAATCTAAGTCCTTTTGTTATATACCAATTTAGACTTAGGTTATCTGCAAATTCATCATATGTCTCGTTATCGAAACTTTTGTAGAACTCCATCTCATATAAAGGGTTGACAAGTGTTCCCCTATATCCTCCGAATGTTTCGAGTTTTCTTACATATCGACCTGATTCGTCATATAATTTCATATATGGGAGAAGGTGTGTGTAGTTAGCGAATGTATTGAAAGGGACGCTTGCACTTTTATTATGTGTATAAGAGGCTTTATTGCGTATCTGAAGCCCTTTTATACGGTAATCTATGTAGAAGCCTCCTCGTGTTGTGTTTCTGAAAGACTGTTTCATCACCCCCTTATTTCCTCTATAACTAAGATCGATTCCCCAACGTACATCATTTTCTCCTCCATCAATGAACACAGAATGTTTTTGATCAATACTTGTCCTCAAACCTTGTGCTGGCCAATATGTATCTACTCCTGTAATGACATTGTTAAGTCGGCTGTAATAGTTGTTATTATATGGATCAATTTCGGGAAATTTACTATCGTATAAACCTGCAAGACGTTCTGCTTCAACTTTTTCCGCTGCATTCATCAGATTGTATGAACTCAGGTCCGGTATTTCTACTGTCATCATACCAGAATAACTTGCACGTATTTTCCCAGCTTCAGGGGCCCGTCTTTCTATTACAATCACACCGTTGGCGGCTCGTGAACCATAAACGGCTGTGGCTGCTGCATCTTTAAGAATATTTATACTGTGAATACTATTTATATCAAGATCATATATTTTTTCAACATCTACTTCAAAACCATCTAAAATAAATATTGGCAGATTGGAATTTCCACTGAGTACTTCTCTTGATATGGCAGAAGCTGCATTTTTTTCAAGAACAGTTTCTCCTATTCCTGTAAGGCCTCTCATTACAAATTTGGGCATTTTGTTGGGGTCGGAACCTGAAGAAATATCTTCAATGATACGGAATGAGGGGTCAAATACCTGTATTGCTGATATTAGGTTATCTGGGTTTGCATTTAAAAGAGCCTTTTTGCTTATCCTTATAGAATTTCCAGTAAAACTTTCTTTCCTAACCGAATTATAGCCAGTAACAATAACTTCGTTAATACTTTCCATCGAGCGGCTCATTTCGATATTATTCATTTGACGGTACTTAATTGCCGCTGTTCGTGTTTCATACCCTAAGCATGAATAGGTGACCTTTCCACCATCTTTTGGAAGTTTGAGGACATAATAGCCCTCGTTGTCGCTTGTGGCACTATAGATATTGTTCCCTTCAAGATATATGATAACTCCAGCAATAGGTTCTTTTGTTTCCCTATCTATAATTCTGCCATATGTATAATTGCCTGTTTTTGGCAAAGCAACAGGTGTTGAATTCATACCATTTACTGTCTTGACGGTAAATAACAATACTGACAGTAAGACAATTGCAATTTGTCCTGAAATTTTTTTATAATCCATTTTGATTTGCTGATATGCAGTGTACAGGTAAGAAATAGGCGTATCACTAAAAAAGTTGGCAAATTTATTAATAAAGGAAAATTAATACAATCCTTATTTGTTGGTAGTAAATAAAAATAAGCCGCTCATTTGGGCGACTTATTTTTACAAGTATTAAATATATTTTACTTCAATTTTTGTTCTCTTTCCCCGAGCAGTTCTCTTGTTAACAAAGGGTCGTTTGTTGTGATACAGTCTACTCCGAGTTTGATACATTTTTTAATAAATCTTCTTTTATTTACAGTCCATACATTTACACTCATTCCTAACTCATGTGCCTGTTTTACCCATTTAGGGTGTATAAAAAGTACCAGGTAATGGTAGTCTAATCCATTAATTCCTTTGTCTTTAAGTTCCTTCGGACTTAAATTTCCACTTAAATATTGGTTTGTAAATTCAGGAGCATTTTTTGCAATATATTCGCATGCATAAATAGAGAATGAGATAAACATTACTCTTTCAGGATTATAAAGCCCGTGGGCTTTCAATGCATCTATACTCATTTGTGTAAGTTGTTCATCTCTCTCTTTTGAGCCTTGCATCTTGATTTCAAGTACAAGTTTAGTTGTCTTGCTTTTTTCTGTCTGTATGAGATATTCATCCAATGTTGGTATAGTTTCTCCATTTGCTAATTTCTGTTCTCTTACTACAGAAAATGGATTGGAATGTATGTCTACACCGTTTATTGCTTGGTCGTGGTTTACTACAATATGATCGTCCTTTGTAAGGTGTACGTCAATTTCACTTCCCCAAAAACCATTTCTTTGAGCTTCACGCAAAGAAGCTATTGAATTTTGTGCAAAACCGGCATCTTCGCAGTTCCAAAAACCTCTATGTGCGGCTATCGCAATTTTATTCCCCTTTGCCTGAACATTGAATGTAGTTGCAATGGCAAGTGTTATTGCTATTAATTTAATAATTCTTCTCATCTTTATAAAATTTTAATTATTGTATAGAAGTTAGATTAATTTTTTACAAATATAATATTTCTTTACCAGATAATACCTTATTATTAAATCGTATTATACCAATTTATAGTGATTCCAAATAAAATGAATTTCATATACATTTGCGAAAAATTTTTTGAAATACTTATGAATAAAAGTTATTTAATGGCAGTTTTGGTTGCTGCTGCAATGGGACTTGTGTCTTGTAATAAGACAGAACAGAGAAATATTAATGATCAAGGGCGTACTGATAAGAATTCGCCTGTATTAATAGATATGGGTGGTTTACCTAATGCCGGTATGTGGACCTATGTTGATTTGAAGACGCATAAGAGTGAAACTCATAGAGATTTTACTGAATGGTTGTATTATAACGTAGACATGCAATCTCATACTTATAAGCTTGTGCGTAAAGAACCGGCTAAAGGTTCTCTTGCTGATGTAAAGATAAATTGGACTATATCTATAAATAGAAATGGTATCCGTACTAATGGCTGCGAGGTGGCAATGACAAATTCTAAAGATTTGAAAACAGCCCCTATACCTGATTCTGGCTATAAGAAGGATGAAGAAATTAAGTCAGATTTTTCTAAACATGTCTCTTTTGCAGTTGACTTGAGTAATATGATGAGCGGTGGTCCTATAGGTTATGCTTCATCTATTACAAGAAACCCACTTCTTTCTACATGGCTTAAAAAGACAGTTTCTCCTGGAGCTACTCATGGTCAGTATAATTATGAACTTAATGATAATGTGTTTGTCATTAAGTGTAAAGATGGCTCTATATTCAAACTTAAGTTTACTGACTACAGAAATGCAGAAGGGAAGAAGGATTTTTGTAAGTTTGAGATTTTACCCGTTGAGAATAAATAAATTAAGATAGATTTGGTATGAAGATTTTTATAAATCTGTCTGCTGTAATTATGACGGTGGTTCTTGCAACCACCGTTTTTGCAGAAAATAAGCAATTGGGTAGTTATAATTACGAGATAACAGGCATAGTAACAGACACAGACGATTCTCCTATAGCAGGGGCTGGTGTATTTGTTAAGAATACCACGATAGGTGTAGGAACTGACAGTCATGGAGAATTTAAATTGAAATTGAGAGAAAGTAAAGATATAATATTAAAAGTTTCCTGTATCGGGTATAAGAGTGTTGAGGTTAAACTTCTCTCTAAGGATTATTCCATTCCTGTAAGGGTAAAAATGGAGACTTCAAAAAATCAATTAGATGAAATAGTGGTAATTGGTACGAGGGAGGAACGGACTCTTAAAGATGTACCAATTCCGACTAAAATTATAACATCTGGAGAAATAGAAGCTTTAAACCCGGCAAGTATGGAGGACTTGTTGCAATATGAAATACCTGGACTTAATATATGTCTTAACAATATGAGTTGGGTGCCTGAAATTTCATACCAGGGAATGGGGGGAGAATATGTATTGTTTTTAGTGGATGGAGAGAGAATAAGCGGGGAGGGAGCTGATCACAATGTGGATTTTTCTCGTTTGAATGTAGATAATGTTGAGAGAATTGAGATAATAAGGGGGGCTCAGGCTACAATTTACGGCTCCAATGCTCTCGGGGGAGTTATAAATATAATAACAAAGAAAGCTAACCGTCCGTTTATTGCACAAATATCAGAAAGATATTTCGGACATAGTGACGGACATAACGGTAATAGTGCCACAATAAGTGCCGGATGTAGGACTTCTTCATTCTCTTCGCTTACGACATTGACACGCAGAGGTCGTAAATCTTACGAAATTTCTGATGGCGAAGGAAAGGAAACCGCTCCTATTTACGGAGGTAAGATGTGGAACTTTTCACAGAAATTAAGATATAATGTAAATGAACGCTTTAAAGCCGAACTTAAGGGAACTTATTATAGAAATAAATATGATATCAAGAATATTCAGAAACATCATGATATTTTTTCAGATTATACGATAGTTCCGAGTTTGAGTTATATTATTAATGATAAAAACAATATAGCTCTATCATATATCTTTGATAATTATAAAAAAGATAAAGAATTTGTTGAGGCTGGTTATACAAAAACTACTTATCGTGATATAAATCAGACTCTTAGACTTGATTATTCGTTTAAGAACAGTTGGCAGAATTTTGCTGCTGGGATTGAACTAAAGCATGAAAATCTTAAGCATTATATGTTTAAGGATAATGGTAATAATAAAGTTTTTGAATCTGCTGCGTTTTTAAAAGATGAATTGACTTTCTTTAAGACCTTGACTTTAGTGGCAGGACTTCGTGCAGATTATCATGATGTATATAAATGGAATCTAACTCCTAAGTTTACTTTGATGTATAGACCAAGCAGCTTGCTTACTTTCAGGGCTGGATATTCGAGAGGCTTTCGTTCTCCATCTCTTAAAGAGTTATATCAGGAATTTGATATGGCTGGAATATTTATGATTTATGGCAATAAAAATCTTAAACCAGAAAAAAGTAATCAATTCCTTCTTTCTGTTGAATTTACCAAAGGGGCTATAACTTGTTCTGTTTCAGCTTTTCATAATATGTTCTATAATCAAATTGCTTATTATATGGGAAATTTGGATGGACGAGACGGGTTGCATTATGTTAATGCTAAGTTTGGACGCTCTACAGGGGTTGAATCTATTATTAAGGCAAAAATTTTAAATGGATTGACTTTGACTGGTTCATATTCCTATATTAATGATCACAAAGAACTTGAAGGTAAAAATATATCTTATGTCCGTCCTCATAATCTGACATTTAGTTACATATATAGTAAGAGGGTTGGTAGAGTACGCCTGTCTACTTCTATGCATGGAAAATGGGGGTCTTCTATAGACAGGTATGATAAAAATAAATTAGGTATATTTGAACCCGTAAACTACCCTTCGCGTTTTATCGCCACTGCAAATTTCTCGGTAGATTTTCCATATGGGGTATCTATGAGTATGGGAGCAGACAATTTGTTTAATTATAAGGATAAGGCTAAAGATTTGTCCTTGCAATTACCTAATGCCGGAAGAAGTTTTCTTTTTTCCTTGAAGATAAATATAGCGGATATGTTTAAGCTGTAAAATCATTTTTAACTATATGAAACGAATTTCAAAAAAACATTTCTTACTTATAATCGCGGCAATACATGTTCTTGTATTAGGACTGTTTCTTGTCTGGGAAAGGTATTTCAGCCCGACTAAAGTCTCTTTTGTACATTATCAGGTAATAAGTCTCGGGCAAATATCAAAAGCCAACGATAATCCATTCATCAAAATAAAACATTATTCACAGGACGAGTTAGATAAACTTTCAGGCTCTGACATGGTGATTATTGATGCAATGGGGCTAAGAATTACCGAAGAACAGAGGCAGCAATTGATTTCTCTTTCAGAAAAAGTTCCTGTTTTGAGTATTACAGCTACTAATCCGGCAAATGATATAGTGTCTGTTGATTCTTTGACCGAATCCGTGCTTAAAAGTTATCTATACGAAGGTGGAAGGAAAAATTATAAAAATATGCTTCTCTATATAAGAAAACATATAGACAAAAAGCATATTTTTGCCCAAGAGCCTCAATCACCCGTTAAATCTTTTCAAGGGCTTATTTATCACCCTGATATTAAAGATAAGGATAAAGAGTCTTTGGAGTTTTCTTCGGTTTCTGAATATAATGCCTTTTTATCTAAAAACGGGCTTTTAAAAGATAATGCACCAAGAGTCGTGGTTACAGGTGCAATGGGTAATCCAGATGACCTTATAAGGGCTTTGGAAGCAAAAGGTGATGTGGTTTATCCAATAAGGTCTGTGCATAGGGCTATCGAAATGCATAATATTGATAGTATAATGCCTTCTATCGTTATTAATATGGCTCATGGCAGGTTAGGTGATAAATTTGTGGAATATTTAACCAAGATGAATATTCCTCTTATCTGCCCTTTGAATGTAAATCGCAGCAAGGAAGAGTGGGAAGCCGATAAAATGGGTATGAGTGGAGGCTTTCTTTCTCAAAGCATCGCTACTCCTGAAATAGATGGTGCTTTGAGGTCATATGTTTTGTTCGGACACCGCATTGATAAAGAGGGACTTCCTGAGGTGTATGCAATGCCAGAGAGGTTGGAGAGTTTTGTAAGTAACATTCAACGTTATCTTGAATTGAAACGAAAGTCGAATGTCGATAAAAAAATCGCAATATATTATTTTAAGGGACCTGGACTTAATAAAATGGTGGCAGGTGGAATGGAGGTCGCACCATCCCTATATAATTTATTGAAAAGACTTAAGTCAGAAGGATACAATGTCGCAGGTCTGCCTGACAGTTCTGAAGGTTTGGAAAAACTGATTCAGGCACAAGGTGCAATTTTCGGAGGATATGCTGAAGGCTCTATTGCCAATTTTATAAAGACAGGAAAGCCAGAACTGATTTCATCTTCTGAATATGAAAATTGGTCAGAAAAAGCACTACGCAAAGAAATGCGTGAGCAAGTGGTTGCAGAAAATGGAGATTTCCCAGGAAAGTATATGAGTACTGATGACGGTTATCTTGCACTTTCGCGTGTAAAACTCGGTAACATAGTACTATTGCCACAGCCTCCTGCAGGTGGTGGAAAGAATTCCTTTAAGATGGTGCATGGAACAGACGCCCTCCCTCCTTACCCATATATAGCAGCCTATCTTTGGGCAAGATATGAGTTTGGTGCAGATGCTATTATACATATAGGCACTCATGGAAGTTTGGAATTTACTCCAAGAAAGCAAGTGGCTCTTAGTTCTTTGGATTGGCCTGATATACTTGTTGGAGACATTCCTCATTTTTATATATATACTATTTCAAATGTTGGTGAAGGTGTAATAGCAAAGAGACGTTCTTATGCTGGATTGCAATCATATCTTACTCCTCCTTTTATGGAAAGTGGGGTTAGTGATGTCTATAAGCCTATATTAAATAAGATAAAGGTATATAATGAGTTATCTAAGGATATAGAAAAAGAAAATAGAACTTTGAGTAAGTCTGACAAGGCTGCTTTGGATAAGGCTTCTATATCTGTAAAAACTTTGACTGTTTCTATGGGTATTCATAGGGAATTGGGTTTAGACAGTCTTGTTAGAACCCCTTATACCTCGGATGAAATTACTCGTATTGAAAATTTTGTCGAAGAAATGGCTGAGGAAAATGTGACTGGCAAATTATATACAATGGGTGTTCCATATGAACCGGACCGAATTCGTAGTAGTGTATATGCTATGAGTACAGAGCCTATTGCATATAGTTTATTGGCATTGGATAAGATACGTGGACGTGCGGACAACAGTTTTTCTGAACATCGTTCTCTTTTTGCTAAACATTATCTAAATCCAGCAAAGGATATAGTTAAAAGGTTGTATGACAATCCAGCATTGGCAGATGATGCCTTCGTATGCAAGGTAGCAGGAGTTTCTCTCGAAGAATTGACAAAGGCTCATAAAATTGAAGAATCGCGTAATGCTCCAACAGGGATGATGGCAATGATGATGGCTTCCTCTACAGGATATAAATCGTCAGATGCTTCAGGAATGGATGCAATGATGAAGGCGATGAAAGAAATGAAGGGCAAAGGTGGCATGATGGCAATGATGAAAGCGATGAAAGCAATGAAGGGTAAAGGTGGCATGATGTCCATGATGTCTATGATGAAAGCGATGAAGGGAAAGGGCGGAATGAAAGCTATGATGTCTTTACATGGAAAGAAGGGGAAGGAGATGATGGAAGCTATGATGAAGATGCAGGCTGAAAAGGGAAAGACCAAGCCACAAAATGCTATGGCAGGAGGCAGCGATGTTAATAAAAATGAAGGATATTCCAAAGAAGAAATCAAGTTTGCCTTATCTGTAATTGAAATAGAAAGAGCAATAAAAAATATAGAAAAATATAAGAAAGCATTACAACAAAGTCCTGAACTTGAACTAAGTAGCCTTGTTAATGCCTTGAATGGAGGTTATACTGAACCGTCTGCAGGAGGTGACCCTATTGCAAACCCTAATTCAATTCCAACAGGACGTAATCTATATTCGATAAACGCAGAGTCAACTCCGTCGGAGGCTGCATGGGAAAAAGGAGTAAGATTGGCAAAGAATACTATTGACACTTACCGTATGCGGCATAATGATAGTATCCCACGAAAGGTGAGTTATACTCTGTGGAGTAGTGAATTTATTGAAACAGAGGGTGCTACAATTGCTCAGGTTCTTTATATGCTTGGAGTTGAACCAGTTAGGGACGCTTTTGGAAGGGTATCGGATTTAAGACTTATACCTTCTGAAGAGTTGGGACGTCCAAGAATAGATGTTGTAGTGCAGACATCTGGTCAACTCAGAGATATTGCGGCATCAAGACTTTTCCTTATTAGCCGTGCTGTAGAAATGGCGGCTGCAGCAAAGGATGATAAGTATGAAAATCAGGTTGCAGAAGGTGTGCTTGAAACCGAAAAAACCTTGTTAGATAAAGGGTTTACTCCTAAAGATGCAAGAGAAATGTCAACTTTCAGGGTGTTCGGAGGTATGAACGGTGCCTATGGTACAGGCATACAGGGCATGGTTATGAGCGGAGACAAATGGGAAACTGAAAAAGAGATTGCCGATACTTATCTTAATAATATGGGAGCCTATTATGGCAGTGAAAAGAATTGGGAAATGTTCCGTAAATCTGCATTTGAGGCTGCACTTACAAGGACTGATGTTGTTGTACAACCTCGACAAAGCAATACATGGGGAGCATTGAGCCTTGATCATGTTTATGAATTTATGGGCGGACTCAATCTTGCAGTGAGAAATGTTACAGGAAAAGATCCAGATGCGTATCTTAGTGACTATCGCAACCGTAATAATGTACATATGCAGGAGGTTAAAGAGGCAATAGGAATAGAGAGCCGTACTACTATTTTAAATCCTAACTATATAAAGGAGAAAATGAAAGGAGAAGGTGGCTCTGCCAATGTGTTCGCAGAATTTGTGCAAAATACCTATGCCTGGAATGTTATGAAACCAAAGGCAATAGACAATGAGTTGTGGGATGATATTTATGATGTATATGTAAAGGACAAATATAATCTCGGTATACATGAGTTCTTTAAGAAAGAAAATCCAGCATCCCTTGAAGAAATTACTGCTGTAATGTTGGAGACAATTAGGAAAGGTATGTGGAAAGCCTCCGATAATCAGATTGCGGAATTGGCATCTCTTCATACTAAATTGGTAGATGAATTTAAACCATCATGCTCTGGTTTTGTTTGTAATAATGAGAAGTTACGAGATTTTGTTTCTTCAAAAGTAGATAAGAAAGTTTCTGAAAAATATCTCACAAACATTGATAAGGCTCGTACTGCTTCAGGGCAAGGCTCTGATAAGGGTGTAGTTATGGAAAAAGAAGAATTGAACTCTTCAAACTCTCACATAACTAAACGCCTGATTAGTAATGTGGTAATATTTGTTGTGGTAATTGCTGCCATTACGGGAATAGCATTATTCGTCAGAAAAAAACGTAAGGATACATTGGAGGATAAATCCTAATGGAAACTCTCATTACCTTCTCGATGATTATAGTCTGCTTCAATTTTTTGTTGAAGCAGACTTATCATAAATGGTGGATTGTAGCGGTTAATGTTTTAGTGATTGCCCTTTTTTCAGGGCTGATGTGGCGTTTTGCTGTTCTTCAATCTAAAACACAGATAGCGGATTGGCTTTCCAACCAAAAACTAATGTTAGACATTGCTGTTATTTTGAGTATTGATATAATACTACAGTTGTCATTTTGTGTATTGTTTGGCAGACAATTAGTTGGAGAAAAAATAAGTATGCCTATGAAAGTTATATATAGGTGTCTTAAATTCTTTCCTGGGATTGCTATATTTCCAGTACTTTTCGGTATTTTAACTATACTGATTTTTACTTTTCCAGGAATGAATTTTAAACTTATTTCGTGGAGTTTTGCTGCCGCAGTGGCTATTATAATACCAATAACGGTATATGTTATCAACACGATAATACCTGAAAAAGAACTTAGGACAGAGTTGCTGTTCTTTTCAAATTGTCTTTTGGCAATCCTTGGTATTATTTCAACTGTAAATGGAAATACTGCAGTACAAGGTATCTCGGAAGTGAATTTTGGAAGTTTGCTATGTTTGGTAGCTTTATTAGCGGCTTTTGGATGTATTGGATTTATTATTCAGGAAAAACTATTAAAAAGGAAAATCAAAAAATTAAATAAGAATTAGATTATGAATTATATTTCAGATGTCCTATTTTGGATTTCAACAGGTCTTCTTGTGCCTGTAGTCGTATTATTGATATTGTTGTTTATCAGAGCTTTGATTCTTGCAGGTTCTTTTTTTGGACAATATCTTAATGTAAGAAAAATAGATGTTGCTGTAAAAAAGATACTTGATACAACAAATAGAAACAATCTTGAAGAGTTGGAATATAAACTTCCCAAAAAAGGTAATTCTTTGGCATTGGCATATATGAAACGTATAGTTGCTAATCATACTGATAAAGCAGTAGTGAGAAGACTTATAGATGAGTTTGAACTTGCCTCTGAAAAAGACTTGGACGTTTCAAAGTCATTAACGAAACTTGGTCCTATGCTCGGACTTATGGGAACTCTTATTCCTATGGGACCTGCTCTTGTGGGGCTTTCAACAGGGGATATATCTTCTATGGCGTATAATATGCAAGTTGCCTTTGCAACAACTGTTGTGGGCTTATTTTCAAGTGCAGTAGGCTTTATAACCCAACAAGTAAAGCAGAGATGGTATTTACAAGAACTGTCAGATTTGGAATTTGTGGCTGCTCTGTCAGATAAAGAAAATAACTAAATTATGAAAAGCCGTATACTTAGAAAAAATGAAGATAACGATCCGATGAGCGTTGTTGGAAATTTGTTCGATGTCGCAATGGTATTTGCCGTTGCATTAATGGTAGCTCTTGTGACACGGTACAATATGACTGAAATGTTTAGTAAGGAAGACTTTACAATAGTCAAAAATCCAGGGAAGGAGAATATGGTAATTATAACCAAAGAGGGTAAAAAAATAAATAAATATACTCCTTCCAAAAATCAGGATGCTGGTCATGGAAAGAAAGGAAAGAAGGTCGGAGTAGCGTATGAATTGGATAACGGAGAAATAATTTATATTCCTGAAGACCAAAATCTTTAGTAAATTTGCACCGTTCATATAGTTATGTATAATTCAATTTCTAATCAAAATACAATTATGTTAAAGGTCAATTTAGGAGGATGCAACTCCTTTGTTAAAAATGCAGAATATAAAGAATATGTTAATAAGGCTCTAAACTCTTTTGATGTTCTTGAAAGTGGAAAAGGGGCAGGCAATGATTTTCTTGGTTGGATACATCTTCCTTCAAGTACTCCGGAAACACTTATAACAGAATTTGAAAAAGTACGTGACAGTTGGAAATCAAAAGGTGTAGATCTTGTTATTGCAATAGGCATAGGTGGTTCTTATCTTGGAGCAAGATGTGTTATTGAGGCTCTTTCACATAATTTTTCTAAGATGTTGAAAAGTGGAAAAACCTCACCTGAAGTTGTTTTTGCTGGAAATAATTTATCAGAAGAATACCTTGCCGAATTGTTAGATCTTATGGAAGAACGTAATGTGGCATGTATTGTTATATCAAAATCTGGTACTACCACAGAACCAGCAGTAGCATTCAGAATTGTAAAAGAATATATTGAAAAAAAGTATAGTGATAATGCTGAACGAATAGTTGCAATTACAGATGCTACAAAGGGAGCTTTGAAAACCCTATCATCTCAAAAGGGATATAAGACATTTATCGTACCCGATAATGTCGGAGGTAGATTTTCTGTTCTTACTCCAGTAGGTCTTCTTCCTATAGTTGTCGCAGGTTTTGATGCAAGGGAATTATTGAAAGGAGCCATAGAAGCAGAAAAGGTGCTGGCAGAAAGAAGTGAAGATAATGTTGCCGTGATGTATGCTGCAATGAGAAATCTTCTATATTCCAAATATGGAAAATCAATTGAAGTAATGGTAACATACAATCCTAAATTTCAATACTTTGGAGAGTGGTGGAAACAACTTTACGGAGAATCTGAAGGAAAGGATGGAAAGGGTATTTTCCCTGCATCTGTAAATAATACTGCGGATTTACATTCAATGGGACAGTTTATTCAAGAAGGTTCACGCCTTATGTTTGAAACCGTTATCAATATTGAGAACAGTAATAGGAAAGTTGTTATAGATACCGATAGCCAGAACTTGGATCAACTTAATTACCTTGCAGGTCAAAGAGTTGAGCATTGTAATGCGATGGCACGTTTAGGAACCAAACTCGCACATATAGATGGTGGAGTTCCGCAATTAGAGGTATGTGTTGAAAGAATAAATGAGTTTAACCTCGGATTGTTGTTTTATTTCTTTGAATTTGCTTGCGGTATAAGTGCATATACCCTCGGTATTAATCCATTCAATCAGCCAGGAGTAGAAGCATATAAGAAAAATATGTTTGCACTTTTGAATAAACCAGGCTATGAAGAACAGAGCAAGGCTATACGTAAAGTGCTGGAAAACAATAATTAATGGATAGCAAAATATTAAATCAGAAAAAGGAGAGTTTTGGTAGGCTCCTTGAAATAATGGACAGGCTACGTTCCGAGTGTCCTTGGAATAAGGCACAGACGATTGATACATTAAGACCGCTCACAATAGAGGAAGTGTATGAATTGAGTGATGCCATTTTGAAAAAGTCTGATAATGATATAAAAAAGGAGTTAGGAGATGTCCTTCTTCATGTTGTTTTCTACTCAAAAATTGCAGAAGAAGAGAAAAAGTACAGTGTTAATGATGTGATAAACTGTTTATGTGATAAAATGGTTTCACGCCATCCGCATGTTTTTTCTGACAAATGTAAGATGGACGCAGCAGCTGTTTCTGATAATTGGGAAATGATTAAGGCACGTGAGAAAGGAGGCAATAAGCGTATCCTTTCAGGCGTGCCTGATTCTCTTCCACCTATACTAAAAGCTTATTCTATGCAGGACAAGGCACGTGGAGTAGGTTTTGATTGGGATAAGAAAGAAGACGTATGGAGCAAAGTGAAAGAAGAACTTGGCGAATTACAAACTGAGTTTTCAGCTATGGCTAAAGAAAACGGTCATGCAGATAAATCGATTGGGGCTCCGTCAGAAGATTCTTCAGAAGAGTTCAAATCTGCATATTATAGGGCAGAAGAAGAATTGGGAGATTATCTTTTCTCAATAATAAATGCTGCACGCCTTTATGGTCTAAATCCTGATACTGCATTGAATAGAACTTGTGATAAGTTTCGCAGACGTTTTACTTACCTTGAAGAACAGACTATAAGAAAAGGAGAAGATTTGCATAATATCTCATTGGAGAAAATGAATAAGATTTGGGATGAGGCGAAGGCAGCTGGGCTTTAGAAAAACAATGAATTTTTGTATATTTGCAGGTCATACAAAAACCGAAGCCTATTATGCAAAAATATAAAGTAGTCGAAGTTACGACCAAAAAAGAACTGCAAATGTTCATAAAGTTTCCTGATGAACTTTATCGGGACTGTGAGCAGTATGTACCTCCACTTCATAGGGAACAAGAATTTGCTCTTACAAAAACAGCTTCCTTAAAATATTGCACGCGTAAAATGTGGATGGTGCTTTTATGCGGTGAAAAAGATAAAGTAGTAGGGCGTATCTGTGGAATGATAAATCCAAGGTACAATGAAAAATATGGTACAAAAAGGGCAAGGTTTGGTTGGTTTGACACAATTAACGATATAGAAGTTGCCAGATTGTTGATAAACGTTGCAGAGCAGTGGGCTAAGTCCCAGGGTATGAATGAAATACATGGACCTCTCTACTACAACACTCTTGGTAAACAAGGTATGCTCATAGAAGGCTTTGAAAATATACCTCCATTCAACTGCATATATAATTATTCCTATTATCCGGAGCTTATAGAAAAATTGGGCTTCACAAAAGAGTGCGATTGGTTACAATACAAGATGATTTCCGATCACGGTGTCCCCGAAAAGGTAACGAGAATAGCAGGGATGCTTAGAGAAAGGTATAATCTTCATGAAGGTAGTATAGACAAACTCAAAAAAGACAAAGAAATGGTTAAACATTTCTTTGAAGTTTATAATGAAAGTTTTGCAGATTCTGTATATAATTTCATTCCTTTTACAGATGAAGAGGTTGAGGAAGAAGCGGCTTCAGTTATGAAATTTCTAAATGACAAGACTAGCGTCATCATTTTAGATAATAATAATCATTTGGTTGCTTTCGGTATTGCCTTTCCTACCATTTCTAAAGCTTTGCAAAAGGCTAAGGGAAAGTTGTTTCCATTCGGTTGGTTCCACTTGATGAGAGCTATGCACGATCTTCATACGGTTGATCTTATGCTTAATGGAGCAGTACCTAAATGGCAAAATAGTGGTGTATCCGCAGTTTATCATTGTGCTATGTCTCAGAGATGTATAAAATACGGTACTCATTGGGCAATAGCAAATCCTCAGATAGAAAACAACAGTGCAGTTAATGTTTGGTCGAAATATGAACACGAACTATATATGAGACGTCGCTGTTATATAAAATCAATAAAATAGAATATGGCTGATAATAACAATACATTATTAGAAAAGGTGTTGAGCCTCCAAGATAAATATAAGGCTCTCCAGGAACAATTATCTTCTCCTGAAGTGATGTCCGATATGAAAAGATATGTGCAACTGAATAAGGACTATAAGGAACTTCAGCCAATTATTAATGCTGGACTTGAATATGAAAAAATGCTTAATAATCTTGCTTCTGCCAAAGATATATTAGTCAATGAGAAAGATGACGAATTAAAAGATATGGCAAGAGAAGAGATTGCATCAATAGAGCCTCTTCTCCCTGATATGGAGCAGAATATAAAACTTTTACTTATACCAGCAGATCCAGATGACGAGAAAAATGCCATGATAGAAATTCGTGGCGGTGCAGGTGGTGACGAAGCGGCTATTTTTGCCGGAGACCTTTTCCGTATGTATTCAAAGTTTGCAGAAAAGAAAGGTTGGAAACTTGAAATCACAGATCAAGCCCCTGGTGCATCAGGAGGATACAAACAAGTAGTATTCAAACTATCATCCAATTCCGATGGTGTATATGGAATTATGAAATACGAATCAGGAGTACATCGTGTACAGCGTGTACCACAGACTGAGACTCAAGGACGTTTACAGACTTCGGCTGCTTCTGTTGCTGTATTTCCAGAAGCGGGAGAATTTGATATTGATTTGGATATGAACGATATACGTAAAGACACTTACTGTTCTTCTGGACCAGGAGGACAAGGAGTGAACACTACCTATTCCGCAGTGCGTCTAACACATATTCCTTCAGGTATAGTAGTTCAGTGTCAGGAAGAGCGTTCACAGTTGAAGAATTTTGATAGAGCCTTAGAAGAACTCCGTACAAGGTTGTACAATATGGAGCATCAAAAATATCTTGATGGCATTGCTGCAAAACGAAAAACAATGGTGTCAACAGGAGACCGCTCAGCAAAAATCCGCACATATAACTATCCTCAGTCCCGTGTTACCGATCATAGAATCAACTGGACAATGTATAATCTCCCTGTATTTATGGATGGAGATATACAGGAATGTATAGACCAATTGCAAATAGCAGAAAATGCAGAGCGTCTTAAAGAAGCAGGAGAATAAGTATGTCAGAAGGAAGAGAAAAAGAGGGCCTGAAAAATCTCGGAAAGAGAACGGATTATACCTTTGATTACAATCCGGAATTATTGGAAACCTTTGTTAACAGGCACCAGGAAAACGATTACTGGGTAAGGTTTAATTGCCCTGAATTTACTTCATTATGCCCGATTACAGGGCAACCTGATTATGCGGAAATAAGGATAAGTTATGTTCCTGATATAAAAATGGTTGAAAGTAAAAGTCTGAAATTATATCTTTTCAGTTTTCGCAATCACGGAGATTTTCATGAAGATTGTGTAAACAAGATAATGAAAGACTTAATAAAACTCATGGAGCCTAAATATATAGAAGTTACAGGTTTATTTACACCGAGGGGAGGAATAAGTATCTTCCCTTATGCAAATTATGGTAAACCTGGAACTAAGTGGGAGAAATTGGCAGAGGAGCGTTTTTCAACTCATGAATAAAGGATACACTAATAAAAATATCTAAAGCCAATGAAAGATATAAGAATATGTGTAATAGGTTTAGGCTATGTAGGTCTTCCCTTAGCACGATTATTTTCAACAAAATTTCCTACTATTGGCTACGATATGAATCGTACAAGAGTAGAGGCTCTTAATTCAGGTAGGGATGATACCATGGAAATATCCTCCGAACTATTGCAATCGGCACTTGCAGGAGGATTAAAATGTACAAGCGATATAGAAGAAATAAGAGAAAGTAATTTCTATGTTGTAGCCGTGCCTACCCCTGTAGATGAAAATAACAGACCTGATTTGAAGCCTCTATTGGGCGCAAGTGATACAGTAGGTAAAGTAATATCTAAAGGTGATATAGTTGTGTATGAATCAACTGTTTATCCTGGTGTAACAGAAGAAGAATGTCTGCCTGTAGTTGAAAGAGTGTCAGGTCTTAAACTCAATAAGGATTTTTATGCTGGGTATTCACCAGAGCGAATTAATCCTGGAGATAAACAACATACAGTAGAATATATCAAGAAAGTTACCTCTGGCTCAACTCCAGAGATAGCAGATATTGTCGATGCTGTATATAATACGGTATTAAAAAACGGTACTCATAAAGCTCCTTCAATCAAGGTAGCAGAAGCATCAAAAATAATTGAAAATTCTCAGCGAGACGTAAATATTGCCTTTATGAATGAACTTGCTAAGATATTCAATGCTATGGATATAGATACTCACGATGTAATAGAGGCTGCTTCTTCCAAATGGAACTTTATTAAATTGTCCCCAGGATTGGTAGGCGGTCATTGCATAAGTGTAGATCCTTATTATCTTATCCAAAAAGCCCAGGTGTACGGAGTCTTGCCAAGGGTAATGAGTAGTGCCAGAAGACTAAATGACGGTATGGGGGCTTATGTCGCTAATCAGACAATTAAGTGTATGAATAAGAAAGGGATATTGGTCAAGGATGCCAAAATCCTTATAATGGGTTTTACATTCAAAGAGAATTGCCCTGATATTCGTAATACAAAAGTTGTAGATATTTATCATACCCTTCTTGAATATACGTCTAATATAACCGTTTTTGATCCTATGGCAGATATAGAAAAGTCTAAACGGGAATATGGCATTGAGGTAGTTAAGAACATTCCAGAAAGTAAATATGATGCTGTTATTTATGCTGTATCGCATAAATCTTTTGAGTCTTTAGATGTAAAATCTTTTATCAAAAGTAACGGTGTAATATATGACGTTAAAGGAGTTTTACCTCGTGAAATAGTTGATAGCAGACTATAGAATATTACAGATATGAGAGGCATTGTTCTTGCTGGAGGCGGAGGTACCAGGTTGTACCCTATTACAAAAGGTGTAAGTAAGCAACTTCTGCCTGTTTATGATAAACCTATGATTTATTATCCTATTTCTGTACTGATGCTTGCTGGAATTAGGGATATACTCATAATATCTACACCTGCTGATTTACCTGGATTTAAAAGGCTTCTTGGAGATGGCTCTGATTTTGGTTTGCATCTTGAATTTGCGGAGCAACCTTCACCTGATGGTCTGGCACAAGCCTTCATAATAGGTGAAAAATTCATTGGAAATGACAGTGTCTGCTTGGTCCTTGGTGATAATATCTTTCATGGAAGTTATTTCACCGGGTTGCTTGAAGATGCAGTAATGAAGGCAGATGAGGGTGTAGCCACCGTGTTCGGATATAGAGTAAATGATCCTCAAAGATATGGAGTTGCGGAATTTGACTCTGTTGGAAATTGTTTGAGTATAGAAGAAAAGCCAAAATATCCAAAATCAAATTATGCAGTAGTCGGTTTGTATTTCTATCCTAACAGTGTGGTTGAGATTGCAAAATCAGTAAAACCATCTGAACGTGGCGAATTAGAAATTACCTCTGTAAATCAGGCATTTTTACAAAATAGAAAATTAAAAGTAAAGACTTTGCCACGCGGATTTGCTTGGTTGGATACTGGTACACATGATTCCCTTTCAGAAGCCTCAATATATATTGAAACAATAGAAAAAAGACAGGGGTTAAAAATTGCCTGTCTTGAAGAGATAGCTTTTCGTAACGGTTGGATTTCTGCAACAGAATTGAAAAAAATTGCAGAGCCTATGCTCAAAAATCAGTATGGACTGTATTTAATGAAATTAGTTGATGAGACTTTGAATAAATAGCCATAATATGATTAGAATTATCCCTACAGCCATTGAAGATGTTAAAATTATTGAACCTGTTGTCTTTAAGGATGATAGGGGATATTTTTTCGAGGCTTGGTCTCAACGTGTTTTTGATGAAAATGTAACACCTATAAAATTTGTCCAAGACAATGAAAGTTTATCTTCATACGGAGTTATAAGAGGGTTGCATTTTCAACGTGGCATATATGCGCAGTCTAAATTAGTTTCTGTAGTTGCAGGTGCCGTGTTAGATGTTGCTGTAGACATACGAAAAGGAAGTCCCACTTTTGGAAAGCATATAGCCGTTGAATTATCTGGAGAAAATCACCGTCAACTATTTATTCCAAGAGGTTTTGCACATGGTTTCAGTGTCCTATCAGAAAAAGCCATATTCAGATATAAATGTGACGGATACTATAACCCCGAAAGCGAGGGCGGAATTCTTTTTAACGACCCTGATTTAAATATAGATTGGAAAATTCCTCAAAAGGACAGGATTATCAGTCCTAAGGACATAAAATGGCCTGTTCTTTCCAAAGTTGAAACATATTAATCCCTACCAATAATGGAAAAAAGAACAATAATGGTAACCGGTGGGGCAGGATTCATCGGTAGCAGTGTAGTAAGACATTTTGTTAAAAAATATTCCGACTACAAAATAATAAATGTAGACAAACTTACATATGCCGGAAATCTTGAAAATCTTAAAGATATAGAGCATTTTCCTAACTATTCTTTTATTAAAGCCGATATTTGTGATTTTGTGGATATGTGTAGGATAATTGAGGAAAATGAAGTAGACGGCATTATTCACTTAGCGGCAGAAAGTCATGTGGACCGTTCAATCAAAGATCCTTTTACATTTGCAAGAACCAACGTGATGGGAACTTTGTCTTTACTGCAGGCAGCAAGACTATATTGGGAAAAGTCACCTTCAAAATACTCCGGAAAACTTTTTTATCACGTTTCAACAGATGAAGTATATGGTGCCCTTGAACTCTCATGTCCAAATGGCACAGGCATTATAAACGAATGTGGAGGAGGTCCTTATGGTCGTGACTTTTTTACGGAGAATACCGCTTATATGCCTCATAGTCCTTACAGTGCCTCCAAGGCATCAGGTGACCATTTTGTAAGGTCTTTTCATGATACTTATGGTTTTCCTATTATTATATCAAATTGTTCAAATAATTACGGTCCTTATCAGTTTCCTGAAAAATTGATTCCTTTGTGTATCAATAATATACGAAATAAAAAACCTCTTCCTATATACGGTACTGGAGAAAATGTAAGAGATTGGCTTTATGTTGAGGATCACTCAAAAGCAATAGATCTTTTATTTCATAAGGGTAGGGTAGGTCAAACTTATAATATCGGTGGTTTTAATGAATGGAAAAATATAGATATAGTAAAATTATTAATTAAAATAACCGATAAACTCCTTGGTCGTCAAGAAAATGAAGATATAGGTCTTATCACTTTTGTGAAGGATAGGGCAGGACACGATTTGAGATATGCCATAGACTCTTCAAAGTTAAGAGATGAACTTGGTTGGCAGCCTTCATTACAATTTGAAGAAGGACTTGAAAAGACAGTAAAATGGTATATTGAAAACCGGAAGTGGCTTGAAAATGTCACTTCCGGAGACTATATGAATTATTATCAAGATATGTATAAATTATCTCTTTCCTGACAAAAAATATTCAAGTGAATTTTTGCATAAAGATGATATTCTATTCCAATCTTGTGATGTAATTGCTTCTTTAGGGAAAAGTTTTGATCCCATTCCCACAGCTGTAACTCCTGAAGCCGCCCAACTTTTCAGATTATCTTCAGTTGGCTCAACAGAGCCTGTTACCATCAGCATTGTCCATGGCAATGGTGCGAGTATGCTCTTTACAAAGCCGGGTCCACCGACACTTCCTGCAGGGAATACCTTTATCAGGTCACAGCCTACTTCTGCTGCATTGCAAATCTCTGTTACGCTGCCGCACCCAGGTGAATACGGTATGCCTCTTCTATTGCAGAGTTTTGCAACCTCTATATTGAATGAAGGAGAAACAATGAAATTTGCTCCTAATTGAATATATAGCGCTGCCGTTGGGGCATCGAGGACTGTGCCGGCACCTAAAATAAGATCTGGACAGTCCACTTTGAGTGACTTTACCAATTCATTAAAGACTTCATGTGCAAAGTCGCCTCTATTAGTAAATTCAAATGCTCTGATACCTCCATCATAACATGCCTTAACGACATTCTTGGCTATATTTATATCAGAATTGTAAAATACAGGCACTATGCCTGTTTTTTGTATAGCAGATAAAGTCTGCAACTTTGTAAATCTTGCCATAATTCTATCTTGAAACTCTTCCTGAACCGTTTCCACTCATCAGGGCTTCAACTTCTTCAGTGCTTACTCTATTATAATCCCCAAAAATTGTATGTTTTAATGCAGATGCGGCTGCAGCAAAATTAAGTGCCTTTTCATCGTCCTTGTATGCCAGCAAACCATATATAAGACCTCCCATAAAAGAATCTCCGCCTCCTACTCTGTCTACTATATGGGTAATATCATATCTACGGGACTCAATTAGTCGTTTTCCATCAAATAAGACAGCTCCCCAAGTATTGTGGTTGGCATTTATAGAACCTCTAAGAGTAATAACTACTTTCTTGCATCTACTAAACTTTGACATAAGTTGCTTACATACACTTTCAAAGCGTTTTGCATCGATTTCACCACCTGTGTTTTCAACATCAAAACCTTCAGGCTTAATTCCGAACTCTTTTTCTGCATCTTCTTCGTTGCCAAGAATAAGGTCACATCCCTCTACAAGAGCAGGCATTACCTCAGATACTTTCTTTCCGTAGTTCCACAGTTTTTTTCTATAATTAAGGTCGCAAGATACTTTTACTCCCATCCTGTTTGCCGCCTGTATTGCTTCAAGGCAGACATCCGCTGCTCCTTGACTTAGAGCCGGAGTAATTCCAGTCCAATGAAACCAATCTGCTCCTGTCAATACCTTTTCCCAATCAATCATCCCTTTCTGAATTGTTGATATTGATGAATTGGCCCTATCATATATTACTTTGCTACCTCTGGCAACAGCCCCTGTCTCAAGAAAATATATTCCGATTCTGTCTCCGCCTTTAATACAGTTGTCAGTGTTTACTCCCAAACCATTCATTTCCTGTATACAAGCCTTTGCTATGTCATTTTCTGGAAGCCTTGTTACAAATTCTGACTTCATCCCATAGTTCGCAAGTGATACGGCAACATTGGCTTCTCCTCCTCCGAATGTGACGTCAAATTGTCTTGCTTGTGAAAATCTTTGATATCCGGGAGTAGAAAGTCTGAGCATTACCTCCCCGAAGGTTACAATTTTTCCCATAATATTATCTCATTTCAGTATATTTAATCTTGTCCATGTCACCATAGTCCAAGTTCTCACCTGCCATTCCCCAAATAAACATATAGTTACTTGTACCAGCTGCGGCATGTATAGACCACTCTGGTGACATTATTGCCTGTTCATTTGCAAGCCATACAAGTCTTTCCTGCTGGGGTTCTCCCATAAGATGACATATCATATTTCCATCCTTTACATTGAAATAAAAATATGCTTCCACCCTGCGACCATGCAGATGGGCTGGCATTGTATTCCAAACACTGCCTGGTTTCAATTCTGTAAGCCCCATTTGCAACTGACAAGGTCCTTCTGTGAGTACATTATTAACAATCAGTTGGTTAATAACCCTATCATTACTTTCTTCCATTTTACCAGCAGCAAATGAATTAGCCTTAAGCGAACCTTTTCTACCGTCAATGGTAATTAATTGAGTTTTATAGGACTTATGAGCCGTTGCAGAGTTGATGTAGAATTTGGCAGGTTCATTTTTATTAATACTTTTAAAAATTATATCCTTTTTGCCTCTACCAACATAAAGAGCCTCCTTAAACTTAAGAATATACTCCTTTCCATCAACTATTACCTTGCCTTCACCTCCAATATTGATTATACCCAATTCTCTGTTACATAGAAAATAAGGTGCTTTGAGCGGCTCTATTGTTTCAAGTTTGAGAGCTTCATTTACTGGCATTGCGCCACCGAAAATCAACCTGTCATACATAGAATATGTAAGGTTGATTTCGTCAGGAGACATAACTTTATCCATCATAAAACTACTGCGAAGTCTCTCTGTATCATACCCTTTTACATCCTTGGGATTGCATGCTGTCTGTATTGTATAATTTGTACGGGCGTTTAGTACTATAGCACCTAAAAGTACAATTACAGCCAATATTATTCTTTTCATATATAGTGTATTTTAATTGTTTTGTATTGACTCTTTTATAATCTTACGTCTATTAATTATTGCCATTATTGTTGTACCTACAACAAGTATGACGCTACCGATAATCTTAAAATCGTGAATAAGATGGAATATTACCCATGAGAATAGGCTTGAAGCAAAGTCTATTGAGCCACCTAAAAAGCCTTCTGGTATTTTTACAGCTGCATCTCCAGTCTTCATATATACATCTTGTGCAGCTTGGGTGAAGAATGGAGCAAGGTCTGTAACGAAATAAAGTCCAGCGATTAGGGCTATTAGACCTATTATAAATGTCTTAAGTACATTTCCCTTAGTTATAGGAAGTACTACAGGGAAGAGGTAGAACATTCCAGCAAGTGATGCCAATGGCAAAAACTGATTTCCAGGCAGTATAACTGATAGGAATAGAATGACAGGAATTAGTAATAAGGATACCACTAATGTGGTAGGATGCCCAATAACAAGGGCAGGACTCATACCTATATTTATACCAGAATGATTTTTGAACTTCTTGGATACTAACTCTTTAGTTGCATCGGCTATTGGTCTTAAACCTTCGATAAATAGGGATGTGATACGAGGAATAAGTTCCATTACAGCTCCCATTTTAATACCTAAACCAAGAATCATAGGAATATTTTTAATTATCTCTTCTTTACCTCTGCAGGAAAGCAAACCTATTCCTATTCCAATAATTACTCCTAAAAACAACGGCTCACCGAGAATACCGAATTTCTTTTTCAGTCCTTCTGCATCTATATCAAGTTTGTTGAAACCAGGTATCTTATCCATTCCCTTGTTTAAAATCCAAGCAAAAGGAACAAATCCCTGGCAAAAAGGTTGTGGAATTGAGATTCCGTCAAGATCTTTATAATATGTCTGAAATTTCTTTGTTGTAAGGTCTGCCATTATAAGAGTTATGATAAAGCAGATTATTGCAGCAAAAAAGCCCCAATGGATGCTGTCTGTGGCGAAATAAACAACTGCCCCTATGAAGGCATAGTGCCAATAATTCCAAAGGTCAATATTTATTGTTTTCGTGGCTTTTAATAGAAGCAATATTATATTAATTCCAAGACATACAGGGATTATGAAAGCACCGATTGTAGTATTATATGCTACGGAAGCGGCTGCTGGCCAACCCATATCAAAGATACCTAATTTGAGATTATAAATCTCTGTCATGGTCTTAAGTGGAACTCCCAAACTGTTAGTGAGCAGGGCTGTGACTACTGAAAGTCCTACGAAACCAACGCCAACGAGAAGCCCACTTTTAAGTGCCTTGCCAAACTTAATTCCTATACACAGACCTAAAACTGTGAATATTATAGGCATCATTACAGCTGCTCCAAGTCCTATAATGTAACTGAAAATCTGTTCCATAAATTATTTCTTTAGTGTTATTTCCAAGGGATTTGTTTTTTTTGCAATAAAATCTTTTATTATTTGTTCCCATTCATCTAAACTCTTGATACCTGATTTGCTCCATTGGCTACCAAAATAATAGACATATTTATGATTGGGTTTATATTTTCCTATACCAAGTACATGACCTGTTGCACCACCTCTTAATTGCAATTCATCTTCAGTAAAAGGAACATAGCCTACAGATACAAGGGGAGTGGTATATGCAGTACCAACATAGATTTCTCCGTTTTTTCCTACATTCCTATCTCCGAGGTCAGCGTAAGCAGTATATCCTCCTTGATTTGACTTACCATACTTGTATGCAGTAGGATTATCTTTATGAACAACAACCCCTGAGGCTATTTCGACTTCTTTATCAAGACCTTGAAAACTTACTTCAACCTCATTTAAAGGAGATGTCATATCCAATGTTATTGTCCGTATTTCAGTGACTTTCTTTCCGTCTATTTCCACTGGGCTATAGTTAAAGCGTGCCTTAAAGCGTATAGGTCCGTTCTCTATTATCTTATAATCTGTCCAGCACCAAGGATAAATAAGTTTTTCTGAGGAAACTAGTGCATCTGCTCCACAACCTAAAGTTGCGCCTACGCCGTATGAGTCCATACCGTCACCATGGTCAAGATGAAACGACACTTTAGGCTTTCCGTAAATTGCCTTGTTAAATCTGTCTGACATCACTAAGTGTCCTACACTCTTTGTAAATACGTCATAACCAAAAGCCTTTTCACCTTTAGCTTGTAATGCAGGCCCGTAAGTGCGATAACCAGACTTATCATTTTCCCAAATAAAATCATCCATTCTATCGGCTCTGAACGAACCATAGCAAAGAGTATCAAATTTTTCTGGAACGCCTTTCCTGATAATATATTTTATTGATGAATAAGCATTAACACTGACAGGAAAAAGTAATTCTCCTTCGGTAGTCTTTTGGTAAGGTATCTGTTTGCCGGCTTTATCTGTTATTATGAAGTTGCTTTTGCACAGCTTCGGTAAATTGGTAAGACTTACTACCTCGTTTGTTCTTGATAATGAGGATTTATTAGTGATTATTACCTCTTTATAAGAGATGCACCCTGCCGGAATTAAAAGACCCGACAGGAGTGCTATAAAATTTAGTTTAATTCTCATTATTTAGGTTGCTTGCCGATATAAGCCAAAATACCTCCGTCAACGTACAATATATGACCGTTTACGGCATCAGAAGCATGAGAGGCAAGGAATACTGCAGGTCCGCCCAGTTCTGAAGGATCAAGCCAACGCCCTGCTGGTGTCTTTGCACAGATGAAACTGTCGAATGGATGACGACTGCCATCTGGTTGCAACTCACGAAGTGGTGCTGTTTGCGGTGTGGCGATGTAGCCAGGTCCTATGCCGTTGCACTGGATATTATATTCTCCATATTCTGAACAAATATTCCTTGTAAGCATTTTCAGACCTCCCTTTGCGGCTGCATATGCAGATACGGTTTCCCTGCCGAGTTCTGACATCATAGAGCATATATTAATGATCTTACCTTCTCTTCTACTCATCATCTCAGGCAATACTGCTGAAGAAACAATGAATGGTCCTACTAAGTCTATATCAATAACTTGTTGAAACTCTGCACGTTTCATCTCGTGCATAGGAATTCTTTTTATTATTCCAGCATTATTGACAAGGATGTCTATCTGACCTATTTCTTTATGTATTTTTTCTACAAGAGCCTTTACTTCATCTTCTTTAGTTACATCGCATACATATCCGTGTACATTTTTTATCCCAGCTTCTTCATAATTTTTAAAGCCTCTTTGGAGTAGTTCTTCATTTATATCATTGAAAATAATATTTTTTACCCCTGCTGCAACAAAAGCTTTAGCAATGTTGAATCCGATGCCATATGAAGCACCTGTAATCCAGGCATTTTTGCCTTCAAGAGAAAATAGATTTGTCATAATAATTATCTTTTTATTGAATTTATATTTTTCTTATTGATGATTCCCTTTTTATGAGTTCCATCTTTACAATTTCTTTTTCATTACTGTTATTCAGAAAGGCGTATGCTGCACGTCGTCCCAACTCTTTTGGACTCATTTCAAGAGAACTTAGTCCAGGTGACATTATGCCTGTAAAAAATTCATTGGCTGTCCCTACAACTCCAAATTTATCAGGTACACTAAGACCTGAATCTCTTGCGGCCTCTAATGCTCCTAATGCTGAGAAATCTCCTGCACTATAAATAGCATCACAACCCATAGAAATTGCTTTTTTTGCACTTTCATATCCAGTTTCCCTCAAAATTGAGTCATAAAATATAAGTTGTTCATCCACTTTATATCCATGGTCTGAAAGTGCCTTCTTATATCCACATATCCTTTCCCTATAATGCTCCGTTGTCATATAACCTGCCAAATGTCCGATTTTTTTATACCCGTTCTCTATAAGGTGGCATGTGGCAATATAAGCACCATTGAAATTATCATTAACTATTTTGGCACCAAGCAGTTCACTGAATACCCTGTCAAATTGTATCAACTTTATTCCGTGGCTACCGATTACATCAATAATATGATTTCCATCAGAAGATTCTATGGAATGAGATATTAATAATCCAGCAACCTGATTGTGAACCATTGTCCTAAGTGCTTGTATCTCATCTTCTTTTCTCTCATGAGTTTGGCATATTATGACCGTATATCCTGCTTCTTTAAGTATAGATTCTGCCCCGCTTATAACACTTCCGAAAAAGCGTCTGTTTATTCGAGGAACTATTATTCCTACTATATCTGCAACTCCTTTTCTTAGATTTGCCGCCATTAAATTTCTTTCATACCCCATTTCTTTAGCGGTCTTTTCTATCATCAGTCTTGTTGATTCTTTTACCCTAGGATTGCCAGAAAGGGCTCTTGAAACTGTACTTGGTGTTACATTTAGTCTATATGCTATGTCGGTTATAGTAGTTCTGGACATATTATCATGATTTATATGCGGGTCTTTCGCTGCAAATATACAAACGTTTACATCTTAATCAAATAATTTAATGTAAAATATGCAAACGTTTGTATTACCTTGCTACGTTTATGACTTCTCTTGTCTATAAGCGGCTGGGGAGAGATTGTATTTTTCTTTGAATTTTCTTGAAAAATAATTAGGTGAACTAAAGCCAAGAGATTCGGCTATATCGACTATAGGCATTGTAATATCTTTTAGAAGCATCTCTGATGCCCTGCTCAGTCTGATATTGTTTATATATTCATTTGGTGTTTCACCTGTTAAGCTTTTGAATTTATTGTAGAATGAGGCACGGCTCATATTAAGCATAGAGGCAATTACATCATTGCCTAAATCTGAGTTGGAAATCTCATTTTCAAGAATAAGGGAAAACTTATCTAAAAATTCTTTATCCAGTTGGTTTGTAGCAAGCATTGTAATATCTTTTTCCACTCTTTGTGAGGCTTTTTGCAATAGTTTTTTCCTGCTCATTATAATATTATTGCACCTTGCTACAAGTAGTTTTGCATCAAAAGGTTTACTTATATAGTCATCAGCCCCCATTAACAGTCCCTCTAATTCCTGTTTAGGCATATCTAAGGCTGTAAGAAGAACGACAGGAATATGACATAGGTTAATATCGGATTTTATTGCGGCACAAAGTTCTGTCCCCGACATTATTGGCATCATTATATCACTTAAAATAAGAGAAGGAGTGACTTGTTTTACTATCTCTAAAGCTTCTTTTCCATTTGTCGCTTTATAAACAGAATAGAGAGGGCATAAGAGTTCATTTAATAATTCTAAAAGTTCTCTATTGTCTTCAACTATAATTATATTATCTTTTTTAGTCGTTATTGTTGCAACTGTCTTATTTTCAGTATCTTCCGACAGTTCAACATTTTCTGGTATGAATTGAATCTTTTTTTCAAATGTCGCTTTTGTATTGGTTTCTATTATACATCTGCTATCTCCATTAAAGTGTTCAAGTCCTTTTTTCATGGTAATTATAAATTCACTTCCTTGTCCTTCTATGCTTTTTAAGTTTATAAGACCATGATGCATCTCTATAATTTCTTTTACAAGAGAAAGTCCTATTCCTGAACCTGTATTTTCTTCAGTATTACTGCGATAAAATCTATCAAAGATTTTAGTTATCTCCTCTTTTTTTATTCCTTTACCAGTATCTTTTACATATATGAAAATGTTGTTTTCATCTTCTCCGGCTTTAAGTATTACTGAACCTCCGCTCTCCGTAAATTTAAAAGCATTTGAAAGCAAATTCATTATTGTCCTTTCCAACTGTATAGAATCAGCCCATAATGTAGTATCAGTTTCCAATAATTTTACCTCAAAAAGAATCTTTTTTTGAGAAGCCATATCGCTAAACCTATCATATAATGATGTTATAAACTCATTGATATTCAATTTTTTGATATGTAAAATAACTTTATCCTGTTCGTATTTACGAAATTCAATCAAGTCAGATATAAGGTAACCTAAACTTTTTGCCTGCTGCATTATTTTTAGAAGTTTATTGTATACTGTGGGAGCTAATTTATAATTCTGCAGCATCATTTCTAATTGTCCCGTCATTATGGTTAAAGGAGTTTTAAATTCATGACTTATGCTTGTAAAAAATTTCAATTTAGCCTCATTGATTTCGATGAGTTTTTTCTTTTCAAGTCTTTCATGTTTTATCTCTTCTGCAGCAGCTGCTTTTAATTTTGCACTTCTAAGCAGATAAAATATTATAAAACCAGCTATAATAATATACAATATGATAGCCTGCCATCTGAAATACCATGGAGATAAAACTCTTATATCCAATGTGTTGGTGATGATATGTTTTATTCCCTTATACTCTCTACTTCTCAATTCAAGTCTATATTTACCTGAATGAAGATTTGTATAACTTATCATATTTCCACCTGCCTGATACCAGTTATCATCATATCCTATAAGCCTGTATTCATAGTCGGTAGGGTTAAAATCAGGATTATTGTCTTTTGAGGTGAACTTAATTCCTATTCTATCTACATTGTATGGTATTTCAATTTTGTCTGAATAAGGCAATGTTTGCTTAAGTATTTCTGAACCGTCATCAGGAATTATCCTTTTTCTGTTTATATATAGTTCTGAAAAGTAAAGTTGTGAACTTAAACCTCTGCGGGAAAGTTCTTCTTCTTTGAAAGCAAGAAGTCCGTTAATTCCTCCTGCGTATATAGAGCCGTCTGATGCCACTGTAAGTCCGCAATCCCTTACTATTGCGGTTAGTGGAATATTTTTGCCGATTAGGAAGGTCTGTAATAGTTCTCCGTCTTTGCTGATTATATTTATACCTTTTTCTCCTAAAACTATAAGATTGCCTTTCGGACTTTCTGCAATTCTATAACAATATCTGTTTGAGGAATGTGAACTCGTATTGTTGTAAATGCGGATAAATTTGTTGTTTTTTCTATCAAATCTGAATATTCCATGGCCGTAAGTAGAAGCATAAATATCCTTGCTATTAAGGCAGAAAAGTCGTAATGGCCTGTAGGATTTGCCATTATCTTCCAAAATGTAAGAATCTTCTTGCTCAAGATTTTCTATGTTATAGGAATATATCTTCTCTCCTCCAACCCAAAGCATATTTTTATTGTCTTTGCACATTGGAGTAAAATCTGAGTTTTCAGCCTGCTTTAATAATCTAATCTGTTTTTTTTGTTCGTTGTAAATATATACGCCTTCTCTCGTTGATAGGAAAAAGTTATCCTTGTTGCGTATGACTATATTTATGAATGCCAATGCTTTTTCTTTTCCAGTACCAGGTATGATGTTTTTGAAATTGTTGTTTGTAATATCATATGAGTACAGTCCCTTAAATGTGGAACCTATATATAGTGTATTTCTTTCCTTGTCATATTCAAGCCATTTAAGATTGGTGTGTGGAAGTGCATAAGGAAATTTATTAGAACGGAACTGTTTTATTTTTCCTGTTTTGGGATTGAGCATATTAAGCCCTCCTCCTTCAGTACATATCCACAGCATACCGTTTTTATCTTCTGTCATCTGTCCTACAACAGGATGCGATAAACTGCTGCTGTTTTCTGCGGCAGGATAAAAAATGAAAGGATTATGACTTATATCCACATAATTTACACCACCATAGTAAGTTCCTATCCATAAAATTCCAGAATTATCCATGAATACAGAGTAAATAGATGAGTGGGTAAGACTTCCTTTTATGTCGCTTCTTAGATAGGAGGTGAACTTATTATCATTATAACTGTACATGTACAGCCCATTAAAAGTACCAAACCAGAGGTTACCTTCTCTATCCTGTGTTATTTCGCGTACGTCATTGCTATGAAATCCAATAGAAGATGAATTTTCTGCGTTATATATTTTAATTTTATTATTTTTTATTCTAAACAGACCATCTTCCCTACTTCCAACCCATATCGTACTATCTTTGGCTTCATATATTGAATAAATATCATTATTGTTTATGATTTTCTTGAAGTCTGTGTCATTTTTACCACACATTAATCCTTCATTACATACTATAAACGTGTATCCTGTAGCAGTTTGAATATAACGGCTTATATTAGAAAAAGGATAGGTCTTTTTTAGTTTTACTTTACTGTCATTAAAATCCCATTCATACAATTTTGAATTATCAAGTATATAAACCTGACCATTTTTCATATAAATTGCACCTGGAGATGAGTTATATATTGTATATATTTTGCCTGTTTTTGAATTATACAATCCAATTCCTTCATTTGTTCTTATGAAAACATCACCTGTTTTGGAACAGATTAGGTCATAAATTTTTGAGCCCTTTAAATTTATATCTTCTCCTGGTTTTATAGATAAAAAGGAAGTTCCGTCATATATACTTATACCATTTTCAGTCCCAAACCAGATTCTTCCTAATGAATCTTGGCAAATGGAAATGACAGCAGGATCTGCAAGTCCGTTTTCAGGTAAGAAATGTCTGAAATATATTGCACTTGCATAAGTGCCTGCGTTAATGAAAAATATTAGAGTTAGCAGTATGAATTTTCTCATATGTAAACGTGCGCTTTTTGCGTTTTAGACAAAAGTATTGAAAATTTATATATAAATACATATGTTCAAATAGCCCTTACTCTATATTTGTGCAAATAAAACGTTTTTATAAAAATACATGAAAAAAATATTGTATATCACAATTTTGCCGCTTGTTATTTCTGGGTGTTTGGCCCATAATAGACAGACAAATATTGCAACAGCGGAAACACAATTACATGAACTGGTACAAACTTCTTTAAAGGGGGATACTTTGCGTATACCGTCTTCGTATCGTGATGGGAAAGTACAATTCGTTCCTACGGACGATTGGGTAAGCGGCTTTTTTGCTGGTGAACTATGGTATATGTATGAATTGACAGGAAAGGAAGAATGGGCAGAATATGCTAAGCAATTTACAGATGTACTCTCTGATATACAGTATCTTACTTGGCATCATGACGTTGGATTCATGGTATATGACAGTTATGGTAATGGACTGAGGCTTAAGAATATAGAAGGATATAAAAAGGTTATATTGAATACTGCAAAGTCACTTTCGACAAGATTTAGGAAAAAAGCTGGTGTTCTTCAATCTTGGAATACAGATAGAGGCTGGCAGGCAAAAAGAGGCTGGAAATGTCCTGTTATAATAGACAATATGATGAATCTTGAATTGCTCTTCAAGGCAACTGAAATCAGTGGCGATTCAACATTTTTTAATATTGCTGTAAGTCATGCAGACAAGACATTGGAAAATCACTTCAGGGCAGATAATAGTTGCTATCATGTAGTTGATTATAATCCATCTACGGGTGCCGTGCTGAAAAAATGTACTGCACAGGGCTATTCCGATGAATCTGCCTGGGCTCGTGGTCAGGCTTGGGCTTTATATGGATATACAACAGCATATCGCTTTACGGGTTATGACAGGTATTTGAAACAGGCTGAATCCGTCGCAAGTTTCATATTTAATAACAAGAATCTGCCTGAGGACCTCATTCCATATTGGGATTTCAATGCTCCTGACATTCCTGACGCATATAGGGATGTTTCGGCTGCATCAATAAGTGCTTCTGCACTTTATGAACTATATAGTATTACCAGAAATAAGAAATATCTCAATATAGCAGATAAAATTATTGATAACCTTTCCAGACCGCCTTATATGGCTGACTTAGGAACAAATGGTGGTTTCATATTGAAACATTCGGTAGGTAGTATTCCACATGGAAGTGGAATAGATGTTCCATTGAACTATGCCGACTATTATTATCTTGAAGCTTTGGTTCGTAGAAAAAATATATATCACAACACAAAATAATAACCTTATTATGAATTTAAAAATTAAAGTTCTATCGGTTCTTTCAGCATTTATTTTGGCTATGCCACTTATGAATGCCCAAAAAAATACAGTAAAGGGCTGTGTTAAGGATGCGGATGGTATACCTGTAGTGGGGGTTACAGTTTACGAAGCAGGAAATGCTTCAAATGGGACTGTTACGGATAAGTATGGAGTATGGACTCTAAAGTTATCTACTGCATCTAAAATAACATTTTCATGCCTTGGGTATCAGGAAGTTACGGAAAATGTCGGAAAACGTACAATTATCAATGTTGTACTTAAAGATGACAAACTTGCCCTTGATGCATCAAAAGTAGTTACAGACGGTTATACTTCTGTTGCTAAACGAGACCTTACAGGTTCTGTAAGTTCGGTATCTATGGATGAAATAATCAAATCTCCTGTGGCAACATTTGATCAAGCTCTCACTGGACGTGTTGCCGGTGTAGTTGTTACTACAGGTGATGGATCTCTCGGTACAGAGGCAAATATAGTGATAAGGGGAAATAACTCTTTAACTCAGAGTTCTGCACCTCTTTATATTATAGACGGCTTTCCATCTGAAAGTTCTCTTGCCACTACTTTGAGTTCTTCCGATATAGAAACAATTGATATCCTTAAAGATGCGTCTGCAACTGCCATTTATGGAGCAAGGGGTGCAAACGGTGTTATTGTCATTACTACAAAGAAAGGGACGGAGGGACGTCCTAAAGTTAGTTTCACTGCCGCATGGACAGCTAACACAATAGCAAATAAGGTTAAGTTGATGAATGCTTACGACTTTGTGAAACTTCAGAGTGATATGTACAATATCAAAGGAGGCAAAAATCAGTATCTTGAAGGAGCTAAATTGGATGATTATAAAAATGTGGAATCAGTTGATTGGCAGGACCGTATATATAGACCTGCCCTTGTGCAGAATTATACAGTATCCTTATCAGGAGGCAATAAGTCAACTGGTACAAATTATAATCTAAGTTTTTCAGCTTTGGACCAGGATGGTATAATAGTAAATTCCAATTTCCAAAGGTATCAGGGGAAGGTTAATCTTTCGCAAAAAATAAATAAAAGGCTCTCTGCAAATCTTCTGTTGAATTATTCCAAAGCTGCTACAAATGGTACTAACCCTACAAGCGCACAACAGTCATCATCCGCAACAGGTTGGCTTATGTACTCTGTATGGGGCTATCGTCCTGTAAGACCATTAAGTCTAAGCAGCGCTGATGATGATTGGCTTGACAGTCTCATCGATTCAGAAGCGGCTGGCTCTAATGATTACCGTTTCAACCCAGCAAAAACTGTAAGAAATGAATATAGAAAGGTTGCTGTCGATTATATGAGTGCCAACTTGTCTCTTATATATAATATTACCGATGATTTGAGATTAAAAGTTTCAGGAGCCTACACTTCCAACAAGAGAAGGTCTGAAGCTTTTAATGGAAGTCAGACCTATACAGGCTACGAGGGTTCTCCTTCAGGTAAAGGAATTAATGGACAAATTTTATGGTATGATAAAGCCTCTTGGATGAATGATTACATCCTTACTTATACCAAAACAATAGGTAGAGTACATCACCTTCAACTCATAGGTATATATTCAATGCAGGGAGAAACTGCGGATTTCTATGGTACAAGGGCTGAACAAATGACTACTGAACAGTTGGGACTTAAAGGTTTGCACACAGGAAAGTACCAAACTGTTACTCCTTATCAATTTGATTGGAGGATGATGTCTGGAGCAATGAGAATAAATTATAACTATAAATATAAATACTATTTAACAGCTTCATTCAGAGCAGATGGCTCGTCAAAATTTCCAAAAGAAAACAGAGTTGGTTATTTCCCTTCGGCTTCAATAGCTTGGAATTTCAATCGTGAGGATTTCCTTAAAAATCAGAACTTCCTTTCAGATGGAAAACTTAGACTTTCTTGGGGACTAACAGGTAATAACAGGACAACAACTCCTTATGATTTCTATCCTCAGATAACAACAAATCCTGGAACACAGACATCTTTCGATTATGTTTTTAATGGTAAGAATATAGCAGGGTACTACCCATATAATCTTTCAAATCCTAATCTTAAATGGGAAACCACAGAACAGTATAATGCAGGTATAGATTTAGGCTTTTTTAATAATCGTATTAGGTTTACTGCAGATTGGTATCTCAAAAATACAAGAGACCTTCTCCTTGAGGCTGTCGTTCCAGCATCTTCAGGCTTTGAAGTTGAGATGCGTAATGTAGGCTCTATGAAAAATAAAGGAGTGGAGATTTCCCTTGAAACAGTGAATGTTAAAACACACGATTTTGAGTGGGATATGTCATTTAATATAGCTTTTAATCGTAATAAAGTGACGGCATTGAACGACAATCAGTATTCTCTTTTTAGGGGTACATCTTGGGAGCAGCGTTTCAACAGTCAATATCCTTATATAACACAAGTGGGTAAACCTTCCGGTATGATGTATGGTTTCTTATACGAAGGCACATACAAAAAAACTGATTTTAATGAAGCTGGAAAACTAAAAGATGGAGTCCCTTATATGCTGTCTGTAGGTAAAAATTTTACAAAACCAGGCGATGCCAAATATGCAGATATAAATGAAGATGGTATAATTGATGACAACGATAGAACAATAATAGGTTGTGGTCAACCCCTTCATACTGGAGGATTTGGAAATACCTTATATTATAAGGGCTTTGACCTTAATTTCTTTATGCAATGGAGTTATGGTAACAGTGTCTTAAATGCTAATAGACTTATATTTGAAAACGGCTCGAAATTCAATCTTAATCAATTCGCTTCATACAAGAATAGATTTGATGAAAAAGAAAATCCAGATAGTAATATCCCAAGACTTTTTGCAAATGGAATGGATGTCTACTCTTCGAGAGTGGTAGAAGATGCTTCTTTCCTTCGTCTTAGGAATATAACATTAGGCTATACTTTCCCTGTTAAACTTATGAATAAATGTAAGATTGACAAGGCAAGACTTTATCTTACTGCAGAAAATATATGGACATTGACCAAGTATACAGGTCCAGATCCCGAAGTTTCTACAAGGAATTCTATTTTAACACCCGGATTTGACTGGTCAGCCTATCCGAGAGCCTTCGGTATAACCGCCGGTATTTCAGTTACATTCTAATTTGAAGGAGAAAATAAAATGAAAAAGATAAGATATTATATTGGGCTTGTCGCACTTTCTACAATGGCAGTATCCTGTAATTTTTTGGATATAGAGCCGCAGGTAATAATAAAAGACACGTATTATAATACAGATACTGAAATAAGATATGGTCTAGCAGGTGTATATGGCACAATGAGTAATGAGGATTTTTATGGTAACAAATATTCTTTAATGCTCTCTAACGTGGATGATTTGTGTTATTTTAACAGACCTACAACCCAAACATACACCCAGGTGTACAAGCATGATGCCGGCTCTCCTGAAATATATGATGCGTGGAAAAGAATCTATTCTGGTATCAATAACGCAAATGCCTTTATGGGAGTGGTGGAGAAATCTCCGTTAGACAAAGACCACAAATATTTCTCTGAAGCCCGTTTCCTGAGAGCCTACTACCATTTCATCCTTGCACAGGCGTGGGGAGATGTCCCTCTCCGTAAAACAGAGGTTAAGACACATGATGATGTACTGTGTGCTGCAACATCTCAAGCAGAAGTACTTAAGTGGGTTATCGATGAAATGAAAGAATGTATAAACAATGCTCAAGATAATCTGAAATTGCAACCTTCGCGGCTTACTCGCACAACTATGCAGGGCATTTTAGCTCGCGTGGCTTTGTTCGCAGCAGGTGAGAGTGTTAATATCCCAGACAAAAAAGAATTGTATAAACTTGCAATGGACAATGCTGAGGCTATTATTATATCAGGAAAACATAAACTCAATCCTGACTATACTGAAGTATTTAAACAGATGATTTCTAATAAATATGATTCAAAGTATCATGAGTCAATGTGGGAGGTAGAGTTTTATGGAGATAGAACTAATGCAAACAATTGGAGCAACGGCAGAATAGGTGAACTTATCGGCTTGCAGAGTTCAGGTAATAAAAATTATTCAAGTTTCAACTGCAATTTTTCCTATGCTCAATATAACGGTTCGTTGAAATTGTGGGATTTGTATTGGAAAGAAGATCGAACGGATGATGAAAAAGAACTTAAGAAGGTTACAGATAAAAGGCAGGAATGGAATATGTGTCCATATAATTATGCCGGAAATCCTAAAGAAGCACCATACGGTTCTGTAAATCCAGGACCTAAGTCTAAGTGTATGCCTTCTATAGATAAGACCCCATATGTTTACGATAAGAAGAGTACTTCCAAAAACCCATTGGTGGCAGCCGGAATTAGAAATTGCGGAAAGTATCGTAGGGAAGTTGAATATGAAGGGGTTATGAATGCAAAAAATCTTTATACCAAGATTAATTACCCTATATTGAGATATTCAGATGTGTTGCTTATGTTTGCTGAAGCACAGAATGAGTATGAAGGCACTCCTTCTCAGAAGGCATATGACTGTGTAAAACAAGTCAGAGATAGGGCAGGCATAAAGACAAAGCCTTTTTCTACATACGACCATGGAAGTTTTAGAGAACTGGTAAGGAACGAGAGAGGTAGGGAGCTATGCTTTGAGTCCTTACGAAAATATGACCTTATAAGGTGGGGAATATTTGTAAAATCTATGAATGAATATTCAAGGTGGACTAAAGATAGTAGGTGGGTAAAAGATGTGAGAGCAGATTATGCACGCAATATAGGTGCAGCCGTAAGACCTATACATGTTTTACTTCCTATCCCTTCTATAGAATTAGGAGTAAATAATAAACTTGTCCAAAATCAGTTATGGTAACTTTTAAAAATTAGAAAAATGAAACATAAGTTATTATATATCTTTGCCTTTATGGCAATTTCGGCATGTAATAATAAGGATTTGACTGAAAAAGTTAAATTCGATATTAAGTTAGATAAATCAAATACATATGTTGCTGGAAAACCAGTAAAGTTTAATATTAGCGGTAATGTTGACAACCTACTGTTTTATAGTGGCGACATAGGTTCTCAGTACAAGTACAAAGACAGAAATGTTGTACCTATTGATAAGGTAAATTCGGCGAAACTCGAATTGAATATACTTTCCCAATTCGGTATGCCTGGGGCTTTGGATGTGTATATCTCAAATAAATTCGATGGTCTTTCAGGAAATGATGCTGCAGCTGATAAGAAAAAGATTACAGAAATGGAAAAAGGTGGAATGAAAGACTGGAATAAATTACAATTTAATGAGAAAACGGGGAAATGGAGCACTCATTCCATAGATCTTAATGATTATATTGAAAATTTCAGTTTGGCAATTCATTGGCATCCCAAGAGAGACGGCAAGAATGCACAAAGGACTTATTCCGTAAAAGGAAACATTGTGCTTGATATGGAAGGTGCAGCTCCTGCAAAATTGAAGCTCTCAAATCTCGGTCTTGTTGCAGTAATGATGAATAAGGAAATAGAAAAACCGTATAAGGTAAATGCTGGAGTCGGTTCAGTACTCTTTAATCAACCTGAACAAGCTGACTTTATCTTTAAGGGAGTTGGACCAAAACAATTGCCATACGCATTGGATGGTTGGGTAATAAGCACTCCGTCACCTCTTAATAGAGTTCCTAATGACAAAGGCATTGTAGTAAAAAATATGCAGAACTATCTTTCAAGTTTTGAATATATTTACAAAAATCCTGGTACATATAAAGTTACTGTTATAGGTACAAATTGCAACTATCAGGCATCAAGTAGGGAAGTGAAAGAATTTGAAGTAAAAATTGTGCCGAAACAATAATGAGAATAACTTATTTGTTTACAGTAATATTTACTGTTCTATCCTCTGTATCACTATTTGCCACAGCAGGAGTAGATTTTAATGTTGAGGGATACTTTTCTTTCGAGAAGAGTATCTCTCCTGCTTTGTCTTCGGATGGCTCAAAACTATCTATATCAAAACTTCATTACAAAACGGGAGAAAAATCTCTAAGATGGGACTGGAAAAAAGAAGGAGCCTCTTTTAAATTAAATGTCCCTGTTAAATATATGAAGGAAAATCCCAATCCTAAGGAAACATCAATATCATCTTTTGTATTTTGGTTGTATTCTCCAAAAGAAATAAATGGAAACCTAATTTTCCGCTTTTTGAAAAAAGGACGGGAATGTTGCCGTTTTACATACAAACTTGGATTTGAGGGATGGCGTGGAGCTTGGGTCGCTTTCGACAGGGATATGGAAGGAAGCCCCGAGGAAGGAATGGATACCATTGATATACAAGTATTAGGCTCTGATAAAGGTACATTATTTTTTGATGGGATAATTCCTTCTGCTTTTGAAGATTCAAGGTATCATACTCCAGATTTCCAAGTTCCCTATGTGAATAAAAATACAGATGTACACTGGCTTTTGCTTTATAAGAATTGGAATAAAGAATTGTCTAAACATTTTTTTAATCCGTCTGCCCGTTTGCAGAAAATAACGGAAGAAATGCAGGTGCTGGAAGAACGTTTTGTAGACCTTGTCAGTGGAGATGTTCGCCCCATAGAGTTTGATAAACTAGTTAAGGCATATAATTCATATAAAATACACAGAAATAAGGATGGCTCCATAATTGGCAAACCTATTTTCTTTATCCGCTATGGTGAAACATACGATAATATCGGTGTTAGTGATGCAAAAAATCAGTTTTCTGCATCGGGACAACTGCTTAGAGATTATAACGACTTAATGTTTAAGATTGCTGTTGCTTATAGGAAAACGACAGATTGGGATGAAAAAGCGGAACTTGAAAAAATGTATCTCAATATGACTGAACATCTTTTAGATCAAGGTTTTGCTTGTGGTAGCGGTATGGGAACTCTGCATCATCTCGGATATAGTATGAGAAATTTCTATACTGCTCCAGTAATAATGAAAGAAGTATTATTGAATTCAGGACTTATTAAAAGAGTTCAGCAGGCAATGGAATGGTTTTCAGGTGCAGGAGAAGTAAAGGAGCCTTCTAAATTACCAGGAGTTGATATAGATGCCTTTAATACCTACCTACTATCGCGAATGGCAGCTATAATTATGCTAAATGATAATCACTATAAATATGCATATATCAAAGCTTTATCCTATTGGATAAACAATGGCTTCAAATATACATCTGGCACACTACCGAGTTTTAAGTCTGATGGGACAATTTTCCATCATAGAAGAGCCTATCCTGCTTATGCTGTAGGTGGATTGGACGGGGCAGTCAAGGCTGTATGGCTTCTTAAAGGTACCTCGTTTGCCATTTCAGAAAATAGTCATAATAACTTAAAGCGAGCTCTTATGGAAATGCGATTTTATTGCAACTTACGCTCATTCCCGTTGGCAATGTCAGGGAGACATCCAGATGGAAAAGGCTCGCTTGCTCCATATCAATATGCACTTTTAGCTGATGCTAGTTCACCAGATGGCAAAGAAATGATTGATGCTGAACTTGCAAGGGCTTATTTACGTCTGTGTAATGGAAAAGGACGTTGGTTTAAAAAGTTTACCTCTGCAGGATATAAGGCTGAAAATAGTCCAGAAGGTGCAAAAGCCTATGGATACAATTCATCCTTGTCTTATAGAAAAGATAATTGGCTTGTTACTATAGCAGGTCATTCACGCTATCTCTGGTCTGCCGAAATCTATAATGGAGCAAACCTTTATGGACGATATTTAACCCATGGCAGTATGGAAATTCTTGGAGATTCAAGTGCTGGTGGAGATAAAAGTGTAATTTCTTCATTTGGCAGTGGTTATAAGGTGCCAGGTTATGACTGGTGCCATATTCCCGGTACTACAGCAGCAGCTATCCCAATGGAAGAAATGAAAGCAAACGTATTGAATGTAGATAAATTTTCCGGGTATGAGGAAATGCTTCTATCGGATCAATGGTTCGCAGGAGGAGTAATACATGATATTGATAACAAAACAGGACACGGCAAGTCAGGAGCCTATGCTATGATTTTACATGAAAATGAAAAATACAACGGCTCTTTACAAGCTCATAAATCATTTTTTGCTTTTAGAAATAGAATAATATGTCTTGGTTCGGGTCTTAAAAATTTAAAACCTAATTCATCTTTAAATACCACATTATTTCAAAATACTATAGATGAAAATACCATTACTATTTTCAATGGTAATGAATATAAAAAGACAAACGTAATAAAAGAGGAAAAGCAGCCTCTAAATGTTTTAAAAGATCGTTTTGGTAATATGTGGTTTGTCAAAAACTCCGATGTTGTAATGAGCCGTTCTGTGCAACAGTCATTGCATGCAGAAACTGATTTGCCGACCAAAGGCGTTTTTGAAAAAGCTTTTATTCGTCATTGGGATGTAGACAAAGATGGTAATGTGAAAGATTCAACTGCAAATTGCTACGAATATATGGTTGCAATACACCCTTCTGTATCCCAGTCTGCCGATTATACCAAAAAATCTCCTTATGAATTGTTAAGTATTACTGATAGCCTTCATTCAGTTAGAGACTTGGAAAGTGGAACAATAGGAGCTGCCGTATTTGAAACCTCTAAAGTGGATAGTCTAATTACAGAGGCAACACCATGCGTTATGATGTACTCCTATCTTGATAGTAAAAAAGTACTTTTAAGTGTATCTAATCCTGATTTGGCTCTATATTCGGGTATGGCAGACAAAGTATATGAGAATGGCAGGTATAAAGAAAGAAGTGTTTATTCGAGAAACTGGATAGACAATCCATGTGCTGATACAAAAATAAGTATAAAACTAAAAGGACACTGGACTGTAAGTTCTTTAGGAAAAACACGACTCAATATTGTATACAATGAGGGAAATACAATAATAAATATAATTACCTCAGAGGCAAAAACCGAAGAAATAATATTAAAGAATGAAGATTAAAAAGTATATTTTACCCATAGGGGGAATTGCATTAGGAGCCTGCGGAGTGGTTCCCGAAAAAACACATCCTAATGTGTTGTATGTATTTCCAGATCAATTCAGAAATTGTGCAATGTCATTTTGGAATGACGCAGAATATTCTTCAGCCCATGGTTGGATAGCAGACCCTTCTGTGACGCCTAACCTCAATGCTTTTGCAGGAGAGTCTGTCGTTTTATCCAATGCTATGAGTTCCTGTCCGTTAAGCAGTCCATATCGTGGAATGTTTTTGACTGGTATGTACCCTGAACGCAGCGGTATAATGTCAAATTGTATGGCAGAAAGGCCTAATAACACACTAAGGAAAGATGCCGAATGTATATCAGATGTATTTTCTACGAATGGGTATTCATGCGGTTATATAGGTAAATTCCATGCAGAAGTTCCAATGAAAAATGATCCTGCCAATCCTGGACATTATGTTAGTGAAAGGAGACCAGAGTGGGATGCCTATACTCCGAAGGAGAGAAGACATGGTTTTGATTATTGGTATTCTTACGGTACTTTTGATGAGCATAAAAATCCACATTATTGGGATACTGAAGGTAAAAAACATACGCCTAAAGAATTTTCGGTAAAACATGAAGTAGATAAGGCTATAGAATATCTGCGAAATGAAAACGGTGAAAGAGAAAAGAATAAGCCTTTCTTTTTGTGTGTAGCCTTCAACCCTCCTCACAGCCCGTATTCAGGCCCAGAGGATTGTATCTCAGAAGACTATTCATTATATGCAGATAAAAAACTTAAAGACTTGTATGTAAGGGATAATGCTGATACTACACTGGCAAAGGCTCCATCAATAAGGTACTATCTTTCGAATGTTACTACTGTAGATAGAGAATTTGGAAGGCTTTTATCGGAATTAAAGAAACTTGGACTTGATAAAAATACTATAGTTGTATTTACTGCTGATCATGGGGAAACAATGTGCAGCCATAGCACACCTGACCCCAAAAATTCTATATGGACAGAGTCTTTTAATGTGCCATTTATGGTAAGATACCCAAAAGTTTTATCTCATAAAATAGAACCTTTGATGCTTACTCCTGTAGACATTATGCCTACTTTACTCTCCCTTTCTGGCTTAGAAAATAAAATTCCTAAAACTGTAGAGGGTAAAGATTATTCGGCTGTATTAAAGGGAAAAAGCGAAAAAAGACCTGAAGCGGTGCTATATATTAGAAATATAAATGGGAAAAAAGATTCAGATTCTCTTGTAAGAAACTTTTTCCCTGTAGCGAGGGGGATTAAGACTAATGAATATACTATGGAAATCGTAATTGACAGAAAGTATCGCCTGAAGTCAATTAATATTTTCAATGATATTTCAGATCCATACCAGATGCATAGAATAATTCCTGAAGATAATTTGGAACTGTTTGATAGTCTATGTGTTCTGTTGCAAAAAAAACTTAAAGAGAGTAACGATATATGGTATCGGGAAGGTATAATGCAAAAATTGTCACACTCCTTTCCAAGAAGAAGGTAGTGGAGCAGTAATATTTATTTCTTCCTTTTTTATAGGATGAATAAAATTTATCTTACGGGCATGCAGCGATATTCCGCCATCGGGATTTGACCTGCTTGCCCCATATTTTAAATCACCTTTTATCGTGCATCCAATTCCTGATAATTGGCAGCGTATCTGATGATGCCTCCCTGTTAGTAATTGTATTTCAACAAGAAAGTATCTGTCAGTATGTCCTATAAGTGAATATATTAGTTTGGCCTGCTTAGCACCTTTAACATCTTTTCCCTTAGGTACAATGAACGATTTGTTCAATTTCTCATTACGAACAATAAAATTATCCAATTCACCAGTTTTAGGATTAGGTTCACTATAGACCAATGCCCAATAGGTTTTATGGACGTTCCCATCTCGAAACAACGCTGTCATTCTCTCAAGAGCTTTTGATGTCTTTGCTAATATTGTTATTCCACTTACAGGTCTATCAAGCCTATGAGGTATTCCTAAAAATACCTTTCCTGGTTTATTGTCCCTCTCCGCAATGAATGCCTTATACTTATCAGAGATTGTTTCATCGCCAGTCTTATCTCCTTGAACTATCTCTCCTACATTTTTATTTACAATAAGCAGGTGATTATCTTCATATAAAATTCTTGAAGACAGTTCTGTATATTCCGAATTTGTCAGTTTTCTATATTCCATACGCAAATATATTATCTTTTTGTGACATTTTGTCAGAAAATTTTAATTGGCATAACATTGGATAAATTCAAGCGTGTCTGGAAGGTCCAGATAATAAGATATAAGAAAATAATAAATTAAGATATATACATTATGGGAAAAATCATTGGAATAGATTTAGGTACTACTAATTCCTGCGTTGCAGTGATGGAAGGTAACCAACCTACTGTGATTATTAATAACGAGGGACAGAGAACTACCCCTTCTGTTGTCGCTTTTACTGAAGGTGGTGAGAGGAAAGTAGGTAGCCCTGCAAAAAGACAGGCTATAACAAACCCTCAGAATACTGTGTTCTCTATAAAGAGGTTTATGGGTGAAACCTACGATCAAGTAACAAAGGAAATTGAACGTGTACCTTACAAAGTTGTAAGGGGTGAAAATAATACTCCGAGGGTAGAGTGTCAAGGACGTCTATATTCTCCACAAGAGATTTCTGCGATCATTCTTCAAAAAATGAAAAAAACTGCAGAGGATTATCTGCGTCAGGAAGTGACAGAGGCTGTTATTACTGTACCTGCCTATTTTTCTGATTCACAGCGTCAGGCAACTAAAGAGGCAGGTAAAATTGCAGGTCTTGATGTAAAGCGTATCATAAATGAGCCTACGGCTGCCGCTCTTGCTTATGGACTTGATAAGAAAAATAAAAATATGAAAGTCGCTGTCTACGACCTTGGTGGTGGTACTTTTGATATTTCCATCATGGAACTCGGTGACGGTGTATTTGAAGTAAAATCAACGAATGGAGATACCCATTTAGGTGGTGATGACTTTGACCAGAAGATTATCGATTGGCTTGCATCTGAATTTGCTTCAGAAAATGGAGGGGCTGATTTGAAGAAAGATCCTATGGCATTACAAAGATTGAAAGAGGCTGCCGAAAAAGCCAAGATTGAGTTGTCAAATCAGACATCAACAGAAATCAATCTTCCTTATATAATGCCTGTAGATGGTGTTCCTAAACATCTCGTAAAAACACTTACGAGGGCAAAATTCGAGCAACTTTGTGATGACTTGTTCCAAAGAAGTATAGAACCTTGCCGCAAGGCTTTGGCAGATGCCAATCTTTCAGCAAAGGATATTGATGAAGTCCTGCTCGTAGGTGGTTCTACACGTATTCCTAAGGTTCAAGAGATTGTAAAGAATTTCTTCGGTAAAGAGCCAAATAAGAGTGTAAATCCTGACGAAGTTGTAGCAATAGGCGCTTCTATTCAGGGTGGTGTACTTGCTGGAGATGTAAAGGATGTACTACTGTTGGATGTTACTCCACTTTCACTTGGAATAGAGACTTTGGGTGGAGTTATGACTAAATTGATAGAGTCAAATACTACTATCCCTACGCGTAAATCCGAAGTATTCTCAACGGCAGCAGACAATCAGCCTTCAGTTGAAATCAGAGTACTACAAGGTGAAAGACCTATGGCAAAGGACAACAAGCAGATAGGCGTATTCCATCTGGATGGTATTGCACCTGCACCAAGAGGCATTCCTCAGATTGAAGTAACATTTGATATTGATGTAAACGGTATTTTGAATGTCACTGCAAAAGATAAGGCAACAGGTAAAGAGCAGAATATTAGAATCGAAGCATCATCAGGTCTTAGCGAGGATGAGATAAAGAGGATGAGAGACGAGGCAAAGGCCAATGAAGAAGCAGATAAGGCTGAAAAAGAGAGAGTCGATAAGGTTAACTCAGCAGATGCTCTATGTTTCCAGACCGAAAAGAATCTGAAAGACTATGGTGATAAGATTCCATCTGATAAGAAGAGCCGTATTGAAACAGCACTTAACAGTTTGAAAGAAGCCGTAAAGAACAAGAATATTTCAGATATAGATTCTTATACCAAAGAACTTGAAGAGGCATGGCATGCTGCATCTGAAGATATGTCAAGAGCTGCACAAGGTGGTCCTCAGGGACCTGCTCCTCAAGACGGACCACAAAGCGGTCCTCAGGGAGATCCTAACGCACAGGGACCTGACGAACAATAATAAGAAATAATTTACAACGGATATTTTTGATTATCACAATATTATTTATACCTTTGTAAAAGTGAAAGAGATAGGGGACGACTCAAGCGTCTCCTATCTTTGTTTTTAAAATATTATGAATAAAACAGACATAATAACAGCGATAGAAGGTGCTGTGTCAGAAAGAGGTTGTTTCATTGTCGATGTCCAAATCGGCAGAGAAAATGAGATTGAAATTACAATAGAATCAGAAGAGGGGACTGTGGAAATGGATGACTGCACAGCAATAAATGATACATTCTTACAGGCTTTTGACAAGGATAAAGAAGATTATTCGCTTACTGTTACATCTGCCGGGTTGGATAGACCTTTCAAGATGTTCAAGCAATTTGTGAAAGCTGTAGGAAGCGATATTGATGTAAGTTTTAAGGGCGGAAAGAAGATTACAGGTACCCTGCTAAGTGCTTCAGAAGATACTATAAAACTTAGGTATACTGCAAAAGAGGCGGTTGAAGGAAAGAAAAAGAAGGAACTTGTTACTCATGAAGATGATTTTGCAATGACTGAAATAAATTCAGTATTGCCACATATAGATTTTGAATAGAAATTATTTTATACGTATACACGACGATGGAAGAAAAATTGGATCTTAAAAAAGCATTTGCACTGTTTAAGGATGAAAAGCATATTGACAGGCCTGTTATGATGGGTGTGCTTAAAGATGTTTTTGTAACACAACTTACTAAAACCTTTGGTTCTGCCGATAATTTTGACGTCATTATCAATGTAGATAAAGGGGACTGCGAAATATATCAGAATCTGGAGGTAGTAGAAACTGTGGAAAATCCTAATACCGAGATTTCACTTGATGACCTTAAAAAGCGTGGTGAAGATGATTATGAATTAGGTGAAACCTTTACAAGAAAGGTGGAACTTAAAGATTTTGGAAGAAGGGGAATTTTGAATATCCGTCAAAACCTTCAGGGTAGGATTATGGATATAGAGAAAGCAAATCTTTATAATAAGTACATTGAAAGAATAGGTGAAATTTTTACAGGAGAAGTATATCAGACTTGGGCGAAAGAAGTACTCATTCTTGATGAAGATGGAAATGAATTGAGACTTCCTAAGTCAGAACAAATTCCTGGAGAGCATTTCAAGAAAAATGATACCGTAAGGGCTATCATAAAGACTGTTGAAATGAAAAATAACACTACTCCATACATAGTTTTGTCAAGAACATCTCCAGAGTTCCTTACTAAATTATTTGAACAAGAGGTGCCTGAGATATTTGACGGAATAATTACAATCAAGAAGGTTGTACGAGTTCCGGGAGAGAGAGCAAAGGTAGCAGTGGAATCTTACGATGACAGGATTGACCCTATCGGTGCCTGCATAGGTGTAAAAGGTTCAAGAATCATAGGTATTGTAAGGGAATTGAGAAATGAAAATATAGATGTACTTCAATGGACTTCTAATACACAACTATTGATACAGAGGGCTTTAAGTCCTGCTAAAATATCTTCGATTGATATGAGCGGAGACGAAAACGATAAGATTAAGGTATTCATGTTGCCTGAAGAAGTCAAGAAAGGTATCGGTAAGGGAGGATGTAATATCAGGCTTGCTGGTATGCTTGTAGGAAGAGAAATAGAGGTATGGCGTGAGACCCCACAAGATGAAGAAAATCCAGAGGAAGAGGATGTACTCCTTAGTGAATTTAGCAATGAGATTGATGATTGGATTATAGAGAAACTGAAATCAATAGGCTGTGATACAGCGAAAAGCGTACTTGCTCTATCTCCTGAGGATGTCGCAAAGAGAGCTGATTTGGAAGACGAAACTGTTGCGGATGTAATGAAGATACTCAGGGCTGAATTTGAAGACGAGGAGTAATAATATTTAAATACGGGAAGAATTTATATGACAGAAATAAGATTAAATAAACTTACAAGAAAATTCAATATAGGCATTCAGACTTTGGTTGATTTTCTTCACACTAAGGGAGTAGATGTAGAACCTAATCCAAACGCAAAAGTTTCGGAAGAATATCTACCTGCCTTAGAAAAGAAATTCGGCGAGGATTTGAAGGTGAAGCAGGATGCTGAAAAGGTGGGTATTAAAATGAAAGAAATTATAGAAAAAAACACCCACAAACAGCAAGAAGAGGAAGAATTCTATCCCGAAAATGAAACAATCACTATCACTACTACAGGTCTTTCAGTAATGCCAGAAAATGAAACGGTGAAGAATATCGATGCCGATAAACCTATTGTGGAAAATGATATAGAAGATGTTATGGAAAAATCCAATCCAGAACAGCCAAGCAAAATTGAAACAGAAGAGGTAAAAGAGGCAGAAGAGGTGAAAGAGGCAGAAGAGGTGAAAGAGGCAGAAGAGGTGAAAGAGGCAGAAGTGAATAAAAATGATGAAATAGAAGAAAAAGTCATTGAAAAACAGGAGGTTGCAGAAAATATTGCTGTGGAGGAAACTACTGCAGAAACACCTGCAGAAACGCTCCAAAACAATAATGAGCAGCAGCCACAGCAGCCACAACAACCGCAGAGTACAGTTGCAAGTGAAAATGTTAATGTTGAGGAGAAACCAGTTGTTGAGGTATATGAGAAAAAGAACAAAGTAGAAGAAAGAGTGGAAATCCCAGAAGAACCTGTTGAAGTTGAAGAAAATATTGAAGAGAAAAAGTCAATATCTCATAAACGAATCGAGGAGGAAGAAAAAGAGGAGAGAAAGTTTGCTCAAAAACTCGATAAGGAAAAACTTAAGGCTGAACACAAGATAAAGAAGTCTTTCAAGCCTAAAAATGATGATGAAGAGGAGGACATAGATCAAACTCCAGGTCTTACAATCGTAGGAAAGGTTGATTTATCTAAGTTTGATAAGCCGAAAAAGAATAAGAAGAGAGAGAGAATAACCAAAGGCAGTCAAAAAGTTGATGTTAATAAAATTGAAAGCGATGACAGGAAGGGAAGAAAGGATGATAAGAGGTCACGCAATAATGAAAATGGTGGTGGACGTAACAAACAAGGCAACGAAAAGAATGGCAAAGGACGCAAAAAAGATCGTAGTGAGCGTTTTAAGCCAGCCATGACTGCAGCCGAAGAGGAGGAAATGCAGAAAGAAATCCAAAAGCAGGTCAAAGAGACTTATGCTAGGATGAATGAAAACAAGAAGGGAAATTTCGGTGCCAAGTATAGAAAAGAAAAAAGAGAACTTGCTTCTCAAAAGATGCAGGAGGAAATTGAGCAAGAAGCAGCAGAAAAGAAAGTGCTGAAAGTTACAGAATTTGTAACAGTAAACGACCTTGCAACCCTGATGGATAATACTCCTGTAAATAAAGTCATTGGTGCATGTATGAGTTTGGGCCTTATGGTTTCTATCAATCAAAGGCTTGATGCTGAAACACTTGTACTTGTGGCAGAGGAATTTGGCTACAAAGTTGAATTTGTAACAGCAGAACTAACAGAAGAAGTCAACCAAGAAAATGAAGAAATCGAGGATGAAGGTAATCTTGAGACAAGACCTCCTATCATTACTGTAATGGGACACGTAGACCATGGTAAAACCTCACTTTTGGATTATATAAGAAAAACCAATGTAATTGCAGGAGAAGCCGGCGGAATTACTCAGCACATAGGTGCTTACAATGTTTCTCTTGGCAATGGAAGGCACATTACATTCTTGGATACTCCAGGACACGAAGCCTTCACCGCGATGAGGGCAAGAGGTGCGCAGCTTACCGACTTGGCTATAATCATCATTGCAGCTGACGATGCAGTAATGCCTCAAACTGTTGAAGCAATCAACCATGCGCAAGCAGCAGGCGTTCCTATGGTATTCGCCATTAATAAAATTGATAAACCAGGTGCAAATCCTGCAAAAATATACGAACAACTGTCTCAGATGAATATATTGACAGAATCGTGGGGCGGTAAGTATCAATGTCAAGAAATATCAGCAAAGAGTGGATTAAACGTTGACAAGTTACTCGAAAAAATCCTTCTTGAGACAGATATGATGGATCTTAAAGCAAATCCAAAGAAATTGGCTGTCGGTGCTGTCATTGAATCCTCTCTTGATAAAGGACGTGGTTTTGTCGCTACTATACTTGTACAAGACGGAACCCTTAGAAAAGGAGATATGATGCTTAGTGGAAGATACTATGGCAGGGTAAAAGCAATGCTTAACGAGCGTGGTCAACTGATTGATGAGGCTGGTCCGTCTACTCCTGTATCCATATTAGGTCTTAACGGTGCTCCGAGTGCTGGAGAAAAGTTCAATGTAATGACTGATGAAAAAGAAGTCAAGGCAATAGCAAATAAGCGTGAGCAACTTCTCCGTATACAGGGTATAAAGACCCAGAAACATATGACACTTGAAGAAATTGGGCGTCGTATTGCTATCGGTAACTTTAAGGAACTTAACGTTATAGTCAAAGGCGATGTGGACGGCTCTGTTGAGGCTTTGTCAGACTCCCTTATAAAACTTTCAACTGATGAAATTCATGTTAATGTTATACATAAGGCTGTAGGAGCTATCTCAGAATCTGATGTAATGCTTGCAACCGCATCTGATGCTATTATAATCGGATTCCAAGTACGTCCTTCTTCTGAAGCCCGTAATCTTGCAGAACGCGAGGGCATAGAGATAAGACTTTATTCTATTATCTATGATGCAATTAATGAGGTTAAAGATGGTATTGAAGGTATGCTTGAACCTGAAAAGAAAGAAGAGGTAACAGCAACAGCACTTGTCAAACAGACATTCAAAATATCCAAAGTGGGTACGATTGCAGGTTGCCTTGTAAAGGAAGGTAAACTTACCAAAACTACCAAAGTCCGTTTAATCAGAGACGGTATTGTAGTTTACACAGGTAATTTAGCATCGCTTAAACGTGGCAAAGATGATGTTAAAGAAGTTACTTCAGGAATGGAATGTGGTTTGAGTATTGAAAATTTCAATGATGTTAAGGATGGAGATATTGTAGAAGCCTTTAAAATCGTAGAAATCAAGAGAACATTATAAAAAATAGTATTTTATTTGCAAAAGCCGTCCGGAAATAAATATTCGGTCGGCTTTTATTTTATTTTATTTTTTGCATTAAAAATATTTAATTTGCAGAACACTATAAAATTTAATATATGGAATTCACTGCAAAACAGTTGGCTAAAGTATTGAAAGGCACAGTTGAAGGAGATCCAGATGTAAAAGTTACGGATTTCGCAAAAATAGAGCATGGAAAACCTGGAAAATTATGCTTTTTTGCCAACCCTAAATATGAAAAATATGTATATACTTGTAAGGCAAGTATACTTTTAGTAAATGATACTTTTAAACCTAATGCTCCTGTAGAACCTACTATGATAAGGGTAGCTGATGCCTATACGGCAATTGCAGAGTTGCTTAAATATGTGGCAACACGCAAGCGTACAGACAAGAGACATCGCGGATTTCGCTCATCATGGTTTTTGACTACCAAGTTCGGTAAAAAGGTATATCTTGGCAGTCATTCATATGTGGGGCATCATGCTAAGGTTGGGGACTATACCAAAATCTATGAAAATGTATATGTCGGGGACGATACAGTCATCGGAAAACATTGTATAATTTATCCTGGTGTACGCATTTATCCTGGTATGATTATAGGTGATAATGTGATAATTCATGCAAATGCGGTTATTGGTGCTGACGGTTTCGGAAATGCACCTCAGCCTGATGGCACCTGGGAGAAGATAGAGCATCTTGGAAATGTAATTATAGGTGACAATGTAGAGATAGGAGCCTGTACTACTATTGACAGAGCAGAAATGGAGTCTACCATAATAGGTAAAGGAGTAAAAATAGACAACCTGTGTCAGATTGCACATAATGTACAAATAGGTGACAATACAGTAATGGCAGCTCAATGTGGCATTGCTGGCTCTGCAAAGATAGGAAAGAACTGCATTATCGCCGGTCAGGTAGGGATTGTGGGGCATATTACAATAGCCGATAACACTATTATTGGTGCACAGGCAGGAGTAATAGGTAATGTGAAGACCTCTGGACAGAAACTATTGGGCTCTCCAGCCATACCTATAAGCACCTTTATGAGGAGTTATGCTATCTTCAAAAAGAGCGGAGAAAGTACAAAATAATTTTTATTATATTTGCCTCCGCTAATTAATAATGATTTTATACAAATGCAACAGCATACAATATACAATACATACTATTTTGAGGGTAAAGGACTTCACACAGGTCTATATTCACATGTAGCAATTAAACCAGCTCCTGTAAATACAGGCATTAAGTTTATTCGTACTGATTTAGCGGACACTGTAATCCAAGCGGTTGCGGAGAACGTTTCAAGTACCACAAGGAGTACTACTATAGCTTCAGGAAAGGCAGAAGTTCATACAATAGAGCATATAATGTCTGCCCTTACAGGAATGGGTGTAGATAATGCCATAATTGAGATTGACAATATGGAAATGCCTATTCTTGACGGCAGTGCCTCTTTTTATGCCAAGGCTATAGCTGATGATGGTTTAGTAGAGCAAAGTGCAGAACGTACCTATATAAATATACCACAGACAATTGAAATAAAAGATGAGAAAAGTGGTTCGTGGGTGCGTATAGAGCCGTCCGATAAACCTTCCATTGATATTACTGTTGATTTTGGTTCAAAGGTTCTTGGTGTACAGTCTGCTCATTGGGATGAAACCGTAGATTACGCTAATCAGATTGCAATATGCAGGACTTTCGTGTTTTTTCATGAAATAGAATTTTTGTTTGCGAACAATCTTATTAAAGGTGGAGATGTAGACAACGCTATCGTGATAGTAGAACATCCTGTAAGCGATGAGCAATTGGATAGAATGTCAAAATTGTTTAATCGCTCTGGATTGAGTGTGCACGAGGGCTATCTAAATAATCTGCAACTTCATTTCCCGAATGAATGTGGACGACATAAGTTGTTAGATATGATAGGTGATATGCGGCTTAGCGGTGGTTACCTCAATGCTAAGATAACAGCATTCAAACCTGGACATACTATTAATACAAAGGCTGCAAAAGCCATAAGAGAATTATAATTATTTTGATATGATTAATATTCATCCGCTTGCGACAGTAAGTCCTAAAGCAAAAATTGCGGACAATGTTGAAATCGGTCCGTACGCATTTATAGATGATGACGTTGAAATTGGTGAGGGATGTAAAATCCTTCCTCACGCCACTATATTCAAATATGTTAAACTTGGCAAAAACTGCGAGGTTTTTCCTGGTGCAGTAGTAGGTGCAGTACCTCAAGATCTTAAATTTGAAGGAGAAGTAACGTACGTTGAGATAGGAGATAATGTTACAATACGTGAGTGTGCTACAATAAACAGAGGAACAAAAGCCAGTGGAAAAGGTGTTACCAAAGTAGGAAATAATACTCTGATAATGTCATATGTACATATAGCTCATGATTGTACTGTTGGAAGTCATTGTATCCTTGTAAGTTATGTTGGTATAGCAGGGGAAACTGATATTGCAGATTGGGTTATTCTCGGTGGGGGTTCAATGGCTCATCAGTTTTCAAGAGTAGGCTGCCATGCAATGGTTGGAGGTTGTTCCAAGATTAATAAGGATGTACCTCCATATGTATTATGTGGAAGAGATCCGATATGCTATGCTGGAGTAAATATTGTAGGTCTTCGTCGTAGAGGTTTCTCTTCTGAAATCATAAGAAACATAAAGGATATTTATGACACCATATACTTTCAGGGTTATAATATATCAGATGGTTGTTCAAAGGTTGAGTCAGGTTTCCCTCAATCAGAAGAAAGAGATAATATACTGAATTTTATACGTTCCTCAAAAAGAGGAATAATCAAAGGTAGTGAACCAAACGAAAAAGGTATAATAGAGTAGTGCTGCTTACTACTGCATATTTTCCGCCTATATCTTGGTTTGCTGCAGCGGCAAAAGAGTTCACCTTCTCTACTGAAGGGGTGAACTCTTCTTTAGTTTACCTTGAGGCTTGTGAAAATTATCAGAAACAGTCTTATAGAAACAGATGTAAAATTCTTACATCAAATGGCATTGAAAATCTAAATGTTCCTATAATACATGATTTAGGCACATATAGACATTTGATAACAGATATTCAAATAGATTATTCAGAACCGTGGGTGTCAAGAACAAAAAGAGCTATAGCTTCTGCCTACTATTCATCTCCTTACTTTGAATATTACAAAGATGACTTATTTACGTTGTTGGAATTAAACTATCCTACTTTATGGGAACTTAATTTGAACATAATAAGGTTTTTTATGAACAAGATTGGAATATATGCACAAATAGTTCCAACTACTGAATATACATATAAGGATTCTAATATTTATGGAGAAGATTTAAGGAGTATAATTCATCCTAAAAAACAAAATACAATTCTTGAAAGTTTAGAACTGAAAAAGCCGTACTTCCAGGTCTTTTCCCAAAAATACGGCTTTCAATATGATTTATCCATTATGGACCTGCTTTTTTGCGAAGGTCCTGATTCAATATCATTTCTAAAAAAGATTCAGCCTTAAAATCTCCAACCGAATGTCATTATAATATTCCAAAGTCCTTTAGAAATCTTTATTTCGGGAGACGGTGTGTTATCAATATAATTTCCATAAGGCATTAGATATTCATCAGCATATTTCTGAAATCTGAATGCAAGGTCACAGAAAAATGAATCTGACGAACTGTAGCCAGCACCGAAAGAGAAGGCTTTTGTATATGCCTTAACACTTCTTTTTACCCCATTTTCAATGTATCTTTCAGGAGATGTACTAAAATTGTATCCTGCACGTACTGCAACAGCTGGTGTAATTTTAAATTCTGCACCTGCTCTAAATGAATGTGCTAAACTCAAAGTTTCCTTTATTTGGTCGTTTACCTCTTCAAAGCCGTTATCCCCAACAAAGGATAGATCTGTCTCTTTAAACTTCATTCCACTATAATCTGCCATCTCATAGTCAAAACTTAGCAGACCTCTTTGTGAGGTTAATGCCAATCCTAAATTGGCACGATATGGAGTTATAAGCCTATAACTGTTTCTACCTTTAGGACTTGTAGACTCGGCATTAAACATTGTCTTATCAAATTCTGTCTTGCCTGAGCATTGGTAAGTTTCTCTAAGTGCCATCGCTGTAGGAGTCTGTATTGCTGCACCTATTCGTACCCAATTTACAGGTAATGCAATCATTCCTAATTTTGCATAAACTCCACTCCCAGATATCTTTAAGGCTTGTTTGAATGTAAAATTATCAAGGTATGCTTTAACTTTTCTCTTACCTCCGTCCAATTCAAATTCATTTTCAAAAGCTGACGGATCTTTTGCAGTCTCACGATAATTGGTGGAAACATTTGAATATAGGCTTACAAACCCTATGTTCCCTCCTATGTATAACTTATCAGATATGTTCATACCTAAGTTCATCAGCATATCATATTTGCGTCCTGAACGCTTTCGGTTATACATTTGATCGAGAGGACCTGCCGTCCTTATATTTTCTATTTTGGTGGTAGGATCTGTAGTATATTTTTCAGCAACACCTATATACCTATCATCATGACCTCCATAAACAGATATTATTCCAGAGCGAAATCCTACTAATGCATCCCATGTATAGGGAAATTTAGAATCGTCGAAATTATCGTTTTGCAATTTATTAGGGTCTAAACGGAACTTTGATGCATGACTTGCTATTTCACCTGAATATGAAGTTTTGTCATTAGTGCCTTTTGATAGCATTTCATCATAGCAATAATCAGTTGCATTGCCGATAAAACTGAGAGTGACGTTTTTCAATCCAGACTTTTCGCCAGATGAAAAATTCAGAATTACTCCGATACTTGGTACTGTGAATTTTTGAAGTTCTCCTTTAACAGTATTTGCAAATCCTTCTCCATTATTATATGCAGATTGTGTCGTTATCAGACTTATATTTGGAGAGAAAGTGAACTGTGAAAAATTATTCACTGCAGAACCCGCTGGGTTTAAGACTACAGAGCCGAGGTCTCCACCCAGTGCTGTCATTGCATTGCCTAAGCCTATACTCCTTGCTGTACCATAGTAGTTATTTTGAGTTAGTCTTAATGCGTCTCCTATATTTTGTCCTATTGCGTTCGATGACATTATGACAGTTAATGAAATGACTGTCATTTTTATTATATTATTCATAAATTTTACTTTAATTATTTATCTTCTCCTATATCCTCCACTACCTGCAGAACCGCTGCTGTATGAGCCACCGCTATAACCGCCGCTTGATGAGCTGCCATAAGATGAGCCACTGCTTCTGCTATACCCACCAGAAGAGCTACCATAAGAAGAGCCACTGCTTCTGCTATACCCACCGTATGAAGAGCTACCATAAGAAGAGCCACTGCTTCTTCTGTATCCACCGCTTCCTGCTGAACCTCCTCTGTATGAACTTCCCTCATAACCTTCCGATGTGCTTCTTCTATATCTTGAAGATGAACTGTTGTATGAGGAACCGCCGTTTCTTGTGTATCCTTCTGAATATGAACCGCTCCTGCTGTAGGTAGAGGAACTTCCACTACTTCTACGTAAAGAACCTAAACGGCTATAACCTGAACTGGATGAACCCATTAAATCACTTCGTGAAGTTCTTGAAACTGCATTTCTTGATGTAGCACTTCTTCCGCTCCATGAGTAATCGTATGATGGACTATACCACCTATTGTCATATGCCCCACCATAATATCCGTCTAAATATCCATCATAGTATCCTCCATAGTATCCTCCATAGTATCCTCCATAATATCTTCCTCCATACCATGGATAATATCCGTACCAAGAGTCATATATGTAACTCCAAGAATTCCAATACCAAGAATCCCAATACCAAGGATTGTATGTGCCCCAATAAGGATTCCAATAGTTATAAACTCCAGAATAGTACCAAGAAGAACTCTGATACCAAGGGTCATAGTACCAAGAATTATAATACCACGGACTGTACCAAGAATATCCCCAATAGGTATATGGAGCATAGCCCATATATAAATCTATTTTTGGTGAGTTATCAAGGACTGTGATTGTTGTATTTCCTGGCTTATTAAATTTTAATCGTACAGATTTATTACCTGGGACCACTATAGTATCCCTCCCCGAATCATTATATAGAAAGATTTTGGCTTCCTTTGTCTCTTGAGCCAATTTTGCAACTTCTTTGTCAGATTCTTTATTCTGTTGTTGTTCTTCTCGTGAAGATGGGTAGTAGATTCCGTCATTGAATCGCTGTCCTGAGTTGGCAAACTGAGCAGAAGTACCACAAGAAGTGACTGCTGCTATTGCGAGTGACAGTATAGTTAAATTAGTTTTCATGGTTGAATCTCCTATAATAAATAATAATTTGTATCTTTGTAAACCTATAGTCTACAGGGATTATTTTAGGTATAGCAGCAATTTTTATACCTTATTACCTGTGCAAGTTTAGAAAAAAATTAAATAAAAACAAAATAACAGAAGATGGCGGATTATATTACAAAGAGATCGGAAAATTATTCCCAATGGTATAATGACTTAGTTATAAAAGCTGATCTTGCTGAACAGTCTGCGGTGAGAGGTTGTATGGTTATAAAACCTTACGGCTATGCTATCTGGGAAAAGATGCAGCGTATACTTGACGATATGTTCAAGGCTACAGGTGTGAGCAATGCATATTTTCCTCTTTTTATACCTAAGTCCTTTTTTAGTCGTGAAGCTGAACATGTTGCAGGGTTTGCAAAAGAGTGTGCAGTTGTGACTCATCACAGATTAATGAACGATCCAAATGGTAAAGGGGTTGTCGTAGATCCTGATGCTAAATTGGAGGAAGAACTTATAGTACGACCAACTTCTGAAACAATAATATGGAGTACATATAAAAATTGGATTAAGTCTTGGAGGGATTTGCCTATCTTGTGTAACCAATGGGCCAATGTTGTTCGTTGGGAAATGCGTACGAGATTGTTTCTCCGTACTGCGGAATTTCTATGGCAGGAGGGACATACAGCACATGCTACATCCGCAGAGGCAAGTGAAGAAGCTATGCGTATGGTAAACGTTTACGCTGACTTCGCAAGAAGATATTTGGCACTTCCTGTTATTGTTGGGCATAAAAGTCCTAACGAACGCTTTGCAGGAGCCTTAGATACTCTCACTATTGAGGCAATGATGCAGGATGGAAAAGCCTTGCAGGCAGGGACTTCCCATTTCCTTGGTCAAAATTTTGCAAAGTCATTTGATGTACAGTATACTGACAAAGAAGGGCAACAACAATATGTATGGGCTACATCGTGGGGCGTTTCTACTCGTCTTATGGGGGCTTTGATTATGGCACACGGTGATGATAACGGTCTTGTACTGCCTCCTTCCCTTGCTCCTATCAAGGTGGTTATGGTCCCTATATTTAAGACAGAAGAAGAGCATGCGGCAATTATAGAAAAAATGAATGTCATAAAGTCTGCTCTTGAAGCCAAAGGACATAGCGTAAAGATAGATGACCGGGACACTTTGCGTCCAGGATTTAAATTTGCAGAATGGGAACTCAAAGGTGTACCTGTGAGGATAGCTATAGGTCCTCGAGATTTGCAGAATGGTACAGCCGAGATTCATCGTAGAGATACTCTTGAAAAGTATACTGTAAATCTTGATTCTATTGAGGAAACAATAGATAAACTTTTGACAGATATACAGAAGAATATATATGATAAAGCCTTGAATTTCAGAAATGCTAATGTGGAAACTTGTGATTCATGGGAAGAATTTAAGGATAAAATACAAACTGGTAAATTCTTACTTTGCCATTGGGACGGGACAGCTGAGACAGAGCAGAAGATTAAGGATGAAACAAAGGCTACAATAAGATGTATACCTATTGATAGTTATGTTGTAGAGGAAGATGGAAAGGATATTTATTCTGGAAAACCTTCTAAACAAAGAGTTATATTTGCAATATCTTATTAATTATTAACTTATTTTATTGTCATGAATAGAAAGTTATCCAATTTAATTGTTATCTCGATGTTTTGTGCTGTATCTGTTCCTGCTTATGCACAGGATAATAATGATACACGCAGTGCAGTTGAGGCTGCTGCTTCAGCCATTGCTGCTGCTCCTGAAAAGAAGGCAAATACTCCTAAGCCAAAATATTGGGAGACCTCACTTATGACAAACCTTAATTTTATACAGAGTATGTATGTAAATTGGGCAAAGGGAGGATATAATAACTACACAATGAGTGCCTATGTGGATGCAAATGCCAAGTATAAGAAGAATGATTTATATTGGAATTCTCGTCTACAACTGGATTATGGTTTCCTTTATTCAGAAGATAAACCTATTTTTCAGAAAAATAAGGATAGGATATTATTAGAAAGTACTGCTGGTTATAAGGCAACCAAAACATTGAACTATACTGCTAAATTTACATTTACAAGCCAGTTCTCTCAGGGTTATACATATCCTGTACCTTCTCATCCTGCCAATCCTAATGATATATCTGTAGCAGAATGGAAGGATGCAAGAGTTTTGAAGTCTTCAATCTTCGCTCCGGCTATTATAAATCTTGGTCTTGGTATGGATTGGATCCCTAACGATTGGCTTACAATAAACTTTGCCCCTATTACGGGTGGTTTTAAAATTGTTACTGAACCTATCCTTCGTAAAAATTACGGTATGGATAGAAGAACAGGTTATGAAGATTTAAGCAAATTCCCTGATAAAAAGGATGCTGCAGGAAAGTATTATACTACAGGAAATTATTACAGACCTGCACGTTTTGAGCTTGGTGCCCAGATTACAACTGATGCTAAAATGAGGATAAATGACAACTTTGAAGCATCGACTCATTTGATGCTTTTCTCCGATTATCTGGATCATCCCGAAAATCTTAGGGTGAATTGGGATAACCGCCTTATGTGGAAAGTTGCTAAGTTCTTCTCACTAAACCTTACTACTAACCTTGTATATGATGATAAGGTATTAGTGGTGTCAGAAAAACATCCTGAAGGTTGTAAGGCAATTCAGTTCTACGAGGCTTTGCAATTCGGATTTACATATACGTTTGCATCCAAGAAATAATAATGCAGGAAATATTTGACATGGTTATTAAAGGACTGCTCCCTGAAAATGGGACAGTCCTTATTGCTGTAAGTGGCGGACGCGATTCTATGTGTATGGCTGATCTTTTTCTGCATTCATCACATAGAATTAAATTTGAGGTGGCTCACTGTAATTTCTCACTTAGAGGAAAAGAAGCGGATGCAGATGAGTCTCTTGTACAGACCTGGTGTTCCACAAACAAGGTAAAGTTCAATTCTATACGCTTTGATACAAAAGCATATGCGGCTTCACAAGGCTTGAGTATAGAAATGGCTGCAAGAAATCTCAGATATGAGTGGTTTGGAAAACTGTGTCTGGAAAAACATTTATATGCAACTGTTGTTGCTCATAATGCAAATGATAATGCTGAAACGCTTATTCTCAATATGTTGAGAGGAACAGGTATTAAGGGAATATGTGGGATGAAGCAGATGTCGGAGTTTCCTTTTGAAAAATATTCTGAAATTAAGTTGTTACGTCCGCTTTTATCTTTTTCAAGGGAAAGCATTACAAACTATGTACATACTAAAGGTATTGTTTATAGGGATGACAGTACTAATTTTGAAACGGAGTATAAACGTAATAAAATAAGACACAACGTATTTCCAATATTTCAAGAAATAAATCCGGCTTTTTTAGATACTTTCTTTAAGGAAATGGGCTATTTTTCACAAGTGGCTTCCATTGCCGATATTTATTATAATGAAAAAAGAAAGAGTGTTGTAAAGGCTGAAAATGAAATTCAGACAAGGATTTCTATTCCTGACTTATTGTTAATAAGAGAATGGAAGTATTTGTTATTTAGGATTTTAGATGAATTTTCATTTAATTCGTCCACGATTGAAGAACTATCTTGTCTTTTGAGTGGGGACAATCCAATTTCTGGAAAAATTTTCAAGGGCGGAAATAGACAAGTAGTTACGTCATCTGATGAGCTGATTATTACCTCCTTAAATGTTAATACTTGTCCTATTAAGGAAAATAAAGTTGTTGTAATTTCTTCTCCAGGAATATATTTCTTAGCAGGAAGGCAGATTAAAGTTGAAATTTTGCAATGGAGTAAGGAAATGTCTTTAAAACAGCCAGATGGAATCCTTATTCTTGATTTTGATAAGATAGGCTTTCCTTTAAATATAAGACGTTGGCAGGAAGGGGATTGGATGCATCCTCTTGGAATGGGTGGAAGGAAAAAATTAAGTGATTTGTTTGTAGATTTAAAATATTCTTTGATTGACAAGCAGGATGCTTTTGTCGTTGAATCTCATAGAGGAAATGTTGACTCTCATGTGCTTGCTCTTTTGTGTAAGCGGATTGATGATGTCGTCAAAGTTACGTCCAAAACTAAAACAATATGTCGTCTTTCTTGGGTATAAATAAAGCCCCAGCATTATGTGCCGAGGCGTAAGTCTATATTCTATATAATTATCTGATTACATATTCAAAAGGCATACGGGCAAGTACTTTATTCGTATTCTCATTATAACAATTTTTGAATGCATATATAAGACTTTTGAAAGGAGTTTTTGCTAAAACATCTTCGTCAATCCCAGTTTTATCGAATAAATCTATTAATGCTTGAAATTCATTAATCTGTTCAGGGTAAGAAACGATATTGAGGCCTGAAATGTCGTTTGTATCCTCTCCAATCTCACTTGCAGCATATTTAACAGCCGTCTCCAAAGTTCCTATTTCATCAACCAAGCCCAATCTTAAGGCATCAGTTCCAGACCATACTCTTCCTTGCGCTATAGAATCTACATACTCTTCCCTTAGTCCTCTGCCTTTAGCCACTGTTTTGACAAATTTTGAATATATATCTTCAACTGAACGTTGCATATAGTTAATCTCGTCTTTATCTAAGGTCCTCATCATACTCATCATATTACTGTGTTTATTTGAACCTACAGATGCAACTCCTATGTGAAGAAAGTCCTTAGCTGTGCCACTTAGATCCGGTACGATACTGAAAACGCCGATTGACCCAGTAAGAGTAGTCTTGTCACTGAAAATTTTAGAACAATTGTTAGAAATCCAATAACCACCTGATGCTGCGTAACTTCCGTAAGAAGCAACGAGTAATTTATCTTTTGCTAATTCATCTAAGGCTGTCTTTATTTTATCTGATGCAAGAACACTTCCTCCAGGTGAAGATACTCTTAATACTACAGCCTTGATTGAGGAATCAGCATTTACTTCCGAAATAATTCTCGCGAAACGGTTGCCGGAAATCTGCTTGTTGTCCTCTTTATCTATGATTTCTCCATTTGCATAAATAATTGCAATTTTATTTTCAAGACTTTCGCCCTTTGTCTTGTCTAAAGTCTTTATATAACTTGACAGACTTATTAGGTGGCTCTTGTCAAATTTATCATTTAGTTCTGTTTTAGATAATTCTTCTTTTAATTCCTCTCTTGTAACTAATTGGTCTACAAGATTATACTTAAGCATATCTTCAGAAGATACAAGGCTGAGATTATCAATTAATCTGTTGAATTTCTCTTTATCTATATGTCTACTTTCTGCAATACTTTCTGAACAGGTATTCCATAGAGAATTTATCATTTCTCGTGTTTGCTCCAAATTTTCGTCACTTGGCTTATTCTTGATGAAGGTTTCTCCTGCTGATTTATATTTACCATGACGTATGAGTTGCACGTTTACTCCAAATTTATCTAAGATGTCTTTTAGAAAGAACATTTGTGTACCTATACCGAAAATCATAGGTCCGCTTCCGGCATAAGAGGACATAAGAACTTTGTCTGCAACTGAAGCTAAGTAATAGGACCCAGTGCTTGGGCTTTCCATATATGATATTATTGGCTTGCCAGTTTTTCTGAAATTACTAAGTGCCTCTCTAAGCTCTTCAATATGTGATAATGAGGCGTTGGCAGCATCTGTTTTAAGGTAGATTAGTTTTATTGCATCATCATCTGCTGCCTTGTTTACTGCCATAACAGCATCTAAAATACCTACCGAACCCTTTTCACCTTTTAAAAAAGAGACTGATTGTGGTAGGGAAGAAGCCTGTTCTTCAAATATCATAGATGACATATCTATTTTTAGTATAGCAGAACGCGGTACTACCGGCTTGTCATCTTTTCCTGAAAGTGCCAAGGCTCCAGCAATTCCTGAAAGTAGGAATATGGATAATATTCCCATGAGTATAAAGCCACATATTACGGCAAGTAGCATTTTCAAAAAACTTTTCATTTCAATTACTATTTTGTTTTATCTAATGTATTAAATAAATCTATCCATTGAAGGGCAATTTTACTTTTGTCATATTTTTCTGAAGACAGTCTTGCCGCTTCTGACATATCCATAAGTTTCTTCTCGTCACTCATTAGAGCAGTCAATTTTTCTGAGAACTCATTAAGGTTATATGAATTTACCAAAATTCCTGTTCTGTTGTCATCTATTATATCTTTTGCGGCTTCAAACGAATTAAATACAATAGGTATAACCCCATTCTGCATAGCCTCAGGAACCACCATTGGAAAACCTTCATAATCGCTTACTAATATAAGAATTTTTGCTTTAGTATAGTACGGTAGTGGATCTTGTCTGCCTTCTATATACAGTCTATCTAGTTTCCACTTTTTTGCAAGTTCCTCTATTTCTTTAAGTAAAGGTCCACATCCTAATAACTTCATATTCCAGTCTGGAAATTTATCCTTGATATTTTTCCAAATAAATAAAGCCTTTTCGGGACTTTTTTCTTCCTCCATTCTTCCTATAAAAAGAATTGTATTTTCCTTTTTTTCTCTCTTTATTTCAGAGGCGTTATATGTATTAGGATTATTTATTGCAAAAAGTTTATCAGGGGCTTTTATATTTGAAATGCGCATAGCCACTTCTTTATATACCTCTGAAAGAAAGACAATTCCATCTCCCATGTCATTGAGTTTTTCAAGAAAATCCCCCATTTTCCTATCCTTTTTTCGGATTTTCTGTTTTTTAAAAAGAATTCTGAACATTCTACGCCACTCCTTAGAAAGGCTATAACGTTCACTTTTCAGTATAGGACATGAAGTATCGATTATCTGTTTGCTGTATATGCATGGAGTAGTGTGAATTGCATACAACAATTTTGCACCCGTATTTTGTTTTGCTATGTATGGAGAAATATAATCATGATCAATGGTGTGCTGGCAGATTATTATATCTATTTTTTTTGATTTTACATATTCTGTAAAAAATTCTGCGGCTTTTTCACTTATTACATTATCAGGGTCTGGTAGCGTAACTTCTTCCACTAAGGGAGTGTAATTGTTTTCTTTTTCTCCTGTCTTTTTTCTTATAAAAAATACCTTATGGTTAAGTTTTATAAACTCTTCGGTAAGTATATTACATACTCTATCTATTCCTCCGTTTTTCGGATTAAAGCCATAGTATGCAAAGAATAAAATATTCATATTAATTGTTTGTAGGCAAAAAACTTCTAAAAGTAATTATTTAAAGCCGATTTGCAAAATAATTGTAAACAGATACTCGAAAATTATAATAATTGTAAGAAACATTGCTAACTTTGCCCTAAATTTTTAATTTAGAATGATGCAGAAAACGTCGATACCTAAGGGTACAAGAGATTTCGGACGGCAGGAAATGGCCGAGAGAAATTATATCTTTGAGACTATCAAGAGGGTGTATAAGACATTCGGATATGCTCAAATAGAAACTCCCTCAATGGAGAACTTATCAACTTTGTTGGGAAAATATGGAGATGAGGGGGACAAGTTGCTTTTCCGTATACTTAATTCGGGTAATGCCTTTGCGAACATTGATATTAAGTCTTTCGTAGATGGAGAGGAGATTGATTATTCTGCATTGACGAAGGAGATTTGTGAAAAAGGATTGAGGTATGATCTTACAGTTCCTTTTGCCCGTTACGTTGTGCAGCACAAAAATGAACTTTCATTTCCGTTTAGACGCTTTCAGATACAGCCTGTATGGCGTGCTGACAGACCTCAGAAAGGACGTTATCGTGAATTTTATCAGTGTGATGCTGATGTGATAGGCAGTACCTCTCAACTCAATGAACTTGAACTTGTTCAGATTATAGACAGGGTTTTTAATCTTTTTGGCATAAATGTGCTGATTAAAATTAATAATAGAAAGGTACTTACGGGATTGGCTGAAATTGCAGGTGTTCCAGATAAAGTTATTGATATTACAGTTGCTATAGATAAGTTGGATAAAATAGGACTTGAAGCTGTAGAAACTGAGATGATTGAAAAAGGTCTTACTGAGGAGTCTGTTAAAGTAATTGAGCCAATACTAAAACTCTCAGGAAGCAGTGCCGAAAAAATAGAAGCAATGAGAAAGTTGATGTCTGGGCAGTCTGTTTCTGGAATTGTTTCTGAGGTTGGACAAAAAGGACTTGATGAGTTGGAAGAACTCTTTGCTTTTATTGATGCTGCAGGAATAACTCAGAAAGTGGAAATTGATTTGTCTTTGGCAAGAGGTCTGAATTATTATACCGGGGCAATTTTTGAAGTGAAATCACTTGATTTTGAAATCGGAAGTATTTGTGGCGGTGGAAGATACGATAATCTTACAGGCATATTTGGATTGCCAGGAATGTCAGGCGTAGGAATTTCGTTTGGGGCAGATCGTATATATGATGTTCTTAAAGGGTTGGATAAATTTCCACATTCTTTGACTTCTTCTACTGATATTCTGTTTGCCAATATGGATTTGTCTGCAATTCCATATATTATTTCTGTAGTAAAATCATTGAGAGACAGGGATATTGCATGTGAAATTTATCCTGATTCGACAAAGTTGAAAAAGCAGTTTGATTATGCCGATAAAAACTCTATAAGATTCATCTCAATAATTGGTGAAGATGAGGTAGAAAAAAATATCATAAACATTAAAAATCTTGCTACAGGAGAGCAACAAAGTTTTGCCAAAAAAGATATAGAGGCAATTATTTCTTTTATAACCGATGCGCAGAAGTAGGTCTTCGACTTTTTGGGGCTACATTGCAGGTATAGTTACCGGGGCAACTTATGGTATGAATCCATTATTTGCCAAGCCCATGCTTGAAAATGGTGTATCAGTAGATACAATGTTGTTCTTTAGATACTTTTTGGCCGTTATTATTATGGGCGTATGGCTTATTATAAGGCGGGAAAATCTAAAGATAGAGTGGAGACATATTCCTTCCATTATTATTATGGGTATAACCTTGGGAGCGAGTGGTCTTTTTCTCTTTGAAGCGTATAAGTATATGCCTTCTGGTCCTGCTACTACTATTATATATCTCTATCCAGTTGTGGTGGCGATAATAATGATATTTCTAAAAGTATATCCTAAGTGGCAAGTATGGCTTTCAATCATACTTACATTTATGGGAGTTGCAATATTGTGTAAGCCTGAAGGAGAAATCCAATTTGATTGGAGAGGTATTATATTGTCATTTTGTTCAGCTGTATCTTATGCAATATTTATAGTCTTTAATAGAAATAAGCAGGCTAAAGAATTGACAAGTAATGCTTTGACTTTTTATGTAATGCTGGCAAGTTCTGGACTTTTTATGATTCATCATTTGTGTATAGGTGATAACTTTCTTAAAGGTACGGATAATCTTTCTACATGGTCGGAACTTATAGGACTTGCAATTTTTCCAACCATAATATCAATGGTTACACTTGCTGTATCAATACGACTAATTGGTGCTACTAAAACTTCAGTTCTTGGCGTTTTTGAACCGTTAGTCGCTATATTAATAGGTACTGTTTTATTCAATGAACCATTTACTTGGAATATTGCTATAGGTATAGTGATATGTATTTCTGCCATAATTTTTATGGCTCTCACTACTTCCCGTTTAGATATAGGTCAAGACTAATTATTAACATAAATTATTATACCAACTAATTGTATATATATATGTCTTTATACCAATTAGTTGGTATGGTATTTAAAGGTAGTTATTACTAAATTCGCATGTTTTGAATTTATAATAACTACACAATAAAATGCAAAAATTCTCTATTATTATTGCGGCCGGATTGACTATATTGGCTGCTTGCTCTAAGAATGAACCGGCTCCTATTCTTTCGGTATCACCAGATAAAGAAGTTATAATGGATCCAAGCGGTGAAAATAAGACAGTATTAGCAGTTGAAACAAATCAAAGTGATTTTCAATTTGAATGTAAATCTGAATGGCTGAAAGTTACTAAAGTTAAAAGTACTTTAGAACTTAAAGCAACTAAAAATAAAGAAGGTAAAGAGAGAACTACAATTATAAAGGTTACTGCAGGTACTGCACAGCCAGTAGAAATTACAGTTAAGCAGGGTTCTAAATTGGAAATAGGTGATTTCTATGCAGGAGGTATTGTTTTCTGGTTAAATCCTGACAAGAATGGTAAACCTAAGGGAAAGGTTATTTCTATGAGAGAGATGACTCTTAAAGAGCAGCAAAATGCTGAGAAAAAGAAACATGGCGAGTGTAATATTCAGACAAGAAAGTTCATTTCCATGCTCGGAATTAATAAAAATATTTCTTACGGAGAAGTAGTTTATCCGATTAATCACAAATTTACTACTGAACATTGGGACGGTAATAGCCTTAGCGATGGTAAATCTAATACTGCTAAAATATTTGCTTTTTTGGATGATGCTTTTAAAAAGAGTGTCGGAGTATGGGAGTACGAGGAGGCTCCTTATATGTCAACTAATGGATGCGAGTTGGCATGGATGAGAAAGCATATGATTAATGAGAAATATAATGGTTTTGATGATTGGTATATACCTGCCAAAGATGAGCTTGCAGAACTTATAAAACCAGTAGATGGAGGTAAGCTTCTTGTTGACATAGTGAATGATGCTATACAAAAAAATAATGGTATTCTTATAAATCAGTTTTATTCAGATAAAGATGAACCACTTGATCCAGGAACAGGTAAGTATTATGATGTTTGGTATCTTACTTCTTCAGAATCTTCTGCTGATGAAATGTATATAATCAGGTTTAATAACAATAATCCTTGGAATGCTGACAATCCAAGAACTGAAATAAAAACTATCGGTAAAAATGATGCCTGTGGAATAATAAGGGCTATAAGGCAATTTTAGTGAACTTACGTAATCTTATCATATTATGTCTTGTGCCGCTGTTTGCGGCACAAGTATTATTTGCACAATCATCCAGGGTATCCATGTATCTTATAGATAGAGATACTAAGGCTCCCGTTGATTTAGCTTATGTAGTATTAAGTTCTTCTCACAGAGCAGTTTCAGATTCTATAGGTGTATGTTTGTTTGATAATGTTCCTTTTGGGAAATATCTTGTCAAAATAAGTCATCTTAATTATAAACCAATATCACGAATAATTATTATTGATAAGGAAAATCAGCATTTTTCTTTTGATTTAATACCTGCTGAAAATGTACTTAAGGATATTTATGTTGTGGCAAGGGAATCAAAAGGTATGACTTCTTCCTCTAATATTGGTAGGGATGCAATAGATAGGATACAGCCTTCTTGTTTTGCAGATTTACTTGAACTTATTCCAGGAGGATATGCTAGTGATCCTGCTTTAGGTTCACCAAACATAATTGCTTTGAGGGAAGTGAATAGACCAAGTAGCAATTACAATACTTCTTCACTTGGAACATCATTTCTGCTCGATGGTCGCAGGTTAAATACGGATGCGAATATGCAGTGGATGCTTGGGGCAACAAATCCTTCAAGTACTACATATATGGACCACTTTTTAAACTGTGGCGTAGATATGAGAAGTATTTCTACTGATGATATAGATTCTGTTACTATAGTAAGAGGTATTCCGTCTGTTAGATATGGAGAACTTACCAGTGGGCTTATAAAGATTGAGCGAAAACAGGGACGTAGAATTTTAGATGCCCGTTTTAAGGCTGACCGTAAGAGTAAACTCTATTATATAGGAAAAGGCTTTGAGAATAGAAAGAAAAAGGTAACTTTAAATCTTAGTTTGGATTATCTGAATTACAATCCTGAACCACGAACTACGATGTTTTCTTATCAGCGTGCAACAGGAAGTGTTAGGGGTAGTAAAACATGGATGAAAGATTATAAAAGTCTTAGAATGAATCTGGCATTGGATTTTGTCGGTAACCTTGATATAGACAAGGAAGATGCTGAAATGAATGACGGTCAGATAAACAAATCAAGTTCGTCATACAGTAGTACTTCGTTAAGTACAAAAATCAATTACATAAATAGGGCTAAAAATGCAATTTTTACTGAAGCGGAACTTACTGCATCTACTTCTTACGAACGTGATATTATGTCCAGAGAACGCTTCATTTCCAGTTCAAGGATTACTTTATTACAGACAAATAGAACAGAAGGAGAATTTGATGCGATTATACTACCTCAATCATATGTAGGGTGGCAAAAGGTTGACGGAAAACCTTTTTATTCTAATGTTCAAATGTTGGGAACTATTAGGCTGCCATTTGGAAGATTAAAGTCAAAGTTAACTGCTGGAGTGGAATGGAATATGTCAAAAAATTTTGGTCTTGGACAGATTATTGAGGAGGGCAAACCGCCTTTTGACTGTGGCGATTATAGGGCAAGGGCGTATGTAGACATTCCCGCTTCTCATCATATAGGAATGTTTGTAGAAAATCAGACTACCATACCTGTTGGAAATCATAAATTTCGCTCTCGTTTAGGACTTAGAACAATATCTATAGTTTCGCTTGGAAATAAATTTTCTATGAATGGACATTTTTGGTATGATCCTCGTGTAAATCTTCAATGGGAGTTCCCAAAGGTGGATATATTTGGTTTTCCATTTTTAGCATCAATTACAGGTGGCTATGGCTTGCAAACTAAGATGCCTACCCTTAATCAGTTATATCCTGAACTTAATTATGAAGATATTACAGAATTTTCAATGACTTATCCCCCAAAAATGCAAAGGGTTCATTATAGGACATATATAAATGATCCTACAAATTATTCATTGAAGCCTGCACGTAATAAAAAATGGGAGATAAGGGCTGATTTAGAATATGCTGGCATTTCGGCTACAATCACTTATTATGATGAGGATATGACTTCTGGTTTTCGTAGTCAGGGACTTTTCAATATTTATGATTATGTGAAATATTCTATACCAAAAGGAATGAACTGGGGTATTTATTCAGACATAGGACCAATTCCTTTATCTGAACTTAATGCAACCCCTATTAAAGAAATAAGGGCATATGGCATCTATACTAATGGCAGCCGTACATATAAGAAGGGATTGGAATACACATTGATGACACCACGTTATAAGTCCATTGCTACCCGTTTTACTGTAAGTGGAGCATGGTTTTACACTAAATATGAAAATTCTCTTCCTTATTATGCAATGAGTTCTGCCGCTACTGGTTCAGGGATGTTATTTCAATTGGTTGGAAAATATAAACAGGATAATTCATATATAAGGTGGATGACTAATACTAATTTCAATGCTGATACGTATATCCCTTTTATAGGGCTTGAATTTTCTTTGTCTTGTCAATGCCTTTGGAAAGAGGTTAGTTATATGGCACCATTTAGTACATGTCCAATGACGTATATTGGAATTGATGGCGTAGAAAAACCTTATAATGAGGAAGAAATTAGTAAAATACCAGAACTTAAACTTTTGATGAGAGATACTCCTTCTGGGTGGTATAATAGGAGAGAAGAGCCTTTTGCTATGAACATTAATCTTAAAGCGACTAAAAAGTTGTTTAATGAAAAACTTAGGTTATCTATATTTGTTAATAAACTTTTTGATGCTCATCCTGATTTCAGAATAGATAATGTGCTTATTAGAAGGTATGTAAATGCTTATTTTGGAATGGAAATGAATATAAGATTATGAAAAAGTGTATTAAAATTTTTATAACGATATTTTTATTTTCAATTTTAACTGGATGTAGAGAAAAGGATGCTCGTGAATATTATATAAATGTTAAGTTTAAATTTGAATCTTCAGATAAGAGATTAAAATTTAATTCTTTTAAAAAAGGTACACTTACAGTTTATGATATGCATGAGCCAGAACAGGGAAATCTTAATTATCCATGTACAGGAGATACAATTATAAGACTTATAAAGGGCTTTTATTTTGTGTCGTTCGATGGTATATTAAATTATCAATTGGAAAATGATAATATGGAAGGACAGTTCAGAACAGGTGCTAATATTCAGGAAGTCTTTATTTCAGATACTACAATAACTTTACTATTAAATAAAATGAGATGAGAAGGACTTTCATTAAAATAATAGTTAATTGTATTATCTTTTGCATTCCTGTTTGTATAATCAAGGCTAATGTTGCTATAGATACAGTTAGGGTTCATTATGAACAAGTTGAGCATAATCTTTTATCGAAAAATTGGAATTCTGATGTGTACTCATCTCCAGGAGTCAAGTCCTATCAATATGCTCAAAAACTATCTTCTTTAGGAGTAAATTATTTGGATAGAGATGAAAAAATTGCCTATATGTCCCAAAAAGGTGATAGGCTTAACAGTTGGCAGATAGTAGCTAATTCATATTTGCCTTTCAAAAAATCAAATGTATTATGGGGAACTGCCTATTACAGGCAAGATTATATAAAAAATATTACATATTGCTCCACAGCTGATTTTGATATGTTATATCCACATATTATTGCTGATTTATATCTACATAATTCATTTACTGAAGAATATTCTTTCTCTGGAGGTTATGCAAAAAAATATAATCGTTGGAGTTGGGGACTTTTTTCTTATTTCAGAGCCTTAGATGAGTATAGGAGAAAAGATCCAAGGGCTTTTAATGTCGTTTCAGAACTTGAAATTGCTTCTGGTGCTTCTTATAAAGTAAAAGAAAAATATTCAGTTTTTTGTGGAGCTGCGGTGAAACGATACAAGCAATCATCCTCTGTAAGATCTTTTGCATCAGCAATAAAAAGAAAACAATTTTTTATGTTGGGTCCGTCAAGTTATTATGCTATGTTTAGTACGGAAAATATACTGGCGCTATATCAGGGCTATACATTTGGGGTTAATGCTGGAATGGTGTCACATACAGGTATTGGACCAGAATTATTTCTGAGTTATAAGCGTATGAACTTTGATAGAGCTGACTCTAAAGTAAATCTTACTCCTGTAACATCAATGATTGAAGATCACTCTCGTTCCGTCTTAACTTGGAAGGGAAAATTTGGAAACTTTACATATGGAGCAAAGTTTTTAGGTGAATATATTCACCGTACTGGAATTGAATATCTTCTTGGTTCTGTTGTTTATGGGGTATATCCTGTTAAGGCAAGTTTTGAACAATATTATTCTACTCGTTTAAATTTGATTAGTTCTCTATTATTTGAATATAATTTAGAAAATAATTTTACTATTGGGCTTTCTCCTTATGGAGGAATACGCAATTATGATGAAAAGTGTCTTCTCCCTTCCCAGCAACAAAAAATACATACTGTCAATGTCGGTGGAGATTTTATTTTACAAAAAACATTCGGTAAAAGAAATCTGCTTGTATTGTCATTTAGAGGAGATTTTATCAAAGTGATAGATAAGAAACAATATCTTACTGATGGTAAACTAATTATAAAGGAGTTAAATATGAACTATGAAAGGGGAAAGATAATGGAAAAAAATTTTAGAATTATGACTACAGACTATTTTATGTATGATGCTGGCTTAAAATATTCTTTTGCCTTTTCTGATAACTTATCTCTGTACATTTCAGCCCACTATGCACAAAGAGCTTTTGCAGTTCCTAAGAAAAATCATTGTATAGAGGTCTCTTCAGGTATATTATTTTAACATAATTTGTTTTTTGGTAAAAAATGCTTACATTTGCATTACAATACATCGCGGGGTAGAGCAGTTGGTAGCTCGTCGGGCTCATAACCCGGAGGCCGTAGGTTCGAGTCCTACCCCCGCTACTATTAAGGATATTGAGAAATCAGTATCCTTTTTTTTGTATTACTCTCTTATTTTGGGTGTGTCAATTAATAAAGAATATAGAGCGGAACTATCATTTAATAACAAAAGCAACTGCTCCCGATACGGGGACAGCTGCTTTTATAAAGTAATATTTTAAATAGTAATTAAATTATTTTTTCAATAGTGTTGCAGGCTTAACTTCAAAATCTACTGAGGAATTGTTAGTATCAACTATCTTTTTCCCATCAAATTTTCTTATAAGAGACTTTCCTTCGAAGTTTTTCCAAAGTTTATGGTCTTTCATATCTTTTACCTTCTCATTTGCTACACCATTATAGCCTTTATCAACCTTCTCGCTGCATGGCCTCATTTGGTAGAATGTAGGATTTTTAGGACAAACAATCACACAGTCAATTACTTTTTCAAAAGGAATAAGGCATGTCAAAGGACAGCTTCCACCGCTGGTTACACTATAACTCCTTTTGAAACGCTTAGGATCTGTATATTTATATTTTTTATAGTTATCAATATATTCTTTCTTGCTCCAAGGAAGTTCAATCAAGGCAACACCGAAACTCTCTTCTAACTCTTCGTTAAATTTCATATCTGGTTCGCCTGACTCATCTAATTGAATAGGACTTAAATCAGGAACATTAGGATTATTGAATACTTTATCTTCTTCGTACAGATTATCTCTAATAGTCCATTCAAAGGAGGCTTTGCTTAGATCTAGCAATTTCTCAAGTCCTTTACAATTATATGAGTTGTAGTCTTCTCCATTATCCTTTGCTTGTTTTTTAAGGGATTCTGTCTTAACTTTTGCATGATTGACTGCATAAGCTGCAATTATTTTAGTCTCACCTGGCTTTATAGGGTAAAGTTTCTTTCCATCATCACTTGAAGGGAATAAAGCTAAACTTTGTATTCCAAGACCTTTTTCTCTGAAATCATCTCCTTGGGCAAAGTCTATTTTCATTCCAGCGTCTAATGATAGGAATGCTAAACCAAGCCCGTCAAGATATTTTGTTTCCTTAGTAGGATTGGTTATAGTAATATATTGGCTCCTTCTATATAATTGAGGTATGTCTTTAGCTTTATTCCATGTTACTGGATCATAACCATCCATAGTGTATTGCTGCCCGACATAGAATATTTCATTGATTATCAGGTGCGTAAGTTTTGAATCTGAATTTTCACCAGTGTCCCCAGTGTTTCTTGTACAGCCTATGGCTGCAGCCATAGCCATTATTGTCAAGCTAAGGCTAAAAAGTTTAATTTGTTTCATTACTTTAACTTTTTTATGTATAACATAAGATTTCTATAAGTACCAGTTAGCAAAACCGCGTCCTCCACCTATCGCGTTTGTCTGTACTCCTGATGTTGCTTCTTTTGCATCACTTGGACTCATATTCATTTCACGGCCGAGATACCAGTAAAATGGCTCATAGGGATCTGCCGCAGTAGGGTCAGAGTCGAAATAACTGCAAAATACCTTGATTGGAATATTGAACCTTAACACTTCCTTCCATTCTGTTGCCTCTTTTATTATGCCATTATCCTTTAAAATCTTAGTTCTGAAAGGAGCATTAAAGTCGGTACAAACATATTTGCTTGAAAAATCGTAAGTTGAGTGCCTATATTTTTGTATTCCGTTAATATTAATTCCGTTTTTATATACCTCTGCTGGAATAAGGGCTTTTTTACCTTCTTTGCATTTCATTACCCTTACAGATAGGTAAAATTTAGGAAGAATGTTTGAAGTCCTTGAGTACTGTCCCGGTTCTCCGCCAAGGTATGAGTCTTTTCTGCTTTCAATCCAGTATGGCCATGGTTTATTATAATTGTACCATGGATCTATTCCCTCATCAATGTCTATACTACCAAAAGTAATATGACCTTTAAGTCCTACTTTATCCTGATCGGGATCCCAGATATATTTGTCAATAAAATCTGTTTTGGTAAGAGGAGGAAGCAACTTCATATTGTACATATCCCTTGCTCCGTCACTCATTAGGTCGTGTTGCCAGGTGTCCCTATACTCATAATGGAATAATTCTGGGGTTACTTCTGCACGTTCCTCATAGGTCTTGTATTTTTTGAGAGATTCAGACTCTATTGGAGTTATGTCAACTAAAGATAAATCATTGTTGATTGCCCTGTGATATTCTTCTTCGGTTTCACCAGACTTCTTAGCTCGCGGATGTTTCCACGTTCCTCTACAATCCAATACATTGTATGGTCTACCCTTGTCATCAAGATCGCTGATTGTATAGAAAATCTGATATTCTCCAGAATGTTTAAGTATGTCATCATTTATTATTTTACCATCTTTATCAAAGAAATAAAGAGTCATTCCCCAACGTTTAAGGTGGCCTCCTATCAGGCGGATATAGTCTTTTGGACCTTCCTTATGTTCGTCTCTTTCATAATAAGTGGCATTCTCCTTACTTAGCACTTCTACTGTAGGAAACTCGGCATCATTATGGATGAGAGCAAATTCTTCTTGTGAATAAGGTGCCAATTTGTACAGAAAGTTACCATGTATCATATTCTCGCCATGCTTATGCCCCTCCTTAAACATTATAAGGCATCTTGACCAGTTATTGAAGGCTCCGTCACGGTCTGGATTGGCAAAGACAGGTCCGTGCATTTTTTTGAGACTGTCTGCTATCCTGTCCGCACCGCTGTACTGCATAAGTTTTTTGTCCAATGGATTGTTTTCATAGTCTATATTGATATTGCCAAAGACAAAAGCGGTACAAGAAGTGCATATTGCTGCTATTGCAGATAATAAAGCAGTGTATGGTATATTATTCTTAATCATTGTCCGTAAATTATAAGGTGGGTTCTACATTAATATTAAGTTACCCCTGTATTGTCTGAAGAAACCAGTAGGATTGAAAAGCATTCTTTCTACCTCTGCTCCATTTACCTCAGGATAGAATTTTTTAATATCTTTTATACAGTTGTCTTTTCCTGTCCTTGTATCTGCTATTACCCTTATGGAAATAGGGTAGTCTATATCAAAACTGTCCCATGCAGGCTGAAGTTGGTTAAATTCCCATGTGCTTCCATTACTTGTATTTTCTTTGTTTGCATATTTTGCAGGTACATATTTTTTAGGAGTAATTTCTTCCTTATTTAAAATATGACAGATTTTTACCTGAAGTTGAAAAGCTATGTCTGCTTTCTTAAATTGCATAATACCCTTGAACCCCAATCGGTCATAATATTCAGTAGGGGATAACTCTCTCTTTTGGCGAAGAAAACCTACAGTTGTGCTATATCTATCTCTGGCACTACCATCTGGTCTTATAAAATCATCGTTTGTATGTTCGTCAAAGAAATAGCCTAAATTTCTATCAACTGGATCCGTATCTCTATATTCATATGTGAAGATCTCAGGAGAATATTCGTTGAGTTTAGCATAGTCAATGGCTCTGTACAACTGGTATTTTTTACCTTCAAACTCATATGGCTCAAGTGCTATTTTCTTTCCTGTTCTCTCGATTGCAGCCCATGAAAGATTTTCGTTATAAGGTATTTCTCTTGAGTCTATTTTAAATTCTTCCCCTTCTGGTACATATATATTGTGAGGACTAAATCTGTCTGATTTTACTCCATATCCTCCTTCATTTTTGAATGTATATTTATTGTAATATACAGGATGTTCGGATAGAGTCCGTGGAAAAGCAAGTTGAAGTGTAGGTTTTTGCATCTTCAGTTGTCTTGCCCCACCTACTTTTTTTACAGTTGGTTCCAATTTCAAAGAAGTATTGCCAATTCCAAAGAAATGCTGATGCACTGTCAGTGTGGAATTATCTTCATCCGGTATTATATTTCCATTAGCGTCTTTCTTAAACAAGTAGTTTGAAAACTGGTTATTTATAGGCTTGCCATTAACATCAAAATATATTAGTTCTAACCCATAATAAATTTTGTCAGAGGCAATTACATCGAAATGGTCCCTTTGTGTGGTAATTGTTATTTCTCCATCTTCATTTCGAGACATATCTATCTCTTGTCTTATTGGGATAGAGGTTGAATCACCCACTACTTCATATACATTATATGCTTCCACGGGATCGTCTCCTGTTTCTCCAACTCCTATTGTTCCGCCCTTATATCCCATTCGCAAGATGGCGTGTACTGCATAAATCTGGTCATGACCTTTTACATCCCTTTCAATATGAGATGGGGGTGCTACTATGATTTTTTTGAAAAAATCATCTACCTTTTCTGCTGTGCAACTCATGCAGAGCAGAGCCAATGTCGCTGTAATTATATAGTTAAATTTGAGTTTCATCTTTAGAATTTTATCAATGTCCTGAAAGAAAAATTAGCACCTCGTTCATGAGCATAATATCTAAACCTGTCAGTATATTCTTTATATAAGGTATTTAGAATATTTTCTCCTACTATCATAAATTTGATCTGTCTTTGTCCTGGTAGTTTGATACTGAACTCGACATTCCCATTTAATAGAAAATATGGGTCTGGAGAGTTTGGAACAAGGTCTTTGTCTGGATCAAATCGTGTCTGTTGTGTTACATATATGCCTGATAGGGAAATGGAAGCATTATATCTTTTACTTTTAGTGAAGTCCCTATTATATGTGGCTGAAAGTCCATATCTGTCTGAAGGCATAAATGGAAGCCAGTCATGCCTTGTAATATTACGTGCATATATCCACTCTCCCTTGGCTACAAAAGCCAAACCTTTTAGTGGTTTTACAGTGGCTTCAATATCTCCTCCCCAAAGATTGACATTGTCCTGATCATACATGAATTTAGGATATTTACCGCTTGGGTGATTGTGAAATCTATCGTTTCCTTCTCCTATGTGGTCGTAAATGTAGCCTGTAACTTTCTGAAAGAAAGTACTTGGTTCAACTGACAACCATGTATTTCTATATCTGCCTCCTAAGACTGCTTTATAGCCTCTTTCACTTTCAAGATGTCTGTTTCCAACAACCCAATAGGAACCGTCTTGAAGTCCGATGGCATATAACTCATTAATGTCAGGAGGTCTCCAAGACCAACCTATGTTAAATCTGGCATCCCAATGTTTGTTAAATTCATAGTGAGTTGCTAAGCTGCTTGTAAAGTTGCTATATAACTTGAAATCATCGTAATATGTATAATTACTCATCGTAGTGTATCCGTTTACTGACATTACGCGGAAGTCATAACGCATACCTAAAGCAAGTTGCAGTTTGTCGAAACTAAACTTATGAAGGACAAAACCTCCCATTGAAAGGGCTGCAAAGTTTGGAACGAAGGCAGGCTGTTTTGTCCCAGGATAGTTGAAATTTTCCTGATATGAGTTTGATATTCCGAGGTCAGTACTCATACCCCATTTATGCCATTTCGCATTATATAGCCCATCTAACTTGTATGTGCGAAGGATTAGGTCCTGCATAGGAATATAACTCCATTGCACTTTTTTTCTATTCTCAAATTCCTGCCTTAAATTAGCCTGATAAGAAGTTGTTATATCAATCTTATGGTTATCATTGATTTTCCATTTGATTTCACCCTTGGCAGTAAAATGTTGGGATTGCTGAAATGGAGGTTTAATGTTATATGAGAATGGAAAGAAAGATTCTGGATCGGGTCTTCCATATTCAAAACGTTTGAGCAACTGATCCATATCGGATATTTTGCTGGCATAGTAAATACCGCTCCTCTGATAGTACAGACTTGTGAACAGGGTAGCCGTAATATGTTTATCTTGGTATCCTGCCATTGCCGACATACTGATTGTGTTGTATCCAGTATTGTTCAAAATGTATTCTGCTGTGCTATAATCTCCTCCTTTGGTATACATACCATGAGCCCTTATACCAAATCTCTTATATCCGCCCTCAATGGTACCAGATCCACTCATACCTCTTGCATTGGAGTCGTAGCCCAAATTGACATTTCCTCTGACTTTTACACCTTTTTCTGTGTATGGCAGTGGAGCATCATTCAGAAGAACTACTCCTCCCATGGCACCGAAACCGTACCTTATACATTCGGCTCCCTTGACCACTTCCACCATTGATGAACCCGTGTAGTCAAGTTCAGGAGCATGGTCCAAGCCCCAACTCTGACTTTCAAGACGTACCCCATTGTTCATTAGAAGTATACGGCTACTGTGCATACCCTGGATTACTGGTTTTGCAATAGTGCTTCCTGTACTGATAGAACTCACTCCTGGAATTGTTTCCAGCATTTTAGCGAGTGATGTTGCTCCTCCTTTTTCGAGTGTGCTTTCGTCAATAGTAGAGGTTTGCTGTAATGAACCCGTAAACTTTCTTTTTGCTGTTACTGTGGCTTCATTTATCTTTGTCAAATCTTCAGACATTCTGACACGCACCGTTTCTCCTTCTCTTATCTGTAACTTAGTGGTACAATCCTTGAACCCTATGTATGAGATTGTTATTTCTGTCTCTCCAAACTTGCGTTTGAGTGCAAGCCTGCATCGACCCTCATAATCTGTCATAGTTGGCTGTTCCAAATCTTTACAGCGAATTACTGCTCCCGGAAGCGGATCTGCATTTTTGGAATCTGTAACAATGACATACATAATTGTTTTTTCTTTATTATCTGCTGAATTTAATTTGTTACTACTTGCATAAATACAGTTAAGATTAAAAATAGAAAAAACAATAATCACTAAATATTGTATGAATTTTCCCTTCATTAATTAAAATTTATAACTGAATATCTAATCAAGCAAAGGTATACTATAATATTTATATATGTTATACCAATTAATTGGGATTAATCGATTTAAGAAGACAAAAAAGAGACGGAGAACTAATTAAATGTATTTTACATCATTAATTCTCCTAATTATGAGAGCGGAATACGAGATTCGGACTCGCGACCTTCGGCTTGGGAAGCCAACGCTCTACCAACTGAGCTAATTCCGCAACTGTCTGCAAATATATAAAATTTCTTTAAAAGATTGTGACCAGTGTTTAATTATTGTTTAAAAAATGTCATAACTGCTTTCATAAGGTTTTGTATATCATCCGAAGACTTTATTGTCTCAATAGGGAAGCCTATACTTATTGCTTTGTGATGCCCACTATTGTAACTTACTCCTGCAGATATGCCACTACTTTCATAAATAAGGAAGGTGTTTGCATCCTTTGTTGCAGGTGCAATTCCGTCTGGTGTCTCCGTGCAGTATGATTCTTCGTTAGGCGTATTATAAAATGATAGTTTCCCTTTTATTGTCGGTATACTGCTTACAGTATTAAGTGAACCAAGTACTATCGGAGTTGGACTTGCATATCCTGTTATCCAATTATAACAAAATACGTTCTTAATGAATTGTTTACACTTTTGGGGATATACATTGTCTGAAACTATAGGATATATATTATCCCATACATCTGTACCTATGTTTGCTCCTGAAATCAGGACGTTTCCTCCTATATCTGTATAAGATTTAATTGACTTTCTTAGATAATCGGGAAAAACTTCATAAATGTTTTTTTTATTTGTTGTATTATATGACTCTCTGACCTGTTTTCCGCATATAATATCAATTGCAAAGGTATTATTAGAATCTAAAGTCAGATAGTTAAGGGCTGCAGAACTGGCTGAACTGCAGGCATACCCCTCCGCCATTAAGGCTTTTGCATGAATACGCGGATAGTCAAAGGTGTTACCTGCAATTTGTTTACCTATATAGTTTCCGTATGAGGCTCCGAATCCAGGATTTTCAGATGATTTCCACTCTGCCTGTCTTCTGAATTGATACATATTTCCACAGAAACTAATATCTGAATGAAAAGGAACTCCTGAATCAAGAGAAGTATCAAAGCCTGCATATTCAGGTGTATCAAACCAGGCTGGGGCTGATACTCTATAGAAGTTATTGATAATTAAGATACTCTTATTAATTTCATCATTAATAGGAATCCCTGCGCAAAGTGTCTCTGATGGAAAACTTTTTCCTCCATCATTATAAGCAACAACTTTATAACTATACAAGTGACCTCTTTCTAATGGCATATCTATAGAGTATATTCCGTTCTTGTACCTATAATCTTTAATAATTGTCCCAGTATCGAATGCCCCGTCGTCAATTCTTCGATATAAGATAAAGCCCTTGCTCAATGCTGTGCTTTCCAAGGTGTCAACTGTGGCTTTCCAACTTAGCCTTACAGTTGAATCTGTTTGAAGAATGGCTGAAAATGAGTTTACGGGAAGCGGCTGTACTTCATAATTGCAACCATATCTATTACTCAAAAATTTCAACATTCCTTTATATACCGCTCTGCTGACAGTAAATCTGAATGAAGGATCAAGCCCATATTTCATATCAGCAAAATTCTGATGGGCGAGTATTTCCAAAAGCAATGCAGGTACTGATGTGGTTCTGCTTTCACTATACGACCTATCCCATAGTTGTCGCCTTGTCCACTTTTGTTCAAATTGTTTTCTAATATCATTTACAACTTGCGTCTGAACAAGATCAGAATATTCTCTGCTTGCCATTCTGTCTTCTCCGTCTGGAAATTTAGTTTGCCCTGAACATTTTGAGGTATATATCGCCAAAGTGCCTATTGTTGAATCATTTGGAGTAATTCCAGCATCACTGTGAAAGGCTAATGACATATCGATAGGAATACCCTTGCCGGGTTGTTTGGGATTTACTCTTGACCCTCCTGTCATTGTAGCGGTCCATGCCCCTCGTCCTGCGAAGTCGTTTGTATAATCATCATTGAATTTTGCTGTTACCGTACTGTCTATGCCTGACCATTGCATTTGATACAAGGCTCCTTCAAGGTAACTTGGAAGTCCGGATGTCCTGAGGGTGCTGTCAGGTTCATCTGACCGTCCTCTTGCTATCTTGCCCATGCCTCCTCCTATTTTTATACCGTCAGCAGTAACTATGCTGCCATGAATATATTTACGACCTTTTTTTTGAAGATTGTCTAAGGTGACGCAACCTTTTTCTCCTCTGTCAAATTCAAAAGTGCCAAGGTATATCCATGTGCTTCCACCCATTTTTTGGTTTACAAAAAATTCGGTTGTTCCACCCATGTGTCTTACAGTGTAATGTGCTGATTTCGTACTGTTTGGAAGGGATTTGTATGAAACATATACTGCGTATCGTCCTCTTTTTTGCACCATGGGTATCCATGTTATTTCAGACTTTTGCCTCTCTTTATTTGTACACTTAGTCATTCTTGCAGTCCCCATGGTAAAAGGATTATCTAAATATTTATAGTATAATTGTTTATCTGCAAATCCTACCCCAGCATTCATCCATTTTCCTTCTTCTATATATTTCCCTGTTCCTCTTATAAGTCCTGTTCTTTCTTCAACAAATGCAGGGTCGTTATCAACAATTATTTCCAAAGGTTGCGTATCTCTTTCTCGTGGGGTCATTACATATGCTCCTGCATTTTCAAGCATAGGGATTAGAAAGGGAAGTACAAAACTTTGTGTGTACATATCTTCCACCGTGCGAAAAAATTGAGCCCTCTGCCATTCCCACTTATCCTTACTTTTATTAAAGTATCTTCCGTGACTTTGCCATAAGGCTATATGTCTGCCACTCAGTCCCTTATTAAACTTTAAATTTCCTATCTCTTCTACTATAGGAGTTGTTTTATTATTATGATCATTAGTTCTATATGATGATTTATGGGGGTGTCCGTCATCGTAAAGAACTGGAGTGATTAGTTGGGTAAGTTCTTGTCCATTAGAGTATATATCACCTAATTTATACTTTTTATATGTCTTGGGAAATCTTGCTCTTAGGCTATTTTTAAAAAGAACTGCATCATCCTTTTTCCATGGAATGTCTCCAAGACTTTCTGTAAAGTAGAAATCAAGGAAATTCCCTCTTTTCATTACTGATTTAAGTTCGAGTTTAACTTTTACCGTGGTCCTTTGTTGCATTATGATGCTCAAAGTATCACTAATATTGTTAAAGTCGTCTTTTATCCTTGTAATAGCATTTGAATATGAACTCGTTATAAAAAATAATATAAATACAAAAAGAACCTTTTGTTTCATTTTATATTTTGCCTCCTTAGTTCGATTATAAATATTATTACTGAACTTACACACATAGAAATAATATCGGCAATCAGATCAAATATATCGGCAGAGCGATAGTCTGTTAGAAATTTTTGGGCTACTTCTGTTGCTGTAGCGGCATTACATCCAAATGATAAGATTATTAATGTCATTATGAAAGGACGTAATGTGTTACTCGTTGCTGGTTTTAATGCCGCATATGCCAGTATCGGGAAAGGGAAAAACATTATAAAATGTACTATCTTATCGATTGGTATCCCGAATATGTCTGGTCTTACATCTGGAAATGAAGATGTAGGCATAAGACATAGAACCGCAACTGCTAAAAGATATAGAATAAAGATTGTCTTATATATGATTGAGTTGTTTTTCATTACCATTTAAGTATGAGTTTTCCGAAAAATTCAGGCCTGTGAAAGTCTGGCTTTTCACATTTGATTGGGAAGTAACTTAGAAAATGCGGATGAGAAGTTTTATCTCCACATTTGTAAAAATTTGCATAGAGAACCTCAGGCTTTTCTTTTTCAGAATAACCTAAAAGACTAAATGGTATAAGCATAGCTGCATCCCAAGAAAAAACCTCATCACTTTTATCATAAGACTGTTTTTGAAGGGATGAGTATCTTATAATTTGCTTTAATTGGTCTTCTGATCTTTTTACCCTGTTATTTCTTCCTTCTCCAGTGGCTCCAAGGATTTTCCCTATACAATTCATTTCAAAATTGCTATATATGTCTTCTTCAGGTCTGCGAACAAAAAATTCACAGCAACTGTCTTCCCATATATTGCCATTATCTTGAAGTTCTACTGCACGTAAGTCTAAGCCTCTTACATGATACAATATTGCTATATATTTGTCACTGTGTGCTATAGAAATGTGACATAATGGACAGTAGGGAAATTCATCAGGCCAATTGAGCCTATCTATAATCCCTTTTTGTCCTTTGAGTTCTAAAGCCGATTCAAAACCACGATAGTCTTGTTTTTCCAATCCTTCTATGTATGGTATATCAATCTTCTCCATAATTGTGAATTAATTAATGTTGTTATAAGGCTTGCATATCATTCAATCTCTTATAGTAACCATTTAGGGCTAATAATTCTGAATGTTTACCACTTTCCACAATTCTTCCTTCCTGCATTACTATAATCTTATCTGAATTTTTGATTGTTGAAAGTCTATGTGCTATGGCAATTGTTGTCCTTTGGGAGATAAGTCGGTCAAGTGCTTCTTGCACTAATCTTTCAGACTCTGTATCAAGTGATGCTGTTGCCTCATCAAGAATTAAAATAGGCGGATTTTTAAGAATTGCCCTTGCTATTGATAATCTTTGCCTCTGACCTCCAGAAAGCAGCACACCACGATCGCCTATTTTTGTATTATATCCATCTTCTTTTTCCATTATAAAATCATGAGCATTTGCAATTTTTGCGGCTTCAATGACTTTTTCTATACTGGGATTATCAGCCCCAAATGCAATATTATTGAAAATAGTATCATTAAATAGAATCGGCTCTTGATTGACATAACCTATCAAATTACGCAAGTCTTTCAATGGAATATCTTTTATATTTGTTCCATCAATAGTTATTTCTCCTGATGTTACATCATAAAATCGTGGAATAAGATCTGCTAAAGTTGATTTTCCTGCACCAGATTCTCCTACTATAGCAATAGCCTGACCTTTATTTATGGTTACTGAAATATCTTTTAGTATGACTTTCTCAGAATTGTAACTGAAGTCTACATTCTTGAATACTATACTATTATTAAATGATTCCAATTTGACGGGATGCTGACTTTCGGTTATATTATTTTGGGTATTGAGAATCCTGTCTATACGTTCCATGGAAGCAAGCCCTTTTGGAATACTATAACTTGCTCTGGAAAATTCTTTTATAGGATTTAGTATACTATAAAGTATTACCATATAGAATATAAAAGTAGGTGCATCGATAGGTGATTTGTCTCCTAAAATCAAAGTACCCCCGAACCAAAGGACAAGCATAATAAGAATTGTACCTAAAAATTCGCTCATAGGATGTGCCAATGCTTGTCTTGTTACTACTTTTCCTGTTTTTTTGCGCAGGTCATCAGTAACCTTTCCAAATCTTTCGGACATTAAATTCTCTGCTATAAATGCTTTGATAACTCTAAGCCCTCCAAGTGTTTCTTCTACTTGGGACATCATATCACTCCAAATTTCCTGAGTCTCACGCGATTCTCTTTTTAGCTGTTTGCCTACTACTCCCATAATCCAGCCCAATAAGGGAACTACTAAAATAGTAAACAATGTAAGTTTCCAACTGACAAATAGAAGAGTGAAAAAGTAGAAAATGATCAAAACAGGATTTTTTATCATCATGTCTAATGAATTCATAATCGAAATTTCTACTTCAGTAACATCTCCTGTCATCCTGGCTATTATATCTCCTTTCCTCTCTTGAGAAAAAAAGCCTAAAGGTAACGAAAGCAATTTATTGTAAATCTGTCTTCTAAGGTCACGTACAACACCAGTACTGATAGGAATCATTACAGCAGAAGAACCGAAATAGCAACTCGTTTTAAAGAATGTCATTATTCCTAAAAAGGCACAAAGAATGAATAGCGTCCATGATGATCCGATTGCCTGCATTAGATATTCAATACACCAATAGGCATTATTCATAACAGTTTCTCCAAATTGCTTGAAACTATCAATATTTTGCCAAGCAATGAACTGATGTGTCTCAGTATTCATCTTGAACAGTATGCGTAGCATTGGTATAATGATGGTAAACGAGAATATATTCAGTACGGCTGAAAGAATATTCATTAGCACTGCAAAGCCGAGATATTTTTTATAAGGTACAACGAATCTTCGCAATACCTGAAGAAACTCCTTCATTATTCTAATTTCTAAATTTTACAAAAATAATAAAATCATATCAGTTTTTCCATCCAATGGAAAATCAGGCAAATTCTTTTTTTTAGAATTTTATAGTCAAGACTGTTTGAAGTATCAGAGATTTTATTGTTGTTCATAGTAATGCCTGAAGTGAACATAACAGCCTTTTTTCGGTTTTCAATAAATATGCGCTGATCACTGATTTTATTATAAAATAGTCCTGTGAAATCTTTACTCCCATAATAATCAAAGCTAAGGTCCAAGCCAATATCATAGAGATAATTTGCTGAGGAAAGGGCGGAATTAAAAAAGGCATTTCCACCGCTTAACATAATCATATAGTCTGGTTTGTCTTTTTTTACAGGACTTAGGGTACTTCCAATCTGATCTATATTAATCATCAATGAAATATTTTCTGGCAAAATGACATCACCTGTGTACGGATTTATTAGTTTTCCTTCTTTTATGATATTCCATAATGACTTTGACCCCTCCAAATTGGATTCTTTTGCATCCAATGCCACGGCTATTATGTTTGCTCTATATGATTTGCCATAGCGTGTCATGGCTTTTATCATATTCAATATATTCAGCATGGCAACAACTCCTGATGCATTGGCGTCTGCACCAGGGTATAGTTTTTCTCCAAGAATACCTATACCATCGTAATGCGCCGCCAAAATTATATAATCATTTTTGCTCACATTTGCTGAGCCAGGTAAATATGCAATTACATTTCTGCCGATTGCTCCGCTGGAAGTTAAAAAACTATGGAAGTAACTTTCGCCAATTGGGCTAAGTCCGGATTTTTTATATTGCCGGGCTATGTAGAACGCTGCCTCATTAATACCTTTGCTGCCTGTTGCCCGTCCCTCGCATATTTTGCTTGATAGAAATTCAACTTGCATCTGCAGTACTTCTTCGTCTATCAATTTGTGAGTTATTTCACTTCCCTTTATGTATATGGTTCTTGAATATGAATTACTTGCAAGAGCAAAACATACTATTGAAGCTATTATGGTAATAACTATTTTTATATTGTTTCTAATATACGGCACAATTATCGTTATATTTGCATGATATATGCAGTTATATAACTGCAAAAGGAACCCCAAATTTAATGAAACTTTCTTTAAAAAACGCTATAATTACTGTTGCTGCCTTTCTTTTATGTTTTGTGGCACATGCTCAGTATGATTTGGATGTCTTCTTCTTTAGAGGAAGGCAGTCTTTGGCTGATGGAAAGTACGCAGGGGCTATTGAAAATTTTAATGTGTTGTCGCGACTGGATACCACAGATTATTGGAACTTCTTTTATAGGGGAATTGCAAAATATAATCTTGGTGACTTAAGGGGAGCGAAAAAAGATTTCAGTACATCTGTTCGCATTAATCCTGTATTTACTTCAGGTTATCATTATCTTGCAATTACGGAAAGTCGTTTTGGAAATTATGATAAGGCACTTTCTTATTTGGAAAAAGCCCTTAATTTGCGACCAGGATTTGAGGGATTATATTTCAGTAGGGGAGTAACTTATTTCCTTTCACAACAATTTGATAAGGCTGTGGCTGATTTTAATAAATATATAAGAAAACAGCCTGAAGACCCTTCTGCATATTTGAATAGAGGGGCAAGTTATCTTTTTTTAGGTGATACTCTAAAAGCGTTGAATGATTATAATAAGGCAATAGAGTTAGATAATTCTGAGCCTGAAGGGTATGTGAGAAGGGGAAGGCTTTATGCTGCTTCCAAAAAATATGATAAGGCTATAAAAGATTTGGATAAGGCAATTTCTCTTGATTCGACTGCTGTTTTTGCCTATTTCAACAGGGCAATTATGTATTATGAACAAAAGAACTATAATGCTGCTATGGCAGATCTTAACAAGGTCTTGGTTCAAGAGCCAGGCAATGCCCTTACTCTATATAACAGAAGTCTAATAAATGCTCAAATAGGTAATTTTGAAGATGCCCTTTCAGATATGGATAGGGTGATTAATATAAATCCTAAAAATGTGCTTGCCTATTACAATCGTGCTTCATACTTTATTAGTATGAAGAGGTGGCAGGATGCCTTGGAAGATTATGATAAGGCGATAGAGTTATATCCTGATTTTGCTAAGGCATATATGAACAGGTCATATGTCAATAGTATGCTTGGTAAAGTCGCTGCTTCAAAAAAAGATTATGAAACAGCAAAGCAAAAGGTTAAAGAATATAGGCTTGCTACAGCGAATGCCTCAAATTCTTTTGCAGATACCACTAAAAAATACAGTTCACTTTTAGCATTAGATGCAGATTTTGCTAAAAAAGATTTTAATGACGAACTCCTCCGACACAGAGATATTGATATAAGACTGAAACCTTTATATAAATTTTCGCTTTCAGAAAAATATCCAGATGTTAATTATGCACTTAAAAACAGGTATGAAAATGTGCTGCTTGATAAATTTATTGCTGATTCTCCTGTTCCTATAAATATAACAAATGCTGATAGTAGTTTCGTTGTAAATTTACAGCAGATATCAAAGTTATCGGATGTAGGTGCTGACTCGAAGCTAGATAAACCTCTACTATATTTTTTAAAAGGTTTGTATGATATGCATGAAAAGAGGTTTAACTCTTCTCTATCCAATTATGACAAAGCAGTTGATACAGTATCAAACAATAAGTATGGAGCCCTTTATAAGTCATTTTATATGATGAATAGGGGAGTATTGAGAGCAGAAATGATTGAATTTATTAATTCAATAGAAAATAATGTCCAAACACTGAAAATGGATGATAAAGGTGCTATAAGGGCAAGGGTTCGAGACAGGACTGATCAAACCTATGATTATTCTGAAGCAATAGGGGATATGAGGGCTGCAAGTGATGTGCTTCCTGATAATCCATATATAAATTATAATCTTGGAAATCTATTATGTCTTTCTTCAAAGCCGGTGGAAGCAATAGAGTATTATTCAAAGGCTATAGATTTATATGGATTCTTCGGAGATGCCTATTATAACCGAGGCTTAGTACTTATTTATTTGAATGATAAGGAGAAAGGATGTATCGACTTATCATATGCAGGAGAGTTGGGGGTAAAAGATGCTTACGTCGTAATCAAGAAATATTGTGAAGATAAATTGCAAGGAAAGGAGTAGGTAATGTTGAAATTTATTAGTTTTTCCAGTGGAAGCAGCGGAAATTGCTACTATTTGGGATATAATGATAAGAACGGTAAGCATAGAGGGCTACTCATTGATGCTGGAGTGAGTTTGCGACGTGTAAGAGCTGGACTTGAAAATAATGGTTTAAGTTACGATGACTTTAACGGCATTTTACTTACACATGATCATATGGATCATATCAGGAATGTAGGTTCATATTGCAAGAAACTTAACAAACCAGTTTATGCTACCTCTATATTACATACGGCTTTGTCCCATCATACAGCGGCAATGCCTCATATCTTATCTTGCAGAAAAATTCTTGAGGAAAGCGTGTGGAACGATATAGACGGTTTCTTGGTAAAATATTTTATTGTACCTCATGATGCTACTCAGACTGTAGGTTATGCTATAAAAACTGAAGGACATCTTTTTGTATTGATGACTGATATGGGCAGAATGACAGATGAGGCCATAAGTTATGCCTTGGCAGCAGATACTGTTGTAATAGAGTCTAATTACGATATTGATATGCTTATGGCAGGACCATATACATATGACCTTAAAATGCGAATTTGCAAAGGGAATGGACATCTGAGTAATGATGAGTGTGCTGCGTCTATTAAGCGTTTCTGGCATAAAGGTTTAAAAAACATATTCTTATGTCATCTTAGTGAAAATAATAACACTCCTGAAAAAGCATATCAATCTGCATTAACGGCTCTGTTAGAGTTAGGAGTAGAAAAAGGTACAGTTAACCTGCAATCTTTGCCAAGGAGAAATCCTTCCTCCTTATTCAATTTGTAAAAATATTTTAAAATTCATATCTTGCCAATATTTTATGGTATTGTAATATATACGCATTATGCGAAAAATTTTTTTTGTGTTCATTGTTTCTCTTTTTGCTTCAAATATTGCATTTGGGCAAAGTGTAGCTTTTAACACTAATCTGTTATACTTATGTACTACCACGCCTAACATTGGTGTTGAGGCAAAATTAGCTAAGAAGGTAACATTTGATGTAAATGCTGGACATAATATGTGGCGTTTTTCGTCTGATAAAAGGTTGAACCATTGGTTAGTGCAACCTGAATTGAGATATTGGTTTTGTGAGGCTTTCAACGGGCATTTTTTAGGTATACATGCTCATGGAGGACAGTTTGATATTGGTGGCGTCAATATTCCTATAGGTCGTGCTGTAGCATTTAAAGACAAGAGGTTTACTGGTAATTTTATTGGTGCAGGCTTGAGTTACGGATACCAGTGGATTTTATGTAAACATTGGAATCTTGAAGCATCAATAGGTGGGGGGTATGCACGTATTAATTACATAAAATCAGCTTGCCCTGATTGCAGTCCTAAAGAGTCTGAAGGTGTTTATAATTATTGGGGAATCACAAGATCAACTTTATCATTGATTTATATTTTCTAACCCTATATTTGAATTTTTATTTTCAGTTGTTATGAATAAACGGATAATAATTTTTTTAGTCTATGTACTAACTTTTATTCCAATATTTTCCAGTGCTAAGGAAAATTATTTGGAGCAGATTAAAGTGGATAATCTTCGAGTAAATAAGTCGAATGGCAGTGTTCATGTGAATATGACCATTGTCCTCGATGATTTGAAGATAAATTCTAATGATCAAATTATTTTACATCCATATTTTGCAGATATGACAAGTGGTGAGGTGATAGAGCAACTTCCTCCATTTCGTGTATATGGTCGTAGAAGGGGAATAGTTATCAAAAGAATGAACGGAATGGGGCTTGATGGAACTGATATTTATGTGTCCCAGATTGAACGAAAAAATGGTACCGCCCAGAGTATTGATTATAAATATTCTTTCCCTCTTGAGTCGTGGATTTATAATGCCAATCTTTTATTTGCTGAAAATGTGTATGCTTGTGCAGGTTGTATGGTAAAAGAGGAAAAGAAAAATATTTCTGAGAAACCATTAATTGAAAAACCATATATTCCTAATTATTTATTGTCAAGTATTATCCCTGAGGTAGAACCTGTTAAGGCAAGAGCTGAAAAGCATACTGCTTGTATCAATTTCTTATTGGATAAGTCTGATATTTTAAGAAATTATAAAAATAACCAGGCCGAGTTAGACAGTGTTGATAAAGTAATCAGTGCTGTTGCAAATAATAAGGATTTAAAAATTACTCATTTTGAAATTGTAGGATATACTTCACCAGAAGCACCTGTTAGTTATAATAAATCTCTTGCGGCTCGCAGAGCTGATGCCCTGGCAAATTATATCGTGAAAACTCATGGTGTATCAAGAAATCAATTCACCGTAAATGGGTTTGGTGAAGACTGGAATACATTAAAAGCAAATCTAAGTCCATTAATGAAATTCCGAAATGAAGTTATAGATATTATAGAAAATACTCCTAACCCTGATGATAGAGACTCTAAGATAGTGGCTTTAGATTCAGGTGAAACATATAAATTGTTGCTTAATTCATATTATCCTGCTTTGAGAAGGACTGAATATTCAATAGCATACAATGTTAGGGCTTTCAATATTGAGGAAGCTAAGGTTTTGCTTAAGAAGAACCCTAAACTTTTGAGTCTTAATGAAATGTATCTTGTCGCAAAGACATATCCTTTCGCAAGCAAGGAATATGATGAGGTATATGATATTGCAGCTGCTGCTTATCCTAATGAACCTACTGCCGTTATAAATGTTACAAGTGCATTTATCAGGAATAAGGAGTACAAAAAAGCGATACAACTTTTGTCCAAATTAAAGAATAATGCTGATGCTTTAAACAATCTTGGAATTGCCTATGCATATTCAGGTGAAGACTCTGCTGCTCGTGACTGTTTTGAAAAAGCAGCAAAATTGGGTTGTGAAAAGGCTTCGCGTAATTTAAATGAATTATTGAAGATGTTGAAGACGAGGTGATTATAAGAATGAGGCGATTATGAGAAGTATTAAACATCTTGTAAACTGGTATTTTTCCAAAGAAAAATTTCCATATTGGGGTATCCTTCTTTTAGATTGTTTTATTATATATCTTGTTTACGTTTTTGTATATGGCGGATATTTTTCTTTATATTATCTAATCAGCAATTTAGGCCCTTTAACAAGGACAAGTATCTTATACATAATAATTACTGTAGTCTTCTTTAAGATATTCCATACATATTCTGGAATATTGAGATTTTCTTCTTTTGTAGATTTACAAAGACTAGGGATTGCTATGCTATCTTCAGCCATTGTAATAATTCCAATCAATTATTTCATAAGGACAATTGAAGGTAATTTCTTTACTCCATTACTTACAAGGTATCTTCTTGCTGTATTGATAATTTCCACCTTTCTTATGTGGGCGGTAAGACTTAGCATTAAGTTTATTTATGATACCATATTCAGGATAGATGGAACAAAAAGAGTTCTCATTTATGGGGATGAAAATTCTATGGTAGGTCTTGCTAAGCATGTAAGGAGTGAAAAGCCGTCGCGGTTTAATTTTAAGGGTTTTATTTGTGATGGTTTCTCCATGAAACATAATCGTATTATGGGGGCAAAAGTTTATTGCATAGATGATAATTTGACCACAATATTAAAAAAGGAGAGAATTGAGGCTGTATTAGTGGCACCTTCACAAAATGATAAATTCAGACACGATGAAAGGCTACAAAATCTCATTATTAATGCAGGGGTACAGATTTACATGTCATCTGCAGTGTCTTTGTGGAATAAGTCTGAAACTCCTGAACTTAAGGAAGTAAGTATTGAGGATTTACTTCCTCGAGAGCAGATTTCCATAGATATGGAGTCTATTGGAAAATTTTTGTCGTCCAAGAAGATTCTTATAACAGGCTCGGCAGGCAGTATAGGTAGTGAAATAGTAAAACAAATATGCAAGTATAATCCAGCAGAACTTATTTTGATTGATCAGGCGGAGACGCCTCAGCACGATATTCGACTTATGCTTGCTAAGGAATATCCTGAGATTAAAGCTCATACAATAGTGACTTCTATTGTAAATATTGCGACAATGGACCATATATTTAAGAATATGAATCCAGACCTTGTTTTTCATGCTGCTGCATATAAGCATGTTCCTATGATGGAAGATAATCCGGCAGAAAGTGTTCAGAGCAATATTTATGGTACCAAAATGCTTGCTGACCTATCTGTAAAATACGGAGTTGAGAGATTTGTAATGATTTCTACAGATAAAGCAGTTAATCCAAGCAATGTTATGGGCTGTTCAAAACGTATCTGTGAGATGTATGTCCAAAGTCTAAATTCGGCAGAGTTGAGCGGACGAGTTCCTGGGCGGACTCATTTTATAACTACAAGATTTGGTAATGTCTTAGGTTCAAATGGCTCTGTAATACCCCTATTCAAGGAACAAATTCGTTTAGGCGGACCTGTTACTGTGACATCTCCTGATATAGTACGTTACTTTATGCTTATTTCTGAAGCAAGTAAATTGGTTTTGGAGGCTGGTGCTAAAGGGAAGGGGGGAGAAATCTTCGTCTTTGATATGGGAAAGCCAGTTAAGATAGCAGACTTGGCAAAACGTATGATACTTCTTAGCGGAGCAAAAGATATAAAGATTAATTTTATAGGATTGAGAGATGGCGAGAAATTATATGAGGAAGTTTTGAGTGCGGCTGAACACACAATGCCATCTTTTCACGAAAAAATCAGAATAGCTTCTACGCGAGAAGTTGATTATGATACTATTTCAAAAGAAATAGATGAACTTGTTACTCTGTCATATTCATACGATGATATGAAGATAGTGGGTGCAATGAAGAAAATCGTTCCAGAATATAAAAGTGCTAATTCTGTATACGAATCTTTAGACAAGTAATACTTACTTTTTATTTATATCTAAGGGAATAGAAGCAAATGTGAGTTCTCCTTTGCTGCAAAGCTTTCCGTTTACCTCAAGTTTTGCAGTAAAAATGCAAAGTGTACTTCTGCGACGTTCTAATTGAGCTGTAACTTCACATAAATCTCCCGGACGAACAATATTTTTAAATCGTACTTTATCTATCCCAGCATATAGCGTTATATGACCGGGAATTTCATCTTTTACCATAATGGCACAACTTTGAGCCATTATTTCGCATTGTATAACTCCAGGAACAATAGGTTCACCTGGAAAATGACCACGAGTAAAAAATTCGTCTTCTTTTATGAGATATTTGGCATGTGCCATACCCTTATCGTCTATGAAAGCTTCATCTATTAGCAGCATCGGTTCTCTATGTGGAAGAAACTGCTTTATTTCATCCTTATTCATTATAATTTCGGTTTTAGTATTATAGTCCATATATCTTCATGGAAAACTGTTATTCTTTATAATTTCTGAACGTAATACATGCATTATGTCCACCAAAGCCTAAGGAATCGGAAATTCCTATCGTAAGTTCACTTTTTATTGCCACATTAGGTGTGTAGTCAAGGTCACACTCGGGGTCAGGGGTATCCAGGTTGATTGTAGGAGGTATTATTCCTTCTCTTAATGCTAATATTGTTGCAATCGCCTCTGCTGCTCCTGCTGCTCCTAACATATGCCCAGTCATTGATTTTATGGAACTTATATGAGCTTTATATGCAAAATCTCCAAGAACTGCTTTATATGCTGCAGTTTCTGTTACATCATTCAGTTTTGTGCCTGTACCGTGGGCATTAATATACAGATTATCTGTAGTTTTATCAAATTTTGCCTCTTCCAATGCTATGGAAATGCATTTTCCCTGTGTGCTGCCATCGGGTCTTGGAGCTGTGGGGTGGTAGGCATCACAGGTATTCCCATATCCCACTATTTCACTCAATATTTTTGCTCCACGTTTTTTCGCATGCTCGTATTCTTCAAGGATAATGATACCAGCACCATCTCCCATAACAAAACCCTGTCTGTTTTTATTGAATGGAAGTGAAGCATATTTAGGATTTTCTGAACGCGAAAGGGCTTTTGCATTTGCAAATCCAGCTATTCCGAGTGGAATTGTTGCATTTTCACATCCACCTGCAATTATTGCATCAGCATAACCGTGTTTTATCGCACGGAAAGCTTCTCCAATACAGTGTGAAGATGTAGCACAAGCGGTAACTATATCTAAACAAGGACCTTGCGCATGAAATTTTATTGCAATGTGTGCAGCGGCTATATTGGAAATTATAGTAGGAATAAATAAGGGTGAAACCCATTGTCCTGTAGGATCTTCAAGCATTTTAGCCGTTTCCCTTACATGAGTTTCAAAGCCTCCTATTCCAGAGCCTACATATACACCGAGTCTGAATGGTTCAATATTTTTGTTATCTCCTTCGGAATGTAGATTTGCAACTTGCATTGCTTGTATAGCGGCTGCCATTCCATATTGTGAAAATAAGTCTTGCTTTCTTGTAAATGATTTGTCTATACCGTATTTCTCAGGTTCAAAATTTTTTATTTTACCTGCAATTTTTACTGGAAGATTATTAGAAGAAAAATCTTCGACAACTTCAATGCCGCAGACCCCCTTTTTTAGATTATCCCAGAAGGTTGGTACATCATTTCCAATAGATGAAATAACCCCCATTCCTGTAATTACTACTCTTCTATTCATTTCGTAGGTGATACAGTTATTGAATTAGGTTTATTGAATTTGTCAAGAGTTGTTCTGCTCCTAAAATTATGTCATTTACAATTTCTGCTGCAGTTTCTCTCTTTTTAATCATTCCTGCTACCTCACCTGCAAGAAAACTACCTTGTGAGTTGTCCCCATCAAAAACAGCTTTTCTCAGCGAACCTCGCCCTAACTCCATTAACTCTTCTTTCTGTACTTCTGGAGAGGCTTCCATTTTGGAAAATTTCTTTGAAAAAGGTGTTTTAAGGCATCTTACGGCATCTCCGATTGATTTTCCTGTAACTATTGTGCTGACGTCAGAAGCTTTGATTAACTTCTCCTTGTAATTTTCATTTATTCTACATTCATCTGCCATCAAAAAGCGAGTGCCGAGTTGGACACCGCACGCTCCAAGCATAAATGCGGCTGCAGCTCCTCTTCCATCGAAAATTCCACCAGCTGCCATAACAGGAATATCTAAAGCATCAACTATCTGAGGTATCAGTGCCATTGTGTTTATTTCCCCGACATGACCTCCTGATTCTGCCCCTTCAGCTATTACTGCAGATGCTCCAAGTTCTTGCATTTTAATGGCATAAGCCACAGACGCCACAACAGGAATTACCGTTATTCCTGCCTCCTTCCATTTTTCCATATATTGTCCTGGAGAGCCAGCTCCAGTAGTCAATATTTTAATTCCTTCTTCTATTGCTAAATTGGCAATTTCAGCAGCATTAGGAGCCGCAAGCATAATGTTAAGACCAAATGGTTTGTCTGTCTTTTCTTTACACTTCCGTATTTCGTTCCTTACATCTTCAGTGCTGAAGTTGATGGATGAAATAAGTCCCAATCCTCCTGCATTAGAAACTGCAGCTGCAAGATTGGCATCTGCAATCCAAGCCATTCCCCCTTGAAACACAGGATATTTTATCCCTGTTATATCGCAAATAAGGCTTTTAATCATACTGTGATTACTTATTTTGTGTAAGGGCAAATATAATTATTTATTTCTTTTCCTTCTGGCTGCTCTTAAGTGGTAGGCACTTTCTACAAGAAGTTGGTCAGCAAAAATGCCTCTTGCTGCAAGTATATTCAATACTACAGAAATAAATGGAAAAATCGCCGTGAGTTTAAATACCATCAAATCCTTGGTGCAGAAGAAGTCGACGGCGAGCCATATTTGAAGGGCAAGAGTAATTATTGCAGATAATACAGCTGTTCTCATTTGAAATACCCTTATTTTATATGTTGTAAGGGCAAGTATATTAAGTAGAGAAACTATTATCATAAGCACGAGGTAAGGAATATACTCAATGTATGTATATACCTCTACTTCATTGCCGTCAGCCCCATAAATGGCAGCTTTATTACTGAAGAACATAATCCCTATAAGGATTGTAGAAATTGCAAGATAAAGAGTTTGTATTCTTTGCCACATTTTAACATCATTTATTTACGCAAAAATAGGAATTATGTGAAGAAAAACCTACTTTTGCTACTATTACATAACACTTATATATTATGAGAATAGCCGAATCAGAATTAATTATTAATGCAGATGGTTCTGTTTTTCATCTGCATATGAAACCAGAGGAATTAGCCTCCAACGTTATATTAGTGGGAGATCCAGGTAGGGTTGATATGGTATCAGAATTTTTAACCGATATAGAATTTAGGCATCAGTCGAGGGAATTTGTTTCTGTTACTGGACGTTATAACTCAAAAAGAGTCACTGTACTCTCAACAGGAATAGGAACGGATAATATTGATATTGTAATGAACGAATTAGACGCTCTTGCAAATATTAATTTTGAAACTCGTGAGCCAAATAAAGAACATCGCTCCCTAAATATTTTGAGAATTGGGACTTCAGGTGCTATACAGAAAGACATACCTTTAGGTTCTTATGTTTTCTCTCATATATCTGTCGGGTGTGATGGACTCATGAATTGGTATGCAGATAGAGACAAAGTTTCTCTTTTAGATATGGAAGAGGCTTTTAAAAAGCATGTCGGCTGGAATAAGCATCTTCCAGACCCTTACTTTGTTCCAAATGGAAATAAACTTATAGAGAAGTTTGAAGACTGTACTATAAAAGGTGTAACTATTTCTGCTTCTGGTTTTTATGGACCTCAGGGACGAGTTTTAAGGATGCCTCTTGCAATGCCTAATATGTTAAATGATTTTGAAACTTTCCGTTTTGGCGATTGGCGTATTACAAACTTTGAAATGGAAGGTTCTGCTATTGCTGGAATTGCTTCTCATCTTGGACATCAAGGAGGAACAGTATGTTGCATTATTGCCAATAGGCATTTGCATTGCAGTAATCCGGATTACAAGCCACAGGTTCGTGGTCTTGTAGAATTGTCTTTGGATAGACTTACACGATAAGACCTATAAATTAAATAAAAACGGTGGCTTGTTACAGTCACCGTTTTTTTTATTAATATTAGTATAGAATTTCAAGATTAATATAGACTTTCAAGTGTTGCAGCTTCCCATTTTGGAACTGTAGGATCGTCTATGAATGAATCAATTATACGAGGTGCATTTTCAATAATGTTTATTTCAAGAAAACGCTTTTGTTCAGGCCATGTAGGAACAAAATTTGTCGCCATATCGTGTGAGTGGTTGGCATAACGGAAGATATTGTAAATATATCCATTCTTTTTGCATATTTTCGCAAGTACATCAGAACCGAAAACTCCCCAGTTAAATACTTTCAACTGTTTGTAGTTCACTGTCTTATCAATTGTCCCGTGAATAAACATTTGAGGGCAAGGTGTTTTGTTGTACCTTATTTTACCCTTATCAGTGACAATTGCTCCAGCAAAAGATATAAGACCTTTATAATTAAATCCTTTAGGAAGCAATTTTGAAAGTTCTGTGGAATTGCATATTTCTTGTTCTGCGGCTACAGCAATCATTGCACCGGCGGAACTTCCTGAGAGTACTATGTTCTTAGGATCAACTCCCAATGATTTTGCATTCTCTACAATATAACTTGTTGCCGCAAACAAATCTTCAATACCCATGACTACAGCCTTCCTCGTGGCGCGGGCAGTTGCGAAGATGCGAGTGATGCTGAAACTCATATTGACACCTTTAAGTCCCAATCTATAATCTATTGTAATAACTCTATATCCATTGTCATTCAGGGTTTTAAACCATGGAAAATAAGAAGGGTTGGAACGTTTACCTCCTATAAACCCACCACCGAACATAAAAAGGACAGTAGGCTTCTCAAGCCCTTTGTGGGTAAGTTCACTTCCAGGGGTCGGCTCATAAACATCCATAAATAGGTTACATGTATCTCTTTTTGCAAACATATATGTTCCCGATGCTTTAAGTTCGGTTTTATCTTTTGCAGAAGATGTTATAAATGAGCAGAAAATGAAGGCTAAAATTGCCGATACCAAATAAAACTTTTTCATTGTGTTATCTCTTATATGTTGTTATAATAGCGTTGTAAAGGTATAAAAAAATATCATATTTTAATGTATGAATATAATTCTTTGGTGTTGTCTGCTATCTTCCACGGCGAATTTGCTTCTAATTCTTCCCGACTTCTAAATCCCCAGGTAACTCCGATTGTTTTAACTCCTGCATTTTTACCTGTCTGCATATCAACATCCGAATCTCCAATATATATTACCTCATTTTTTTTGATTTCAGGAGCTTCACTCATAATTTGTTCAACTATAGCAGGATCTGGCTTTATTGGACGTCCTTTGCTCTGTCCTAAAATTTTTAGGAAATGCAATTTTCCGAAAAAGTGACTGATTAGTTTTTCTGCTCCTTCTTGATATTTATTTGATGCTATGGCTATTTTAATACCATCTCTTGCCAGTTCTTCCAAAAGTTCTGGTATTCCGTCATAAGGTCGTGTATAGTCGCATTTATGTTCATCGTAATAAGGCAGAAATAACTCAGCCATTTTTTTGACATTTTCTTCATTAGATGCTTCCTTTGGTAGAGCCATCCGGAATAGGTTATAAATGCCGCGTCCGCAAAGAAAGTTATATTCTTCAGCTTCTCTTTCTGCGTATCCAAGTTTCCTCAAAGCATAATTTGTCGCCTTTCCGAGGTCTGCTACAGTATTCAGCAAGGTGCCATCGAGATCGAAAATAACAAGTTTTGTCATTGTCTAAAAAATTTAATAAAAATCCATATTGTGCCATGTATAGGCACAAACAGCATGTATCTTTGCAAATATAAAAAACAAATATTATGAAAAATACAGAGTTTAACATCAATTCACTTATTTCTATAATTTCACCAGAAACCTCTTTACCAGAACTGATATCCATGATTGATGATATGGGTCTTGAAATGGTGGATGTGGAAAATATTTAAACGACTAATACTGGTTTATCGGCATATCGTTTAGTTGTCACTATTGTATCATTTTTATCTGGGCTTAATGAAATGTAAAGATTTTGAATATCATTTATCCCTTTTGTCCCATTCATTGTACGGTCGAAGATTATAAACTCCGATAGAGGATCCTCTACATATTTGATTATCGCTCTTTTGAGAGGTCTTGCTCCCAAGGTATCATCAAATCCAGATTTTGCAATAAATTTTTTTGCAGTAGGACTGACTGTTACTTTATATCCAGCCTCAAGGCTCCTTTTGAAGAGTTCCTTTAGTTCGATGTCAATAATTTGTTCAATATCTTTTAGTGTTAGAGAATTAAAGTAGATGGTCTCATCTATTCTGTTTAAAAATTCTGGAGAAAATGTTTTTCTGACAGCTTTTTCTATAATTTTATCTCTGTTTTTGCTGACTTCTTCTTTAGATGTTATAAAGCCCATACCGTTTCCATAATTTTCCAGATCTCTGCTGCCTACATTTGAGGTCATAATTATTATGGTGTTATGGAAATCTACTGTCCTGCCTTCGCTGTCTGTGAGTCTTCCATCGTCCATTACCTGGAGAAGTAAATTAAATATGTCAGGATGTGCTTTTTCTATTTCATCTAAAAGTACAACAGAATATGGATGTCTCCTTATGCTTTTGGTGAGTTGTCCGCCTTCTTCGTATCCTACATATCCTGGAGGAGCACCTATAAGTCTTGAGGCTGAAAATTTTTCCATATATTCGCTCATGTCAATTCTTACAAAATTTTCAGAGGAGTCAAAGAGGTTTTCTGCTATACATTTTGCTAATCTTGTTTTTCCTACTCCCGTAGAACCTAAGAATAGGAAGGAACCGATAGGTCTTTTAGGATCTCTCAGCCCAGATCGGTTGCGTCGTATTGCACTGATTATACTATCAATGGCATTATCCTGACCTATTATTTTCTCTTTTAAGTTATCTTTTAATTTTATTATTCTATTTCCTTCTGATTCGGAAATCCTATTTATTGGAATTCCAGTGGCTTTTGATACTACTTCGGCAATATCCTCTTCATTAACAACAGGGATCTTTGTTTCTGAAAGTGTCCCTCGTTTTATATGTACCATGGCTCCTGCTTCATCCATTGTGTCTATGGCTTTGTCTGGTAAAACTTTATCAGACATATATCTGTCAGTAAGCTTGACACATGCCTCAATTGCCTCGCTTGTATAGTTTATTTTGTGGAATATTTCGTATTTTTCTTTAATATTGTTCAGTATCTTAATTGTCTTTGATGTGTCTGTTGCTTGAATTTCAATTTTTTGAAATCTTCTATCAAGTGCACCGTCTTTTTCTATAATCTTGCGAAACTCGTCTGTAGTTGTCGCTCCTATACATCTTATATCTCCTCTTGCAAGAGAGGGTTTTATTATATTTGCTGCATCTAAACTGCCTTGAGGTCCACCTGCTCCAACTATAGTGTGAAATTCATCTATAAAAAGTATTATATCTGGGTTACTCGAAGCCGTAGTTATTATGTCTTTAATCCTTTGTTCAAATTCTCCTCTGTATTTTGATCCTGCAACGATTGAGGCAATGTCTATTGAAATAATTTTCTTGTTTGATAGTATGTCTGGAATATCTCCACATGCTATTTTTAGTGCAAGTCCTTCAATAATTGCTGATTTTCCAACTCCAGGATCTCCTATGAGCATTGGATTATTCTTTTTTCTCCTTCCTAAAATTTCTATCACTCTGCTTATTTCTTCGTCTCTGCCCGTTATAGGGTCGAGTTTCCCTTCTGAAGCGGCTTTTGTGAGGTCATATCCATAGGTGGTAATATCAATTGTTCTTTTATTTTTATTTTGAAAATCTTTATTTTCCTCTTGCTCTATATTATCTTTCCAATTAATGTTATCGTCATCTTTTTCGGTGTTTCTTTTAATTAAACCCGATTCAACGAAATAGTTTAAAATATTTTCTTGAGTTATTCCTATGTTCGTTAGATACTTTTGTCCATTACAACTGTTTCTATTGAGTAATGCCAAAAGCAGATGTTGCGAACCTGCTTCTTTTTGTTTGTATACTGTAGCTTGTAATAAGGTAATACTCAATGTGTTCTGCGTGGTCCTTGAAAAGGATATATCATCAATTTCGGAATATGTAATTTTTTGATTTGTAGCTATAATAGAATCTATGAAATCTTTTAACTCGTTTATATCGACATTATATGCTTTCAATGCGGATATGGCAGCGTTATTGCCATGTCTTATTATTCCAAGAAAAAGATGGTCTGGGGTAATAAGATAGCACCCTGTTCTCATTGCTTCCTCCTTGGAATAACTTATTATTGCATTCAGTTCTTCTGTTATTTTTATTCCCATACTAAATACTTTGTATACATGCAAAAATAGCAAAAAACTCCAAATGCTTCAATATGTGCATGGTATTACACTGTTTGCAGTAACGATAAAAAATTCTTAAATTTGCGTCTTTAAGAGAATGTTATAACATTATGGAGATAGACGAAAAAGTTAGCGCGGAAGGAACTGGCGGTGTCATCGAACAGGTGAGCATTGATCAGGAAATGAGAGCCGCATATATCGATTATTCGATGTCTGTGATTGTGTCCAGAGCTCTTCCGGATGCAAGAGATGGTCTGAAACCCGTGCAAAGAAGAGTTCTTTTTGGAATGGACGGCCTGGGGCTAAGTTATTCAGGGCAAACTAAAAAATCTGCCAGAATAGTAGGTGAAGTACTCGGTAAGTTTCATCCTCATGGGGACTTGAGTGTGTATGACGCTATGGCGAGGCTTGCTCAGCCTTGGAATCAAAGGTATCCTCTGATTTTTGGTCAGGGAAACTTCGGTTCTATGGATGGTGACCCTGTCGCTGCAATGCGATATACGGAGGCTAAACTCGAAAAAATAACTGATGATATACTTGGAGATATAGATAAGGATACTGTAGACTTTCAGTTGAACTTTGATGATACCATCGAGGAGCCTACGGTTCTTCCAACAAAGGCTCCGTTGCTTTTGCTTAACGGCTCCTCCGGTATAGCAGTGGGAATGGCTACCAATATGGCTCCTCACAATCTGGGTGAGTGTTGTGATGCTATTTGTGCATTTATAGATAATCCAGATATTGATACTGCTGGGCTTATGAAGTATATCAAAGGTCCAGATTTCCCTACAGGAGGTATTATTCATGGAATACACGGAATAAAAGAGGCTTATGAAACTGGTCGCGGTAAGGTGATGATGAGAGCCAAGACCGAGATAGAAGTGGCGGAGAATGGAAGGGAGACTATCGTAGTGTCTGAAATTCCATATATGGTGAATAAAAAGGATATGATTGAGCGTATAGGGCAGATGGTGGAGGATAAGAAACTCGATGGAATATCCTATATAAACGATGAAACATCAAGAGAGGGAGTCAGAGTGATTATAAGAGTTAAACAAGGTTTTAACTCAAATGTAGTCCTGAATACCTTATTTAAGTATACTGCTTTGCAGTCAAGTTTCCCTATCAATAATGTTGCTCTTGTCAATGGAAGACCTATGACAATGAGCCTTAAGGATATGATAAGGACTTTTGTGGATTTCCGCCACAATGTTGTTGTAAGGAGGACAAAGTTTGAACTTGACAAGGCACAAAAAAGAGCTCATATATTGGAAGGTCTTTTGAAGGCAATAGATGTTATTGATGAAATAATTCGTATCATCAGGGCTTCAAAGAGTGTGGATGAGGCTAAGGAAGAACTTATTAAGACTTTTGAATTTACTGAAATTCAAGCTTCTGCAATCGTCGAAATGAGACTTAGGCAACTTACCGGACTTGAACGGGAAAAATTGCAAGCAGAATTTGATGACCTTGAAAAATTTATAGCCCATTGTATTGAAGTTCTTGGAAGTGAGCAGATGCAACTTGATATAGTAAAGACGGAAACTCAGGAAATTAAGGCTAAATATGCTGATGCAAGGAGAACGGAAATAAGACTTTCTGCCGAGGAATTTAATCCTGAAGACTTCTATGCAGATGATGATGTTGTGATAACAATTTCCCATATGGGATATATCAAACGTACCGATCTCACTGAGTTTAAAACTCAAAATAGAGGGGGTGTAGGAATGAAGGCAAGTTCAACAAGGGATTCGGATTTCATCGACCATCTATATATTGCAAATATGCATAGTACAATGCTGTTCTTCACAGAAAGTGGTCGTTGTTTTTGGCTTAAAGTATATGAGATACCTGAAGGTACGAGAACTTCTAAAGGTCGCGCCATACAGAATGTATTGAATATTCCTGATGATAAGATAAAGGCCATTATAAATGTGAATAATCTTGATGATGCCGAGTATGTCAGGAATAATTATGTGATACTAACATCGAAGCGTGGTATTATTAAAAAGACTACACTCGAAGCCTATTCAAGACCTCGTGCGAATGGTATCAATGCTATCACCATAAGAGAGGGTGATGAACTGTTGGACGCTGCTCTTACTAACGGAAGATGTCAGATGCTTGTAGCAGCGAAGAATGGTAATTGTTGTCGTTTTGAAGAAACAGATGCAAGACCGTTGGGACGTACAGCTTCTGGAGTAAAGGGAATAAATATAGGTGATAATGATGAGGTTATAGGTGCAATTGCGTATGATCCTCATGCTGAAGATGCTTCTGCACACAGTGTCTTGGTAGTCAGTGAGAATGGTTATGGTAAACGTACTGATTTTGACGAATATAGGTTGACAAATAGGGGTGGAAAAGGTGTGAAAACCTTAAATATTACAGAAAAAACAGGAAACTTAGTAGCTATTAAAAATGTAACTGATGAGGATGACCTTATGATTATCAATAGGTCTGGTCTTACTATCAGAATGTCTGTTTCTGACATAAGGCTTGCTGGAAGAGCTACTCAGGGAGTTCGCCTTATAAATATTAAAGATGGAGATTCGATAGCATCTGTTTCTGTAGTTACAAAAAGTGAAGATGACGAAGAAACAGAACAAAATCCTATAACTAATGGTCAGGAGAATGAATAATAATGTATAACTGATTTTTATATGAAGAAAATTTTAATCGTATTGTCGCTTTTTGCAACAATGCATATAGCGAATGCTCAAGTAAAGTCTGCCGTAGATGCCAAAAAGGCGGTTGAATCAGCTGAAACATCAATCCAAAATCCTAAAAAAGCTGTTAAAGCCAACACCTGGATTAAATTAGGAAATGCTTACGTAGGTGCATATGATGCTTCTGTTGGAAACATTTGGCTTGGAGCTTCAAAGACAGAACTTGCACTTATTATGGGAAACGAAAAGCCTTTGTCTACTGAACAAGTCGTATTGGGTGGTGAACAGATGACCAAGGAAGTATATGAAACTAAAAATCTATATTTCCGTGCTGATGGAAAACTTGCTATGATTGAAGTTACTAAACCTGTTTATCCTGATGCTTTGGATAAAGCATATTCTGCCTATTGCAAGGCTTATGAAGTAGATGCTTCAAAGGCAACTAAACCAGTGAAAGCTGCTTTTAAGACAATCTCTGATAAGAATATGCAGGATGCATTTACACTATATCAACTTGGAAACTATGCTGAATCAAGTGTTAAGTTTGAGAAAGCCGCTTTAGCTGCTTCAACGCAGCCATTAAACCTGGTTGATACGAATGCTATTTATAATGCAGGATTTACCGCTTGGCTCGCAAAGGATATGCTGAGAGCAAAAGTTTTCTTCGAGAAAAGTTATAAGATAGGATATTTTGCTGCTGATGGAGAACTTTTTTCTAAACTTGCTGATGTAGATACTCTTAAGGCTAAATCATACTTAGAGGAGGGCTTTGAAAAATTCCCTCAAAGTCAAAGTATACTTATCAGTTTGATTAATTACTATATCAAGCATAATGAAAATCCTGACAGACTCTTCGGATTATTGGATAAGGCTAAACAAAATGAGCCTAATAATGCCTCTCTATATTATGTTGAAGGTAATATCCATAGCAAATTAGGAGAAGTTGAAAAAGCTATTGCATCTTATGAAAAATGTGCAGAAATTGATCCTAACTATGAATATGGTTATATTGGAGAAGGTATACTGTATTATAATAAGGCTTTGGACCTCCAGACTAAGGCTCAGGAAGAGTTGGATGACACTAAGTATATGGCAATAGTAAATGATTTTGAAAAGAGCCTTAAAGGGTGTATTGAACCATTTGAGAAAGCTTTTTCAATTTCAAAGGATGAAAATGTAAAACGCAGCATTGCAGAATATCTGAAGAATGCTTATTATCGTTTCCGTGATCAGGACGCAAAGTATAAGCAAGGGTATGAAAAGTATTCAAATATAGCTGCTGGAAAGTAGTCTAAGATACATAATACTATAAATCGCAGTTCAATATTGAACTGCGATTTTTGTATTAATGCTCTGCGTCTTTTTTTTGGTCAAAAGCTTTTACAATCTTTGATACTAAGGCATGTCTTACTATGTCTTCGTTTGAAAAACAGATGGTTGTAATCCCTTTTATGCCTTGCAAAAGGGATATGCCTTTAAGTAATCCAGAATCGACTGTATTAGGGAGGTCTATTTGAGTTGCATCTCCTGTAACTATAAATTTTGCATTTGCCCCCATTCTCGTAAGAAACATTTTTAGTTGCCCTAAATTGGTATTTTGTGCTTCATCAAGTATTACACATGCCTTATCTAATGTTCTTCCTCTCATGTAAGCAAGTGGGGCAATTTGTATAACTCCATCTTCAATGTATTCTTGCAATTTTTTAGCAGGTATCATATCCCCTAAAGCATCGTATAGAGGTTGCAGATATGGGTCGAGTTTGTCCTTTAGATCTCCTGGCAGAAAGCCAAGACGCTCTCCGGCTTCTACGGCAGGTCGTGTAAGTATAATCCTTTTAATCTCTCTATTCTTTAATGCTCTGACTGCTAAGGCTATAGCAATGTATGTCTTCCCCGTTCCTGCCGGTCCTGTGGCAAAGATGAGGTCGCTTTCGAAATATGCCTTAACCATCAATTGCTGATTTGTATTTCTGGCTCTAATGGGTTTCCCATCTGTTCCATGTACAATTATGGCATCCCCATTAAGTTTGAATTTTTCTGGAGAACTTTCACCGTCAAATATATCTTCGATGTCGTATATTGTCAGATTTTTTTTACTGTGACTTCTTTCTATTAGTTCATTGAATTTGTCGCTAAACTCCTCTATCTGTTGTGGTTTTCCGTCTAATATTATTTGGTTTCCTCTTGCAACTACTTTGAGATAAGGAAAATAACTGCAGAATTCTTCAAATATCTTATTCCCGGCCCCATATATCTCTATGGGATTTATATTTTCTATATTAATACTTTCTATCATAATAATATCCTCGTTACAATTTTCTCTCTCTGGCAGATGCAAAAATAATTAATATTGGTTACATTTGCACATAATACCGGTAATACAAACATAATGAAACGTTCGTTGATTTATATTTTAATAACTTCCTGTTTACTTTTACAAGGATGTGATGTCTTTCGCAAGTTAGTGGGAAGGCCTACGGCGGCAGAGATTGAGGCAAAAAGACTTGAAATAATCCGCAACCGGGAATCTATACACCGTTATAGGATTGACTCTCTTAGGCGAGTGGAAAAGCAGATTGCAGATTCACTTGTTATACTTGATTCCATTAAGCAAATGAATGGAACCATACTGAATCCTGCTTCGATGGGAGGACTTTTTACTACTAAATTGGATTATAGGTATTACATTATTGTAGGAGCCTTTACTAAAAGATTAAATGCCGAGGAACTTTTGAAAAGTGTTCAAAAGTCAGGCTATATAGGTACAATCATAAATTTTAAAAATGGCTTTAATGCAGTAGGAATATGTAATACAAACAGTCTTAAGCAGGCATTTTCTTCTTTGAAAACAGTGAAAAACGAAGTTTTCTGTCCTAAGGATGTATGGATATTAGTAAATGAGTAAGATTATGAAAATCAAGGTATTATTAATATCTGTTTTGTTATTATTGTGTGCTTGTGTCTATTCAGAAAGTAGAACAGATTATTCTGAATTAAATGACTCTGAAACTTCGGCTGTATTAAGAAAGACAGTTGCCCATATTGCTTCGTCTTCTATGAGGGGACGAAAGCCAGGAACAGATGAAGAGAAGGCTGTGGCATCATACATTTATGATAAAATGAAAGAGGCTGGGGTAGAAATGCTCTGCCCAAAATCAGGTGATACTTTCGGAATATCTTTACCTTCTGGAGATACATTAACTTCAAGAAATGTGCTTGGCTTTGTGCAAGGTTCTGATCCTGAACTTAGTAAACGTTATATTGTGGTCGGGGCAAGAATGGATAATATAGGAACTAATCCTATGACTGTAAATGGCAAGGCTGTGGAGCAGATTTACTATGGTGCCAATGGGAATGCTTCAGGGCTTGCAATGATGCTGGAACTTGCACGTATTGTATCAGTCAATTCACTACTTTTCCGCAGATCTGTAATTTTCGTTGCTTTCGGCTCTTCAACAATGGGTTTTGCTGGTTCATGGTATTTTCTCAACCGTTCTTTTAAGGATGTGGCAAATATTGATGCAATGATTAATTTGGATATGCTTGGCTGCGGAGAGAAGTTCTATGCTTATACCTCATCGAATAAGGATTTAACTCAAATGATTGAGAATATTTCAGAAACGCTCCAACCGATTAAACCTGAAATTATTACTTACGAGCCTTTCCCGTCTGATCATAGAGCCTTTTATGCCAAGAAAATACCATCAGTCTATTTTACAACTGGCAAATATCCGGAATATAATACTCCTAAAGATGTTCCTTCGATATTGGATTATGAATTAATGGAGAGGGAACTTGAATATATTTATAACTTTACAAAGGAAGAGGCAAATACTGATATGGCTCCTGAATTTCATAGGAGTATGAAATCTGAAGATATAGAAAAAGTATGTTCATATTATGATTGTGATAAGAAGCCTTCATTTATGGGACATACGGATCTCAGTTGGTTTGTTAACAAGTGGGTATATCAATACCTTAGATATTCGTCTTCAGCAGTAAAGGCAGGAATACAGGGAAAGGTATATGTGGAGTTTGCAATTGATAGAAATGGAAAAGTAACAGATGTAAATGTTACTAAGAGTTTGACACCGTCTCTTGATGAAGAAGTCATTAGGGTTATTAAGGCTTCACCTTCATGGAAGCCGGGAATTAAAAATGGAAAAAAGGTTAAATGCTATATCAGCATGCCTATATATTTTGTATTGAAGAAAAAGTAAAACATAATATAAAGTTAAAAATGGATTACGATTTTAAAAGCATTGAAAAAAAGTGGCAGCATTATTGGGCTGAAAATCATATATTTAAGGTAAGTGAAGATTTGTCAAAGCCTAAGTATTATGTACTGGATATGTTCCCATATCCGTCAGGTGCAGGTCTGCATGTTGGTCATCCTTTAGGATATATTTCAAGTGATATATTTTCACGATACAAACGCCTAAAAGGTTTCAATGTATTACATCCTATGGGATATGATGCCTTTGGTCTGCCTGCAGAGCAATATGCTATCCAAACTGGACAACATCCAGAAAAAACTACAATGATTAATATTGCGAGGTATAGGGAGCAGCTGGATAGGATTGGTTTTTCGTATGATACCGATAGGGAAATTGTTACATGTAATCCTAATTATTACAAATGGACACAGTGGGCATTTCTTAAAATGTTTGAAAGTTATTACAGTAAAACATTGGATAAGGCAAGACCTATCTCTGAACTTATATCTGCATTTGAAAAAAATGGTACAGAAGGGGTGAACGTATGTTGTGGGGAAGATTTAAGTTTCACTGCAAAAGACTGGAACTCTTTTTCCGAGGAGCAAAAGTCAAAAATTTTGATGAATTATAGAATTGCATATCAGGGTGAAACTTCGGTAAACTGGTGTCCTGGCTTAGGTACTGTTTTAGCAAATGATGAGGTTAAAGACGGTCTTTCTGTTAGAGGTGGTTTTCCTGTTGAGCAGAAAAAGATGTTGCAATGGCAGTTGAGGGTTTCTGCATACGCACAAAGGCTGCTTGACTGTTTGGATAAGTTGGAGTGGAGCGATTCTTTGAAAGAGATGCAGCGCAACTGGATTGGCCGTTCTTGTGGTACTGAGGTGATTTTCAAAGTATTGTCAGGAAATAAGGAGAAAGATGTAACTATTTTTACAACAAGAGTAGATACCATATTCGGAGTTACATTTATGGTTTTAGCGCCTGAAAGTGATTTAGTTAGCGATTTGGTAACTCCTGAACACAAGAAAGAAGTTGAGGAATATTTGTCTTATGTACGTAAAAAGACAGAGAGGGAGAGAATCTCACAGACTAAGGTAGTAACAGGGGTGTTTACAGGTTCTTATGGTATTAATCCTCTTACAGGAAATAAAATTCCAGTTTGGATTTCAGAATATGTTTTATCTGGCTATGGAACAGGTGCAATTATGGCTGTTCCTGCACATGATAGCAGAGATTATGCTTTTGCCAAAAAGTTCAATCTCCCTATTGTCCCTATTATTGAGGGCTGTGATATAAGTACGGAAAGCTTCGATGCAAAGGAAGGTAAAATGTGCAATTCTGGCTTCTTGAATGGTATGGAAGTGAAAGAGGCAATTAATGCAGCCATTGAATATGTTGAGAAAAATGGATTGGGACATAGAAAAGTAAATTATAGGTTGAGGGATGCCATATTTTCACGTCAAAGATATTGGGGTGAACCTTTCCCTATCTATTATAAGGATGGTATACCGACGGCTATACCTATCGATAAGTTACCTGTAACTTTGCCAGAAATTGATGAGTTTAAGCCTACAGAGACTGGAGAACCTCCTTTGGCTCGAGCAAAGAATTGGACTTATGAGGGGTATCCAATGGAAACCTGTACTATGCCGGGATTTGCAGGCTCAAGTGCATATTTCCTAAGGTATATGGATCCTGATAACAATGATGCTCTTGTAAGTAAAAAAGCAAATGAATACTGGAAGAACGTGGATTTGTATGTAGGAGGAACAGAGCATGCTACTGGGCATCTTATTTATTCCAGATTCTGGAATAAATTTTTGTACGATCTTGGTTATATATGTGAAGATGAGCCTTTTAAAAAACTTGTAAACCAAGGTATGATACAGGGCAGATCTAATTTTGTATATAGAATTGTTGGTACTAATAAGTTTGTATCTCTCGGACTTAAAGACAAGTATGAAACCACTCAAATTCATGTGGATATTAATATAGTTCATAATGACAGATTGGATACGGTTGCGTTTAAGGCGAGCAGACCTGAGTATGCCGATGCCGAGTTTGTACTTGAAAATGGAGAATATGTGTGTGGTTGGGCTGTGGAGAAGATGAGTAAATCTATGTTCAATGTAGTTAATCCTGATGATATTTGTGATAACTATGGAGCAGATACTCTCAGATTATATGAAATGTTCCTTGGTCCTATAGAACAGTCAAAACCGTGGGATACAAAAGGTATAGATGGAGTGAACAGATTTCTCAGAAAATTCTGGAGACTTTTCTATGATGGAGATAAGATGATTGTAAATGATGAGAAAGCTTCGGAGGAAGAATTGAAGATACTTCACAAATTGATAGCAAAGGAACAAGCTGATATAGAAGTTTTTTCATTTAATACCACGATAAGTGCATTTATGATTGCAGTAAATTCACTTACAGAACTAAGGTGCAATAAGAAAGAAATTTTACAGCCTTTGGTAATTATGTTGTCTCCGTTTGCTCCACATATAACAGAGCAATTATGGCACGACTTAGGCAATGATACAAGTGTCGCAAATGCCTCATATCCAGAATATATTAAATCTTATACTGTTGAGGATAATGCTGTCTATGCAGTGTCTTTTAACGGTAAAACAAGGTTTACAGTCAATCTTTCAAAATCATTGGAAAATGAAGAGGTAAGGAACCGCGTTCTTGCAATGCCAGAGACTGAAAAATATATGGAAGGAAGGTCAATAGTAAAAGTAATAGTTGTTACAGGAAAAATAATAAATATAGTGTTGAAATAATATGACTGCGAGGAAACTATTTGAAACTCTAAAAGAATATATCATATTGTCTTTTGGAACGCTCATGTATTGTTTGGCATGGGAATCGTTTCTTATACCTAATAATGTTGCAAGTGGAGGATTGACAGGTCTTTGTACAATTATCCAGTTTGCCACGCAGGGGTTCATACCTGTTTCATATTCTTTTATAGTTCTCAATGTCATACTGTTGGCAATAGCTTTTTTTGTCTTGGGAAGAGGTTTTGGATTTAAAACAATATATTGTATTCTACTTTCTGCGATTCTGTTTGAAGTTCTCCCACAGTTTACTTTCTTGAAATCTATACCAGGAGAACCATTATATATAAATGAAAAAGTCCTTATTCCTCTTATAGGAGGTCTTATGGAGGCAGTAGGAATAGGTCTTATAATACATTACGGGGGAAGTACGGGGGGAACAGATATAGTCGCTTTGATTGTTAATAAGTTCTGGCCAGTATCTCCAGGAAAGACTTATTTGTATACTGACTTATTTATCATATCATCAATTATTTTTCTTCCAGGTAAAACAGTTCAGGATATGGTTTATGGCTATATAGCCATGGTAACTTTTTCTTATATGGTTGATTTTGTGCTTCTTGGAAGAAAGTCAACCGTACAGGTTCTGATATTTTCACAACACTATGATAAGATTGCTGATTATATTATGAAGGATATGGATAGGGGAGTGACTGCAATAAAATCTATAGGTTGGTATACAAAGCAAGATAAAAGTGTACTTTTGGTATTGGTAAGAAAAACACAACTTGCAGAACTGACCAAAGCTGTAAAGACATTAGATAAAAATGCTTTCATAAGTGTTTCACCTGCAAGCAGTGTATATGGCGAAGGGTTTGAAGAGATAAAGACAGGGGTTGATTCTAAAATAGTTAAAACAGATAAAAACAATTAATTATGCCGCTATTAAAAACAAATTTTTGGGATTTGTCAAAGGAGTATATTATTCTTACTTTGGGCATCCTTATGTATGTAGTAGGGTGGGTTATCTTCCTTGTTCCTAATAATCTTGTAGGTGGCGGAGCTTCAGGTATCAGTTCTATAATACAATATGCTACAGGTATTAAGATGGGATATACCTATTTTGTCTTGAATGCTGTTTTGCTTCTTATAGCCTTTGCTATAATGGGTACTGGATTTGGTGCAAAAACAATATATGCCATTATTCTTGCTTCTGTAGGACTTAATCTCCTTCAATCCATTATTCCTTATGAATTTATAAGTGTACTCTCTTTTCAAAACGGAAAATTGATGTCCACTATCATGGGGGGAATAATGTCTGGTATCGGAATAGGTATGTCTATATCTGTAGGGGGTAGTTCTGGGGGTACTGATATAATTGCTATGATTGTGAATAAGTACCATAATATTTCTCCGGGACGAATGATTTTGTCTATGGATGTGGTTATTATATTGTCTTCTCTTTTTGTTCCTTCATATACCGCAGATGGAATCTTAGTGGCATTTTCTGACAAGATTACTACGGTAGTCTATGGTCTTATACTTGTAACTTTGAATGGATTTGTCATAGATATGTATCTATCTGGGGCAAAGCAGTCTGCACAAGTCTTTATCATGTCACGAAAGTATGAAATGATTGCTGATACCATTACGAATGAAATGCATCGTGGAGTTACAATGTTGTATTCTAAGGGATGGTATTCCAAACAGGACAGCAATATAGTAATGGTTATAGTTAGGCAGGCGGATCTTAATATTCTGCTCAAGTATGTGAAAATGATTGATCCAGATGCCTTTTTATCAGTTTCCAATGTTGCTGGTGTCTACGGAAAAGGCTTTGATGTAATAAAAGTTGCTAAAAAGAAAGAAATAAAACCTGCAAAAAATAATATGGGAGAAAATATCTCAAAGAATGTTTGATGCATCGATTCTTTTCTATAGTACTGATATTTTTTTTGTCTGTTCCAACAGGTGTTTTAGGTAAGGATAAGAGTAATGCTTCTGATTCTACTCATACCTTTGAGTGTCGTGATGTGGTTTTACCTCTTATGATGGTTACTGCGGCTTCTACAGGCTTGTATACTAATACTGTAAAAAACTTCAACTGGGATGTCCGTGATGCGGCTTCTACCCTAAGCAAGGGAGTTCCAATTAAAGCGGATGATTATGTTCAATATCTTCCAGTTGTTGCGTATATGGGGTTGGATTTTGCTACAGGAAATGCAAGGCACAGTTTACTTGATAGAACCATCATTACAACCACCTCTTATCTCGCAATGGGCGTAATGGTAAATACTATTAAATATACAGTTAGGGAATTAAGACCTGATGGCAGTACCCGTAATTCATTTCCTTCGGGACATTCTGCTACTGCTTTTATGGGGGCAGAACTCGTAAGAATAGAATATGGAGGACTTTATGGTGCAGGTGCTTATGCTATTGCCTGTGGTATAGGATTTCTACGTATTTATAACAATAGACACTGGGCTACAGATGTATTAGCAGGAGCAGGAATTGGCATTTTAAGTGCAAGAATAGGTTATTGGATGCTGCCTTTAAACAAAAAACTGTTTAAACCTGGTAAATCTTCTAAAAGAAGTTTGGTGTTAATGGCTGCACCTGCCTATGAACCTTTATCAGGTGCTTATGGAGCGGCAGTGTCGCTTAGTTTCTAATTTTTATTCTATATATCTATTAAAGAAATTCCATACTTCACCACAGGTGTCCATATCTTTTTCTGCCCATGAATGTCCGCCTCCGCATACTTCAAAAAGTAGTACTTCACATTCTGGACCTGTCCCATTCAATTTTTTACCACCTGTATAAGTATGTAGAATTACCTTATGTCTTTTTATAGGAAGATCGCTTAAAACTTCATACTTGCATTTATTTGCAGCAATTAAATAACTTATACTTACAGGAACAGACTGATACTCGCCCCAACCTCCTTTATTGAGAGGATCACCATACCATTTTGATGTCTTATCGGCTGTGCCATGAACTTCCATAAATGGAATAGGATATTTATAGTTTCTGTCCATATTGCTAAGCGTCAGACCTGCTATTGATGCTATGGCTTTGAACATTTTAGGACGTTTCATTGCCATAAGATAGCACATTTCTCCTCCGTTAGACATACCAGTAAGGAATGTATTTTTTCTACTGAGGTGATATTTTTTTTGAAGATGTCTTACTAATCTACATAAATATGCAACATCGTTCTGTTTGCAGTCTTTATGAAAGGGATAACCTACATTCCAAAATCGCTTGCCCTTGAAATCCTTACTTCCTTGTGCATAACACACAACAAAGCCGTATTCATCGGCAAGATCCATAAACCTTGTCTTGCCTTTTGTTGCAGAACTTCCGTAACCGTGAAGGACAAGTACTAATGGAGCATTATTTTTAATATTGTCCGGTCGATATAAATAATATTCTCTCTCTGTATTATGATATTTAATGAATTGTTTTTCACATCTATCAATAACACCCTGTGCCTTAGTTTGGAGAGCAAAAAATAGTATTAAAGGAATTAAAATTAATCTTTTCATTGTAATACATCTTTGTTATACAAAGTTAATATATTTATGGTTCAATATGAGTAATCCAGTTTTTAAAAAAATTTGCGATGTTAAAAATCTATAGTATCTTTGCAGCATCTTAAAAATAAGGTATGTCGCTTTACAAGCATAAAAAAGATAATTTTTTAGTAATACAGATATAAGAGTTGTATAGGGCTTCGGTACATGGTACTCGGAGCCTTATTATTTTTAATTAAGGTATGAAGAACTCTCAAGCAATTTATGACGCCAAGGTTTTAGGAAAAGGCAAGGTATTGGTCTTAGGGTTGCAACATATGTTTGCAATGTTTGGTGCGACAGTATTGGTACCTGTTATTACAGGTCTGTCGATGTCTGCAACTCTGCTTTTTGCAGGTATAGGAACTCTTATTTTCCATTTTTGTACAAAATTTAAGGTTCCTGCTTTTCTCGGTTCTTCTTTTGCCTTTCTCGGTGGTTATGCTACTGTTGTGCAGATTGGGCAGGCTAATGGTCTTACTGCTGCCGAGGCTCTTCCATATGCTTGCATAGGTGTCTTCTTTGCAGGCCTGATATATTTTATACTTGCAGGTCTTTTTGCAGTATTCGGAGCAAAAAAAGTCATGAGATTTTTTCCTCCGATAGTGACTGGACCTATAATAATAGCAATAGGGCTGACACTTTCTGGTTCTGCAATTAACAACTGTACAAGTAATTGGTGGATTGCACTTTTGGCAATGGCAATAATAATTGTCTGCAATATATGGGGTAAGGGAATGATAAAGATAATTCCTATATTGTTAGGAGTTTTGGGATCTTATATTGTTGCTTCTGCTTTTAATTTATGTGATTTTTCTAAGGTGAGTGAGGCGGCATGGATAGGTTTACCGTTTAAGATGGAAAATACTGCATTTTCGGTCTTTCATAATCCTAAATGGGGCTTGATTTTATCAGCAATAATTGCAATAATACCTATTTCTTTTGCTACAATGATGGAACATATAGGGGATATTTGTGCCATTTCATCTACTACTGGTGAAAATTATCTTGCTAATCCAGGACTTCACAGGACACTTATCGGTGATGGTCTTGCAACTGCTGTCGCTTCTTTATTTGGGGCTCCAGCAAATACTACATATGGAGAAAATACAGGAGTGTTAAATCTTACGAAAGTCTATGATCCTATGGTGGTTAGGATTGCTGCAATTTTTTCAATTATCTTGTCTTTTTGTCCTAAATTTTCTGCAATAATAGGCTGTATGCCTACAGCAACTATAGGAGGAGTTTCATTGATCCTTTACGGTATGATTTCGGCCGTTGGAGTACGTAATGTGGTGGAAAATCAAGTGGATTTTACATCTTCAAGAAATGTATTGATTGCTGCACTTATACTTGTATTGTCCATAGGAATAAAGTATGGGGCTGGAGATAGTGTTTCACTAGGCTTCACTTCTTTGTCAGGGCTTGCAGTTGCCGCTATTGTTGGGATAGTTTTGAATGCTGTCCTTCCTGGAAAGGATTACGAATTTGGTAAAAATAAACTTGGGGATACTTCAGTGAATTTTGAAGTGAACCGTGTGGAAGAGTAGAAGGATAATGGAAAAGTCAAAGTTTATATCTCGTCTTAGGACAGTTCCTGATTTTCCTGTTAAGGGTATATTGTTTTACGATATAACGACACTTTTGAGTGATTCAGAAACTTTAAGTGAAATCTTAAATATGCTTTATGATTTGTATAAGGATAAGGGAATTACTAAGGTTGTCGGGCTTGAATCTCGTGGATTTATATTAGGGGCTGCTTTGGCTATTAAGCTTGGGGCAGGCTTTGTACCTATTCGTAAGCCTGGAAAGCTTCCTTATGACAAATTTACTGAATCATATGAAAAAGAATATGGTACAGATACCATTGAAATTCATCAAGATGCTATATTAAAAGATGACGTGGTGCTTATTCATGACGATCTACTTGCAACAGGAGGCTCTGCGGCAGCAGCAATACGATTGATAAAGAAATTTCACCCCAAAAAGATATATGCTAATTTTATAATAGAACTTACCGAGTTAAATGGAATGTCCTTTTTGCCCGATGATGTAGAGAAAACTTCACTATTACAACTTTAATTTATTATATATAAGTTCATAAATTACATTTTATGTCTAAAAAAATCATTTTTGCTGTTTCAGCAGCATTGTTTGCATTTGCTCAAGGAGCGAGTGCCAGAACCAATCTTCAAACTTTCTACGATTTTGGATCTGATCGTGGTCATGTAACAACAACACTTGAAGGCTTTTACTCAGATAAGTGGGGTAATACTTTCTTCTTCGTAGACCATGATTATAATTCCAGAACCGAAAAAAATCGTGTATATGCTCCAAGTGGTACTTATATGGAGATAGCACGTTGCCTGAATTTCTGGCAGTCCTCTAAACTCTCACCTCTAAGTCTTCAAGTAGAATATAACGGAGGTGTATATAACGGGTTTACCATTAACAATGCTTTTCTTACAGGTATTGATTACTTTGTTCACAGCAGTGATTTTAAAAATACATTTAATTTTAAACTCTTATATAAATATATAAATTACGCTGGCGCAAAGACTATTGAAGGAAAAAATAGTTTCAGTAAAGTTCCACTTCAATTTACTTTTGTGTGGGGTATGCAAGATCTTTTCAATGTTAAAGGTTTGAGCTTCAGTGGATTTGCTGATTTTTGGTGTGAGAGTCATACGGTTTGTCCTATAATTAAAGACAAAAGTAAAGGATATAGGGATTGGACTAAGGCAAAGACTTCGGATTTTGTATTCCTTTCAGAACCGCAGTTATGGTATAATGTAGGTCAGTTCTTTGGTGTAGAAAATCTTAATCTTGGTGGAGAACTTGAACTTTCTTATGATTTTGGTACAGGAATGGGCTTTTGCGCTCGCCCATGTCTTGGTTTTAAGTGGGTATTCTAAATTGTGTAAGCTATGACAAATTTTCTACAGAAAACATTTGGTTTCGATCCACTAAAAAACAGTGTTCGTACTGAAGTTCTTGCAGGTATTACCACCTTCCTTACAATGGCATATATATTGGCTGTCAATCCAAGTATTTTTGGAGCTCTTTCCAGCCAGGGAATGCCAAGTAATGCAGTATTTACAGCAACAGCCTTAGCTGCTATAGTAGGTACTTTAGTGATGTCAGTATATGCAAAGAAACCTTTTGGTTTAGCTCCAGGAATGGGACTTAATGCATTCTTTGTATTTACTGTATGTCTTGGAATGGGTCATAATTGGACCTTTGCTCTTACAGCCATCTTCCTTGAAGGAATATTATTTATTCTGATGACATTGACCAATGTCCGTAAACTCATAGTTAATGCTATACCTTTTGGTCTTAAAAAGGCAATAGGAGTTGGTATTGGTCTGTATATAGCCTTTATCGGTCTTAAATCAGCTGGAATTATCGTAAGTAATGAGGCTACTTCTGTTTCTCTTGGCACTTTAAGTGATAAGGCAGTTCTCTTAGCGCTGTTTGGTCTTCTACTAACTGCTGTATTGGTTGTTTTGAACGTTAGAGGCGGATTGCTTATAGGCATCCTTGCTACTACTGTGATAGGAGTTCCTCTTGGAGTTACTACTTTTAATGGAATTATCTCAACCCCACCTTCAATCTCTCCAATCTTCTGTAAGTTTGAATGGGAAAACATTCTCTCAACAGATATGTTTGTAGTCCTGTTCACTTTTCTTTTTATAGATATGTTTGATACAATAGGTACAGTGTTGGGTGTTTCTGTTAAGTCAGGAATGGTAGATAGCAAAGGTCAGGTTGACGGCATTAACAGGATACTTATGGCTGATGCAATTGCAACTGTAGCAGGTGCAATATTTGGTACAAGTACAACAACAACATATATTGAAAGTGCTTCAGGTGTTGCTGAAGGGGGACGTACTGGACTTACATCATTCGTTATTGCTGTATGTTTTGCCATTGCGTTGCTTTTTGCCCCTCTTTTCCTTGCTATACCTGGTGCTGCAACTGGTCCGGTGCTTGTAATAGTAGGCGTTATGATGGCTACTCCAGTAAAAGATATAGAATGGGGCGATTATTCAGAAGCAATTCCTGCATTTATTACTATGCTATTTATGCCACTTGCATACAGTATTTCAGACGGTATAATGATCGGTATGGTTTCATACGTTCTTATAAATGCTTGCTCAGGTAAATTCAAAAAAATATCAGTTACATTATGGATACTGGCTGCGTTATTCGTAGTAAGGTATGTATTTATGTAAACTTTAAACAATAGTATTTTTAGGGCTGTCCGAAATTTAATCGGGCAGCCTTTTTAAATAATTTATCTTTCTAAATTCAATGAAATTTTCATTTGAGGAAATGTATAAATTGGATATCTTTGCAAGTATTAATAGTGTACTCTTTTACAATATATATACTTATGGTACTAAGTAAACAACTAGGAGTTTTTTTAAATTTTGTTCATAATAGATTTAAACAAAATGTCAATGAGGCTTTTGTGAATGGTGGTTTTGATATAACGGCGGAGCAATTTCTACTTTTAGATACTCTTTGGACAGAAGGCACTCTTACTCAACAGCAGATTGCAGATATAATGCTGAAAGATAAGAACTCAGTAGTTAAACTTATTGATAGTTTGGAAGATAAAAAACTCGTTAAGAGAGAGAACAGTTCCAAAGACAGGAGACAGAATCTTATTAAGATTACAGCAAAGGCAAATAAAATTAAGGATAAAGTTACTGATATGGCAATTATTGCTGTAGATAGCATAATAGAGGGTGTAGATTCTAATGAACTTAAAACATTTATAAATGTTTTGGACCGTATGGCTCGTAATATGGACAAAAAGATTGATTTATTGGAAATTGCACGCAAATTTCCAACAACTGTAAATCAAAGTATTTAGCAACCTAACTAAATCACTTGATTTTATCGTTTGTCGTAATTAGGTCCTCTAACCTTATTTTAGCTTCTTTTATAAGTGGCAAATAGTAAGACTTAAATTCACTCCAATTATAATAACCGCCTTGTTCTTGTTTAATAGGAAGGGCAGCAAATTTTCCATTATACATTAGTTTTAACAAGATAGAATCTGATTTTTTGCTTTTATAAAAGATAAATTGAAGGTTGGATGCCATTGGAATATCAAAACTCCTCCAATAGTTTTTTAATTCATTAGGATTGTCAATTATAATTCCAAAATTATTAAGTCTCATAAATGACATCATCGGCAGAATTGCGGAATCGTGTGAAAATCTTAGTCTTAAATCAATTGAACCAGTTGCTAAATCTTTATCTGCGCTATTAATTATCTCTTCAAGAGTAGCAGAAGAAGCAAGCATATTTTTACGATCTGTAAGTGGCGAGGTGCCAAGATAGATGTAACCATTGTAGTTTCTTACTTCCCAAAAGGCAAAAAGTTCATCCTTGGTAAAAACTCCTTCAAAAGGATTAGAAATATTATCAAGACACTGTGTGTCCAACATACACAGAGCTAAATCTGACATAAATTTCCACATACCATACTTATTCTCAAGATAATCAGGCTCATTGAAATATCGCTTTGCAAATGACAGAGCATCAACTTTTGAGTCTAACATATCTTTTTGTGATTTCACCGCTTTCTCGTTCAATGGCTTACCCTTTATATAGTTGGAACTTTTTGGGGAATTAGGTAAAAGGTAACTTAAAAATACATTACCAGCATCAATGCTACAATCAAAGGTCCTATCTAAATGTCTTAGTTCATCCACAAAGGAAAACATACTCATCATAGTTCTTTGAAAATAAGTTGAGATGGCAACCGCGGATGTATTTCCCCTAAAAACCTCAGGATAATTATTGTACATATTGCGTGCAATTTTCCTCCATTGCTTTTGTCCGCTAACAGTCAAATCTCCTTCCCGATATTTAACTTTTTGGAAGAAATCTTTATATGTTTCAAATAACTTTTCTCCTTTATCATTAAGTTTTCCATCAGTGTGGGCTGATGATAAAATGGAATATACATCAGAGTATAGTCCGAGTTCATGGACATATCTGGCTCCGTGTCTTCCAAACATACTTATGTACACAGGTTTATATCCTTTAGGTGCTTTTATCTCATCTTTGGTTGGGAAATCATACATATACAATTCTCCTCCTGCTTTCCATATATTTTCATAGACCTCGGTTTTGGAATCAAATTTAAATGGTGCATATTCTTGTGCCGATAGTTGTAATGATACGGAAATCAAGATAATAGAAACACTTTCTGCTATGAATCTAAGACGATATGTTTTCATGTTTTATAAAATATTTTCTTTAGAATAGTATATACTTGTACAAAGTTACATTATAATTCCTGATAAAGAAATAAAAAAAAGACAAGCACATTACTATGTACTTGTCTTAAGTGACTCCTACAGGATTCAAACCTGTAACCTTTTGATCCGTAGTCAAATGCTCTGTTCAGTTGAGCTAAGGAGCCGTATAATTATTATTCTGCAGTATCTTCTTTGTCAGTTGAACCTACAAGTTTTTTCTCCTGAATCCTTGCTTTCTTTCCTGAAAGATTTCTTAAGTAGAATATTCTTGCTCTACGAACTTTACCTACTCTATTTAATTCTATTGAATCAATAAAAGGTGATTCGAATGGGAAAATCCTTTCAACACCTACACCACTCGCAACTTTGCGTACTGTAAAAGTTCTTGTGAATGGGGTAGAGCCATTAATTTGTATAACTACACCCTTGAACTTCTGAATCCTCTCTTTGTCACCCTCTTTAATTTTATAATTTACAGTGACTGTATCACCTGCTTTGAAAAGAGGAAATTCGGCTGCTTTCTCATTGCGGAAAGACTGCTCTACTAAATTAATCAAATCCATTTCTAAATTTTTTAATTGCAACATTGCCGAATTAATATAAGTATGCAAGAGGTTGCTTCATTTGGGAACGCAAATGTAAAAATAATTTTCTACTTGACAAAGAAAAATATCGAATTTTAATAAAAATTAGAAATTCTCACTCATTCTGTCAAAAATAGTCTTGTCACTTCTGCTTGGATTAGGAGTAAATGAATCACTTTCTCGTATAGATTCTAATGCTGATTTTTCGCTTGATTTCAACTTTTTAGGTATCCATACAATATATTTTACATATAAATCTCCAGTACCGCTACCGTATCCGTTTATTGATGGAAGACCTCTTCCTCTAAGTCTTACTACAGTTCCTGATTGTGTTCCTGGATCTACCTTTGTCTTGTATGTTCCGTCAAGGCAAGGTATTGTTACGTCTGCTCCAAGAATAGCATCTGTTACAGATATTAATTTGGTGTAGAACAGATTGTTGCCCTCCCTCTTTAAATATGGGTGAGGAACTTCCTCTATTAATATAAGTAAGTCTCCGTTAATGCCTCCGTTTTTAGCTCCATGACCTTCTCCTCTCATTGTCAACTGCATCCCGTTCTCGACTCCTGCAGGAATATTTACCTTAATACTGACTCTCTTCCTTATAAGTCCGCTTCCGCCACATGTGTGACAAGGATTCTTAACTATTGTTCCTTCTCCTCCGCAATGCTGACATGTAGTGTAGGTTACAGTTTGTCCGAAAAAGCTGTTTGTAACATGTTGTTCCTGTCCACTTCCATGACAATAAGGACATGTCTGAACATCTGAAGGATTGAGAGTTCCCTTTCCATTACAGTCTGGACATGCCTCATTCCTTTCAATTGAAACTTCTTTTTGAACTCCAGTTGCAATTTCTTCCAGAGTTAGTTTAACACGAGTGCGAATATCTCTTCCCCTAAATACTCTCTGGTGAGTTTCTCCACGCGTCGCGCCACTAAATCCGCTAAATCCGCCGAATCCATGGAAGTTACCTCCGAACAGATCGTTTAGTATGTCATTTAAATTACCAAAACCTTCGCTGAAATCAGGAGCTCCTTGACTACCTAACCCTGCTTGCCCAAATTTGTCATATTTTGCTCTTTTATCAGGATCACTAAGTACAGAATATGCCTCAGAAGCTTCTTTGAATTTTTCTTCTGCTGTTTTCTTTTCTGCATCAGTGCTATTTACCCATCTATCAGGGTGCCATTTAAGCGCTGCTTTTCTATATGCTGACTTTATGTCATCAACTGAAGCACCTTTTTGCAGCCCAAGTACTTCATAATAATCTTTCTTTTCTGCCATAGTTTAAATTCCCACAACTACTTTTGCAAAACGCAAAATTTTGCCGTTGAGTTTATAACCTGTAGATACTACATCGAATACCAATCCCTTTTTATCTTCTTCATTTACAGGAACCTGTGCTACAGCTTCGTGTAAATCCGTATTAAATTTCTCTCCCTTTGCCTCTATTTTCTCCAAACCTTTGGTTTTAAGATAAGAAAGCAATTTATTGTAGATAAGGGAAGTACCCTCTTTCGCTGCCTTATCTTCAGAATTTTTCAGCAACTGGACAGCTCTTTCAAAATCATCCAATATCGGTAGTAGACCTTTAATAGTCTCAGATGCAGCAGAATTAATAAGTTGTAGTCTATCTTCTGCCGAACGTCTGCGGAAGGTCTCAAATTCTGCCATAAGGCGTATATAGTCATTTTTCTCAGCAGCCAATTTGGCTTTGAGTGTTTCTATCTCTTCTTGTTCCTTATTCTTTTTGCTTTCCTCTGCATCATCAGGCTTTTCTTCCTCAATGCACTCGTTTTCTTCCTCAATGCACTCGTTCTCTTCCGTTTTAATCTTCTGATTTTCCGGTTCTTGTGAAGCTGCTTTCTCCATCTCTATCTTTTCCTTTATCTTTTTCGATTTTTCGTTTTGCTTTTTCATATTTTATCAACCTTTTATATTTCTTTGAAAACAGTCCGTAAATAAGGACTAAAATCAGTGCCCAAAGCATAACATATTTTCTCTCGATAGAATAATGTGTAATCGAAAGAACGTATAAAACATTACAAATTATCTGCCAGTTTTTATTTATGTCATAATGGCAGAGTTTATAGAAATGGCAGAGTTATAGATATTTTCCTAATATTAAAAAAAAAGATTAACTTTGTTTCAATTTGAAAAATAATTTATTTCTAAAACTATGTCCAGATTCTTTGATCCTCCTGTAGCTAAACCACAACTACCAGAGGAAAAAATTTCAAAAGTTTATCCCTCTATGAGGCTGAAAGTCTTTCTTGGAGCCTTTCTTGGTTATGCAGGTTATTATTTAGTAAGGAAAAACCTGTCTCTTGCCGCTCCAGGAATGATAGATGAGGGTCTTATAAATGAAATGCAGGTAGGTATTGCCATGTCTGCTGTTTCAATAGCTTATGCTTTCAGTAAGTTTATAATGGGAAGTATCTCTGACCGTTCCGATGCAAGGAAGTTTTTGGTCGTAGGCTTGCTTCTGTCTGCACTCACAATGATTGTTACAGGTGTTATTCCATTTAGTCCTGACACGAAAGCCCTCAATATGACTATTATATTCATATTGATGTTGGTAGTTGGTTGGCTTTCAGGTATGGGTTGGCCTCCATGTGGAAGAATAATGGCACATTGGTTCTCTCAAAATGAAAGAAGTTTCAAAATGTCAGTATGGAATACTTCTCATACTTTTGGAAGCGGTACTCTTGGATTACTCGCTACTGCGGGAATGAGTGCTGTTGTCTTTATGGGCTTTTCAGAGGCTGAGGCTTGGAAAGGAGCGTTTATTATTCCATCTATTATTGCCGTTTTGATTGCTATAATATGTTGGTTACTAATTAGGGATACACCTCAGTCTTGTGGACTTCCTTCTATTAATGATTATAGAAATGATTACTCAGGTGTTAAATCTAAGGTAAAGGATACTGAAAAAATACCTTTTAAAACGCTGTTTATAGATTATATTTTCAAAAACAAACTACTTTGGGCAGTTGCTTGCGCAAATATATTCGTATATATGGTAAGGTATGGAATAGGAGATTGGGCTCCTACATATTTGCAGCAGAAAAGTATAATGACAGCGAGTGAAAGTAACCTTGCTTTTTCATTGCACAATTATGCTGGAATAGTAGGTACTGTAGTATGCGGTTGGATTTCATCCAAATTCTTTAAAGGACGTTGCGCCCCTGCTAATGTTATTTTTATGGGAGTGGTACTAATTGGAGTACTTATGTATTGGCAGTCAGCGCCATTGGCTGCGATGTTTAGTAATCCAGTTACTGCTCAAAAGGCAATTATCTATACGGCACTTATTATAATAGGTTTTTGTATATATGGACCTGTTGCCCTGATAGGTATACAGGCACTTAATTTAGTTCCTAAAAATGCAGCTGGTACCGCGGCTGGTTTTGTAGGATTATTCGGATACCTTTTTGGAGATGCCATTGTATCAAAAATTGCAATGGGAGCAATTATTCAAGGTGCAGGATGGAATACTGCTCTGATGCTTTTCCCAATTTGTTGTGTTATAGCAATGGTTTTGTGTGCTTTACCTTGGAATCAGGAAAAACAGCTTGCAAATCTTTAATAAATGAAACGAAAAAATTTTCTTTTTGTTCTGTTTCTCACAGTTCTTGTTTCCCTGTTCGGGTGCAAGAAGGAGGAACAGAACACTGGGACTATTGATGTTCAATTTTCAGTTCCTAAAAATGTAACAATTAAGGCAGGAACAGAGTCGATGTCATTTCGAGTTATGTTTGGCAAGGCTCCTCTAAAATCTGATAAAGTTATCTTAGGAGAACCTTCAGGCGCTTTAAACACATGTGAAATAGTATCGGTTTCAAAGAAAAAGTTTTCTATCAATCTATACAAAGGCCTTGCCTCTGGAATATACAATGTTTATATCCTAAGAGGTAGTCATAAAAAACTGATGGGGTCGATGGCTGTTACCATCGATACAAGTGCAGATACTTCTGATATTAAGGTTGAGCCTGAGCCTGGCAACAATGTTTACGGTGTTGTTGTTTGTGGTAAAAAACGCCTTAAAGATGTAGTTGTTTCTGATGGGGTAGAAGTTGTGCGTACTGATGAGAATGGTGTATATCAAATGAAATCATCAAAGAAACATAAATACGTATTCATTTCTATTCCAAGCGGTTATGAGGTGCAGTCTGATGGTATTATGCCACGTGTTCATTGTCAGTTGCACAAAAATCCAAGCGTGCCTGAACGTGTAGACTTTTCCCTTGTTGATGTTGGTGACCAAAGTAATTATACTATGCTTGTTTTTGGAGACATCCAAATTGCAAGAAGAAATGATGACAGAAAACAGTTCTCTATTTTCACTGATGATGTAAATGATTATATTTCAACACATAAAGATAAAAAAATATATGGAATTACTCTCGGTGATATGACTTGGGATGTATATTGGTATCAAAACAGTTATGCTTTGGATGAGTATGTAGCCGATATGAATGCTGTAAAAGGATTACAAATATTTCATACAATTGGAAATCATGACCATGATATGAAATATGCAGGTGATTTTGATACAGTTACAAAGTATAAAAAGAAAATTGCTCCGACTTATTTTTCATTTAATATAGGGAAGGTTCATTATGTTATTTTGGATGATATAGAGTGTACTAATACAGGAGCAGGTACATCAGAAAGTCGTGATTATAATGAAAATCTTGTATCAGAGCAATTCAAATGGCTTGAAAAGGATCTTTCTTATGTACCAACTTCAGTACCTCTTTTTGTTACTATGCACGCACCTCTATTTAAAGATGATAGCAGGGACAATATGGGAGGAGCTGAGAGACTTATTAAAATGCTCCGTAAATACGACCAAGTGCAACTATTTACAGGTCACACACATAAAATGTATAATGTCGATAAAATGGAGACTTGCCATATATTTGAACATAATGCAGGCGCTGTGTGTGCAACTTGGTGGTGGTCGTCATACTTGACCCCTGGAATACATATAGGACAGGATGGGACCCCAGGAGGATATGAAATAGTCGATATTGCAGGCGATAAGTTTACATGGCAGTTTAAACCATCTGGTAAACCATTGGATATGCAATTTCGTACTTACGATAGGAATACTATGGATATTTCCGTCCCTAATTATACTCCTAATGCCAAAGGCAAATATCGTGATGATTTTAAGTCTTTGTCTAAAGATTTCTCTGGTAAAAAATCTGATAATGAAGTTTATATAAATATATGGAATTATGATCCTGAGTGGAAAATTGAGGTAATGGAAGAGGGAAAACTTTTAAGTGTTAAAAAGGAATTTACACGAGACCCGCTTCATCTTGTCTCATATACGGCAAAACGGCTGAATACTAATAACAGTGCTACATTTAAAACTTCTGTCAACAGACATACTTTCGTAGTAAAAGCATCAAAGCCGAATTCTACTTTGAATATAAAGGTAACTGATCGTTTTGGCAATGTCTACCGAGAAGATATGAAACGACCAAAGTCTTTTTCTACAGAGATGTATAAATAAAACGTGATTATACACACTAAAAATTAATTAATGAGCGTATGAAATTTTTGAGAACATTTGCCATTATATTGGCAGCTATGCTTCTTGTTGCTATCCCTTTAAGAGCAGGTAGCAGAATCCTATCCGGTAAGGTGCTTGATTCGGGGAATAAAGCACTTGAAGGAGTGGCGGTATTGGTACGTGGTTCTTCAAATGGAACTATGACCAGTTCTGATGGTACTTTTCGCCTTTCTGTTGGTTCGGAAGATGTAACATTGGAAGTCTCTTGTCTTAGTTATGTAACAAAGACAGTACCTGTTAAAGCAACTCAAGATAATATAGTAGTTATTCTTGAAGATGATTCTATGTCAATAACGGAAACTGTTGTAGTTGGTTATGGTACTCAAAAAAAGGTAAATCTTACAGGAGCGATAACGACTGTTGACCAGAAACAACTTGAGAACAGGACTGCGCATTCTCTTACTGATATGCTCCAAGGGTCTGTACCAGGACTTAATATTTCAACTGATGCTGGTAATCCAGGTTCAACTGGCTCTCTTAACATTAGAGGTATAACATCAATAAACAGTGCCGATCCTATTGTTCTGATTGATGGAGCGATAGGAGATTTAAGCAGAGTAAATCCGAATGATGTTGAGTCTATATCAGTTATTAAGGATGCAGCAGCTGCCGCTGTTTACGGAGCAAGAGCGGCTTATGGGGTAATCCTCATAACTACAAAATCTGGTTCTGATAAAGACGGTAAAGCCATAGTGCATTATAGCGGAAGATTTGGTTGGGAAACACCTACTACGTCAACTGATTATGAAACAAGAGGATATTGGTCTGTATACACAATAGATAAGTTCTGGATGTCTGATGCTGGTAACAAGTATACTACATATAACGACCACGATATGGCGGAATTGCTTGCAAGGGTAAATGACAAGACAGAACAGCCTGGAAGACCTTGGGTTGTTGAGGATGTGCGTAATGGAAAGAAGCAGTGGATATATTATGCTAATACTGACTGGTATCATGAACTTTATCGTGATCGCCACCCTGTACAGCAACATTCTGTATCTGTAAGCGGTGGAAATAAGGATATAAAATATTTCCTTTCAGGTGGTTATGATCGTCAAACTGGTATTATAAAAGTAAATCCAGATGTGTTCCAAAAATATAATCTTAGAGCAAAAATTGATTTTAAAGTCAATAAATTTATAAAGATGTCTAATAACACATCTTTCTATAGTTCAAGATATACTTTCCCTGGTATGGACGATGTACAAGATTCATTCGCCTATGCTTCATGTCACGCTTTGGCTTCATTCCCACTTAAAAACCCTGATGGCTCATGGTTATATGCAACTCCGATGATTTCAGGGGCATATAATGTGGCGTGGGGACGACATATAATTTTTGGTGACAAAAATGATATTAATAATAGGTTAAAGAGTGATTTTTCAAATACAACTGAGATAAAAATTACACCTGTTAAACAGTTTAATATAGTTTCTAATTTTACCTATAGATTATATCAGAATAGAAATACATATAGACAAACTAATTTCTCATATCGTCAAAGACCAGGTGGGGAACTTGAGTCTTACACTGTCGGTGCCGGAGAGGATTATCTTGATGAATCTATTGCTACTTCAAGTTATTATTCAGGCAATGTATATGCTACTTATGATGATACTTTTTGTAAGGAACATCATGTAAAGGCAATGTTGGGTTCCAATATGGAATACTGGTATAGGAAATCAGTAGGGGCAAAAGGTAAAAACCTTCAAAGTAAAGTCTTGAGTGACTTGGATCTTGTTGGTCCTAACGCTTCTGGTGATGTACTTACTGAGGTGTCAGGAGGTCAGAAAGACTATGCTCTTCTTGGAGTATTTGGTCGTTTAAATTATGACTATAAAGGAAAATATCTGATTGAAATTTCAGGAAGACTTGATGGCTCGTCACGTTTTGCAAAAGGACATCGTTGGGGATTTTTCCCTTCAGTATCAGCTGGTTGGAGAATCTCCGAAGAGCCTTTCTTTGGTAGAGCAAAGAGATATGTCAATAATTTGAAACTTAGGGCTTCTTATGGTAGTCTGGGTAATCAAAATGTCAACTATTATGCGTATTTAAGAAGTATAAGCATTAATGATTTTAAAGGTTACTCTTTTAACGAGGGTAGTACTATGGCTAAATATTCTACTCTATCCGGTCCAGTTGCTGCTGATTTGACATGGGAAACATCAAAGCAGTATAACATTGGTTTAGATTTAGGAATGTTCTCAGATAAACTTAATTTTACTGCAGAAGCTTATGTGAGAAAAACTGTGAATATGCTTACCAAAGGGGAAGAAAGGCCAGGCGTTTTCGGTGCTAATCCTCCAAAAACAAATACTGCCGATCTTAAGACTTCAGGGTATGAATTGTCAATTTCTTGGCGTGACCGTTTCAATTTGGCTGGAAAGCCTTTTGGGTATGGAGTAAGAGCTTCATTGAGTGACTATAGAAGTTATATAACGAGATTTAACAATCCTCAAAAGAATTTGAGTGATTATTATCCTGGAAAACGTTTAGGCGATATTTGGGGATTTCAAGTAGATGGTCTTTTTGCCACTGATGAGGAGGCTAAGGAATATACAAAGAATACCCTTGATTGCAGTTATATTAACAGACGTATGACTGGAGGTTGGAGAGCAGGTGACCTCAAATTTGTTGATTTGGATGGGGATGGTATCTTAGGTATAGGAGCAAATAATGCTGATAAACCTGGTGACCGTAAAATTTTAGGAAATTCCCTTCCAAGTCTTCAATATGGTTTTACCTTATCCCTTAATTATATGGGATTTGATATTTCTGCTTTCTTCCAGGGTACTGGTACTCACTATTGGTATCCTGCAGGTATGAATATGGCATTCTGGGGACCTTATAGTTATTCATATGTTTCTTTCTTACAACGTGATTTTATTGAAAAGTGTTGGTCAGAGGAAAATCCGAATGCATATTTTCCACGTCCTCGTGCTTATTCTTCAACAGGTGGTGAACTCAGCAAAGTTAATAGCCGATATTTACAAAATATTGCATACCTGAGGTTTAAGAATCTTACAATAGGATACACTTTGCCTGAAAAACTTACACGTAAGATTGCTGTAGACAAAGTAAGATTTTATTTCTCAGGAGAAAATCTCGCATATTGGTCTCCACTTAAAAAACATACAAGGTATATAGATCCTGAATCTGCTTTCAAAAGAAGGTCAGGAGATAATCCACATGATCGTGGCAGTTATCCTTGGATGAAAACTATGATGTTTGGCGTTGATATTACATTCTAAAGATTTGGAGGCTAATAAAATGAAAAGATATATAATTCCTTTTATCATACTTTTGCTATCTCTGTCTTCGTGCGATATTTTAGATACTTACGACAAGTCTAAAATAAGCCCTGATGATTATTTCCGTAATAAAAACGATTTTGAAATGTTTTCAAATACTTTTTATAATAATCTTTTAGATAAGAACCCTTATGAAGAACAGAGTGATCAATATGTTGAACTAACATTGTCAAAACGTTTGAATGGTGGGAACTTCCGAACTGTACCTGATGATGGCGGCGGTTGGGACTGGGAAGATTTGCGAAAAATCAATACCATGCTTGGCCATATGCATCAATGTCCTGATAAGGATGTTGTTGCTCAGTATTCTGGAGTAGCAAGGTTTTTTAGAGCATATTTTTATTTTGAAAAAGTAAAAAAATTTGGTGATGTTCCTTGGGTGGATAAAGAACTTCAAACTGATTCCCCAGAATTATTCAAGCCACGTGACTCACGTGAGTTGGTATTGTCAAAAATGATTGAAGATATAGACTATGCAATAGAAAATCTCCCTAATAAAGTAAGTACTTATCGTGTATGTAAGTGGACTGCTTTAGCATTTAAAGCAAGATTTTGCCTGTATGAAGGTACATTTAGAAAGTATCATAAACTAAACATAGAGGGACACGATTATAAATATTATCTTACTCTTGCTGCGGATGCTGCTAAGAAACTTATTGATAGTGGAGTATATAAGTTGGCGCCTGATTACGGAAAATTATTTGCTGAACCTGATGCCGATGCTGGTGAGTACATACTTGCCATAAGAAATGATAGAAGCCTTTCTATTTTCAACAACTCTACTGCTTATGCAACAATGCCTACACAGGGGAAACCAGGACTTACTAAAAAATTCGTAGATAGTTTCCTCATGAAGGATGGTTCACGATTTACGGATAAACCTGGTTGGGATAAAATGACATTTAAAGATGAAGTAGCCAATCGTGACCCACGTCTTTATTACTGTACTGTTACACCAGGGTATAAAAGGATTGGAGGTACAGATGTAGTTGCTCCTGATTTAGGTGCAAGCGCAACAGGTTTTCAGTTGGCAAAATATGTTATGGATTGCAATTTACCGGATGTGAACAGAGTAGAGATGTCATATAATGATATGCCTGTATTCCGTTTAGCTGAGGTATACTTGAATTATGCAGAAGCAAAAGCAGAACTTGAAACACTTACACAAGAAGATCTTGATATATCAATAAATCTTCTTCGTAAGAGGGTAAATATGCCAAATATGTCTTTATCTGAAGCCAATGCAAATCCTGATCCTTATCTTTCATCAGAAGAATATGGCTATAGAAATGTAGAGGGCGCAAATAAGGGAATAATTCTTGAAATCAGACGTGAGCGTTCTGTGGAGTTGGCTCAAGAGAGCTTTAGATGGAATGATCTTATGAGATGGAAAGAAGGTTTGTGTATAAATCAAAAGATGTATGGAATGTATTTCCCAGGTCCGGGTGAATATGACTTGTCTGGTGACGGTATTCCTGATTTGTGTCTTTATGATACAGATAAAAAACCTTCATCTAAGTTTAAAGGTATAGTATTCAAGAAAATAGGTGATGCTACTACTGGTATTCTGTTGAGCGAAGGAAACAAAGGATATATAGATCCACACCAGAACATTCAGCATATATTTGATGAATCAAGAGATTACTTCTATCCTATTCCTATAAATCAGCGTACATATAATCATAATCTTACTCAAAATCCGGGTTGGAAAGATGGTCTTGGCTTTTAATCTGATATTGTTATGAAAATTCTAAAAAATATAATAACTGCAATTAGTTTTGCTGCAGCAGTTTTCTCATTCGGCAGTTGCAATAAGTCTGAGATTAAGGAAGCTCGTGCAGTACTTACAAGTGAAAATCACCTTACTTTTGAAGCAAAAGATGCTAAGGAACAGACTATCTCTGTATACTGTGATGGAAAATGGTCTTCTGATGCTCCAGAGTGGATAAATATTGAACCTTCAGAAGGTTCTGGTCCAATGGAAGTAAAAATAATGGTAGATGATAATGTTACCGATGGAAATGTAAATTCTCCTCGAACTGGTAACATCATATTCAAAGGAATTTCAGCAGAAAGACAGGGTTCTGTTACTATAGAACAGCGAGGGGATAAGTATAAGGGTATTCAGGAAGTATCTGTTACAGATATACTTGATCTTGAAGATAAAGAGGCTGCTAAGATTTCTGAATCTTCTGTATTGGCTGTTTCTAAGTCTGGTTTTGTTATAACAGATGGAAAAACAAATCTTTATGTCTTAGGAGAAAAAGATGTAAAAGTTGGAGATAAGATAAATATTAATGGTAAAAAAACTAAAATTGACGGATTTAGTGCATTCAATGTTGATGAAGTAAAAGTTAATTCTCATTCAGATATATCATATCCTTCAGCAAAAGATATAACTTCAGAACTCGATACTTTTCATCCTGAGACTTGCACCTATGTTTCTGTAACAGGTTCATTGGTAGGTGATAAACTTAGAGTGTCAGGAACTTATGCTAAGGTTCTTATTTTAGATGCTGTATCTGTTGAAGCATTGAAGGAAGTAGATTTGCATAAGATAACTCTTAAAGGTTATGTAGTGGGTGAAACTGAAGGGATGATAAAACTTATTATGACATCCTTTGATGATAAAGGAAAAGATGAAAGTTTAATACCTTATCCGTTAAAATTCTTTATAAGTCATATCGGTATAAATTATGCAACTTCATTTCCTAAAGAAGGGAAAATAGAGGCAATGCAAGGTCTTGGAACTATTACATATGTACCTGTTGACTTAAATAAAACAAATGATAAAAATAAGTTTGAACTGGATGTAGAAAGCAATGATCCACGTTGTAGTGGTTCTTGGCCTGGGGACTATTGGTTATTTACGGGTACAGGTGCTATAAAGGCTGGTTCTGAAGTTAAGATCGCCTTTGAGACGAGGGCTTCACGTACAGGTCATAAATTCTGGAGATTGGAATATCTCGATGGCACTGAATGGAGAACTGCTGGAGAAGTAAAGACTACAAAAGAGACTGGAGAGCAAATAAAGTATACACATGCTATGTCCTCTGATGGTAGTACAAATATACCAGTTAAGGCAACTGTAAGATTTCGTAAGAATGTTGAACATTGTCAATTCCGTTTTCTTTGCGTAGCTAATTGGCAGTCTAACGGTGATGGACCTTTGTCTACACGAAACGGAGGTACTGTACGTCTTTCAGTGACTAATCCGGAAAGTGCAGAGTATCAGCCGCATATAGAAATAGTCAAAGAAGGCAATGGGGTAGAAACGGAACCTGTGATTGCCAATCTTAAAGTTTCAACAGATATTATTACTTTTGAAGGCAATCCATCAAAACCTATAAGATTCACTGTTTCATCAGATAAAGATTTTACTGTTGCTGTAAGTGAAAAGTGGTTGCATACGGATATTGTAGAAGGAAAAGCTGGAGAAAAAAAGGTAGTTGCCTTATCTTGTGATGCAAGTACTTTATCTGTAATGCGTGAGGCAGTTGTTAAAATTCAGTCAGGTGATACTGAGAAACAGATTCGTATAATTCAAAGTGCAGCAGGTCAGACTCTTAAGCCTTTGATTAGTATAATAGGAGGAAATAGAATTTCAGTAATGAATAAGGCTGGTTCAAGCAATGTTAAGGTTCAAGCAAACGTGGCAGTTAGTGCTAAAGCTGATGAGTCTTGGATAAAAGTTACCGCAATTCCTTCTACTAAATCAATGGTTGAAGAAACTACTTTTAAGTTAGAGTATGATGCAAACAATACAAAAGTTACCAGAACGGCACATATAATATTCAGTAATGCTGCTGAAGGACTTGAAAGTGTACTTACTGTATCTCAAGACGGCATTCCATGGTTTTATGACGACTTTTCATGGATGAAGGAGTTTGCTGATCCTGCTAAGGCTGCTGATTCTGTAGGTGATAATAACGCTGGTGGCAAGGCTCCTAATGCCTATAATAAGCAAAAATTTTTAGATACTTTCAAAGAAAGAGGTTACGTCGACTTAAATCCGAAACCTGAAGTGCTTTATCTTCAGAAATATTATCTGAAGTTCGGAAAAACCAATTATCATACAGGTTTGCAACTTCCTGCCATTGATTTCGGAGAATCAAGAGATGTTGTTCTTAAGTTTGATTGGGCAGCGCATATGCAAGGGTCAGGCAATATTGATAAAGTTAAAATTGTTATAGAACTTTCTGGTGCCGGTGTGTGTGGCGATACAGGCGCTGCATTGAGTAAAGAGTACTCTACATCACAAGTAAAAGGAAAGTTAGAGTGGCAACATTGTTCTATCCTTCTAAAGGGAGTGACAAAGGATACAAAGATTAATATTCGTCCTGCAAAGATGAATATTGCACCTAAGAAGCAACCTGACCAACAGCGTTGGTACATAGATAATATAAGGATAGTTAATCCATAAACATAATATGAAAAGAATATCTTTTGTTTTACTTTTTATTGTTTTAAGTATCTTCACCCTGCAAGCCCGTAGGGTGAAAGGTACTGTCAAGTGTGGCAATATTCCTATTGCAGGTGTTTTAGTTACAGATGGTAATCATTTTACAAAAACTAATGTTAAAGGTGCTTTTAAGTTTGATATTGATGATGATGCCTGGTTTGTTTCTGTTGTGACACCTTCTGGATTTACAGCAGATTATAGTTCAGGTGCTCCTGAATTTTATAAGAAAGCGGAAGGTAATAACTATTTTAGTTTTCAACTGTTAAAAACTTCTGATTCTTTGAATTATACACTTTTTTCTGTGTCTGATCCTCAGATGCAAAACGAAAAGCATTTCAAGAAATTCACTGGAGCTCCATTGAAAGATTTGAAAGAACAAGCTTTAAAAGGTCGTATAGAAGGACTTACAGCAGGTATAGCATTAGGAGATTTGGCTTGGGATAACTTGGAAATGCTACCTATGTATAAGGATGCGATAAAAACCACAGAAATTCCTTTCTATGCTGTAATAGGTAATCACGATTTTGACAAAAATCTTAAGGGCAAGGAAACTGCAAGATATTATTGCGATAACTTCGGACCTTATAATTATGCTTTTTACTTAGGTGGAGATTTGGTTATAGGTACAAAAAGCATAATATATGACACCAATAAGCAGTATAAGGGAGGCTATACAGAAGAAGAGTTGAGGTTTGTCACGAATTTACTTAAAAATATTCCTATAACTACTCATATCTATATAGCGCAGCATGCTCCTTTATATGAAATGTGGAGTGGTCATTATATAGAGAATGGTGACAAGATGCTTGAACTTCTTAAAGGTAGAAAAGTAGATTTCTTAAGTGGACATACTCATCTTCAGAATAATTTTATCTATTCAGAGGATATTATGGAACATAATGCTCCAAGTATATGTGGGTCTTGGTGGATAACTAAATGGTGTAGAGATGGTTCACCAAGAGGGTATGAAATTTTTACCTCTAAGGATGGTGTATTAAGTTGGGTATTTCATCCTATAGATTACAGTGAAGATTTTCAGGTTAAGATTAATGCTCCTGGTCAGTGTTTGAAACATCCTAATGCAGTAGTTGCCAATATTTGGGACTATGATCCTCACTGGACTGTTCAGTGGTATCAGGATAATAAGTTTATGGGCAATATGACTCAGGTGAATGAGGTTGATCCAATTTATTACAAAGAGATCAATAATGCCTATAAGGATAAGGAGATACCAGGCTATAAGAGACCTAAAGAAAACAATCATTATTTTGCTGCCGTACCAGATCAATATGCCAAAGTTGTTACTATTGAGGTAAGAAGTCCTTTTGGAAAGCACTGGACTTATACAGTAGATCTTTCTCGCAGTCTTGATGTTCAGGCTCATAGGGGAGGAGCAGGACTTATGCCGGAAAACACATTCTCCTCTATGAAGAATGCAATTAATCTGGGTGTAAATACTCTTGAAATGGATTTACAGGTAAGTGCTGATGGTAAAATTGTAGTTTCTCATGATAGATTTTTCCATCCAAGATACTCTATAAGACCTGATGGCACTCCAGTTCTTCCTGGGCAGCCTAAAGAATATCTTTATACTATGCCATACGATTCAATTGCTAAGTATGAGGTTGGTCTTAAACCAAGTACTGTATGGCCTGAAAAAAAGAATATTTCTGAGAGAAAGCCTCTTGCAAAGGAACTTATAAGTTTTATTGAAAATTATACTAAGGTTAATTCACTTACTCCAATGAGGTATAATATAGAAATTAAATCTTCAGAAGGTAAGGGAGAAGGGAAGAATTGGCCTGAATATCATGAGTTTGCTGATAAGTGCATAGAACTCCTTAAATCTTTTAATCTTGGAAGCAGGCTTGTAGTTCAATGTTTTGATACAAGGACTCTTAATTATATACACGAGAAGTATCCAGATATTATTCTGTCATATCTTACAGATGTGGAAGATACTGATTGGAATATATTTATGGGCAAATTAAATTTTGTTCCTACCTGGTTAAGTCCAAATTATAAAATTGTAGATAAAGAATTTGTGGAGCAATGTCATGCCAGAGGAATGAAAATTGTTCCTTGGACATGTGATGATCCTGCGGAAATGAAAAAACAGATAAGTTATGGTATAGATGGGCTTATTACAAATTACCCAGATAGACTTTTAAAAATAACTAGAGGATACTAATTCTTAATATTATTCAATCTCGGACAACTCAAGCCAGCGGATTTCTATACTGTCGAGTTCGTCCGAGATTTTTTTATACCTTTCAGAAGCTTCTGTCAATTTTTCATAATCTGAACATCCGTTATTCATAAAATCTTCCAATTCGGACTTTTCTTTAGTAAGGATGTTGATTTTTTTCTCTATTTCTTCTAATTCTTTCTTTTCTTTGAAACTGAGTTTCCTCTTTGCAGGTAATGCAACATCTTTTTTTTCAGGCTTTTTTATATCACTTACGGAGGCTTTCTTCTTTTCTTCCATATAGGCTTTCATGTATTCGCGATACTCACTAAATTTTCCTATATAGTCTTTTATATTTCCATCTCCTAAGAAAATAAATAAATGCTCAGCCAATCTATCAAGAAAATGTCTGTCGTGTGATACTATTATGAGAGAGCCATTAAACGACATGAGGTATTCTTCCAAAATATTAAGTGTTATTATATCCAGGTCGTTAGTCGGTTCGTCTAATATCAGTAGATTGGGATTTTGCATTAGTATCGTTAGCAGATATAGCCTGCGTCTTTCTCCTCCTGATAGAGTAGCAACCTTATTATTGAGCATATCATGTTTAAATAGAAACATACTTAGGAGGTGGGTATTATTAACGGTTTCAAGTACAGTCAATTCTTCATTGAATTGCATGCCCTCTTGATGATAATATCCTATTTTCAAGGATTCTCCTCGTTGTATTTCTCCTGATATGATTAAATCATGACTTCTATTCAATGTCTCAGTAATAAGATTTAGAAAAGTTGATTTGCCGGCTCCGTTTTTTCCTACTATTCCTACTTTTTCAAATCTTCTGAAATTGTATGAAAAATTACTTACGAGCATTCTTTCTCCATAGCCAAAGGAAAGATTTTTACAATTTATTATTTTTGTTCCCAATCTTGAGGCTCCTGTGAGTTCACTCATATCGATTTGTGAGGTTTTGTAACTCACTGCTGCCCGTTCCTGAAGTTTATAAAATGCGTCTTTTCTGTATTTTGCTTTGCCGCTTCTGGCACAAGGAGTGCTTCTCATCCATTCCAACTCTCGCCGGAGTATATTGCGCACCTTATCTGTTTCTGAATTGCAATTATCTATTCTTTCCTGTCTTTTTTCGAGGTAGTTTTCATAGTCCCCTCTATATGTATAGAGATTGCCATTATCCATTTCTATTATGGTGTTGCATACCCTGTCTAAAAAGTATCTGTCATGAGTTACCATAAGTAGGGTACACCTTGCCCTCTTAAGCCAATTTTCAAGAAATTCAATGGCATCTACATCCAGGTGGTTGGTAGGCTCGTCCATTATATAGAAATCTGCTTCAGATGCAAGCATTTGACTTAAAGCCACGCGTTTTACTTCTCCTCCTGAAAGAAGTTTCATTTTTTTATTGTGATCTTCAAAACCAAAGCATGATAAAAATTTATGGACCCTGAGTTCATATTGGAAATAATGCTCCTTATCTAAATTGCAGGTAAACTTACTGCTTGATAACATTATTTGATCAAATATTCCATTTTCTGGAGAATAGGAATATTCCTGCTCTAAAAATGCTATTCTTATGTCTTTAAGAAATTTAATGCTCCCACCTGAATCTGATTTGTCTTTTCCAGCAAGTATTTTCATTAATGAAGTTTTACCTGTACCATTTGGTGCAATAAGAGCTATTTTATCTCCTTCATTAATATTGAATCCTATATTTTCAAAAAGAATCTTAGGACCATATGATTTAGATATATTTTCAATTTGCAGATAACTTGCCATATTTCTATTTGAAAAATCTGTCTACATCTTTTACGGCTTCAGGTAATGCAAATACAGCCACTCTGTCATAAGCCTCAATTTGAGTCTCACCAACAGCTATTATCGAACTGTTGCCTCTTATTACTCCTCCTATTATAGCTTCTGATGGGAAATCTAAGTCTTTTAGAGGCGCTTTTGTAATAGCGCTTCCAGGTGTCGCTATATATTCGATTACTTCAGCATTTGTTCCACCCATATACTTAATAAATCGTACTTTATCGCTTAAAGTCATTTTAAAAATCTTGCCTACCGTCAGCAACTTCTTGTTTATAACTGCATCGACTCCCATCTCTTCAGCAAGTCTTATGTATTCTATATTTTCAACTTCGGCAATAGTTCTGCTTACTCCGAATTTCTTTGCAACTACACACGCAAGTATATTGACTTCATCTTTACCTGTAACAGCAACGAAAGCATCATAGTCCTTAATATTTTCTTCCATAAGAAAATCTGAATTTCTACCGTCCCCGTTGACAAAAATTACATTATTATCGGTAGCCTCGCTAAGTTCAATGCACCTGTCTTTGTCTTTGTCTATTACTTTAACTGAGTCTACTTGATTGCATATATCGCTCGCTACTATTTTACCTATTGCACTTCCCCCCAATATCATTACGCTATTTACCTCTATATTACTTTTACCTAAAAATTTCATTAGAGGAGCCATGCCTTCGCGTTTTGTTATTATAAAAATGAGATCATGGTACTTGAATTTCATATCATAACGAGGCATCAGAGTATCATTACCTCTCGAAACGGCAACAACTCTAAACTGCAAATCATCCTTTGATAGAGCAGCAGTAAATTCGGCAAGTTTTAAATCCAATAGGGGAGAGTCTTCTTCCAATTTGAATACAGCCATTTGAAGTTTGCCGTGAGCGAAATCCATTGCATCTGATGAGGCAGTATGTTTAAGTTGGTCAATTATTTCCGTTGCGGCAATCTTTTCAGGATAGAACATAAGGTCAATTCCCATATCTGTGAATAGATATTTGTTCTCGTAAGATAGGTATTCTTCGTTATCTATCCTTGCACATACCTTTTTACAGCCTAATTGTTTTGCAAGAAGGGCACTTACAATGTTTACATCTTGAGTCGTATTAGGATTAACGGATATGAATATATCCGCTTTATCCACTCCTGCCATTCTGAGATATTTTAGAGATGAAAGTTGCCCTGTCACTGTTGTTATATCCACCGTTGACTCAAGCTTTTGCAGCCTTTCTTCATCATTATCTATAACAGTGATTTCATTTGCTTCTCTGCTTAGCATTTTTGCAAGATGAGAGCCGACCTCACCGGCTCCTTCAATAACAATACGCATAACCTGTATCCTCTATATTTTTCTTACAATATTCCTTATATTATCCTTTTTAATTATTGCCAGTGGTATAATCCAATGTCTAAACCAACCTCGTATAAGTGCCTTATCTCCGTATTCCTTTAGATATTTTTCAATGTCCTTTACGTTTAAGATTAAACGCTGTTTTTTGTATTCACTATGAGCTTTTAACACAGACTTGAAAAAATCTGTTTTTCCACTTATAAGGTAAACAAGTGCTGATATACCATCTAAAACCATTCTGAGTGTAATCATAAATCTTGCCTTTATAAGTGCATATCTTGCTGATTTTATGATAGATGTGCCTTTTCTATATATTTCTAATGAATATGAAAGTGCAAGATTATTTTCCAACATAAGGAGGCAATTCCTATAATTGAGTTTTAGTTTCCAAGGTGAATTTTTGGGAAGAGTTCCTCCTCCAAGATGCCAAACGGTTGACTGTGGAACAACACAAATGCGATACCCTCTTAATTGCAGTCTCCAACAAAGATCAATTTCTTCCATATGGGCAAAAAATCTATTGTCTAATCCTCCAAGCAGATGGAACAATTTGGCTCTTACTACAAGGCATGCACCTGTTGCCCAAAATACATTCTTTATACTTCCATCGTATTGTCCTGTATCTTTTTCAGTCATTTTAAGAACACGTCCACGACAGAATGGGTAGCCAAACATGTCAATATATCCTCCTGCTGCTCCTGCATATTCGAACATATCTCTATTTTGCCAAGAGTGTAGTTTCGGCGCACAGGCTCCACAGTCAGGATTGGTATCCATTAGTTCTATCAACGGTTCTAACCAATGCTTTGGCAATTCAATATCGGTATTTAAAAGTACGTAGTATTCAAATCCTTCATTTTTAAGAAGTTCCAGTGACTTATTATATCCTCCAGTAAATCCGTAATTTTTATCTAAACATATAAGTCTTACAGAAGGAAAATGCTGTCTGAGAAAAGAAACAGAATCGTCTGTTGAACCATTGTCTGCCACTATTACTTGAGCATCATTGGCTGATTCAATAACACCGGGAATAAATCTCTCAAGATATTCCCGTGTATTCCAATTTAATATGACAATGGCAGTTTTCATCTTTTCTACTTATTGTGACAACAACAACCTTCACCTTCTTCATGGTGTCCTTTACCATGGCAGCAGCAACCTTCTCCATCTTTATGGTGATGCTCACCATTACCATGGCAGCAACATTCTTTTGGCAAAAATTCTCCATGCAGCCCCTCCTTAAGTTCCTTTTCTGTAGCTTCCCTAATGGATATAATATTCCCTTTAAAGTGGAGAGTCTTACCTGCCAATGGATGATTAAAATCCATTACTACTATATCCTGTTTAACTTCCTTTACGGTGCCTCTTACAACCATGTCTTCGTTGTTGAGCATAGGAATGATATTACCTGGTTTAAGCAGTCCTTCTTGAATTTGTCCATCAATCTCGAAACAATTTTTAGGTAATTCTACAAGATGTTCCGGATTATATTCACCATATCCGTTTTCAGGAGAAATGAAAAAATCAAATTCTTCACCCTCAGACTTTCCTGCTATTTCTTCCTCAAATTTAGGAAGCAACATTTTTTCTCCATGTATGTAGTCAAGTGGCTTATCTTTATCTGCCTTATCTATAGTTTGTCCATCAACAATTAATTCATAGGTAAGTACTACCACCATTTTATCTGAAATTGTCATAACTTAAATAATTTTATGCACTGAAATCAACGTTTGAAAAAGCGAGTGTTGGAATTTGATTGTTTTTACAGGTCCTATAGTCATTTCCTACGGCTATCAGATTGTTCCATAATGATATAAAGTTCCCTGTTATTACCATATTTCTTACAGGATGAGTAAGTTTACCATTATTGAAAGCAAAGCCCTCTATGCCATATGAAAAGTCTCCTGTAGCAGAATTACTGTTACCGCCATTGAAACCTGTTATCAATATACCATTGTCGCATTTCTTTATTATTGTATCCTTATCCAATAAATTAGGAACTTGGCTATCTTTCAAATAAGGCAGCAAGCACGCCCGTGTATAGGATTCTATAGTAGGCGCTATCCCCATTTTACCAGCCATATAAGTATTAACAAAATACTCTTTAATCTCTCCAGTTTCTATAATAAAACTTTCTTTTGTAGCAACTCCTTCTGAATCAAATAGTCGTGAACCGCTTTTCCCTTTTTCAAAAGGTTTATCAATCAGATTAAGTCCTTTTGGGAAAATCTTTTTTCCAAGTGAATCCATAAGGAATGAATTATTCTGTTGTAATGAACTGGCACTTAAAGCTGAAAGTATAGGACTGACAAGCCTTGCTGCAATTTCATTTTCAACAACCATATTGAACTTACCGCCAGAAATCTCTTTTGCCCCTATTTTAGATAGGGCTCGTTTAAGTGCTATGGCACTAATTCCTTCAAAGTTTGTTTTATTGAGAAAAGGAGAAGCATCCCACCAATAACTACTTAACTTATTTTGCTCACTATCTTCAATTGTCATTCCGCATCCCAACTCAAACGAACTTTCTATATGTCTACATCTAAGTCCTTGTGAATCTACTATATAACAATCTGAAATAGAGTCGGAATATTCTATTTCTTCTGAAATCAGTCTGCAGCCTTTTGGAAGTATCTTGTCTGTCTTTCCGAATATAGATGCTTGCTCTACAATACCAAGGCGTTTGTTCGGAGTTATTTGACTATATGTATCATCATACAATCCAAGTTCAAGTCCTGAAGTTGCATTTTTTGCAACTCTCTGAGGATTAGGTAAAGTGCGAAACTTGTCAGGAGTTAAAAGTTGTACTGTCTTGACTGATTTTGCTATAAAATCGTTAAGTGTACTTTCTTCTATTTTATTAGTGGAATATACCCCATATTTCCCTTCTGAAAAGATATTGAATATCAATTCTCTATCTCCCGAATGTGTTACTTTGTCTAACTCTCCGTTTAGTGTTTTGACCAAGTCAATGAGGCTTTTGCTCATTGTTACCCTGACTGCTGATGCACCGTGCGACATTGCTGTCGAAATACATTTTTCTGTCAGTTCCATTTCTTTATCTGTAATGCTCCAGGGTATCATTTCAATTTCCTCCTACTGTAAGATTTTTTACAAGAACCGTCGGTATTCCACAAGATACTGGTACGCTCTGTTCTTTTCCACAAGTCCATGCACCATTATCAATTTTTCCATCATTACCTACTGCTACTATGTCAGCTAAAGCCTCAGGACCGTTTCCAATTATGTTTATATCATTTACAGGTTGCGTAAGATGTCCATTTTCAATCATATAACCGCTTTTTACATAGAATGTGAAATCTCCTTCTCCTATTTTTACTTGGCCGTTTGAAAATTCATCTACAAAAATACCTTTTTTGACTGAGGATATTATACTTTCAGGGTCTGTGTTACCGCTTTCCATATATGTCGCTCTCATTCTTGGAATAGGGTTATATCTGAAATTTTCCCTTCTTCCATTTCCTGTAGGCTTAACATTGTAATAATCAGCACTTATCCTATCATATAAGTAAGATGTCAAAATTCCGTTTTCTACCATATATGTACGCTGTCCGGGGACTCCCTCATCATCGAAATTAAGGGCTCCGCGATTTCCTTTAATGGTGGCATCATCTACTATGCTGATATTTTCGTTGCACACTTTCTTTCCTAACTTTCCTGAAAAAATAGATTGGTTTCTCATATTAAAATCTGCCTCAAACGCATGTCCCATAGCTTCGTGCAGTAAGATACCAGAAGCCCCGGCACCCATTACTACAGGCATTTGTCCACCTTTCGCTCTTTTTGCCTCAAATCTATCATCTAGGTTTCTAACTGATTCTGTAGCAAGTTCTTCAAGAAGGTTATCCTGCAACATTTCCGCTCCCATACGAAAACTTCTGCTTACGTGATTATTTTGTACAGACTTGCCGTTGCTGAATATTACTGATGCTGCAATGGTTCCGAGAGGACGGGTCTCATACTTCATCTCTCCGAGTGAATTATACATAAGAATATCACTTGTTTGAGATGAAAGCATAGCAATTACTTTGATTATCCTATTGTCCTTTGACCGTATTAGTTCTTCAAATTTCTTTAGGATTTCTGCAAGTTCTTTATTGTTACAATCCCGCCAATCTTGTAGAATAGGATATCTGTCGGCATTTGGGTTAGGTTTGCCCCTCAACGGCTTTGTCTCTTTTGGAACTTTGTTACCCGCTGCGCATCCTTTTGTTATTGTCGCTGCTGCCTTTGCGGCCTCGTTCATTGATTGGAAATCCGTACTTTCGGAATAAGCATAGCCTGTTTTTGTGCCATTAAGAGTGCGTATGCCCACACCATAGTCCAAATTCATACCTCCTGAAGTCACTTCTCCATCTCTAAGCAAAAGACTGCTAGATATTGAATTTTCAAAATAAAGATCAGAATAATCACCTCCGCTTTCGGTGGACGTGTGTATTAATTTTTCAAGCACTGTTTCAGTAACTCCAAAAATATCTGTATAAAAATTAATCGGTAGGATCATTTTTAATTAAGGTTTGATATGATTCTCTTGTATATTCAAGAGCTTGTTTTTTTATATCTTCAAATTTTTTATTGTCGCGTACAACCATATTCTCCCTCCAGCCTTGCGCCACTACTTTGAAAGGGATAGTGGAATTGTCGGCTAAAACCCATCTGTCAGCGATTTTCATATATAAGTCAAAAAAATAACTCAATCCTACACCGTATCTCCTTCTGATTGTACTTTCTCCAATATTGTGCCCTCCAGATAAAACTCTTGCCCTTACTCTTTCCACAGCAAGATTAGGAGATTTGAGCCAAAAATATATGATAGTTACAAAATATCCTGCTTCTTGTGCCTCTGTTATGAGTTTACGTAGACTCCTTGTTGCTAATGTAGTTTCAATGGCAAAAGTCTTCTTTTGACTTAAAAGGTATCTTATCTTAAGTAGCATAAGACGACTTGCACCTATGGAAGCTTTCTCTGGATTAAAAGGTGACAAACCCTTTGCAAATTCGTCTGAATTTACAAATTCACTACACTTAAGCAGCTCTGGAAGAACTGCATATGATGCTGTTGTTTTTCCTGAGCCATTGCATCCGGAAATTATATATAACTTAAATGTTTTCACTGTTTGTCAATACCATAACCAAAAAGGGCAAAATCGCCCTTACACGGATCTCCCGGAAAAATTTTATCAAAGGCTTCAGTAATTTCCATTACTGTCTTCAGATTTTTTTGTTTTCTATTTGTTACTCCCACTTCTACCGCCATTTGATATACATGAATGTCCAAAGGAATTAACAGATCAGCCTGACTACAATCTTTCCACAACCCTAAATCAACCCTGCCATCTCTTCTGACCATCCACCTTCTCATTATATTGATTTTTTTATTGGCAGCATTTTTATCTTCCTTCTGTCCGTAAACTTTAGTGCGAAAATCCTCTATACTAAGATGTTGCAAAGAACTTACATTACTATATAAGTCTCTTAGTCTTCCGCATATAGATGCTACTTCGCTCCATTTTATTGTCCTATGTATGCTTGTATTATCATTCCTCCAATCTCCTGACATTACATAATCATAAGGTTTCCAATTCATCTGATCAAACAATCTTTCACAATCCCTTACAATCATAGCCCGTCTTCCCCATGCAAAATGGGCTGAAAATATTGCGGCTATCTCAACATCTTGTAGTATATATTGAGAACCTTTCTTATTGCTATTCTTCATAGCATCTACAAAGTGTCGTGGAAATGAAATAGGATCTTCCTGAAAATATTTTACATCATTGTAGATTTCAGCCCATTCCAACAACTTTTCTTTTATTTCCTCTGTCATTAAAACCTATTTTGTGGCTTCTTCCAATTTTTTCATCAATGCAAACATAACCAAGCCTGCTATAAGACAAAGAGACATCAGTATAGCCCATATAGCTGCCAGTGGCATTTTATCCCACAGCAAAGACGGAATAGAACTTAGATAATTTCCTATTGCGGTAGCAGCAAACCAGCCTCCCATCATCATACCCTTTAACTTTGGAGGGGCTACTTTTGATACAAATGATATTCCCATAGGGGAAAGTAGTAATTCCGCAAATGTAAGAACTAAATAAGTGGACATAAGGGTTGTAACTCCTGATTTAGGTCCTCCTATTATTTGAGGCATTATAAGACCAAGGGAAGCTAAGGTCATAATCAAAAAACCGCATGCTGCAACAAACATCCCTAATCCTATTTTTCGAGGGGCAGAAGGTTCTTTACCTTTTTTAGCCAATGCCGCAAAAATAGCCATAGATACAGGGGTCAGTGATACAACATAGAACGGATTAAACTGTTGAAATTCTTGTGGAAGTACATTGATACTCTCAGGAAGGCTTTTATATATTGCAATAGCTCCACCCCATAATAATAAAGTTACACCTCCAAGAATACCTTTTCCTTTTGCAGATTCTGCTTGAAATGCTCCGAAAAGTGTATAAATAGAAACTGCAATCAAGGCTAATGCCCAAATATTAAACCCAATTCTTGGAAGTCCGCTAACACTGTCCGCTGTATAGTCTCTTGCAAATACTGTAAGTGTGGAACCGTTTTGATGGAATGCCATCCAGAAAAATATAACTACAGCGAATACGAGAAGAAGGGCAACGACACGTGATTTTGTCTGTTTTTTTGACAAAACTACATCTTGTGATGCCTCACCCTGACCAGAATTGCTTAACTTGGAAGTAAGGACATCAGCATGTTTAAACCATGATTTGCAGCCAAAGTATATAGCCATAGATACTATAAGTGAAATACATGCTACGCCAAATCCCATATTATATGCAGTTGACAGTTTTTCTAAATAGACATTGCAAAAGTCTAAAATTGTCTGACCATCTGCGATTTGCATACCCATAGATGAAATTATTCCGTTTAGGGTTTCCTCGGCTGCTGTGCAAGATTGTCCTGCTGCTGCAGAATCTATGATTTTATGTGCAAGTGCAGGAATTTCCCCATTATATAGAAGTCCATATTTACCTAAATACCAATTGGTTATTGCAGTTGCAGCGGATGGTGCAAACATTGCTCCTATATTTATTGCCATATAGAAAAGGCTGAAGGCTGAATCTCGCTTAGATGAATATTTAGGGTCGTCATAAAGATTGCCCACCATTACCTGAAGATTGCCTTTGAACAATCCAGTGCCTATAGAAACGAGTAGGAGGGCAAGTATCATTAGAGAAAGGCCCAGTACGTTAGCGCCTGTCGGGATTGCTAAACATACATAACCTATGAACATAACTGCCACACCTGCAGTAACACATTTTCCAAATCCTATCTTGTCTGCTAAAATTCCTCCAAAAAACGGCATAAAATATACGGCTGCCAGAAATATGGCATAAATCTGTCCGGCAACAGCTGTTGAAAGTCCAAATTTTGCTTGTAAAAACAGCATAAAAATTGCCAACATTGTGTAGTAACCGAATCTTTCTCCGGTATTTGCGAGAGCAAGTGCAAATAAACCTTTAGGTTGTCCTTTAAACATAATATATTGCTTTATTATTAATATTTAGGGATAATACATTTTACAAATATAATAATTCCCAGCAATAACCATTGACAGCTTATTGTATATCTTAGATAGATGATATAAGATTTATTAGATTAGATAGCAAATTTAGATTTCTCTGCAAATTTAAAAATGTTATATTTGTGAAGTATGAATGATGTGTGGTACAATATAGGAAGTTATATACTTCATCTTTTTCAAAAATTACCCCTTGGTTTTCATTATGGGGTAGGTCGGTGCTTTGAATTTGTGACAAAATATTTAATAGGTTATAGGAGGGATGTGATAATCACCAATCTATCACGTAGTTTTCCAGAAAAGAAATATGATGAGATAGAACAACTCAAAGACGAGGCTTACAGATATATGGGGGAAATATTTGCAGAGGCTATGTGGTATGGAGGATGTCGTAATAATCCTGAAAGATTTGAAAACCAGAATCTTATTGAGATTGATGAAGCTGATATACAGATTTTGAGAAACCTGTATAAGAGCAAGCCTGGATTAATGTTACTTAATTCGCATCTTGGAAATTGGGAAATTACAGCTGCAATTTTCAGTAGTCTCAATCGTTTTTTTTCTAAAGAAGAAATAGAAAAAATCAAGGAAGCAACCTGTGTGGTATACAAGAGGTTGTCCAATCCTTTTTGGGATCGTTTCATTGGAGAAAATCGGCAGGCAACTTTAGACGGCACTTTTCATGGGTACATTGAATCTTCAAATATCTTAAGGCATGCTATGATGAACAAAAATAAAAAGTCGATATACCTTTTCCCTACAGACCAATATCCGTATTATCTGTCAAAAATGCATGAAATCCCGAGTTTTATGAATCAAAAGACAGAGACAATGGCAGGAGGAGCGATACTTGCTCACAAACTTGGATTAGCAGTATTTGAACTATGTTTTGTAAGGAAAGAGAGGGGACACTATAAAGTGAAATTTGAAAAAATATGCGATGATGCTTCTGAATGCACCGCAATGAACATTATGGAAAGTTACTATTCCATACTTGAAAAATATATTAAGTCTGACCCAAGTATTTATTTATGGAGTCATAAGAGATGGAGGTAAGAATATGAAAATAAAAATTATTACAAAATATCTGATAGCGGTAACGCTCCTATTATCTTTGCAGCCGCTTATAGCAAGAGAGAATAAATCTCTTGATGAATTGGCATATTGTCTGCCTGAGACAGTATTACGCTTTGAGGTTGAGGCAACTGTTGAACAATTCCACGCAGGCCCTTATGCTGCTTATGCAGAAAAATATCTTGGCATAAAGGCAAAAATTGCAAATTCTACAGTGACAAGAATATCTAATATCAACTTTACACCTTTTTCGGAACCAGATGAAAATATGCGATTCTTTGTATCTGCAGGAAATGATATAAAGAAACTGCTGGCGTTTACATCCTCAGGCTTAGTTTGTTTGTCAGCTAATGATATGCCGCAATCTGGAAGGACTTTCCTGTCAGAGATCAAAAGTGATTTTACCAATAAAGGTATTTCACCTAATCTTACGTCAAAGTCTGCAGTGCTGTATAGGAGTGAAAATTCAGGAGCAACTGAAAGTGCAGTTGAGTTCTATCAGAAAATGATAGTCTTAAAGTCCACTGAGGCAAAGGCTAAGGAAGCGGCAGATATGATATTCAAACTAAGGGAAAAGAGATTGGACATTATTACAGGCAACACTGATGCGTCTTATGCAGGTGAGGCTATGAAAACTGCAATCGAGGAAATTAACAAAATTGAAAAAGAATATCTGTCATTGTTTTTTGGATATTCAGATTATAGGACTCAAAAAATGTATTACGATATAGTACCTTCAGGAGATTATAAGAAACAAAGATACATTGCATTCAGAATATCTGATTCGGAAGGTCTTGTTTCTTCAAGTAACGTTGAGGGACGTCCGTGTATCCTTAAGTTGGAGCCTGTTAACAACAATGCAATAGTTGAGCGTGAAATCATAGATTTAAACGCAAATGGAAAATTCATCTATTATAGGCTTCCTGCCTTGTATAAAATCAGCCTGTTTGATGGTACAAAAGAATTGCTTGTATCAAGAGCAAATATATATCAATTAGGTTCAATTAAGAATTATAAAATATCAAAATAAACATATTATACTATGACAATCAAAGATTTAAATCCAAAAATAGTCTGGAATAATTTCTACGGACTTACACAAGTCCCAAGACCTTCCAAGCATGAAGAAAAAGTAATAGAGTATCTTTATAATTGGGGCAAATCCCGTGGAATTGAGACTATTAAAGATGAGACGGGTAATATTATTATGCGTGCTCCGGCAACTCCTGGCTATGAAAAATGCAGAGGAGTGATTCTCCAGGGACATATGGATATGGTACCTCAGAAAACAGCCTCTACTAAACATGATTTCCTTACTGATCCTATACGTACAAAAATAATAGGAGAGTGGGTTGGCGCTGAAGGAACAACCCTCGGAGCGGATGACGGTATAGGAGTGGCTATGGCATTGTCTGTTCTTGAAGATAAAGAAGTTGAACACGGACCTATAGAAGTGCTTATCACATATGATGAGGAAACAGGAATGACAGGAGCGGATAAACTTAAACCTGGAATGTTTGAGGGTAATATCTTCATCAATCTTGATTCAGAAGAGGAGGGAGAGTTATGCATAGGCTGTGCAGGAGGTCTTGATGGTTCTGCAGATTTTGAATACAAGACATTTGATGCACCATCAGGAATGGAAACATTTAAAATTTTGATAAAAGGTCTTCAAGGAGGACACTCTGGAATGGATATAAGACTGTACAGAGCCAATGCAAATAAGATTCTTGCAAGGGTACTTGACCCATTAGTAAACGATTTCGGAGTGAAACTATCTTACATAAAGGGTGGAAGTCTTAGAAATGCGATTCCGTTTGAAGGTGAGGCTATTGTTTTAGTTCCTGCTTCTGCTGTAAAAGATGTAAAGGCTAAAGTCGAAGAAATTTTCGATAATATTAAAAAGGAGCATGCTATTTCAGATCCTTCTACTGAACTATACTTTACAAAAGAAGAAAAGGAAGCCACTACATATATGGAAGAAGACGTAGTGAGAAGATTTGTCAAGGCTGTACTTGCTTGCCCTAATGGACTCATAAGGATGAGTGACTCTATGCCAGGACTTACTGAGACCTCTACAAATCTTGCTATAATCAGATGTGATAACGGACATCTTACCGTTCATTCTCTTATGAGAAGCGCTGTGGATTCTGCAAAAGAATTCTTGGCTTTACAGATGAGAGCAGTCTTCGAATTATCAGGCGCTAAGTTTACGACTTCAGGCGGTTACAATGGTTGGACACCTAAACCTGAAACACCTGTTTATGAGGTAGTTAAGCAAGTATGGAAAGAACATACAGGAAAAGAACTCAAAGTAATGGCAACACATGGTGGATTAGAATGTGCATTGCTTGGTGCAAAATATCCTAACTGGGAAATGGTATCATTCGGTCCTGATATTGTGCATCCTCATTCTCCTGATGAAAGAGTACGTATAGAATCAGTAGCAACTGTGTGGGAATTTCTTAAGAAACTCCTTAAAGCAATCCCTGAAAAATAAAACACATATAAACAGTTGTCCTATTGGATAATAATTAGTATATTTGCAGGCTTTTATTAGGCAGTGTACCTATTGGGGCCTGCAAATATTTTATAAACAAATAATTACACAAAATGTTAAAACAGTACGAAACCGTTTTCATTGCAACTCCCGTTTTGTCTGAGACTCAGATGAAGGAAGCGGTTGCCAAGTACATTGACCTCATCAAGGAAAATGGTGGTGAAGTCGTGTACGAAGAGGACTGGGGATTGAAGCAATTAGCTTATCCTATCCAGCACAAAACATCAGGATTCTATTACCTTATAGAATTCAAAGCCACACCGGATTTTGTTTCAACCCTTGAAACTCAATACCATCGTGATGAACGTATTATTCGTTTTCTTACAGTAGCTCTTGATAAGCATGCAGTTGCTTATTCAGAAAAGAGAAGAGCAGGAAAACAAGAAAAAAAGGAACAGAAGTAAACAGGAGGTTAGATTATGGCACAGATAAATAAAGCAAAAACTGACGGTATCCGTTATCTGAATCCTCCTACTGTAGAGGTTAGAAAGAAAAAGTATTGCCGTTTCAAGAAGGCAGGTATCAAATATGTAGATTATAAGGACCCTGAGTTCCTTAAAAAGTTCTTGAATGAACAAGGTAAAATTTTACCTCGTCGTCTTACAGGAACATCTCTTAAATTCCAGAGAAAAGTGGCAGCAGCTATTAAGCGCGCTCGTTCACTTGCTCTGCTTCCATATGTTACCGACCTTCTAAAATAAAAGGAGATACTATTATGCAAGTGATATTGAAGAAAGAAGTGATCAATCTTGGTCATGTTGATGATGTGGTAAATGTTAGGACAGGATATGCAATTAACTATCTTATTTCTCAGGGATTTGCCACTATAGCTACAAAATCAGCTCTTAAACAGCATGAAGAAACTCTTCGTCAGCGTGCTCATAAAGAGGCTCAGAAAATAGCAGACGCACAGGCTCTTGCTGCTAAGTTATCTTCCGTCTTTGTTACAGTTACCGCTAAGGTTAGTGAGAACGGCAAGATTTATGGTTCTATTACAGCAGCAGCTTTGTCTGAAGCTCTTGCTAATGCAGGAACAACAGTAGACAAAAAGGATATAACAATTATATCTCAGGATGTCAAGACTGTTGGTGAATATGAGGCTGAAGTAAAATGCTATAAAGAAGTTAAAGCTATATTCAAGTTCAAGGTTGAGGCTGAATAAATTTTATTCGTCTAATTAAAAAGGTAGAGGTCGGTTAATTATTTAACCGACCTCTTCTGTTATTGTTTCTTTCTTTCTTCTTGCGCCTTCACATCATCTCCTGTAGTATCTTTATATTTAAATCTCCGTATTTTTTGAGTAGCAGTCTTTTCAAAAGGTTCTTTTACAACTTCAACATCATTTACTTTTGACTGTTTATTTACGTGTTTGTTAACGTAATCCAATACGGCTTTTTTCCTTGCTTGAAGAGTTTCAAAAAACTTATCTTCACCTGCTTGGTTCCAATTTAAAATAGAGTCATCGAATTTTATAAGTGCAATGAGTTTGCCATTTCTTTCCATTACAAGAGACTCATTAACGCCATCTACATTATTTATAACTTCTTCTATTTCTTCAGGATAGATATTTTCGCCAGATGCTCCAAGAATCATATTATTCAATCGTCCTCTTATGTAGTATCTGCCTTTGGCATCCACACAAGCTAAGTCATTAGTCCTTAACCAACCGTCATCGGAGAGTACTTGCATAGTGCGTTCAGGATCTTTGTAGTATCCTATCATCACATTATCTCCTTTTACTGCGATTTCACCTTCACCCGTTGTAGGATCTACATTTATTAATTTGACTGAAACATTATATGCTGGTACTCCGATCGATCCAACAACTGTTTTTCCAACACAGGCATTTGTTATAAGCGGAGCCGTCTCTGTAAGTCCATAGCCTATTGCATAAGGAAATTTGGCTTTTAATAAGAAATCCTCTACTACAGAATCAAGTTTTGAACCCCCTATACCAAAAAATTTGAGTTTTCCGCCAAAACTTTGGTATAGCCGTTTTCCTACTAATCTATATAGTATGCGAGGAAAATGTTGCTCTAACCATGACAGTACACGACTTTTTTTAATTGTAGGTCTTATGCTTGATTTATAGACCTTTTCTATTATAAGAGGTACTGCACACATAACAGTAGGCTGAATTTTCTTCATGGCATCAAGCAAGATGCTTGGTGTAGGCGGTTTCATAATATAATATACACTACCTCCTACAAAAATAGGGTATAGGACACTGAATGCTAATTCGTATGTGTGTGACATTGGAAGAATAGAAAGCCATCTGTCACGTCTGTGCGCCCTATATGCATGGTATGCCGCTATGATATTTTGACATAGGTTTCTATGGCTAAGCATAACGCCTTTTGCATTACCAGACGTCCCAGATGTATATATAATAGTTGCCAGGTCATCAGGTTGAGGATCTGTTACCCAACCTTCACAGGTAAATGCTTTACCATCTTTCTTTATAATCTCCAATGTATCAATATCAAATACAAGAGTTAATTTATCCTTTAATTCATCGTTTAATTTTTCCCTAAGTCTTTTGGAGACGAAAAGTACCTTAGAACCTGAATGTCGTAGTATATTTGAAACTTCATGTTCTGATGAGTCTGGTAAAATAGGTACGGCAACCCTTCCAAATGCTACTGCAGAAAAGAATGCAACTGTCCAGTTAGGCATATTTTGAGATAAAATTGCCACCTTATCTCCAGCTTTTATCCCGTAACGAGACATTTGCTGTGACAGTTCAGTACACACCTGCCGGAACTTCTTATATGTATAGTTTTGTGATTCTTCATATACAAATCCGGACATTTTCCTTTTGGCATATGCTGAAGTAGAATAATAAAAAAGACGTCCAAGGGTTGTTACATAATTTTCCCTATTAATTGTAATTCTTGTATAATAACTGTTCATGTTTGTTCTTTTGATTACTAATGAGTAAGAAAACAATTTTTGTTCTTACCTTCAAGATTCATCTTTTCATAGATTGACTGAATTCTCTCTGTATCAGCTCTTGCATCGTCGGTTAGTTCAATTTTTTCTCCACGTCCTACATGCTTAGTTTTCCAATTGAAATAACCAAGGTATACAGGACAATTTACTGCTTTGGCAATGACATGATAACCTGTTTTCCATTTCCTTATAGGTTTACGTGTCCCTTCTGGAGCCAAGGCAAGAATAAATTTATCCTCCTTTTCCATTGCTGTTACGATACTTTTTATAAGTGCAGTAGCGTTACTCCTATCTGTAGGAATACCTCCGAGACGTTTAAGAATCCAACCTAATGGACCGATAAATAATTCTTTCTTAATCATTACCTTAGGGTGTTCTCCTTTAAATTGGTTGTAGTAAAGATAAGATATTACAAAATCCCAAAATGAAGTATGAGGCACTCCGAGTATAATTGCTTTTTTTTCAGGACAAGGACCGTTATCTGATGTCCAGCCCATAGCCCTTAAAAGAAATCCACAGAAATTTGACCACATAATAAATTAAATGTTTACATCTTCGAGTTCTTCTTCTGAACGAAGGTTCTCTCTAATAAAGTTTTGGCGTTCTAAGGTATTGTCCCCCATATAGAACTCCATAATATCCGAAATAGATTCCTCTTCAGTAAGTTTTACTAAATCAAGTCTCATATTTTCCCCTATAAAATCTACAAATTCATTAGAAGATATTTCTCCAAGTCCCTTAAATCGTGTAATCTCAATACCAGTTTTTAATTTATCTATTGCTGCTTGTTTTTCATCATTGGAATAACAATATATTACCTGTTTTTTATTGCGAACCCTAAATAGGGGTGTCTGTAAAATGAAAACATGCCCTCGCCTAATGAGTTCAGGATAGTATTTCATCAGGAATGTCAATACAAGCATTCTTATATGCATTCCGTCATCATCGGCATCAGTTGCAACTATTATATTGTTATATCTTAAATTTTCGAAATCTTCTTCTACACCTAAGGCTGAAATAAGAAGATTTAACTCTTCATTTTCAGCAACCCTTCTGCGGCTCTCTTTGTAGCAGTTGATTGGCTTTCCTCTTAGGCTGAAAACGGCTTGATAGTTAGCAGCACGTACTTTTGTAATTGTTCCACTTGCAGAATCACCCTCCGTTATGAATATACTTGATTTTTCTCCGTATTCTGAGAGTTTTTCATTCAGCTTATCGTTGTAATGGTATCTGCAATCCCTAAGTTTTCTATTGTAAATATTAGCTCTCTTTGTCCTTTCACGTGTTTTTTTCTGTATTCCTGAAATTTCTTCCCGTTCAGATTGTGAGGACTTAATTTTTTCTTCTATTATGGGAACTATATCCATGTGCATGTGGAGATAGTTGTCCAGATTGCGTGCAATAAAATCATTAACAAAAGTTCTTATTGTAGGACCTCTGTCAATGGCATTTGTTCCATCAGGATTTTTTACAATTTTGCCGTTTTCATCCTTTTTGTATTTTTCCCACATGTATGTGGAGCCAAGTTTAGTTTTAGTCTGCCCTTCAAAATTAGGCTCTTGAATCTGTATGCTAATGGCTCCTACCAATCCTTGCCTGCAATCTTCAGGTGCATAGTTCTTTTTGAAAAAATCTTTAAGCGTTTTTGCAACTGCCTCTCTTAATGCAGCTAAATGAGTGCCACCGTCACGTGTGTTTTGACCATTTACAAATGATGAAATATTTTCTCCGTATGAATTTCCATGAGTAAGTACTACTTCAATATCAGCTTCTTCAAGATGTATGGGCTGATATAATGGCTGCTCGGATAAATTTTCATTTACTAAGTCTAAAAGACCGTTTTCAGATTTGTATTGTACCCCGTTGAGAATTAATACTAAACCTTTTTTAAGATAAGAATAGTTCTTGACCATGGTTTCAACATAGTCAAGATTGTAATTGAAATTTCCAAAAATATCCCTATCTGGTAAAAATTTAATAAAGGTGCCGTTTTTTTCATTTACATTCGCCCTCTTTCCACTGTCTTTAAGTACACCTTGTTCATATTCTGCCCAAGAACTTTCCCCATTTCGGAATGACTCTACATAAAAACTTTGTGAAAGAGCATTGACAGCTTTTGACCCTACTCCGTTAAGACCTACTGATTTTTTGAATACATTATCATCAAATTTACCTCCTGTATTCAACTTACTTGTTGCCTTTATAACGGAGTCTAATGGAATACCACGTCCAAAGTCTCTTACAGTGACAACGTTGTCCTTAATCTCTATGTTAATTTGTTTGCCGAACCCCATAGAATATTCATCTATTGAATTGTCAACAATTTCTTTTAGAAGGACATAAATACCATCACCAGGATTATCTCCATTGCCTAATCTTCCAATATACATCCCCGGTCTACGGCGGATATGCTCGAAGTCATCAAGCGTTTTTATATTGTCATCTGTATAGTTATTCGCAATTAAATCTGCCATTTCAAAAGTCAAATATTCTGCAAAAGTACGAAAAAAACATTATTATTCTATAAGAGGTCCTTTGGACTCTTCTTTTCGGAATGTACTATGCCTCTCAAATGAAGAATTACAGGCTTTTTAATATTTGAAAAATAAACGGTTAATGTTTTATCAAAAGGATATGCTCCTTGGTCGTTTTTAAAGGTGGCTGCAATCTTTCCCGTTTTTCCTACCATTATTGGTTCTCTTGTCCATTTAACTCCTGTACACCCACACGATGAAACAACATTGTATATTGCCATAGGCTTATCTGAAATATTTTTTACAACGAATGAACATTTTAGAGGTCCGTATGATACTAAAACATCGCCAAAGTCATGTATGGTTTTATTGAGTTCTATAACATTATCTATTACTACATTTTTGTCTGGTTTGTTTGCAAGTATGTTTGATGTTGATTGTGTAATAACTGCAGAAATTACTATAATGCAGCATAATATTTTCTTTAAGTTCTTCATAATGTCTGATTGTTATTCTTTTTCAACTGTTTCTCCTGGTCGCATTATTACTTCAATGAAATTACCTGAAGAAAGTATTTCTTTAACTATATTTCTAATTGCTTGAGGAGTAAGAGATTTAATTGCTTTTTCATACTCTTTATCACAATCAAAATTATATAATTCATATTGTTGTATTGCATTTGCCCAATAACTGTTATGGATTCTTCCTTCTGGAATTTTCTTTAACATATTGTTATATGTCATCTCAAATTCTTCTGCCTTAGGACCTTCTTGGGCAAGATTGTGTATTTCTTTTGAAGCAATCTCACGCAATTTATCAGCAGATGAAGGTTTTGCATTGAATGATATGTTTATTGTTGCTTCTTGTTTAGGCTCTATTGAAATATCAGTCGATGTTTGTGCTCCATAAGTTCCTCCTTCTTCTTCTCTCATTGTATTAACATACCTCATATTCAATATATAACTTACAGCATTTAAAGCAACTTCATTTTCAAAACTGTATTTCATTGGTGCAGAATATAACTGCGAAACAGTAGTCATAGGAGTCTGCATTTTTGCCTTGAAATCCTTGATTGCAGTTCCTGGAAGTATATCGATATGTTCATCCTTCCAATTAAGAGGCTTATGTCCCTTTTTGATTGAACCTAAATATTTTTGAATTAAAGGACGTATGTTTTCAGGTGAGAAGTCTCCTGTAATTATAATGGTTGCTCCTGCGGCATCATTGAATAACATTTGATAGTTCTTTTTAATTGTGGCAAGGTTTGCCCTTTCCAATGTCTCTTTACTGAGTAACTTGAGTCTTGGATTATTGCCGTATACAGTAGCAAGTAATTCCTTTTGGAATTTAAATTCTGGTCGGTTAATAAGATTGGGTAATACTGCTTCAATGTACTTTATACCATGATTATATTCTTCACTGTCAAATCGTGGCTCTGCAAAATATAGGTATGTAAGTTCCAAAAGTGTACTGAAATCTTTGACTGATGAAACTCCTGTAATGCCGTGTCTACGACTACCTATATAAGGTGATACACTTACATTCTTCCCAGAAAGCATTTTACCGACAACTGTAGCAGGAAATTTTGAAATCCCTGAATTTTTCATAAACATCCCATATACGTTGTCATCAAAACTATCTAAATCTGCTGTAGAAATTAATGATTTGCCTCCATTTTTATAAAGGTTGATACTTATCCTATCTTTCTCATAGTTAGTAGGATATAAGATTACTTTTACACCATTTTTCAGTTCCCAAACAGTTGTATTATATATTCCTTTATATTCTTTTCGGATTTTTGAACCTTTCAACTTGGAAGAGTCAATGAAGTGACTATCAATCTTTTCTGACTTATTGGCGAGTATTGTAGAACTGTTAACCTCATTAATAGCATTGATAAAATCGTTTTCTGAAGGTAGTCCAGCAGCCTTTTCAGGAGCTTTGCATAGGATTACTATATTAGTATCAGTTATGATTTTAGAACAAGCTGCATCTATGATAGTCTTATTTATTCTCGGTAGAATATTTTGTATTAACTTATATTCATCTTCCGGTGCCATATAATCATCATTGAAAAAGAAATTATTTATAAGTTCGTATACAAGTTCACTATTTTTTCTTGTACTCGCTTTTTTTGCAGCACTCTCATAAGATGATAAAATATTGTCTTTTGCTCTCTGAATTTCTGAATCTTCAATACCAAATTCTTTTAACTTCCTAATCTCAGAATAAAGGGCTTTGAATGAAGGTATAGCCTCTCCTTCACGACATCCTGCAGTCCCCATTACCACCTCAACTGGGTCGCATATTTTACCGATACCGAAGGAAGCACTTAAAAAAGGTGCATCTGATTTGGCTGTAATATCGGATAGTCTTTCATTCATAGCACTTTCTATAATATTGTTAATTATCATAGAGGCTTTTCCATAGGCAGTATTATTAAGCTCCTTTGGAAGAGGGGTTCTTTTCCAATATACTTCAACATTAGTTGAGGTGGCTTCTGGATCTGTTATTATGCCTATTGATGGTTTATGATTGCTTTTAATTTTTATTTCTTCCTTGTTTTTAGGATTTATAGCAGCAGGTATATCTGAAAATATTTTTTTGATTTTTTCCTCAGTCTTATCCAAATCTATATCTCCTACAATAATAAGTGCTTGCAAATCAGGTCTATACCATGTGCTATAAAATTTTCTAAGACTTTCTGGTTTGAATGTTTCCAAATTTTCCTGTGAGCCTATAAGTGTACAACGAGAGTATTTGCTGTCACCATAATAGTAAGGAAGAGCCTTTTCAGACATTCTCATATTCGCATCTCTTCTTGCCCTGCGTTCTTCTATAATCACTCCACGTTCCTTATCTATTTCTTCGGTAGAGTTTGTGACGAAATGTGAATAATCATGCATTATAAGTATACATGTATCTACAACACTTTCTCTTAAAAGTGGTATGTTGTTAAGCATATATACTGTTTGTTCAACTCCTGTAGATGCATTGACGTTTCCACCGAACGAAGCTCCTATACTTTGCAGATAGTTAAGAAGGGCTTTTCCTGGAAAATTCTTAGTGCCATTAAAGCACATATGTTCAAGAAAATGCGCAAGTCCGTCTTGATCAGGGGTTTCCTGTATAGCTCCTACATTAGTGGCTAAATAGAATTCAGCCCTGCCTTTAGGACGTTCATTATGGCGTAAATAATATGTAAGTCCATTTTCTAATCTACCTTTTCTTACTGAAGCATCATTTGGAAGCGGTTGTATTTCAGTCTGAGCATATCCAGATATAACTGTCAATCCTACAAATGCTACAATTAAAAACAATCTTTTCATTATGTTGTACAATTATAATTTTATATAAACCTAAACAAAACTATATTTGTTGCAAATATAATTATTATGTTAGATGATTTCAGGCTTAACGTCTTCTTATGTGTGGCTGAAACAGGCAGTTTTACAAATGCAGCTAAAAAATTGAATGTGTCACAACCTGCTGTAAGCCAGAATATTACTACTCTTGAAACTTTATTGGGCATACAACTTTTTGAACGCCTTAAAGGAAGTGTAGTATTAACTCCAAAAGGTAGAATATTCAAGGAATATGCCGAAAAAATATTATACTGGTACAAATCAGCAGATATGCTCTTCAGTAGTAGGAAACCTGAAAAAATTAATATCTTATCGGATTTATTTTCGGCAGACTATGTTTTACCTAATACGCTTGCCTCTATATCCGTTACATCTTCTAATCTTTCTTTCGATATTAGGATTTCAGATTTGTTTAATGAAAACTGTTTAAATGATAATAATTTGAGTGGCTATTACTCTGATATAGAAATTTATACCTGTCCAAGCAGTCAAAATATCAATTTTAATGAAGATGAATCTCTTATAGGAGTAATCTCTCCTTACTTTGTGGTTTCAAAAAATAAAGATCAGGTAGAATCAATTACAAATATTTACAGTTCTTATAGATTGGCGGTCTGGAACAGATACCAAAAATTTCTTTCGCCAGATATGAATTCAAAAGTTTGTGCTATTTCTCCTTCAATCAACACTATTAAGACCTTAGTGGAAAAGGATGAAAATATAGTAGGTATAATTCCATCATTAACTGTAAAAAAGGAGATAATGGAGGGTTCTTTATTTCGTATGGCTATTGAAAGACCTGAAATGAATTTCGATGTATATTTAAGAAGTAGGGGAGAGTTTAAAACAAATCCTCTATATCTTCTTATTTTAAATACACTTAAGGAAAAGATTAAAGAATAGAACTTATTACATATAATAAAAACCTCCAAAATACTTCTATTTTGGAGGTTTTGTATTAGTGAAAGTTACGTTATGCCTTTCCTGCAAGCCTCTTATAAGTGTTGTACCTTATTTGTGCATACTCTTGTGTCTTTTGGAGCAGTTCTCCTGCTCTTTCCGGGAACATCTTGTACATTGCTGCAAAACGAACTTCTCCCTTCAAGAAGTCTTGGAACTTTGTCCAATCAGGCTCCCTACTATCAAGTGAAAATGGGTTTTTGCCCTGCTCTTCAAGTAGTGGATTAAACCTGTAAAGATGCCAATATCCACATTCTACGGCTATTTTCTCTTCTTTTTGGCTAAGCCCCATCCCTGCCTTAAGTCCATGGCTGATACAAGGAGAGTAGGCTATTATGAGTGAAGGACCATTATAAGCCTCCGCTTCTTTGATTGCATTCATATACTGCATTGGATTTGACCCCATAGCTACTTGTGCAACATATACATAACCATAACTCATAGCCATCATGCCGAGATCTTTCTTACGTATCTTCTTACCACTTGCAGCAAATTTTGCTATGGCACCAGTAGGAGTAGATTTTGAAGACTGACCTCCTGTGTTGGAATATACCTCAGTATCAAGAACAAGTACATTTACATTCTCACCTGATGCTAAAACATGATCCAAACCGCCATAACCTATATCGTATGCCCAACCGTCACCTCCGAATATCCACTGGCTGCGTGAAGCGATGAAATTCTTGTATACTAACAAATTCTTGCAACAGTCACAACCACAAGCTTCCATCATAGGAATTAATTTGTCTGCTACTTCACGTGTATTAGCGGCATCATTTCTATTATCAAGCCATTGTCTGAAAAGAGCCTTCATTTCATCGGAACACATTTTACAATTTAATGCCTCTTCCATAAGCCTTCCTACTGTCTCTCTTGCCCTATCAGAACCGAGTTTCATGCCGAGACCAAATTCTGCATTATCTTCAAACAATGAGTTTTGCCAAGCAGGACCGTGTCCCTTTGCATTTGTGCAATATGGAGAAGCAGGGAACGATGCACCGTAGATTGAAGAGCAGCCAGTAGCATTGACTATCATCATATGATCTCCGAATAATTGGGTGATATTTTTGATATAAGGTGTTTCACCACAACCTGCACAAGCTCCTGAAAATTCAAATAATGGCTGAGAGAACTGTGCATTTTTAAAGTTTTGCATCTTATTTACAACAGTATCTTTATAGCCTACCTTATTTGAGAGATAATCGAATTTTTCTTGTTCTTCCAGTTGCTCGGTAAATGGAACCATCTTTAATGCTTTCTCTTTTGCAGGGCATACGTCTACACAGTTGCCACAACCAGTACAATCATATACGGATACAGAAATGGCAAACTTATATTCACGCAAGTTTGCACGTCCCTGTGCTATCTTTGTGCCTTTCGGGGCTGCCGCAGCTTCTTCATCAGTAAGAAGGAATGGACGTATAGCTGCATGAGGGCATACAAAAGCACAAGTGTTACACTGTATACAATTTTCTTCAATCCATGTAGAAACATTTACTGCTACACCACGCTTTTCGTATGCTGCTGTGCCTGAAGGCATTGTCCCGTCTGAATAATCCATGAATGCACTTACAGGAAGATTATCACCACACTGTGAGTTTACTACATCTGCAATATTCTTTACAAACTCAGGTGCAAGACGGTCTTTCCCTGGAACTTCAAATTTTGCAGTAATATCCTTCCAATCAGAAGGTATTTCAACTTTTGTATATTCTCCACCTCTATCTACTGCTGCAAAGTTCATATTTACAACGCTTTCACCCTTTTTACCGTAACTTTTGACAATGGCGTCTTTGAGGTATTTGACAGCATCTGAGTATGGTATAATGTTAGTGATTTTAAAAAAGGCAGATTGTAAAATAGTATTGGTTCTTCCACCAAGACCTATTTCTTCAGCAATTTTTGTAGCATTGATAATATAAAGGTTTAGGTGCTTTTTACCTATGACAGACTTTACATTGTCAGGAATATGCTTTATTGTTTCTTCTTCATCCCACAAACTATTAAGCAACAATGTTCCACCTTCTTTTATTCCCTTTAATACATCATATTTGCGAAGATATGATGGTACATGGCAGGCTACAAAGTCAGGAGTAGATACGAGGTATGGGGCTTTTATTTGCTGCTTGCCAAACCTTAAGTGAGAACAGGTATATCCGCCTGATTTCTTTGAATCATAGTCGAAATATGCCTGACAGTACATTTCTGTATGATTTCCTATGATTTTAATTGTATTCTTGTTTGCACCAACAGTACCATCTGACCCAAGTCCATAGAATTTACATTCGGTAGTGCCAGCTTTTACTATTGAGATTTCATCCTTTACCGGTAGTGATTTAAATGTAACATCATCTACTATACCAATTGTAAATCCATTTTTAGGCTCGCTTTGCTCTAGGTTTTCAAATACTGCAATGATTTGTGCAGGGGTCGTATCCTTTGAGGATAAACCATAACGTCCTCCTACTACAAGAGGAGTGTTTTTCTTATCCTGGAAGAGTGCCTTAACGTCAAGATAAAGCGGCTCTCCGAGAGAACCTGGCTCTTTAGTCCTGTCAAGTACGGCTATTCTTTTTACACTTGCAGGCAGAACTCTCAATAGATATTTCTCAGAGAAAGGCCTGTATAGGTGAACAGAAATTACACCATATTTGTGTCCTTTCTTGGAAAGATAATCGATTGTCTCTTTTATGGTTTCTGTAACAGAACCCATTGCAATTATGATATTCTCTGCATTTTCATCACCATAATATGTGAACGGACGATATTCCCTTCCTGTAGCTTCAGATATTTCTCCCATGTAGCGAGCGACTATATCTGGAACTTCGTTATATACTGAATTTCTTGATTCTGATGCTTGAAAATATACATCTCCATTTTGTGCTGTTCCCCTAATAACAGGACTTTCTGGATTTAAAGCACGTTCTCTGAATCTTTTTAGAGATTTTTCACTTATCATATTCCTAAGCATATCCTCGTCCAATGCTTCTATTTTCTGAATCTCGTGAGATGTACGGAAACCATCGAAGAAATGTAGGAATGGAATACTTGATTTTATAGTAGATAGATGTGCAACAGCTGCAAGGTCCTGAGCTTCTTGAACCGACCCTGAAGCCAACATGGCAAATCCTGTTTGCCTACATGCCATTACGTCCTGGTGATCCCCAAAGATTGACAATGCATGGGATGCCAAGGTTCTTGCTGATACATGAAATACTGCAGGAAGCATTTCTCCTGCAATCTTATACATATTAGGAATCATCAATAGAAGTCCCTGAGATGCTGTAAATGTTGAAGTAAGAGCCCCTGCTTGCAATGAACCGTGTACTGCACCAGCTGCGCCACCTTCACTCTGCATTTCAGTAACCTTTACTAGTTCTCCCCAAAGATTTTTCTTACCATGTGATGCCCATTCATCAATATTTTCAGCCATTGTAGAAGAAGGCGTTATGGGATATATTGCCGCATGCTCGCTGAACAAATATGCGATATTGGCTACGGCAGTGTTTCCATCACAAGTGATGAACGTTTTTTCCTTTGCCATATTGTAGTGTTTATGATTTGATACTTATATTTTTATATAAAATCGGATAGCCCGATACTCTATGCAAAGATAGTTACAATTTTTAATATTTCTATAAGGAAATTATACCTTTTACTTCTATTTTACTCTGTCCTGCTAAATGCTCTAATGATATTCGTTTTACTAAACCTTGAAGAACATTCCCGGGTCCTATTTCTATGAAATAATCTGCTCCGTTTTGCATCATATTTTTTACTGAACTTTTCCAAAGCACGGGATGGGTGAGTTGCTTTAATAAATTGGTTTTAATTCGTTCTGGTTCTGTTTCGGGCAGAGCAGAGAAATTCTGATATATAGGGCATATAGGATGTAGTATTTTAGTGTCCTGCATTTTCCTTTCCAGTTGATCTGCTGCAGGTTGCATTAATGGGGAGTGGAAGGCTCCGCTTACCTGCAAGACATGAATTTTTGCACCAACTTTTTTAGCCAATGAGCATGCTTGTTCCACTGCTATTTTTTCTCCTGAAATTACTACTTGTCCGTGGCAATTATAATTTGCAGGGACAACTAAACCATCGCAACTTGCACAAATCTGTTCTATAACCTTATCATCAAGGCCTATGACAGCAGCCATAGACCCGGAAATCTTTTCACAGCATTTTTGCATTTCATTTGCTCGTATATACACAAGTTTTAAGGCATCTTCAAAACTGATTGCTTTTGCAACTGTCAATGCTGCAAATTCTCCGAGTGAATGACCTGCAACCATAGTCGGTTCATACCGTTCAAGCCCTTTTTCTGCAAGTACAGTATCTGATAATCCTTGATAACATTCGGCAAGTATGACAGAATGAAGAAATATTGCAGGTTGAGTTACTTGTGTCTGTTTCAATTCTTCTGGAGTACCAGAAAACATTATATCCGTAATCCTGAAACCAAGTATCTCATTGGCAATTTCAAACATTTCATGAGCGGTTGAGTTCGTTTTATATAGTTCTACTCCCATTCCAGAAAATTGTGAACCCTGACCAGGAAATATATATGCTTTTCTCATATAGGATATTTTGTTTCTATAATTGCATAAATTATTCAATTTTCACTAAATTTGTCTGAATATGCCTCCGTAGTCTAATGGATAGGATTTCAGATTCCGGTTCTGACGGTTGCGGTTCGAATCCGCACGGGGGTACTCAGGTTAAAATATAGTAAGTCCATCGTATGCGGGTAAAACAGGATATTTCAACCCCATAGATTTACACTTATCTGCAAGTTCTTTGCAAAATTCGCTGTATACGGGAAACGCATGACTTAAATGAGTCAGCCATGTGTGTTTTGCTCCTATACGTCCTGATAGTTCAAGTGCCTCATCAAGGCTGAAATGTGAATGATGTTTTTTGTATCCCACTGTGTTAAGGGTAACGTGGTCAAGTCCCTTTAATTTTGCAAGTTCTGTATCAGGAAGATAACTCATATCTGTTATATAGGCGATATTTCCAAAACGAAAGCCTAGTACAGGCATTTTATCATGAAGTCCTCTTATTGGAATTATTTCAACTCCTTTACCAGAGGGATCTGAATGAACAGCCTCAGATATAATATCATCGCCTCCACTTCTTGGATGTATAATCCCATCTTCTGATTTATAACAATATCCTACGTCATGTACCCATACGAGGGAATGTTTTTCTTTTGAGGAAAATATAAAGAAGGGTCTTTCATCTATGAGATTGATATTCCATTCTGGGGCGCCTATATATTTATTCTTTTCGAAGGCATAGGGGTATTCACTTTGAAGAGCTTCAAGTACAGGCTTTTCACAGAATACCTCTGTTGCCATGCTGTCTATATAGTTGAGGGAACGCAAGTCGTCCATTCCTCCAGTGTGATCTCTATGTTTGTGTGTTAGTAAAAGTGCATCAATGTGTGAAACACCTGCTCTAAGCATTTGAAATCTGAAATCGGGTCCTGCATCAATAAGTATTCTCAGACCACAGTAATCTACTAATGCAGAAGACCTAAGACGTTTATCTTCAGGTGCTGAAGATAAGCATACCTTACACTTGCAGCCTATAACTGGTACTCCTTGTGAAGTTCCTGTCCCTAAAAATGTAAGTTTAGCCTTTTTGTCCATTATATTATAATTCTTTCAATAGTCCCTGCTTTTGGGGCATCATAAGGTCTCTCTATTCTGATATAATTACCTGTATATCCTGACATTTTACCATCCTTAGATGAAGTTTCCCATAGGACGTTTTCTGCCATTCCTTTATTCGCTTTGATAAAATCAGAGTTTAACTCTTTGCATAATTCTTCTAACCTCTTAACTCTTAAAGACTTAATGCTGTCTTGAACTTGAAAAGGCATTTGTGCTGCTCTTGTTCCGATTCTTTTAGAATAAGGAAAAATGTGAATAAAAGCAGGCTTAATTTCATTTTTGAGAAAATTATAAGTCTGTTCAAACATTTCATCTGTTTCTCCTGGAAGTCCTACAATCACATCAATTCCGAAAAATACAAGCGGAGTACCTGGCTTTTCAAATTGTTTCCGTATATAGTTAATTCTATCTTTAAATAAAGATGTAGTATAGTGTCTTCCTACTTTTGCTAAAAGTTCATCGTTACCCGTCTGAAGGGGAATATGAAAATGCCTTTGAAATTTGGTTCCAGAAGCAAGCCAATCAATAATTTCTTCGGTTATAAGATTAGGCTCAATTGATGAAATGCGATATCTCTCAATACCTTTTACCTGATTTAATTGTTGCAGAAGAGTCAAAAACTTTTCTCCTGTAGTTCTACCGAAATCTCCAGTATTTACTCCAGTAAGTACAATTTCTTTGATACCTTTAGCGGCTATTTGTTCTGCTTGGAGAATAAGTTCGGATATTGGGATATTTCGACTTTCTCCTCTTGCATAAGGCACTGTACAATAGGCACAGAAATTATTACACCCATCCTGAACCTTTAGAAAAGAGCGTGTACGTTCCCCAGAAGAAAAAGCTCCCATTGTGTCCTTTGAAATCTCTCTATATTCTTCTGACATGCTTCTGATTTTGTACCCTTCTTCGTTACCTACATTAATATCTCCGCCAAGCATCCTTAGCGTTTCAGATACTACACGACTTTTTTCTTTAGCCCCAAAAATCAGTCTTACCCCCTCTATTTCTCTTATTTCTTCACGTTTTAATTCTGCATAACATCCTGTCACTACGATTGATGCATCGGGAGATGTACGATGACATTTGCGTATTATATTTCTACATTTATTGTCTGAATGTTGGGTTACGCTGCATGTGTTAATAAGGTATACGTCTGCTTTAGAGTCCCACGGCACTACTTCAAGTCCATTGGCTTTGAAGTGTCGCTCATAAGTAGAAGTTTCTGCATAATTAAGTTTGCAGCCTAAAGTCAAGAATGCTATTTTCATACAGACAAGATAAATACACAAGGTCTTTTACCTAAGAGAGGAATATTTTTTTTCCATTCGGATATAGACTTTGTTTTTATAAATTCATCGGGTAATGTTATGTTTAAGGCAATACATAATAAGGTGTCATCATTACATGTATTAAGCAAGTCTTTGAGCATTACATCATTACGGTATGGTGTTTCGATAAATATCTGGCTCTGCTCTGAAATTTTTGAATGCTTTTCCAATGATTTTATTGCTGCCTTGCGTTCTTCTTGTTTAGTTGGCAAGTAGCCATTGAAAGCAAAAGACTGCCCATTCATTCCCGAAGACATTAATGCAAGCATTAGAGATGAGGGACCTACAAATGGAATTACCTTGATGTCTTTCCTATGGCATAATGATACCAATAAAGCGCCTGGATCTGCTACAGCAGGAAGACCTGCTTCAGATATATATCCTACATCATTACCATTATCGAAAAGTCGGATATAATTTTCTACTTCCTGCTTTGAGGTATGCTCATTGAGTTCATAAAAATCAAGTTCTTCAATATGTCCCTTTAGTCCTGCTGCAGATAAAAACCGCCTTGCTGTTCGGGTTTCTTCAACTACATAAGTATGAATTTTTTTAATAGCCTCTAAAGCCGGGTATGGAATGACTGTTGAAGGCTCATAATCTCCTATTGTAGAAGGAATAAGATAAAGTTTGCCTCTATTTTCCATACTGATGTCCTCCTATCCTTAATTGTACTTTTTCTTCTTTAATTCTTCCCATCTCTGCTTCTGCTCTCTCTTTTTTAAGTCTTTTTCTGCTCTTAAACAAATCTTTCAAAAATTCTTTAATATTGGCAAATTCACGTTGATAGGTAAGTCCTATTCCATTCCTTTGAGAATTGTCAATGAAACTTGTATATTGGTCAGCAGAATGTGAAAACAGTTTCAGCCTCAATGCCCCCGGTTTGTCAAGTTTTATTTCAATGTCCAAATCACCAACAATCTCATTGTTAGCTCCGGTAGTACTATATTTTCTGTTTCCAATTGTTCCGTTTACTATTACTCTGTTATCGAAAAACTCTGTAGACAAAGCCACATCAAAAACATTTCTTCCATTTTGAGTACGATAATCCAATCCCAAATCCACTGGAATATCAAGGCTCTGAAGAATGTTATTAAGTTGGCTAGCCATAATATCTGCTACCGTACTATTGAGCATCCCTGCATTATTTACAATTCCAGACCTTTCATCAGGAAGAAAACTATTGGAAATCAGCAGTGACAAAAATTGCTTCTGGACTTTATCTTCAGTACTTAAGGCATTATCTACAAGTGCCTTTGTTACAGGATCCAAATCAGGTACCTTTATGTCAAAACTTACCTTAGGCGAACTTATCTTATCTTTCAGAGCAATTATTCCTTCAACATTCCTTCTTGCTGTTGTAGTTGTATCAGAAATAAGGGTACCTATTGAAGTCTTGGTCTTATAGGAAGCTTTTATATCCAATTCGCTATCCATAACATTTCCATTGAATTTGATAGAACTGCCATCCTTTATAGATAAGTCTCTTTTGACAATGCCTAATGCGTCAAAATGATAATTTCCTCCTAAAAGATTATAAATTCCATTAATTTTGAAAATATCTTTTGACGGTCTTATATCCAAGTCAATTATTCCGTTACCCCTACCTGTCAGGATATTACCAGAACTCTTGTCTATTTCCACGGTTGTTACAATACCTGGATTGACATTTAAATGAAGTTTAACTCCAAGCTCACTTTCGCTGTTATTCTTCTTCTCTAAGCTCTCAATCATATCTCTATAAGTATATGAAGTTTTTATACAATCTGGTTGTATAAAAGTAAGTAAGTTGGAGCCTGAAGTTGTAGATGTATTAGATAATGGAAGATGAAATTTTCCTTCATTTTCCGTGCTTAAATTTCCTTCAAGTAAAATAGAATTTATAGGACCTCTTATAGCAAAACTTCCTGTTGCATAGACATTTCCATAAAAAATAGGATTCTCGCGTTCCTGCAAATTAATTGCTTCTATATTATTGAATAAAAGTTCTGTATTGAAATAGATATTTTTAAACTTATTCCAATTTATACCTCCTTTTGCATAACCCTTTGCACCATACTTATCAGTAAGTCGCATGTCTTTGAAAATGAGTCCTTTGGAATTTAAAGATGCAGAGCCTTCAACATTATAAACGACTTTTGTATAATCAATTCCAAGTTTTCCATTACGGATATAAAGTTCGGTATCTCCAATATTAATATTATCCAATTTTCCGCTGCAGGTCAAATCTGCATAAATGTTCCCTTTAATTACATGAAATATGTCTTTGACAAATGGTTGTGCATATCCTGCTTCAAATCCATTCAAATGGATATTTCCAGAGATTGATTTATTTTCTGTGTTTAATATAATACTTGAAGTTAAAGTCTGTTTCTCTTTAATTAAATTGCTGCAATTGAATTTGATGAATTTTGCTGCATCATAACTTTTACAATCAATATTAAGAGTTCCCATAGGTACTCCTGAAAAATATGTGGAGTCGCACTTAAAATCTAAATCTATAATTCCACCTTTGCTGCCAGGAGATGAAATAAATGCCTTGCCACTCATTAAGCCACTTATGTCATATTTGTTATCAGTTAATGTATTAAGTAAACTTAAATCGAATTTATCCGTGCCTATTTTTAAGGTATCGGCAGATTTATTTGATAGTGTCCCAGAAATATCTATTGTCTGGTTGTCATTGTTTATTGTTAAATCATTAATTTTTAACTTTTTAGGCTCTAAATAAATATTAGTTCCTCCTATATTCCATCTATGAGAATTTATATATATGCTTGATGGTAAAATATTTGCATTTAGGCAAAGAGCATTGGCTTCATTTTTAGCCATATGCCCCTTAATTAATATTTCTCCAGAATTGTATGTATCTATACTATTATCATAGGATAAACCCAATCCTAAATCGTTGTCATTTACATACATCGTAATTCTTCCGTTTTTGATATTAAGAGGAGATAATCTTATTTCAGAGGCCTTGAGTTCTCCTGTTATTCCTTCAGAATTATTCTTTATAATATAATTGAAATCTTTTAAATACTTATCTAAATAGGCTATCCTGCCAGATTTGATTCTTCCTTTGAAAAGGCCGTTTTTATCCAAATTAAGATTTATGGCTGTGCTATCAGCAATATACATACCTGGTGCAAAAAAAGATAATATATCTTTGGTATTATGTAAAATGGCAGAAAGTTCATACTCGTGGCTGGAGAACTGCGGTATTTTGTCCTCAAAGAGAACAGGCATTCCTTTGCCAACTGTTATTGCTTTAATATCATTAATAAACTCATCCAAAAAACCTGTTCCAACATAACTTGCTTGTAGAAAGTTAGACTTTATTCTTATTCTATTCAAGTCATTGTTTACATGAGAGGATATTTTTATATCTCCTACATTGTGCCTTCCTTCAGCATCTTCAAGCATTATATTATGTATAGCGATATTTCCTAAAATATCTGAAGATTCAAGGACTTTGAAGTCTGCAGTTGTCTTGAAATCAAGTTTGGTGTTTTCCCTTTTGTCTAAATGCAGAGCATATAAATCTGCATAACCTACATTTAAATAAAACTTATATATGGCGTTTTTATTTTTAAGGGAAGGTGCAAATATACCCTGGAAAAGAAATTTTAGATTGGGATCACGAGAAATTACCTTACCATTAAATGATCCTTTTTCATAAATTCCTTCTGCCGCTATATCTTTATAGTCGTATCCTAATGCAGATAAATTATTGATAATAAGCGAATCAATAGTTATTACAGGATTATTTTTGTCTAATGAAGCTCTAAACCTGGTATGCAGTGAGCATCTTCCAGGTTCTTTAATATTGAGCAAATGCCCTATATCCAACCTATCTGTTGCTACACCTCCGTTTATAAGTAAACTACGATTTTCATCTAAGAGGTTTCTTACATTAACACTCGCCCTAATCCCTCCTATATTTGAATTTGCACTACCTGATATATCAAGTCTGTTTATATGACCGTTTATATTTCCATTAAAACAAATGACTTGATTACTATATGATTTAAATTTAGTCGTATCTATATTGACAGAACAATCTTTCAGACATTTTGTCAAACCAGAAAAGGTAAAATTAAAATTGTTTAATTTTATATCGGTAAGTATATCTTTATAATTGGGAAGTCCTATTATAGAACCGTTTATAACACCTGATATGTTGCTGTCACAAGTCTTTATAGACACATTATTCAGACTGAAGTCATTTACATATCCGATATATTGACCATCAATTTCAGCAGCCAGATTGATTTTTTTAAGTTCAGGAACGAAAAAGCCTATACTCTGCATATCTATAAGGCTCTTTTTTATCTTAACATCCATCCTTACTGAAGATACAAAATCAGTCCAACTATCGTTATCCTTATATGTCAATAGAATTTTAGGAGACTTTATATTCGACCAATAATCCTTTATTTTTACATTTTCTATAAGTATTTTTCCATCTCCAGCTTTTACAAAGGCTGAAACATTATCTGCATGATAGCCGCTTTTTTCTGTAAATGAAAGTTCATCTGAAATTCCCTGTATAACACTTCCTTTCATTTTAAGGCGTCTGCCTCGTAATGAATGTATTACAACATCAAGATCGTTCCAATCTATTGCATTACTTATATTCTGATTTGTAGCTGTAACATTCTTTAATCTAAATCTGAAGTTATCTACAGACAGTCTTGATATGTCAAAAATCTCATTATTATTAATTTCTGTATCACTTTCGGTATTAATACGAAAAATTCGATTTAGATTGAATATGGTTGTATCCTTAGAATTTTTTGAAGGTTCAATCACCAAGGTTAATTTTCCGTTTTTGACTTTTGTCGTTCTAACATACAATCCGCGTTTGTAAAAAAGACCTTTCAGGCTAAAAGTTACAGAAATATGTTCTGCACTAAAAAGAGTGTCTACAGGACAAAATGACTTATTCAGGCTGTCTCTATATGGGTGATTATCTATTATACGAACATTATGTAGAGTTATCGCATCAAACGGACGTATCTTAATCCTATCAAAATAGATTTTCCCATCAAGGTTTTTATTCAGTGATGCTACTGCCTTTTTTGCAAGGAAAACTTGTAGTGTAGTAGATTGTAAGGCGGCTATTATTCCCAAAACGAGAATAATAATAACTGCCAAAAAACTCCTGAATATTTTAATGAATTTACGAATAAGCCTTAATGATTTAACATTTAAACTCACAAAAATAATATTTTTATTGCATAATAATAAACTGTTATGTTTTTAAAATTTATAAATTTGCAATTCTAAAAAAATCTATAATTATGGCAGATTTAATATTGGGAATTGAATCATCTTGTGATGATACATCTGCTGCGGTTATAAAGGATGGTTATTTACTATCCAATATTATTGCAAGCCAGCAGGTACATAAAGACTTTGGTGGTGTTGTCCCTGAACTTGCATCTCGGGCTCATGAACAAAATATAGTGCCTGTAGTAAGTCAGGCTCTTGATAAGGCAGGTGTAAAGGCAGAGGATTTGGATGCAATAGCCTTTACAAGAGGTCCAGGACTTTTGGGTTCTCTTCTTGTAGGGACATCTTTTGCAAAATCTTTGGGTATTGCTTTGAATATACCTATTATTATGGTTAATCACCTTCAAGGACATATTCTTGCTAATTTTATTAAACAATATGATAAGGAAAACCGTCAACCATCTTTCCCTTATCTTTGTCTTTTGGTCTCAGGTGGTAATTCTCAGATAGTCAAAGTTAATAGTCCTTTGGATTTTGAAATTTTAGGGCAGACCATTGACGATGCTGTAGGAGAGGCATTTGATAAGTGTTCTAAAATGATGGGGTTGGGTTATCCAGGTGGTCCTGTAATAGATAGGCTTGCAAAAGCTGGTAATCCGGAGAGGTTCAAGTTCGCAAAGCCGCAGATACAGGGGTTAGATTACAGTTTCAGTGGAGTAAAGACATCTCTGCTATATTTTGTAAGGGATGAAATGGCAAAAGACCCTGAATTTATGGAAAAAAACAAAGAAGATATTTGTGCAAGTTTTCAAAAGACACTGATTGATATTCTTCTTGATAAATTAATAAAGGCAGCAAAGCAAACAGGAATTACTGAAATTACAATAGGAGGAGGAGTTTCTGCAAATAGCGGATTGAGAAACAGAATTGAGGAAGAAGGAAAAAAGAGGGGCTGGACTACTTATTTGCCTGAATTTAAATTTACTACAGATAATGCTGCAATGATAGCAATAGCCGGATATTTTCATTATCTTAATGGTGAAAGAACCCCTTTTGATGTAGCGCCTGTTTCAAGAATTGCAGATTTTTAGATTAATTAATATTAGAAGGAAAATTTAACTACATGGTAAAATTTGAAGTAACCTGTCCTATTGGACGAGAACCAAGACCGGATGATATAAGAACTGCTGCTGCAACTGCTCTTAATCTTCGTAGAAATGCTGTTATTAATGTTATTGATCCTACGAAGTCATATCAGCCTACTATGGTTGGTGAAGATGCACATTGTCATATTGTACACAGGTCTATAGATGCGAGAGGAGATGTGGTGATGAGATATCAGATTGAGGCATATCGTCATAATGAACCATACTCTGAATATAAAGTTCCTGAATATAAAAATGTTGCTGATGCAGAACCTGTGATTGTCGTGGGTGGCGGTCCGGCAGGTATGTTCGCGGCTTTGAAACTTATAAGTCTTGGTTTGAAACCTATTTTATTGGAGAGAGGAAAGGATGTGAGTAGGCGAAAGACAGATATGGCAGCTCAATCTCGGTTAGGTGTGGTAAATCCAAATTCCAATTATTGTTATGGAGAAGGAGGTGCAGGTACGTTTTCTGATGGTAAACTATATACACGTTCTTCAAAACGAGGTGATATAAGGGAGGTTTTATATCAGTTTGTGAAATTTGGTGCAAACCCTTCCATTTTGATTGATGCTCATCCGCACATTGGTACTGATAAATTGCCTCGTGTCGTCAAGAACATAAGAGAAGCTATAATAGAAAATGGGGGAGAATATCACTTTGATACCAAAGTGGAGGATATAATAAAAGAAAATGACGGAACATTTACCGTAGTAGCATCTGACTTATCAGCAGACAAAAGTATTAAGGTGACCTACAAGGCTAAGGCTGTAATATTGGCAACAGGACACTCTGCTCGTGAAATTTATGACTTGTTCAATGAAAAAGGCTGGAAACTTGAGCCTAAAGGCTTTGCTCTTGGAGTTAGAGTTGAACATAAGCAGGCTCTTATAAATAACATCAGGTATCATGGTCAGTGGGAAGAAGGTATGCCGGCTGCAGAATATTCATTTGTAGAGCAAATTCCTTTGGATGATGATGAAAAGTTAAGAGGCGTTTTTTCTTTCTGTATGTGTCCTGGAGGGGCATTGGTACCTACGGCAACAGAAGATAGTGCTATAGTACTTAATGGCATGTCCAACTCGGCAAGAAATTCAAAATGGGCAAATGCAGGAGTAGTCGTTTCTGTAGAACCAGAGGATATACCTGAAGAATATAATAAATATGGTATTTTCTCGGTCTTACAATTTCAGAAGGACATTGAACACAAGATGTATTCTTTTATTGAAGAAAAGAGAGCAGAAGACAGCAATATAAATCCACAGTCTGCACCAGCCCAAAGAATGTTAGATTTTTGTGAGGGAAAGGAGTCCGAAAATCTCCCATTGACTTCATATCATCCAGGAGTTGTTTCTGCTCCTTTACACAAACTTTTGCCTGACTTTATAGTAGAGAGATTGCAGTCTGCCTTTATACAGGTTAATAGAAATTCCATGAGGGGATACCTTACTAATGATGCCCTTTTATTAGGGGTTGAATCAAGGACCTCTTCTCCTATAAGGATTGTTAGGGATAATGCTAATCTACAGTGTCCTGATGTTCCAGGACTTTTCCCATGTGGAGAAGGTGCAGGTTATGCAGGTGGCATAGTATCGTCTGCTATAGATGGAATAAATTGTGCATCAGCAGTCTATGAAATGTTGTATCCTACTAAAATCAATTCTGACACAGAATAAAACAACAACTTATATATGTCCGTACAATACAAAATCTTAGAAATAAAATACGAAGAATTTGCCGACATTACAGGTCTGAAACCAATTGAGGAAGAACTGGCAAAGCGTGCAATAGAAGTTCAAAAATCTTCGTATGCCCCATATTCTAACTTTAACGTAGGGGCTGCAGTCCTATTGGAAAACGGTGAAATAGTTACTGGCTCAAATCAAGAAAATGCTGCAACGCCATCAGGGTTATGCGCTGAAAGAGTTGCCTTATTTGCTGCAGGTGCTAAAAATCCTGGGGTGCCAGTTGTAGCATTAGCATTAGTGGGGGGACCTAATGGAAGTATTTGTGATGAGCCGGCTACACCTTGCGGAGCATGTAGACAGGTAATGGCAGAGTATCAGAAAATAAGTCATAGACCGATGACTATCATAATGATAGGGAAAAATAGAGTCTTAAGATTTAATCGAGTTGATGACATATTGCCGTTTATATTTACAAGTATGGATTAGTTATTTTATATAATCTATCTTGTCGTTAAATAAAAAAGTTGTACATTTGCATAGGGAAAGTCGTACACGACCGGCTCCCTCTGAATCCCCCAGGACCGGAAGGCAGCAAGGGTAAGAGGTCGTAGCGGTGCGATGTATTAAGCTTTCCCTTTTTTTGTATGAAAATTTGTGTAGGTCTTTCAGGCGGTGTTGATTCAAGCGTCGCAGCCTTGCTTCTTAAAGAACAGGGATATGATGTATTTGCCATGTTTATGCAAAATTGGCATGATGCTGACTCTACTTTACATGGAGATTGTGAGTGGGAAGAGGATCGTTTTGTTGCAGAAATGGTGGCTCGCAAAATAGGTATACCATTTTATTTTGTCGATCTAAGTAAGGAGTATAGGAAGAGGGTAGTAGACTATATGTTTGAAGAGTATTCAAAAGGTCGTACTCCAAATCCTGATGTACTTTGCAATAGGGAAATAAAGTTTGATGCTTTTCTTAAAGAAGCTCAAAAGTTGGGTGCAGACATGGTTGCTACAGGACATTATTGCAGAAAAGACATTTTATGTGATGCAAATGGCAATCCTATAAAAGATAGTACCGGTAATGTTATCTATCGTATTTTTGCTGGATCAGACCATAATAAAGATCAAAGCTATTTTCTTTGCCAATTAAATCAAGAGCAATTATCTAAAGCTTTATTTCCGATAGGGGAAATTGATAAGCCTGAAGTTAGACGTATAGCTCATGAGGCTGGTTTGATGTCAGCAGATAAAAAGGATTCACAAGGAATATGCTTTGTAGGAAAAGTCGATCTTCCTACTTTTTTACAACAAAAACTTGCACCAAAAAAAGGAGATGTTATAGAAGTATATGATGCGTATTATACTGATAATGAACAATATGCTTTTATTAAAACCACTCTTTCTTCAATAATGTCTTCAGAAGAAAAAGAAGTTAAATTAATTACAGATTATATCTCAGAGGATAAGGCAGAACCCCTTAGAAATGAATCCTCTCCCTTTTCAGAGGAAAAAATAAGGTTACTTACAGATGAAACTCTTTTACGTTTATCTACTCCTATAACTTATAATATTGAATTTGAAACACAGGCATATCGCAGTGGAAAACATCATATAAAAAAGATAAGGTATAAGGATAATCCTTATGGAAAAATAGTTGGAAGTCATGATGGGGCCGGTTTCTATACCATAGGACAACGTAAAGGTCTTAATATTGGTGGACACAAAGATTCTCTGTTTGTCATATCAACAGATATTGAGAACAATATAATATACGTAGGTGAGGGACATCAGCATAAGGGGCTTTCTCGAAGTTGTCTTAGGATTGATATTTCAGATATACATTGGATTAGACCTGATCTTAAAATGGAAATAGGAGAAATTCGACCGTATCAAGTGCGAATCAGGTATCGTCAGCCTCTCCAGAAAGCCTATCTTATTATGAGGGCAAATGGACTTTACATTATTTTTGATTACCCTCAAAGAGGTATAACCCCTGGACAATTTGCCGTTTGGTATAATGATGAGGAAGAAATGCTTGGTTCTGGAATCATTTAATCTTCAATGGCTTTAGCTGCGCATTGACCTGCAAGCCATCCACTGGCAAAGGCTGTATGAAGGTTATATCCTCCTGTATCACAATCAATATCAACGACCTCACCGCAAAAATAAAGACCTTTTTGCAATTTAGATTCCATTGTCTTAGCTACTATTTCATCAGTAGAAACTCCTCCTGCAGTTACTACACTTCTTTCAAAGCCAACATAACCCTTTATATCAAAACACCAGTGCTTTAGAGAATAGGCAATTAAATCTGCATTAAAGGAGGTATCTTTATTAGCATCAAAATTTTTATTCCAACATAAAAATCCAGGAATAAGAGACATAGGCATTAATTTGCCAAGAAGAACCTTGAAGATATGCCTATTAGAAAGATTTTTACTTCTTTTGTCTTCTTTAATTTCACGCCAAAGATTTGAGATTCTTTTACTTAGTTCATCTTTTTCTACTTTTGGCTTTAAGTCTATCTCAACAATAACTTTTTTGGCTCCGTTTAAAATTGACTTTACACAGTTTCTACTAATTGCGAAACCTACAGGTCCCTCAATTCCTCCATCTGTGAAGTCAATATCGCCAAATTGATTTTGAACTTCCTGTCCATTTACAATAAGGGTTATTCCAATATTCTTAAGTTGTTGTCCACAAAGTAGTTGTCCCTGCTCGGACAAAGGCAGAGAACGATTAATATGTCCGTACAATTTTTCTGAAGCAACTTTATATCCTACAGGAACAATGGCTGTAAGAGAAGGAAAACATTGCTTGATTGTATGACCAAATGTTTTTGCTAAGGCATATCCGTCCCCTGTTGAACCACTTCCAGGATAAGAAAGTCCTCCTGTAGCAATTATTACTTTTTTTGCAGTAAATGAATCTTTATTTGTATTTATCGTAAAAGTACAGTCATCAGATTTATATATTTCTGAAACTTTACAATTATTTATTATACGAACACCACTACGTTCTATGATTTTTACCAACGTATCTACCACATCAGACGACCTGTGACTTTCTGGAAATGCTCTATCTCCTCTCTCAATTACCGCAGGCATGCCGTTTTTTTCAAACAGTTCCACCAATTTTTCTGGTGTCATATTATAAAATGCTGGTTTGAGAAAATTTATATTTGTCCTGATATGTCCAGAAAAATCATTCCACGGCTTAATATTACTAAAATTACATCTTCCTTTTCCTGTTATCATTATCTTTCTGCCAGGTCGCGGCATACGTTCAAGTATTGTGATTTGTTTGTTGGCATTTATCTCCGCAGCCCCAGCAGCCGCCATAAGACCAGCAGCCCCTCCTCCTATAATTAAAATGTCAGAATACATTTTCAATAAAATAAAATTACTATATTTGCAGTCCGCTTAATTGAAAGCGTATGCCACTTTAGCTCAGTCGGTAGAGCAGCTCATTCGTAATGAGCAGGTCGAGAGTTCGAGCCTCTTGAGTGGCTCTTTTATTTTTCTAATTTATCTTTCAGTTTTTTTACGGTTATGACAGCTGTTTTTGAGGGATTTGCAAAATGATAGATAGTGAATATTGCTGCTGCAATTCCTATAAAGGCAAATATCCCATGAACCGAAAATGATAAAGTCAAACCTATTGCAATCAAACTGATTATTATTATTGTATAACAAAAGTTACGCAATATTCCACTACTATCTCCTTCTATAAAAACAGCAGAATACCTCCTTATTTCGCCATCCGTAGTATCTCCTATTTTCCCTGAGTCTTCGAGTTTACATAAAATATATCTATTCCTCCACAACGTAGAAAAGTCAAGGATAAGTTCACATCCTCTATAAGAAACAGGTAATTGTTCTGCGCTAAATTCGGTATATTTATACACTCTTCCATACTCTTCCATTTCAGCCTTTACCTGTCCGAGTACTGTTCCATATCCTTTATTTGATACGAAATACGCCGTTCCGGCATCTAACATCTTGGCGTTTCTGTGGATTGCAAGTTTCATCTTATAATATTAAAATCAATAATAGGTTTCCCGCAATAGCAGCCTTTAATGTTGATTTTCCCTTGAATATTGCCTTCTATAAGTTTCTTAATCTCAGATAATTCTACAGTCACTAAGTCGCCTGTTCTTAGATATATTCTTTTTGAAGACTCACATATTGCCTGCTCTATCAAACTAATATCACTGTTTGAATTTTCATACAATAGGATACCTGAACTTTCTATTGAAAATATCCCATTGGGAGAAAGACTTTCGTTATTAGTTGGCAGAGATATAAAACTTGTATGATCTATGCAGGAGGCACAAGCAAATCCTTGAGGTGTATTATCTAATAGGTTGTCAGGATATAATAAAATGCCAAAACAAATAGAATCATAGTATCTCGAAACAAAGTTTGCTCCTATACTTTTACCGGGCTTTGCTATTCTCGCTGCAATAATAGGAGTAAAACTCAATGAATCAATGTAGTCCGGAGGATAGAAATCCTCATTATCCCTTTCCCATGTAGTATCGGGTCGTACTATGATTTTCCCATTATATGTTTTTACGATAATATTCATCTATGCAAAAACCGCATCTAACAACCGAAATGTTTCATCAGTTCTGATGTCGCATTATCAAAGTCTTTGCCAACCAGTGGTTCTGATTGCGCTTTTTTTTCGTCTTCAAATTGTTGCTTTAACAATTCAAACTGACGTTTTGTGTCTAATGTAAACTCGCCATTATCTATCCAAGCAAAGTAAGACGGTTCTGAATTATAAACCTCCCTTGCAGTTTTCCCTTTATGTTTTCCAAAACTTATAACGGCTTCTCCATTTTCTCCCATTACAAGTCTTCCGGCATAATCTATTGTTTTAGGTCTTCCTCCAAACTTAGACAGATATTCTACATCATTTTTAAGTTTATCTCCATACATCTGTAACTGACCTTTAAGGACTTCATAGGTTGCTAAGGTATCAGCTTCAGCTGTATGAGCATTTTCAAAATCTTTACCACCGCAATAGAACCTATAAGCGGCTTTAAGATTTCTTGGCTCCATTGAATGGTAGATAGTCTGGACATCAACCATACTTTTGTTATGAAGATTAAGATTGAAGGACTGATTGGTATATTTACGAACCCTCTCAAATTCTTCAGCGAGCATAGGTAGGTCAAACTTTGTGGAGTTAAATCCTGCAAGATCGCTGTCCTGTAACCATGAAGCGACTTCAGCGGCAACTTCATAGAATTTAGGTAAATCTTTAAGGTCACTATCTGTCAGCCCATTGACAGCACTCGCACTTGGATTTACAGGTATCTGTTTACGTGTACGACAATCCCACGGACATAGTCTCCACGTTTTTATTCTTTGTTCCCCTCCAGGAAAAATTTTTACAAAACTCAATTCTGCAATAGCATCTGCAGCAATATTAAGCCCCGTGCTTTCAATATCAAAGAAAACTATGGGACGTTCAAGAATAAGTTCCATATTTTATTTTACCATTATAGGCATAACAATACCAAATACCTTTTCATCTGCTGCCTCTTCTTCGGATGGCAGGATCAAGGCAGAACGTCTCTTATCTGCAAATTTCATTATAACGGTTTCGCAAGACAAGTTACTTAGTATTTCAATAACATGTGTAGACTTAAATCCTATTGAAAGATTGTCTCCTTTGTAATCACACTCAATCTTCTCATGAGCAGCAATTTCAAATCCAAGATCCTGAGCTGAAATTTCCAAAGACCCTTCAGTTAAATCAAATTTGATATGATTTGATGCCTTAGGAGAACATACCGCTATTCTTCTTACAGTATTAAGTAATCTAAGTCTATTTATGGTTAATATATTTGAATTACTCTTAGGAATGATAGTAGTATAATCAGGATACTTTCCAACTACAAGACAGCAAATAACAGTTGTCTTTCCAAAACGGAAAACTGCTGTTTTGGAGTCAAAAATTACTTTTACATTTTCTGTATCCTTACTGATAATTGATCTAAGTACTCCAGCATGTCTTTTATTAAGTATAAAAGATGCTTCTCCAGGAGTCTTTATGTCAATTGCTGTATAGCAAATAAGTTTTTGAAGATCTGATGCTACAAGAGTAGTTATATTTGGCTTTATATCGAAGAATATAGAATTCATAACCGGTCGGCTTTCTTCGTCTGAAGAAGCATATATGGTGCTTCCTATACCATCGTAAAGTGTCTGGGCAGGAAACTCGACAGATACTGCATCTTCCCCTGCTGTTTGTATTTGAGGGTAGTCATCAGGGTTAAAATAAGGAAGCGTAGATGCTCCGCTCGACCATGCGCATTCAAACGAGTTTGCACCTTTTGTACTTATCGTTATAGGTTGATCAGGAAGTTCTTTTAGAAGGTCTGTTATCTGCCTTGCAGGAACTGCAATTCTGCCTTCTTCTTCAGTATTTTCTACTTCAATCTCTGTTTTCAGAGTTATCTCCATATCTGATGCGGTAATCTCCAAAGTATTTCCCTTCAGTACAAAAAGATAGTCTTCGAGGATAGCTTCAGCTGCTTTCGTCGGTATAGCCTTAGATACCGTAAGTATACCTTTCAAAAGTTCTGAACTTGACACAACCAGTTTCATATAAATATCGATATATCTTATAGTTAAACTTCTTATAAATCAGCGTCATTACCTAATAGGTATAAACGCAAGTGAAACAAAGGTAACAATTATTTTTTTGACATTTGGCATATATTTTGATTTTTCTGATCGACGCAAATGTGCCTTTGTATGGTATGTTTATTTGATTATTAATTAAAAAATAAATATTATGAAAAATGGGATATTAACAGTTTTGGTTTCTGTTGTTTTAGCTTGCCTTACTGCTTTTGGAGTAGTAAGAGCCTGTGATAATACAGGTGGAGGTATTATGTCTAAAGAAACTTCCGGTAATAAACTTTACAAAACTGTCAACTTGACTGATACAGATTTCCCGGATCTAACGTATGCTGCAGAATCTGCTGTGGATGCTGTTGTTTACGTTGAGGTCACAGTCAAATCTATGCAACAATATCAAATAGATCCGCTTTTGAAATACTTTTTCGGTTTCGGAGACAGTCAGCCTACAGAAAGGATACAACATGGAAGCGGTTCTGGTGTTATTATAAGTTCAGATGGCTATATAGTTACAAATAATCACGTTATCGCCAATGCTACAAAGGTCGAAATAACTTTGAATAATAATAAAAAATATGAAGCAAAGATAATTGGAACCGATCCTGCCACAGATGTCGCTTTACTTAAAATTGAGGCTTCTGGATTGCCGTATCTTGAATTTGGCAACTCGGATAATCTAAGGCTTGGCGAATGGGTGCTTGCTATAGGTAGCCCCCTCGGAGAACAACTCAAAGGCACAATTACGGCTGGAATAGTAAGTGCAAAGGGAAGATCTATGCCTGAAAGGGGAGAATTTAAAATAGAATCATTTATCCAGACAGATGCGGCTGTTAATCCCGGAAACTCTGGAGGCGCCCTGGTTAATAAGAAAGGAGAACTTGTAGGCATAAATACAGCAATAGTTTCTCAGACAGGAGCCTATTCTGGATATTCCTTCGCTGTCCCTGTCAACATTGTCAAAAAAATAGTTGATGACTTAATAGATTTTGGATCTGTAAGAAGAGCAAAACTTGGTGTTACAATGGCAACTATGACAGATGAAATTGCAGATAAAATGAAACTTTCTTTTGAAAAAGGCGTATATATAGACGAGGTTTTGAAAGGAAGTGCTGCTGATAAGGCTGGAATTAAGGCAAAAGATATTATAACAGCCATTGACTCAACAGAAATCAGTACTGCTGCATCATTACAAGAAAAGGTTAATAGTTTCCACCCAGGAGATGTTGCAACCTTTACCTTATATAGGGATGGAAAGGAAAAGAAAGTCAAGGTTACATTCCAAGGAGATGCGTTGGCTACAGGTACAGTTGATGTTGACGGGACAATAGCTTTCTATGGTGCTAAGATAAGGACTGCTTCCAAAGAGACGTTATCTAAATATGGCATTAAGAAGGGCGTTGAGGTAGTCGCTATAGGTCTTGGAAAAATGCAGGATGCTGGTGCTACAGAAGGTTTTATAATACAATATATTAACGATGAACCTGTAAGCAAGGCCGAAGATGTCATAGCACTTGCGAAGAAGAGCAGAAGGGGAGTGTATGTGTCAGGTTTAGATGCATTGGGAAGAACCTCATACTTTGCTTTCGGCAAGGAGTAGCGATTACTCAGATAGAGTAATATATTCCCATCGGGGAAGGTCTATATCCTGTCCGATGGGATTTTTGTGTAGAAAATTATAAATAATATATGAGACAACTTAAAATTACAAAGTCGATTACCAATCGTGAAAGTGCTTCTTTAGACAAGTATCTACAAGAGATTGGTCGTGAGGAGTTGGTTACTCCAGAAGAAGAAGTGGAATTGGCACAACGAATTAGAAATGGAGATCAGGTCGCTTTAGAGAAACTTACAAGAGCTAATCTTAGGTTTGTCGTTTCTGTTGCAAAACAATATCAAAATCAAGGCTTAAGTCTGCCAGATCTTATAAATGAGGGAAATTTAGGACTTATTAAGGCTGCTGAAAAGTTTGATGAAACAAGAGGCTTTAAATTTATTTCTTATGCTGTATGGTGGATTCGTCAATCTATATTGCAAGCACTTGCAGAGCAATCAAGAATTGTAAGACTGCCTTTAAACCAGGTTGGTTCATTAAATAAAATAAATAAAGCTTTATCAAAATTCGAGCAAGAAAATGAAAGACAACCTTCGAGCGAGGAATTGTCAGAAATGATAGATGTGCCTAAAGACAAGATTTCCGATACGCTAAGAGTATCAGGAAGGCATGTGTCCGTGGATGCTCCTTTTGTTGAGGGTGAAGATAACAGCCTTTTGGATGTCCTGCCAAATGATGATTCTCCGAGTGCTGATAGAGGGCTTGTAAATGAATCTTTATCTACGGAAATTGAGCGTGCCTTATCTACATTGTCTGGTCGTGAAAGAGAAATAATAAAGTCATTTTTTGGTATAGGATGTCAGGAAATGACTCTTGAAGAAATAGGTGAGAGGTTCGGGCTTACAAGGGAGAGAGTTCGTCAGATAAAGGAAAAGGCAATAAGGAGATTGAAAAGTCCGTCAAGAAGTAGATTATTAAAAGGATATTTAGGATAATGAAACCAGAAATATACATACAAAATAAGGCTTCAGAAGCCATAAAGGCTATTTATAATGTTGAAGTAAAACCCGATGAACTTCAGGTACAAGTGACAAGAAAAGAATTTGAAGGAGATTATACCCTTGTTACTTTTCCGCTTGCCAAAATATCTCACTCATCACCGGAAAATACATCCAATACGATTGGGGAATGGTTAAAGACCAATGTTCCGGAAATTGCAGATTATAACTCTGTAAAGGGCTTTCTGAATATCCTTTTCTCTGATGTATATTGGAATGGTCTTTTTAAGGAAATTTCAGGAGATGAAAATTTTGGTGTATTCCCATCTAATGGGAAAAATATAATGGTAGAGTTTTCTTCTCCAAATACCAATAAACCTCTGCATCTTGGACATATAAGAAATAATTTACTTGGAGATTCCGTATCTAAATTACTTAAAGCAGTTGGTAACAATGTAATACGTGCTACTCTTGTCAATGATAGGGGTATACATATCTGTAAGTCAATGCTTGCCTGGAAACTATTGTTCAATGGGGCAACTCCTCAAAGTACGGGTAAAAAAGGAGATCACTTAGTAGGGGACTGCTATGTTGCTTTCAGTAATTTGCTTAAAAAGCAGGTTAAAGAATTGACAGATGCTGGAATGTCTGAAGAACAGGCAGAAAAAGAAGCACCATGTATGAAAGAAGCTCATGATATGCTTGTTAAATGGGAAACAGGAGACAAGGAAGTACGAGAACTTTGGAAAATGATGAATTCATGGGTGTTCGAAGGCTTTGATGCTACATATTCTACTTTAGGTATTAAGTTCGATAAGGTAGATTATGAATCCAATAACTATTTGCTTGGTAAAGAACTTGTTGCAAAGGGATTGGAAATGGGGGTATTCCAAAAAGATAAAGATGGTTCCGTTTGGTGTGATTTGACTGAAGACGGTTTGGACAGAAAACTTGTATTAAGAAGTGATGGAACATCGGTATATATTACTCAGGATCTTGGAACTGCGGAGAAGAGGTTTGCTGAATACAAACTCGATTCTCATATATATGTAGTTGGAAATGAACAGGATTATCATTTTCAGGTACTTAAACTTATATTAAAGAAACTTGGATTTGCCTGGGCAGATAATATTTTCCATTTGTCTTATGGTATGGTAGAATTACCAGAGGGCAAGATGAAATCAAGAGAAGGTACTGTAGTAGATGCTGATGACCTAATGCAGAAGATGTTTGAGGAGGCAAAAAATACATCTATTGAGTCTGGAAAACTTGAAGATATGAGCAGTGAAGAGCAGGAAAAACTTTTCCGTATTATAGGATTAGGGGCATTGAAATATTTTATAATAAAAGTCGATCCAAAGAAGACGATGTTATTTAATCCTAAAGAATCTATAGACTTCAATGGAAACACCGGTCCTTTTATACAATATACTCATGCAAGAATAAAATCCATACTTAGAAAGGCTAAAGAACAGGGGATTGACTACTCTGCAAATGAGATACGTTCATCCATAAAACCTTCTGACACAGAAATAAGGCTTGTAAAACTACTAAATCTTTACCCTTCCAAACTTGAAGAAGCTGCGTCTGCACTTGCTCCTTCAGTAGTTGCCAATTATTCTTACGACCTTGCAAAGGATTTTAACAGGTATTACCATGATACACAGATATTAAAAGAAGAAGACATCGAGTTGAGAAAATACCGTCTGTGTTTGATTGATACACTTGCAAAAGTTTTGGTAAAGGCTATGGGAATTTTAGGAATAGAACTTCCTGATAGAATGTAAAATCGTTTTATGCAGTTTTTTTCTTAAATTTTATTGAAATATGTTGTTGCTATTAAGAAAAATATCCTAATATTGCAGCAAAAATATAGAAGTATCAAAAACAATAATTTTTGCCGAGATGTTATCATCTAATAAAAAGAGAACAGTCGTTAGTTATGAGAATATGTCTCCCGCACTTTCAGCTGCATTTGCAGAAAAATATCCGAGAGGCTTTAATGATTATTTCCCTGATCTTGTAAAATATGACAAGCCTGATGGGACAAGTTTTTATGCTGTTACAGTAGAAACAGAGGATGCTATTTCTCTTGTACGTATTAAAGTAAAAACGGACGATATTGAGGATATTGAAAGGTGGTTAGAGGGAGAAGATGAAGCTTCCGATAGTGCTTCCACCTCAGGAGCGGGAGATGATAATACGGATGAGTTGCCTGACGATAATATAGGTCAATATTCAACAAATGAAGATGAAGGTGCAGATGCATAAAATTGCCTGTATCTATTAAATTAAAATCCGCCGGTAATTTATTTTGCCGGCGGATTTATTATATTTGCACTATGACGGAATTGTTTAAAAAAGTTAAAAATCTTATCAGTAAAATACCAGAGAAGAATTTACTGCTTATTCTTTCTCTAATAATAGGTGTAGCAAGCGGACTTGCAGCCGTCATACTTACAGTCATAGTAAGAAACATTCATCACTTTCTGGTATCCTGGTTTAATAATTCAACTGACAATTTTTTGTTACTTATTTATCCAGGGACAGGAATGTTATTATCCTTATTGTTACTCAAATATGTAATTAAGGATAAGATAGGACATGGTGTAACAAAGGTATTGGTGGCTGTATCAAAGAATGAGTCTAAAATTAAGGCTCACAATATGTGGTCTTCCATTTTGACAAGTTCACTTACCATTGGATTTGGTGGCTCTGTTGGAGCAGAGGCCCCTATTGTATATACAGGCGCAGCAATAGGCTCTAACATTGCCAGGTATATGGGGATGTCATATAGAAACATGACAATACTTCTTGGTTGTGGTGCCGCTGGAGCCATAGCAGGTATATTTAAAGCCCCACTTGCTGGAGTATTGTTTACACTTGAGATACTTTTGTTTAATATCTCAATGACATCAATGATGCCGCTATTGCTCTCAACTGTTTCTGCTACTGTGGTATCTTATATATTTATTGGAGATTCTCTACCGTTCCAATGTACAATATCTCCATTTAATTTGAATAACATACCATTCTACTTATTGCTTGGTATTTTTTGCGGAACTTGTTCCTTATATTTTATTAGAACGACATTATGGCTTGAAGATTTTATTGGACATTTGAAAAATCCTTATGTCAAGTGGGCTATATGTGCTGTCGGTTTAGGACTTCTTATTTTCCTATTTCCTCCCCTCTATGGTGAAGGGTACAATTATCTTTTCCCATTGTTAAATGGGGGTGATATAGACTATACAGGGAAGACTATTTTATCATTTATGTTAAATAAGCCATGGGGGATACCGATATTTTTCAGTTTGATATTATTGTTAAAGGTGTTTTCAATGACATTTACTAATGCCGGAGGAGGAGTAGGAGGAACTTTTGGTCCAACACTTTTTGTAGGGGCAGTAGCTGGTTTTGTTTTGGCACGAATTATTAATCTCTTATTTGCCGGGACTTCTTTCACAGTCCCTGAACAAAACTTTGTACTTGTAGGCATGGCAGGGCTGATGGCTGGTGTAATGCAGGCACCGATGACAGCAATTTTCCTTATTGCAGAGATTACAGGCGGATATGAATTACTGGTGCCTCTTATTATGACCTCTACTATCTCATTCGGTACAATAAGATTGGTTGAAAAATATTCAATATATACAAAACGTATAGCACATACAGGAGAATTACTTACACATAATAGTGACAAGTCCGTACTGACTTTACTAAAAACATCTGATCTTATTGAGACCAATTTCAGTACTGTTTCCATAGATGCTACATTAGGCGAATTTGTGAATATAATTTCAAATTCAGTCAGAAATATTTTTCCTGTCGTAGATTCCTCATATCATTTTCAAGGCTATGTCTTTCTTGAAGATGTCCGTAAGGATATGTTTCTTACTGAATTATATAACACACAGCACGTTTATAACTATATGAGGTCGGCACCTGAATATGTTTATGAAAATGAGAAGATGGATAGTGTTATGCATAAGTTTGAGAAAACAGATGCCTGGAATCTGCCAGTTATAAAAGAAGACAGAACATATGTCGGTTTTGTGTCTAAATCTAAAATTTTCTCTGCATATCGAAATGAATTAAAGGAATTATCTCAGGATTGATAATACAAGTCTATGAAAGAAATATATTTAAAAAATATAGCATCAGAACTTGATATAAAGGTCTGGCAAGTGGAAAATTGTGTTACTCTCTTTATGGAAGGAAATACAATACCATTCATAAGCAGATACCGTAAAGAACGTACAGGTGGACTTGATGACGTACAAGTTGCTCAAATAAAGCACTTAACAGATGTTTTTGATGAAATGGAAAAGCGTAAATCTTCAATAATTTCTACAATTACATCTTTAGGCAAGATGACAGTCGAACTCCAGTCTGCTATAGATAATTGCTTAATTAATAGTGAACTGGAAGATTTATATCTACCTTATAAACCCAAAAGAAGAACAAGGGCAACAATCGCTAAAGAGGCAGGGTTAGAGGCTTTTGCAGATAAAATATATAACATCAAATCAGATAACCCATACATAGAAGCAAAAAAATTTATCAATGAAAAAGTACCTACTGTAGATGATGTTATAAACGGTGTATGTGATATTATAGCGGAAAAATTTAGTGAAACTGCTTCTGTTAGAGGAACTTTGCGTCAGATATTCAGGACGAGGCGTATACAATCAAAGGTGACTTCATCTGCTTCATCTCTTCCTGAGGCTCAGAAATACAAGGAATATTTTGACTATTCTGAACCGCTTTCAAGAATAGCATCCCACCGACTTTTGGCTATTTTGAGAGGACAAACTGAGGGTTTCCTTATTGTAAAAATTGATTCTGATGCACAAAAGTGTGGTAATAAGTTGTACTATGATTTTTGTCAAGAGCATAAGTATCCATCAAAACCTATCGGTGATATAATCAGAAGGGCTATCGATGATGCTTATTCAAGACTTTTACTTCCATCAATTACCAATGAAATTATTAAAGAATTTAAAGAAAAGGCTGATATTGAATCCATAAATGTTTTTGGAGAAAATCTTAAGCAACTTCTTTTAGCCCCTCCAGTTGGTCAAAAAAGGACGATGGCTATAGATCCTGGATTTAGAAACGGGTGTAAAATAGTATGTCTTGATGAAAACGGTAAACTTCTTTATAATGAAATTATATATCCTCATCCTCCTGTAAATGAAAAGATTAAGTCTATTGCTGCAGTAGAGCGGATGTTGAAAGACTACCAAATTCAAGCGATTGCTATAGGAAATGGTACGGCAAGTCGTGAAACTGAGAGTTTTATACATATGATAAATCTGCCTCTTGGTTGTAAAGTATTTGTCGTTAGCGAAGACGGGGCATCTATTTATTCTGCTTCTGAAGCAGCAAGACAAGAATTTCCAGATGAAGATGTAACAGTAAGAGGCGCAGTATCAATCGGAAGAAGACTTATGGACCCTCTTGCAGAACTCGTCAAGATAGATCCGAAATCCCTTGGCGTAGGTCAATACCAATATGACGTAGACCAGAAACTATTAAAGGAAAAATTGGATAATACAGTTGTAAGTTGTGTGAACGCTGTTGGGGTAAATTTAAATACTTCAAGTACTTATCTATTACAATATGTATCAGGGATTGGTGCTGCTCTCGCTTCGTCTATAGTTCAGTACAGAACATCCAATGGAGGATTTTCTTCTAAAAAAGAACTACTGAAAGTACCAAGACTCGGCACTAAAGTTTTTGAACAGTGTGCAGGTTTTTTAAGGATTGCAGGAGCAGTTAATCCTCTCGATAACTCGGCAGTACATCCAGAATGTTATCATATAGTAAAAAAGATGGCTTCAGACCTTGGTGTGGATACTGGGCAATTAGTCGGTAATAGTGAACTCTGTGCCAAGATAGTTCCTGAAAAATACGTTGAAGGAGATTTTGGTATACCTACAATAAATGATATAATCAAAGAATTATCAAAGCCTGGATTAGATCCACGCGAGGAAGCAGTAGAGTTCTCTTTTGCTGAAAATATACATTCCATTGATGACTTGTACGAAAATATGGAAATTCCAGGAATAGTAACGAACATTACTGCCTTTGGGGCTTTTGTGGATATAGGTGTCCATATAAACGGACTTATACATGTTTCTCAGATGAAGGGGCATCATCTCAGGCTTCACCAACACATAACAGTAATGGTGATAGGTATTGATTTACAGAGAAACAGAATTTCATTAAGATTTGTAAAATAATTTGTGTAATTTCGCAAATCTTTTGACTTAATACTATATGGCATTTTCCAAAAAGACTCTTATTATATATATTTTTTCTATCATAGCAATATTGTTGTGGGGAATGTCTTATATATGGAGTGATAGCCTACTGCGTGCAGGAATTCCTGTAGAATATTTTGTGTTTATAAGGATTCTTACAGCAGGTATTATCCTACTCATTCTAAACCTTGTTTTCGGAAAGAATATAAGAATAAAAAAGAAAGATATAGGAAGATTTATACTGTTATCGATGTTTGAACCATTCATATACTTTGTGTGTGAAACTTATGGTATACATCTTACTAAATCTCCTACATACAGTTCTCTTATAATTGCCACTACTCCTATATTTTCAGTTGTAGCAGGAGTTTTGTTTTTTAAGGAAAAGGTAAATTTTCTTAATATACTTGGTATAATAATTTGTCTTGCAGGTCTTTTTATGGTCACAGTCTGTGCTTCCTCAGTTGGAAAATACTTCTTATGGGGAGTGCTTCTTTTGATTTTAGCTGTGTTGGCAGAGGTTTCACATGCTTCATTTACAAAAGTTTTAGCTTCCTCATATGAGCCTCAAGTCATAGTTATGTATCAATTCTTATTTGGCTCAATTTTTTTACTGCCTCTTTTTCTTTCAATAGGTATAAAATCTTTTGATGCCAATATTTATCTTTCTTGGAACGTTATACGTTCTATATTATTTCTTTCTGTGTTTTGTTCAAGTATCGCCTTTTCATTGTGGGCGGCATCTATAAAGCACCTGGGAGTTGCCAAATCAAGTATTTTTATGGCTATGATTCCTATTGTTACTGCTTTTGCAGGCTTCTTGCTCGGAAAGGAATTATTATCTCCTATCCAATGGGGCGGTATAACAGTTGCATGCTTGGGCCTCATTTTTTCTCAAAGTAGTTGCAAATTACCTTTATGTAAGAGGTGATTTAGTTATTCTTAAAAATCAGCTGTTCACCAAAAGGCTTATTTTCAATAAGTCCTTTAGAATCAGAAATCTGTTTACCGTTTACAAATACAGCTTTTATAGCACCTCGTAACTTTGTGCCATAGTATGGACTCCATTTGCATTTATAATATATACCGGCACTTGAAGAAACAGTTGTATCCTTGCCGACGATAAATTCTTCATTAGGGTTAAATACAACGATGTCTGCATATGCGCCTGGAGTTAGTTTGCCACGTCTATCGATTTTAAACATTTCAGCAACTTTGCCTGACATTAGAGAACTTACCCTACTAAGAGGTATGTTATCTTGAGATGCAATTGTAAGAATTACAGATAAGGATTGTCCGATAGAAGGAATACCTGAAGGACATGAAATGTATGGTTTTTGTTTTTCTTCTAATAGGTGAGGGGCATGATCTGAGCCTATAGTGTCAATGACTCCATCTAAAATTGCTTTACGCAATGCGGCTCTATCCTCCTTTGTCTTGATTGCAGGATTGCATTTTATAAGCCCACCGAGTTTTTCATAGTCTTGGTCGCAAAACCACAAATAGTTAGCCGATGTTTCTGCTGTAATCAACGGGTTGTGTAACTTAGCAGCCCTTATCATTTCAATTTCTTCCTTAGTAGTGACATGTAAAATATGCAACCTTGTCATATGCTTGATTGCCAAATCCAAGGCTTTTGCAGTAGATTTGATACACGCTTTTCTTGAACGAATATAAGGATGGTATAAGAAAGGAATATTTTCTCCAAACTGAGCCTTTGCCTCTTTCATACCTTCTTCTATAACAGATTGATCTTCACTATGTATCATTATTTCTATATCTCTGATACTGAAAATATTATCAATAGAAGCATTATTATCTACAAGCATATTTCCAGTAGATGCTCCAAGGAATACTTTTATCCCGGCAAAATCACGTTGATTGCTATAAGGTAGATTTTTAAGAAGGTCGTAATTTGTATTTGTTGCACCTATGTGAAACCCATAATTGCAGAATGATCTATTTTGAGCCAAAAGATATTTTGACTTAACACCTTCAAGGGATACGGCTGGAGGATTAGTATTAGGCATATCCATGAAAGACGTAATACCTCCAAGGACAGCAGCCTTAGATTCGGTATTAATATCAGCCTTATTAGTCATGCCAGGTTCCCTAAAATGCACATGGGCATCTATACCTCCTGCCATGATGGCAAGTCCATCTAAATCAATAGATTCTATATTGTCTTTAAAATTGAAATCATCATCTTCATACTTAATATTCTCAATATATTTCCCTTTAATTTCCAAACTCCCTTTTTTGACTTTATCAGGATTAATTATAATGGCATTTTTAAGTATTAGATGCATAGTTATTTAGATAAAATATGTTTTAATCTTAATTTAATTACTCCCCAAAAGGCCTCTCCGAATATACCGCTGCTCATTTTTGATACCCCATCACGTCTGTTTATAAAAATAATTGGAACCTCGATAAGTTTAAATCCCAATTTGAATGCGGTATATTTCATTTCTATTTGGAATCCATATCCTTTCATAGAAATAGCATCAAGATTGATTTTCTCAAGTACCTTCCTTCTATAGCATTTAAATCCTGCTGTACAATCATATACCTTCATTCTAAGTATTTTTCTTACATATACAGAAGCGTAATAAGACATTATTATGCGACCTATAGGCCATCTTACTACACTTACTCCGTCACAATATCTTGAACCTATTGCTAAATCAGCTCCTGATTTGCATGCTTCAAGCAGTTTTGGAAGGTCATCTGGATTGTGTGAAAAGTCTGCATCCATCTCAAATATGTACTCGTAACCATGATTAAGAGACCATTTGAAACCGTCAATATACGCAGTACCAAGCCCAGCTTTCCCTGGTCGCTCAATAATAAACAATCGTCCTGAATATTGTTGTTGAAGTCGTTTAACTATATCAGCGGTACCGTCAGGAGAATTGTCATCTATTATAAGAATGTTGAATTCCTCTTCCATAGAAAAGATTTTTCGTATCATCTTCTCTATGTTTTCTTTTTCATTATATGTGGGAATTATAATTATTGTCTTATCTGAAGATTTAAGGTTTGAAGTAGCACAACACTCACTTGTACTACAATCGTAGTGCTCAAATTCTGTGTTGTTCTTACTTGGTAATTCTAAATTATTTGAACTTATTGACATAATAAATTGTTTTTCCCTTCCATTAAGGCGATTGTTATACTATCACAAATATACTAAAAAACAAATTCGCATCCTGCAAAAAAAAATTAATAAGATGCAAGTGTGTTAGGAAGAGATATTTATAACGTTTTTAT
>CAMQDS010000003.1 GCA_946999645.1 uncultured Bacteroidales bacterium
TGTAATACAGTATAACTATAACTCTTTTTAACCCATACCAACATATTTGGTACATTAGGATTATCGGTATCTTGTATTTTATTTTTGGATTCTTCATAAATTTCATAATCAGCCTTACTTAAATCCTTTCCTGTAGGTCCTGATTCTTTTTCAGATTTGAAATTCTTTGCAGCAAAAGCAATTAATAGTGTTTTTCCTGGTTTTAATGTACTGCCATTTTCAGGAATCTGGAAAATATCACTTACAGCTAAGAAATCATCCTGCGGAGGATATTTAAAGTAGACATTAGGCCTTGCGGCACCAGAGAGAATTTCACCAATAAGTAATAACGTCCCACCAACAAGGACACTATGATCAGAGTTGTTTTTTATAATGATGTACTGACAGCCCTTAGTAGCATCATTAAATTTAGTATCTCTTATCTTATTACCGATAAAATATACCTCATCAATAATAAGATCTCCTGCCTGAGGAACGTGGGTATACTGTGTAAAATTAAGTATTCTAACAGGTTCTCTATCCTTTGAGACAAGTCTTATTTGACAACTTCTGTTCTCTGTTGTCGCATTTTCATCAACACTAAGGGTAATTGAACTGCTGTTAACACTTATGACATTAAGCCATTTTTCACTTTCAGGTATAACAACATTGTAGTCTATAGCACCAGGCAGATTTATGACTACTTTTCCAGATTGGAATGAAGCAGTAGCTCGCACTTCATTAGAAGCCGTTGCATTAATTGCTAAATCAGTTTTTTGTTTAAGAGGTAAAACTGAATCCTCTTCTTTCTGACAGCCAAATAGAACCGCCAGGCCGATTAAAATAAATGATATTCTTTTCATTCATTTAAAAATTAAAAAATTAAATATGTTGATACATAAAGATTTTCACCTTTAACGCCGTCTAAAAATCTGGAATGTGTCCAACTTAATGAAAGACCAAGCGAACCTATTTTTTGGAACTGGCGTTGTACAGACAAACGAATATTATTAGCAAAGAAATTCATAGCCTCAATCTGAAACTGCCTATCCAAGCATCGTCTAATAACAGGCTCCATAAGTTCATCATTATTAACCAGTTTACTTTTATAGCAGTAACTATATACAGGTTTCTCCTCAATATGAAGCAGCCATTTTTCAATACTAAAAATCAAACCGCATTTTAAATTACCAGTTCCTCTTGCAATACTCATAGACTTTGCTGGGAACTTATAAGTTTCCAACTTTCTATTAAATTCAACACCTGGAGAAAAATAAACAGCAGACCTCCTCCACGTCATTTGTACAAGACCTGATACTCTACCATCAAACAAATTTTCCTTATACATAGGCAATCTTGCAAGGACCTTGAAATTATCCGTTATCCCATTATCACTAATATTTTCAATTCCCCTATGAAAACCAGCAGCAACGGCAACTTCAGCCCCATAAATAAGACCTCCACTCTGCCTCCTGTAAGTAAAAAAAGTCTCTGCCCTATGCTTATATAAATTAGTGGCAGGAGTATAGTTTTGATTAACTAACAATCTATTAATCGCAATATTATTATATGTAATTCCTGCATTAAGACCAGTTTTTGACAATGACTGCATTAATAAATTCGCAGTATAACCTCTTCCTTCATAACGAGTAAATATATATATACCGTTACCAGCAAATCTTGCATAATGACTTCCTATTCCAGTAAGATGCCACTCTATGGCATTAGCACCATCTGGATTTACAAAACGCATATTCTGATCTTGATTGTAAACTCTATAAGCCATGTTTAATGAAAACATATGTTTCCTACTCTTATATCCCACTGATGTAGATAAAGACATATCTGAAACAATGTTTCTCGGACGAGGGTCCACTTCGCCCCATTCATGAGAAGCTTTATACTTGCCACTGAAAGCATAGAATAATCTCCCGGCAGTATGAGCATAAGCCCCATTAAAAGAGTAATATTCATAATGTCTGTCACCCCCTACCGAATCTGCTAAAAAGTATGGATAAAGGAACTCAAAATCGGAAGTAGAATTCCACTTCACTGATTTTTTTACACTCCTTGAATAAGTTGCCCCACCCCTCAATTTAATCTTAGGATTTAATTGAATAATAGATGTTGCATCAAATCTGCCATTAAAATTGGTTTTTCCATTTCTTTCATCAAGAGGCTTTTGAGTATCATTTAGACCAAAAGAAAAATTAATCTTTGATAAATTAGGATACATACTGTACGCAAAACCTCCAGCAATATCATCACCTAACACCCTTGAATCGGCAGCAAACATATTTGCATAAATTTCCTGCACCGAACGTAAATTCAAATTTTTAACATTCCTAACTTTGGAACTGCATATAAGAGATGCAATAAAAAGAAGCCACAGAGAAACTGCGATATTTTTTAATATTCTGCTCATCACTTCAAGTAAAATACATTAATTTCAACTTTTTCTTTATCACCAATAAGATAAACTGCCTTTGCAGGGACATTATGTCCCAAACTCCTCACTCTTCTTATACTTCCATCTTCAAAAACAGCATCGCCATCAAAGGATATCATATATGTCCCTTTCAATAGCTTTACAGTACCTACACCATTCTTAAATATAGGAAACTTAAAATCCCTTCCAGTTTCAATATTTCTCAATTTTATACCTGTAATCGTTTCATCCACCGTTACCGTCACTGGTACTTTTCCATCAGCCATATTCAGTTTCATAGTAAGATTGCAAAATATATTATTTTCAATCTTTCCCGTACAACTGCATAGGGAAAATATAATACCTATAACAATTACTCTTATTCTCATAATTTCTAAAATTTAAATGACAGTTCCATTCCGAAATATGGAAGAACACTTCTACGTTGAAGACGCTTCCAAAGATAGAAATCCTTGTTTACACTGAATATTTTATTCACAAACAGCGAACAGGTTATTTTATCATCATACAGCTTTTTAGTAACTTTCAAATTAACATTCATACTAAAAGGAATCTTTTCTTTAAAAAATTTCCCCTGTGCAAAATCTCTAATCATAATAGCATATATTCCATTTTTGGCAGACTCTTCTGTAAACGGATGACTTTTTAAATTTTTATCTATATATGAAATAGGAATAGGGTTTAATGGAAGATTATCCCTACTTGTATACCACAGACATTGGAACGAGGTAGAGAAAATAAGTCCTAATTTCTGTATATAGGTATCAAACATAAAATTTGTATTAAAATACTCATATTCAGTCTTTTCAGTAATATCATAAAGTCCTATGTACGGATAGCGTTTCCCTTTAAGATTCACATTCGGCCAATAGTATTCCGGAATACTGTTTGAGTATCTTGTCCTAAACCAAGCGCCATTTATTGTAAGCCTTGTTGCGAGAGGTTTAATACGTTTAGTTGAAAAAGTCAACTCAATCCCTTCCTTTGTATTTCTACTTCCATTATTAAGAAAAGAATAGCCCAAAATAGCTGTATCCAATTGATATGGAATGTCTCCCAAATCAGGAGGCCCTGTAAGTTCATCAGAATCTACCTTGCTTTCATCATAGTCTTTAAATAAAACTCTATGATATGATGTAGCATTTCTAAAACCTGATGTCATATCTTCCTTAAAATAATCGAGTGCAAAACTATATCCGTTCCAATGAATATCTCCACCTGTCTCCCACTTAATATTAGTTGCTGCATACAATCCTTTGTTTGTAGGATTTATTTTACATACCAACATATTTACCCTTCTAAAATTCTCATTATTACTCCAATAATTGAACTGTGGCAGATCTTCATATAAAACATCTGGATGAAGTTGCTGCATTGTAGGGAACTTTCGATGCAAGCCGAAACCTCCATATATCCCAAATTCCGCCTTTTTTCCAGAAATTGTTATTGCAGGCATATCTACACGTACGTTTACACGTGGCTCTACATATGGTTTCCACTGCAGGAAATAACCTTTACCAATATTTCCCATCATACCGCCACGAACCCCAAAAGCCGCTTCAGTACAAAAGCCCCAAAATGTAACTTTCTGCCTATATTCAAGATAGGTCGCAACCTGTTGCAAAGCAGGAATATCCCTATATACCCTCGGTCTTATATCCTTAATAGTTCGAGGAGAAAAAGGACGCATAACATCAAATATACTTCCACGTCCATAATTTTTCGCCATTTTCCACTCTGCCCCTACATTAAAACGGTGTTCAAAAGCTCCTGTTTTTTTCATAAAAGAAGATGAGGCTACAATATTTCCATAAAAAGGAAGACCTTCAACCACAAGCGTAGCATCGTACTGTGACGGTGGAATTATAGCATCGAACTCTCCTGCTTCTTTGGATGCCGAAAGTGGTTCCGAACCTCCAGCTATAAACCTCCATCTATCTATAATATCTTTTGCATAAGAAAATGAAGATTTAAAATTAAAAGTTCTAAAAAAACGTCCAGGTTTTTTGGAATTAATAGAAAAATCAAGAGCCGTCATAAACCTGTTATATGAAGACTTATATGTTTCAACTGCCCTCTTATAACCCCTATCAATATCACGGTCATCTTTCTGATCATCAAAAGAACCCGTATAGTCAGTATTCCAATTTAATCTATAGATATATTGCCTGGAATCATCAAACCACGTCTTTCCTATCCTTAAACTTCCAGTGGCCCTCTTATAATTTTGGCGAAGGTTACGGGGATCAACCCTTGAATCAAAAATATTAAGGCTTAGATTTGATGTAAATTTATTTTTGGACTTAGTCTCAAAATCCTTTGCCATATAAAGCAATTTACTGGTCATATCGGCTTTAAACCTCGCTCTTAAATCGTTACCTCCACTTCTACGTTTTATATTTATAACCCCTGACGTTAGATCTCCATACGTAACTGAAGGTATTCCCCTTATTACATCAACATATTCTATATCCTCTGTTGTAAGGGTTCTCATATCCATACCGTTGTTTACATATGTAGAACCCATCATACTATATGAAGGAGTATATTGCATATTGGCATCATTCTCTATACTCGCCCCATCCAATATAAACTTCGTTCCAAGGGCAGAAGTAGATGAATATCCTCCAGCACTTCTAAGGTTTATCGTTTGAGGTCTACCGAAGTTTGGATCTATAGAACGACCTCCTGGCAGGAGTTCAAGCAAATCAGCAAAACCCGAAGGCTGTATATGGCTAATTGCATCTTCTCCTATCCTTGACACACTCGTAAGTCCCTTGCTTTCGGTTGCCGTTACTACAACTTCATTAATTGCAAAAGCCTTAGGGGTAAGCACGTAAATGCCATCTTTCCGAAGTTTAAACTTAGATTTTTTATATCCCAAACAAGAAATTTCAAGCATCACAGAATCACTTGTCGTTTTAGATTTAGGCAATTCAAAAACTCCATCTGATTTGGACACTGTCCATACTCCGGTACCTGATAACTTTACGACAGCACCTGCTATCGGTTCATAGGATTTAGAATCCATAACCTTGCCATTGTACTTATCATTTGCCTTAAGATCAGGCAAATACAATAGCAAAACAGAAAAGATAATTACTAAAATACGGTTCATCAAAAATGACTTTTATGAACCGCTAATGTATATTTTCGTTATATACTGTACAATACCAAAAAGTAGGTAGTATTAAAGAAAAATATCATACTTATTTGGTATTTACATCAAATAAGTATGATACACAATGGAAATTAAAACAAAACTGGATAATTCTAATTTGATTTATACTTTATAGCAGTCTGAGCCACGTCATCCACAGGTAGATACAATTTGTAAAAAGCATCTTCGCCAAGGCGGCTATACCTTGCTATTAATGCTTTAATCTGCGGCAATAAATACGATTCTGTCTGTTTCCACTCCCCTGGAGAAAGACGTATACCATCCCTTGATAAGGCAAATGCTGGGAATGATACAGAAATATTTAATCTATCTAAGAAAGAATTAAGAGATTTATAATTATCAATATTTGATAACTCTTTTCTATACTTATCAAAAATATAGGAAGCAAAACGCATTTGAACCGCCTTTTTATTACACTTGATAAAAAACTTTGAGGCTTTGGTTGTATCTATAGGGACAAAAACATCTGGTATTATACCTCCTCCACCATATACAACACGTCCTGACACAGTCTTATAGGCTTTTGTACTATCTACTTTTATGCTATCCTTATTAAACATTTCCCCAGTAGCCCAACGATTGTAAATATCGTAATTATAATCATCTCCAGAATAAGGCTTTTGTATACAACGTCCAGATGGAGTGTAAAAACGCGCTACAGTAATCCTAATGCCTGAACCATCAGTAAAATATATCGGTTCCTGTACCAAACCTTTTCCAAAAGACCTCCGTCCAAACACAATTCCCCTATCATTATCCTGTATAGCTCCAGCAAAAATTTCACTCGAAGAAGCAGATGACTCATTAATTAATACATATAACACTATGTCTTTCAATGTACCACGCCCATCAGCCTTATAATCTTCTTTCTTTCGGTTTCTGCCTTTCAGGTATACAATTTCGTCACCTTTATCAAGAAACATATTGGCAAGTTTTAGAGCCTGATCTAAATATCCACCTGTATTGTCCCTCAAGTCAAAAATAAGTTTCTTCATCCCCTCAGAAAGAAGTTTTTGGGTTGCGGCCGAAACTTCTTCATATGTGTTTCTGCTAAATTTTGACAATCTCAAATAGGCAATAGTGTCATTAATCATAAATGAGGCATCCACACAATGAATAGGGATTTTTCCTCTCGTAATATCAAAAGGTATCCTGTTTCCTTCACGTTGCACAGTGATTTTCACTTTACTACCTGAGGGTCCTTTCATCCTTCTAACCATGCTGTCCTGAGGAAATTTAACTCCAGCTATTACCTTATCATCAACCTTTAGTATTCTGTCCCCTTTCATCAGTCCTACCTTTTCAGATGGACCTCCAGGTAATACTTCCAACACTATTGCTGTATCATTAGGTACATTAAACTGTATACCAATTCCATCAAAATTACCAGCAAGTTCACTTTCTGAACTTTCCAATTCAGCAGGGGGAAGATATATAGAGTGAGGATCTAATTTTGCAAGCACAGCAGTCACTGCAGCATCTGTAACCATATTCTCATCTATAGTATCAACATAATTATTTTTCACCTCATTAAGTATAAGGTTCAATTTACCCCAATCTCCAGATTGTATTTGTGCAGTATGTTTTACCTTGGATACAATCCCAGAACCGACTACGGTAAGAAGTATGCCTAATACTATACCCAAACCAGCTATAAGCAGACTTTCCTTATTATTTTTATTCATTATTATCGGCATTATCTAATTTAACAATTTCCACCCCTGCTCTTTCCAACAGTTCTATTCCGTCCTTAAGACGATATTCATCCCTATAGACTACTCTCTTTATTCCTGACTGAATTATAAGTTTTGCACATTCCAAACATGGAGAGGCAGTCACATATAATGTAGCTCCTTCACTACTGTTTCCAGATTTGGCAATTTTTGATATTGCATTTGCTTCAGCATGAAGCACATACGGCTTTGTAGCCCCAGTTTCATCTTCACATATATTTTCAAATCCAGCTGGAGTACCATTATAGCCATCTGAAATAATCATTCGGTCTTTCACCAAAAGAGCTCCCACCTTACGCCTTTTACAGTAAGAATTTTTAGCCCAGATGAGAGCCATTTCCATGTAACTATTGTCAAATTTATTTACCGACATAGTATTAATTTCTCTGATAGAGATACCTTTTTATACTCCTCTTAGGTGTCCTTTCAAAGTCTTCAGGCAAAAATTCCATTTTCTTTATTTGTGCATAATTAGGAACTTCTGTATTTATAACATGAAGGGCACTTTCAAGTCGTGCTTCAAGATCTGTACGTGAGAGACCGTCTAATTCGCCAAGATGATAATCTGGGTAAACTAATGCAATCAGACTTCCATTGTCTTCAATCACCAAAGAATCAACAACATAAGTAACATTATTAATAACAGCCTCCAACTCTTCTGGATATATATTCTGTCCGCTTGGCCCCAAAATCATACATTTAGAACGACCTCTTAAATAGATATACCCATCATCATCAATAACTCCCATATCCCCAGTCTTGAACCAACCGTCATCCGTAAATGAAGACTTTGTAGCTTCCTCATTTTTAAAATAACCCAAGAATACATTAGGGCCAGACACTTGAACTTCTCCTGGAATGTGACGTGGATCCGCTGAATCAATTCTGACTTTCATATTTAGGGCAGGTTTGCCGCAGGAATTTACACGGGTTTCATTCCAATGAGCATAGGCTATAATAGGGGCTGTTTCTGTCATACCATAACCTACTGTATAAGGAAAGCCTATAGTATGGAAGAAATTTTCAACTTCCGGATTAAATGCCGCCCCACCTAAAATTATTTCTTCAAAATTTCCTCCAAAAGTATTTACAAGTTCGGTACAGAATTTTTTCTGTATCATCTTGTCCAAAATTGGAAGTTTCATAAATAATTTATTCTTATCGATAATCGGTTTCAGTTTTGACTTATAAATTTTTTCGATTATCAAAGGAACAGCAATTATAATATTCGGTTTAATCTCTGCAAAAGCCTGTAAAATCACCTTAGGACTTGGTACTCTTGTAAGGAAATGAACATGAGCTCCTACTGTCATTTCAAAGAGAAATTCGAACATCATACCATACATATGAGCTGTAGGAAGCATAGATACAACATTGGAAGTATTATTAATAAGTGGCTCTGCAACACGTGCAAACATAATATTAGAATAAATAGCCCTATATGGTATCATTACTCCTTTTGAAAATCCTGATGTTCCCGATGTATAATTAATTATAGCTAATTCATCTGCTGAATCGGCATAATAGTTCAAATCTTCTGGACCGAAATTATCAGGATAACGTTTTCCGAAACTTTCATTAAGATGTTCTCTTATTTCTCTTAGTACAGTATTCTTTGCATACAAAAATTTAAATGTATTTATCTGCACAATAACAGAAAGATCCGGCATCTCTTCTGGTGTAAGACCTTCCCATATAACATCATCTACAAAAAGAACCTTAGCCTCTGAATGATTTACAAGATAGTGAATATTTCCAGCCTTAAACTCATGTAAAATAGGTACTGGAATGGCTCCGTAAGTCATTGCAGCAAGAAAACTTACACCCCAGTTAGCCTGATTTTTTGAACAAATAGCAACCTTATCTCCCCTTTTCAAACCGCATTGTTCAAATGCAATATGGAGTTTTGCAATCCTACGTGCAACATCCCTATAAAATAGAGTAACACCCTGATAATTAGAAAGGGCAGGGCGGTCCCAATTCTCTTGAAAGCTCTTTTCAAACAGCTTGTTTACTGAAGAAAATTCCATAAATTATTTATTTTCTGTTTAAAGTTCTATTATTCGAAATTTACAATCGGTCCTCCGCCACAAAAATCATACACATTCTTTTTGTCTGATGTATTAACCGACCAATATTTTTTACCATTTTTAGAGAAAAGTTCTGGAAGGGAAACAGGCACACCTGAAGGAATTATGCCCTTCCACCATGATGGTCTATGTCCATGTAAATCATACATTTCTATTGTATTATCTTCATGAAGGACTACTACATTATATCCCTTGGCACCTGTGAAATCATATACGTTGGGACCTAATTTTATAGGCTTATGCAAATCCACAGGAAAACCACTTACAAATCTACCCAATCTATCAATAAGATAGAGTTTTGATCCTGAGGCAAATAAAATCTGTAATTTCCCATTTGCATAATAATCAATAGTATTAGCCTTTCCACAAATCAATGAAGAAAATGGCTTATTCCATATTTCCTTGCCATCTTCTTCATTAAGATACAAACTCATATCCTGTTTCTGACCAAAAAGATTAATGCGACTAGTAGCACTGTTTTTAACCTTAAACGGACCAGAGCTTACATTAATATTTGTATTTTCATGAATGATGCTGTCCTTCTGCTCACTGGTAATTATTGTATCCTCTTTAACAACAACTGCCTCCGAACTATCATCAGTGGAGGCAATAGTAATAGAAGAAGGAATTTTCCGAACCTTATCCAAAGGATTAGAGTATAAGAATATAAGAGATACAACGACAACCGCAAAAAGGACTGCCAATGCCACAATACTTATTATAAGGCTATTCTTATTCATTATTAATTACCGGCATGCAACCGAAACCATCAAGTACTACAAGTTGCAAATATAATGAATATTTTTAAGCATCATTTAAGGTTAATGGTTACTTTGGCTGCAAAAATTCTTTTTGGATCACCGAATAAAGCAATGGATTCAGCAATCACACCATCATTCAGAACAACTTTATCATCAAAAACCACTTTCCCGTTATAAGTTACCTTAACAGGTTTGGAAAAATCCACTTTGTCAATATAAATGTCAAAAGAACCTGATATTTCCTCATTATTTTTGCTTGTAGTCACATTATACTCATTTCCTGAATGTGTCAAGTCAAAAGTAATACTGCTGTTTTTTACAGGCTTAATATTACGGAAACCTAAATAATAAACTCCTGGAGAATAACTGTTATGACCGTCCAAGTCATAATATTCATAAGTTATCCTTTCAGGATATGTGCGTCTTTTATGCTTTACAAGCCAAGGAGAAACAAGTGTATAATCTATTCCATGATCACGCCCTTCCTGAATATTTACTTCATGAACAAAATCATTGGGATTTTGCTCCTTTAACTTTTCCATCTCATACTTCCATTTATAAGCAAAGGCACTTCTGGTATATCCTAAATCATATTCTCCTACTTCCATACGGAAAGCTACATTTCTCAAATTTTTAGCATGCGTTTGCACAGATTCTGCCCCTGCCATTGGTCCAACACCTGCGAAATAATCAGGCATAAAAAGTCCGAGACGAAGGCTCCCATAACCACCTTCAGATATACCCATTACATATACACGGTCTGGATTTACAAGGCCGCTAAGGACTCCAAGTTGGAAAGCTCTTCTGAATGCCACTCTCTTTGGATAAAAATACCACCGACCCTTACGGTCATCAGGCATACGAGGAATAAAATAAATCACAGGTTCTTTTTCATCATATTTGGAGTATGCCAAATAGTATGCAGTTTGAAATTCCTGACTATTAATAGGGCTGCTCCAAGCCTCTTTCTCTTCCGGATACATTCCCCCACCATGAAGGTTTATAATCATCGGATACCCACCCTCTGGTTTATCACCTTTAGCAAATATATATAACTTCATCTTCTCACCTTCTGGAATATCCCATACAGGCTCTTTATAGATTTTTGTTAAACCAAACAATTCAGAAGCTTCAACCTTACCTATATGAGTATTTTTCCAAATTGACCACAGGCTATCACGTCTATGTGAAAGCTCTTTCACATCAAAGGATGTCTTATACATACCCGCAGGAGCATCCTGAGGGAAAGGATTATCCCACACAGAAGTAAAGTAAGAAGTAACTTCTTTGACAGTAGCAGGTTTATAATTCTCTTTGATAGTATTCTTATTGCATGAAAGTACGGTTGCAAGTCCGACCATTAGGATACTATATATATTCATTTTCATCATCTATTAAATCACTACTAAAAAAGCATCGGGGAAGTCTGTCTATTAAACATCATCTCCCGATGCAATAATTATTATATAAATATTATATTAATATTCAACGAAATACGGTTTAGCATCATCCTGAAACCCAAAGGCTTTAATATAAGAATCAAGACTTCCCTTAGGTACATAGAATTTAAGTACTGGTTTATTAGTTTCCTTATCATCCCATGTCAAATCTTCCAAACCATTATATGGCTTATATGAAATTTCAGGTGGATTTTTGCCTTCAAAGATAATTTTATTCAATTTTTTACAGTAACATAAGGCTGAAGTTGTAAACCTCTTTACAGAAGCTGGTATCCTTATAGTTTCCAGTTCCCTACAATTGAAAAAAAACTCATTTGGTATATCTGTAATATTGGAAGGCAGTACTACATATTTGAGTTTTTTACAACCAAAGAATACTTTTTCAGATAAAACTTCAACAGAATTAGGGAAAACTACTGTCTCAAGGTTTGGACACATTGTAAAGGCATTGTCAGAAACACTTTCCAAAGAATTTCCAGAGAAAATAACCTCATTCAAGTTTGACATATAACCAAACCAAGGCCAGTTACCTCCTGTTGTAGTCAATGTAGCCGGAAGGATAAGTTTCTTGATTGTTTTGCAATCCTTGAAACCTTTATCCTCATTTTCAAAGGCAAATGAGATACGGCTCAAATCAAGGAGTTCGAGAGGTTGTTTAAGTTTCTTTACAGCCTGAACATCATCGTCATTGAAGTCTCCAGAATTAATAGTAAGATATTTAATTGATTTAAATGACTTTAATTCCTCTTCAAGTTTTCCTGGAGTATGCTTTTCTATAATCACTTCTCCATCAACAGCTTTATTGATACCTGTTTTACCTATATATTCATATTTGAATTGAATATCGCCCCAACCATCTTTTTTACCTTTCCAATCAATAAATTTCAATTTAACATAGTCGCCATCTGCAGTCTTAATGATATAAACTTTATCACTTACAACTATAGACATACCTTCAAAGTGATACCAGTGAGTTAGATAAGGATTAAATGAATCCTCAACAACAACAGGTGGCATAGTTGCCATAGAATAAACCTTATGGACCATATTCTTTTTCCATAAATAATCCTGAGCTTTACCTAAAAACGGTGCAACTGACTTTACCCCATCAAAATCAGTATACATAGTTTCCATAGCCGCACCAGCAGGATTAGTCTTTCCGTTAATATTGCTAAAAGCGACATCCCAATCTTTATCTCCTGGAGTTTGTCCTTTTTTCAGATCCAATTGCTTACCTTCTGCGAAAGAAAAGTACACAAATCCATTTCCGTGTTTTAATTCTACTGTTACAGTTCCTTTTGGTTTTTGCTTCTGCGCATCTAATCCTCCCTTATTGCAGGAAGAGAACAAAAGTGCAGTCAATCCAAATAATGCAATTAACTTAATAAATACGTTTTTCATAATATGACAATATAAAATTTGCTTTTCTTATCGTGCAAAAATAACTTATCATATTAAATACTAATGTCACAATATATGACTATTGTATGTATAAATTAAAATGTTAAAGAATAGATAACATTAATAAAGAATAATAGATATATCCCTTAAAATAAGCTACTTATATATTTTTTAAAAAACAAATCGCTAATAATAACAATAATAATAAATAACTATAATAATGTTGATAATTAGAATTAATATAATCGTTTTAATAATATCAAATAGTATATAAAACGTTAAAATTTATTTGTTTAAAATATGATACTACAAAGATGCCCGGCTGTAAATACAACCGAGCATCCTTGTAGCCCGAAGAGGAATCGAACCTCTATTTAAAGTTTAGGAAACTTCCGTTCTATCCGTTGAACTATCGGGCCGTTAGAAGTTAAACTTCGATATACTGAAAGTTATTCAGCACTCTTTTTTTCAATAATCTGACGACCTCTGTAATATCCGCATTCGGGACATACCCTATGATACATTACAGTTGCTCCGCAATTTGAGCAAGTCGAAAGCGTAGGAACGGCAGCAAAATCGTGCGTTCTTCTTTTATCCCTTCTCTGCTTTGAGAGTTTGTGTTTCGGATGTGCCATTATTATAAACTTTTAAATATTATTTCACTTTTTATTTTACAACAATCCTTTTAGAACTTCAAAAGGATTATATTTATCATCATTATCAACTTTAGCAATCTCACCTTCAGGCAATTCTTCACTCAAGCCTAAATACTTAAGGACTACTGGGTTACAATCTCCGCTTTTATGTACCTTATGCATTGGAAGAGCAAGTAATGAATAATCATATATAACCTGTTCCATATTCATTTCAGCCTCATCCTCAGAAAGATAAAGCACTTCCCTACCCTCATTTTCAGCATTATTGTCAGTATCTGTCGACTCCGAACCATACTTTATACTCAAGAGTGCAACAGTATCGACTGGGATGGAGAGTTCCTCAAGACACCTATCACACGATACAACCACCGTTCCCACAATACTGCAATCTATACCCAGATAAGTACCTGATTTATCTATTGTTATAGATACTTTAATATCGGCATCAATGATATCCGAATTGCCAAATTCGACAAAGAACTCTTTACCTACATGCCAGTTGATATAAGTCTTTCCGGTATGCAATCCATTCAATGGTATGATAAAATTATTGCTTTTCATAGACCAAAAAAGGACATAGGGCTGCAAAGGTAATAAAAACTTTTATATTATCAATCCTCATCACCTGATTTTCTCTTTCTGTCAAGAGGGTCAAGCAGTATTTTTCTAATTCTCATATGATGAGGCGTAACTTCGACAAGTTCATCTTCCTGAATATACTCCAAAGCCTCCTCAAGTGAGAACTTTATTGCTGGAGGAAGGATTATCTTTTCATCACTACCTGCCGCACGTACATTCGTAAGTTTCTTCGTTTTACATATATTAACATTCAAATCCTTATCTCGTGTATGTTCCCCAACAACCTGACCGGCATATATTTCATCTCCTGGTTCAACAAAAAACTTTCCTCTATCTAACAGTTTATTCATAGAATATGCTATTGCCTGCCCTGTTTCAAGAGATACCAAAGAGCCATTTGTTCTATTATCTATATCGCCTTTATAAGGTTGATATTCCTTAAACCTATGAGCCACAACGGCTTCTCCCTGTGTTGCTGTAAGCAAATTGCTTCGAAGCCCCATAAGTCCCCTGGTAGGTATATCGAACTCCAACAAAGTTCTATCCCCTCGTGACTCCATATGCAACAACGCACCCTTTCTACGAGTAGAGAGTTCAATTGCCGTTCCTACAAATTCCTCTGGAACCTCTATAGAAAGATCTTCAATAGGTTCACATCTCTGCCCATTAATAGTCTTATCCAACACTTTAGGCTGTCCTACTTGCAGTTCAAATCCCTCTCTCCTCATAGTTTCGATGAGGACAGACAGATGAAGAACACCTCTACCAAAAACCACGAACGAATCTGCATTCACTCCTGGCTTTACTTTGAGTGCCAGATTTTTTTCCAATTCTTTATCAAGACGCTCCTTTATATGTCTTGATGTGACATACTTTCCATCTTTTCCAAAGAAAGGAGAATTGTTTATTGTAAAAAGCATACTCATTGTAGGCTCATCTACAGATATTGTAGGCAATGGTTCAGGATTTTCAAAATCTGCTATTGTATCACCTATTTCAAAGCCATCTACACCAACAACAGCACATATATCCCCACATTCTACATTGTCTACATTCTTTTTACCAAGCCCATCAAAACTCATCAACTGCTTTATTTTACTTTTTTCAACGATGTCATAACGCTTACAAAGGCTCACATTCATTCCGGTCTTAAGACTTCCTCTTGTAATCCTTCCAACGGCTATTCGTCCAACATAAGGAGAATATTCCAATGATGAAATAAGCATTTGTGGAGTCCCTTCCAACTTTGCCGGAGCAGGTATTACTTCAAGAATTGTATCCAAAAGAGCATTTATATTATCAGTTGGGGTTTTCCAATCTGTAGACATCCATCCCTGTTTTGCACTTCCGAAAATAGTCCTGAAATCCAACTGATCCTCATTTGCATTAAGTGCAAACATCAAGTCAAACACTTCTTCCTGCACTTCATCCGGTCTGCAGTTTGGTTTGTCGACCTTATTTATAACCACAATCGGCTTTTTCCCCATATCCAAGGCTTTTTTAAGCACAAAACGGGTTTGGGGCATACAACCCTCAAAAGCATCCACCAACAGCAATACACCATCAGCCATATTGAGGACACGCTCAACCTCTCCTCCGAAGTCGCTATGTCCTGGAGTATCTATAATATTGATTTTAACTCCTTTGTAAACCACAGATACATTTTTGGCAAGAATTGTAATTCCTCGTTCTCTTTCAAGATCATTATTATCAAGAATCAACTCGCCAAGATTTTCAGGCTTTCTGACTAAATTAGCTTGGTAGATCATTCTGTCCACCATAGTAGTCTTGCCGTGATCAACGTGCGCAATCAGCGCTATATTTCTAACTTCCATAATAATTATTTTCGACCCTCACGGTCTGCAAAAGTGCAAAATTACTCAATTCTTTCAAGAATACTGAATTTTTGTAGTATTTTTGTAGAAAACACAAGAAATTCCGATGACAGAAAAAATAATAATCCTCGACTCAGGTTCACAAGTAACACAACTGATAGGTCGCCGTTTAAGAGAACTCAATGTTTACTGTGAAATTTATCCATACAATAAAATTCCAGTTCTTGACAATACCGTTAAAGGTGTAATCCTATCAGGAAGTCCTTGTTCTGTAAGAGATAGCAATGCTCCACAGATAGATTTAAGTAAAATCAAGGGTAAACTTCCACTTCTCGGAATATGTTACGGGGCTCAATATCTTGCACATAAATATGGCGGTAGAGTAGAGGGGTCATTAGCAAGGGAATACGGTAGAGCAGTCTTGAAAGTAACACGTCCTGACTCTGAACTTTTAAATGGGGTTTCAACTGTTTCACAAGTATGGATGTCCCATGGAGATACAATATCCAAACTTCCTGATAATGCCGAAGTAATAGGTTCTACCGATGACGTTGAAAATGCAGCATTCCACATACGTGGAGAAAAGACATATGCTGTACAATTCCATCCAGAAGTTTTCCATACGTCTGAAGGTTCCAAAATTCTTAAAAATTTTGCTATCAACATATGTGGCTGCAAAGGTGACTGGACACCAGCGGCATTTATTGACACAACCATAGCTGAACTACGCAATAAAATAGGTAACGACAAGGTAATTTTAGGACTTAGCGGAGGTGTAGACTCTACGGTTGCAGCCGTTCTGCTCAATAAAGCCATTGGAAACAACCTTACCTGTATTTTTGTAAACAACGGTCTGCTAAGAAAAAATGAATATACGGATGTAATGCTCTCATACAAGGATATGGGACTCAATGTCATAGGAGCTGATGCATCGGAAAGATTTTTAGCTGAGTTGTCGGGAGTAGAAGAGCCTGAAGCAAAGAGAAAAATTATAGGCAGAGTATTCGTTGAGACTTTTGACAAATATGCACGAAGCATAGAAGGAGCTAAGTGGTTGGCACAAGGGACAATATATCCCGATGTCATAGAGTCAGCAGGAATTGAAGGAATTGCATCCAAAATCAAATCTCACCACAATGTAGGCGGACTTCCAAAAGAAATGAACCTTAAAATAGTGGAGCCGCTCAGAATGTTATTTAAGGATGAGGTACGCAGAGTAGGAAGAGAATTAGGGATAAAAGAAGAACTTGTGTGCAGACATCCTTTTCCTGGTCCTTCGCTTGCAATCAGGATAATCGGTGAAGTAACAGAAGAAAAGTTACACGTTTTACGGGAAGCCGACGATATATATATCAAAGCCTTACGTAGTTATGACTGTACGCAGATGAATCTACCTTCCGCATCAGAGCCTTCACGAAAAGCCACCAACTTATACGATGCAATATGGCAGGCAGGAGTAATACTCCTACCTATAAAGAGTGTTGGCGTAATGGGTGACGAAAGGACATATGAAAACCCCGTAGCCCTTAGAGCCGTTGTTTCAACGGATGCTATGACCGCGGACTGGTTTCCATTCCCTTACGATTTTCTTGCAAAAGTAAGCGACGATATAATCAACAAAGTTAGGGGTGTAAATAGAGTAGTCTATGACATATCCTCTAAACCACCTGCAACTATAGAGTGGGAATAGTAGCAAATCTGTAACTGGGATTAAAAGCGGTTTAATTATCAATCATAATAATGATTCAACTGCTTTTGCAACTTCATGCATGTTTTCAGTTGGTTCAAAACGAGAAACTACATTTCCATCACGATCTACTAAAAATTTTGTAAAATTCCATTTTATATCTGGATTATTTTTATAATCTTTATCGATCTTTTTTAACATTACTGACATCATAAATGCTTTTAGTCCTTTTCCAAATCCAGAAAATCCTTTTTGGCTTTTTAAATACTTAAATAATGGTAAAGCATTATCACCATTTACATTGGATTTGGTCATTTGTGGGAACTTTGTATTATATTTTAGCGTACAAAAATTAGTTATTTCTTCATCAGTTCCAGGTGTTTGACCTGCAAATTGATTACAAGGGATATCTAGTATTTCAAATCCTTTGTCATGATATTTTTCAAATATTTCTTCTAATTCTTTATATTGAGGAGTAAACCCGCAACCTGTGGCTGTGTTTACTATCAGTAATACTTTTCCTTTGAATTGATTTAAAGAAATATCTTCACCCTTTTGGTTTTTAACGCTATAATTATAAATTTCTGTCATATTAAATCTCCTTAAAAATTAATTTAAATATCAATTGCTTAATTAAAAACAATTAGACTACTTTTCATCTTGCTTGTAATATATCACATTTTTATATTTTGAATTTTCTTTACTCTTCCCAGACTATATGTACTCTTTTATTTTTTTATCTTCCCACTATCTGCGATTGTTACCTATTGAAATATAGTATAGGAGTGTAGCGATTGAGCCGATGGCTGCAATTAAATATGTATAAGCCGCCCATTTGAGAGCATCTATCGTCATAGGACTTGTTTCATCGTTTGTTATGCCTGCTGTTTTCAGCCACGCCACAGCCCTCATACTTGCGTTCACCTCAACAGGAAGAGTAACCACACTAAAAACTGTAGTCATAGCAAAAAGGGCAACTCCGAACCAAAAGATTGCAGGAAAAGCATTAAGCAACAAGATACCTGCCAGCAATATCCATTGAACTGACATATTGGCAAAACTAACAGCAGGAACGATAGCACTTCTAAATCTAAGAGGAGCATAATCAGTAGCATCTTGTACGGCATGCCCACACTCATGTGCAGCAACTGCAGCAGCCGCCACAGAATTGCCGTAAAAAACATCCTCACTCAGATTTACAGTCTTGTCCTGTGGATTGTAATGGTCGGTAAGCCTTCCTCCTACAGATATTACTTTCACGTCATATATTCCGTTGTCCTTCAACATTTTTTCCGCAACCTCAGCCCCTGTCAATCCAGTAGCATTTCTTATATGTGAATACTTTGTAAACTTGCTTTGTAATTTGCTCTGAACCAAAAAACTTAGAACCATTACAGCAATAATTATCAGCCAAATCATAATCTGAACATTAATAGTTAAAGTTAGTAAATCCAGATAATAACTACAATTTGCGTTCCTAAACTAATAATGGCAATTTTATCATCCAGTTCTTGAATTTTTAATCAAGTATTGGCAAATAGGAACACCATTACATATTATTTAATAATTTTGCACTTTATTTAAACCTGATTAAGTTGGGATATGAGAGAAGATGATTTTTCAAGATTAGAACTGAATTTACAAAATTGTAGGTATAATTACAGGTATTTTCGTTCTCTGCTTAAACCTCAGACAAAACTTTTAGTACTTGTAAAAGCCAATGCTTATGGACACGGAGGGGTCGAATTTGCGTCAATGATGCAACAAGAGGGGGCAGATTATTTAGCGGTTGCATATCCTATTGAAGGAATAGAACTTCGTAAATCGGGTATAAGTCTGCCTATTTTGGTCCTCACTGCAGGCACCGATTTTTTCAACGAAATAATTGATTACAGATTAGAACCTGGTATACCAAATCTATCTTCATTAATTGCTTTCTGTAAGATATTGAAAGAAAGAGGTATACACGATTATCCCATACATATTAAATTAGATACGGGAATGCATCGGTTAGGATTTATGACCACAGAAATTGAAGAATTATTGCAATACCTGAAATCCTGCCCATACATAAAGGTAAAATCTTGCTACTCTCATTTAGCCGCGTCTGAAGACCCTGAACAAGATGATTTTACGTTAGGACAAATAAAGATGTTCAATAAAAATGCAGACAGTATAACTTCAGTTCTCGGATATAAACCTATGTACCATGTGCTGAACTCTGCAGGCATAGAAAGATTTAATGAATTTCAATTTGATATGGTAAGGCTTGGCATCGGAATCTACGGCATAAGTGCCTTACCAAACGTAAAACTTCACCCTGTAGCTTCTCTTAAATGTAAAATACTACAAATCAAGAAATTACAGCCCGAAGATGGAACTATAGGCTATGGTCGTTACGGTCATATTGCAAAAGAAGGGACAGTGATAGCCACCATCCCTGTAGGCTATGCAGACGGTATCGACAGACATCTCGGAAGAGGCAATGCCTCATTTATGTTAAATGGACACAGAGTACCCACAATAGGCAACATATGTATGGATATGTGTATGTTGGATATAACTGGAGTAGACGCAAAGGTAGGAGACACAGTAACCATATTCGGAGATAATCCTGAAATCACTGAACTTTCAGATATTCTCAGCACTATCCCCTATGAGATTATGGTGTCTATACCCCGTAGAATAGAAAGAGTAGTTATAAAATAGTAGGTAACATCATTGAAGCACGAACCTTGTTTGCTGCTTCTTTTCCTTTCAAGAAAGTAAGGATTTCAAGCCCAAAATCTATAGCAAGACCAGCGCCGCGTCCTGTAATTATACGACCATCCCTCACTGCGGGTTTTTTAACATGGTCCGCTCCCCTTTCAACAAAAGAAGTTTCAAAGCCATCAAAACAAGTCATTTGTTTTCCCTTTATATCTTCGGCCAACTGAGATAGAACCAAACCAGGTGCAGCACAAATTGCAGCAACCGTACCGCCATTGCTATAATGATTATTCATAGAATCAATAAGTTCCTTAGTAGATGCAAGAGTTTTTGACCCTGGCATTCCCCCGGGGAAAATCATTATATCGCTTTCATTAGGAGTACCACAAGACTGCTTAAGTACATCAGCTAACATTACATCTGCAAGAACAGTCACACCATGCGAACTTTTTACATATTCCTTTCCTGAAACAGATACAGTCTTAACATTAACATCTCCACGTCTTAGTACATCTAACGTTGCAAGAGCTTCGGTTTCTTCAAAGCCATCAGCTAAAAAAATATTAACTCCTTTCATATTGTCATATAAATTTCAATAATATAAAATTACTTATTTATCTCTAATTTGACAATTCTCTGATTAAACTTTTTATAGAAAAAAGGAAGTTTATATAAAATTCTTGCTATAAGAGGATAACGACCTCTGTCATAATCACTCATATAATATTCCTTTGCCACCTTTATTCCCCCATTCCACGTTTCCATAACTTTTGAATCAAGTTCGGACCATTTAAACTCTGCATTTTTTGAATAATGTCTCATAGCATCGTGTTGCTTGGCATGTCCTACTGCTGCAAAAGCCAGCATATCAAAAAGAATAGTCACATTTTTAAGTCGGCAGGCAATTTCATTCATAAAAGCTTTTATCTCTTTCCTCTCGAAATACATAAAAACTCCCTCCGCTACAATAAGAATAGGTTTATTATAAGCAGCCACGACATCAATCCACGAATAATCAAACATAGAACATTCAATAAAAGAATTATTAGGACCTTCTTCTATGAATTTTCGTCGTAAGTCAATAGACTCCTTCAAATCAAGATCATACCAATGAGAAACCTTAGGCTTGCCCAACCTTTCATACCTTGCATCAAGACCGGCACCTATTTGCAGAACTACTGCCCCCGGATTTTCAGTTATATAATCATTGATTTCCTTATCAATAAGACTCGCTCTAATACAACAACCTACTAGCGACATTTTAGCCTTCTTAAATTTAGAAAAGTCATAATTCAATTTATTATAAATCTCAAGAGCTTTTTCATCCTTCAAAAAGGCATCATCTTTGTTAAGCATTGTTTCCTCTGCCCGAGCATATAGAGTTATAAGCATAGTGCCGGGAATATCCGATAGATTTGTTTCAAATTTATTATTCATACAATTTTAAATTAATTAACTAAAGTATGACATTAAAATAATAAATGCTATACCCATTTGTTGGTATTTTAATAAAAATACTTATCTTCGCAGTCTGAAGTAGATAGGTTATTAATATAAATAGAGGCATATTATGAAAAGGTTTAAAGATTTCCTTATTTATAAATCTAAATATATAACCGATCGCATCTCTCTAATGTTTACTTCAATTCCAAGAAGTGAAAAAATGTTTCTCAAATATGAGAAAAAGATAAAACTTTTATTGTCTTACTTGGATGTATATGACAAAGAATTTAGTATAGCTCCTATAATTGAAGATAATAAGCAAGACAAAGAAAGAATATTTTCACTCTGGCTTCAAGGCAAGGATAATGCCCCAAATGTTGTAAAATCTTGTCTATCAAGTATACAGACAAATTGCAGCCAAGAAGTTGTAATTCTTGATGAAAAATCTTTATGGGAATGGATAGACCTTCCAGAACACATAATAAAAAAATGGAAGCAAGGCAAAATAAGACCTGCTCATTTTGCAGATATATGCAGACTCGAACTGCTATATAGATATGGAGGGATATGGGCAGATGCTACTTGTTTTATAACTTCGCCAATACCTAAATGGGTAATGGATGAAGACTTTTTTGTGTATATGAGTGGGGATGATCCATATATAAAAGGTTCTTATTCTTTTATCCAGAACTGTTTTATTAGGGCAAAAAAAGGCAGTATATTATTAGCTGCATGGAGAAATGCTGTACTTAAATATTGGGAAAATGAAGATATAGCTATAGATTATTTTATTCACCAAGTTATCTTCAAAAAAGTAGTCGGATGTAATGCTTCTGCAGCAGAAGCTTTCAAAAAAATGCCTAAAATAATACAGACACCTACACACTCGCTTTGGTTCGGTTACGGCAACAGACCTTTTGATGAAGATGTATTTGAATCAATTACAAGAGGAACTGTTTTCCAGAAAATAAGATATTCATCGCCATGGGCAAAAAATCCTATTCGCGGAAGTTTTGCAGAAAAGATAATTCAGATGTATAAATAATAAAAATATGCTCCCCAAATCAGGGAGCATATTTATGTTGAGATATCGGGATTCGAACCCAAACTGGCAGAACCAAAATCTGTAGTGCTACCATTACACCATATCTCAATTCAGAATGCAAATATAGTCATTTTTCAATACTCTGCAATAGAATCCCCTGACAAAAAACATTTAAATACATTATTTCTTCATTGCATAACTAAAGCCATTAACCTTATTCCAATCACCACGTGTGAAGTCCGGAACAAGAACCGCCGCAGAGTTGTTTTCCAATGATAAACGGCTCAACTCTGTGAGGCAACTCCATTCTGCTGCATCATAAACATCTTGGTCTAAAGGCAAACCGTTTCTCATGCAATAAATCAAACGATAGTCCATAATATAGTCCATTCCACCATGACCACCAACCTCACGTGCCTTCTCTTCAATTTCCTTAACAAATTCAGGCTTGTATTTTTCCATCATAGCCTCATAAGCATCTTGTGGAAGAAAACTTTCGGCATCTAATTTATCATAATCAGTATTCTCTACATCATTGGATACCTTGTTTCCTGCAATAGCCAAGGCAGGTTGAGGGTATTTATTAGCAAACCCTTCAGTGCCGGTAAGCTGATATAATCTGCTATATGGACGAGCCGCATACACATTATGCTGAATACAGATTTGCTTACCATTCACAGTACGAAGCAAAGACACGGTATGCTCACCATTAGCAAAAGAAGTGCTATCCATAAGTTCTTTTCCTACTTTTGCCCCATGTAAAGACTTTGTATCCATAGAAACCACATAATCAAATCTGTCACCTCTATGTATATTCATTACCTGACACAAAGGTCCTATACCGTGAGTAGGATAAACATCCCCACGGAATTTTTGGTCGTAAGCAAGCCTCCAATTATTGTGATAAGCCTTCCAGAATGGATCAAGATTGTGGATATAACCACCTTCAGCATAATAAACTTCTCCGAAAAGTCCATGTTGCGCCATATTCAAAGCTGACATTTCAAAGAAATCATACACACAATTTTCAAGCATCATACAATGCTTTCTCGTCTTTTCAGAAGTATCCACCAACTGCCAACATTCATTAATACTCATAGCTGCAGGAACCTCTATAGCTACATGCTTTCCATGCTCCATTGCATAAACCGCCATAGCAGTATGAGTAGACCAATCAGTACAGATATAAACGAGGTCAACTGATGGATCTTCACAAAGTTGTTTCCAGGAATTTTCACCTACATACTCATTAGCCACATCGAAACCTGCATCGGTAACTACCTTTTGAGAGGCACTCACCCTGTCTTTTTCCAAGTCGCAAAGTGCAGTTACCCTCGCTCCTTCAATCTGGACATACCTATATATAGCAGATGCTCCCCTCATACCAAGACCGATAAACCCAACTCTTACTTCATTCATTGGTTCATTGGTCATAAGCAAGGCGGACTGCTGCCCCTCTGCACGAGGAGGCACAGATAAAGAAATTATACCATCTTTCATTTCAGCAGGAAGAGAAGCCTCAATTTTTGTAGACACATTTCCACAAGAAACACAGAGTAGGGATAAAAATAATAATTTAATCTTTTTCATAAATATACCGGTCAGGATGTTAATAATAATACGAATTTATAAAGTTCACAAAATTATTTTTAACATCAATTATTTACCAAAGAAATATATTTATCTTTTACTATTCCCCTGCTATCAACATAAATAATAAAAGGCAAGACAGAAAGGTCAAAACTATCCAATAACTTTGAAGCAAGACCAGATGGAGAAGAAGACATTATCTCATCCATATTAATCAGAAGAAACTGTAGATCATTAGCTTCGCCAGCAACTTTTCTTCTCTTTAAAATAGAGTCAACCGCAGAAAGTTCAGCCTTACAATAATTACAACCTTCTGTATAGAAAACAATATATGTATTATGTTTAAACTTATCAATCTGCCACTTACCTGCCTTTGAACGATGTTTTTTCTTTATAAGTCCATTAACCTTTATAGCAGGAACTTTTGAACCTATGGGGGTACGCAAAAGAAGTGTCTTACGCAAACTTGAAAAACCTATAACTTGTAAAGTATCCTTTTGTTCCGTCCATAGTTTGGGATAATTAAATATAAGACTATCAATAACATAGATTTCAGCAAGCCGATATTCTTTTCCCCTTTGTGAAGATAGGAAATACAGATAATCCCCTGTCATTTTTTTATACATGCTGTAGTTACCAGTATCATATAGTTTTACTTTCAATGATTTGGCAACATTAATCATATCATTAACTCCAACCTTTCCAATAACGTTGAATAGGTCTTCAAAAAAATGATTGGATGCCTCTTTCTCTGATATATCTTCATTATTGACTTTCTCCAACAGAGAAGCGAGAGCATCAGTATTTAAACTTCGACCGATTATTACCCCATTTTTATCTATGAGAAACATTCTCGGTGTTTGCAGCACTCCGTATTTTTTATGAAAATCCGATAGTTCCTCTGGATCCCAATAATCAGAAACCGTCACAAAAGACGATTTAATATTCAGTTGTTTTTGTCTATAATCAAGCCATAAATTCTTCTGGGTACCTGTATAAATAAAATCTACATACAATTTATATTCGGTCTTTTTTAGATATTCGGCAAGAAGTATAGATTCTTTTTTACAATCTGAGCAATCTGGAGTATAAAAATATAACACTCTAAATCTATCTGATACACCTGCAAACTTTACAGAATCATCCGCCGTTCCTAAGACTTCAATCCTCTTTCCATCAATGGATTCCATATTAATTGAGGGCGCCCTACACCCGATAAGAGACCTTCTGTTAAAGTCAGCATATATCCTCGCTATCATATTTTCAACATCATTCCCCAATGTCCCCTTACCTGTTGAAATCCACTTATCAGAAATATGAACTGCAACTGCATCATCACCCATGAGAGGAGAATATCTATAGTGATTGTATAGTACAGACATCACTTTTGTACGGACATCTTTGTTATGACAGGATTCCAAAAGAAAATCACACTCTCTGTTTTTAACAGATATGGGCATCTTTTCTATTGTACCAATGTATTCTTTCAATTTCTTATCAATTGAAAGCAATTGTAGCGAGTCAGTTTCAAAAGCAAAAACCCCAAATGCTGACACGCACAAAAACAATAGCGAAAAAAATAATTTAAGAAATTTATTCATCTGGTTTTGGCAACACAACCCCTTCTGGCATAAATAGTGTCGTATCCCCCTTATGTTTCAGGATGTCCCTTACAGCAGAAGAAGAAATATGAGCAAATTCCTGTGCCGTAGGAATTATAATAGTTTCAATATATGGATAGAGACGACGATTCATATCCGCTATTGCTCTCTCATTTTCAAAATCTATCATATTTCTAACACCTCTTACTATATGTTTAATACCCAATGAAATACAGGTATCTACAGTAAGATTATCATATTTTATGACAGTCACTCCAGGAATAGACTTTGTAGCCTGATTTATTATATCTATTCTTTTATCCATAGAGAAAAAGCCTCTTTTGTCTTGATTTATTCCTACTGCCACTACAACCTCATCAAACATAGTCAAGGCTCTTTTCAATATATTAAGATGACCGGCAGTAAAAGGGTCAAAAGACCCAGGAAATAAAGCTTTACGAATCATATTTTTCTATAATTTCCAATCTATTGCTGTTCTGCCTTTAAGGATAAGATAGTCATTAGCCTTTGAAAAATGCCTACATCCAAAAAAAGCCCCTCCAGCCAAGGGAGAAGGATGAGCAGCCTCCAATATAAGGTGACGGGATGAATCAATAAGACCTTTTTTACTCTTAGCAAAATTGCCCCAGAGCATAAAAACCACATTAGAGCAATTATCTGATATACATTTAATTACAGCATCTGTAAATTCCTGCCAACCTATATTTCTATGTGAAGCTGGTACTCCTGCACGCACTGTAAGTATTACATTCAACAACAAAACACCTTGTCTTGCCCAGCGTTCCAAATTAGGTTTTCCGCTCATCACTACACCAATATCACTTTCTATTTCTTTAAAAATATTTTTCAATGAAGGAGGTACGGCAACCTCATCAGGCACCGAAAAAGACAACCCCATAGCCTGACCTGCACCATGATAAGGATCTTGTCCTAATATTACTACTTTAACGCTTTTTAGCGGTGTAAGTTCAAAGGCCCTAAATATATCTTTACCAGGAGGATATATAATTTTCCCTTCATCTTTTTCTTTATGTAAAAAACGCACTAAATCAGCAAAATATGGCTTTTCAAATTCGCTTTTCAGTACGTTCTTCCATTCCTCCTGAATATTAACATCCATTATTCAAAAATATATCGGATCACGTCTTCAATTCTCTTCACATACACAAAGGTAAGACCTTTCACGTAAATATCCTTTATATCTTCTATATCTTTTCGATTGTCTTCACATATTACTATAGTAGTAACCCCAGCTCTTTTAGCAGCAAGTATTTTTTCCTTTATACCCCCAACTGGCAGTACACGACCGCGAAGTGTCATCTCCCCTGTCATTGCAATCCCATGTTTTACAGCTTGCCCCCTCAATGCTGATACCATAGAACTCACCATAGTTATACCTGCAGAAGGTCCATCCTTAGGAACAGCCCCTTCAGGGACATGAACATGTATGTCCTTAGTTGCAAAAGTAGCACTATCCATTTTTGCTAATTCAGGATGAGCCTTAATATATTGATATGCTATAGTCGTGGATTCTTTCATGACATCACCAAGATTGCCAGTCATAGTAATTGCTCCTTTTCCATTACTTACCGACGTTTCTACGAAAAGTATTTCTCCTCCCATACTCGTCCAAGCAAGACCGGTTACTATACCAGGACCTTCATTTCCGTTTTGTTTATCATGAAAGGCAACAGGAAGCCCCAAATATTCTTTCAAATGTTCTGGCTTTATAGTTGTCGGATAATCTTCTTCTAAGGCTATCTTTTTTGCTGTCACACGTGCAATCTTTGCAATTTGTTTTTCCAAGCCTCGAACACCAGACTCATGAGTGTATTTATCAATTATTTCTGTAAGGGCATCTTTGCTAATATGAAGCAACTTTTTGGAAATACCATGTTCTTCCAACTGTTTAGGAACCAAGAATTTTTTGGCTATCTCTTGTTTTTCCTCCTCAATATAGCCTGTCACATTAATCAATTCCATTCTATCAAGCAATGCTGGATGTATAGATGAAATAGAATTTGCAGTAGTAATAAATAAGACCTTAGACAGATCATAATCTATATCCAGATAGTTATCATGGAAAGAAGTATTCTGTTCAGGATCAAGCACTTCAAGTAAAGCAGATGACGGATCTCCTTTGAAGTCATTATTCATCTTATCTATTTCATCCAAAACCATAACAGGGTTGGATGTACCACAACGACTGATACCATTTAGAATACGTCCTGGGAGTGCACCGATATAGGTTTTACGATGACCTCTAATCTCAGCCTCATCATGCATACCGCCAAGTGCAATCCTGACATATTTACGTCCGAGTGCTTTAGCAATAGACTTTCCAAGACTTGTCTTTCCCACTCCTGGAGGACCATAAAGGCAAAGTATAGGAGATTTCATATTACCTTTCAATTTAAGAACTGCAAGGTATTCTATTATTCTTTCTTTAACTTCGTCAAGTCCAAAATGATCTTTATCCAAGACTTTACGGGCAAACTTCAAATCCAATTTATCTTTAGATACCTTATTCCAAGGCAAATCCAACATAAACTGTAAATAATTGAGTTGTATACTGTAATCAGGCGAATTAGTATTATATCTTTCCAGACGGGCAAGTTCCTTTTCAAATATTTCTTTTACATTCTTTGGCCAATCCTTCTTTTCTGCTGCTTCCCGAAACTTATTTATATCATCATCTTCTCCACCCATTCCAAGTTCTTCCTGAATAGTACGAAGTTGATTATTAAGATAATACTCCCTTTGTTGCTGATCAATTTCAGATTTAACCTTTGAATTTATCTCTTTCTTAATATTAAGGAGTTCTACCTGTCTGTCCAAATACTTAAGCAAGAGCATAGCCCTATCCTTAATGTCAGACAATTTCAGAAGTTCTATTTTATCAGCAATAGAATCAAGTTCTACAGTAGTAGCGATAAAATTGACAAGAAAATGAAAATCATCTATCTCATTCAGAGACTTAACTACATCCTTAGGAGATAATGAGGCTGACTTTATTATAGTAGAAGCCTTTTCCTTAATTGCTTCCATTATTACAGGAATGTTATCATCTGAAGGATTAGGCAAAGTTTCTTCTGCATAAGTAACACTACCCTCAAGGTAAGGCTCAGTTGAAACTATATTATCCAGATGGAAACGATTAAAACCCTGTATCACAGCTGTTATAGAGCCGTCAGGCAGTTCAAAAGTCTTTATAACTTTTGCCAAAGTACCATACTCAGAAAAATCTTCTGTACGTTTAGGGTCTTCATCTTCAACATTAATCTGAGGCACAGTTCCAATGAAAGTATTATCATTTTGAACCTGCTCAATAAGTCTCATGGATTTTTCACGGCCAATAGTTATAGGATATACCGTACCTGGAAAAATAATAGCATTTCTCAGTGCAAGAACTGGGACAACAGCAGGCAGGTCTTCCCCGTTGAACTTAATTGACTGATCTCCAGGGACTACAGATATTATATTCATACCCGAAGTTATCGGGGCAAAAAGGTCACTTGTATTTATCTTCATTTCAATCTATATGTATAGGCATTATAGTATCTGCCAATTTGTCATTTTGCAAGGCAAATATTTCATCGGGCTTATATTGTCAATCTCTATGCCATTATTAAAACACAAAAATCAACAAATTTTGCTTTAGAAATACCTGCATATTGCAAATTTGTAAGTTGCAAATATAAAGTAAAATGATAATACAAGAAATTTAATATTTCTTATGAAAAGGATTAAGTCATAAGTGTAACATTATCAACTAAAATAAGGATTAAACATTTTGTTAATTGAAAAATAAAGACTATTTTTGCCCTCCAGTTTTATCCGAGAATAGTTTAAAATAAAAATATAATAAAATGACAAAGGCAGAGATTGTAAATGAAGTTGCAAAAGCAACTGGTATCGAAAGAGTAGCGGTACAGAATGTAGTTGAAGCTTTTATGGAGAGTGTTAAAGGTTCAGTAGCCAAAGGCAACCCTGTATATCTCCGCGGATTTGGCAGCTTTATAGTTAAACATAGAGCTGAGAAAGCAGCAAGGAATATAACCAAGAATACTACAATGACTATACCTGCTCACAATATTCCGGCTTTCAAACCGGCAAAGGTTTTCATTGCAGCTGTAAAGAAATAAATCATAAAAATATTTTAATATGCCAAGTGGTAAAAAAAGAAAGAGACATAAGATGGCAACGCACAAACGTAAAAAACGTTTGCGCAAGAACAGACACAAGAAGAAGTAAAAGTCCTTCGTGTCTGCCATTTTAGCAGTCTGCTAAGAGAGAGGGGCTGACCGGAGGGATTTCGGCAGCCCTTTTTAGTATTATACAATATTGATATTCTAATGGAGTCTGAAAAGGAAGCTTTAAAAGATCTGATAGTTGATGTAACACCAACTGAAGTTCATATAGCTTTGATGGAAAACAACAAGCTCATTGAACTTAATAAAGAGTCAGGAACAGATCACAGTTTCGCGATCGGAGATGTCTACCTTGGAAAGGTAAAGAAAGTTATGCCAGCATTAAATGCTGCCTTTGTAGACATCGGCGATGAAAAAGAAGCCTTCATACATTATTTGGACTTAGGTCTTTATTTTTATGCATTTGATGAGTTTGTAAATAAACTAAATCAAAACACAGATGCAAGGTCTGTATATTCAAATATAAAGATTGGAGAACCGCTTGAAAAAGAGGGACATATAGAAAATGTCCTTAAAGTCGGTCAAAAAATAATTGTCCAAATTGTAAAAGAGCCTATTTCGACTAAGGGATCAAGACTGACAGCCGAGATTTCATTAGCAGGACGTAATATTGTACTTCTACCTTTTGCACAAAAGGTTAGCGTATCCCAAAAAATTTCTTCAAAAGAGGAAAAGAAAAGACTTGAGACACTTGTAAGGAGCATACTTCCAAATAACTATGGTGCTATAATCAGAACTGCAGCAGAAGGCAAAAATGCAGTAATTCTGGTTTCTGAACTGAAAAGACTTTTGAGTAAATGGGAAGACTCCTGGAAAAAATTGTCACAAACCAAGGAAATAGGTCAACTCATAACAGAGTACAGCAAGACGACAACAATCCTTCGTGATCTTCTAAATGATTCTTTTTCAAATATTTATGTAAACAATGAAAAAGAATTTGAAGACATAAGCAGATATGTTTCAGTTATTTCTCCAGAACAAGAGAAAATAGTCAAACTATATGACGGAAAGGAAAGCATATTTGACCATTTTGATATAACACGTCAAATCAAAAGTTCGTTCGGAAAAGTTGTACCTATAAAGCAAGGAGCATACCTTGTGATTGAGACAACAGAGGCATTAAATGTGATAGATGTAAACAGTGGCATCAGGGCAAAGACAAAAGAACAGGAAGAAAACACCTATGACGTAAACAGATATGCCGCAGAAGAAATAGCGAGGCAATTAAGACTCAGAGATATGGGTGGCATTGTAATCGTTGACTTCATCGACATGGATAAAGTTGAGCATAGAAATGAACTGTTCAAGTATATGGTATCACTTATGGAAAGCGATCGCGCCAAACATAATGTATTACCACTGACAAAATTCGGACTTATGCAGATAACCCGACAAAGGGTAAGACCTGTAACTGAGATAAATACGTCTGAAGTATGTCCGACCTGTCATGGAACAGGGAAAATAGCCCCGAGTCTTGTTATAGATGAACAAATAGAAAGACGTCTATCATATTATGTAAAGGAACTTAAAGAAAAAGTCCTTATACTTAAAGTAAGTCCGATATTGGGAGCCTACCTTAGCAGAGGAATTTTCAATTCTTATCTAAGTAAATGGAAAAAGAAGTACAAATGTAAAATTCAACTTATAGAAGTAACGGATTTTACTGTTTTGCAAAATGAATTTTATAATGAAAAAGGGGATAAACTGGACAGTTAGTCCCCTTTTTTGCATCTTATTCTTCAGGCATATTTGAGGCATATCTACGCCACTTTGCAAGCAATGCGAGCATATCATCTGGAAGTTCTGAATCAAAATATACTTTCTTTCCCGAACGCGGATGAACAAAGCCGAGAGTCTTTGCATGAAGAGCCTGACGAGGACATATTTCAAAGCAGTTTTGTATAAATTTTTTATACTTAGCATATATAGTACCTTTTCGTATCTCTGCCCCTCCATACCTGGCATCATTAAAAAGTGGATGACCTATGTGACTCATATGCACCCTTATCTGGTGAGTTCTTCCTGTTTCAAGCCGGCACTCAATAAGAGTAACAAACCCAAATCTTTCAATAACTCTATAATGAGTAACTGCATGTTTTCCGCCTTCATTATCTGGATATACCTTAAAACGCAGTCTGTCATTAGGATCTCTACCTATATTGCCATCCACCGTTCCTTCATCTTCACGTATATTTCCCCAAACCACAGCCATGTAAAGACGTTCTATAGAATGAACAAAAAATTGTTTTGCAAGATTGAGTTGAGATTCATCATTTTTGGCAACAACAAGCAAACCAGATGTATCCATATCTATTCTATGCACCAAGACCCCCATACGTTCATCCCCAGAATCAGCATTTTGCTTTAATTTCAAATGGTAAGCCAAAGCATTTACAAGAGTACCGTCAAAATGACCATGACCAGGATGAACAACCATACCTGCAGGCTTATTGACTATCAGAAAATCATCATCCTCATAAACGATATTTAAAGGGATATTTTCAGGTAATACCTCAAAGCCATGCCTCTCATAAGGCATAACAAAGCGAATAACATCACCTGGACGCACTATAAGATTAGCCTTTGCTAATTTATCATTTACCCGGACATATCCAGTCTTGATAGCCACCTGCACCCTATGACGTGAGGTATCTTCAAGATGACAAGCCATATATTTATCTATCCGAAGTGGAGTCTGTCCAGCATCGACATTCATACGGAAATGTTCAAACATTCCCTGCTCTTCATCTGAAGCAGCTTCTTCTGCCCCTTCTTCTATTATAACATCTTTTCCGGCAACTACTTCTTCCAAATTGAAACTATCGTCCCTACTATTTTTATTTGCCATATTTATTTTACTGAAGCCGGAATTTTGAGAGGATCTATACTTAAATATAAGGAAACATCAGACCCCATAACAATAGGCTCTTCTGAAGGAAGGGGTCCCTGACGATAAACAATTGCATCTAAAGAATCTGCATAATTTTTAACGCTCCCGTCAAAAACAAGACGGCTTACATTCAATGAGTAATTATGTACAACCTCCATAGCCCGCATAAACTTCATACCTGTCAGGTTTGGGATAACAGTATAACAGTCTTCAGGGTTTAGGCCAACAACTAAATCCACATTTGAGCCGCTCTCTATATATTTACCAGGTTTTATTGGCGCTTTCCTATATAATTGCTTTATAACATTATTTGTGGCAATATCACTGACATATATCAGGCGACCGATATTCAAACCTTTAGAAATAAGTTCTGCAGCAGCTTGCCTGGTTGAACAACCTACCAGGTTTGGCATCATTACTTTTTTAGGCTTAATAGAATTGATCACAACCCTTACCCTTCTCCCCTTCTTAACATTTGCACCTGGTTTTGGATTTTGGCTGAATACAGCACCCTTTTTCATCTTTGGTACATATACAGAATCAGATACAAGAAGTTTAACCCCACTTTTATGAGCATTGCGATTTGCTTCAGGGATACTCATATTAGTAAAATCAGGAACTCTAATCTGACTTCCATGATGAGTAAAAAACCTCAACAGTATACTTGAAATAATAACAAGTAAAAGAATACTACCTAAGATTCCTAATATATTCTTTAAGTATTTGGATTTTTCAAAAGTCATATCATCTATACATTACCGGTAACCAAACAGAAATAACCTTCATAAGGCCATCTGCCAACAAAACTATACCTAAAATCAATACTATAATTCCTGATATTCTATTTATCCATAGGAGTGTACTCAACTTAATTTTTTTCCCTAAATGACTGAAAAGCCATGAGAAAAAGAACCAATACACACCAGATCCCAAACTTAATGACAAAATAACAGGGGCAATAGAAAAATTATGTTCCTGAACTTCGATATTAAAGAATGTAAAAAGTGTAAGAATCACGAGTATTGCACCTGGATTGGATATTCCCATAAATATGGCTTGAAGAAAATCCTTAATGGAGTACGAATAGCCACTGTTCCCCTCAAGTTTTCTTAAAGGATCTTTAAATGTCATTGAAAGTCCCATTAGAATAACAACAATTCCCCCTACAATCAGGATATAAACAGTATTTTCGTAAATAAACTTTTCTGCAAGAGCAAGGGCAAAAATAGCTATAATAGCATACACAGTATCAACAAGTGTAGCCCCAAGTCCTGTAATAAAACCTGCCCTATGCCCTTCGCTAAAAGATTTTTGTAAAACAAGAATAGCAATCGGACCCAACGGAGCCGAAGCGCAAATTCCTATTATAAGACCCTTTAAAATATCAAGTAGCATATATCAGTAATCGAGAATACAAATTCTCACAAATATACTAAATTAATTTATATCTTTGCCCGAATGAATTTTCAATATGGGAAATAGAAAGAATCATATCTATACTATGTTGGGGCTTACATTGTTATCCCCAATTCTTATGTCAATCCCATTTATCATACCTCATTGCGGACTCATTTCACTTTTTGCAATCGTTCCCCTTCTTTTAATGGAAAGGATTGCAAGTAAGAATAATATAAAAAGAGTATGGGTATGGCACTATTCGGCTTTTGTCCTCTGGAATACCCTAACTACCTTTTGGGTATGTAATGCCACAATAGGAGGAGGAATATTTGCCATTCTTGCCAACGCATTACAAATGTCCATCATATTTGGAACATTTAGACTTAGTAAAAAAGTATTCAACGGTACTTTGCCCTACATTTTTTTAGCGGCGATGTGGATAACTTGGGAAAGAGCATATTTTTACGCACAAATTTCATGGCCTTGGCTTGTGTTGGGCAATTCATTTGCAAGAACCGTCTCAGTAATACAATGGTATGAATTTACAGGAAGCCTTGGTGGATCATTATGGATATGGGCAGTCAATCTGTCTGTTTTTGGAATAATATGTACGATTTTAGAAGGAAACTTTATTAAATTCAACATAAAAGCAAAAGCAGCTATAATTATCTGTACGGTTTTGCTTATAGGCTGTCCTATTTTATTATCCGAAAGGATGTACAATAACTACAAAGAACATAAAAATCCTTTGGAAGTACTTATTGTTCAACCAAATATAGACCCATATCATAAATTTACCGCACTTTCGCAAGAAGAGCAAAATCAAATACTAATAAATTTAGCAGAGGCTAAACTAAAAGATACATCTGACACCCCACTTCTTATAATAGCACCTGAAACATTTACTAATGATATAGTTACAAATGACATCGGTGCTGGATTGTCATACAGAACTTTTCAGAAATTTATAGAAAGGCATCCGAATACAAATCTACTGTTCGGGGCTTCATCCTATACTTATTCATTCTCAAATGCTGCTCCGTCATATAATGCAAGGAAGGTTGAAGATGGGGTGTGGGTAGAATCACACAATTCCGCAATCATTACTGATGCCACAGGAAGGGCAGATATATTTCATAAAAGCAAATTAGTAGTTGGGGTTGAAATGACCCCTTACCCTGCATTTTTCACAAAGATTGACAACCTTTTGGGAAATGTTATGGGAAGATGTATAGGACAAAAAGAAATATCTACATTGGATTTTATTTCTTACAACAAGGATAGTAGTATAAAGTGCAGGATCCCAATAGGTTGTGCAATCTGTTATGAATCCGTCTATGGAGAATATTGCACAGGCTATATACGTAAGGGAGCAAAGGCATTGGCAGTAATCACAAATGATGCTTGGTGGGGAAATACTCCAGGATACAGACAACATCTGTCCTATTCATCTCTAAGAGCTATTGAGACCAGAAGAGATATTGCCCGTTGTGCAAATACAGGCATTTCGGCCATTATAAATCAACGTGGAGATATAGTAAAAAAGACATCCTGGTGGAAAACTGATACCCTTGCAGGCAAAATAAATCTAAATAATAAAATCACATTTTTTGTAAAAAACGGTGACATAATCGGAAGAATTTCATCTTTTATTTTCATTTTGCTTTTACTTTCAATGGCAATAAAACTATATACAAATAGACAAACAAATAGCTAAAGTAGGATTGCAACATGTTTGATAAAAATATTTTTGACAGGACAGAAAGACTTTTAGGCGAAAAGGTAATGAACGCTTTATCTTCCTCAAGGGTAATAATTTTCGGAGTGGGAGGAGTAGGAAGTTGGTGTGCAGAGGGACTAATCCGTACAGGAATAGGACATCTTACCATAGTTGATTCTGACTTAGTTGAAGCATCCAATATCAACAGACAACTGATGGCCACTTGCAAAACAATCGGACAGTCCAAAGTCGAAGTACTGAAGCAAAGATTACTGGACATCAACCCTTTAGCTGACATATCTGCTTTTCAAAAAATATATTCAGAAGAAACGGCAGAAGAGTTTAATTTAGATTCTTACGACTACATAATAGATGCGGTCGATAGTTTAAGGCATAAGGTATCGCTTATAATGAGGGCATGCGAGACAAACGCAGTGTTTTTTTCCTCAATGGGAGCAGCGCTAAAAGTAGATCCACAAAAAGTTAAAGTATCTGATTTTTGGAATGTTACAGGTTGTCCTTTGGGAGCCGTACTTAGAAAAAAGATTAAACGTTCAGGTATTATGCCTAAACATAACTTTCTATGTGTATACGGAGACGAGGTTCTACCCAATTTAGGAGCGGATGAGAATTATAATACAACCGGAGCGACAAACCCAGAATGGCATTCCTGCAAAGCAGTAATAAATGGCACAACCGCTTCTGTAACAGGGATTTTCGGCCTTACCCTTTCAGGCCTTGTAGTTAAGGATATATATAATAAAATCTTGGAAGCTAAGGTTTAATTTGTGATATTTACAAGAAAGCAGACGTTTCCTATGAATGATAACTTTCATAAAATATTCATTACTGCATATCCTAAGTTGCTTTTATATGCAAGGCAACTTGTAGGAGAATATGACGCTGATGATATTGTGCAACAGGTCTTTATAGATTTCTGGAAGCATAGTTATGAAATAAAGGATGACAAAGAAGTTCAATCAATTCTATATCGTTCCATATTCAATAGATCCTTAAATCTGATACGGCATAGAAAAGTAATCGACGATACTGCCAGAACATTGAACCTTATTGCCATTGAGCGTATAAAATATTATAACCCAGATAGAGCTGAAGCTATTAAACTAATAGAAGATCATGAGTTAAAAAAGAAAATAGACAGCGCTATTGAAAGACTTCCTGAAAAATGCAGAAAGGCATTCATCATGAGTTATTTATATAATATTCCAGATAAAGAAATTGCACGTTTAATGGATATTTCCGTAAGAACAGTGGAGGTTCACATTTACAAAGCTTTGCGTATACTAAGGGATGAACTCCTGGAAGAAATTTCATAATATGGTAAGTATTTTTATTTATTAAAGTGTTTATTAGTCAGGGTGATATAGAATGGCAAATTTAGATGACAAAATATTAAAAGCCTATTTACTCGGATCCAAAGATAAGGAAACGATTGAAGCTGTGCTTGCTTGGATTAAAGAATCCGAGGAGAATGCTGCTACCTTATTCAGATTGGAAGAATTATACTCTATAGGAAAATATCGAGAGCCTGACAACAAAGAGATTGAAGCATCGTATAAAGATTTAAAGATTCGATTAGATAAAACTGGACAAAAGCATATAAGCCCATTAATCATCACACTATTAAAATTTGCAGCAACAATAGTTCTTGTACTTGCTATAAGCCTTTCCGGATACTATTATTTTTCTACACATGAGACATTACTTGTCGCATCTACTGGAAATACTGTGAAAGTTATTAGTCTTTCAGATGGTTCTAAAGTATGGCTTAATAAAAATACCACCTTTAAATATCCTAAAATATTTAAGGGTTCGTCAAGAAAAGTGTGTCTTGATGGAGAGGCATATTTTGAAGTAAGTGCAAATATTGAACATCCATTCATTGTATCAAGTAAGGGAATGGATGTAAGAGCGGTAGGAACGGAATTTAACTTTAATACTACTGCAAATGTTAATACAGAAGAAGTTACATTATTAGAAGGGAAGTTAATCGCTACTGGAAAAATGGATGAGGGAAAAATAATGATACTTCCTTATCAAAAAGCCGTTCTTGACAAAACCGCAAGACTTATAACAGTGGAATCTATTCATACTGGTGAGGATGTAATCTGGCAAGATAAGCCTATTCCTCTTAATAATGCAAAACTTACAGATATAACCCGTATCCTTGAAAAGGCATATGGAGTAAGTATAACTATTTCTCCTGAAGTTGATGCAAACACTTCATATTCTGGATATATCAAAAAGGGAGAGAACATAGCATCTGTCTTGGATGCACTCTCCTATTCTATTCCTATGTCTTATAGGATTTCGGGAAAGAAAATTATTATAACAAGCAGTAAGTAATTTTTTATTTTGCTTTGTTTATAGTCTAAATGCAGAAGTAAAACGTTTTCTTCTGCCCTAATAACCTTATTCATTAATATTTTAAATTATTATGAACAAAAACTACCATCAGGTAGGTTTATTTAGACTTTTGACAAGCATCCTATTTATTATGATAGGTGTTAGTATTGCAAGAGCCCAAATAACTTTACCTCCTCAACAGACTACTTTACAAGAAGTCACAAAACAAATATCAGAACAATCTGATTACAAATTCTTTTACAGCGATAAAATTTCTATCACAAAGATAGATATAGCTGGTATCAAAAGCATGCCTGTAAAAAAGGTCTTGGATACAATTCTACAAGGAACAGGTATTTCATATAAGATTACCGACAATGTAGTATACCTTGCATCTAAAACAGAGCCTGTAAAAGAAGGTACAGTTACGAAAGTTGTAGTAAAAGGTACTGTAACAGATGACAATGGTCTCCCGCTAATCGGCGTCCACGTGAAAGGAAAAACAAATGCAGCCATTACTGACCTAAATGGTAATTTTTCACTTGAATGTAATGCTGGAGAAACTCTTACCCTTTCATACCTTGGATTCAAAACAAAAACCATAAAGGTAGAAAGTTCATTCATGTTAATTAAAATGAAAGAAGACAAACAGGCTCTTGATGAAGTAGTAGTCACCGCTCTTGGTATAAAGCGTTCTGAAAAGGCTTTGAGTTATAATACACAAAGAATAGATTCAGAGCAGATTACAACTATAAAAGATGCAAACTTTGTAAACACTATAGCAGGTAAAGTCGCCGGTGTAACAATTAATGCAAGTTCATCAGGTGTCGGAGGTGCCACAAAAGTCCTTATGAGAGGTACAAAATCTATCGCTAAAGGTAATAATGCCCTCTATGTCATTGACGGTATCCCAATGTTCAACAGTATGGGAGAGCAAGGAGGAGGAAGATTTGATAACTTTGGAACAACAGAAAGTGCTGCAGACATAAATCCTGAAGACATTGAAAGTATTTCAGTACTCACAGGTGCTTCAGCAGCCGCTCTTTATGGTTCTGATGCAGCCAACGGAGTACTCCTGATTACAACAAAGAAAGGTAAAGAAGGTAAAGCCAAGATTACATTCTCATCCCAAAGCGACTTTTCTAATCCGTTTATTCTTCCAAGATTTCAAAACAGATATGGAAATAAGCCAGGTGAAATAAGAAGTTGGGGAGATAAGCTTTCCACTCCTTCCACATTCAATCCTCGTGATTTCTTCAACACGGGTTCAACCGTTATCAACAGCCTTTCATTATCTGCTGGAACAGCCGTAAATCAGACATTTTTTTCAATGTCAAGTACCAATTCCAAAGGTATAATTCCTAATAATGCTTATAACAGATATAATTTTTCCATAAGGAATACCACAAAACTATTTGGGGACAAATTAACCTTAGATCTTGGTGCAAATTATATAATTCAGAACGACCGAAATATGAGAAATCAAGGTGAGCGATTCAGTTCCTTGGTTCCTTTATATCTATTCCCACGTGGTGAAGATTTCAATGCGGTACGTGCATTCGAACACTACGATGCTGTAAGAAAAATCAGTGTTCCTTATTGGCCTTACGGAGAAGGAGGATATATGATGCAAAATCCTTACTGGGTAGCACATAGGATAATTACAGCCAACACAAAGGAAAGATATATACTCACCGGATCCCTTAACTACGACATACTCAAATGTCTGAAATTTTCAACAAGAGTTCGTTTCGATAACAGTGTTATCAGATTTGATGAACGTCGTTTTGCAGGGACAACATTACAACTTACAGGTAACAGTCCTAAAGGTTATTACAGTCATAGCACAGGAAATGACAGACAAATTTACGCCGATGGCATGTTCACTTTTATAAAAGATTTTTCTGATTTTTCTGTAAATATAAATGCTGGAGGAATATTTTCAGACAGACATAACTATATTTTAGATGGTTTTCGTTCTCCCTTAAAACCTGATGGTATTCCTAACTTCTTCTCGCCATACAATCAGGCATATACAGGTCAAGATGCCTACCCTATAACAGCATACGATGCATTGAGAACATTCTCATTATTCTTCAGCGCTGAATTTGGTTGGAAAAGAATGCTTTACCTGACAGTTACAGGACGTAATGACTGGAGTTCAGCCCTGGTAAATACACCTAAGTCTTCTTTCTTCTATCCTTCAGTAGGACTTTCAGGTGTTATATCAGAAATGATAAAAATGCCTTCCTTCATTTCTTACCTCAAACTCAGAGGCTCATATGCACAGGTAGGTAATGCTCCTTCGGCTGGTCTTACATCCCCTACCTACTCTTATGATACTCAGTTAGGCACTTGGCAGGCACCGTCATATGTACCTATCAAAGAACTCTATCCCGAGCAGACATCTTCTTATGAAGCTGGTATCAATGCCAAATTTTTCAAAGGAAGGATTTCGTTAGATGCAACTTTCTATAAGACAAACACCTATAAGCAGACATTCAATCCTCAGATTACCTCAAGTAGCGGATACTCATCAATGTACATCCAGACAGGTAATATAGAGAATCGTGGTATTGAATTAGTCCTCGGTTACACTGATGAGTATAAAGGTGGTTTCGGATATAGCACAAACATATCCATAACAGCGAATAGAAACAAAGTAATAGAACTTGCCGACAGTTATACTGATCCTACCACAGGAAAAGTAAGTTCCATCAAAGAATTACGCATGGGAGGAGTAGGTGATGCCGAATTTATAGTACGCAAGGGAGGTTCTTTGGGCGATGTATATGCAAAATTTGATTTGCAAAAAGATGAAAATGGAAGAATTTTGGTAAACACTGCTGATGGTAGCGTTCATCCAGATAAGGCAAATGAGTTTTTCCTTGGTTCTGTCTTCCCTAAGTGCAACTTAGGTTGGAGTAATGAATTATCATATAAGGGGTTAAGTTTAGGATTCCTAATGACTGCAAGAATCGGAGGAATAGTTTTGTCTTCTACACAAGCAGTATTGGACCACTTCGGCGTTTCAGAGCAATCTGCGATATGGAGGGATAAAGGAGGTATTCCTGTAAACAACGGTAAAGTATCAGCACTAAATTGGTACAATGTTGTAGGAGCTGGACAAGGCATGATGGCATACTATACCTACAGTGCAACTAATGTAAGATTGCAAGAAGCTCATATCAGTTATACACTTCCGAAATCATGGTTTAAAAATAAACTGGGTATGACATTGGGGATTACTGGAAGAAATCTGCTTATGATATACAATAAAGCGCCATTTGATCCTGAGATGACAGCATCTACTGGTAACTTCTACCAAGGAATAGACTACTTCATGATGCCAAGTTTGAGGAATATAGGTTTTAATGTCAAACTTCAATTCTAGTACGCAATGAAATATATATTAAATACAACAATAAGCTTAAGTTTGGCAGCAGTACTGGCAATGTCCTTTAATGCGTGTCAGAAAAGCTTTGAAGAAATCAATAAAAATCCATATCTGATAGATGAACAGATTGCATCAAGAGATGGATTTAATCAGGGATCAGATTTCATAAAAATCCAACAGGAATGTATCCCTATCCAAGAAAACCGCTTTCAGTTTTGTGAGCATATGATTGGATTCCCATTTGGACGATACCTTCCTCCTACCAATCATTGGGGCGGACAGAATTTTTACACCTTCAATCCTAATCCTCATTGGGTAGGTAGCGCTTATGATAATGCCCTTAATAATTTCTATCCTTCCTTCTTCAAAATCAAGAAAAATACAGGAGAAAAAGGCGTAAATTATGCATGGGCAAAAATATTAAGAGTATTCGCCATGCACAGGATTACAGATTTATATGGTCCTATTCCTTACTCACAAGTCCGTGATGGACAACTTAGTGCAGCATATGACTCTCAAGAAGCAATATACGAAGAGATGATAAAAGACCTCACTGATGCGGTTAAGGAAATCAAGTTATATATTTCATCTTCAGGAAATGCAAAACCTATGGCAGATTTCGACCTTGTGTTCGGAGGAGACTTCAGCAAGTGGGTAAAATTTGCAAATACTCTGAAATTGCGTCTTGCCATGCGTATGTCTTATGTAGCCCCTGATAAAGCCAAACAATATGCACAAGAGGCTGTTGAATCAGGTGTTCTTAACACAAAAGAAGACAGGGTGGATATAGAAACCAATCTTAAAAACCCTATTTATATAATTAGCAAATGGCCTGAACTTAGAGCAAGTGCTGAATTGGTGTCTTATCTTAAAGGATACAATGATCCAAGAATTGCAAAATATCTTAAGAAGCAGAGCTACAATGGAATAACAGATTATTTAGGAATAAGGGTAGGTATAGATAAGATGGAAAATAGAGAGGCTATGAGTGCAAAATTCTCTGAACCTAATGTTGAAAAAGGAACACCTCTACTATGGATGCCTGTTGCAGAAGCTTACTTTCTTCGTGCAGAAGGTGCTTTACGAGGTTGGGATATGGGAGGCAAGGCAGAAGACCTTTACAATGAAGGGATTAAGATGTCATTCAGTGAATTGGGTGCAGAAGGAGCAGACAGATATATTCAGGATAATACTTCCAAACAAGCTTCGTATGAAGATCCTGATAACAAGTATTCTACCGACCCTGTAAGTACAATCACAATCAAATGGGATGAAAGTGCAGGTTTTGAAAGAAATCTGGAACGTATCATAACTCAAAAATGGATAGCGCTTTATCCATTAGGTATTGAAGCATGGTCTGAATATAGACGTACTGGTTATCCTAAATTTTTCCCTATAGTAGATAACCTAAGTGCAGACGGTGTAAATTCCACAGACGGACCAAGAAGGCTGACTTTTCCTCTTAAAGAAATAACAGACAACAAAGAGAACGTACAAAAAGCAATCGGTTTATTGGGAGGACCTGATTCTCAGGTTACAAAGTTATGGTGGGATGCCAAGAAATAGGTTCATAGATAATTTCAATAAAAGAAAAATATGAAAAATATAATAAAACTATCGATTCCTGCTCTACTTACCATCATGGCAGTTTCCTGCTCAGGATGGTTAGAGCCTCAATCAAAAGATATTACGGGCTTTGGCAATGGAAATAATCCAAGCACTCCAAAGGCTAAAGAATATTATGAAGCATTAAGAGCTTATAAACAATCCGATCACGCCGTTTCTTTCGGTTGGTTCGGTAACTGGACAGGTGTAGGAGCCTCTCTTGAAAACTGTATGGCAGGACTTCCTGACAGCGTAGATATTATTTCATCATGGGGAGGTTGGAGAAATCTAAGCAAAGCTCAACAAGAAGACCTTAAATTTGTTCAAGAGGTAAAAGGGACAAAAGTACTTGCAGTATTTATTGTACAAGATATGGGGTCTGGCGGTCTTGTTCCGGCTCAGCAAAATAAGACCGCTGAAGATCGCAGAAAATACTGGGGTTGGGATGACAGCAAGCCTGAAACTATAGAAGCTGCAGTCGTAAAATATGCCAATACAATTTGCGACACTATAGAGAAGTATGGATTTGACGGCTTTGACATCGACTATGAGCCTAACTATGGACATCGCGGAGAACTCGGAGGAAATGACACCAGGATGATGACTTTCATCAAAACCATGGGTGACAGGCTTCACAAAAAAGGAAAGATACTCGTAGTAGACGGTGAACCTCAATCACTTCCCAAAGAAGCTGGCAAATATTTAGATTACTTCATCGTTCAAGCATATGCCTGCCATGGCGATTATGATTTGGATGGAAGATTGCAGGCCACTATAAATAATTATAATGGCGTTCTTACTCCTGAAGAAGTTGCAGCAAGATATATTGTCACCGAAAACTTTGAAAGTTATGCCAAAGACGGAGGAGTTTCATATACTGCAAATGATGGAAAAGAATATTCAAGCCTTGAAGGTATGGCAAGATGGAATCCTACCGTTAATGGTAAGCAAGTTCGCAAGGGAGGTATAGGCACTTATCATATGGAATACGAATATAGGGTTGATGGAAAGCCAGGAACTTACCCATACTTACGTAAAGCCATGCAACTTATAAACCCACCTATTAAATATTAGAATCATGAACAGAATAAATACATTTAATCGGCTTATCACCTATGCCTTAATAGGGTTTACAATTATATCTTGTAATAATGCAAAATATTCTGTATTAGATGACGCAATTTATTTTACAGAATCACGTAATGCAGCATCTGGAAAATATATCATTGATGACAGTGGAATAAATCTAAAAATTTCTCCAAGAATGGTAAAGGCTGCTAAGACAGACGTAACTGCAAAAGTGGTTGTGGATAATGCAGCATTAGAAGCATTTAACAAGAAAAACGGCACTGAATATTTGCCTATTCCTAAGGAATTAATTTCATTATCTGACGATAAGGTAAATATCAAAAAGGGAGAAATAGCAGGAGAATATATAAAAGTTAAGGTAAAACCTTTTACAAAAGAGATGAATAACAGCGGTAATAAATATGCTTTGGCCCTATCTCTCTCTGATGTAACAGGCACAACAGTACTCAAATCCCTATCTTCATATATCTATGAATTTACTCCTGTGATAATAACTTCTGTTCCTATGCTTAATGGCGATACACCTATAGATGTAGTAATGAGACAGAAATATGATCTTACTGCTTGGTCTATCGAGTTCCGTGTAAATATGAATAAGTTAGGACATGGAGTAGGATATATGAATAATCAGGCAATTATCGGAGCCTGGGGAGATGATAGTGAGATTTATGTTCGTTTCGGTGATGCTCCTATAAGGGGAGATCTTTTACAAGTAAAACATCAAGGTGCTCAAGTAAATACAAAGACCGAATTTAAGGATAACACTTGGTATCATATCGCTATCACAAGTAATAACAGTGCAATGAAGATTTATGTAGATGGCGAATTGGATGCAACGTTGACTCTTCCAGGTGGCAAGGCAAACAAATTCAATGAAGATTCATTCCATATGATATGTTCAGGCAGTACGTGGTTTAGGTCAGATTGTATGCTGAGTGAGGTACGTATATGGACAAAAGAGATTTCTCAAGAACAGATACGCAACAATATGTTTACTGTAAATCCTAAGACAGACGGTCTTGAAGCCTACTGGAAGATGAATGAGGGTAGTGGAAATAATTTTGCAGATGCTACAGGTCATGGCAACAAAGCTTTCGCAAAACCAGCAGTTCTTGGTTGGAAAGACGGTATACGTTCAGATAGTAAAAACTAAATGATACATATTAACATGATGAAAAAAATTAAATATACATTTACTTTTCTTATCGCATTGACAGCTTTCCTGTCATGTGATAAGGGAACCGAACATAAAGACTTATATCCGCACACAGCATATTTTACCTCAAAAGGAGTGCCTTGTAACAAAATCTCAGGGGACGTAATATCCTTAAGTTTAAAACATGCAAGCATCGGGAAAAAAGAATATAAAAGTGCAGTAAATATTACAAGAACGAAAATAGGAAATACTGTAATAAATGCAGTAATTGATACTACGCTTATTAAGTCTTATGCACAAGCTGAATTACCTAAGGGGATAAGAGCAATACCTCTTCCAGATGGAATGTTTCTCCTTAAAAAGAACAGTGTAACTGTAAAAACAGGAGAAACTGCTTCACAGGATTCACTTATTTTATCAGTAGACCCTTCTAAATTTAACAGTAAATTTCATGACGGAGTTTTTGTTGTCCCTGTAGCCCTACGCGAAGGTAAGGGAATCAAAATCAGTAAGAATCGTTCTGTTATATATTATATATTCAATACATTACCACTTACCGTTGACCTTAAAATCTTAGGTGATCCAGGAGAGGGTAAGTTCAAACAACTGCTTATCCGTAGAAATGGGACGAAAAATACTTATACTGGCAATCAATCATTTAGATTTGGAGCAAATTTAAATAACAATGTCGAAAATGATTTAAAATGCAACCTTACCATAAATAACAGTCTTGTCGAGAAGTTCAATAAGGACTTCCATAAGAATTATATTAGTTTTCCTGAAGGAAGCGTGGCTTTCAAAGGAGATGAGGTAACCTTTAAGAAAGGGACAAATGTACAAGACAAAATACTTGAATTGGAAATAAAAGACCCGTCTTTATTTACAAATACAGAACAGTTATATCTCCTTCCTATACAGATTAGCTACCCTGAAAATGAAGGAAGCCCTTTCATTGATGAACGAAAGAATACTGTATATTTTGAGATGACAGTAGCCCTAAATAACATTGAGGCTAAAGATGTTACAGGAACTCAAATAGATAGGAGCAAGATAAAAGGATTCAAAGAACGTTTTTACGACGATGACCCAGAAAAAGTACTTGACGGAGATGAGAATACTGCATGGGCTGCAGAATATAATTCTAAACTTTGTATTGATTTACAGGCAAAGCATACCATAAAAGGCTTTACGATGCAACCAAGGATGTTTCCAGGTACAACTACTTATTTATGTGTTCCACAAATTATTGATGTCTATGCTTCAGACACAGTAAATGATTTCAAATACGTTGGAACATATTATGGTGAAGATGTAGCAATAGAACAACTAAGATGCATATCATTTGTAAAACCTGTAACTGGAAGATATTTTAAATTTGACTTCAAAAAGACACATGATGGCAATGTTGCTTGCGTAGCTGAATTAATGGTATTTGAATAAAAATTTAAATTAAAATAATTGAGGGCGATGGAAAATTCCACCGCCCTCTTATTTTTTGTATCAATATTAACTTTTACCATTTGGTTTCGGTATCCTCACTTGACACATTATTTATCCAGGTAAATGACTTATCAGTATGCAAATTTCTCTTATGCCCTGATAAATCCTTGAATGAATGATCTTCTTCATTATAGGTAGATTTGCTTATTCTCCAATAACCTTCAAGACCTTTAGACTCAGGGTCAACAGATTTAATACTATTTTTAATCTGCTCTTCCGTTCTACATACAGACCATACCCTGATTTCATTTGTCAAAGTCTTACATCTTCCCCACCATCTGTCACCAGGTTCCCATTGACCATTGTTACCACCTACACCCATAAATGACATATAATCAAATTCTCCATTAAGAACAACATTAGGAGCAAACTCCTTACTTCCAGCAAAGGCTCCGTTTATGTAAATTGTAATTGCAGTTCCATCATAGGTTACAGCATAGTGTTGCCACTTATTTGTTTCTATCGGTAAGGAAGGATTTAAATATCCGCCTACTCCTTGGAACTGAACAAGGGAATGTGCCTTAACTCCTTTATCATCCTTTTGTGGGTCTTCAAACCTAAACATTAAACTTCCAGAAGAATTATTGGTATAGAAAATATCCCTGTTTCTATTGTAAGTATTTTGTACCTGCAAACGCATCTCTATTGTAAATTGTTTCAAAGACAATTTATTTTCAAACCGCGTTTTAAGACCTGTAGCAGAAGTGAACATCGCTAAATCATCAACAATGGTTGATGAGATGACATAGATAAATGATGAAGTTTTTGTAGTAACTTCTGGCTTACCTGATAATTTTTCAAGGCGTAGAGGTAAAGCAAACGGTATACCTCTTTTCTCTATAGGTAAAGGAGAAATTCCTATGATAAATGGGTCAGCTGAATACTTTCCCTTACCTATGGTAATTTCCTTCCCTAAGTTTACTAATTCCTTAGGATATAATGAATAGCCAGTTCCTTCCTCTTCATTAAATTTTTTCAAAAGTTCTTCATCCAATATAAGTTTATATGTTGCATCTTCTTTTGATTTATCAGTTAAAGAAGGAGTAAGGGTAAGATTTGCAGTCGTGTTACCCGTTAATGAAACGGTACGGTTTGCTATACCTGCCGATGACATACTCTCTACAAGAAAGGCTCTGACTCCAAGACTGTTGCCTTCTTTACCTCCCTTGCTGTATTCAGCATCATTACAACCTGAAAATACTATTGCTAATGCTGCAAAAGATATATATTTAAATAAATTATTCATAACCATTATTTTTTTACTTCTTTTTGGAGATTTTCTTATATCCAGGTGCAGGATTCTGCTGCTGTATGGCTTTCCTCATCCATTTATATGGAGGGTTATTTACACTCTCGTTACTGAAACGAAAGGCTCCAAATCCACCCTTTCTGAAACCATTAGCAGGTCTGAAATCTGCAAAGCCTACCAATGAAGGCATTTCCTTTACATCCCAACGATGTCCTTTTGCGTCTGTCCAGCCATACCCTCCATTAAGACAATCTATGGCACTTTCAAGATTTTCAGTAAATATACATTTGCCTGTATACTCTTCTTCCGACATAAGAGATGAAAAGACTTTATAGTGATCAGAAATTCTGCGATCAAGCCAGAAGCCATTATTTTTGTAAGCCTGTTCAACAAAATAATTGAAATACTTTCCAATTTCATTTGGATTAGGGATACTCCAAAAATAACCGTCAATAATGAACAATTTATCTGTACCTGACTGTGGACCTATATACTTGCCCATTTCTTCAACAAACCATTTAAAATATTTATTACTACGGCAAAGAGAACCACCATACTCGCTCGTTTCATAATCTATATCAATTCCACTAAATCCATATATGTTTAGTGAGTCAGCCACTGTTTTAGCCCATTTTTTAATAGAGTTGTGAATAGCCTCCTCGTCTCCATTTTTCCACCCCCAATATTTCTGCATTGCTTCAACTGTACCAGAATGTTCTTTTGGTGTGAACATCACTCCTACCTCTGCTATAAATGAGCATAGGACTACCTTAGTACCTTTCACTTTTGTAACAAAGTCCAAATCGGCTTTTTTGGTAGGGGTAAGATGCGCATTATTCCAAAGAGAAATTATATCCATAGAATCTGGTACGGCTGAAAGCATTGCAGATGTGGATACTTTGCCCTCATTCCACTCACTGAACCACCCGAAAGAGACGGAATGTTTACTTGCCTTATATTCTCTCAATGCCTTATAGTAGGCATCATCTTTAGCAATTTTAGTAAGAGGAATATCAAAATTTTTAGTAGTAGGTTCAAGCCACTTATTGCATCCCGAAAAGCCGATAATCAGTGATGCCATTATTATTGATTTATATACAATATTTTTCATAATTAATATTATTTTTTCTTAGCCCAAAACAAGTCTACCGATTCATTATCAGTTCCACCAAGAAGTTTTACGGCATCTACATAATTATCATGATTCAAAGACTTTTCCTTAAAAGGATACCTCAATCTTCTAATACCGCGAACATTATCAGTAATAACGCCCTGAGATAAATTATCTATAGAAGGAGCAAGTTCTGGATAACCAGTTCTCCTGTATTCTGCCCATGCTTCCAAGCCCATAGGATATTGAGCAATCCATTTTTGAGTTATAATTTTTTCTAATTTAACCTCTGGTGAAGCAGAATTATTCCAAGCAACGGTCACTTCTGTCTTACGTGCATAAGGAGGGAAGCCAGCAATAGGATCTGTATAGTCATCAGGAATATCAGAACTATCATTTAAGTAGTTATCAATATTGTCATTGTCATTCACATTCCACTGTGCCATAGAAAGACGTATGCCTTCTTCATATAAAGCTTTAATGTCTCCGCTTATCCAACCTTTTAATACTGCTTCCGCTTTTAAGAAAGCTGTTTCTGCAGCCACGAATACAGGAAGTTTACCGGTTTCACCAAAATTACACTGTGAGTAGCCTGATACTGCTGTTTTTTCAAATTTAGCCTTACCTGAACGCATACCTATGTAATTGCCTCTTGTAGAACGAGTAAAATAGGCATCTCTTCTTGGGTCCTTATATCCATTCATATAATCTACAATATTTGAACTGCTTCTTAAATCTCCCCACGAAGCACTTGACAAATCATATGGATTTCTCTGTGAACCAGGAGACATCATAGCATTGTCTGCATTTGAGCTTATGTATCCAAATGGTGAATTTAAGGCTTCCACAAAGGCTTCTTTGTTACCTGTTCTCATTGCAGCCCTCATTATATAAGAGTTTGCCAGTTTTGCCCATTTAGCATAATCCCCTGCATAAATAAGGTCTTTTGCAGCCAACGGCTTTTTGTCAGGATAATCTGCTGCATATTTAGCCAAAACACTTGCTGCTCCCTTCAAATCATCTATAATATGTTTGTAGACATCTTCGTTTGAATCATATGCCACATACATTTTACCATCCTTCACCTTACTGTAAGGAATAGGACCATAACAATCGGTAATACGCATCATTGCAGCTGCACGAAGAAGATTTGCCATAGCGAAATAATGCCCTGAACCGTCTGTATATTTTTCTACTTCAAAATAGTTTGCATAAATATCCAGGAAAGGGGTTTCATATGGAATTGCATTCCAACTATCAGAAGCATTATAGGTGTCAAAATTAGTTCCTCCCCATCTATTTGATAGTGTATAATATCCTCCAAGTGAACCTACCATTTGATCAATCATTTGAGAGTCATTCTGTTGCACATACATCAGTGCATCTAACATAGTAGGAATAACAAGAGAGGGTTCAGAACTCCTTATTGCATAAGGATCAGTATTATATTCTTCAAAATTTTTTGTACACCCCAATATAAGAGATGCAATTGAAATTAATAATAAAAAATTAGTTATATGTTTCATAATCACATCCTTTAAAATTGCAACTTAACATTGAATCCCATATTTCGGGTACTTGGAGCCATAAAATAATCAACTCCCTGATAGTAATTATTAGCTGTTGCAGCAGAAAGTTCAGGATCAAACGGTGCCTTACAATAAATCATTGCAAGATTTCTTGCCACAAAACCAAGAGTCAATTTGCATTTTTCAGCAAACAATTTTTTAGGAATAGTATAATTTACAGAGAGTTCTGAAAGGCGAACATTTGTGGCATCGTAAATATAAAAGGCCCCATGACCGCCCTGAGCCGTAGATATTGTAGTATAATATTTTTCAGCAGATAGAGTACCATAGTTTACAGGTATTCCTCCCCCTGGATTATCTCTCATATCCGCGGTTACTTTAGATACCCCATAATAGTCCAAAATACCCTGAGTAGCAGAATATACGACGCCACCTAATCTTGCTGTAACCAGCGCAGATAAAGAAAGACCCTTGTATGAAAAACTATTATTCCAACCTATGTTACCCTTTGGAGAAAGTTGTCCTACTTTAAATGGCTTAACTTGAGTAAGTTTGATATTTCCGTTATTGTCTACTGCCACATGACCATTCAAATCCCTCGCAATAAGATGGTTGACATAAACATCAGTCATAGAACCACCTTCTTTCAAAATAACCTGAGGAGCAACATTTGATGCGCCTAGCCAATCTTTTTCAATCTCTTCAACATTCACAGGCTCTCCAGTAACAGGATCAGGAATACCATGAGCAAGTTCTTTTATTATATTCCTGTTGAAAGTATATGTAAGACTACTATTCCAATTAAAATCTCCCCAAGTATGGTCATAAGATAAAGCCAATTCTAAACCTGAGTTCTGAATATTTCCAGTTTGGGCAACAAATTTTTTATACCCAGCAGATGCAGAAAGAGGAGCATATATTGTTTGGTTGTATGTATTTGATTTATAGTATGTAACATCTAAACTAAAACCATGAAGGAATTTTGTACTTACTCCTATTTCCCAAGATTTGGTATCCTCTGATTTCAGATCATGAGCAGGATAAACATCGCTCTTACTCCAGTTATGTGTCTGCTCATTGTACTGATAACTTGGATTTGATAGAAATCTGTCAAATGGTGAAGCCACTTGAGAGAACGCCCCTCTTATTTTTAAATAAGGAAAAAGTTCGGGCATTTTAAACATTTCAGAGATTACGGCAGAAATACCTACAGAAGGATAAAAGAATGATGTTCTTGAAGTATAAGCTAATTGAGAAGCCCAATCATTTCTTCCTGTAACTGTAAGATAGAGCATATTTTTATAACTTCCTTCTATAGAGGCAAATACAGACTGAGTCTGATCATGCCAACCGTCCTGATTGCCTTTATAAGCTGTTGCAGTATTCAAATTATTCAACGCAAAGTGGTTAGGAATAATCAAATCACCAGCTGCACGACTCATATCATAAACCTGATCATTGATTGAAGAACCGATATTAGCAACAATCGACCAGTTTCCCCATGTTTTATTTATATTAAGAATAATATCTCCATAAAAATTTCTATCGGACATTTTATCCAAGCCATATCCTCCATTAATACCTGCAAAAGTTGTTAAGGTTGTAGCATAAAATTTCGATATACTTTTATAATCAGCCTCATCCAATCTTACACGACCAGCAATGTTTATCCAATCTGCAATATCATACTTCAAGGATGAATTTAACATATAGCGATGCTTGGTATTATATCTTATATTACGTTCTTGTATCCAATATGGATTTTGCATATTGTGTGAACCCTCCGAATAAGGCCAATATTGGGTCATTATACCTGTTACAGGATTCCAACGTTCAAAAAGCCTTACTTCATTAAAATCTTCTCCACGTGGGAATAAGTATAATGATGGAAGCGGATTAAAATATGAACCTTGAGATACGAAATTCTTATCATTCTGTGAGATAAAACTAACGCCAAAATCAAGTGTCAATCTATCTCCTGCAAACTTAGCAGTATTTCTTGCTGTGAAGTTGTACCTGTCATAACTACTTCCAGGCATTATACCGCGTGTATTGGTAGTAGTAGCAGAGATGTATGTTTGATTTTTCGATGTTCCTGTTGAAAGCGATACGGAATTTATAATATTAGTACCTGTATTGAAGAACTTAGATGGCTCATAGTTATATGAAGCATCCAATCTCCTACCCCAACTGCTATATCCGTTGCTTCTTCCATAACGGTTTTGCATTTGAGGCATCATATATACCCTGGAAAAAGTAGTACTGTTGCTTACAGTAACTTTTGTAGTTCCTGACGCACCTTTTTTAGTATTGATAATAATCACACCATTGGCAGCATCTGAGCCATAAAGTGCAGCAGCCGATGGTCCTGTAAGCATATTCACTGATTCTATGTCTTCTGGATTAATATCTGCAGCAGATTCAGAGCCTACAGCTTTTGACATCACTCCTCCTGTTCCTCCGAAACTCTTGTTATACATTGGGATACCATCTATCACATACAAAACCGTATTGTTTTTCTCTATGGATTTCATACCCCTCATTATAACCCTTACGGCACCACCAGCACCAGCAGCACCAGCATTTATTGTGACACCAGCCACCTTTCCAGCAAGACTGTTTACAAAGTTGGCATCCTTTACAGAAGTAAGTTTTTCCGAATTTACCTGCTGAACATTATAAGACAAAGCCTTTTCAGAACGCTTTATTCCCAATGCTGTAACCACAACTGCTGAGAGCTGCTCTTTATCCTCAGTAAGAACAATATTCAATATATCCTTATTGGTATCAGCACTTTTTGGAATAAAGCCCAAATAAGAAAATTGAAGTTTTTCTCCATCATTCACTTCAATATTATAATTGCCGTCCAAGTCAGTTATTGTCCCAGTATTTGAAGCTTTAATACTTACACCTATAAGAGGGGCTCCATTAGCATCTGTAACTTTTCCTGTTACTTTTTTCTTTTGAGATACTGGTGATGTTGTTTTAGGCTCTGATTTTTTTGTCAGATAAATAACTTTTCCGTTTAATCTGTAACTAATTCCGGAATCTTTAAAAATCTCATCCAAAGCCTGAACTATAGGCTTATTTTCGATTTTTGACACATAGATGATTTCAGACGAAATCTCATCATTGTAAAAGAATTTGTAAGAGGATTGTGTTCCTATTCGTTTAGCAACTTCCTCCAAAGTCATCTTTTGTTTAGGCATACTTATCTGTCCGTAAACTGTCATACAAGGCACAAATAATAGTGCCGCAATAACAGTTGCCTCAGACAAAAACGCCAAAAGACATTTTTTTAGCATAAGAAATTGATTATTAGTTAATAATTAATGCCACCAAGGACTAACCATCTCCATAGCGACATTCAATTAACACTCATTAAGGTTTATCTACTTAACCTAAATTTTATTTTTTATAGAAATATTGATAATATTATCCTTGATTTTATAGTCTATCGGGATAGAATATGATAAGGCATCTAATGCAGTTTCGATAGAATCATCTCTGCTGATAAATCCAGAAAAGGTTGATTTGTAATTTATATCTCCAGATATAACTACCTTCACATTATAAATATGTTCCAATGCTATAGCAATATCTTTTATTGTAGCATTTGTAAAAGAAACCAAATGATCTTTCCAAAAGGAATCTATTCCAGAATGTAATTGGACTACAGTCATTTTCCTTTCTTTTTTATCAAGAATTGCTTTCTGATAAGGTGAAATCATCACTTTTCCTTCATTTTTCTTTCCTTCCACATAAACTTTTCCATCAAAAAGTGATACTTCTTCAAGAGCAGCACTCACACTTGAGTTAAAATTAAATGCTGTACCTACTGCAGTAATAGTCAGCCCATTACTACTAACAATAAAAGGGAATTTCTTATTTGCTCCAACTTCAAAATAAGCCTCCCCAGTTAGAACAACGTTTCTTGATTTTCCCTTAAAAATCTTAGGATATTTCAATTCAGAATGTTTATTCAACCATACAACAGAGCCATCTGAAAGATAAACCACTTTCACATCATTTTCAGCACGGGCATATAATAATTCTTCTTTATTCCCCTTATTCAAAATGAAAAAAGCCGAAAAGCCAATAACCAAAGCAGCCGCTATACTACTGATAATAAATTTAATATACTTTTTTCTTGATGTAGAAATAGCCTTATCAACTGAATTATATGCACTTTCAATGCCGGATTTAGAAATTTTATCCTTCATTTTTGCTATTGCAACAAGACTTTCCATTTTTTTGAAAGTTTCTGCATTTTCAGGGGAAGCACCTATCCATTCCTTAAGCACACCTGCATCCTCTTGAGAAACAGTTCCGGCAAAATAATTTTTTATCGCCCTATCTATATCGCTGTATTTTTCCTCTTGAACCATCTGTTCTATTTCTAATCCTGTTAAATAACAACTTACCTTTTAAAATTACTTAACTCCATATTATTTACATAATAACAAAAGTACGATTGCCAAAACTATAAATGAAGACAATTTTTCCCTAAGTATACGTAAGGCTCTGTAAATATGAGCCTCAACCGTACGGACTGATAATCCCATAATTTCCGCTGTCTCTTTTTCAGATAAATCATACATATAACATAGGGTAAAAGCCCTTTTCGGCTGCTCTGGTAGAGAAGCCAACGCATCTTCTATATTTTTACCCATGAACTTATTATGAAGTTTTATAATAACTTCAGGAGTATCAGTGTAATAAGATTTAATACGCTCTTCGTGAAACCGTGCCACAGTCTCAGAATACACATTACTGATACGTCTATGTCTGATAATATTCATAGAACGATTGTAAACAGAGCGATATAGAATTTTCTTTGCCTGAGTGCTATCTTCCGTACTATATCCCTTTGACCAAAAGTTAATGAAGACATCCTGAACCACATCTGAGGCTTCATTTTCTCCTACAAGAGAACACGCATATATAAGAAGATCAGGATATTCTTCGGTAAATAACTTATGAAATCTCGATTTTCTATCATTCATGCCAAATTATTTTATACGATCAGGATTTGCTGCGATGAATTTGTCCCAACTTGAGGTTCCCCTCCCTGGTGCAAGTGGATTTGTAGTATCATAAAAATGGCACATTGCTATGGCAAGTCCATCCGTAGCATCAAGGTGCTTAGTTTTCAAGTCCACATTCAGGGTTTTTTCCAACATAAGCAATACCTGCTCCTTAGAAGCTGCCCCACTTCCTGCTATTGCCTCTTTAGCCTTTCTTGGTGCATATTCGAATACATCTATCCCATATTCAAGGGCCGCAATCATAGCAGCACCCTGAGCCCTACCAAGTTTTAGGATAACCTGAGCGTTTTTGCCATAGAAAGGTGACTCTAAAGCCATTTCAGTAGCATGATAACTCTTACAAACCTCGCTAACGGTTTCATAAATCTGCCTCAATTTAGAATAAGCATCAGTCTCTTTTCTTAAATCCAATATTCCCATATCCACAAAGGAAGCTTTTTTCCCCTCAACATCAATCACCCCGAAGCCAAGCAATCTGGTTCCTGGATCTATTCCTATGATTGTCCTTTTTTCCATACGAGGATACTTTTTTTTCGTTTGCAAATATATTATTTACTGTAATTATATACAATTCATATAGTAAACAATACAAAAAAGCAAGGGATGAGCAAATATAATTTTGTCCATCCCCTGCCATATATAATACGTATTGACTTAGTCAATAAAATCAAAGCCTGTATAAGGACGAAGAACTTGTGGAATTTCTATTCTGTCTTCCTTCTGGTTATCTTCAAGTAAGGCTGCAACTACTCTCGGCAATGCCAATGAACTACCATTCAAAGTATGGCATAACCTGGTTTTTCCTTCCTCATCTTTATATCTGAGATGAAGACGATTTGACTGATATGTCTCAAAGTTAGAAACAGATGAGATTTCAAGCCAACGTCCCTGAGCAGCAGACCACAATTCAAAATCGTAAGTTATTGCAGAAGTGAAACTTAAATCTCCACCACAAAGACGAAGAATCCTATATTTAAGTCCTAAATCTTTAACAAGACCTTCTACATGAGCAAGCATTTCATCTAAAGCTGCATACGAATTTTCAGGTTTTTCAATCCTTACAATCTCAACCTTATCAAACTGATGAAGTCTGTTAAGACCTCTTACATCCTTACCATAAGAACCTGCCTCACGACGGAAACAAGGAGTGTAGGCTGTAAGTTTCTGCGGAAAATCACCATTACCAAGGATTACATCTCTGAATATATTTGTTACAGGGACTTCAGCCGTTGGAACAAGATAGAATTCATCCAGTCCGACATAGTACATTTGACCTTCTTTATCAGGAAGTTGACCTGTGCCAAAGCCAGAAGCTGCATTTACCATTACAGGAGGTTCTACTTCCTTATATCCAGCAGCTGTATTTCTATCCAAGAAGAAATTAATCAACGCTCTTTGAAGTTTTGCACCCTTTCCCTTATAAACAGGGAAACCAGCTCCAGTCAATTTAACTCCAAGGTCAAAATCTATTATATCATATTTTTTTGCCAGTTCCCAGTGAGGTTTTGCATTTGCCGGCAAAACAACTTCTGGACCACCTGTTTTTACCACCTGATTATCTTCTGCTCCTTTTCCTGGAACGACCAAGTCGCAAGGTATATTAGGCAGTAGAACTAATTGTGCTTCAAGTTCCTTATTATTCTTATCAGCGGCTTCGAGCAGTTCTGATGACTTTGCTTTTAGGGCAGCCACTTCTGCCTTTACCTTTTCAGCTTCTTCCTTTTTTCCTTCTTTCATTAAAGAGCCTATAACAGCAGCCTTTTGTTTTTGCAAAGCAAGAAGAGCATCACTTTCAGTCTGAAGATTACATCTTTTAGTATCCAATTCAAGGACACGTGCAACTATATCTTTTGCGTCAAAATTTTTTATTGCAAGCTTGCGGATCACATATTCAGGATCATCACGAAGCATCTTAATTGTCAGCATATTTCTATTTATTAATAAAAAAGAGGACAGCACGTTCGCTCGAAGTGCAATCCTCTCCTATTGTTAATATCTTGTTCTCCGAGTTTTAGTTCTCAAATGGAACTACCGAGACGAAAGATTTGTTCTCCCGCTTTCTCGTGAATTTTACTGTACCGTCTACAAGGGCATAAAGAGTATGATCTTTTCCCATTCCAACATTCGTGTCTGGATTGTGAACAGTTCCCCTTTGACGTACTATAATATTTCCGGCCTTAACTGTCTGGCCTCCGAATATCTTGAGACCGAGTCGTTTGCTATGTGACTCACGACCGTTCTTTGAACTTGATTGTCCTTTCTTATGTGCCATAATGTTTTCTCCTGATAATTAAGCAATGGAATCAATTCTAATCTTTGTCAGTTTCTGACGGTGACCATTGAGTTTCTGAAATCCCTTGTGAGGAATTTTCTTAAATACTATAACCTTTTTAGCCCTGACAGTGTCATCAAGCACAGTTGCTTTCACCACTGAACCCTCTACATAAGGAGCTCCTACTTTTACTGTGCCCTCATTGTCTATGAGAAGAACTTTCTCAAATTCGACAGTGTCATCTTTTTTTGAAGGAAGGCGGTTTACAAAAATCTCCGAACCTACCTCCACTTTAAATTGCTGACCTGCAATATCTACAATTGCGTACATAAAATAAACTGTAATAAGTTTCAACCGTAAGCGGCTGCCATTCAGTATGCAGCTCTTAATCACTTGCTTAGCGATTATCTGATAATTAGGTCGCAAAAGTAGCAATTTTTATTCAAACAGCAAAATTAATTGTGCAACAATCCCAAAGCCTACCGTCAGGCGTTTTGAGAACTTAAAACTTTTTGGCTTTTTTTATTACCTTTGCAAAGATACATCAGATTTATATGGACATAGACCTCCTCGCAAAAATGGTCAAGGAAATTATTCTTGACAAAGATGAAGTTTACTTACCAGGTATTGGATCCTTTATTGCTGAACCCATGCCTGCTACATTCTCCGATAAAGGATATACCATAAATCCGCCATATAGAAAACTGTCATTTAGACAAAGAAACGACAGTACAGATACTTCTCTAATTGATTTATACTCAAAATCAAATAAAATTGAAAGAGCCTCAGCGGAAAAAATACTGATCGATTTTCTAAAAGAGATGAAAGAACTTCTACAGCAGAAGAAGATCATTATATTTCCAGGCTTAGGAAGATTAAGGGCTACGAAGGAAAATAATTTCTTTTTCGTTGCTGAAGAAGAACTTGATATTTTTCCATACGGATTTGCATTAGAACCTATATCTCTGAAATTTCATAAAGAAACCGAAAAAGAAGTTTCAGATGCAGTGGAAAATCTTAAGTCCATAATTTCTATTCAGGAGCAGTCGCCTGCGGAAAACGAAGAACATAAGCCAATAGAGAAAGAAGAATCTAAAGAAGAACTTTCTATAGAAGCAGAGCCTAAAACAACGTTAGAAGCAACGGAAAAGCAACCTAAGGAGGAGGAAAAGGTACAAGAACAGGTAACGAAAAATGAGTGTATAGCCAAGAAAAGAAGTATATACAAAAAAATACTGCTGGTACTGATATATATAGCAGCAACAGCAGCATTTTTACTAATCATTTTTATAATAGTAGCCTACTTTTTTCCCGAATTTACAGATAAACTGCTTTATTCAAAAGAGGAACTTGAAATACTTTACTACAAGTAGATCACTATTTTACCCTTATTCTCCTACCTATCTTCAAGTTAGTTTTGGAAGTCAATCCTGGATTTAATCGACAAATTGCGGAGATAGTAGTTCTATTTTTACGAGCAATACTATAAAGGGTATCGCCAGAACGCACTTTGTGATACTTTATAGCGGCTTTTTCGGCTGCTTTCTCTGCGGCTGCTTTCTCTGCAGCTGCTTTTTCAGCAGCGATTTCAGCATTTTTTATAGCCTCCAATGAATCAGCAATCTCATGTTCTCTGTTATCCAATGCATAGATTTCTTCCTCTTCATTTTCTGATTCGGGAACATAACGGCTTCCAGCATCCAAATATTTCTTTTTCAAGACAAAAAGCCTATGTCTTAATGTTCCAGTTTCATAATCTATAAGCCACTGAGGGTCGAAAGCAAAACCTCTATACCTTGTTTCAAAATGCAGATGAGCACCTGTAGACCTCCCTGTTGAACCTCCTAAACCAATAACCTGCCCTGCTTCAACCCATTGGTCCCTTTCCACAAGACGTTTTGACAAATGAGCATAGAAAGTTTCAAGACCATTTTCATGTCTCAAAATTATCAAATTACCATAGCCTCGATAGTATTTGGACAATCTTACCTTTCCAGCAAAAGCCGCATATACTTTATCACCTTTTTTAAGAGGCAAGTCAACTCCTTGATGCCTTCTACGATGCCTATATCCAAAAGGAGAATAAACCTTAGTCTGATTAGGACATTTATATTCACATAGAGAATCTACAACCCATAGCGATACTTTTTCCGGCAAAGAGATCAAAGACTCCTTGTACGGATTAGGATAATCGCCAGACCAGTTTTCTTTAAAAACCCAAGAAGTCATTATATTAGCAGGGTCCCTATAATATTTCCAAGTATTATCGGAATATAGAATAATCATTACACCAGGACTCTGAGTTTCAATGGTATCCATAACCTCACGATTATATGTTTCCATTGACTTAACGGGTGCAAGATGAGGACGTGGAATTATAAGTTCTGCATCTTTCTTTGTCTTTATCCTTGAATTATTTTGAGAATATAAAACATTGCCTGTAAAAAAGATACAGGCAAGTATCCATAAATATTTTAGTTTCATTCTGACTTACTGATTAATAAGTAGACTACCTCGTACCTCCAAATTGTTTAGAAATTATTTCTTCCACCTTTGAAACCTTACTGTCCAAAAGATCTTTAGATTCAGCCTCACAGATGAAACGCAGATACGGTTCTGTATTGGAAGGTCTGATATTAAACCACCATGTAGGAAATTCTACCCTATAGCCATCAAAATCCATCTCTGCAGTAGGCTTTTGTTCATTTATAAAATAGTCGCGAACAGCATTCATAGCCCCTAACTTATCATTGACACGGAAATTAATTTCGCCAGAGTTCTGATAACGAGCGATCTTTGCAATAAGTTCACTTAAAGTAACTCCTTTTTTCTTCATGGCTGCAACTACTCTCAGTACGATAAGAGAAGCAAGTATACCACTATCAGAATAGAAGAAATCACGGAAATAATAATGACCTGCAAGCTCCCCACCCCACAAACCATCAAGCTCACGGAGTTTTACCGCCGCATTTGCACGCCCTACTTTCCAAGTTTCAACACGACAGCCCATAGGTGCAAGATATTCACCTATAGCCTTGGAACTTCTTATGTCTTGGAGAACAATCCCCTTTTCGCCTCTTTCATCCACAAAATAGTGACCGAGAAGAGCTATAATAAGATCCGGAGCTATAAACCTTCCTTTTTCATCGACAAACATAACTCTGTCTGCATCACCATCATATATAACCCCAACATCGGCTTTCTTTTCTTTTACAAGATTTTCCAAAGCCACTACATTGTCATGTATAAGCGGATTAGGTTCATGATTTGGAAAAGTTCCATCCAAATTATCATAAATATAAGCCGGTTCTTTTCCAAAAATATCATGTGCAAGCAATGATGCCATACCGTTTGACAAATCAAAGGCTATATTCAAACAAGACAAATCCCCCTTATATTTTTTTAAGAAATTCAGATAATCCTGCTTTATATCATTATTATAAACCTTACCTTTCTTTTCTACAGGGACTATAGGCTTGCCTTCATCAATCCAAGCCTTTATCTGTCCGAGACCTGATTCCAATCCAACGGGAAGAGCATTTTCCCTTGATACTTTCAACCCGTTATATTCCTTAGGATTATGAGATGCGGTTATCTGTACAGAGGCTTTAAATCCATAATTTGCTGTACCGAAATAAACCATAGGAGTGGTACTTAGACCAATATCATAAACATCAGCTCCTGCATCGGTTATACCTTTCAAAAGCCATTCATGTATTTCATCGGATGAAGTCCTGCAGTCACGACCTACCAGAACTTTATCGGCAGAAAGAAGTTCAGGAAGAAAAAATCCTATCTTGTAAACTGTGGTTTTATCAAAATCGACATTATAGATTCCTCTAACATCGTATGCGTGAAAAGCTCCCATATCTGTTATTATTTAATAAGTTTAGTTTTATAGTGTGCAGACACCTTTCCTTTTGAGATGTTTGCTAATTTTTTGGTTATCATTTTCTTTCTAATTGGAGCAACCCTATCAATGAATAAGTTACCATCCAAATGAGACATTTCATGTTGTATCATACGACAAGCAAACTTGTCAAAAGTTTCAGTTACTTTTTCTAAGTTCTCGTTGTAATATTCAACTGTCATACTTGAAGGTCTTCTCACGTCAGCAAATATCCCAGGCACACTCAAACAACCTTCATTGTACTCACAAGTCTGTTTACTCTCTTCTATAACAACAGGGTTAATCAAAGTACGTTTAAAATCTTTCAGATAGTCATATACATCCGTCATCACAGTACCGTCGACAATTATCACCCTTTTGGATACGCCTATCTGAGGAGCTGCAAGTCCACAACCATCAGCCTCTGCCAATGTATCCTTCAGGTCTGTAACTAACTCCTTTATTTGTTCTTTTTCAGAAATATCAGCCTCCTCTGCACGTTTTCTAAGTACTTCAGAGCCATATAAATATATTGGTTGCACCATAATAATCTTATCTTTTTTTGTTTCCTATGCGAGAAACCTTTCGTGACTTCGTAGAAGGAGGATTTACAAAACCTATGCCACCCGTCAAAGGCTTACTATTATTTTTATCCATATAACTTTGCAGAATTATGGCAGCGCTTATCTTATCCACTGAAGCCTTATTCCTTCTATCAGCCGCCTTCATTCCTCCATCAATCATTGCTCTATGAGCCAATACAGAAGTAAACCTTTCATCCTCAAGAATAATAGGAATCTCCGGGAAAGCTTTTTTAAGAGATTTCAAAAAGATTTCCACATCTTTTGCCGCTTCAGAAGGAGAATTATCCATATTTTTAGGATAACCAACAACAAATCTTACTATGGTCTCATTCTCAGCATAGTTTTTGAGATAATCTATTATCTTTGCAGAATGTACGGTTTCGAGTGCGGACGCGAAGATTTGCAACGGATCGCTTACAGCAAGCCCCGTCCTTTTTCGTCCGTAATCTATTCCTATTATTCTATCCATTTAGACAAAGTTACAATAAAATTGATAGATGAATGGCAAAAAATGATAAAGAATATAAAGTAAAAAGATTAAGGATTTCCTTAATAGACGATGACACACATAAACAATTGTGGATAATGAAATTCACAAGAGGCGGTCTGATACTGACTTTATTATCTACAATAGCCTCAATACTTGCAATTTCGTTTGTACTTTTTGCCTTTACTCCTCTTAAATTAATTATTCCAGGCTATCCTGATGCCCATGTCAGAAGAACAGAAATTCAAACTGCCCTGCGGTTGGACTCTTTGGAAAAAGTTATTATGAAGTGGGAATTTTATGCTGAAAATCTTCGTCATACCCTAAGCGGTGAAGCCCCTGTACATATTGATAGTATAATTAAACGTTATACATCTCATACAGACACCATAAAAAATAAAAAAAATCTTCATAACAGAGATTCTGTATTAAGAAAAGAAGCGGAGAGAGAAGAACAAACCAGTCTTACAGAAAAGAAAAGAGAAATGCCGATAGAAGGAGTGCATTTTTTTGTGCCTCTTAAAGGTGTTATTTCTGAAAAATATGATCCTGCAGGACATCCTTATATTGACATAACAGCCCCTGCCAATTCCGTTGTAATGGCTGTATTGGATGGGACGATTATTGGTGCAGAGTGGAGCGATGATAGCGGATACACAATACAAATACAACACTCAAACAATCTTATATCCGTATACAAATATAATCAGACACTTTTGAAGTACCGTGGAGAAAAAGTAGCAGCAGGTACTCCGATTGCACTTACAGGTAACTTCGGGTCAAAAGGTAAGGGAGAAAGGTTGCATTTTGAACTTTGGTATAAGGGTACAGCAATAGACCCCGAAAAATATATAAATTTCTAATGGAAAAAAGACATATAGCAATTCTCGGCTCTACAGGTTCCATTGGCCAACAGGCTTTAGATGTAGTTCGACAACACAGAGAACTTTTTGAAATAGAATTACTTACAGCTCTAAATAGTTCAGAACTTTTAGTTAGGCAGGCTATAGAGTTTGATGCTAATGCAGTTGTAATATGTAACAAAGAAAAGTACAATGAAGTAAACGAAGCTCTAATGCCGCACGGGGTGAAAGTTTTTTGCGGAGAAGACTCTATGTGCGAATTAGCGGCAGGAGACAATGTCGATATGGTTCTTACGGCACTTGTTGGTTTCAGCGGTTTGCGTCCTACAATTACTGCAATCAAAGCAGGGAAAACTATAGCCCTTGCAAACAAAGAAACTTTAGTGGCAGCTGGAGGTATTGTAATGGCACTTTCACAAAAATATGAGGCTCCTATATTACCAGTAGATTCTGAACATTCTGCTATATTTCAGTGCCTTATGGGTGCCGCAGGTAACAATATCCGCAAAATTCATTTGACTGCATCAGGAGGACCGTTTAGGCTATGGAACAGAGAACAAATCTCTCATGCTACATATAAGGATGCCCTAAAACATCCCAAATGGAACATGGGAGCAAAAATAACAATTGACTCTGCTACTATGATGAACAAAGGTTTTGAGATGATTGAAGCCAAATGGTTGTTTAATACTAAACCAGAAGATATAAATATAGTAGTACATCCACAGTCGATAATCCATTCCATGGTTGAATATGAAGATGGGGCCGTTATAGCACAGATGGGATGGCCTGATATGAGAGAACCCATACAGTTCGCCCTTACTTTTCCACAAAGAATGAGTTTAAATAACAAAAAGTTGGATTTTACAGATTTAGGTGAACTTACATTTGAAAAACCAGATATGGAAAAATTCCCATGCCTTTCTATAGCTTTTAAAGCCGCAGAAAGAGGAGGAAATATTCCTTGTGCTATGAATGCAGCTAATGAAATTGCCGTAGATGCATTTCTTAATGAGAAAATAAGATTTTTCGATATTTCAGAAATAATTGATTCTGTAATTAAAGAAACGGACTATATAAAAAATCCGACAATAGATGATATTATGAATACAAATGCACTCGCCAGAAAACAAGCGATACAAATCATACAAAGCATAAATAAATAATGACTATAGTTTTAATTAAAATAATCCAAGTAATAATAGCATTATCAGTACTTATCCTTATCCACGAAACAGGGCATTTTACTTTTGCCAAACTGTTCAAGATAAGAGTAGATAAGTTTTTTCTTTTTTTCGATACTGGTGGATTTAAATTACTTAGTACAAAAAGCGGATGGTTTTCAAAACTTTTTCCGCTATTTAAAAATTCTGAAACAGAATATGGAATAGGCTGGCTACCACTCGGAGGTTATTGCAAAATAAACGGTATGATAGATGAATCTTTTGATACATCCAACCTCAAAGAAGAGCCAAAGCCTTGGGAATTTCGAGTTAAACCTGCATGGCAGAGACTGTTAGTAATGGTAGGTGGTGTATTATACAATTTTATTTTTGCAATTTTACTATTCATCTGCATTCTATGGATATGGGATAAAACATATATAAAGAACTCAGACATAAGCATATACGCAAGTCCTCTTGCAGAAGAAATGGGCTTTAAGACAGGAGATAAAATTTTAAAACTGGACGACTATACTCCCGACGATTTCGGTGCAATTCAAGCCGATATAGTTAGAAAAGATATACGGAAAGTTCAGGTTTTAAGAGGGACTGATACATTAGACATTTACATAGATCGCAATCTTATTTCAAAAATATTAAACACGCCTGAGATGTTCTCAATAGCGGTTCCTTTTGTAGTAGACACAATTCCTACAATGTCGCCCAATTACAATAAAGGACTCCTCAAGGGGGACAAAATTATAGCTATAGACGGTAAACAAATAAGATTTGTTCAAGACTCAAAACCGATTTTACAGGCTCATCCAACGGAGAAGTTTTCAGCCACAGTGGTTAGAGGCAATGATACTCTCTCGATGCCACTAAGCACCGATTCACTAGGCAGAGCTTTGATATATGCACAAATTCCTGGCATAGTTAAAAAAGAGTACAATGCCTTAACAGCAATACCTGCAGGCATAAAAATGACCTCTACTACTATTTCAGACTACCTCAAAGACTTAAAAATGGTTGCATCTCCAAGCACAGGAGCTTACAAGTCTGTTGGAAGTTTTATATCAATAGGACAAGCCTTTCCTGGGACATGGGATTGGTATCGTTTTCTCTATATGCTATCTATGCTGTCAATTATGCTTGGGGTGATGAACCTTCTGCCTATTCCTGCCCTTGATGGCGGTCATATATTATTTACATTATATGAAATGGTATCTGGGAAAAAGCCGAGTGATAAATTCCTCGTAGTCGCACAAGCTGTCGGTATGGTAATTCTACTCGGGCTTTTAATATTAGCTTTTGGAAATGATATCGGACGTCTTATACACTAAAATACATAGGAATATGAAAAAAATAATTACTTTTTCAGTGATACTTCTGACCTTGATTTCAGCATTTGGATGCAAAACAGTGAAACCACTATTACCAAATGTAAGCGGAAAAGCAGGTGAAGTAGTTATTGTAATAGAAAAAACAGCATGGGAAGGAGACCTAGGAATAGAATTAAGAAAAATTCTTGGTGGGGACTGTCCTTATTTGGCACAAAAAGAACCTCTTTTTTCAATCGCAAATGTGACTCCAGCAGGCTTTACAGATATGTTCAAAGTGCATAGAAATATCATAATAATGAACATTAACAAAAAGGTAGAAAATGAAGGAGTAATATATAGAAATAATGTTTGGGCAAGTACCCAGTGCGTCATGCAGATAAATGCACGAGATAATGCAGAGGCATTGAATATTTTTAAAGAAAATTCAGAAAGAATTACAAACACATTGGAGCAGGCTGAACGTGACAGGATAATTGCCAACTCAAAATTATACGAAAACATACAAATTGCAGAAGTTGTAAAAGGCATATTCGGTGGCTCTCCACACTTCCCTATAGGATATGTGCTAAAAAAACAAACTGAAGATTTTGTATGGATTGCTAATGACAAACAGTATTCAATACAGGGTGTTTTTTTGTATAAGTATCCAGCCGCTAAAAATGAGAACTTCACAGTTAAAAATATAATTGAACATCGCAATGCATTTCTTGAAAAAAATGTTCCTGGAATGTTTGACAACACTTGGATGACTACAAGTAATTACATAACACCTACTGTTGAATTTATCCGTTTCCGTGGAAGGCAATTTGCACAAACAAGGGGCTTTTGGGAAGTTCATAACGACTTTATGGGAGGACCTTTTGTTTCCCATTCATTCTATAGTCCTGATGGAAAGGATATAATTGTAGCAGAAGCTTTTGTATATGCTCCAAAGTTTGATAAAAGACAGTATTTGAGAGAGGTAGAGTCAATTATATACTCTTTCGAATGGGACACTACAGCAAATAAATCCACAAAAGTTAAAAATAAGGAGTAGAATTATTTTGTGATAAAAAAAATATTACATACCTTTGCAATCCCTTTTTAAGAATATAAGAATGTCGGTGGGTTCGTATAACGGTTAGTACTCAAGATTTTCATTCTTGCAATAGGAGTTCGATTCTCCTACCCACTACTAAATATTAAAAAATAATAACAATGGCAAATCACGCAGCTGCAGAAAAAAGCATCAGGCAAAGCGAGACACGTAGATTGCATAATAAATATTATGCAAAGACGACGAGGAACGCTATACGCGACATAAGGAAAATAAGCGATAAGGCAACAGCGGAGTCTAATGCTCCAAAGGTTTACGCTATGATAGACAAACTTGCAAGAATGGGTGTTATCCATAAAAACAAGGCAGCAAATCTAAAAAGCGGTGTTGCACTTTACATCAATAAGCTTGCGTAAAGTAATCGTTTAAAATTTAAAAGAGCCGCTAATTAGCAGCTCTTTTTTTTGCATACAATAATCGGGATGTAGCGCAGTTGGCTAGCGCACTACGTTCGGGACGTAGGGGTCGTCCGTTCGAGTCGGATCATCCCGACTAAATAAGGGAAAGTATTATATTGTGCTTTCCCTTATTTGGTGTCATTGCAAATCAAACTATAGAGAAATATTAAACATGAGAAATTTACTTTTAGCGGTTATCACCACAACCCTAATATCAGGTATTGCCACAGGAAAAGACAATGCTTCATTCCTACAAACAGTTAAGTTTCAGCCATACGGTTTTATAAGAAATTATGCAATATATGATTCCAGAGCCACTAAATCTCTTACTGAAGATTTATTCTTTTTCATGCCATTAGATAAAGAAATTAAAAACGGAACTGACGTAAATGCAGTAGGCTCATACAATTTCCAAGCTCTGACCACACGATTGGGACTAAATATAACAGGCTATAAAATTAAAAACTTAGGTATCGATGCTAAAATTGAAGGAGATTTTTACTGCCTTAACTCAACAAAAAACACAGCCACGTTTAGAATGCGTCTTGCTTATTTCCAATTAAATCGCGATTTCACAAAAGGAAAATATCACACTAGCCTTAAACTCACCATTGGGCAAACGTGGCATCCATTGGCAGATGACAAGCCATACGGCATCAATTTAGAAAGCGGAACTCCATTTACTCCATTCAATAGAAGTCCACAAATCAGATTAACAGCGAGCATCAACAATTCTATATGCCTTACAGGCTCAATATTGCAACAAATGCAATACAGGTCAATGGGACCGCAAAAATCAACAAACCAATACCAAAGACATTCAATACCTGAATTTTATGGCGGCATTAGTTTTAAAGCATCAGGAATAACAGCAAAAACAGGTATTGACATACTAAGCATAAGACCGCACTACGGCTACAACGAAAATGGGAAAAAATATAATGAACAAATAACTACCATTTCACCATTCATCTACATACAATATGAATATAAATCTCTTAAAATAAATGCCAAAACAGTCTTAGCCGAAGCAGGAGAACACATGCAACTTAACTCTGGATATGCTGTAACAGGTAAAAAAGAAGACGGAATATCAAATGAATACACTCCTATAAGATCAAGCGTAAGTTTCCTTTCAGTTAAATATGGAAGAAAATTGCAGATTATGGGAATGATAGGCTACCATAAAACTTTAGGAACGTCAAAACCAATTGAAAATCCTAAGGGAAATATATATTTCTCAGGAAATGGATTTAAGGAAATAAACAGTATACTTAGATTTACCCCTACAATTATTTACAATTTAGGAAAATTCCAAATTGGACTGGAATATAACTACACAATGGTAGAATATGGAAAGTCACTTAGTAAAAAACTTATTCCTCAAGATTGTCATTGGATAGGAAATCATCGTCTGATTTTATGCACAAAATTTGAATTTTAGTTATTTTTAATAATTATAAATCAAGCCATTCATTAGGAATGGCTTGATTTGTTTAATATATTATTACACAACACTTAAAACACTTTAATTATTAGGAAGTTGATAACTTCTTATTTTATTTTTTGAAACAGAACCTTTATTATCTACTTTTGCCGTTGAAGAATTCTCATCGACTATATTACATATTCGAGAAACATAATATTTTTATTTTTTATAAATTATGGATGTAAGAAAAACTAACGGCTCTTTTGAGGAGTTCGATAATGAAAAGTTAAAAAGAGGAATAAGAGAAGCTTATAAAAGTACAGGACGAGACTGTCCGGAAGAAGTTGTAGTTTCAATTACTGACAACCTATATATTTATGACAAAATTTCAAGCCAGGAAATCCGTAGACAGGTTGTAGAATCCTTAATGTCAATCAACAAGCAAGCGGCTTTGGAATATATTGAAAAATTTGATGCCGGGATAGATCTTCGCAAAAAAAGGGACTTTATAAAGGACTATATCAAGGCTTCCAATGCAGCCACTGGCTCAAAGTTCGATGCTAATGCCAATGTAACGAGAAAAAATATTGTTACACTTGGACAGGAACTATACAAAGAAAATAATATAAAGCAGAATAGGTATATAATGAGGGATAAAATCAAATCCCTATATGGTCGTACTCTTGCGGACAGATATATACAAGACCTCGAATCTCATGTATTGTATAAACATGATGAAAGTGGTACTCCAGGCTACCCTTACTGTGTAGCCATTACAATGTATCCATTCCTTGTAAGCGGTCTAAAAGATCTTGGAGGAGTTTCAGTTGCCCCTACTGATTTAAAATCATTCTGTGGAGAATTTATTAATCTGGTTTATTCCATTTCATCTCAATTCATGGGTGCAGTTGCCACTCCAGAATTCCTTATGTATATGGATTACTTCATCCGTAAGGACTATGGTGATGATTATCTTGACAAACTCGACATAGTTGTTGAGAATAACCTCAAACAAAGAACACTTATAAAAGTAATAGACAACTACTTCCAACAGGTGGTTCATTCTATGAATATGCCTGCAGGAAATAGAGGATACCAGACGGTCTTTTGGAATATAGGATATTTTGACGAGCCATACTTTAACGGAGTATTTGGAGAATTTCGTTTTCCTGATGGAAGCAGTCCGAAATGGGAGACTTTATCTTGGCTGCAAAAGCATTTTATGAATTGGTTTAACAACGAAAGAAGTAAGTATATTTTAACTTTTCCTGTAGAGACAATGGCATTGCTTACAGATGGTGGTGATGACTATGCAGATAAAGAATATGCAGATTTCACTGCTGAAATGTGGTCAAAGGGGCATAGTTTCTTTTGCTATATATCCAACAGTCCAGACAGTCTATCCAGTTGCTGCCGTCTAAGAAATTCTCTTACTGACATACAGGATGAACACAACCATACCACCCATCAGTATTCAATGGGAACAGCTTCTGTCGCAACAGGTTCAAAGTCAGTAATGACAATCAACCTAAATAGGGTAATACAGTTGGCTGCAAGAGAATATTTTAAGAAGAACAAGGGTATTGATATAAATCCTTCTGCACCTTTGGATAAAAATCTGCAATTCGACAGAGAGGAGTTATATTCCTATATAAATAGTAAAGTCAGTGAAATGACAGAACGGGTACATAAGTATCAGACTGCCTTCAACGAAATTATAATGGACTTTCTTAAGGCAGATATGCTTGACGTATATAGCGCTGGATTTATAGATATGAAAAAACAGTACCTTACTGTAGGAGTTAATGGGATGACGGATGCAGCCGAGTTCTTAGGTTTGGAAATTTCTCCTAACGAAGAATATAAGAAATTTGTAAATGCCCTGCTTGAAACTATAAATAAAGCCAATAAAAAGGATAGGACTAAAGACACTATGTTCAATACTGAATTTGTTCCAGGTGAAAATCTATCAGGAAAGAATTACAAATGGGACAAGAAGGACGGCTTTTTCGTATCAGGCAAACACAATATGTACAGTTCCTACTTCTATAATCCTGAAGATACCTCACTTTCTATGATTGATAAATTCAAACTTCATGGAGAAGAATTCGTGAAATATCTCGATGGTGGTTCTGCCCTGCATATGAATATAAACGAACACTTAAGCAAAGAGCAATATAGGCAACTATTGAATGTGGCAGCACATTATGGTACAAACTATTTCACATTCAACTGCAGGAATACAGTTTGCAATGACTGTGGATATATAAGCAAGGATACACTCAGAGTTTGTCCTAAATGCGGAAGCGAGAATCTTGACTACCTTACAAGGGTTATCGGTTACCTGAAAAGAGTGTCTTCATTCAGTGAAATGCGTCAGGAGGAAGCCGAACACAGATTCTATATAGAAGATAAAACTCCTGTTAAAAATTAATGATAAAATATGTACCAGCAATGACTTCTGTTGTCATTGAAGAGATACCTGATATGCTTACCCTTGCAGTCGAAATAAGCAACTGCAAGGGTAATTGCACAGGTTGTCATTCTCCTTTCTTAAAAAGAGATATAGGAGAAGAATTGACCGAAAATACAATAGATAAGATGATATCTGAAAATTTCGGCATCAACTGTTTTCTGTTCTTGGGTGAGGGTAAGGACCCGAAAACTTTAATCCGTCTTGCTTCACACATACGTCAGAAGCATCACCTTAAAGTGGCATTATATTCAGGACGTGAAAATGTAGAGGAAGAAATATGGAATAATTTTGACTATGTTAAAATAGGACCTTACATACCAGAATTTGGACCACTGAACAAAGATACCACAAATCAGCGTTTGTATTATGTAGAGCATAGTTCAGGACTTATTAAAACAGATATTACTCACAAGTTTATTAAAAAACCTACAGATGCACAATAAATAAAGCCGGGAGATCATTACACTCTCGGCTTTGTTTTTATTATTCCAATAGAATTAAATAACCCCTTGAGAAAGCATAGCATCTGCAACTTTCATAAAGCCAGCCACATTTGCTCCCTTAACATAGTTAATATAGCCGTTAGGTTCAGTACCATATTTAAGACAGGCAGAATGAATTGAATCCATAATAGAATGTAGTCTTTCATCTACCTCATGGGCAGACCAACTTATGTGCATTGCATTCTGCGTCATTTCAAGGCCAGAAGTTGCAACGCCTCCAGCATTGACAGCCTTACCAGGTGCAAAGGAAATTTTTGCTTTTTGGAAAGCCTCAATTGCTCCAGGTTGACATCCCATATTTGAAACTTCTGCACAAAGCATAGTACCATTAGCTATCAACTCTTCAGCATCCTCTTTACTCATTTCATTCTGAAAAGCACAAGGCATTGCTATATCGCACTTGATGCTCCATGCTTTTTTCCCAGGGATAAATTCAGCATCTTTAAACTTCTTTGCAAAAGGAGCAACTACATCATTGTTGGAAGCCCTAAGTTCCAACATATAGTCCAGTTTTTCCTGAGTCATGCCGTTAGGATTATATATTACTCCGTCAGGTCCTGAAATCGCAACCACTACTGCACCTAGTTCTGTTGCTTTGGTACAAGCTCCCCAAGCAACATTTCCAAAGCCCGAAATAGCAATTTTCTTTCCCTTGATATTAAGTGCTGCATCTTTTGTCTCAAGCATGTGACGAACAAAATAAACTGCTCCAAAACCTGTAGCCTCTGGACGAATTAAAGAGCCTCCGAAAGATAAACCTTTACCAGTAAGCACCCCATTATGTTCATGAGTAAGTTTTTTGAACATTCCATTAAGGTATCCCACTTCACGGGCTCCTACTCCAATATCACCTGCCGGAACATCCATATCAGGGCCAATTACCTTAGAAAGTTCCAACATAAAGGACTGGCAGAAACGCATTATTTCAGCATCAGATTTGCCTTTAGGATCGAAATCAGAACCGCCTTTTCCTCCACCCATAGGTAAAGTAGTAAGTGCATTTTTGAAAGTCTGCTCAAATCCTAAAAACTTCAATATAGACGGGTTTACTGATGGATGAAAACGAAGACCACCCTTATACGGACCTATTGCATTATTAAACTGTATTCTATAGCCAGTATTCACCTGTATCTTACCTGAGTCATCCACCCAAGTAACCCTGAATGAAAGACTTCTATCAGGCTCCACAAGACGTTCGACTATTTTAGCTTTTTCAAATTCAGGATGTTGATTATATACATCTTCTATTGATGAAAGAACCTCTCTAACCGCCTGTAAATACTCATTTTCCAACGGATATTTGGCTTTTAATTTTGCTATTATGTCCTCTGTTCTCATAATAAATTGTTATTAATTTTAGTCTGCAACTGCGAATTTAAAAATTTTAATATTAAAATCCTATTAGTTATTAATTAAAGCCGTTAAATATATTTGAAATAAACTAATGATAAATTCTATAATATACAAAACGGCAACAACTGTAATATTTCATACAACTGTCGCCGAATATATTTAAGTTATACTTATTATTTTTGAGCCGAAGCCTGTTGCTGTGCTTGTAATTCTGCTTGAAGTGACTCGAGTGTTCTTGAAGCAGGTATATTAAGAACCTTTCTTGCAATAGGAGTCAAATCTACACTCTGTTTTTCATCAACATACAATAGAGCTGACTTTTCAAACACATAGATATAGCCACCTTCTTTAGCAAGTTTATTAACTACATCTATTGCTTTCTTCTGTATAGGAGCCATTAACTTCTGCTGTTGCTGCTGCATCTCAGACTGAGCTGTATTTTGAAATTCCTGAAGACGTTGTTGAATATCATTAAGCTCTTTTTCCTTGCTTTCCTTTATGGTTGCTGTCCAAGTAGCTGCTTTTTGCTGATATTGGCTGTATTTATTTTGAAATTCGGAAGCCATATCCTGATATGTCTGCTCAAACTCCTTTGTCTGTGCAGCAAGTTGCTTTCTAGCTGCATCTGCCTCAGGCATAAGTTGTACAAGTTCATTATAATTCACATGGGCGAACTTCAGACTTTGAGCTGAAGCTGAAATTGTAAGGATTGCAGTAGTAGCAATTAGAATGATTTTTTTCATTATACTCTATTTTTATTTATATCAGTTTATACAATCAGAGTTTGAATTAAGTATATCAAACATCAGACCATTAGTTAAAATTCCTGACCTATCAGAAAATGGAATTGGCTTTTATTTCCGGCAGGTCCGTCAAATCCGTACCCCCAATCAACCCCTAAAAGTCCTACTACAGGAAGGAATACACGAACACCGACTCCAGCAGCACGCTTAATCTGGAAAGGATTGAAATCCCTTATATCAGACCAGCAATTACCACCTTCAAGGAACAATAGTGCAAATATAGTTGATTGTGGCTGCAATACAATAGGATAACGCAATTCTACAGTGAATTTATCATATACATTTCCAGAGTATGCAGTACGAGTAGGATTGTACTGTGAATATGTCATAGGAGTAAGAGAATTGTTCTGATAACCCCTCAACCCTATAACCTCACTTCCATAAGTATTATAACCTGACATTCCATCACCTCCTACCCAGAAGCCTTCAAAAGGAGAATAACCCCACTTTCTGTTATAGTAGCCAAGATAACCGAACTGAAATCTGGTCTTAAGCACAAGATCTCCTATAAGCTTTTGATAAAAATTAGCCTTTAGTGACCATTTATGATATTCAATCCACTTATACCTATCCTTCGCACTCCATCTATCGTAATCAATATCACTCCAACTATCTACTTTTACAGGATTACCAGCAGGATCAAGTTTTCCCTTATCTTTTGTTCTAAACAAAGAATAAGGAGGAGTCAGTGATACTGAGAAAGATATATCGGATCCCATACGAGGGAAGATTTGCTGATCTGTAGAATTTCTGGAAAGCCCAAATGTATAACTTAAATTATGAGCAACTCCTGTCTGGAAAATAAAGGAGTACATATCCCAATTTTTAAGGTCATAAGTTTGCCAATTCAACTGATTGTAAAGGACAAAATAATTGTCAGGCCATTTCAATCTGTTTCCTAAGCCAGCAGAAAAGCCGTATACCTCCATTTGTTTGTCATGGCTAAGAAAATTAAAAGCCAAATAGGAGTTAGTCTGTCTTGTATAATAAGCAGAAAGACTTAATGATGTAGGCTTTTTGCCAAAGAGCCAAGGTTCTGAAAAACTTGCTGATAAAGCTGTATAATATGTACCACTTGTTTGGAAACGGAATGAAAGATTTTGGGCATCACCCAACGGCACAGGTCTCCAAGCTGATTTATCAAACAAACGTCTGGTAGAGAAATTATTAAAACTTACACCGACTGTTGCTACGAAAGTACGTCCGCCCCAACCGCCTGAAAGTTCAAGTTGACTTGAAGGTTTTTCTGTCACATTGTATACTATATCAACAGTATTATTAGCTTGATCCGGAATTATAGAATAACCTTTTGTAGGATTCATTATTGCCTCAGGATCAAACTGTCCCAAGGATGCTATTTCTCTTATAGAACGCTCAAAATCCGTCTGACTAAAAAGGTATCCTGGACGAGTAAAAATCTGTCTTCTAACTACCCTTTCATTTGTAAGGTCATTACCATTAATTATTATATTATTGAGAGTTGCCTGTTTTCCCTCGACTATACGCATTTCTACGTCAACAGAATCCCCTTCTACATTTACTTCGACTGGATAAACATTGAAAAACAGATAACCGTTGTCCCTATATAATTTTGAAACATCCATTTCATTCTGTTTTCCACCACCTGAAAGACGTTTCTGCATAGTAACCATATCATAAACATCTCCCTTTTTAATCTTCAATATTGAATTTAGGGCATCAGCATCATAGATGGAATTTCCAGTCCATTTTATATTTCTGAAATAATATTTTTTCCCTTGATCTATATTAAGATCAATAGCCAGACGCCCAGGTTCTATCTGATATATAGAATCACTTACAATACGGGCATCTCTATAACCTGCTTCATTAAAAGCACTTATAAGACTCTTCTTGTCATTCGGATATTCTTTTTCATTAAATTTTTTACTATTAAAAAAGTTATACCACTTTGCTGACTTTGTCTTTTTCATGCTTTTGGCTAAGGTGTAGTCCTTAATTTCATCATTATGACCGATAAAATTAATTCGTTTTATTCTTACTTTCTTACCCCTATCGACTGCAAAATTAACTCGTATTGCATCTTTTATCATCTTATCTTTGCTAACCTCTGGGGTAACTTTTACGTTCAAAAAGCCCTTTTCCTTATAAAACCGCTTTATTATATCTGAAGAAGTTTTTGAAACATATTCTGAGAACTCTCCTCCCCTACGAAAATGAAGACGGTCTTGTAGGTCCTTCTTTTCTCCGCTCCTTACTCCTGAGAAACTCCACTTAGAAACCCTTGGTCTTTCTTTAATGACTAATTTAAGATAGAGAGTATCTATTACCTGACCACGCGAAAGAGAATCAGCATATATTGATATATCCTGAAAGAATCTATTCATCCACAATCTGTTAACTATTGAGGATATGTCATCTCCCGGCACCGTAATTTCCATCCCTTTTTGAAGTCCTGTAAGAGATAGAATCTTATGATCATCAAAATAGGTGTTGCCTTCCACCTTAATGCCACCCAAAATATATTTTTGGGGACTGTTATAGTCGATATTTATTGCATTTCCTTTTATCTGCCCGAAAGAAGTGAAGCAGGAAGTAAGCAATAATGTGATTAGACCTGTTATTCGACTTATTCTCATTTTAAGTTCTGTTAATCCGACAAAGATAATAAATATTATTTAACGGCTCCGAATCTTCTATCTCGATTAGAATAAGCTTTTAGAATGGTTCTAAAATCATCTTTTCCAAAGTCAGGCCATAGTTTATCTACAAAGAAAAGTTCAGAATAAGCCCCTTGCCATAGAAGATAATTGCTTAATCTCATTTCTCCTGAAGTTCTAATTATAATATCAGGATCAGGAATACCTTTTGTCACTAAATAATCAGAAAACTCTTCCATATTGAAATTGTCAAGTTCTTTCGCTTTTTCAGGATTATTAATCATATCAAAAGCCATTTTTTTTGCTGCTTGCAATATATCCCATTTACCACTGTAACTGAGAAATACTATCATGGTAAGATTAGTGTTGGAAGAAGTCTTTTCCATCAGATTATCTATTGCTTCATTTAATGTTGAGGATAATCTGGAACGATTGCCGAGAACAATAAAGCGTACTCCGTTTTTCATCATAGTTTCATATTCCCCTCCAATGGATTTACCAAGAAGTTGCATTATTGCAGAAACTTCTTTTTCAGGACGATTCCAATTTTCTTCAGAAAAAGCATATAAAGAAAGGTACTTTACACCATCTTCAACGCAGGCCTCTGTCACAGCCCTTACACTCTCAACTCCGAAAATGTGACCATACGATCTATCTTTTCCTTTTTCCTTTGCCCATCGACCATTTCCGTCCATTATAATGGAAACATGTAGAGGCAGATTCTTCTTATCTTCCATAATAGTTATTCATTATTTCTTATATCTTCTCCCCAAAAAAGTTTACTTGTAAGAGCCTTTACAAAACTTGACTTATTAAGGCGTATCCTTTTTAGCGAAAACTGTGCCATTGAGATGTTAAGAATACATGAAGCAGATATATTTAACGTCCTGTTATCCAATGTCATTATGGCTGTGTCATCTCGTGCTTCTACTGATATTTTCACATTGGATGTATCAGGCACTACTAATGGACGTACATTCAGGTTGTGCGGTGCTATTGGGGCTATCACCAAGACTTTTGCATCAGGCATACATATAGGACCACCGACGCTTAGAGAGTAGGCAGTGGAACCAGATGCCGTTGCAACCAACATTCCGTCAGCCCAATAGGTCGGAAGAGCATTACCATCAACCGACACATTAATTCCAACCACAGCCGCACCACTTCTGTGTACAGTTACTTCGTTCAGAGCATAAGGCCAATATATATGTCTGGAAGGTTGTCCAGTAATACAAGTTCTAAGCAAAGCCCTGTCTTCCACGACATAATCTCCATCCAACAAAGGTCGAAGTACATCTTCTGGCCTGTTTTCTGACAAAAAACCAAGTCGGCCCATATTAACACCAAGAATCGGAACACCGCTGTCTGCCACTATTTTAGATGCAGACAGAAACGTACCATCTCCCCCCACACTCAAAACCATGTCTGTATTTGACTGCAAATCTTCGCCATCCTTTATACTATATATTTCATTGCCTGCTTTAACGAGGTCTGCTTCCAAATCTTTATACCGTATATCTTGTTCAACAGCTTTGTTTTTTACAAAAAATCCAAATTTCATAACGCCAAACTTGTCTATGTCAATAAATATAATCATCACAAATCCGTACTTGCAAATTTAATAAAATTGTGCAAGCATATAAAGAATCAAACTTATCCGATTTTCATAATAGAATTTGTATTTTAATAAAATACGATATACTTTTATAAATGCGGAGGTTCGTGAGAATTATAATGACATTATAAAAATGACAAAACTTAGTGTTAATATTAATAAAATTGCTACTCTGAGAAATTCAAGAGGAGGAAATTTACCTGATGTACGAAAAGCGGCTCTTGATTGCATAAGTTTCGGAGCAGAAGGTATAACCGTACATCCAAGACCAGATGAAAGACATATAAGATATGCCGATGTAAGGGAAATACGTCCCCTAATCAATAGGGAATTTAATATAGAAGGAAATCCCATACCGAAATTCATCGATTTGGTAAAAGAAGTACATCCAGACCAAGTGACACTTGTCCCTGATGCTGAAGATGCAATAACATCAAACGCAGGATGGAATACAAAGGCTTACAAAAATTTTTTAACTGAAATATGCAAAGAATTTAAAAGCAACGGTATACGTGTTTCAATATTTACAGACCCTATTGAAGAGATGGTTGAAGGTGCAGCAGAATGTGGGTGCGACCGAGTAGAACTCTACACAGAGGGCTACGCAGCCAAGTATCCTGTAAATAGGGAAAAAGCCATTCAACCATATATCAGAGCAGCAGAAATGGCTCGCTCTTGCAATATTGGACTTAATGCAGGTCACGATTTAAATCTCGAAAACCTGCGTTATTACATAAATAACATACCCTGGACCGACGAAGTATCAATAGGTCATGCTATAATCTGCGATTCATTATATATGGGATTAGAAAAAACTATCAGGGCATACCTCGATGAAATAAAGATTTTTTAAGTACATTTGTACTCTATTAATAGAAACATATAAACTAAAATATACATGAAAAAGACTCCACTCATTCTCAGCGTGATAGCTATAGTAGCTGTCATTGTAATGGCTGTACTACAATTTACAGCAGGAAATTGCAAAAGAGCAGAAGAAAGTAATTCCGGCGATGTTTCTAAAACAACAGTTAAAGGAAATATCGTTTACTTCAATATGGATAGAATCCTTAAAGAGTATGATATGGCAAATGAACTCCGCTCTGCTGTAGAGTCAAAGATACAAGGAATAAATCAAGAAGTTACAAGGAGAGGTAATAAACTCCAGGGACAAGTTAATGAGTTCCAAGAGAAAATAGATAAGGGCCTCATAACTCGTTCAGTAGCTGAGATACAGGGACAAAAACTTCAGCAGCAGCAAAATGAATTTAATACATTTGCCGCCAAAAAGCAACAAGAAATTTCAGAAGAGCAAACTGTTATGATGAATAGAATCGGTGACGCTATAAAAAAGTTCATTGATAAATTCAATAAAACAAAGAAATATTCCCTTATAATTGCAACTCAGGGAGATATTCTTCCTGCTCCTGTAGTATCAGCAGACACAACCCTTGACATAACAAATGAGATACTTGAAGGGTTGAATGAAGAATATGTAAAGACAAAAGCAAAAGAAGGAAAATAGACGTTATGAACTTGTATACAGGGAAAATTATAACACTTATATTTTCAATAATTCTGTGCCTCGGCTCAACTATGTCTGTGGCACAGAATTATGTTCAAACTACCGTAACAGTATCCAAAGATAAGGTAAGAGGAAAAGATGGAAAAGTATATTATTCCCATGTAGTACAAGATAAACAAACCTTATATTCTATATCAAAAGCATATGGGGTCTCCATAGATGACATATGTAATGCAAACAAAGAATTGAATATTAAGGAAAACGGGCTGAAAAAAAACTTCATAATCCTGATTCCAATAAAATCAAGTAGTGTTGATTTGCAGGGAGTAAATTCAAATAATGATAATTCCGGCACTGAACAGTACTTTATTCACAAAGTGAAATGGTATGAGGATTTGTGGAGCATAGCAAAAAAATATGGCGTCAAAACTGATGAAATTTTACGTTTAAATAAATTGACAACTACAAAGTTGCAACGTAAAATGGAACTTAAAATTCCAAAGAGTTCGATGTCATTTGCAAATTCACTTGATAAAGGTGATAATAAAACAGAAAAAGAAGTCAAAGACACTGTCATTAAAGCAACAGGACGCGGTGCTGGGTTATTAGATAAGATTCTGAACCGTAAAAAGAATCAGGTAAATGTAGTGTTGCTTCTACCTTTCAATGCAACTGGAAAGCCAGCTGAAAGCAATCTTGATTTCTATTGTGGAACACTTATGGCTCTGAAGGATTTAGCTGGAGATTCTATTAAAACAGACATAAGTGTATATGATATTGCTGGGACAAAACTTCCTCTAACATCTGAAAGGTTGAGGAATAGTGACCTGGTAATAGGACCTATATCCTCTCAAGATATACGAAGAGTTATGTCATTAAATACTGACAATACCCCTGTTATTTCACCTCTCGAACACGGAGTGGAAGCATTAATGAAAAACTATAGTTCCATTGTACAGGCTCCCGTTTCATTCAGCACACAATACAAAGACCTTGCAGAGTGGGCGAGTTCAGATCTAAAAAGCACTGATAAAATTATATTAATTTCAGAATCATCACCTAAAGATGCTTCTATAAGAAATGTAGTACAAGATGTACTTGGCAAACACAATGTACATTATACTAATTATACTTACAATATTCTATCTGGCAGAAAAGTTATAAATGATATAGGTCCTCTAATGACTGCATCTGGCAAGAACAGAGTAATTATAGCCTCCAACAGTGAAGCTTTTGTTAATGATGTAGTAAGAAATCTTAATCTCCTCCTTCACCAAAAATCAGATATTGTAATCTATGCTCCATCAAAGATATTGTCTTTTGAAACCATAGAGGTGGAAAACCTACATAATCTGAACCTACATACATCAGTGTCATACTTTATAGATTATCAAAGTCCTAAAGTCCAAAAGTTTGTAAGAGAATATAGGGCTTTATATCACACAGAACCGTCAAAATTTGCTTTTCGAGGCTATGACATAGCATATTACGCCATTACAGCCTGCTCAAACTACGGTAGCCGCTGGATTAAAAAACTTCCGAGCATTGAAAAGAAAGAAATGCTGCAATCCGATTTCGTTTTTTCCGAGTTGCCAAGTGGCGGATATATTAATGTGGGAGTGAGAAGAGTAGAGTACGAAAGAGATTATACGATAAAAAAATTATAATCTTGTTTTTAATCTCCAATGAGTATATTAGCATTTGCTATTGCTTCTGGAGTTATATCAGACGCACTTAGCATTCTTGCTACTTCCATTGCTCTCTCCTGTCGTGAAAGCCTATGGATTGAGGTATGTGCAGAACCATCACCTGCTACTTCTTTTGATACAAGATAATGAGCCTTTCCTTTAGCAGCGACTTGTGGAAGATGAGTTATTGCAAAGACTTGCATATATTTTCCCATAGAACATATCATAGATCCCATCTTATCTGCTACACTTCCAGATACCCCAGTATCTATCTCATCAAATATCATCGAAGGCATATCTGAATATTTTGCCTTTAATGCTTTAAGACATAACATAATACGCGACAGCTCACCTCCTGATGCACACTTTGCTAGAGCAATAGGAGATTTTCCTGTCGAAGAAAACCGAAATGACACAACGTCTGCACCAACTGCAGATAGTTCAGTTCCTGTAAGTTCTACGTCAAATACCGCCCTATCCAATTCCAAATCACGTATAGAAGTCTGAATGATAGAAGAAAATCCTGCTAAGGCTCGTTGACGGGACATATGTAAATCAGATACAATTTTATCTAATGACTTACGAGTTTTATCTATATCGGCCTCAAGAATATTTTTCTTCTCTTGCAGAGATGAGGAATCAAATAGTACAGCAGAAAGCCTCTCTTTCTCTGCAATAAGTTCCTCAACAGTATGTAAAGAATGAAGTTTCAATAAATCATATATTAAAGAAAGACGGGACTCTACTTCCTCTAATTTTTCAGAAGATATGTCTATCGTTTCTTCTATCCTTGTGACTTCTGAATAAATATCATCCAATTCAAGCCTTGCGGAATCCAATCTTTTTGAAAGTTCTTCAGCTTCTGGAATAAAAGTGCCAACCCTTGATAATAATCTGACAGCCTCTTTCAATGAAGTAATAATATCCTTACCATCAGATTCACTATTTTCTACAAATGTATTTTCTACTCCAACTAAACTTTCCTTTATTTCTTCTGCATTTGACAGTCGTTTTTGTTCAGCCTCCAACTCTTCGAGTTCACCAGGAACGAGTTTAGCAGAATCCAATCTATTAAATTGGGCTTCATTATAATCCTTTTCTTTTGCAATCTTTTCAATTTCAGAATTGAGTTTCTTTAGTTCTGCCTCTTTTGATATAAGTGACCTGTATAAACTGCCACATTGCAAAAGCATATCGCCATTACCAGCGTATGAATCCAATAAGGAAAGTTGAAACTGCTTATCTTTTAATAATAGAGTAGCATTTTGTGAGTGAATATCGAGCAAATAGGATGAGAACTGTTCAAGACAAGCAAGACTTATGGGTTCATCATTAAGAAAGGCTCTCGAACGCCCTGATTGTGAAATAACCCTCCTGACTATAAGGTTTCCATTATTCCATTCATATCCGGATTTTTCCACTTCTGCCTTAAGTACCGAATTATCATTAAGGTTAAATTCTGCTTCAACGACACAATTTTCTGCATTTTCACCAATCATTGAAGCTTCTGCCTTAGCACCCAGTACAAGAGACAAGGCACCCAAAATAATAGATTTTCCTGCTCCAGTCTGCCCAGTAATAATAATCAGACCCTCTGGAAAATCAATATCCAAAGAGTCTATAAGCACATAATTATTGACGTGTAGAGATTTTAACATTCTTCGTGATTTGCCATCCTGTATTCAAGATCCCCCTCTAAAAACTCTTCAGTTGCCACTAATACAGGCTTTGGCATTTTTTCATACAACTTGGAAATATCTGTTTGTGCTGTATTATCAAAAACTTCCTCCATTGTATCCCTTTCATTTTTGAAGTCCTCAAGCCTTTTATTCAACTCTTTTTTTTCTGCAACAGAAATTTGATTAGCTCTTTTTGCAATTATAACAACAGATTCATAAATATTTCCTGTAGGTTCTGAAAAATATTTAACATCTCTGGTAATTGTGTTTGTAGGTACTTTTTTCTTATCCATAATTAATATATTCTTAATTTCTAACTAAAACTTTTATACATACATTTATATATACGAATATATCTATTTTATGGTTTCAAAAGTTTTATTGCATTTTGAGCTTTAGCATACAATGTATCTAATTCCTTCCTGTAAGGAGAATCTGAAAGTTCTCCAATAAAATTCAGATAGTCATCTATGAAGGTAAGATAACGCTCACGCTGCTTGCTCTTCACACTTAAATCCGCAAATTTATACGAAGACATAGCTATATAATAAAGTATATCTTCTCTGTATATATTATCAGCATTATCTCGTAAGATATTCTTAAATGCTACCCTTGCAGCCTTGTAATCTTCCATATTGTAGTAGAGTTTTGCCGCTTCATACGCCTTCTTATCCAAACGGTCTTTAAGTTCTTTCAACATTGATGTACATTCAGAAGAATGTTCATTGGAAGGATAGTCCTTCATATATTCATTTATAGCATTGATTGCATTGTATGTGGGCTTAGGATCCAATTCATATCTCAATGTAGACTTGAACAAACAATTAATTCTGAAAAAACGAGCATCTTCTGTAAAAGGGCTACGCGGATAGGTTTCCAAAAATTTAGAGAAATTAGTTTCTGCAGTATAATAATCATCAAACTTGTAGTTACTCAACCCCCAATAATACATCACAGTATCATCTCTCTCAGTTCCATTAGTCAAAACAGACATCGATTCAAAAAGGGCTGCAGCTTTCTGATATTTACCAGCATTAAAGTATTCAAATGCAGCTTTATATTTGGCATCTACATCATTACTACTGAGAAGGGACTCATATTGTGATTTGCATGAAAATGCAAAAACTGTTACTAAAATTGCAAAAATAATTGTTTTAAGATATTTCATCTTGACCTAAATCTATTTATTTATTTTATACTAAGAAATCTTTCTGCATCAAGTGCAGCTCCACAACCTGAAGCAGCAGCAGTTACAGCCTGTCTGTAGTTAGGATCCTGCACATCTCCGGCTGCAAACACACCTTCAACATTAGTTCTAAAGGTTTTACCTTCTGTAATTATATAGCCGTTTTCATTTGTTTCAACCCATTCCTTAAACAAATCAGAATTGGGATGATGACCTATAGCAAGAAAAAAGCCGTCTACATTTATATCAAAAACCTGACCATTCTTTCTCAATATTCTTACGCCTGTCACCCCTGAGTCATCACCCAAGACTTCTTGCGTATTACAATTCCAAAGAATTTCAATATTCGGCGTTTCCATCACTCTTTTTTGCATTGCGGAAGAAGCACGAAGTACATCCCTACGAACAATCATATAAACCTTGTTACATAAATTTGCAAGGTATGTAGCCTCTTCACAAGCCGTATCTCCGCCTCCAACTACTGCTACATCCTTTTTTCTATAAAAGAAGCCGTCACATGTAGCACAGGCAGATACACCCCGTCCCTTATATTTTTCTTCAGAAGGGAGTCCAAGATATTTGGCAGATGCACCTGTCGCTATTATTATAGTTTCTGCCTCTATCTCGTTACCGTGATCATCTTCAACATGAAACGGTCTTTTTGATAAATCGACCTTTCTTATCTCTCCTCTCCTTACGTCAGCCCCAAAACGAATTGCTTGTGCCTTCATATCGGACATTAAAATATTTGCATCTATCCCCTTTTTAAATCCAGGAAAATTTTCAATCACTGTGGTTGTTGTCAACTGTCCTCCTGGCTCCATTCCCTCGTAAACCACAGGAGACATTGAAGCCCTGCCAGCATAAATTGCAGCAGTATAGCCTGCCGGGCCAGAACCTATTATCAATATTTTAACTTTTTCCATTTCTTTATTTTTATTAACCTTTCAGAGATTATCACATCTTGGCAAATATAACAATTATAAAATAATTAGTATATTTGCCCCGCTTAAGAATTAACTACTTATATGATTAATCGTTCACATAAGGCACCTGATATTAATGAGTTTAGGGCTGTACTGAAGAAGTTTTCTTTGAAAGCCACCCCACAAAGGTTAGCTGTACACGAGGCAATGCTTAAGTTGGGGCATGCTTCTGCTGATATCGTTACTGAAGAAGTGATAAAGGCAGGAACTGCCAAAATCACAGTGGCATCAGTATATAATATTTTGACACAGATGGCTTTATTGGGCGTATATAATCATAGATTAAGTGCAAATAATAAAATGTACTTTGATGTTAATACTTTCAACCACATTCATCTATATGACACTGAAAATAACACATATAAAGATGTTATAGATGATGAATTATTCTCAGAAGTCTTGTCAAAAATCGGTAAACGCAGATTTCGCGGATATAAGATTGATGGCGTAGATATAAGTATTTTATGCCATCCTACCAAACGAAATACTCATTCATTATAATTTAATGCATTCCTCTAACTTCACCTGCTTACTAATCTTTTTGTTATTTACCCTATCTTGTAGTAAGAATGAAAATGTGATTTTGTCCTACTCTTTTGCCAGCGGACAAGTTGATGAAAATTCTTTTATAACAGATAATGGAATTTTGATGAATATTACCGAAAATACATCAGGCAAGCAAGTAAAAAGAGGAAGCAGGATTTTTGCAAGATTTGATATATTGGAACAAATTAGTAGAAAAGAGTACAATATAAGATTGCTTAATTTCAATATACCATTGCAAAAGATTGTTATACCTTTACCAAATAAAAAAAATGATGCTGAAATAGGGAATGACCCTATTCTTATAAAATCTTGCTGGTTTTCAGGTATATACATAAATATGGAACTTATGATTGCCTCTAAAACTGGTTCTAAGACCAAGCATCAGATAAATTTAATAATGGACGATTTGTCCAATCCTAGTGATACATTATATTTTTCATTGAGGCATAACGGATATGGGGAGTCTCCTGCTCTTGAAGATAAACCCAAGTCTAATGGAGAGATTTCATACAATACTTTTTATGCTTCCTTTATTCTACCACCGTTTATTATGTTCCGCCTTTCTTATCCAATAAGTTTAAGTTATACTTGGTACGGTAAAGGAAAAGTTTCGATAAAAGGATATTATAGGAATTAAAAAAAGGCAACAGAATTAAAATTCCATTGCCTTGGGGTATCCTATGGGGCTCGAACCCATGACACCCAGAACCACAATCTGGTGCTCTACCAACTGAACTAAGGATACCATATTGGAAAGGCAAAGGTAATAATTTTTTATATATAGGCAATACTATTAGTAATATTTGTCATAGAAATACCATAAAATTCCAGATATACAAGCTGCTCAGAGCAAGTTCTACTTTTTTTTCGTATAAAAAATCGTCAAAAGTGAAATTGTTGTATTTATTTATTAAAGAATTGTAAAAACATATGGTTAACTGAGCATACTGTTTATATTTTAACTACCAATTCCCCTACCTTGCAGAGAAAAATGGTATGAAAATATTAGATTTAAGCCCAGACGATAGGCCTCGTGAAAAAATGCAATATAAAGGAGCAGCCTCCCTAAGTAATGCCGAACTGATTGCTATAATCATACGGACAGGTGCAGGGGGAATTAATGCTGTAGATGCAGCAAGAAAGTTGCTCTATTCTGTAGGTGGCTCACTAATACGGCTTGCAGACACCTCAACTGAAAAGATGATGGAAACAGAGGGAGTAGGAATGATGAAGGCACTTACCGTAAGCGCAGCATTGGAACTTGGAAGACGATTTTCAATGGAAAAAATTTCTATAGAAAAAGTATCTATCACTCATGCCCGTATGGTATATAATATAATGATACCAATAATGAAGGGAATGTCTCACGAGGAGTGCTGGGTATTATTTCTTAATAGAGCTAATTTTGTAACGGACAAAGAACGCATGAGTTCCGGCGGAATGACAGCAACAGTAATAGATACAAAGATTATAGTACACAAAGCTTTAGAAAAAGGTTCTTCAGGTATTATACTCATTCATAATCACCCTTCTGGTAATCCTAATCCAGGTAATGCAGATATAGTACAAACTACCCGATTAAGAGAGGCGCTTAAAACTTTTGACATTTCTCTTGTAGATCATGTAATTATTTCAGACGATAGATTTTTCAGTTTTGCAGATGAAAGACTTGAAATTATAGAATAAATATGTAAATTTGTTTTTCGGAACTAATTAAATCCGAAAAAATGAAAGTCATAAATCTTGGTGAGACTAACTCAGTGCTCAACCTCTTCATTACGCAAATGCGTGACAAAAATATTCAAAAAGACAAGATGCGTTTCCGCACAAATCTTCAAAGAGTAGGTAATATTTTTGCTTTAGAAGTAAGCAAAACATTGAATTACTCAACAAAAGACATCGAGACTCCGCTTGGAACTGCAAAAGTTCCTACTCCTGACAACAAGATTGTTGTGGCTACAATACTACGTGCAGGTCTTCCATTGCATCAAGGAATTTTGAGTTATTTTGACGACGCTGAAAGTGCCTTTATTGCAGCATACAGGAAATATGATAAAGGCGATGATTTTCACATCAATGTAGAATATGCGACAACACCTCCTATGGAAGGGAAAACGCTTATCCTTGCAGATACTATGCTCGCCACAGGTGCTTCTATTGAAATAGCATATAGAAGGTTGTGCGAAGAAGGCAAACCAGAATATACACATTTGGTATGTCCTATTGCAAGTATATTTGCTGCTGAGTATCTTCAAAAACATATGCCGGAAAATGTCACACTATGGACTGCTGGACTTGATGAGGAACTTACAAGTCATTCATACATAGTACCAGGCTTGGGTGACGCAGGCGATTTGGCTTACGGAAAGAAACTTTAATATAATAGTATTATAATTCCTTACGGAGACGAGCTTTGGCAATGCCGAGTTGGTCTCTGTATTTTGCTATTGTACGCCTTGCAACTTTATATCCCCGTTTACCCATTTCAACAACGAGTTGATCGTCTGTCATAGGTTTTCTTTTATTTTCATTATCTACACATTCTTGCAGAACTTTCTTCAATTCGCGTGTGGAAACTTCTTCCCCTTCTTTATTTTCAAGACCTTCAGAGAAAAAATATTTTAGAGGAAATATACCAAAATGAGTTTCAACATATTTACTGTTTACAACTCTTGATATAGTAGATATGTCAAATCCTGTAATTGAAGCAATATCTTTAAGTACCATAGGACGAAGATTGGTCTCATCGCCATCCAGAAAATAATCATGCTGATAATCAACAATCGCCTGCATTGTACTGTATAAAGTATTGTGTCTTTGTTTTAATGCTTCAACAAACCATTTTGCAGAGTCTAATTTTTGCTTTACAAATGTAACTGCATCTTTTTTCTGCCGTTCAGAAGAATTTGCAGAATCAAGAAGAAGTTCAGCATATTTTTTATTTACACGGATTTCAGGAATAGAAAAACGAGGCATAGTCAATTTCAGATTTCCATTTTCATATTCTATAACAAAATCAGGTATTATCTGCTGTGCCTGTTCACTATATGAGTCATCAATCTGCCCACCAGGAGACGGATTAAGTTTGACTATTTTAGAAATAGCCGCCTTCATTTTCTCCTCACTTATATTCATCTTCGTCATTATTTTATGGAAATGACGATTAGAAAACTCTGTAAAGTAATCTGAAACTATAGTATAAGCATTATCGACATCCTCACTGTGTTGCATATTTCGCAACTGGATTAGCAGGCATTCGCGCAAATCCCTTGCTCCTACCCCCACAGGATCAAAACTTTGGATAATTTTAAGCATTTCCTCAGCCTCATCCACATCGGTAATTATATTTGCTCGGAATGCCATATCATCTACAATGCTCTCAAGATCTCTCCGTAAATAACCATCATCATCCAAACTACCTATTATAAAAGCAGCTACGGCTCTCTTATGTTCAGGAAGATTTCTAAAGCCTAACTGCTCTATAAGACTTTGGGTAAAACTTTGCTTTACTGAAAATGTGTTATACTGAGGCTTTTCATCCTTACCATAATTATTTATATGTGTTCTGTATGCTGGAACTGGATCATCATCATTAATCTCTGATAGGGAAATATCAGCATTTTCATCGGTAGAATCTGAATCTGCTCCGTGTTCGTCATCCAACACAGGATTTTCTTCAAGTTCCTTTCGGATGCGCTGTTGCAGCTCCTGTACCGGCAACTCTATAAGTTTAATGGTTTGGATCTGTAACGGAGACAACTTCTGTTGCTGTCTAAGTGCAATTTCTTGTTTTAACATTCAGCTTCACTTATTATTAATTTCCGGATACCTGATATTATCTTTAACTATAAAAGATGCTGGAAATTCATTTTTAATCTTATGCAGAAGAGATAATGCCTCTGACTTTGTACGAAAATCACCAACTGCTACCTTAAAAAAAGGGCTGCTGTAACTTCTATAAGCATGGTATCCTGTTCCCATTTCCAAAAAACGGTTCAGGACCTCTTCCGACAAGGTTCTTGCACTTTGAGTGTTGTCAAAGAAAATTCGCACCCTGAACCCTGGTATAGGCTTTTCCGCATTTGCCCTTATATGATTATTGATAACATTCAATATAGACTCAGATTGATGAATCGTAACATTACCACTTGAAGCAACAACGCTGAATATAGATTTACCAACCAATGTAGAATCTACACTCTGAGCCTTTAGAGCAAAAGAGACTACGAACAAAAATATTATAACACCTAACACTCTTTTCATCTTAATCATTTTTAGCGTTTTCAATCAATTCATCAAGTTTCAACCCTTCATACTTCAATGCTTTATGGAAGCCAAGTTTTGATTTAGCTTTAGCATATATATCTACTGTAAAATCTTTTGCTTTCAAATTTCCTAAAACAGCCGTCATAACCCCTGAAAAGATTGAGCCAGCAAATTTTATTTCTCCATTTAATATGTATGTATCTTTTTTACGGGCAATTACCAACGGTTCGGCCGTAAAATATGCAAATTCCTCACCATTATGATATAAAATACCATTTATATCGGATAAAGTAAACTGCATTACTGGATTATCAATTTCCAGAGCTATCTTAGTCCTTACACTGCGAAGACTCGTAGGGGTTATGGATTTCAATGAAAATGAAGTCACTTTTATATCCTCAACCTTTCCACATCCCACAAATAGGGCTACAATACAAATCAATAAAAAAAATATGTTTCTTCTCTTTTTCATACCTCAAGCCATATATACAAAGATATGAAAAAATCCTATCTTTGCAGCAATTATGGAGAAGGTTAAAAAAGTATATATAGAGACATATGGGTGTCAGATGAATATAAATGACACGGAGGTTATATTTTCAATACTCTCAAAAAACGGGTATTGCAGAACCGAAAATATAGATGAGGCTGAAGTAATTATGGCTAATACATGCTCTGTCAGAGACAATGCAGAGCAGAGGATATGGGGAAGAATAGATCAATTTCAGTCACATAAGAAAAGCAGGAAGAATGTAATTATAGGCATAATAGGGTGTATGGCTGAAAGACTGAAGGATAAGTTGTTAGACAGCCACAAAGTAGATTTGGTAGCAGGTCCTGATGCATATCGTTCCCTACCCCAGATGTTGGAAGCAATAGCACCAGGTCATCCACAAATCGATATTATGCTCTCTAAAGAAGAGACATACAGCGATATTTCTCCTGTAAGAATAGATAAAAACGGTGTATCTGCATTTATTTCAATCATGAGAGGGTGCAACAATGTATGTTCATTCTGCGTTGTACCTTATACAAGGGGAACTGAAAGGAGCCGCGAGCCTGGGACCATTGTAAGAGAAGCATGTGACGTATTCAATAAAGGCTACAAAGAGGTAACTCTGCTTGGACAAAATGTTGACTCCTATCTATGGAAAGAAGAAGAAAGAAATGTGGATTTTGCAGATCTTCTTGAAATGGTAGCTCAAGTATCCCCAGAATTACGTGTCAGATTTTCAACATCTAATCCTCAAGACATAAGCGATAAAGTCATCTATACGATGGCACAATACAACAATATATGCAAACATATACATTTGCCTGTACAATCAGGAAGTGATGTAATGTTAGAGAAAATGAGACGAAGGTACAGCCGTGAAGGCTATTTGCAACGTATCGCCAAAATACGTGAAGTTCTTCCTGGATGCGGACTTTCAACTGATGTTATTGCGGGTTTCTGTTCTGAAACAGAAGAAGATCACAAAGCAACACTTAGTTTGTTCGAAGAAGTCTGTTTCGACTCTGCCTTCATGTTCTATTACTCAGAACGTCCGGGCACCCTTGCATCCAAGAAATATGCAGATGACATACCAATTGATGTAAAGACCAGGAGATTAAATGAAATAATAGAGCTTCAAAGCAAATGTTCATTAAAAAGTAACAAAAAAGACATTGGCAAGATATTTAGGGTATTGATTGAAGGTACTTCAAAAAAGAATCCTGATGAATTATGTGGCAGGGCTTCAAATAATAAGATGTGCGTTTTCCCTGACAAAAAACATAAAGTTGGTGACTACGCAGATGTAAAAGTCATTTCTTGTACATCTGCTACCCTATTGTGTGAATTAATATAGATCAAGGCTCAAACTTGTCACGAAGCCTGTTTCCATATTTCTTTTACATAGTATTACTAATCAAGGAGAAAAGATATATATGATTGATTTACTGTACTATATATTTTTTATAATTCCGATTATAGGAGTAGTTCTTGTAATTATTGCCGATACTGGAGACTCTGGAAGGAAGTTGGCATGGCTCCTAATTATTGCCCTAATTCCTCTCATAGGGCTGTTCCTTTATTTAGCATTCGGTATCAATTATAGAAAACATTGGTATTTCAACAAGCAGCATAGCAAATCAATATCCGCATTCAATGAAGGTACAAACGACAAGCTCAATCAGTTGCTTTTTGGTAAAGAAGACGAAGAAAAAATCAAAGAAGAGTTCCGCCCCTTAGCCAGTCTGATTGCAGCAAGTTCTCATCTAACGGTATCTGGTAATAATTCAATAGAAATAATAACCAGTGGCAGCAGAAAATTTGAACTTCTTATAGAAGATATAAGCAAGGCAGAAAAATTCATTCACATTGAATATTTTCATTTTGGAAATGATTCTGGAGGAGAAAAGATAAGAAGTCTGCTTATGAAAAAAGCATCCGAAGGAGTAAAAGTATTTTTCATATATGAAAATATCGCCAACTTCCCTATACGTTCAAGTTACTACAACTATATGAGGCGAGCAGGTGTTAATGTCCATTCTTTTACCAATCCGAGAAGACATCCCCTCAATCTTATAACCAAAATAAATTATAGAAATCATAGAAAGATTGTAGTAATTGACGGAAAGATAGGATATACTGGAGGAATGAACATAAATAACAGGTATTTTAATATATGGAGAGACACTCATATGAGGATAACCGGGCCTGCAGTAGCAAGCCTGCAATACATATTTTTAGACTCTTGGATTACATCAGGAGGTAAACTTGAAAACGAATTACTTTCATACTACCCAATGATTAATCCTGAAAAATCTCCTATTGGGTTGTCATCTGCAGAAGAAAAAAACACGCATACTGTTTTACACAATAAATTAGTACAGATATTACCTGATGAACCTGATGGGGTTTGGCCTATGATTAAAATCAGTTACATATGGGTACTATCAAATGCAAAGAATTACATCTACTTGCAAACACCTTACTTTGTTCCCCCGGAATCATTGCTAATTGCCCTCAAATCTGCTGCATTAAGAGGAGTAGATGTCAGGTTAATGCTTCCTGAAAAAACTGATACATTCTTTATGAGACCTGCAAACTGTTCATATTATGAAGAGTGCCTTGAAGCCGGTGTGAGAATTTTTTTAAGAAAAGGAGGATTTATACATTCAAAAACTTTTGTAGCTGATGATTATTTAAGCAGTATAGGCACTGCCAATCTCGATTTCAGAAGTTTTGATATAAATTACGAAGTAAACACCTACATATACGATTCAGAGACAGCTATAATGAATAAAGAAATCTTCTTGAACGACATGAAGTCTTCCTATGAAATTACATTTAATGAATGGCAAAATCGTCCATGGACTAAAAAATTTTTAGAAAAAATAATACGATTATTCTCTCCCCTATTATAATACTCACTATAAATTGTATGATTAAACGTTTTATATAAAAAACGCTTGTATGCAAACGTTTGCATACTACTACATAAATCATTATCTATCTTATAGTTATCATCAATTTTATCAAGTTTTTTCATTTTAACTATTTATTGGTATTTGCAGTATTAAAAAGAATAACGAAATTTGCAGAAAATAGAAAAACTAATTTTTATTTATTCAATATTAATCAATATTTCACACTATGAGACAAGAGTGGAGAGGATTTAAAGGGTCCAAATGGACTGACGAGATAAATATCAGAGATTTTGTTCAGGAGAACTATACTGCATACTTTGGAGATGAGAAGTTCTTATCAAAACCGACAGAGGCAACCAATGAACTTTGGGGTTTGCTTCAAGGTCTTCAGAAAGAAGAAAGGGCCAAGGGTGGAGTTTTGGACATGGAAACCAATATAGTATCGAGCATTACAGCATATGGTGCCGCCTATATGGGTGAAAACACAAAAGAACTTGAAAAAGTTGTAGGTCTTCAAACGGATAAGCCGCTTAAAAGAGCCTTTATGCCTTATGGAGGTATAAAAATGGCTGAACAGGCTTGTACTACTTATGGTTATGAGCCATCTAAGGAATTGCATGAGATTTTTACCAAGTATCACAAAACTCATAACGATGGTGTATTTGACGCCTACACTGAGGAAATGAGAAAGGTAAGACACAATCATATACTTACAGGTCTTCCAGATACCTATGGAAGAGGCAGAATTGTAGGAGACTACAGACGTGTTGCCTTATATGGTATTGATTTTCTCATAGAGCAAAAACAAGAGGATTTGAAATATGTCGGCAACGGGACAATGACGGATGACATAATACGTCTGCGTGAAGAAGTGTCTATGCAAATCAAATCTCTTAAACAAATGAAAGAGATGGCTGCAGAATACGGATACGACATTTCCGCACCTGCCAGCAACGCTCGTGAAGCCGTACAGTGGTTGTACTTCGGCTATCTTGCTGCAATAAAGACACAAAACGGTGCAGCTATGTCTGTAGGACGTATTTCAACCTTCCTTGACATATACATCCAGAGGGATATCAATGAGGGAACTCTCACAGAAAAAGAAGCTCAGGAATTGATAGACCACCTTGTAATGAAATTCCGTATGGTCAAGTTCGCAAGAATTCCATCTTACAACCAACTTTTCTCAGGTGACCCTGTATGGGCAACTCTTGAAGTAGCAGGTATGGGACAAGATGGTCGTTCAATGGTAACAAAGAATGACTTTAGATTTTTGCATACACTTGAGAATATGGGTCCTTCACCAGAACCAAACCTAACAGTTCTTTACTGCTCAAGACTTCCAGAAACATTCAAAAAATATGCATCTAAGATTTCAGTAATCACAAGCTCCATACAATATGAAAATGACGATGTTATGCGTCCTATATGGGGTGATGACTACTCAATCTGCTGCTGCGTTTCTGCGACACAGACCGGTAAGGAAATGCAGTTCTTTGGTGCAAGGGCAAATCTTGCGAAATGTCTTTCATATGCTATTAACGGTGGTGTAGATTTAAAAAATTTGGAGCAGTGCGGACCAGCATATAGACCTATTACTGGCGACATCCTGAAATATGAAGAGTTGATGCCTCGTTTTGATGATATGATGGAATGGCTTGCAGGAGTATATGTAAATACCCTAAATCTTATCCACTACATGCATGACAAGTATTTTTATGAGGCAGCAGAAATGGCTCTCATTGATACAGATGTACGACGCACATTTGCAACCGGTATTGCAGGTTTCTCACATGTAGTAGATTCTTTAAGTGCCGTAAAATACGCAAAAGTTTCTATTATCAGGGATGAAAACGGATATGCAGTAGATTACAAAGTTGAAGGAGATTTTCCACGTTATGGCAACGATGATGACCGTGCTGATGAGATTGCAGTATGGCTGCTAAAAACATTTATGAAGAAACTCCGCAAGTACCATACATACAGAAATTCAGAACCTACAACAAGTATTCTTACTATTACATCAAATGTAGTGTATGGAAAAGCGACTGGAAATCTTCCAGATGGACGTCGTGCAGGCACTCCGTTGGCTCCTGGAGCAAATCCTTCTTATGGTGCAGAGAAAAACGGACTTCTTGCATCCCTAAATTCAGTAGCTAAGTTGCCTTACGAATATGCCCTCGATGGCATTTCCAATACTCAGACCATCAGCCCATCAACACTTGGACACACACAAGAAGAACAGGTGAACACATTGGTGAATGTAATGGATGGATATTTCAACAAAGGGGCACATCACTTGAATGTAAATGTATTCGGCGTAGATAAACTTATTGATGCTATGAATCACCCTGAAAAAGAGGAATATGCCAACTTTACCATACGTGTAAGTGGCTATGCAGTCAAGTTTATAGACCTTACAAAAGAGCAGCAATTAGATGTGATTGCACGTAATGCTCACGAAAGACTCTCATAGAGTTTTAAATATATAAAACTAAAGACCGGTAATTGTCTTAATGACGGTTATCGGTCTTAAATTAAATAATAATGGAAAGTATCTTAAAGGCTTCAGTTCACTCTGTTGAAACCTTCGGCTCTGTAGACGGTCCGGGAATACGTTTTGTAATCTTTCTAAAAGGTTGCAAAATGAGATGCAGATATTGTCACAACCCAGACACATGGAAATACGATGAGAAAGATATGCGTTCTGCCGATGAATTACTCGACCAAGCAGTAAGATACAGAAGTTATTGGGGAAAGACAGGAGGTATAACAGTAAGTGGAGGAGAAGCCCTCTTGCAACTTGATTTTATGATAGAATTGTTCCGTAAAGCAAAATCAATGGGCATACACACCACGTTAGATACTGCTGCACAACCATTTACAAGAGAAGAACCTTTTTTCTCAAAATTCAGAGAACTGCTTAATTATACAGATTTGATACTATTAGATATTAAACATATCGACAGTAAAGAGCATAAAAAACTTACAGGTTTCGGAAATGAAAATATATTGGACTGTGCCACATATCTATCTGAAATAGGAAAACCGGTATGGATAAGACATGTCCTTGTCCCTTCTATTACTGATAAAGATGAATATCTATACAAATTGAGAGATTTTTTATCAGGTCTTAAAAATATAGAAAAAATTGAGGTTCTCCCATACCATGCACTTGGAGTTTATAAATGGGAGCAGCTTGGTATACCATATACATTAAAAAACGAGACTCCCCCATCAAAAGAGAGAGTCCGTCATGCTGAAGAAATTTTAGGAGCAGTATAATACTGTCCTAAATAATTGTCATATTATTCCTTTATCGGAGTCCATACTGAATTTCTGCCTAACAATGAAACGCCTATAAAGCCTCTCACCTTTAATTTTCCGTCAGGCATAAGAGTAAGTTTGCAACTATAGGTTTTGCCTGATTCTGGATCATAAATTGTTCCTTTTTCCCAAACATTTTTACCTGTATACACAAAATCTTTCAAAATAACTTTTCCTGCAACAAGTTTATTTCTTTCAGAGGCAACAGGATTTTTAGTGTCTTTTAGTCCAACAGTCCTTGTCCAGACCAATGTCCCATAAAATTTTTCTCCAGTCTTCTTTACTACTACTTTACCGCCTTTACCTTCGGTATAATATGTACCAATAAGACGATCGGCTTCTTGTGCAGATAGTGCAGAAAAAAGGCCTAAAAACATAAGAATTGCAACTAATATTTTTTTCATAATAACTAAGAATTTAATCTATTTCGTTTAACTCTTCAAAAATTGTGCTGAAAGATAATAACAAGTTTTTGAAAATCATCTGGTAATAGAAAAAAATGGAAAAATATACCTATCTTTGTCAAAATGGCATGAGAGGATTTGTGAATGTCTGACTATCATATACCTGTTTTACTTAATGAGAGCATTTCGGCTCTCGTTTCCGATTTAGGGGGAACGTACATCGATGCAACATTTGGTGGCGGAGGTCACACCTCCGAAATACTTTCACGCCTAAATGAAAGTGGAAAGGTTATAGCATTTGACAGGGATAATGATGCAATAAAAAACAGGCTAAAAGACAATAGACTTATTCTTATACACAATAATTTCAGGTTCATACACAACTATATGATGTTTGAGGCTTATAAAGAAGGGTTGGGAGAAAAACAGATATTCGCTGATGGTATTCTTGCTGATTTGGGAGTTTCATCGCATCAATTTGACACTGCTGAAAGAGGATTTTCATTTAGGTATGATGCTCCGTTAGATATGAGGATGAATACAGAGTCAGATATAACGGCTGCAGACATCATTAACGGATATGAAGCTGATGAATTGGAAAAAGTCATGAGAATTTATGGAGAGGTGGATAATGCCAAGCGTTTGACATCGCTAATAATTGCAGCAAGAGCCAAACAGAAAATCACGACTACCTTTGAGTTGGGGAAAGCCATAGATTCAGTAATTCCTAAGATAGCGGGACACAAGTACTTAGCAAAAGTATATCAAGGACTTAGAATAGAAGTTAATCAGGAAATGAAATCCCTTGAGAAATTTCTTGAAGGAGCAACACTCTCATTGAAAGAAGGAGGCAGACTTGTTATTATAACATATCAATCTCTTGAAGACAGGATGGTAAAGAACTTTATACGTACAGGGAATATTGAAGGCAGAGTACAAAAGGATTTCTATGGAAATTCTTTTACTCCACTCGAGGCAATCAATAAAAAGCCGATTCTTCCCAAAGAAAGTGAAATTGCCTCAAACACAAGAGCCAGAAGTGCAAAATTGAGAATAGCTGCAAAACTGCAAACTACAAAAGTAACTGTTGGAAATGAAAGCTTCTGATTTATTTAGGCATTTAAAAAACATATTCAGTCAGATTCTGAGAGCGGAATTTCTTGTTATGGACTGTGAAAAATATTTTATTCACATCATCTATACTTTCTTTCTTATGTGGATGATGATATGGATAAGTATCAAGGTAGAGAACACTTTAGTAGCAGTTGAAAAAAATAAAGTTATTCTGAATGACATGAAAATATATAATGCACAAAAGACTGTGCAATTAGTAAGTCTTAATAGGATAACAAAGGTTGAGAAACTTCTTAAAGATAATGCTTCTGAAGTGACATTTCCAGTTAAACCTGCCGATAAACTCGATAAATAATTGACCTGTCTATGCAACCCAAAGAAGAAAATACGCAAAAAGATTTAATCAGCAGGGCTTTATATGCCTTTTATCTGCTTTTTCTTCTCGCTGCAGTTGTCGTTATATTTAGAATAATTTACATTCAGATGTTCTATGAGCCTGATCAGAGTTTTTCAGGCTATTTCAGGCCCAAAAGTATAAAGGAAAAACTCGAACCAGAGAGAGGAGCCATTATCGCTTGTGATGGACGTTTGTTGGCAGTTTCAACGCCTATGTATCAAATCTATATGGATTGTGCAATAAGGAAAGGAGAACTTACAAAAGAAGAAGAAGGCGAATGGAGGGAAAAAGCAAAGAATCTATCTGAAGGACTTTCAAAAATTTTTGCAGATAAACCTTCTAAATATTACTATTCTATAATAATGAATGGTAGAAAGAAAGGAAGCAGATATGTCAAAATAGGGAAAGCAGTTGATCATGAAACCCTACAGAGCATAAAAAGATTGCCGCTTTTTAACGAAGGACGCTATAAAAGCGGAATGATTATAGAAAAGACAGATACTCGCCAGTATCCTTATGGTACTCTTGCAAGAAGAACTATAGGCTATGTAAAAGATAATAAAAGGAGCAACGGCAACAACAAAATCGGTCTTGAAGGTCGCTATGACTACATACTACATGGCAAAGAAGGTTATGAATGGATGAGAGTCACTGATGGTAAAGCGGTTATACCTAACGTAGACAGTGCAAGTGTAAAAGCAAAAGATGGAATGGATCTTAGGACGACACTTGATGTAGATATTCAAGACATTGCAGATAATGCACTTAGAAATCAAATTGAAGATAATCCTAAGATAGAGGGTGGCTGTGTTATTGTAATGGATGTAAAGACAGGAGCAATAAGGGCAATGGTTAATCTACTCAGAGATAGCCTAAGCGGAAGGATGTTCGAAAGTTATAATATGACAGTGGGAAGATGCGGAGAACCTGGATCCGTATTTAAGGCAACCACTCTCATGTCATTATTGGAAGACGGTAAAGTTGGACTTCGTGATATGGTTCCCACAAATCATGGAGATATTAAAGGATTCAAGAGAGATCAGCATATTGCAGATTATGAAAGAGAAAAAAATACAGATAAAATGTCTGTTCTTCATGGCTTTGAAATATCTTCCAACTATATTTTCCGCAAATTGGCGATAGATAACTATGGTAACAATCCAAAGAAAATGATAGACAAGCTATATAAATATAGACTTGGAGAAGTGTATGATTTCGATTTGGATGGTTTAAAATCACCTACAATACCGTCCCCTAAGTCAAAATACTGGAGTTCAACAGATTTAGGCTCTATAGCCATAGGATATTCGGTGTCTGAAACCCCTTTGCATATTATTACATTCTATAATGCCATTGCAAACAGAGGGAAAATGATGAAACCATATTTAGTAGAAAGCGTAGAAGAGACAGGTATTGTAAGGGAAAAATATGGACCCAGTGTTTTGAGCAATTCTATTTGTTCAAAAACTACAGCAGATTCCCTCACTTACGCACTAACGCGTGTTACAGAAGAAGGAACAGGAAAAATAAGGCTTAAAGGAGCCTTAAGCAGTATTGCAGGAAAAACAGGAACGGCAAGAATTGTCCTTGATCCAAAATATACCCGAAAAAGCCACAATCCTTACCAAGACGAAAATGGAAGACGCCAATATCAAGCCACTTTTGTTGGTTTTTTCCCTGCAGAAAAACCTAAATATTCGGCTATTGTAGTAATATACTCCAACCTTAACAGAGAAATTTTTTATGGAGGAACACTACCGGCTATGGCTTTTAGAGAGATAGTAGACAAGATAATTGCCATAGATCCAAATAATGGTAAAACAATAACAAAAGAAGGCTCAGTGCCTAAATGGGATTAATACAGTGAAAAAGTTAAAAGACATATTAACAGGATGCGGAGTCATTGAAATCAGAGGAAATGAAGATGTAGAAATTTCCTCTATATGTGCAGATTCACGCAAAGTAATTTCTAATTCATTGTTCATTGCAGTGAAAGGTTTTGCCAGTGATGGGCATAACTATATAAAAACTGCTTTTGAAAAAGGTGCAAAGGCGGTAATTTATGAAGATGAAACCGCTTTAACAGAGCAACTTAAAGATATTTCTAAAACAGAAATAACACTTGTAAAAGTAGCCTCATCAAGACATGCTGAAGCAATAGCAGCCACAAATTTCTTTGATAGGCCATCGGAAAAACTGACCCTCATAGGAATTACTGGGACAAATGGCAAGACAACCACAGTTACCTTGCTTTACAACCTTTTTATGAGCCTTGGATATAATTGTGGGCTTTTATCTACAATTGCCAACTACGTGGGTAAAAAAATGTTGGAAACAGAAAATACCACAGCAGATCCTATAACAATCAATTCACTAATGTCAGATATGGTGAATGAAGGCTGTGAATACTGTTTCATGGAAGTAAGTTCTATAGGACTGGCACAAGAACGTGTAAGCGGACTGAAATTTAAGATAGGCATATTCTCAAATCTTACACATGACCATTTAGACTATCATAAAACTTTTAAAGAATACCTTAGATGTAAAAAACTTTTCTTTGATAATCTTCCTGAAGATGCTTACGCCGTCACCAATATTGATGACAAAAACGGTATGGTGATGGTTCAGAATACAAAAGCAAAAATAGTTACTTATTCTTGCAAAGGCATTGCTGACCACACAGTAAGAATAATAGAAGAAAGTTTTGACGGAATGCAGTTGCGTATTGATGGCAAAGATGTATGGACTTCTCTTATAGGAAGACACAATGCCTATAATATACTTGCAATATATACAGCAGCAATACTTGCTGGAGCAAAAGAAGATGAAGCTTTGATAGCAATAAGTAAATTAATGCCAGCAAAAGGACGGCTTGAAATACTCAGAGGTCCGAGAAACCTTTCTGTGATAATTGATTATGCTCATACTCCAGACGCAATGGAAAACGTACTAAGGACGTTAAGAGAAATTGCACCTGAGAAAAAACTGATATGTCTATTTGGATGTGGCGGAGACAGAGACAAGACTAAACGTCCTGAAATGGCAAAAGTTGCAGAAGATTTTGCTGACAGCATATTTGTCACCTCCGATAATAGCCGCACAGAAAACACGGAAGATATAATGAACGATATAAGAAGCGGTTTTTCAAAAGACGGCTTAGCAAAAGCGTTATTCATATCTGACAGAAAAGAGGCAATCCGTACTGCAATCACGCTTGCACCTGCAGGATCGACAATACTTTTAGCAGGAAAAGGTCATGAGACCTATCAGATAATAGGAAAAGAACACAGACATTTCGATGAAAGAGAAATTGTCAGTGAAACGTTTGACAATATTATAAAATAATATGATTTATCATCTGTTCGAATATCTTAAGCAATATGACATACCAGGACAGGGCTTGTTCGGCTACCTGTCTTTTAGAGCTATGTTAGCAAGCGTTACCGCTATGCTTATAGCATTTTTTGCAGGAAAACACATAATTGCCTGGCTGCAAAAAAAGCAGATTGGCGAAACAATACGCAACCTCGGACTTGAGGGGCAACTACAGAAAAAGGGCACACCTACAATGGGAGGTATTATCATAATACTATCCATCCTTGTTCCAGTTCTACTTTTCAGTAACCTGACCAATATCTACATTATACTATTGATAATAACCACTATATGGTGTGGTGGCATTGGATTTTTAGATGATTACATAAAAGTTTTCAGACACAATAAAGAGGGGCTTAACGGAAGGTGGAAACTAATTCTACAAGTGATACTCGGCTTTATAATCGGTCTTACAGTTTGCTTTAGTAATAATATTGTTGTAAGGGAAGACATAAAAGTAAAAGCTGATAAAAATATAGCCGAAATGCAACAAGACACTCTGAACGTAGATTCTGAAATTCCTATTCAAACTGGAGAATGGAAGTCTGAAGATGTTGTAAAGAGTACTAAAACAACCCTGCCATTTCTAAAAAATCATGAATTTGATTATAAATTTTTATCTCCTTTTAAAGGGATAAGTGGATGGTACTCAAAATGGGCAATATATGTACTTATGATAGTTGTCGTAATTACGGCTTGTTCAAACGGAACTAATCTAACTGACGGGATAGACGGACTTTCTTCAGGCACTTCAGCAATTGTGGGAGTCGTAATCGGCATCTTTGCATGGTTAAGCGGAAACCTTATTAACTCTCAGTACCTCAATATTATGTACATTCCTGGAACTGGAGAAATAGCAATCTTTATGTCTGCTTTTGTGGGGGCATTAATTGGATTTCTTTGGTATAATTCCTATCCAGCACAAGTATTCATGGGAGATACAGGAAGTCTTACAATAGGCGGAATAATAGGAGTCAGCGCAATACTTGTCAGAAAAGAATTGCTCCTTCCTATACTTTGCGGTATATTTTTAGTTGAAAGTCTTTCTGTTATAATACAAAGATATTATTTCAAATACACAAAACTCAGATACGGAGAAGGGAGGAGAATTTTTAAGATGGCACCTCTCCATCATCATTTTCAAAAAGAAGGGATACCTGCTATTATACAAAAACCTTTAAAGGCAATCCCGGAATCAAAAATAGTTACAAGATTTTGGATTATAGGTATAATATTGGCAGTGGCAACATTGGCTTTATTAAAGGTTAGATAATTTGTTAGTATATGTCAAGAATTGTAATACTTGGAGGAGCAGAAAGCGGCACTGGAGCTGCTGTTTTGGCAAAAGTTAAAGGATATGACGTTTTCCTTTCAGATATGGGGGAAATAGCTCCACAATATATTGAGACGCTAAAAAAATGGGATATACCCTTTGAAGAAGGACATCATACTGAAAGCCTCATTTTGAATGCAGATGAGATAATCAAAAGTCCTGGTATTCCAGACTCAGCTGCAATCATCAAGAAAGTCATTGAACATAAAATTCATATAATTTCAGAAATAGAATTTGCAGGGAGATACGACAAGGCAAAAAAGATTTGTATTACAGGAAGTAATGGCAAAACAACCACCACTTCCCTTATCTACTATCTATTGTGTCGTGCTGGGCTTAATGTAGGACTTGGAGGAAACATAGGTAAAAGTTATGCCCTTCAAGTTGCCACAGAACATTTTGATTACTATGTCTTAGAAATAAGTAGTTTTCAATTGGATAACTGCTATGATTTTAGACCTGATATTGCAATTATCACAAATATCACTCCCGACCATTTAGATCGGTACGATTATAAGTTAGAAAATTACGTAAAAGCTAAATTTAGGATAATCAGGAATTTAAGGGCAGAGGATTGTTTCATCTTCGATTCAGATGACGAAATAACAATCAGGCATCTAAGTCAAATAATAACTCAAGCCAAAAAACTTCCATTTTCTCAAAAAGAAGAAGTAAAACAAGGTGCTTTTATTAAAGATGACAAAATAGTAGTAAAGTATGAAAATACTGAATGCGATGTCTATCTTAATGAACTTGCACTTGGGGGAAAACACAATATATACAATTCAATGGCTGCAGCTATTGCGGCAAAGGCTACAGGAATAGACAATGACACAATCAAAGAATCTCTTGAAACCTTTAAACCGATAGAGCATAGACTAGAACCTGTACTTAGTGTAAAGGGTGTACTATATATCAATGACTCAAAAGCGACAAATGTAGATGCAGCATGGTATGCCCTTGAATGTCAAACCCGACCTGTAATATGGATTGTAGGAGGAAAGGATAAAGGAAATGATTATAGTACAATCAAGGATATAGTTAAAGAAAAGGTAAAAGCGATTGTATGTTTGGGAATTGACAATCGAAAAATACACGAAGCCTTTGAAGATATTGTAGGAAAGGAGAATATAACCGATACTACATCCGCCGAAGAAGCAGTACATGCTGCACAAAAATTTGCAGTTGATGGAGATGTGGTCTTGCTAAGTCCTTGTTGTGCAAGTTTTGACCTTTTCACATGCTACGAAGAAAGAGGAGAAAAATTTAAAGAAGCAGTAAGAAAATTATAGAGCATTTAGAATTATGGCAGATAGGTATAGTAAGAAAGGCTTTTGGAATCTCGTTCATAACTTTGAAGGTGACAAAGTTATATGGATGATTGTGCTTATACTTATTATGTTTTCCATTCTTGCCATTTCTTCTTCAACTCCACTGTTAGCACTACAGACAAACAGCACTAGGTTGGCTATAATAAGGGGACAATTAATGATTGTTTCATTAGGACTTTTCTTCATAATACTCATATACAATATTAAAAGTATAGGTTTCATACGAAGATTATCTCAACTTGGTTATGCCTTATCTTTTTTCCTGCTTTTCTGTTTACTCATACATATAAGACTACCTTTTTTCAAGGCATTAGTAATAAATAACGCATATCGAGTTATTTTAATAGGGGGATTCCAACTACATGTGTTTGAGGTAGTTAAAATTGCTATGATAATGTATCTCGCCTGGGCTGTAGATGCTTATAAGAGGGACGACTTTGTAATAGCAAACCTATTGTCAAAGACACAATACTTTGCCTTCATGGGAAAAGATTTCTGGAAAAAGGCCGTATACATATATATTCCTATATTGACTGTATGTGTTATGACAATCGGTGGAAGTATGTCAAGTGCCCTTTTTATTGGAATGATAATGGGTATCACTATACTCATAGGAGGAATTAAAATAAAAGAGCTAATTCCTTTCATATTTATAGCAATTATATTGATTGCAGGTTGTATAGGTATCCATTATGTATCAGGAGGAAAACTATTCAAACATGTAGGAAGTGCAATAAATCGAATAGGAAACAATCCAGAACAGGAACTAAAAGATGCCGTAGGTACTGCTGACTTCAATAAACTGTTAGATAAGTATCGTCAGCCGATAAGTGCAAAGGTGGCCGTGAGTGAAGGAGGTCTAATCGGAAAAGGTCCAGGAAAAAGCACACAACGATATATTGTTCCAATTATGTTTGAGGACTATATGTATGCATTCATAATAGAGGAATATGGATTATTTGGGGCAATGATCATTTTAATATTATATGGTAGTCTGCTGGCAAGAGGAGCAATCGTTGCGAAACATTGTGGAGGTATTTTTTCCAAAACAACAATAGCTGGACTGATAATGCTGATTTCCGGACAGGCTCTATTACACATATTAATAAACGTCGATCTCGGGCCTCTTACAGGTCAGACCTTACCAATGATAAGTCACGGAAACAGTTCTTTTATAATGTTCAGTATTGCTTTCGGCATAATATTATCGATAAGCAGAATGGCAAAAAATAAGATTGAACTTGAGACTAAGAAAATTAATGATAATATACCAACTGACGAGATACGAGAGAGAATGAGAGATTTAAGCCAGGTAGACTATTTATAATAAAATTATGACATATAATAAATTACGAGTTATTATAAGTGGAGGAGGAACAGGAGGACACATTTTTCCTGCTGTTTCTATTGCAGACAAATTTAAAGAAGTAAACCCCGATACAGAAATTCTTTTTGTAGGAGCCGAAGGCAAAATGGAAATGGAAAAAGTTCCAGCAGCCGGATACAAAATAATAGGACTTCCCATTGTAGGGCTGCAAAGACAACTTAATTTCAAAAACATAGTAAATGATTTAATGGTTCCTTGCAAGTGGATCATAAGTAGATACAAAGCGACAAAAATATTAAAAGACTTTAAACCTGACATAGCAGTAGGTGTTGGAGGGTATGCAAGTGCTCCCCTCTTGAATGAGGCTACAAGACTAAAAATACCAGCCCTTATTCAGGAGCAGAACAGTTATGCTGGACTGACAAACAAAATGCTTGGAAGAAAAGTACAAAAAATCTGCGTCGCTTATGAGGGAATGGAAAAATTTTTTCCAGCTGACAAAATTGTACTTACAGGCAATCCAATACGCAAAGATATTGTTCCGTCCACTCCTGAGTTGAGACAAGAAGGATTGAAATATTACGGACTAAATCCTGATAAAAGACACCTCTTTATCGTAGGAGGAAGTTTAGGTAGCAGAACACTCAACAACTCAGTTTGCAAATGGATAGAGGATGGATGTACAGGCGGTTCAGATATAGAATTAATCTGGCAATGTGGAAAATACTATAAGGAAGAGGCTGAGCGTTTCTTAGAAAAAGCAAGAGCGAACAAAGATAAAGAAGAGTGTTTGAATAATATTCATTTATATGACTTCATTTCTAAGATGAATCTTGCCTATGCGGCGTCAGACCTTATAATATCACGAGCAGGAGCAGGCACAATTTCAGAATTATGTGCTGCCCACAAAGCAGTTATTTTTGTACCATCTCCGAATGTTGCAGAAGATCATCAGACACATAATGCCCTTGCTCTTCTTAATAAAAAAGCGGCACTTATGATAAAAGATTCGGAGGCAATGGAAAAACTAATGCCGACTGCAATATATACTCTAAAAGATCAACGGGAACTTAAATCCCTTGAAAGCAATATAGCAACCCTTGCAAGGCAAGATGCAAGCATAGACATTGTAGAAGAGGCATATAAACTATTGAAATGATGGCAAAGTATAACAACGTATATTTTATAGGCATAGGCGGCATTGGAATGAGTGCAATCGCCAGATATTACAAATACAAAGGTTTGAGTGTTTCAGGATATGATCGTACCCCTTCAGACATCACAGCAGCACTAATCAAAGAAGGTATAGACGTTCACTATAATGATGAACCGGAATTTGTACCTAAAGATGTTGAGGATACACTTGTAGTATATACACCTGCCATTCCTTCAGATATGAAAGAATTGGTTTATGTTCTACAACATGGATATAGGGTAATAAAACGCTCTAAAATATTGGGCGAACTCACTGCAGAGCAAAAATGTCTTGCAGTAGCAGGAACTCATGGCAAGACAACTACAAGTACTCTCGTTGCTCATATATTCGAAGATAGCGGAGAGGGATGTTCTGCATTTTTGGGCGGGATTTCCAAAAATTACAATACGAACCTCCTTGTAAATCACAACCCTGTAGTAATAGCCGAGGCAGATGAATATGACAGGTCATTTCTACAACTAAAGCCAGCCATTGCAGCAATAACATCAATGGATGCAGACCATCTGGACATCTATGGAGACATTAACCATTACAGGCAGGCATTCAAAGATTTCGCAGCCTTAGTAACAGATACACTGATTGTTAAATACGGACTTGGAATATCAAAAGAAGATACAAAAGCCAGAATATTGACATATAGTTATAACAATCCAGAAGCAGATTTTTATGCAAAAAATGCCGTTCCTGACAATTTGGGATATTTCACCTTTGACTTGGTCTATCCTAAAGGCGTAATTAAAGATGTAAAAGCTGGTATTCCTGGTTGGGTTAATGTTGAAAATAGTGTAGCTGCTGCAGCCATAACTCTAACCTATGGTATAGAACCCGAAGCCATCAAAAGTGCTATTCTATCTTTTAGAGGAGTAAAAAGAAGATTAGAAATTCATCTTAATACAGAAAAATTATCGTATATTGACGATTATGCCCATCATCCGAAAGAACTGTCAAGTGCAATCAGTTCGATGAGGGATATATTTCAAGGAAGAAAAATAACAGCTATTTTCCAACCTCACTTATTTACGAGGACAAGAGATTTTGCAGATGATTTTGCTCGCGTATTGAGTAGCGTAGATAAACTTATTCTTCTTGACATATATCCTGCAAGGGAAAAACCAATTCCTGGAGTTACATCAGAATTGATTTTTAAAAAAGTAAGTGGTCCTCAAAAGGTTCTACTTAAAAAAGAAGAACTACTCGATTATCTTGAAAAAGAACCGATAGATGTTTTGGCAACCTTTGGTGCAGGTGATGTTGCAGGATTTATTGAACCTATTACAGAATTACTAAAAAAGAGACTCAATCAATAATGGGAAAACGGGGAGTAAGGATAGTTATTTCAGTCATAGTAATCGTATTTATCACAGCATTGACCATTATATTGGACATTATCAGTGGTAGATTACGTCATTCCTTGACATGTAATAAACTGGAGGTCAAAATAGAAGATACTTCCCGTATAAATTTTGTAAAAGTTAAGGACATAAAATCCTTAATAATCCAAAAATACGGTACATATATAGGAAAGAGGATAGAAAGCATAGACCTAAAAAAAATAGAAAATATATTAGATGCAGGAAGTGCCATACAAAAAAGCGAAGCCTATACTACTTCAGACGGGGTTCTTCATATTGTTATAACCCAAAGAAAACCACTTATCCTATTTCAAACGCCTGCTAAAAGTTATTATTGTGATGAAAAAGGATTTTTATTTCCATTACAACCTGGATTTAAAGAAAAAATAACTATAGTAAGAGGAAAAGTTCCTTTATTTGTTGTAAATGGCTATAAAGCACAGGATAGAAGCAATACTGATAGAATTTGGATTAAAGGTATAATCAATTTAGTAAATTATATCAAGGATGAAAAAATATGGAGAGGTGGATTTAAATATATAGATATTGAAAATAATGGAGATATAAGTCTAAATCCTGTCAAAGGTAAGGAGAAGTTTATAATCGGAAATACTGAAAATATCGAAGACAAATTCAGTAAAATAGAAGATTACTACAAATATATAGTCCCATCTAAAGAAGAGGGATATTATACTTATGTTAATGTAAAATACAAAGGCAGAATAATTTGCCGAAAAAAAGAATAATTATTTTAAATATGGGCGAACGATATATTGCAGCTGTGGATTTAGGCTCATCAAAAATTGCTCTGACGGTAGCAAAAGTTGATGGTGAAGATGTACAGATCCAGTATTATAAAGAAAGACCGTCAATGGGAATCAGAAATAGTGCCGTCTTTAATCCCAAAAAAGCCGGTATTCCTATCCGTGAAGCCATTAATGAAGCTGAAGAAGAACTGAAAATCAAGATAATGCAAGTAGTGGTAGGGCTACCAAGATGTGATATAAGGCAGGAACTGTCAAAAGCAAAAGTTGAAAGAAACAATCCTGAACAAAGTATAACAGCAGATGAAGTAGATATGCTGAAAACCTTAGCTAAGGAAAATTATCCTCTTGAAAATCCTGAAAAAGAGAAATTGTATGGTGCTGTAGCCCAATCATTTTCTGACGATACAAACTTCCAACTTATAGAGAGCGACATTATAGGAGTAATCAGTCAAACGTTTGAAGGAAACTTTAAACTGTTCATAGGTAAAAAAAGTTCAGTAAAAACCATAGACAAAGTATTCAACGATCTTGAAGTAGGAATTGCATGTAAATATTTTACCCCAGATTCAATATCAAGAGCAGTACTTACTGACGACGAAATGGAAAATGGAGTAGCGCTTATAGACCTTGGCGGTGGCGCAACTTCAGTAACCATATACAAAGGTAAAATTCTAAGATATTATGCCTCAATCCCATTCGGAGGAAAAGTCATAACATCTGACATCAGGACAGAATGTTCAATTTCAGAACAGTTAGCTGAAAATATCAAAAAAGAATTTGGCGCGTGTCTACCTGAAAAGTTGCAAAATCTTGGAGAAAAAATAATACAAATAGAGGGAGATGATGTTGAAGGATATAAACAAATCCCAGTTAAATACCTTTCTGAAATAATCACTTGCAGAGTAAGAGAAATCATTGATGCTATACTATATGAAATTCAAGAAAGCGGTATGGCCGACATCTTGCGTAACGGCATAGTAATCACAGGAGGAGGTGCAGAACTTGGCAATATAGCAACATTTATAAAAGAACTATCTGGATACAACGTAAGGATAGGATATTCCAGGCACAAATTTTCTGCATCAGGATGCAACGGTGTGTACTCCACATCTTCCACCACCTCAATAGGGATGATACTAACAGCAAAGGACGAAGGATTATTGAGTTGCATTGAAGCCCCAGAAGTCACAGAACAAATTAATGATGTAAAAGAGACTGTAAATATTCCTGACGAAATCAAAACACCTGATATAGAAGAAGAAATCGAAGAAACACAGAAGAACGAAAAAACTGAGGTGACGGCTGAAAAAGAAGAACCCGAAGAGATGGAGAATAGTGAAAAACCTGAGGTAACTGCGCAGGAGAGCGAAAAAGCCGAAGAGACAGAGGAAAACGACAAAGACTCTACAGAAAATACAGATCTTTTCGGAGACAAGATAGAGGAACCTAAAAAAACAGAAAAAGATAAAAATTTCCCTAAAAAGATACAGTGGACAAAAATAGTAAAAACTATCTTTGGAGATCTTTACAATAAATTTGATAATGAATCAGTTTAACGATAACTCTATTATGACAGATTTTATAGATATTCCGGACTTCGTTGATGCAGGATGGGTACCGGACAATTCAATAATAAAAGTAATAGGTGTCGGTGGCGGAGGATGCAATGCTGTCACCTATATGTACAACCAAAAGATACAGGGATGTAACTTTATTGTCTGCAATACTGATTCACAAGCCTTGCAAAAAAGTAACGTTCCTGTCAAAATACAACTTGGAGAAGGACTTGGTGCAGGCACAAACCCTACAAAGGGACGAAATGCTGCTCTTGAGTCACAAGATATAATAGCAGAAAAAGTCCTTAATAACGGGACTCAAATGTTGTTCATAACTGCAGGAATGGGCGGAGGCACAGGAACAGGAGCATCACCTGTAATCGCAAAAATGGCAAAAGACAAGGGCATACTCACCGTTGCGGTAGTCACACTTCCATTCAAAAATGAAGGTGACGAATCACTGTCTAAAGCAGTAGACGGCATCCACGAACTCGAAAGGAACGTAGATAGCCTTCTAATCATAAATAACGAAAAATTGTATGAATACTTTGGTAATCAACTTGTTCAAGACGCCTTCCCTCGTGCTGATGAGGTTTTAGCGACAGCCGTAAAAGGTATAACAGAAATCATAAGCAAACCAGGATACATCAATGTCGATTTTGAAGATGTAAAAACAATGATGAAAAACAGCGGAATGGCGTTGATGGGTTGTGGTTCAGGCTCTGGAAAAAATAGATTGGAAGAAGCAGTCAAAGGAGCATTAGAATCGCCTCTGCTAAATGACTTCGATCTTAAAACAGCAAAAAATCTCCTTATAAACATCACCGCAGGGAATAATGATCAGGGATTGCGAATGGAAGAACTGAACAAGATAAACGATATGATTAACGAAAATATCGGCAATGTTAATAAGTTCAAACGAGGACTAATATGGGATGACAATCCAGAAGCAGGTGATACAATACATATTACAGCGATTGCAACCGGCTTCAAGATGAATCTTATAAACGTAGTTGGTTCAGATATGGGCAAACTTATCCTGATTGACAAAGATTTCAAATACAAAGACAAAAGAGAAGAAATACCTGTTTCAGGAGAAATAAATCTTCCAGATGAACCTGTGAATATTAATAAAGTAGGATACAACACAATGGAAAACATCCGCAAGTTTCACTTCAATGAAAATGAAAAACCTGTTTTAGTTTTATCCGAAAATGCCAATAGGTCAGAATTAGAAAACGTTGCAGCAATCCGTCGAGTAGTAAGACATACTAAGACTGAAGAGTAAAAGAAAAAAGACTTATACTTTCATCAATAGACAGGGCATTTGATAATTCAAACTGCCCTGTCTTTGTTCTTATCAAAGAGTCTAAATGAGCCCCAGAATGTAGGGCTTCACCAAGATCCCTTGCAAATGCCCTTATATAAGTACCTTTAGAACAAGATATTCTAATATCAGCATGTGGTAAATGCAACTCAGGATGTTCAACTAAATTTATCTTAGGGTTATATTTTACAGCAGATTCTGCTGTTTTATTTGCTCTTTCAATACCTTCTGAAGAAAAAGACAGCAGTTCTGCGGACAAAATATTAATTTTTTGTTTAGAAAGTAAAGACTCTGCACTTTCATCGAGTTCTTCACAAATACTACTCCCCTCCCTGCGCTTTTTATAAATTGCCCTTGCCATTTCATAGGCTCTCACCCCATCTACAGATTTGGCAGAAAACAACGGCGCCACCTGCTCCTGTTCTCCCAAAAAATTTTTCAGAGCAAGATTGATTGAACCGACATTAACTCCTTCTATTGAGAAAAACCTATCAATATCTTTTTCCTGGTCATAAGAAGGTGTAGTTGCCCCAAAAGAAATACCTGCCACATACTCCTTATCATGCGACTGAAAAGTTTCGGCAAGTTTCGTAGCCTTTCCAATACACACCAAAAGTACTCCTGTAGCCAACGGGTCAAGAGTGCCAGCATGCCCCACCTTCAGATTGCGCTTTTTAAAATGACGACAGGCACTAAATTTAATCTTTCTTATAACATCTGCAGATGTCCATCTATAAGGCTTATCAATAGGTACGACTATACCATCTGGATAGTCCTCAATATTATTTGAAAGTTTGCCAGAATTAGAATAAAGATATTGCTTATCTGCGACAAGAAGAGCCATTACCTATAAATTGCATGGAATTTTTTCAATTCTCCTTTCATGCCTTCCACCGGCAAATTCTGCTGTAAGCCAAGTATTTACCATATTTTCAGCCATTTCATATGATACAAACCTTGCTGGCATTACAAGAATATTGGCATTATTATGTTCTTTGACAAGAGCTGCTATTTCAGAGGTCCAGGCAAGTCCAGCCCTAATTTTCTTATGATGATTCAGCGTCATAGCCATACCATTTCCTGTACCGCACATCGCTATACCACAATCTACCTGTCCTGCCTCAACGGCGTTTGCTAAAGGATGTGCGACATCGGTATAATCCATGCTCGCTTCTGAATCTGTTCCAAAATCCCTAACCTCAAAACCTTTTTTACCAAGGTACTCTATCAATCTCTGCTTGTACCTGTATCCTGCATGATCGCTGCAAATTCCAATTATCATACTATCTTATACTTAAGAAAAAAAATATTAGCCTAATCTTTCATTGGCAAAAGCAATACGTATAGCAAATTCACGACTTCCTATAAGTGATATTATGTCGGCAATACCCAAACCGTTTGAAGAACCTGTAAGAGAAAGCCTTAGGCAATTCATAACCTTACCCATTGGCCACTCATTCTTTTTTATATATTCTTCAATAGCAACTTCAATTCCGTCCTTAGAAAACTCTCCAGAATATTCATTTATAAGGAATTGAACAGTCATATCTGCCATCTCGACATTTTCAGGAGTCCTGAATTTATCCACATCCTTTGCCAAAAAAGGAGCCGTCAGAGTATCATCATAAACCTTAACACGAGGATCAGGTTTACGACGAGGGTCTACAGGTTTAGCATCTGCCGCACCTGCCTTCACTCCGAATTTTTCATATTCTTTAGGAGATATAAACAGGTAAGGAGCTATTTTCCAGAAATCTGCCACAAAGGAAGCCCTTTCTTTTATAAGAGAGACTACACTTTTCACATAATCATAAGTATATATATGATCTGAGAAATCGGCACCAGCAGCATTAAAGTCAGCACCTGCAGTAATTGCACAAGAAGGACATTCAACAACCTTAAGGCCCTTTTCTTCAAGGAGTGGAATAAAAAGTTTGGTCAGTTCATCCACAGATTTCATTCTAAGGTATTCTTTATTGTACCAATGAGCTTTTTCAGGATTAAATCTTGCACCTGATTTAACTATACGTTCAAGAGAAAATGATTTAATCAATTCATCCATTGAGAAAATTTCCCTATCATCACCTGGATTCCAGCCCAAGAAGGCAAGCATATTGATAAATGCCTCAGGGAAATATCCATCCTCACGATAGCCACGAGAAACTTCGCCCTCACTATTGACCCACCTAAGTGGGAAAACAGGAAAGCCCAATTTATCTCCGTCCCTTTTGCTTAATTTACCCTTGCCGTCAGGTTTAAGAAGCAGAGAAAGATGAGCGAAACGCGGCATCGTATCTTCCCAACCAAAAGCCTTATAGAGAAGATAATGCAGTGGTAGTGACGGCAACCATTCCTCTCCCCTTATAACTTCTGTAATTTCCATAAGGTGGTCATCCACTATATTTGCCAAATGATATGTAGGAAGTTCATCTGCCCTTTTCCACAGCACCTTATCGTCAAGAGTATCAGTATTTACTTCTATATGTCCCCTTATAAGGTCATCCATCTTCACTACAACATCTTCTGGCATCTTAAAGCGAATTGTCCAATCATCAGTTGTTTCCAAAAGACGAGCCACCTCATCCTTTGCCATAGTCAGGGAGTTACGCATTTGAAGACGTGTAACTCTGTTATAAATGAAAGTGCCGCCTGCAGCTTCTGTCTCAGTTCGTTTAGCCTCCAAGTCTTCGGAAGTATCAAAAGCATAATAGGCAAATCCCTTATCTACAAGCATTTCTGCATATTCGCGATATATAGCACGCCTCTGTGATTGACGATATGGAGCATGCGGATGCCTTTCAGAAGGAGTTTCAACAACGTTCCCATCCTTGTCCACACCTTCGTCTGGTATAATTCCGCACCAATTAAGTGCCTCTATAATATATTTTTCTGCTCCAGGAACAAATCTATGAGAGTCAGTATCCTCAATTCTAATAATAAAATCTCCACCTCTCTGTTTTGCAAAGAGATAATTGTATAATGCCGTTCTAACTCCTCCCATATGTAGAGGACCTGTTGGTGACGGTGCAAATCTTACTCTGGTTTTTCTTTCCATAGTTCTGTATATAACTTGTGCAAAGTTACAAAATTTTTAATGCACGGATATTTAAAAAACCGGTCCTTCAAAGAAAATTATTGAAGAACCGGAAAGGTTATAATAAATAAGAATCAGATAAATCTTTCTTCTGATTTTTTCATAAGACAATGAGACAATCTTATTCCCGAGTAAGCAAAAAATAAAACAGCCACGATAACCAATATCAATATTTTTGAATTAGCAAGAGACTCCAATCCGTCTGCATAAGACTGCCCCATTTCTTCTATCGCATTTGAGACATACCATTGTGTATTTGTCCATAATCGCAAGTTCCAACTTATAAGTCCCAATGAAAGAATAGGATATGACACATAAACAGCTTTCAGACAGGTATTTCCAGTAATATAACGCACTATGTCAGAAAGCACACCGGCAAGAATTATAATCAGACCTCCTTGCAAGTTTATTTCTTTGGCAGCCAAAAGGATAACTGAAACCAAAATAGACAGTACGATACCCAAGCCAAATTTCTGCCATCTTGAAGCTAAATAAAAATAGGAAAATGAAGCAAGCAATGCTGATAATGCCGGAAAAAACACCCAAAACACTGGACCGAGAAAACCTATAAATGCACCTGCCATTACGGAAACAATATAAACAATAATGAATCCAATAATTCCAAAAACACAATTCTTATTCGCCATAGCAATAATTTTTAGAAACGTCACGAAGTTATTAGTATTTTTACCCTCTCGCAATCCTCATTTATTAGTATTTTAATACAAGAATTTCCTATAGTTTTCCTTTAAAGCCTTATACAACTAAATGCTTTAATCAACATAAAATTGTATATTTGTCAAGCAAGAATAAACTAACAATAATAATGACAAATATAACTCAAAGAGATGAGCTGCAAGCTGCTATCTGGAAAATAGCCAACGATGTACGCGGTGCAGTGGATGGCTGGGATTTCAAACAATTCGTATTGGGAACACTATTCTATCGTTTCATCAGTGAAAATTTCACAAACTTCATTAACGGAGGAGAAAGGGATGATTACGCCAACCTATCTGATGATATAATTACATCTGCAATAAAAGAAGACTCTACTAAAATAAAAGGATACTTCATTTATCCGAGCCAACTATTCGTCAATATTGCTAAAAATGCAAATACTAATGTAAATCTAAATACAGATTTGGCAAGGATTTTCGAAGCCATAGAAAATTCCGCAAATGGCTATGAGTCTGAGCATGACATTAAAGGACTGTTTGCCGACTTTGACACAAGGAGCAACCGACTTGGAAATACCGTAGAAGAAAAGAATAAGCGATTGGCTGCCGTCATAAAAGGTGTAGAAAGTTTGAACTTAGGTAACTTTGAAGACAACGAGATAGACCTCTTTGGAGATGCCTATGAGTTCCTCATCTCCAATTATGCAGCTAACGCGGGCAAATCAGGTGGCGAGTTTTTCACACCGCAGAACGTATCCAATCTGATTGCACGCATAGCCATGTTAGGGCAGAAAACAGTAAATAAGATCTACGACCCAGCTTGCGGCTCAGGTTCTTTGCTGCTGCAGGCAAAAAAACAATTTGACGAACACGTAATAGAAGAGGGCTTCTTCGGACAGGAAATAAACCACACCACATACAACCTGGCACGAATGAATATGTTTCTCCATAACATTAACTATGACAAATTTGACATTGAATTGGGAGATACACTCATAAATCCTAAACATGGTAATCAAAAACCGTTCGATGCCATTGTGTCCAATCCTCCTTATTCAGTAAATTGGATTGGAAGCGATGATCCTACACTAATCAACGATGACCGTTTTGCTCCTGCAGGAGTATTAGCACCTAAATCTAAAGCAGATTTCGCTTTCGTACTACATTCTCTCAACTACCTGTCTGCTCGTGGACGTGCCGCAATAGTATGCTTTCCAGGTATCTTCTATAGAGGGGGTGCAGAACAAAAAATAAGACAATACTTAGTAGACAACAACTTTATAGAAACAATTATATCCTTACCACCGAACCTGTTCTACGGAACAAGTATCGCCGTAAACATTCTTGTTCTATCTAAGCATAAGACTGACACTAAGATACAGTTTATCAACGCCGGAGGCGAAGACTTCTTCAAGAAAGAAACTAACAACAACATACTACTTCCTGAACACATAGAACGCATTGTAAATATATTCGGAAACAAAGAAGAAGTACAGTATGTAGCGACATCTATAGACAACAAAACGATAGCTGAAAACGACTACAATCTTTCAGTAAGTTCATACGTTGAAGCTGAAGACAAAAGAGAATGTATAGATATTGACAAGCTCAATCGTGAAGTAGAAGAAATAGTAAAACGTATTGACGTACTTCGTACGGATATTAATGATATTATTCGTGAGATAGTAGCATAATTAAATAATAACAACCTATGACACAGTATAATACAATAGCAGAATTACAAAATTTCATTATTCTGGATAAATACGACAACGATTCAATGCTCAGAGAGCAGCCTTGCGGGTATCAAAGTGAAGCAGATTTGGAAAAGGAATTTATTGAGGATTTAAGATGTCAAGGATATGAGTATATGCCGACAATCAATAATCCAAAAGCACTGCTCTCTAATGTAAGGGTTCAGTTACAAACACTTAATAATATTGTATTTACTGATAGTGAATGGCAGCGTTTTATTGATGAATATTTGGATAAACCAGGAGAACATATTGTCGATAAGACACGTAAGGTGCAGGATAACTATATTTATGATTTTTTATTTGATGATGGACATATACAAAATATCTATTTAGTCGATAAGAAGCATATTGCACGAAATAAAGTACAGGTAATCAATCAGTTTGAGCAGACAGGCACGCAAAATAACCGTTATGATGTAACTATTTTAGTGAATGGTCTGCCTATGGTGCATATAGAACTTAAAAGAAGAGGCGTTTCTATCCGTGAGGCTTTTAACGAAATACACCGTTATAGCAAAGAAAGTTTTAACAGTGATTGTTCTTTATATAAATATTTGCAGATATTCGTTATCTCTAATGGTACTGATACACGTTATTTTGCAAATACTGTAAAGCGAGATAAGAACAGTTTTGATTTTACGATGAATTGGGCTAAGTCTGACAATAAATTGATAAAAGACCTCAAGGATTTTACTGCAACATTTTTCCAAAAAAATACAATGTTGCAAGTGCTGTTTACTTATTCCGTTTTTGATATTAATGACACTCTTCTCATTATGCGTCCTTATCAAATTGCTGCTACTGAAAGACTTATATGGAAAATAAAAAGTTCATATCAAGCAAAACAATGGAGTAAGCCTGAGGGAGGAGGATATATTTGGCATACTACTGGTTCTGGTAAAACACTTACAAGTTTTAAGGCGGCGCGATTGGCAACGCAACTTGACTTTATTGATAAGGTATTCTTCGTTGTAGACCGTAAAGACCTTGATTATCAGACAATAAAAGAATATCAAAGATTTTCTCCTGACAGTGTGAACGGCTCTGATAGTACGGCAGGATTGAAACGTAACATAGAAAGGGATGACAATAAGATTATAGTGACCACTATTCAGAAATTAAATAACCTGATAAAAAGTGAAGATTCGCTGCCTATCTATGACAAGCAAGTGGTATTTATTTTTGATGAATGTCATCGTTCACAATTTGGTGAGGCGCAGAAAAATCTAAAGAAAAAGTTTAATAAATATTATCAGTTCGGCTTTACCGGCACTCCTATATTTCCAGAAAATGCTTTGGGTTCAGAGACAACTGCAAGTGTTTTTGGTCGTGAATTGCACTCTTATGTTATTACAGATGCAATTAGGGATGAGAAGGTATTGAAATTTAAGGTGGATTATAACGATGTGCGTCCAAAATTCAAAACTATTGAAAAAGAGACAGATGAACATAAGATTTCTGCTGCTGAAGTCCAAGAACTTTTTCTTCATCCAGAAAGGATACATGAAATTTCCCAATATATTTTGCGAAACTTCCGCATAAAAACCCACCGTAATCAAGGAAATAGTCATGGTTTCAACGCGATGTTTGCAGTAAGCAGTATAAAGGCTGCCAAACTCTATTATGAAGAACTCAACAAACTCCAAAAAGATAGTGAGAAGAAGTTGAATATAGCCACCATATTTTCATATGCTCCAAATGAGGAACAAAATTCTATAGGAGAAATTACTGAAGAGAACTTTGAACCATCTGCTATGGATAGTAGTGCAAAAGAGTTCCTAACAAGGGCTGTCAATGATTATAATGCTATGTTCAATACGAATTTTGGAATAGATAGCAAGGAGTTCCAAAACTACTATCGGGATTTAGCAAAGCGAGTAAAGAACCAGGATGTTGATCTTCTTATTGTTGTAGGAATGTTCCTAACAGGATTTGATGCCCCTACACTTAATACATTATTTGTAGATAAGAATCTGCGTTTTCATGGACTTATGCAGGCCTATTCTCGTACTAACCGTATCTATGATGCTACCAAAACATTTGGTAATATTGTCACATTCAGGGATTTAGAAGCCGCTACCGTAGATGCCATTACGTTATTTGGAGATAAGAATACAAGAAATGTGGTACTCGAAAAGAGTTACGAGGAATATCTTAAAGGTTTTAAGGATATTGTAAGTGGTATAGAAAGCAAAGGATATATTGAGATTGTTAAAAAGTTAACTGAGAAGTTTCCTCCTACCAAGGAAATAGAAACTACTGCAGATAAAAAAGAATTCGTAAAATTATTTGGTGATTATTTGAAGATTGAGAATATTTTACAAAACTATGACGAGTTTACCTATCTCAAAGAATTTCAAAAAATAGATAAGAAGGATGCGAAATCCGTAGAGGCTTTTAAGAACGAGCATTTCCTGACCGATGAGGATATGGAAAGCATGATGAATTTAAAAGTGTTGCAAGATCGGACTGTCCAAGATTATCGCTCAAAATATAATGATATTCGTGATTGGTTTAAGAAAAATAAACATGGAGAAGAGCCTGAAAAGTTTAAACATGACTGGGATGACGTGGTATTTGAGATAGATTTGCTTAAGTCGCAGGAAATAGATCTTGACTATATTCTTGAACTTATATTTGAACATCATAAAAATATAAAAGATACAAATTCTTTGATTGAGGAGGTTCGTAGTCTTATCAGAAGTTCTATAAGTAATAGAGAAAAAGAGGAACTTATGGTTGATTTTATAAATGAGTCAGACTTGGAGTCTATTCAGGATAAAGCTGGTATTATTTCTGCTTTCTTTGCTTATGCACAGAAACGACAGAAAGAGGAGGCAGAGAAGTTAATCATTGAAGAAAAATTGAATGAGGAAGCCGCAAAGCATTATATTCAAACATCTTTAAAGCATGAACATGCCAGCGATATTGGAACTGATTTGAATGCCATTCTTCCCAAAATGAGTCCACTCAATCCTCAATATCTAATAAAGAAACAAGAAGTTTTCCAAAAAATTTCATGTTTCGTTGAAAAGTTCAAAGGCATAGGTGGAACAATATTTTAATAACAAAAAAGCATAAATCAGAGCTACTATTATGAGCGATTTTAAACCTTATGGAATAGAAGATACGGACTCATTCGAGTCGATGCTATCAGATGTAAAAGCAGGATTTCCTTCCCCTGCTGAAGACATTAGGGAAAGACTCGACCTCATAAAGTTGCTTGTGTTACACAAATCATCTACCTTCTTCTTTAGGGTGGACGGTGTGTCTATGGTTGATGCAGATATGGACGAAGGGGACATTCTCATTGTTGACCGAGCTATTGACCCATACAACGACTGCAAAGCGGTATGTTATATTGACGGAGAATACACAGTCAAGCAAGTGGAAATAGATGACAACGGAGCAACACTGCTACCTGCAAATAAGCACAATACCAAGTATAAGCCAATTCGGGTTACAGCGGATAACCAATTTGAAATTTGGGGCGTGGTAACGTACATAATCAAGAAGGCATAATTTCCAATGTTTGCACTTGCCGATTGCGATAACTTCTTTGTATCATGCGAGAGAATATTCCGTCCAGAACTGAATGGAAAGCCAGTCATCGTACTTTCCAACAATGACGGTTGTGCTGTAGCAAGAAGCAATGAGGCTAAAGCCCTTGGTATCAAGATGGGAGATCCGCTGTTTAAGCTAAAATACATAGTGGAAAAGAATGATGTAGCAGTTTTTTCCAGTAACTTCGCCCTATACAGTGATATATCCAAGAGGGTGCAGAATATCCTAATGGAATCCGCTCCTAACATCGAGGTATATTCTATTGACGAGGCCTTTCTTGACCTCAGGGGGTTGGATATAGATTTCGACAAGTTTGCCAAGGGATTATCAGCCAAGTGCCGGAAATATACTGCAATTCCTGTTTCTGTTGGCGTAGCACCAACCAAGACTCTAGCCAAAATAGCCTCTAAACTATGTAAAAAATACCCAAAACTTAAGGGTGGATGCTATATGCACCGTCCAGAAGACATTGAGAAAGTGCTTCATAAATTTCCAGTAGAGGATGTGTGGGGCATTGGCAGACATTCAGCGAAAAAGTTGCAGACTATGGGGGTGAAAACGGCATGGGACTATACCCAAATTTCTGAAATGTCTATTCGCAAGATATTTGCACTTCCGGGACTGCTGACATGGAAAGAACTCAGAGGAATTCCAACTATAGAGTTCAAGGATATGATAGATGGCAAGCATAGCATTTGCGTATCAAGAAGTTTTGCCCACGACATAACCGATATTGAAGAATTGAGCCAACAGATTGCTAACTTTGCTGAATCTGCAGTTACCAAACTCCGTCAGCAGAAATCCGTTTGCTTTGAAATGATAATCTATGCCTTTACCAATCGATTTAAAGAAAACGTACCCCGGTTCTATGGAAGTCATCTCGTTATTTTTCCTGATGGCACGAATGATAGGAAGGCATTTGTAGTGGCAGCAGTTGCATCCACAAAAGAGATATTCAAAAAAGGATACGGTTACAAGAAAGCTGGCGTTGTTATAACCAAACTTAAGCATGAATCCGAGATAGTACAGACGTTGTTTGCTGATACTGAATATCTTGCGCGAAATGAGAGTCTTAACACTACCCTTGACTCTCTAAATGCTACATTTGGCGAAGGGACAGTTAGATTTGGGGCACAAGGGGATGGCAAAATCAAGGTAACTCAGGAGCATCAATCTCCTCACTACACAACACGCTGGTCCGACATCCCTACTGTAACTATCAAATAAAGTAGATTACCGTACGAACAAGCCCATTGGCAGAATTAAGTATGCACTAAATTAATTCCGCCAACGAGTTAATAGAGAAAAATAGGCACAGGGTGCAGTCTTGCTCGTAGGAATGCCCGCAAGACGGGGAGAAGAACTACAAAGCTAACCGCAGCCCCAGGTCGTCGAACCTGTCACCAGTGATACTCCATGAACGGATAGAAATACGGCAGACACCCGGATCATCGCCCCAGCCACAGCTGCGCATAATGCGACGAGAGCCTGTTTCAGGGCCCTGAGGGTCTGTAACCGTATCCGCTCCGTTATTGCTGCTGTCCTTGTAGTATGTCTCACCGTACCAGTCCGAGCACCACTCACATACGTTGCCGCTCATGTCATACAATCCGAGGGAATTGGCCTTCAGGCTCTTCACTGGGTGAGTCTTTCTTTCGCTGTTATTATTGTACCAGGCAACTTCATCTATATTGCCGCTACCGCTATACATCGTCTGAACCTTGGGAGACTTGTGACCTCCTCTTGCCGCATACTCCCACTCCGCCTCCGTAGGAAGACGGAACTTTCTGCCTTCTGGAAGCTGTCCTTTCAGCATATCGTTAAGTTTCTCCAGAAAGCCGCCCTTGCCACAGATGTCATCCCAGCTCACACACTCAACAGGCAGTGAGCCGCGGTTAGGGTTATTTGTGCCAAATTCGCTCGGGTTACTGCCCATAACAGCCTCCCAAAGTGCCTGAGTCACCTCGGTCTCGCCGATAAAGAAGTCTTTAGTAAGTTTCACTTTGTGGGCTGGCTTCTCGACGTCTTTTGCTCCGGCCTGCTCGGAGGTTGCTCCCATCATAAACTCTCCGGACTTCACCTCAATCATCCTGAAATCGACAGACTTGCCGTCCTTACCGGTTATTGCAAACGTCTTTACAGACGTATTCTCAGCTTTCCCGGCATTATCCTTTCTGCAGGAGACTGGCAATACAGAAACACATGCCATCAGAATAGACAGCGACATCAATGAAAACAAATTCTTTTTCATAAACTTCATTGTTACAATTGTTAATAGAAATACTTTCCATTCCAGCGAAGGGGCTTCCTCAAAAGGAGGTCACCCCAAGCATCCCCTCATCCACATCAAGGCAAAGATAGGCATAAATCCCTATTAGTTCCAATTCACAGTATTCGTGGTCTTCCCGTCTTCGTCATTGAGTTTATAACTGAGTATGCTCCAGCGGAAGGACTGTATGCGTGCAACTTCGAGATAATTATTCAGTTGCCGGCGATTGACCCATTTTGGTTTGAACTACGAAATTATTATACAAAGCCACTAACCACACCGACAACACAAAAGGTGCGGTGAGCGTGACAAAA
>CAMQDS010000004.1 GCA_946999645.1 uncultured Bacteroidales bacterium
CCCATGCTGCGCATGGGTCCCTCCCGTTTACGGAGCCACGGGTGGCTACGCTGCCTGAAGTTCCTGTCTCTCTTCGGCTTTGACGCACGTTTTGCACTTATGTTGTGCATTTATGTTTCGCATTTAAGTTCTGCATTTAAGTTCTGCATTTTTGTTCTCCAGATTGGTAAGTTCTTCATTTTAGACTGTTGCTGTTGGTTTTTCTGAATATGTTCTGCTGATTATTGCGCCTGCGGAGCCAGGGCTTGGGGGCAGTACGCACCTACGGTGCTATCCCTCCCATGCTGCGCATGGGTCCCTCCCGTTTACGGAGCCACGGGTGGCTACGCTGCCCCAAGCCCCTGCCTCTCTCCGGCTTTGAATTATGTTCTGCACTTATTCTTTGCAATTATGTTTTGCTGATTGTTTTGCGGTTTTTGCGAGATAAAAAAGTTCGTGGAATGGTGATATTTTATTTATCTTAAGTGACTTGAGAACAACCCAGGCAAGGACGGTCACCTGTTCAGCGACAGCCACTCCTACTTCCCGAAGTCCTGCTCCTCATGCGAGTTCTACAGGAATGCAAACAAGGGCCTCAAGAACAGGGTTGGACTGCTGCTGTTCAACAACAGGAAGAAAGACTGTAATAACTGTCCATATATAAATGGTTGCTTGGATGGAATGAAGGAAGTTCTTAAAAAGAATATAACTCCTCCGGAAGTCGAAAATTATATTTCTTATGAGAAAGGAATGGTTATGGTAAGCCCGTATCATGGACCGAATGAGCAAGAAGAAAATAAAAGAATTGCGAAACTTATTTCTTCAACAATAGGGGAGCAAGTTTACTTATTGCCGAGAATATCTTCAGATACTCTAGAACAGTTGGAACTTCGCAAAAAACTTCTCCCTAATGGAGTCTTTAATAAGAAGAACCCTGATTTCTTTATCGGAGGTAAATTTTTTGAAGGAAAGTCAATGTTTAAGATTGAGAAGGCAGCAAGTCAAAGAGCATATAAAACAAAAATTGAGAATAAATTAAAAAAAGCTAAGCAGCAGTCATACAATATTATTATTGATATGCCTGATTTCATCGGACGTGATATTATTCAAGACACAATTACTAATTATCTTGAAAATGTTACAGATAACGAGAGAATTATAATTGTTATAAAAAAAGAAGACCTTCTTATATTCTCAAATATAAAAAACAAGAAGTCAGACAAATAATTGTCTGACGACTTGGGTGGTTCCGGTTCCCCTGCATCGCAAAGAAGACCAGATCCAAAGGCAAAGATAACAAATTAATTTAAAAATCAAAAAATGTCTGTACCCGACATGAACAATGAGATAAAGAAGCGGATATTCGAACTCAAAAGGCTTCAGGAGAGGGTGCTGCCTGTCAAGGTAGGCAGGGAGGTGACGGAGAGTGTCAGGGAGAACTTCCGAGAGGCGGATTCTACGGCCAGCCCTGGCAGTCACCTTACAGACGCACACTTGGCTTTTCTGGTGCCAAAGGGTCATACGGTACCTTGCTCTCCGGGACCAATCACCTGATGAGTTCCACGGACTATGTACCTGGCAGAGGCAATGTCAGGATACGGAACACTGCCGACTATGCACAGGTGCATAACGAGGGTGCAAACATACCTGTAATCCCAAAAATGAAAAAATTCTTCTGGGCAAAGCACTATGAAGCAGGAGGCGGGGTCAAGGGAAAGGATATTAGCACTTCATCGGTCCTGCCCCACAGGTTGACCATATAGTAAAAGAATTGATAGACAAAGAACTTAAAAAACTGAATTTGTAATGGAAAGATTGCTTTTAAATCTTGTAAGGCATATAAGTAAATCAATGCCGCAGCTCAAGGTCGTGGACGAAGACTACGGTCAGCTGGAGATGATAGACATGACAGAGAGGGACACATACCCCCTGACATTTCCAGCAGTGCTTATAGATGCACCGGACGTGTCATGGGACAATATCGGCGGATTCAGCCAGAAAGGACTTGCCACCGTAAGGGCAAGGCTTATAATAGACTGCTATGACGACACCCACTCCACATCCGGGACAGAAGCCATGATTGAGGGGAGGGAGAACATGCGCAAGCGACTGTTCGAGAGTTTGCAGGGGCACAGGATAGACTCAGAGTCAGTGCTGATAAGGACTTCAAGCAAGTTATACACCTTCAATCACGGTATAAAGGTATATGAGGAGACCTACACCCTTGAGTTGACAGAAATGCTGGAAAAACCTACACTCAAGGTCGTGGCGCCAAAGATAAGTCTGAAGGTAAGCAGCCTGTAACGGCGTCATCAGACATCAGCCTACATGAAACATAAAAGGCGACCGCTCCGGACGCCTTTTATGCATAACTGTCAGATTAAGTCTTGACTAATTCACATTATTCCATTTTCAGATCGCGCTCGATGAGCACCGGAATACGCAACGTCCTGATCTCAATGTTATAATTCTCTCCACCTTTGTATATTGGTGCGCTCCGGAGTATCCTCATGACCTGCGTAGCGCTAAGGCAATACTCCTCACAGATAACCTCAAGAGCATCATCCACGCGCCTCCTTTCCCTATCGGTTAGGTATTGGAAGCGCTTCATAATTCTCAAGTTCCTTCTGAACAAAAAGGAATAAACAATTTTAAAAACCAATTATCATGAAAAAGGAAAAGAAACATTTAGTCGCGGATTGGAAGTTCCTGATGCACGGTGACACGAAAGTCGGGAGAAAAAAGACACAGCAATCCGAGTAAGACATTGTGGCTAATATTTTGTATATTTATAGTTGAATTTTAACGAGTTAGAAAGATGCTATTTGACGACTGGAAGGAAAGAGACACGCAGAAAGGTATCTCAAAAAGTTTGCTGTGGGAATATGACTTGACGAACTTCGATTGGGAAAATATGAAGACCGTTGTCATGCAACGTGTAATAGAAAGGGGCTGGCTGGATGATTTCTACGCTGCAATAAAACTGTATGGCGGAATTGACAATGTACGGGAGATTATTAAAGATATCCCGGTGCTGTCTCCAAAAGACATGAGTTTTGTGTGTCAAATATTTAACATAAAAAAAGAAGAGCTGAAATGTTACACAAGGAAACGGTTGAGAGAACAACTTTTGAACTCCTTATAAAACTAATGCAGGATAAAAGATTTAAGAACTTTAATCTTGCAGGAGAAACGGCATTAGCATTATATTTAGGTCACAGGAAAAGTATAGACTTAGACCTTTTTACTCCCGACAATTTTGATTCCAACAAACTGGAAGAATATCTTATAGACAAATATAACTTCAAGTCTTCTTATCTTGAAAAGAATACATTAAAGGGTACTATCAATGATGTTAAGATAGACTGTATTACACATAATTACCCATATATAGAGCCTCCTTTCAAGTCAGAAGAGGGAATACGGCTATATAGTATAAAGGATATTACAGCCATGAAATTATCCGCAATAGCGGATAATGGGACACGTATAAAAGATTTTGTTGACATAGCCTATTTATCCTCTAAACTTTCACTGGCGGATATGATTCGTACTTATGAAAAGAAATTCCCGAATGCGAACGCTCTCCGCCCCCTTAAAGGACTTACTTATTTTCAGGACCTTAATTTTAAGGAGACTGTTCAATTAATCAATGGCTCTTTCATATGGGAAACGGTTGAAAGGAGACTGAACGATATAACAACGCACACGCAAACTGTTTTTTCTGAACTGTCAATGAGCAAAGAAAGGGGAAAAAAACGAAATCTATGCACTCGTGAAAATCGGAAGGGAAGACCTTATGATTACTCCCGAACTGCAGGCAAGGATAGATGAAGTTGAAAGGGAATGCAAGGAAGGGCATAGAAATCGACCCGAAGACTGATACAGTCATATATGTCTGCAATATATTAGAATTATCAAACCATTATAAATAGTAGAGTTATGATTAAGATAAAAGGGGTTGACCCGAAAATGATAGCAAACAATCTTGAACCTTACAGTCCGGTACATCCAGGAGAGATGATAAAGGAGGAGATTGAATATCGTGGCATATCACAAAAGAAGTTGTCGGCACATACGGGCATACCATATACCGCACTTAATGAAGTACTGAACTGCAAACGCCCAGTCTCAACGGAATACGCCTTATTGCTTGAGGCTGCTTTGGGAATTGAAGCAGAGATTTTGATAAGGACACAAGTCGATTATGACCTGATAACAGCAAGACGGAATAAGACATTCGCAAAGCGAGTTGAAAGCATAAAGAAAATAGCATCAGTATTCTAAACGTAGAGAATGGACGAAATAATACTTAATTAAACTAAAATAAAAGAGTTCGGCATTACACCGAACTCTTTTTTTACTAATCTTCACCTTCTTCAGGGGCTGCCGAGGGAGATTGAGTTGCGCAGGAAGCAGTATGAGTATTACCGCGAGAGGCTTCTTTCTTTTGATAATGATAAGATTGATAGACATGGCGCGCTGTAGTGTGACTAACTATTGACACTCTTTAATCGTAAAACTGCTATTGTTTATTTGTTGTCTTGGAAAATGGCACAATGTCTTTTATATTATTCTGCCTTAAAAACTCACAATTCTATATGAAGAAGTAGTCGTGGCAACTGTTTCTACATAATATTGCTAAGTTTTTCTTCAGGAAAATTAAAAAAAATTTGCAGAATAATATAAATTGCCTACCTTTGTATCCGCGTTTGAAAAAGACGTCAGCGCAACACCTGGTGCGGTAGTTCAGCTGGTTAGAATGCGGGCCTGTCACGCCCGAGGTCGTGGGTTCGAGCCCCATCCGCACCGCAGAAAAGGTTCTGAGAAATCAGAACCTTTTTTCGTATATATAAAATAGGCTCGAACCCACGACCTCGGCAGCCGAAGGCGAAATTCCCCCAGTCTCATCCGCACCGCATAAAAGGTTCTGAGAAATCAAATTATAAATATTTCTGTATTCATAGAGAGGTCGTTGAAAATTGCGTAAATTTGCAAGATTAAGGCATACTTATGGAGGAAAAAGAAAATATAATAATTAAAGGAGCCAAGGTCAATAACCTTAAAAATATAAATTTAGAGATACCAAGAAATAAATTTATAGTTATAACTGGCATCTCAGGTTCAGGAAAATCATCATTGGCATTTGATACATTATTTGCTGAAGGACAAAGGCGATTTGCCGAAAGTCTTTCTTCTTATGCAAGGCAATTTTTAGGAAGAATGACAAAGCCAGATGTAGAACTTATTACAGGAATTCCACCAGCTATTGCCATTGAACAAAAAGTAAATACCAGAAATCCAAGGTCTACAGTAGCGACAACAACAGAAATCTATGACTATTTAAAACTAATCTTTGCCAGAATAGGCCATACTTATTCACCTATATCAGGCGTTGAAGTAAAATGCAACACTGTCAATGATGTTATGAATTACATTTCTTCTCTGCATGAAGATACCGCAGTCTACCTACTTGCTGATATTGATTGGAAAAACAGAGAAGACAAAATAGAATTTCTTTTATCCTTAAAAGAATCAGGATACTCAAGACTTTTTGGTGGGGACGATAATATAGAAAACGGACATATCTACAGAATAGATGATATTCTTGCATCTTTTAACAAAACAGATTTTCCTATAAATCTTTATCTCCTTGTAGATAGAGTGAAAATGCCAGGAAAAGGTGAAGTATCTATAGAAACTAATGAAAATGATTTTAATACTCGTTTGCGTTCATCTATAGACAACTGTTTTAATGAAGGAAAAGGTACAATGTATGTTGTTAATACCGACCCTCTTACATGTAAAAAATTTATTAATAGATTTGAGGCTGATGGGCTGACATTTCACAAACCAGATGAATACATGTTCAGTTTTAATAGCCCTCTTGGAGCATGTCCTGTTTGTGGCGGTCTTGGAAAGGTAATAGGTATAAGTGAGGATTTAGTTGTACCTGATAAGTCCAAAAGTATATATGATGGAGCTATTGCCTGCTGGAGAGGTGAAAAAATGGGTCGATTTCGTGAACGCCTTATAGAAGTATCTGATAAATATAATATACCTGTTTTTACTCCTTATTGCGAATTGGATGAAAAAATTAAAGACCTAATTTGGAATACTTCCTCTAATGATGGAAATCCAGATTCATTTGTAGGTATTAATGAATTTTTTAAATGGGTAGAATCCAATAAATATAAGGTGCAGTATAGGTACATGCTAAGCAGATTCTCTGGAAAGACAGTATGTCACGAGTGCAAAGGTAGCAGATTGCGTAAAGATGCCTTATATGTAAAAGTGGGTGGTAAAAATATTAATGAGCTGCTACAAATGACTGTTTCTGAACTACTTATATTTTTATCAAAACTTGAATTACCAGGGAATGAAAAACTTATTGTAGAAAAACCATTAGAAGAAATCATTTCTCGTTTGAAATATATAAGTGATGTAGGGCTATCTTATCTAACTTTAAGCCGTACTTGCAATACACTTTCAGGAGGGGAAACGCAGAGAATAAATCTTGTTACTGCTCTTGGGAGTTCTTTAGTTGGTTCTATGTATATACTTGATGAACCGAGCATTGGTTTACATCCAAGGGATACGGATCGTCTTATAGGAGTATTGAAGAGATTGCGTGATATAGGGAATACCGTAATTGTAGTCGAACATGATGAAGAGATAATAAAGTCAGCAGATTACCTGATAGATATTGGCCCTTATGCAGGAATAAATGGGGGAGAGATTATGTTCGAAGGTAGCCTTAATAAAAATATTAGTGCTAATGATATAGAAAAATCCTTGACCTTACAGTATGTTTTAGGCAAGAAAAGCCTAATGGAAAGACATAAAAATGAATGGAAATATTCCATAAAAATAGAAGGGGCTATGGAGCATAACCTGAAAAATATTGATGTCAAATTTCCTTTAGGTGTTTTGACAGTAGTTTCAGGTGTAAGCGGTAGTGGAAAATCATCTTTAGTAGGAGATTTGTTATATCCGGCTCTTTTCAGAAAACTAAATGATACAGGCAATCTTCCAGGTATATTTAGAAAATTATCAGGAGATATTGATAAAATAGGTCAAATAGAATATGTGGATCAAAATCCAATCGGTCGAAGTTCCAGATCTAATGCAGTTACCTATCTTAAAATATATGATGATATAAGAGAATTGTTTTCTTCACAGCCGTATGCTAAAATAAATGGTTATACCCCTTCCTATTTTTCTTTTAATCAAGACGGAGGACGTTGTTCTGAATGTCAGGGTGAAGGATATGTACATATAAGCATGCAATTTATGTCTGATGTTACTATGGTATGCGAGGCTTGTGGTGGTAAACGCTTTAAACCTGATATTCTTGAAGTAAAATATGCAGGAAAAAATATTGATGATATTTTGAATATGAGTGTTTCAGAAGCCATAGATTTTTTTGCCGCACAAAAAGAACCTATAGCAAGTTCAATAGTTACAAAACTGCAATATCTTGCTGATGTAGGGCTTTCATATATTAAGTTAGGGCAGGGTAGTAGTACCCTTTCTGGAGGTGAAAGTCAAAGGATAAAATTGGCATATTTCCTATCCAAGAATGATATGGAAGTTTCTGGTAAGAAGAAACATATAATGTTTATTTTTGACGAACCTACAACTGGTCTTCATTCATATGATGTCGAAAAACTATTGAAGGCATTTGATTTCTTGATTGCAAAAGGACACACCATTATAGTAGTTGAGCATAATCCATATGTAATAATGAATGCTGATTGGATAATAGATTTAGGTCCTGATGCTGGAGATAAAGGAGGAAAGGTGGTATTTGAAGGTACTCCTGAAGATATGGTGAAAAATTCTAATGGATTTACTGCAGAGTATATGAGAAAATTATGTCGTTAATTTATTATGATTCATTCATAATTCTGTCAACTGATTTTTTTATTTGTCTTTGAGTAAAATATCGTACAAAATATTTTCTTATAAGGTAACAGAACTTGTCTAAATCATAAGATCTTCCAGGCATACTAATATGCTTTTCTTTTGCGAAATTCTTTGTGACATCTACTGCATGCTTTAAATCTTCGGTCCTTTTTATTATAATTTCCTCATTTGTTGAATTAGTACTTGATGTAGGAGTATAATTGTAATAGTAAAGAGTATTTGGGGCTGTTACAATCTTATTGCAATAATAAATCAGTTTAAAAGTAAAAGGTAGATCTTCTATAATACGACCTTCTTCATATCGTATTTGTGTCCTTTTTATAAAATCAAGATTGAAAAGGTATCTGCAGGAATATCCCCATTGGGCAGCCCAAGAAAGTTTTAGTTTTGATTTTATTTCGGTTTTGATTAAGATTTTTTCGAATATCTGGCTTTGTTCTTTCCATTTTTCATTATACATGCCGCAACAGGTGATTTCTGCTCCTGTTTTTTCCGCAACTTTTATAGAGTTACTGTAGAAGTCCCTGTTAATTCTGTCATCTACGTCCATGAAATGTATATATTTTCCAGTTGCCACATCAATTCCGGCATTTCTTCCTACTGACTGCCCCTTGTTTTGAGTAAAAGTAATTACCTTAACGTCTTTATATGATCTTGCAATTGCTTCAGAATTATCTGTTTTTCCATCAATTATGACGATGATTTCCAAATTTTTATACGACTGGGACTGTATCATATCAATACAATTCCCGATATATTTTTCAGCCTTATAACAAGGAATAATAACACTTACTTTTGGAGTTTCCATTTTTAAAATTTTATTGACGATAAATACTGCTCATTCTTTTTTTTATTTATTGGAGACAATATATATTTCCTTACTATATAATGGAGTTGGTCTATTCCAAATGAAACCCCCGGAAGAGTTATTTTCTTTTCTTTGGCAAAAGATTTTATGAGTTCAACTGCATGTCTTCTATCTTCTTTACGTTTAGCATTGACTTTGTCATCCTTAAGATTTAGAATAGAGTTAGGAACATCAGAATAAAAGTAAACACTATCTTTAACAGCCACTATCTTTTTGGCATAATATAGCACTCTACATGAGAAAGCAAGGTCTTCCATCAGTCTTCCTTCTTCAAAACGTATACCTGTATGTCTTAGAAAGTCGAGGTTGAAAAGGTATCGCCATACATATCCCCATTTAGCGACCCATGATATTTTCATCCGATCGTGTATACTTTGGGCAACTTTTTGGCGACTAAATATCTGACATTGGTATGGTGCTTTTTCATTATACATACAAGAGCATGCTATATCTGCTCCTGTCTTTTCGCATGATTGAACTAAATTGTAGTAAAAAGTTTGATTTATCTTGTCATCTACATCCATGAAGTGGATATATTTTCCAGTTGCCGCATCAATTCCAGCATTTCTTCCAGCAGAAAGACCTCTATTGCTTTCAAATACAATCACTTTAACGTCTTTATATGATCTTGCAATTGCTTCAGAATTATCTGTTTTTCCATCAATTATGACGATGATTTCCAAATTTTTATACGACTGGGACTGTATCATATCAATACATTTCCCTATATGTTTTTCAGCCTTATAACAAGGAATAATAACGCTTACTTTATGTTCGTACATTTAACGTATTTATAAGAATTGTGATATAAGGTATTGGCAAATATAGACAATATATTTCCCTGTTGCAAAAGAATTGATTACCTTAGTAAAAAGTACGTTGATATGAAAAGGATTTGTGCCATAACTATGGTAAGAAATGATGATTTCTACTTAAGAAAATGGACAGAATATTATGGAAGGGAATTGGGTGAAGAAAATCTTTATATTTTACTTGACGGTAAAGATCAGCCGATTCCAAACTGGTGTCCTAAGGCTCATATAATTCCTTATGACAAAATTAAAGGACAGGTAGTTGAGTTAGACAAGAAACGTCTGTCCTTATTATCTGAACATGCAGCAGCACTATTAAAGGAATACGATCTTGTAATTGGTACAGATGCTGATGAGTTCCTGATAGTTGATCCAGCATTAGGTGTTAGTCTGGTAGAATATCTTAGCAAAAAGGATATAAAAATCTCTCTTTCTGGTTTAGGTGTAGATGTGGGACAGAATTTGAAAGAAGAAACAGATATAAGGGAAGATATTCCGTTCCTTAGTCAGCGTCACTATGCAAGACTGTCTACACGCTACAGCAAACCTTCAGTATTGGCTGCTCCAGTTGTCTGGGGTTCTGGATTTCATCGTATAAAAGGACATAATTTTCATATTGCCAAAGATTTATATCTCTTCCATTTCGGATATTTTGATATGGGGCGTATTGAGGCAAGGTTCAAGGATAAGGATAGGTTGGCGAGTGGCTGGAAAAAGCATATTGCAAAGCGTTCAAAAACAATACGCTTAGTCACAGAAAGAAAAGCGGGAGATTGGAAACGTTGTACAACTTTAGCACGTATTGTGCAGAATTTAGTACGTCCTCCATATGCTTGGAATAAACCTGCAATGTTTGAAATGGTAGTTATTGTAAAGATACCGCAGAGATTTTATAACATTATATAAACTGCTATTTTACAAGAATTACAGCTGCAGCGGAATCAGAGGTAGGATAACCGGCTTCAAAATACAGTATTCCTGTTCCTTTCCCTTTAAGGTAGAGAGTTACACCTCTTTTGTCCTCATTGATTTTATAGTCATAAATGCCTCTTTCTTTATCAAAATCCAATTCTTCTTTACCTATTTTAAGATAAGAATCTTTGGGTATAGTTTCAGCATATATATGAACTGTATCTCCTATCTTACCTTCAATATAGTTTCCTGGTTTGAGAATTATTGTTCCCTTTCCTTTTTTAGTAAGACCAGATTTATCCACTCTCCAACTATCTTCTTTTAGCCCATCTGCTTCAGGTTTTACTGTAAATCGGTATGAAGTATTCCTCCTTATATTGTAATTATTTTTTTCTTCACCTATATAGAACCTGTATATAAGACAATCTCCTGGAAGAGTAAAGTACTTTTCTGATTCATATATGGCTTTTATCTCAATGTAGGAGCAAACATTGGATAGTTTTGTACCGTTCATATTTTCAAACATATACAAGTTTACTTCGTTACTTATACCAGGATAAAGATCAATATTAAGCCCATCAGATTCTACATAACTCTTTATAAATCCTATCCCGAAAAGGTCACTCTGGTTTTTTGCATGACTGGCTTCAGATGGGCATATAGAACGTGGACAGTTACCTACTTCTATGCTTTTTACTATAAACTTTACATCTTTTTTTAATGCTCTTCTATCGATAGTTACCGAAATGCGAGCCATCAATCTTTCAAGTTCCAACTGGATAGTTTCGTTTTTCTTGCTTATAATAAAATGCTCTGCTTGTCCAAACATAGGCATACCATGGGAATATTCATCTGGGTAGGTTAGGTAATATCTATATTTTTTAAGTTCTGTAATAGTTTTTATATCAGGCATTTCATACCCAAAGTTAACACCTGCATAAAAGGAATATTTTAAGTTCTTGATTAGCCTTGTTTTCAAACTATACTCATTGGTAGGGTTCTTTTTTTGTAAATATATATGCTGCTCAACGATTCCATATTGATTTACTATGAATAAGTTGAGATCGTTGATTACATCAGGTCCAGGGTCGGATGACCGTGTATCAATTGGTATTCTTGCCGTAATGGACACTTCTACCATTTCGTCTTCCCTTACCAAATTATCTTTGTTGCAAGAAAAGAACGTAAATAGAGAAATTATTACCGCCAATTTAATATGATATGATTTGCTCATTTGTGTCTTTCCAATCTTTTATTGTCATCTTTATTACTGCTTCTTTACCGCAAATAGAAATATCAGGATTATCTGAACCTGCTTTTGTTAGCACTATATCAAGAATATAGTTTCTATTTCTCCTGATACCCTGCATTATACCTGTACTATCTTCGTCTATTCTGTTGATTTCGATAGGGTAGTATACGGTACGACCTTTTAGTTTTCCCTCTATTACCAACCTTGTAGCTGGGCTGCTTAGTGTTGTTTGTTTAGAAATATTAGGGTAGCAGAACAAGGATATGTCTTCTGCTGTTTTGTTGTTATCTATACTTTTACATAAAATTTCGGGAACTGTAAAACTTGAAATATCTCCTTCATTAAGTTTCCCATAGTTTATTATTGAACCAGGGGAGGCTGTGCTATCTGGAAGAATATAGCACATGCTGTTTACATTTGTAAGATACAATTTGAGGTCTGTAAGGGATTCATCTTTGTAGTATGGTCCCTTAAAGTCATATTGTATACGTTTTATATGAATTTTTGACATCAGTGGTCTGAGCTCTATTCTACAATGCCCCTTTGGTGTTGCAATGTGTCTACATTCTCCAGACATAACAGGAAATGCCGGATCTTCTGCTTTAAGTTCCGAATATATTTTGCAAAGTCCAGAGTAGGAGTGGATGTCTGCCCAGTTAAATCGGTCTCTGTATAAATTAGCTACTATAACTATTATCTTTTTCCCTGTTCTTGAACTTGCCTTCAATGTTTTTGTATTCCCTTCAATTGATATTCTTTGATAGGAGTCTAATCTTCCGAGTTTGTCATCATTGAAAAAAAATATATCTGCATATCTTAAGTTGTCTGAACTTCTTGTATTGATACTTATTATGGTTTCAGAGTTATCAGGTATTTTAATTATATCAGAACTTTGCCTACATGATGTAAGAAAAAAGGTCGGGTAGATAATTAGTAAAAGCAAGGATTTTGCGAGAACCGCAGTTAGTGTAACAGTAGAAGATTCCCGACCTTTTTTAATATGATTTATCAGACAATACATTTCGTTAAATTATTTCACTGGCAAATCTAAATACTGTTTATTGTCGTGAATAACTCATTAATGTTTATTTTACAATTATTTAAGGTCACTAAAGAATCATACTATATAAGAATTGTGATGATGACAACAAATAAGCCGCTCGAAATATATCGAACGGCTTATCAAATTAATCTTTGTAATGTCCTAAACTATTATCCACCAAAGTTGTCGTAGAATATACTTTCAGGTGGAACTCCAAGACTGTCAAGCAGTTTGTTTACTGATGCTACCATCATTGGAGGTCCGCACATAAAGTATTTTATGTCTTCTGGCGCTTCGTGATTTTTAAGATATGTATCGTTCATTACATTATGTACAAAGCCGACTGTGTATTTTACACCAGCAGCATCTGCGGCTGGATCTGGTCTGTCAAGTGCAAGGTGGAAGTGGAAATTAGGAAATTCATTTTCTATTTCCGCAAAATCTTCAAGGTAAAATGCTTCTACAAGGCTTCTTGCTCCATAGAAGAAGTGAACTTGACGTTTTGTTTTCATTGTCTTGAACAGTTGCATTATATGGCTTCTAAGAGGTGCCATACCTGCTCCACCGCCAACGAAAATGTATTCTTGTGAGTCAGGGTCATTTTCAGGAAGTAGAAATTCTCCGTAAGGTCCTGAAATAATAACCTTATCTCCCGGTTTGCGAGAAAATACATAAGAGGAAGCGACTCCAGGAGGTACTGGAAGCATCTTGAATACTCCACGTGGTTGACTTCTGTCAAATGGAGGTGTTGCTATACGTACATTTAGTTTGATTATACCTTTTTCTCCAGGATAAGAAGCCATTGAATATGCACGGCTTGTTGCTACAGTATTTTTGGCATGAATGTTAAAGAAACCGTATTTTTCCCAATCTCCCTTATAAATATCATCTACATCAATATCTTTGAAGTCTATATCGTATTCAGGTATTTCAATCTGGATATATTCTCCTGATTTGAATTCTAAATGTTCTCCTTCAGGAAGTTTGACGGTGAATTCTTTTATGAATGTTGCTACGTTCTTATTTGATATAACTTCGCATTCAAGTTTCTTGACGCTCAAGGCAGATTCTGGTATAGCAATCTTTAAACTGTCTTTTACTTTTACCTGGCACCCGAGTCTCCAATTGTCTTTTATTTGTTTTCTCGAAAAGAATCCTGTCTCTGTAGGAAGTATTGTTCCGCCTCCTTCAAGTACTCTTACTTTGCATTGTCCGCAATTTGCCTTACCACCGCATGCAGAAGGTAGAAAAACTCCATTGTCAGCAAGTGTATGAAGTAAATCCCCACCTTGTGCAGCTTCGAGGACTTTCTTTCCATTATTTATATCTATACTGACTGTCCCTGTAGGTGTTAATTTGGCTTTTATTATAAGAAGCAATGCTACTAACACTAAGGTAACAGCTACAATTGTCAGTACTGAACCAATTATTGTATTTATCATAGTTTGTTTCCTTATTAAATTGTTACTCCCATAAAAGTCATAAAGGCAATAGCCATAAGACCTACAGTTATAAATGTTATTCCAATTCCTCTAAGTGCCGGAGGTACTTTGGAGTATGATAGTTTTTCACGGATAGCGGCAAGTGTAACGATTGCAAGATACCAGCCTATTCCTGAACCTAATGAGTAGACAGCAGCTTCTCCGATATTTCCAAAATCTTTTTGCTGCATGAATAATGAACCTCCAAGTATTGCACAATTAACTGCAATCAATGGTAAGTATATTCCTAATGCAGAATATAGGGAAGGAGCAAATTTTTCAACTACCATTTCTACAATTTGCGTTATGGCTGCAATTACCGCAATAAATATAATGAAACTGAGGAAACTTAGGTCTACACCTTTAATGAGTGCATCCGGAGCTAAAATATATTTATTAAGCAAATAGTTAATCGGTAGAGTTACAAAGAGGACGAAGATAACAGCAATTCCTAAACCGGAGGCTGTCTTCACATTTTTGGATACCGCCAGGTATGAACACATACCAAGGAAGTATGCAAAAATCATATTATCAACAAATATTGACTTTATGAATAAGCTTATATATTCCATATTATTTTTCCGATTTAGTTTTTATTTTTCTTGTAAATCTTTCTGTATACTTCTTTGTATCCATACTATACATCCAAGTAAAATAAGAGCCATTGGAGGAAGTATAACCAGACCATTATTCATATAACCGGCATTATAGAAGGCTTCTGGAATTATTCTGAAACCAAGTATACTACCTGAACCGAAAATTTCCCTGAATATGGCAACTACTATTAGTATCATACCATAGCCAGCTCCGTTTGCGAGTCCGTCTAAAAGTGATGGTATTGGTTTATTACCAAGTGCAAATGCTTCAATACGCCCCATTACTATACAGTTGGTGATTATAAGTCCTATATACACAGACAACTGTTTTTCTATAGAGTATGAATATGCTTTTAGTATTTGATCTACAAGTATTACCATCATGGCTACTACTACGAGTTGAACTATGATACGTACTCTATTAGGAATTGAATTTCTCATCAATGAAAGCACGAGGTTGGAAAGACCTGTTACTATGGTTACGGATAAAGCCATAACTATAGCACCTTTCAATTCAACTGTTACTGCTAATGATGAACAAATACCGAGGACAAGAACAGTTATAGGGTTGCCCTTGAAAATCGGATTTAAGATTGTCTCTTTTAATTTGGAATTCATATCTATTCCTCCACTTTTTCCTTATACAACATAATGCTGTCGGCAGGCAATATTGTATTGGTATCTGCTTTATTCATTTTTTCAAGAAACAAAGGCTTATATTCTTCAAGCCAGGTTTCTATTGCATTACCAAGACCTTTGGAAGTCATTGTCGCTCCTGTTATTGCGTCAATTGCATTTTGCCTATTATCTGTCACTCCGCCTTTAACAATAGCAAATACTTCATCTGAAGTAAAATCTGCAATCTTACCTTCAAATCTTGCTCTGAAAGAAGGATCATCTTTTATCTTAGCTCCAAGTCCAGGTGTTTCACTTTCATGGTCGAAATATGCTCCGATAATAGTTTTATAATCCTCATCAAATGCGATATACCCCCATACTGCTCCCCACAATCCTGCTCCATATACAGGTACTACTGTAACTTTTTTCCCATCTTTATTGAATACATAGACAGGAAGTTCGTAGTTATCGCTATTTTCTTTTATTAACTTATTTTGTTCTTTGAGGTCGTCTGCCAGTTCAATATTGTTTTTACTAGTACTGAGCTCTCTGACAACTTCTCCGTTAGCATTTATTGTATAGGCTTTCTCGATGTATTTTGTATACTCAGAAAGTACTTTATCATTACCCATCTTATCAAGCTCTTCCTTGGTAAAGAAATGGGCTGCTGTAAGCATCTGACTTATGGTTTCTGCCTTGACATTTGCATCTTGCTTCGGTTGAAGTGACATAGATGCGAAAGCAAGAACTGCAGCAACTATAACGACTATGATGGTCGAATATATTATTGTATATGCGTTACCGTTTGTATTCATAATAAAATCAATATTTAAGCGGTTCCCATCTTTTTAGCCCTTCTCCTTATTGCTCCCGCAATTACATAGTAGTCAATTAGCGGTGCAAATGTGTTCATAAGCAGAATGGCTAGCATCATTCCTTCTGCATATCCTGCATTGAACAATCTTACTATTATACAAAGGGCTCCGATAAAGAAACCATATATCCATTTACCTGTTTCAGTCTGTGCGGATGTTACAGGATCTGTAGCCATGAATACTGTACCGAAAGCAAAACCACCCATAATTAACTGTCCCCATGCAGGAACGGTTGTTACCCCAGTTGCAGTTCCTAACCAACCCACCAATAAAGCTCCTATAACTGATGAACACATTATTTTCCAACTTGCAACGCCTGTCCAAATAAGAATTACGGCTCCGATAAGTATTGCAATAACTGATGTTTCACCTATTGAACCTGGAATTGTTCCTAAAAACATATCCATGAAAGAAAATTTATCTGTCAGTGGAGCAACAGACTCTTTGCACTCACTTAATAATGAAAGTGGTGTAGCACCTGATGCAGCATCAATAATTTCTCCTTTCTTTAATCCAATCCATACAAGTGAACCAGACATTTTAGACGGATATGAGAAGAATAAAAATGCTCTTGTAAGCAGAGCTGGATTTAAGAAATTCATTCCAGTACCACCAAAAACTTCCTTACCAAAGACTACGGCAAATGCTACTGCAATTGCTAAGGTCCAAAGTGGAATTTCTACAGGGACAATAAGAGGAATAAGCATACCTGTTACCAGGTATCCTTCGTTTACTTCTTCGTTTTTGATTTGTGCAAAAGCAAATTCAATTGCAAGACCGAATACATAAGAAACTATGTAAAGTGGTAGTACCTTGGTGAAACCGAAGAAGAATTGTTGGAAAAATCCCCAATCTGTTCCCAATGCGAGATTGTGTTGATGACCGACATTCCACATACCAAACAATGCGGAAGGTATTAGAGCAACCACCACAATTATCATTATTCTTTTAAGGTCGATAGCATCTCTTATATGTGCTCCCTTTGACGTTACTGTGCCGGGAACTCTGAGAAATGTATCAAAAGCATCATAAGTAGAATGAAGAAAGCCGAATTTTCCGCCTTTTTCAAAAAGCCCCGGCTGTTTTGTATTGTTATCTTCCATAAATATTTTCAATTAAGCCATTTCCTTTCTCATGAGTTCGATCCCGCTCTCAATAATGGATTGGATATTGTTTTTAGATGGATCTACATATTCGCATAATGCTAAATCCTCTGGTAGAACTTCATAGATACCGTATTTCTCCATATTATCAATATCGGATGCAATACAAGCTTTTATAAGTTGCACGGGGAAAATATCCATAGGAAGAACCTTTGAATATACGTCTGACATTACAAAGGCTCTCGGTCCTCCATGAACATTGGTATCCATATTGTATTTCTTCTTTGGCAGCAGCCATGAAAAATAAGAACGAGATGAACTGAAAAGGTTAAACCTAAAAGGTTTTGCCCATCCGAGTACTTCACGTTCTCTTCCTTCTTGAAGAATTGTAATTTGGTTATCGAAAAAGCCTAAGAATCCGTCTTCTCCTACATTTTTCCCAGAAAGTGGATCTCCACTTATAAATCGAAGTTCTTTTTCTGAGTTGTCATAGAACTCTGAAATTGCTTTTATTTGCACACCAGGCAGCACTTCTACATAAGCCGGATTTTTGACTGCAGGACCAGTTATTGCCACTTTTCTGTACAAGTCATATATACCTGTATTAAGTAGTTTACCTATGGCTGCAACCATTAACAGAGAAATTGTCCATACTGTTTCTCCTTTCTGTATAGGAGAGATATGACTTATCTGTACTCCTACATTCCCGGCCGGATGTACACCACTGAATGTGTGTAGAATGTTATTTTCAATTTTGTGGAACGGACTTCCTAAATATTTCTCATTGTTAAGAGAAAGGTGAACTCCTCCCTTAGTGAGGAAATTAAGAGCATCTATTCCGGCTTGTATGTCTGTAATTTCATTACCAAGAACATACTCCATATCAGCTGCAAGCGGTGCAGTATTGAATGCTGAAATAAAAATTGCTTTTGGCTCTACATTAGGCTCGGCAATTGTGCCGTATGGCCTTTGGATTATAGCTGACCATAATCCGCTTTTTAGCAGGATATCTTTAACCTTATCTGCACTCAAATCGGATATTTTTTGAATTCCGAAAGAGACATATTCCTGCTGTTCGTCTGCCTTTATACGCACTTCCAGCAACTTTCTCTTTTCCCCACGTACTATCTCGCTGACAGTACCGCTAACAGGAGAAGTGAATAGTATATCACTGTTCTGCTTGTCAGACATAACCGGGGACCCGGCAAGAACCCTATCACCTTCGCGTACAAGCAGACGTGGAACAAGCCCTCTGAAATCAGTAGGCTTCACTGCTATAACGTCAGGGGCAATCTTCTTGACGGTTTTAAGGGCTGCATTTCCTGATATGGGAATGTTTAGCCCACGTTTCAATTCGATGTTGTTTGACATTTTATTTATTATAACCTTTTGATAGTATTTTCTGTAATACCGACGCAAAATTAGCCAAATTTTCGTAATTTTGTGCTATTATGACAAACAATCTGAGTAGTATCATAGACGCACTTGACAGCAGGCAGAAAGAGGCAGTGTGTTGTACTGAGGGACCGGTACTTATAGTTGCAGGAGCAGGTTCTGGAAAAACAAGAGTTCTTACGAGTAAAATCGCCTATATGGTGGGTAGTGGATGCGACCCGTCAATGATTTTAGCACTGACATTTACAAAAAAAGCGGCAGAAGAAATGAAAGGTCGAATAGCCGATTTTGTAGGTCGTAGGGATGCGAATAGAATATATATGGGTACATTTCACTCTGTGTTTATACGATTTCTCAGAGAATATTCAGATAAAATAGGATTCCCGTCATCGTTTACTATTTTTGATACGAGTGATTCGCAAAGTGCTATAAAACATATTGTCAAGGAAATGAAACTTGATGATAGTGTTTATAAACCTAAAGATGTACTTTCCCGTATATCTATGGCTAAAAATAATCTTGTAACTGTAGAGGCTTATAAAGGCAATAGATTGGCAATAGAAAACGATAGAAGATCAAAGAAGCCTGAAATATGCAATATATATGCTGCTTATCAGGCTTTTATGAAAAAGTCTGGGGTTATGGATTTTGATGATATCCTTTTGAATATGAATATATTACTTAGGGATTATCCAGAAGTCTGTGAGGAAATTTCATCTCGTTTTAGGTATATTCTTGTAGATGAATATCAGGATACTAATTATTCTCAATACTTAATTCTTAAAAGACTTTGCTTAACTCATAATAATATATGTGTAGTTGGCGATGATTCTCAGTCTATTTATGCATTTAGAGGAGCGAAAATTGAGAATATACTTAATTTTAGAAAGGATTATCCTGATACAAAAATATTTCGTCTTGAAAGGAATTATCGTTCTACACAGAGTATTGTAAACGCTGCAAATTCATTGATAGAAAAAAATGAGGGGAGAATACCTAAAAAATGTTTTTCTGAAGGCGAGGAAGGGGCTAAAATTCATCTTATCAAAGCCTATACTGAACAAGAAGAGGCAACACTTATTGCCTCATCTATAATATCATCAATACAGTCGGAACATTCTTCTTATAAGGATTATGCTGTACTGTATCGTACTAATTATCAGTCAAGAGCAATAGAAGAGGCTTTTAGAAAACGTAATATTCCTTATTTAATATATTCTGGAAATTCTTTTTTCGATAGGGCAGAGGTGAAGGATATGATGTCATATTTCAAACTTGCTGTAAACCCTAATGATGATGAGTCTTTTAGAAGGTCTGTAAACAAACCTGCAAGAGGAATTGGTGCAACCTCAATAGAGGCTCTTATGTATGCAGCAAGGCAGGCTGGTACTTCATTGTTGAAGGCTGCGTACTTGGATAATCTTGAATCATTCGGACTTAAACAATCATCTATAAGTAAGATAAGGGCTTTTGCTGATATGATTATGGCTGAAAATCTACGAATAAATGAGGTAGATGCTTATGAGAGTGCGATGAATCTTGTTAATAATTCAGGGCTGTACAGATTTTTTAAAGAAGATAATTCGGTTGAAAGTCAGTCTCGTGCTTCCAATATTGAGGAGTTGGTAAACAGTGTGAAGTCATATATAGAGGATAGGCAGAATGAAATGAGGGAGGAAATTATGGCAGAACAGGACGACATAACGACCCCTGAAATGGTCGCTGATACGGAATTGTCGAGAATAAGTCTTGGTGATTACCTTGAAAATATTTCTCTGTTGAGTGCTGTAGATGTTGAGGATGATGAAGATTCTACAAACAAGGTTGCACTTATGACTGTACACTCTTCAAAAGGGCTGGAATTTTCTCATGTATATGTTGCTGGTATGGAAGAGAATATATTTCCTTCTGGCGGATTTTATGCAACTCCTTCAGAAATTGAGGAGGAACGCAGGTTGTTTTATGTTGCACTAACTCGTGCCATGTCATCTGTAAATCTTACGTTTGCTAATTCCCGTATGAGAAACGGTAAACATGAATCTAATGCTCCAAGCCGTTTTATACGTGAAATTGACAAGGCATATATAGATAATCCTTTGACAGATAATGATCCTGAGGAATTATATCCTAACAAAAACTTAAGTGCTTCGATAACGATTAATGGGCTTAAGTTCGGAATGTCTTCTGGTGCTCCTATTGTAATTCATTCAAAACATAAAGTAGATCATAAAAAAATATTTGAAGTCAAGTCTTCAAAAAAAGATGAAAACTTCGTTCCTGTCTCAGTTTATGACTTGAAAGAAGGACAAATAATTGAGCATAGTAGATTTGGTATAGGAGAGATACTTAGTATTTCCGGGAGAGGTGATGATCTTAAGGCAATAATCAAGTTTAATGATTATGGGAATAAAATGCTTATTCTCAAATATGCCAAAATTCGTTTTCCGAAAAATATTTAATGAATTAACTTACAGAACTCATATCAATCATATTGTTCAGTAAGGCATAAACAGTAAGACCAGCAATGGTTTTAATACCTATTTTTCGGGTTATATTTTTTCTATGAGTTATAACAGTATAGATTGAAATGTTGTAAAGATCTGCAATCTCTTTGTTCTGCATACCTTTTGCAACACACACGAGAATTTCTTTTTCCCTTGATGACAGTTCATTACTATCTGTGACTTGCTCACTTTTCTTGCTTGCGTATGCTGTTCTTATCTTTTTTATGATATTTATCGGTTCGTCATACATTGAAAATGAACCATCATACTGTTTCAGCATTTCTTCTGTTGCCGAAGGACCTTCAATAACTACTAAAACAGCATCTGAAATTTCAGAAAGTTTGTTTCTACCATCTTTTCTGGATTCAAAATCAAGTACCATAGGATCAAGGATAATAATATCCGTGTCTATATTCTTTATAATTGATTCACTCGTTTTGGACATATCTTTGAAATATTCCTGCACTTGAAATTCTCCAAGGTCATTGAATATACTCATTATCCCTCTGGCGATAAGTTCAGACGGTGTTATCAGTATTACATTTTTTTTACTTTCCATTTCTTTCCAATCTACTTACCATAGGTACTAAGATATTGTTTTCAACATATGTATGCCTCCTCAGGTCATCTTGGAGGTGGTATATTGACAATAATACAGTTACCCTCATTGCACTATTGCATTCAGGTGGCAGATATTTCATAACTATGTTTTTGAGGTCGCTAAGTTTTAAATCTACATTCTCATGGTGTTCCTCAAATTCTTCAATAGAATAATTGCCTGATTTTTTGCCTTTTATAAGAGCTTCAACGTATGGAAATACATGCTCCTCCTCATATTTGAAGTGATTTTTAAGTTCGGCTTCGTAGTCAGTAAAAAATTTCAAGACTATTGCTTTCTGTCTTTCATTGCATGGATTTAGCAATTTATTAAAGTAGTAGGCTAAATTTGCAAGTTCATTACCTACATAAGAATTGTGGGAGTTGTGCAAGTATTTGATTATATCTCCTAAATTGCTGTTTTCAAGTGATTCTGTAGAAGGGATATAGTCATTGAAGGTGTATACATTACATATAAGTATAAAAGTATCTGAATCTATATTACATATCTGACAGGCATCGTAAATTCTAAGACTTATGTATTTAAGATCCATACCTATCCTTGGCAGAATTAGTAATAGAGAAAAATTGATGTCAAGCATATCAGACACCTTCATATCTGTATTAAATAATTCAAACCTTGGTTGTGTATCAATTTCTTTTATAGACATATTTTGTTTTTTCAGTGTTGATTTATGTAAAATTAATCATTAGTTATTTATTTTCATACTTTAAATTACATTTTCTTTTTAAACGTTCAGATTTTATTCTTTATTTATCTGATTTACTTGTAATTCATATAATGTCTTAATTGTAGTTTACTACAGATAAATTACGAGAAAGGCAATACTGGACGACCAAACAGCAAATAGAACTTACGGGCAAAGGACGGGCAGCCACTCATTAAAGAATGATAATTTAGTGCATTCTCTCTTTGGTGTTGATTTAGATGCAGCACGTTTCAATCGTTACTACAGCACAAGGACGGGGCGGTGAATGCTTTTATTAAACGCGTGGATAATGGTTTGTCACTTTCTGACAAGGTTTGGAAGTACACGGAACGATTTAAAAATGAAATCGAATTAGGGATAGATTGCGGACTTCGTGACGGGTTATCCGCTCCTGAAATAGCAAGAAGTCTAAAAATGTATTTGCAGTATCCTGACAAATTATTTAGGAGGGTGCGAACACAACACGGAATATTAAAACTATCAAAGACAGCCGCAGCGTTTCACCCAGGGCAAGGCGTTTATAGGAGTAGTTACAAGAATGCCAGAAGACTTGCAGCCACGGAAACCAATATAGCATATCGTACAGCGGATTTTGAACGGTGGCAGGACTTCGATAAAGCCATTCCATGACATTTGCGACAAGTTAAAAGGCAAAACAGGACATAGGATAAGTGAGTTTTCAATGTTTCCTGAACAGCGAGAGTTTCTATTCAACAAGGGTATGCACCTAAGATACGATAAGCTATCGGAAGTTAATGGCCAAATTGTTTTCCACTTGACCGAGATATAGCATTGGTCACAGGGTCACAATCCGTCCAATCTTCCCAAAGCCGAGTTTGCTCTGCCATTTCATCAAGCCGTTTTTCCTCTTCGGGAGTGCGGTTTGCTTTTTCCTTTTTGTATCTCTCCATAGACTTTATGATGAAGTCTAAATTTTGGTTTATTTCTTCGTCTGTCATGTCTTTTTTGGTTTAATCACTCTACAAATTTAAATAAATTATTGTTTATCTGCTTATTCTTTTAACCGCTATACGCTTTTCCTGTGTAGAGTAATATTAAATTATCGCTTAAAAGATTTCCGACCACCATAGGGGTTCTTTTGCGTTTTAGTCGTTATCTCTTCCTTGTTTATCTTATAGAGCTGTCCCACGTAAGACTGACCCTACGGCTCTCCTATGTTCCACAGCCGAGACACCTTGCAGTCCACTTGTTCGGGCGTGAACGTGTCGAAGATTGCAGACATGGAGGTTAAGAAAAACTCAGTCCTGTCATAATCAGACAGGGGCGGTGCGACATAACTTCAAGAGAAGCACCGCACTATGTTTACCATCTATAAAATTACATTTAGCCAAATATGGAAAAAACAACCCACAGACAGCCAAAACAGCGTGCAGCAGCTGCCAAAAGCATTTACCAAGTGGGCAAAGGATAACCAGCAGCACATAACAAAGGCAAAGAGCCTGCCCTACTTCATCAAAGATAACTTTATTCAAAACAAAGATGGCTCGTTGTTTCCTTTAATTGGATATTCATGCAACACAACAGAATTAAAAGCTTTTAAGAAAAAAGCCAGAGAATTATTGGCAAATAAAACTTTTAGAGATAACATCACTCTCTCAAATAGGAGCATAAAGGAATGGTTAAATCAGCCACATAAATACAAAAAAGAAAAAGACAAAGCAATTTTTCATATAGCGGAATTATTAAATGACTCACAATATATTGGGAATGGAATAGATAAGCATGACCCTCAAATAATAGTTCACTTGTATAGAGTAAAACTTGGAGATGAATATAGTCATATTGTAGTGAGAGAATTTAAGGACGGAGTTAAAAACGTCCATAGTATAAGCGACAGCCAAAATATAGTGAATAAAATAATAAAAAACCCATCTAAATAAAAGCCCTCCCCTGGAACTACAGTCCAGGGCGACCTCTACTTAAATAGGTCTTATAACAACTACAAAAGTATAGTAATTAATTTAATAAAGCAATAAAAACTTTGCCGTACTTTCTTGCGGATAATTTCAATGTAGGAGAGAACGGAGAACTTGTCAGGAAAACACCTGAAGCGAAGCCTAAAACAGTAGCAGCAAAGGCAGCAGTACCTCCAAAACTTTCACTACTTCAGAGAGCGGAGCAAAGGCACAAGGCAAGAACGCCCGAGCAAATACAAGTGATTAAAAAAGCATGGATAAAACGAAATAGGAAGCAAGCAACCGCAGCAGCAAAGTCAGCACTTATTGATAAGACCGCAAAGGATAGAAAAGATAGAGGATGGATATTCCATTATCTTAAAATCAATATTGCTGGTACTGATAGTTATATCGTTATAAGGCAAATATGTAAAGAGTACAGTTTTTATTCTATAACAGAAATATAAAAAAAAGAGCCGAAATAACACCAATTAGGCAGATACAGTCTGCCCAGTTGTTATAACAACTCTTTTTCACTGCGAAATATACGACAATAAACCAAATAAACAAAGAAATATGTATGAAAAAATAGAGATGAAGACTTATTAGAAGACATAGGAGGCTTTGATTTACCAGATGTTGATATAAACCTGTTAGGCTTTGTCCCGGTCGATGAAAGCAAATAGAAACAAACTCACTTTGACGGGCAAAAAGAATATTAAAACTAAAAAGAATGGAAAGCATACAAGGAACAAATTTATTTGATGACCACGAAATAAAGAGTATCACAATAGAAGAAATGCCTCCCCACGGATACATATACTTCTATGACGCACAAAGCGGCACATTCCTAAAAATAGAAGAATATGCCGCCTGTGATGTAGAGTATTTCGAGGTTCTGAAAGTTGATAAACTCCTTCTTCGCTGTGATTTATTCAAGTCTGTGGCAAAGGTTCTTTAGCCTGTTTCACAGCCCAATAGATTTCATCAAAATTAAGCACCCGTTGGACTTTTCCTGCGGGGCTTATTTTTATGATATGCGGGTGTCCCAAGTAACGGGGGCGGTCAGCGTAATCAACATGGAAATACCTGTATCCGCCACGCTCTGCGGAGGGGCGTACGATACTGTACCTGTTCCTCTCCGCATATTGTTTTGCGATGTCGTTATAATCTTTCATTTTCTTGTTTGCAAATTTAATTGTTTTCACCCGAAAAACGTCAAAATCCATTATTGGTGTAACAACATGGAACACTATAAAAAAGGAAACAGGATTAGAGGAAGGTTTGGGACATAAATATTACGAACGTTATCGTATTATTGACAGAGAAAGTGAAGAAGCCCAAAGGTTAATTAGGCTTTCTGTTGCGTATTACCGCCATTTCATAGATTAATAATTATCGTAATCTTCTTTGGAAACTTCTTCCCCACTGAATACAGATTCGATAATCAACTTATCAGTTAACGGACGTTTGTAAGCAACACGATTCCTTTTTCGCTTCGACAGCACGTTTTTCCCCAATTGAGGGGCAAAACACATAGCCCGTTCTTCGTAATCATCAATAACGTATACGGTTTCACCATGCTTTACCCTTATTGCTATTTCTGTTAGTTTTGCCATATTATTTCGTTAGATATTTATATGCTTTCAGATATTTGTTTAGTCGCTTTACGTCTCTTTCCGTAAGGTTATCGAGACGGGTAATATCCATATTATCTTCAAGGTCGTGAATTTTCACAATACGCCCAATAGGGTTAAGACTGCACCGTTCTATGAACTTAAAATAGCTTTCGTTATCATGCCTTGTTACAGATAAAACTGCATCTACGATTGTTTTAGAAAATCCAGCTGAATACAAATCATTTGGCGTAATCTCTGTATCTTCTATAACGTCGTGTAAAAGAGCAACAATGCGTTCTGTATCAGTATTGCATCGCAGTGCCACTCTTATTGGATGAAGAATGTACGGCTTCCCTGCCTTATCTGTTTGCCCGTTATGGGCTTTTTGAGCTATATGTAACGCCTTTTCAAACATAATACTTTGCAAGTTTAATTATTTTCACCCGAAAAATGTCAAAATCTTTTTTCTTTTTCGCAACCCGACGATTAAAATCCCAAAGTCACCTGTTTGCTTGCACTTTATTGGCTCCAAATTCGTTTTGGAACAAGTCATATCCAGAAGAATTATAACGTCTTATACGGGCTTAAAACGCCTTTTCTTTAAAATTGCCTCTTTTGTTATTCTGCACCGCCTCCCATTGTATGGATTGCCGTGCGACACTCCAATGTTCCACAGCCGAGACACATTGCAGCCACTGAAACCAATATCGCATATCGTACGGCGGATTTTGAACGGTGGCAGGACTTCGATTTTGTCGTAGGTATTGATATTAAATTGAGTAACAACCACACTCTTAATGGAAAGCCATTCCATGACATTTGTGACAAGTTAAAAGGCAAGACAGGACATAGGATAAGTGAGTTTTCAATGTTTCCTGAACAGCTAGAGTTGCTATTCAACAAGGGTATGCACTTGAAGTTTGAAAGTGTCAGAAAAACGAGAAGCGGTCGTATTATTTTTCGGATGACCGAGATTTATTAGAAGGCTGTGGATTGGGATTGGCTACAGGGTCACAATCCGTCCAATCTTCCCAAAGCCGCGAGTTTTTTGATTTCTCTTCTTCTTTCTTTTTCTCTTCCTCTGACAATGAGTTCCACCATTTATCAACTTCTTCTTCGGCTTTTTCTAATTCAGCCATAATTTTATCCATTTCTTCGTCTGCCATGTCTTTTTTAGTTTAATCACTCTGCTAAGGTAAATAAAATATTGTTATTTGAAATAGAGATGAGAAACTTTGATTTACCAGATGTTGATATAAACCTGTTAGGCTTTGTCCCGGTCGATGAAAGCAAATAGAAACAAGCCCACTTTGACAGGCAAAAAGAATATTAAAACTAAAAAATGGAAAACATACAAGGAACAAATTTATTTGATGATAGCGAAATAAACAGTATCACAATAGAAGAAATGCCACGAAAGAAGAAACGGCAAGAAATATCCGAGGATTACGATAGTTTTGTAGAAAAAGTTCGAGCCAAAGAAGACCACGGACGACTGAAAATCCTCCGCCCCTTTTATCCTTGTTTGCCCCACCTTTGACACTCCAGAGCAGCCATTTGGGGAATGAAGATGTAACGTATATAATTTGTGGGGTATCTGTCATGTTTTTGCTTGTATTTCTTTAGTGGTAGTTTTTACAAATTTTATTGCTATACTTATTATAAGTCATAATTTATGATTGAAGTGTCCCTATAGTGAAAATATTGCTTAATTTTATTTAATTTTGAGAAAAAATAAGATAATGGATACCCATGTTGTTATAATGGCAGGTGGAATTGGGAGTCGATTGTGGCCTGTTAGTACGCAAAACTTGCCGAAACAGTTTATTGACTTACTTGGAGTAGGTAAGACAATGATACAACTTACAGTAGAACGTTTCCTTGCCATAACGTCAGTGGATAAATTTTGGGTAGTTACATCTTCTGATTATGTAGATTTGGTGCGAAATCAGTTACCTGATATTCCTTGTGAACATATTTTAGCAGAGCCTCAACCTCGCAATACTGCTCCGTGTATTGCTTATGCCTGTTGGAAAATAGCCTGTAAATATCCTGATGCAAATATTGTAGTGACACCTTCAGATGCGATAGTAACGAATGTAGGACTTTTCTCTGATATGGTAGCAAAAGCATTGAATGATGTAGACTGCAATGATCATATCGTAACAATCGGAGTTGTTCCATCAAGGCCAGAAACAGGATATGGATACATATATGCAGGGCAGCAGAATAATTCAGGACTTATTAAAGTTAATTCCTTTAAGGAGAAGCCAGATGCAAAAACTGCTAAACAGTATTTGGAAGCAGGAAACTATTTTTGGAATGCAGGGATTTTTATTTGGAATGTAAATACTGTTAAAACTGAGATTAGAAAATACGCTCCGAATATAGCTGCAATAATGGATGAACTTTCACATTCGTTTTATACTGAAAATGAAAAAGAGGCTCTTAATAAAATGTTCCCAAAATGTGAAAAAATATCAATTGATTATGCAGTAATGGAAAAATCGGAAAATATCTATCTAATTATAGGTGACATAGGTTGGAGTGATCTTGGTACCTGGGGTTCTGTAAAAGATTATATAGATTCAGATAGTGAAGGTAATTTAGTAATCGGCACCGATGTACATACTGTAAATTGCTCTGACTGTATTATTTATGCTAAGGATGCTAAGTCTGTGGTCGTAGAAGGTTTGAGTGGATATATAGTATCCTATAATCAGGGTAATGTATTGATATGCAGGCTATCTGAAGATAGAAATATCAGTAATTTTTTAAATTCTAAGGTTTCAAAAGTTAAATAATGAAGTATTTATTCATCGTGCAGGGTGAGGGTAGGGGACATCTTACTCAGGCTATAACCCTTGAAAATATGTTACTTAAACATGGACACAGTGTCGTCGGAGTCCTTGTCGGTAGAAATTCTAATAGAAAACTTCCTGATTTCTTTATGCAAAGGATAAAGGCACCGGTTAAATGTTTCGATACGATTACTTTTGTTCCTTCTGCTAATAATAAGCAACCTAATATTATAAAGACATTTTTCTACAATTTATTCATTGGCCTTAAGTTTTTACCGTCTATTAGAAAGATAAAAAACGAAATTAACAATACAGGTGCTGATGCTGTAATTAATTTTTATGAGGCTTTAGGAACATTGGGATACATAAGTTCAGGTAAAAAGATACCAATGTTTACAATTGCACATCAATTCCTTTTCCTACATAGGGAAATGAAATTGCCTGAATCAGGATATGAAGGTCATTATGCTTTGAATGTGTTTTCAAAGTTTATAGCAAGAACTTCTTATAAAGTTCTCGCCTTATCTTTTAGAAAAATGGAAAATGATGACCAAAACAATTTAGTAGTAGTACCACCCTTACTTAGGGATGAAGTTCGTGCTGTGATACCTACACAGGGAGATTATATTTTGGGATATTTAGTTAATTCCGGATTTGCAGAAGAAGTCTTATTATGGCATTCTAAACATCCTGATATAAAACTGAACTTTTTCTGGGATAATCGTTCTAAAGGTGATGTGTACAAGGTAGACAATACTCTTACATTTTATTACCTTAATGATAAAGAATTCTTAAAGCAAATGGCTGGTTGTCGTTGTTATGCTTCTACTGCCGGTTTTGAATCAATATGTGAAGCAATGTATATGGGCAAACCTCTAATGATGGTTCCAGTTCACATAGAGCAGAAATGTAATGCATTTGATGCTATGCAAACTGGAGCGGCTATATCTTCGGATAAATTTGATTTGACTGTACTTGAAAATTTTGTTCGTAATGGCTATAAAAAGGATGCTGATTTTGTATCCTGGGCGGACTCTGCAGAAACTTTGATTCTAAAAGAATTAGAAAATATTTAGTAAAATGCGTTGAAAAATTTGTAATTCTAATTTAGAAACCATACCTTTGCATTCCCGATTTGAAAATATCGGTTGAACGGAAGATTCGTTAGCTCAGTAGGTAGAGCACAACACTTTTAATGTTGGGGTCTCGGGTTCGAGCCCCGAACGAATCACTAAAGCGTCAGTTGCTTCCTTAGCTCAGTTGGTAGAGCACAGCACTCTTAATGCCGGGGTCTAGGGTTCGAGCCCCTAAGGGAGCACATAGAAGCCTTTATAATCGAAGATTATGAGGGCTTTATTTTTTGTCTTTATTTGTCATTCTTATTATCATTTTGCAAAGTGTTTAAATTCTATTAAACATATCGTGCAGTATGAAACAATTGTATTAAATAATTATAAAAAACTAACATAGAACTGTTTAATATCAGTATTCCTGATACAGATTTTAAGTAAATTTATCCAAAACTATGAGATATGGCTATATTGACTTGGAAAAAACTTTATCATCTGCAATCACTGAGACTATTTGCAATATTTCTACCTTTCGTATTCTTACCGTTGAGGTTTTTTGTTTGTGGTTCTGTTACACTATCGGATGTACAGTATTTATTCATACTGTCTTTAAGTGCTATATTTTTACTTCCATTTTTAATGGAAAACTATATAATTGCATTTATATTCTTGGTAGGTATTATTCTATGTGATCCGATATACTTGGTAGTCCGTATGTTACAATGCGAATGGTTATATATGTTATTTAAGGTAATGTATGCTTTTCTCGTTATTCTTTCATTTCCTATATGTGTAATGATAAAGTTATATAGGTCTTTATGTAATAGAAACTTTCTTACATCCTGTATCCGAGGAACAGATTTTTCTCTTGAATATATTAAACTGATTTTGGCTATTTTATATCAGCCCATTGCTTCTGCTTATGTAGTCGCTATGTTTTTTAATATAAATGATAGAATTTTTAACCTAATCGGAGTTTGTTTTGTGTCTTTTTTCTATATACTTCTATCAATAAGGAGTGGTACAAGCATAGTATCATCTTTCCCTGAGAAAGATACTTTATCGGAAGTATCGAGTAGAGATAACACTTCTGATATAAAGGAAAATAATACTGGCTTTAATATACTATATGAAAGAATGTGCGTGAAAATGAAAAATGAAAAACCGTTTCTGTCACCTACTTTTAATATTGATGAACTTGCAAGAGAGCTTTATTCAAATAGAGGATATATTTCAAAAATGATAAATTCCTGTACAGGAAAGAATTTTAATTTGCTTATAAATACATATAGAGTCAATCATGCAGTTGACATCTTTAAGAGTGATCCAAGCATGAAGGTGGTTGAGTTAATGGAGAAATCAGGATTTAATAATCCTGTTACTTTCAATAATGCCTTTAAAATAGTAATGAAACGACCACCTGGAGAGTGGTGTGATTTATACCGGGAGCAGTTGATAGAAAATGCCCGCAAAGAAAAGTTGAGTAGAACCAGTGAAGGGTGATTTACTTACTTTGGGCTTTTTTTTCTCTGATTGCTTCGTAATATTTGTGTCTTTTAGGATTCTCAGGGAACCAGCCTTTAAGTACCCTACATTCTTGTTCAAAAATCTCTAAAATTCCCCAAAAGCATGAGAATGCCGTTGCTCCTAATATTGTAGATATTATGAGGTGTGTTACTAATAAAGAAGATATTGTGAAAACAATACCAGCAACAAATAGCAGCCACCAACTTTGTTTTCCCAAATAATACTCCATTTTTATGACTATAGGATGAAAGATCCCTATCATAAGAAAGGTGGCAAGGCCTACAATTACTCCACTAAAATTCATATTTTTTGAATCAAATCAGGTAAAGATACTAATAATACCTATATTTCTATATAAGTTTCTTGATTAATTGTGTCTTTTGTGAATTATATGGCGGATATTTTATATTATTTTCAAAACAAGTAGGCTTCATTAGTACTGTCTTGTGGTGTGAAAAATTGTTAAATCCATATTCACCATGATAGTTGCCTATACCAGAATTGCCTATGCCACCGAAAGGTACGCTTTCATTTACTATGTGCATAATGACATCGTTAATGCAAACTCCTCCCGATGAAATTTCCGTTAGGAAGTTCTGCTGTTCAATTTTGTCATTACTGAATAGATATGCTGCTAATGGTTTCTCCATTGAACGTATTTTTTCAAAAATGTCTTTTAGTGATGTGAATGAAAGAACTGGAAGTATAGGACCGAAGATTTCTTCATTCATAACGGCATCTTCCCAACTTATGTTTTGCAGAATAGTAGGCTCTATGTATAATTTATTTTTGTCTATTTTCCCTCCACAATATATTTTGTCTTTGTCAATCAATGCTGCGAGTCTATCAAAATGCCTGTTGTTTATAATCTGAACATAATTATCTGTGTCATAACCATATTCAAATTGTTTTATGTAATGTTTAAGTTCTTCAAGCAATTTTTGTCTTATGCTTTCATGGGCATACAGGTAGTCTGGAGCTACACAGGTTTGTCCTGCATTTAGAAATTTACCCCATACTATTCGTTTTGCCGCAGTTTTTATATCAGCTTTTTCTGTAACGATTACAGGGGACTTTCCTCCCATTTCGAGAGTGACTGGGGTTAGATTATGCGATGCTGCTTCGTAAACTATTTTTCCTACTTTTGTACTTCCTGTAAAAAAAATCTTATCATAATGCAATTTTAGTAGTTCTGTCGTTTCTTTGGCACCGCCTTCTGCAACGTATAGGTATTCCTTTGGAAAGTTATTGTTTATAAGTTCGGCAAGTGTATGCATTGTGTTTTCTGGGAGTTCACTCGGTTTTACTATACAGGTGTTGCCTGCTGCTATTGCATCTATCATAGGCAGTAATGTAAGTTGATACGGATAATTCCATGCCCCGATAATAAGGATGCAGCCCATAGGTTCTCTAATTATTCTGAACTTTGCCGGAATATTTGCCATGTTTGTACCCCTTTTTATAGGTTTGCAAAGTCGGTCAATGTTTTTTATAAAGTATTGTATTTCTGCATATATCAAACTAAGTTCTGTTGTATATGTTTCTATAATTGATTTCTTGAAATCTTTATATATGGCTTCATTAAGTTTGTCTTCATTTGAATGGATTAAGGAATACAGTTTTTTTAGAACTTCTTTTCTGTATTTTATAGATTTGGTTGCCCCAGTAGCGAAAAATTGTCTCTGAGCATTGAAAATATCTGAATATTGAATCATTTTGCTTCGTCTTATTTTGTATAATGCAAAATTAATTAATCTTTAATGAACAACATTATCTCGGTATGTTTTTATGATTAAAATACTAAGTAATAGTTTGATGTTTTAGTAGGAAGTTTTATTATCTTTACAAATTGAAGTTCCATTTGGAATAGAATAGATTTTTTAACTTATAAATTTAATTGAAAAGATATGGCAAAAATTTGCGTTTATTTCGGTTCTACTACAGGAACATGTGAAGATTTGGCAGGAAGAATAGCAGAGGCTCTTGGTGGAGCTGATGTCAAGAATGTTACAGATTTCGGTGCTGATGCTGCTGATTATGATATGTTGGTTTTAGGTACTTCTACTTGGGGAGCCGGTGACCTTCAGGATGATTGGTATTCAGCTATTGATGTACTTAAAACATTGAATCTTGCAGGAAAAAAAGTTGCAGTATTTGGCTGTGGTGACTCTGCTTCATATGGAGATACTTTCTGCGGTGGAATGAAAGCTATTTATGATGCTGCAAAGGAAGCTGGTGCTACCCTTGTAGGTGAGGTAGATGCTTCAGATTATAATTATGAAGCTTCAGACGCAGTAGTTGATGGCAAGTTTGTCGGCTTGGCTCTTGATGAGGCAAATGAACCAGATAAAACTGATGATAGAATTGCAGCTTGGGTTGCAGCTATAAAGTAACTTAAAAAATTCTGGTTTATACTCTCAGAGTTAAAAGATTTTAGGACGACTGTTTTTGCGGTCGTCCTATGTTTTTATGTGTTATGAAACTCTGTGATCTATTTTAGAATTTAAGTTCGATTCCGAAATTAATAGCAAAACTATTTGGTGCCTTTTCCTTTACTCCATTCACTGTTTTATATCTATGTGTCATTCTCCAAAATGCATCTATCCTGAATACACGTAATATATTGGTAATACCTACTCCCATTTCTACGTAAGGTTTTTTTAGAGATGTCATTCCTTTTGGAAAATATAAGACAGCATTGGAAGAAACAGGGTTTAGAATATCTCCATTGTTTTTGTCGCTTAAGGTGCCGTATGCAATTTTCAAAGTATATACTTCTCGTAATTGTAGGCGTCGAAGTAAAGGAATTTTACCCAAGAAAAATCCGTTGAAATTGTGTTCTAAAAATAATGTAGCCCAAGTGTCGGATGCAAATTCATAGAAATTCATACAGGCAAATGCACTTTTGTCGAGAAAGTATGTTCCATTTCCTTCGTGTAGTTTGAGTAGTGGATATGGAACTTTACCGAATATCTTTCCAATATTAAGTTGAATTTTGCTGTATCCGGCAGGAGGAAGAGGAAGTCTGTAATTTATTGTCAGTTCTCCTCTGCTGTAGGTGTAGTCATTACTTGCAAGTCCTTTTAATGCGCCTATAAAGTCAAGAGTTATTACAGGGTAATTTGTATGGATGTATTTTTTAATGAATACTCCTCTTGTCACTGTTTCGTTCCATGAAAATCTAAGTGAAAGATGTGCCTGATTTGAGGTAATACTTTTTACCCATTCTCCTGTAGGTCGTTGCATTGGTACAAAACTGTTGCTGAAAATAGACCGTGATTCTATAGCCAACGCACTGTTAAAACCTGCATTCCATTCATGTTCATATAAAATATTAAATTCATTTATAGGGCTTAATTTGTATTGCCCTGATTTGGATAGCAGGGATGAAAAAATATTGCCTTCTGTAAATACATTATTGCCTCTTCCAAGTTGGATTACATCCCTTTTCCCACTGATTGTGAGTTTTCGAGTAGGTTGTCTGCTGAAAAGATATTCTATACTTCCACCGCCTTTTAGGGTTTTATCTGCTGTGCCATAAGCTCCGTATATCATAAAGCGGATTTTTTTACTGAACTCTGCTGAAGTCCTTATCCCACATTGTAGACGAAGCCCCTCTAAATTGTTGAAACTGATAAATTTATGTACTGGTCCGAAACCTATTTTCTTATAATCATAATATCCGTTTACAAAAGTAGCAACTATGGTGTACAGGTCTCTGTAAAGTGGAACGTTTTTGATAGAATCTACCATGTTGTAGATGTTCTGTTCTTTTGTAGATAAGGCATATGGTCTGGCATTTTGCCAGTATGTTTCACTTTTCTTTGTGGCATCCTTGTGAATCATTACATTATCTCCGGCCTCAATAATGTCTTTTCGTAATACTTTTGTAAATTCCGGGTTGGTATAGTCAAGTTGTTTTCTTCCTAAAAATGATACTACTTTGGAGGAGTCATTCATTGTTACAGAAAAGTCTACATACATCTTGTCTTGCTTATAAAACCAGATACCGTCTTTTACCCTCTGATTTTCTACGTCTATAACTAAATCTCTAATCCAATTCACGTTAGAGCCTTTTTTTAGTTTGACATGAATTTTCTGTAAGGCATATTCATCAGCATCTATGTTCATTTCTCCATCAAAAACAGGGGAAGAAATAAATTTTTTGGGATGAAACCTTATGTTATAGGTTTTTCGCCCTTCAATATTTAGACTGTCTATAAGAAAGTAGTTGTAGTATAGACCTCCTGAAGATGAAATAGGTGATGGTATTTCTACATTGAAAGCATTGATGAAATTGTTGTAGAAATTCATCTTTAAATGCATGCTCCCAGTGAACTGTGACAACATATTCTCGTCTTCAATTCCTGAAATTCGGTTTGCTTCTATGACTTCTTTGTCTACAGATGGGGTTATTTTGTGGTATCTTTTTGAAACAGTTTCTGAAATCATTATCGGAAGATAGGGCTTTCCAGAAATAACAGAAGTGTCCATATAGTTAAACACGAAACCGAAATTTTTGCGTATCAATTTATTCTTTATTTGTTCATCTGCATTGGTAAGGTCAATTTCCATTTTGTTGTAGATGTTACATTGATACGAGTTTCTATGTTCTGGGTTGTTATATTTTTTGTGTTCATCAATTTTGGACAGCAGGCGCTTCATTCTTCTGTTGTCAGGTTTGACTACTATGGCATTTAGGGCATTACGAATAAGTTTTAGTTTAATATTAACTTCCTGAAAATGACCTAATTTCACTTGAACTTCTTTGTCTTCATATCCTAAAATGGATGCACAAAGAATATCTGTTTTTACATTTCTTGTTTCTATTGTAAAAAAACCGTCTAAATCACTGGATACACCTATTGTGGTATTTTTGAAATATATGCCTACAAAGGGAATACCTTCCCCTGTGGCTTCATCTGTTATTCTCCCTTTTATTCGTGTCGATTGTGCTGCCAATGTAACTGTAAATAGCAGAGCAAATAAAGACACAAATGTTTTTATTATATAAGATCTCTTCATAGTTGTGCAAATATATTAATTTTTGCAAAATTTTAATTTTGTTGAAAATTCTTATCTTTGAGGTCCTAATTATGGAAAATTTGCATTTGGCAAGAGTAAATGAACTAATATTAAACATAAATTGAAATGAAAAAATATGCTTATTTTATAGGAATTGTATTTATCCTATTATCTGTAATAGAAATTGTTTCACTCGCTTTTTGGGGTGAGTCTCTTCATAAATATATAAAGTCTTTTTTAGTTCCTTCTTTATGTGCAACTGCCTTACTTTTACTCTTGGATGCAAAAAGTGATTTTAAAACAGTGTGTTTTTTTGTATCTGCTATGGTAATGCATACTATTGGAGATATTTTTCTGCTTTTTCCAGGAATGAATTGGTTTATGGCAGGTCTTGGGGCTTTTTTGTTAGGACATATATTCTATCTGCTTATTTTTGTTAAGTTTATTGCAGGAATTAGACAATCAAGTTTGATTTTTTGTATTCTGATTCCAGTTATTATAGTTGCATTTTTTATTACAATGCTGTTTAATTTGCAAGGGGAATTAATGCTACTAGCTGTTAGGATTTATGCAAGTATACTTCTGCTTATGACTTCTTTCGGTATATATGGTATGATTAAAAAATATCCTTATAGTACTAATTTAGTGGTTGGTGCAGTGTTGTTTATAATCTCGGATTTCATTATAGCATTGAATAGTTTTACTGGTGTTGATTTTCTTTTTAGGCATGTTGTAGTGATGATTACATATTTACTTGCTGAAGTTTTATTGGTTAGTGCTGTTGTATTGCCTGTGATTAATAGAAAGATTGTTAGGAGATAATATAATTAATATGACAAAAGATAAAATTATACTTACAGGGGATCGCCCTACAGGAAGGCTGCATATAGGTCATTATGTTGGTTCCTTAAGGCGTAGGGTAGAGTTGCAAAATGAGGGGCTTTACAAGAAAATGTTTGTGTTTATAGCTGATGCACAGGCACTTACTGATAATGTGGATAATCCTGAAAAAGTACGGAGGAATGTAATAGAAGTTGCACTTGACTATCTGTCAGTAGGTCTTGACCCCCAAAAAGTGACAATGTTCATACAAAGCAGTATCCCAGAACTTACAGAGTTGTCGTTTTATTATATGAATCTTGTTACAGTAGCAAGACTACAACGAAATCCTACTGTTAAGTCGGAAATCAAGATGAGAGGTTTTTCTCCCGATGGAGAGGGTGAGCAAGTTTTTGGTAGCGGACTTCCTGTTGGTTTCTTTACATATCCTATATCTCAAGCAGCTGATATAACTGCTTTTAAGGCAACTACTGTTCCTGCTGGTGAAGATCAGAAACCGATGATTGAACAGACAGTTGAAATAGTAAGGAAGTTTAATAGTATATACGGAGAAACCCTTGTTGAGCCTGAAATCTTGTTGCCTGATAATGCTGCATGTTTAAGGCTGCCAGGAATTGATGGGAAAGCTAAGATGTCAAAGTCCTTGGGAAATTGCATCTATTTATCCGAGTCTGCTGATGAAATGCACAAGAAGATAATGTCAATGTATACCGATCCACTTCATATCAATCTTTCTGACCCAGGACATATTGAAGGTAATACAGTATTTACATATTTGGATGCATTTTGTCGTGATGAGTATTTCGGTCTTTTCCTCCCTGAATATGCAAATTTGGACGAAATGAAAGAGCATTACCAGCGTGGTGGTTTAGGTGATGTTAAGTGCAAAAAATTCCTGGAAAAAATCATTAATTTGGAATTAGAACCTATTAGGGAACGACGTAAACATTTTGAAAAGGATATTCCTTCTGTTTATGAGATGTTGAAGAATGGATGTGAACAGGCACGAGAAGTTGCTGCTTCTACTATGGGCGAAGTGAAAGAAGCAATGAAAATAAATTATTTTGAAGATAGGGAACTAATAGATGAACAATCTAAGAACTATGCTTAAAAGGCTTGATGTTGTGAGTTGTCTTGAGTTACGTTTGTTATAGCTGAGGCAACTGTGTATGCAGTAGTCCATGCGGCTTGAAGGTTGAAGCCTCCTGTGACAGCATCAATATCCAGAGCTTCTCCGACAAAGTAAAGTCCAGGATACTTTTTTGCTTGGAGAGTATTTAAATCTATATTTGAAATCGAAATTCCGCCACAAGTTACAAACTCATCTTTGTGGCGGTTTTTTCCGTTTATTTGGTGGATGTCGTTTGTAATAGTGCTGATAATCTTATTGATTGTCTTTGTCCCAGTTTCTGCCCATCTTATATCTTTCCTTATATTTATTGTATCTAAGATGTGATTCCAAATCCCCGCAGGTATAAAGTCGGGATGTATGGTTCGGAGATACTTCTGAGGATAGTTAGAACTTATATCTAACATAGTCTGGCGTATTTCGCTTTCATTCATATTTCCTGCCCAATTAATAGATAATACGGCTGAATATCCTCTATCTGCAAGGTATCTTGAAGCATATGCTGATAATTTTAAGATTGCAGGACCGCTTACTCCGAAATGAGTTACAAGTAAGGAACCTTCTGCCTTATATTTTGTTCCTGTAATTGATACGATTACATTATTCGATGATAACCCTGAAAGTTTTGTTATGGTATCATTTGGCAGATTGAAAGTGAAAAGTGAGGGAAGTGGTGGGATTATTTCCAAATCAAGATTTTTATATATTAAAGTTCCTGCTTTCGCAAGACCTCCTGTAGCAATGATGACTATATCTGCTGTCGTTTCGGTGTTTTGAAAAAACAACTTATATCCAGTTTTTTCTTTACTTATTGAAGTTAATCTATGTTCTGTATATATATTTATCTCTTCTGCTTTAATAGCTTTTTTTAACTCGCGTACTATTTGCATGGCATCCAAAGAAGCAGGAAACACACAACAATCCTCCCTTATTATAAGCCTGATACCTTCTCTTTCAAACCAATCCATAGTGGCTTTTGCATCAAACTTGGCAAGGAGTCTTTTCATTAGACGAAACCCTCTCGGATAAATCTTGGATAGGTCGGAAGCATATTCAAATGTATTGGTAAGATTACATTTTCCTCCTCCAGTTATTGATAGTTTTTGCATAGGCAATTTTGCCCCCTCATAGATATTTACATTGGCATATGGAAGTTTTCTTTTTAGTTCTATGGCACAAAAACAACCTGCTGCCCCTCCTCCGATAATTGCAATATTTATCATCCTGAAACTCTTATTATTATGAATTAATCAGGTAACTTCATTGAGTATACGGAACTTCTTAAAAGGCATGTATATTCTTCGATATTTTTTACTTCGTTTTGCTCTTCCAAAGAGATTATATTTCCGATTCCTACTCTTTCGGTATGTCCTTTTTTATTAAAAACTTCAGAGGGAAGTCTCAAAACCCTAATTTTCCAATTTATAAGTCCCAATAGGTAAAATAGGGCAGAATTTCCGTCAAAAAATCGTATAGGAACAATTGGAACATGACATTTTTGTATTAGTCTCATTATAGGTAGTTGCCATTCTCTATCTTGGACTCCCATATTTTTGAAACTAAAATCTGACACAGCACCTGCCGGAAATATTCCAAGAGGATTTCCATTCCTAATATGTGTCAAGGCGGCTCTTATACCTGAAATACTGTCTGCTGTAGGACTTAATGCTGTCCTTCCATTTGGTGTTACTGGGATGAAATTATCCGACAGTGCAACTACTTTTTCCAATAATTTATTGACAATCAATTTGTAATTTGGAAATAAGTGTCCTATCATATCAGCGAGTATTATTCCATCTATTCCTCCGTAAGGGTGGTTACTGATTGTTATAAACGGCCCCGTTATTTTACTTAACTTCTCAATTCCTGAAACACTATAACTGACTTTACAGTCTTCTAATATTTTTTTTGCAAATTCAGGACCTTGGTATATTGAATTTCTGTTATATAGTGCATTTAAAGCATCTAAATTTAGAAATTTCATTATACCTCTACAGATAACATTACCTAATTGTCCATGCAGAAAGGGGAGACTTTTCTCTAATTCACTTATTTCTATTAGGTTTTTCATATTTTCCTATCAGTGGCTCTTCTTTTGCGTATTGTTTTGCATCCTTTATGAATGAAAACATATATGATGCTAATAAGATGATAAGGATAATTACGGCTACACAATCTAAGGCTGTGTAATTGAAATTATTACCAAATAAACTAAATTCTCCGCTAAAGTCTCTCAGTCCCTTACAGTATATAAACAGTGTATTTACCACTATTACGATTAAGCGAAACTCAGTAGGCCCCATTTTTATGTAGGTTATCTTAAATTCTCCTTTAAGATGGGCACTAATATATACATATACAGAAAGAAGCAAGTAGCCAGTAAAGAGTAATAGTGCCATGTTTAGGTGCATAAGCGGAGATAATCCTGCACCTATGAACATAGCTGCCTCATTTAGGCAATCCACATTGTGATCCAAGAAGAAACCATATTTTGGCCTCTGCTGATTTCGTACCCTCGCAATAGTGCCATCTAATGAATCTCCAAACCAATTTACTATAAATCCCGCAGAGGAGAGCCATAGCCAAGTGATATTTTTTGATGATAAAATATAACCTACAGCAATAATTATAGCTCCGAAAGAACCAAGAAAGGTCATCATATCCGATGTTACCCAAGAAGGTAATCTTTCAGCCATCCAAACTAAAACCTTCTTTTCGGCTTTGTTTAGGATGGAGGTCTGAATTCTCTTAGATTGTTCCGTTGTCATCATATTATTTTGTTTCCAAAGCACTCTTTATTTTTAATTCGAGCATCTTATAATGTGCCCTATCTTCTTGGCTGCCCTGTGAAGATAGTTTTTTAACGAGTTTATAACTATCCTGTAGTTTTAAGAACATTGCAGGGTGTTTTACCATATCTACTATAGCTAAAGTATTAAATTCAAAGCCTGAAATTTCAGATGGCAGAGGTCTATCGTCTAAAATCTGTTTCTCTACTGGATTTAAATTTCTAAATTTTAATAGCGATTTATTTTCAACTCCTGGTAGCCCTACATCTTCAATCAATTTTTCTATATAGCATAGTTGGAGGTTTTTGTCGTACATATTACACTTAAGACCTTTTAATGCTTTCTTCCATACAAACTTATATAAATCATCCATATACTCTTTGTAAGTATAGGCTGTTTCTGGATAAAGTTCTTCATTTAATACAAGGCTTGCAGTAATTCTGTCAAAGAATAGACGTGACAAAATTATTGATTGTAGCATAGCAGGAGAATATACTGGACCTATCTTATCTATTATTTTTTTGTCCATTGTCCAATCAGGTACTTGAGAAATTGTCTCAAAAATAAAATCGAGAGCCTCCTTTTGTTCTTTTTTTGAAACAAAGGAGATGGCTTTTGAACTATTATTATCCCTTGTTGTTTCTTCAAGTCTTACCCCTCCTATTGAAACCATTGCATGCAATAAGTATCTCTGCATTTGCATTATGACTTCAGTATAAAGCTCTCCCATTTGCTTATAATCATTGTCATCTTTGGCAGTCCATTCAGGCAATCGACTCATAATCAACTTCAGATTATTAAGTCCGTATCTACCTGCCTTTACGGAGTTGTCTCCCAAATCTTCGGCTTTGCATGATGGGTCAATTTCGTTGATAAATGGTTGTGGCCCATATTTATACATAGGATCTGAAGATTTCTCTTTAATCCATTTGTTCAGGGTATTTTTTTCTTCAGTAGCGTTCTTCGTTCCGTATATAGGTTTATATCCCCATTTTATTGCAAATTTATCATAAACTCCGAGCTTTGGTGGAAGAAGTGATACACCTTTGTCTTCAGGTTGTGCGACATAATTGAAACGTGCATAGTCCATTACCGATGGTGTTGTGCCGTATTTCTTAGTAAATGTAGCACTTCTTAGTGAATCTACCGGGAATGAGTAGGATGCACCAAAATTGTGCATTAGTCCTAAAGTGTGTCCTATTTCGTGGGCTGCAACATATCTTAGGGCAGTCCCCATTGTTTCATCATCAAATACAGGTTTCCTAACTGCCGGATCCACTGCTGCTGTCTGTACAAATCTCCAGTTGTGAAGTAGTTTTACTACATTTGAATAGAATAATACATCGCCCTGTATTATTTCTCCAGAACGTGGATCTGAAACAGACGGTCCCATTGAATTTTCCTGTGGAGTAGCAATCATCCTATAACAACTGTACCTTATATCATCTGGATCAAAGTCAGGGTCATCTTTAGGGTAGTCTTTTGCTATTATGGCATCTTTAAAACCTATTTCCTCAAAGGCAGCCTGCCAGTCTTCAACCCCAAGTTTTATGTATTTACGCCATTTTTCTGGAATCGCTGGATCTATGTAAAACACAATCTGTTTTTCAGGAACGACAAGTTCTCCCTTCATATATTTAGAGGTCTCTGTTATTTTTGGTTGGATATTCCATCTCTCAATAAATTCCAACTCTTCAACTCCATCTTTCTTGTCGGTATAATAATTTTTATGTCTGCTAAAATAGCCTATTCTCGGATCTGCATAACGAGGACGCATTGGCTTTTCAGGCAAAAGAATTATATTCCTTGTCATTGTTGCTGTAAATGGGGCGCCTCCGTTTACAGAATAACTCATAAGGCTTTTTACACAAATATTTTGTGGAAAGTCTTTCATAGATAGTATAGATGATTTTGAAGAGGACAGACTTCCTGAAATAGGCTGTCTTCTGGTAAGCACATCCATAAAGTTTCCTGCACGGAAAGGACTAAATTCAGGAATATCACTTATGAATATGTCGCTCATATCAACTATAATTGCTGTTGAATCTGTATTGAATTCTTCAATTTTATATGCATTCCAGATAGGATTGGTAAAATTTCGCTCGAAAGCTGTTTTCAATTCAGATGTTGTATCAACAATATTTCTAACCATTTTCTTGTGCATATATAACTTTTTCTTGTCAGTTGAAAAAGTTACAAGAACTGGATCTCTTGGCATTTGACCAGCAGCAATGTCTTTATTATTGCTTGTAGTAGAAACCCTTGAAGAAATCATAAAATCCCTTTTAAGAAGGGATAACGGAATCTCAAAATAGTATTTGTCCTTTACCTTGTGTATTTTGAAGAGTCCTTCTGTTGTTTTGGCTTTTTTTAGAAAAGAAACATAGCCACTGCTGTCTTTTTTTGAGGCAGCAGTGACTGTGGTTTCTCTGTGTTTTTTCTTAAATCTGAAAATTCTGCCGGAGGCTTCGGCATTGCCTGTCCCCACAATCAGAATGAACGCACTTATTATGCCGAAAACCTGGCTTATAATTTTCATAGTATTAATTTTTTATTTTTTAATTTTTGTTATGTCAAAACCATACTCAAGCATTGACTCCTTAAGAATATTATATTTTAGCTCCATTGCTTGATATTGAGTTGTGATTCTTTGAATCTCATCTTCTGGAGTTGCAAAAATAAATTCTATCCATTGCTGAAGATCTTCCCTTTTATCTGGAGCATAGATATAATAATAATTAATGTCTTTTACTATAGCGGATTTTGAAACACTATATGAGATTAGTCCATATTTGTAAAAATCTATTCCTTCAGGGTCTTCCATTCCGAGCAGATAGCCATTAGGACTATAAATGTTTCTGTTCATCATCTCACTTACCTTATAGAAGTTTGGATTGACTTTGAATATTCCACGAACTGAAGACATATAGTTGCCCCATAAGTCAGCATTAAAGGAAGCTCTCATCTTATTGAATTCTTCATTACTTAACTTATCAAGGTCTTTTGTTATACCTCCAATGGCAAGAAAACTTCCGCTTGCATAACTTCTCATCTCTCTGTTTTCTCCATAAGATGCCATTTTTACCACCTTTGCAAGGATTACTGAGAAAGGAAGATTCTTTCTTAGAAATTCCTTATCATATACATCTATTAGAGCCTTATGCAAAAATTTCATCCCGGCTCTAAATGTCTCTTTATCCTGGTCTGGAGCAATTATTTTAATTCCATTATCACCTTTGAAATTGAACTTATAATCGGCAATTGTAGGATTATAAATAAGCACGTGACCAAAATCTTGATAAAAATTGTATGCTGCGTGTTTGCAAGTATCTGACGGATCATCTGTCAGAGCATTATATTTATCTTTCACATCTTCCACCTTAAGAGGTCTTTCTTTATAGCAGGAAGATATACTTAGGGTCGTTAATATGACCAAAAGTGTATATTTTAAATTAAATTTCATAACTCTACTTTTTGTTTATTGGTTTGCTCTCAGGACGTGGGAAAATTTGAATTTCTAAGTTCTTTTTCTTTTCATTTTCTGGAACTGGGAGTATATAGGATTCCTTTCCTGGGAACTTATAAGTATCTCCTACTTTTTCATCTACAATTGAGTGATAGGTATGAGTTATATTAGTTATTCCATATCTGCGTATATCGAACCATCGGAGACCTTCAAAAGCGAACTCTCTTCTTCTTTCATCCTTTATTGCCTGCTTAACATCTGCTGGATTGGAATCATAAGTGCCATCTTTTGTCCTTTTTGAATATATTTCATTGAGGTCTTTAAGTGCATTTACATTGTCACCTTTATTGGCATAAGCTTCTGCTCTGTTTAAATATGCTTCTGACAACCTCAAAGTATTTGGAAATATTTTGCTTACCTGATCATACCACTTTAATGGGGTATAGAATTCACAAATTTTTTCGTATGGGGCATCTTGTTTCATATTATTTTTGATATAGTCATATGTCCATCTATAATCACCATTTTTGAATAGATTGACTAACTCATCAGAAACTCTGAATGTACCCTTATAAGCCGGATCTCTTTGCATGTATTTATTTACTGAACCCTTACCATATGAGAAGACTATTTCAGGATTGTCATATTTAATAAAAACATATCTTTTCTGACGTTTGCTTGTCATTACATATAGTTCTGCCTGAGTAGTTTTAAGAAGTTCATTGCAATAATTTATAACATCATCATATTTCTTTTCAAAAAGAGCTATTCTGGATGCAAGGATATATGCAGCATCTATATTAGGTCGGAACATAGTCTTTTTTATTCCAGATGCTTTAAAATGACTTATTGAAGCCTTTATATCAGATTCCATTAGGTCGTATACTTCTCTCATGCTTGCACGCGTGAGTTCACGGTCATCTACTCCTGACTCAGTATTTATTGGGACACACGCCTCAACATCTGCTGTGCCTTCTTCATAAGGTGCGGCGTAGAGGTTTGCCAACATAAAGTATGACAGTGCTCTCATAAAATAAGACTCACCTGCGATATCTTCCTTTTCTTTCTGACTTCCTATCATAGTAGGAATTTTATCAAGGAAAATATTACACATAAGTATTCTATGATAGAGTACTTTCCATGCATCATCACTATAATTTGTATTGTTAAGACCTATTTCAGGATTTTGTTGCCATGTATAGTATGACCACATAGGTTCCCTGAAATCATTGCTTACAGGCATTGGATCTGTACCATAGTAATTGTAGTCTTCTACGTCATCTGTCATAAAATCCATATATTGGGCTATGCCCAAATCAGATGATTTTGTCAGGACTTCGCCATAGAGAAGTTCTTTATATTCCTGAACCGTTTGAGGTTTTACAAGGTTTTGTGATGTTTCTTTCAAGAAATCGCAAGAACACACCGAGCATAAAACTAATATGCTTATAAATATTTTGTTTTTCATAAAGTATCCTCCTCTTATTAGAAAATAACATTTAGACGCATTGAGTAACTCCTTTGAGGAGGTATACTGCGTGATCCAAGACCTATTTGTTCTGGATCTCTACCTTTAAGTGCCGGATCCTTTATGACAAATACATTACCTACATCAAATGTAAGGCTCGCACCACTTAACTTTATGCGTTTTACCCATGATTTTAAAAAGTCGTATCTTATTGAAATTGAACGACATCTTAGGAAACTTCCAGAAACCACTCTTATGTCGCTCTTATTGTACATATCCCAATAATTCCGAGCTATACGATATTTTACATCTTCATCTTTTATATAAAGAGGACTTGAGGATAGTGCAGGAATATTTGTTATATTTTCGTCTCCTGGTTTTCTCCATCTGCCAACATACTCTGATGACATGTTTTGATCTGGGAAAGGTAAGCTCTGACCAGATGTGGCATATAAATCATTCAATCTCATATTACTACCTATGTTGAATGATAGTAATGCATTGAAAGATATATTCTTATATTTCAAATAAGTTGAAAATCCTCCTGAAAGATCAGGATCCCTTTTACCAGAGTATGTAAAGGCTCTCTCATACATTTCTAAGTTTGAATGAACTAAGTAATTATCTTTTTCATCCTTTTCATTAATATCTTTAAATGTTGGGAGTCCTTGTTTGTCCAACTTATCAAACTTATATGAGTAAAAACTATTTACAGCCTGTCCATTTGTAATTAATGAACCAGAAATATAATCTTCCCATTTAACTGATGTGTTTCCTGCATCCGTTACCCTGTTATAGTTTTTACCAGTATTGAAAGAAATACTCCATAACCAGTTTTTACTCTTTATAGGTACTACAGAAATTGCTAAATCCCATCCTTTGTTTTCTATACTTCCTGAATTTATGGATACATTTTCTGCTCCATTTGACGGTGCAATATGTTTTGTTACTATTTGGTCTACGCCATTTTTGTAGTAAAGATCTAATGAACCGTAAACTCTGTTGTCCCAGAATGACCAGTCAGCAGCCACGTTATAAGAGTAAGTTTTTTCCCATCTTAGTTTATTATTTGGATATTTCAACAATGTAGATGAAAATTCCTGTGTCATAGTATCAAAAGTACCTAATTTAGCTATGAGGTCAGGTGTCTGGTCTGGATGTACGTTACCCTGAATACCATAAGAAGCCCTTATTGCAAGTTCGTCAAAGAATGTTACGTTTTTCATAAATTTTTCATTGACGATATTCCAACGTCCTGATACTGACCATATTGGCAAAAATCTTACAGCGTCGCTCTGTCCAAATCTATTGGAACCATCAGTTCTAATATTAAAGTTTAGAATATAGCGGTCGTCATATCCGTATGCCATTGTACCATAGAATGATACTACATTATTTCTTGTATCTGTAATTACATCTTGAGCTCCTTGCAGCAGTTCTGAATATTTCAACCATATAGTTGGGTCAATATATGCGAAACATTTACCTCTTCCAGGAAGGTATCCATATTCTGTGGATTTTACTCCGTCATTTTTTGTAGAACGTAACTCCTGACCTATACTCCCTGAAATATCATGCTTCTCTGCAAATCTGTGGAAGAATGAGAGATTGTTTCTCAAGACATAAGATGTCATGCTGTTGTTTGAAGTCTGTAAGATACCTCCAAAAGGAAGTCGCGAATATCTCTCTGCATATTTAATGTCTTCTTCAGGGGTAGGAACTCTCTGTCCGTATGGAATCAGCCTGAGTTTTGTAACTCCAAATGAGGCTTCGTCTGCAAATGTCTCTTGATAATTCTGACCTTTTGTGATACCTGCTAAAGTGTTGTATTTTAGCCATTTTGTAATATCCCAGTCTAAATCTAAGACAGCATTTATGTTTAGATTGTTTATCTTGTTTCCACTATGCTCAAGTTCATTCAATATATTGAACTTCAAATTACCTCTGTATCCAGCAGCTGCACTGTAGAAATATGGAGTTCCGTCATCGTTTCGGATAGGAATTGAACGTGAAGTATTGTATGCATATTCATACAAGTCCACAGACGGGTGTGTATGTTTGGCTTCAGAAGAAGCAGCACTAACTTTTAGACCTACGCGGAGTTTTGAATTTAGTTTTGATTCTACCTTTGCCATTACATTGTACCTTTTCTGACCTTCAGTAATGGCTACACTTCTATCGTTAGTATAACCTAATGATACATAATAGTTTGTAACATCATTTCCGCCTGAAAGTGAAATATATTGCTGGGCTGTTATAGCTGGACGGAATAATTCTCCGTACCAATTGGTATTAAGCCTCTTTAATTTTGTAACATTTGACAGGAAGGTAGGATAATCTATCTTATTCTCCCACAAATCGTTCAATACTCCCTCATAGCCGACATCATTAGGCTTGTATTTACTGAAGCTAAGCCCCTTGTCCTGCATTTCCATAGACATATCTATACGTTCGGCAGAGTTCATCCTGAACATTTTGTCATATGTAGGCGGAGTTGTCACTGTCATAGTAGTTGTATACGAAACTATCGGCTTGTGGTTTTTACCTTTCTTGGTTGTAACAACTATTACTCCGTTTGCCGCTTTAATACCATAAATTGCTGTAGCACTTGCATCCTTGAGAATGTCAACACGTTCTATATCCTCAGGGTTAAGAGAAGATATGGCATTACCGATTAGGTTTATTTTGTCCGGGTTATTAAGTTCTTCTGCAGATATGTTTACATTCTCTTCAAGGATAATTCCGTCTACCACCCATACAGGCTCCCTATTTCCAGTTATTGAAGATGAACCTCTAATACGAATCTTAGGAGCTGCTCCAGGGGTTGCAGACATGTTCATAACCGTGACACCAGCAAGTCTTCCTTGAAGCATCTTGTCAATGGATATATACTCTCCTCCGAGAAGGTCTTCTCCCTTTACTGTCAAAATAGAACTTGCTAACTTACGTTTGTCTATTTTCTGATAACCTGTTACAACTACGTCAGATATGAGTTGTTTATCTTCTGACATCTCAACGTTCAAGGTTGGCTGATTTTTATAGGCTACCACCTGAGTTTGCATACCAAGAAGATAGAAAGTGATCTTTATGTTTTTCTCTTCTTCGAAAAACAATTCATACTTTCCTTCTGCATTGGTGAAATCACTGTACTCTGTGCCGGCAATATATACCGCTACACCTGCCAAAGGCTCTTTTGTTGTCCTATCGGTTACAACACCTTTGACTGTTTTTAAATTACCTGCCGATAGGCTGCTCCCCGTCGATAAACATAAAAAAATGATGGCAGACAGTGTCACCATGAGTTTAAGTCTGAAAAGAGGGGAGGCTTTAGAATAAGCACTACTTTTCATAAGACTATGTTTTTCTACAAATCTATATAAAAATTTTTTTAAAATGAATACTTTTTTGGGATTAAATCGTTATAAATATGAATTTGTATTTTAAATCGTTTTAAATATGGATTTATATTTTATTAAGTCTTGATTTTGAATAATTTTGTACCTGATTTTTCTTTTAATGATGTGTAATACTGATTGTGAAGACTTTCTTTGCAGGCATGGTATCAGACCTACTGCTAATAGAATAATGATTGTTAAGGCTTTACACGAAGCCGGGAGACCTATGTCTATAGCAGAATTAGAAAGCTGGCTTCCTTCTATAGATAAGTCTAATATTTTTCGTGCTCTTTCTGTTTTTAGTTCTGGACATATGGTTCATAGAATTGAGGATGGGGGAGAAGGTGTCAGATATGAATTGTGTCTTAGTCATGAGGAGGGACACGATGATGATATGCATGCTCATTTTTATTGTGAAATATGTCATAAGACATTCTGTTTGGAAGAATTGCATGTCGACAATGTAAATGTGCCGAGTGGTTACGAGGTACATTCTGTCAATTATGTTATTAAGGGAATTTGTCCTAATTGCAGCCATAAAATCTAATTTTATTTATTAATTGTTACTTTGCAACTTGGTTGCACTTTAAATTGTTCATCTTTGTTTCTGTAAAACTATAATTTTATGGAAACAGAAAATAGAAACAAACTTATTCAAATAATAATTGCGGCTGTATTGCTGGCGGTCGCTTTTTTTATTGAAAAGAAATTAAATCTTCCTGCTTGGCAACTTTTACTCATATATCTTTTGCCTTATCTTATAGTAGGTTACGAAACTCTTAAAGAAGCTGCGGAAAGTATTGCACATGGTGAAGCTCTTGATGAGGACTTCCTTATGTCGGTAGCTACTATCGGTGCTTTGGTAATAGGCTTTCTTCCTGGCGCTGAAACTTGCTTTCCAGAAGCTGTATTTGTTATGTTGTTTTTCCAAATAGGAGAGTTCTTCGAGGAAATGGCAGAAGACAATAGCAGAAGGTCTATTTCACATCTTATGGACATACGTCCAGACTATGCCAATCTTGTTCGCGGTGAAGAAATTGTGCGTGTCAATCCTGACGAACTGAAAGTAGGTGATTGCATAATTATTAAGCCAGGAGAAAAAGTACCGGTTGATGGGGAAGTAATAGAGGGTACTTCAAGTCTTGATACTTCCGCTATGACGGGTGAAAGTGTACCTACGCATATTTCATTAGGTGATGGAGTGCTATCTGGATGCGTAAATATTACAGGTGTAATCAGAGTAAAAGTATGCAGATTGTTTGGGGAATCTACAGCATCGAAGGTGTTGGAATTAGTGGAAAATGCTGCTGAAAATAAATCATCGAGCGAAAAATTCATTACTAAATTTGCAAAGGTCTATACTCCTATAGTAGTTATTGCTGCCTTTATTATTGCTATACTTCCACCATTGCTTTCAGGCAATTTTATGGCTTCATTCTCTACATGGCTGTATAGGGCTATGACATTCCTGGTTATTTCTTGCCCTTGTGCTTTGGTTATTTCTGTTCCTTTAACATTTTTTGGAGGTTTGGGAGCTGCTTCACGTAGAGGTATACTTATTAAGGGGTCTAATTACATAGATAAACTCGCTAAGTTGGATACTGTTGTTTTCGATAAGACTGGTACACTTACAGAAGGAGTTTTTGAAGTAACGGCTATTCATCCTGAAAAATTGGATGAAAGGGAACTGCTTCATCTTGCTGCTCACGTAGAACGTTTTTCCTCACATCCTATTGCTATATCTTTGAAAGAAGCATATATGGATGAAAATGATGGATGTGATGTTTCCAGAGTTACTGAAGAACCTGGACTTGGTATAAGTGCATACGTTAATGGAAAGAATGTTATTGTAGGTAATAGCCGAATGATGGATGTGCATAAGGTTAATTGGCATCCTTGTGAAAAATCAGGTACTATTGTGCATGTTGCTGTTGAGGGAGAATATGAAGGACATATTGTTATTTCAGATAAGTTGAGGGCTGATTCTCCTGCTGCTGTTAAGTCTTTGATTGATGGCGGAGTCCGGAAGATTGTTATGCTTACTGGAGATAAGGAAGAAGTTGCAGCTTCTGTAGCAAAGGAGTTAGGAATATCACAATATAAATCAGAATTGCTTCCTGCAGGAAAGGTATCTGAAATGGAGAAACTTATGCAGTGTAAGTCGGATAATGGCTCTTTGGCTTTCGTAGGAGATGGTGTAAATGATGCTCCAGTATTGGCCCTATCTGATGTGGGTATAGCTATGGGAGGGCTAGGCTCTGATGCTGCTATTGAGGCGGCTGATGTTGTACTAATGGATGATAAGCCTTCTAAAATAGCTATAGGTGTGAAGATTGCAAAGAAAACACTTAAACTTGCAGTTGAAAATGTTGTTTTTGCGATTGGTGTTAAACTGATTGTTCTTGTTCTCTCTGCTTTGGGCTTCGCTCCTATGTGGCTTGCCGTTTTTGCAGATGTAGGGGTTACAGTCTTGGCAGTACTGAATGCAATGCGTATGCTGAAAGATTAAAAAGCATAGGCTAAAAGTTAAAGAGCAGTTCCATATGGGACTGCTCTTTAGCATATTATCTTACACTAAGCAGTAATTCTCCAAGTTCTTTAATATCTCTTACTATTAGATCGCCTGGTTTTACGACTTTTTGAGCTTCTTCAAGTGTTGTCTCTCCAGAAAGAACGAGAACCCCGAGAGCCTTTGCATTGTGAGCAAGTTCCAGGTCTGTATAATGTCTATCACCAACCATTGCTATCTCGTCAATGGCAAGCGAATGTTTTTGACAGATTCCTTCAAGCATACTTGGATCAGGTTTCCCAAGAACAATGTCAGGTTTTCGTCCTGTTGCATATTCGATACATTTTTGAAGTGAACCACAGTCTACAAGTATGGTCTCTTTATCTGTAGGACATACTTTATCTGGATTTGTAGCAATGTAAGGAATGTTCTGTGAAGCCCACCATGACGCTCTGCACAGTCGTGAATATGTTAATGTGGTGTCAAATGCTACAACTAAAACGTCAGGTCTGTCTTGTGGAGAGTCTTCACAGGCTTCAAAACCTGCTTTAATAAATTGTTCTGCCATACTTGGAGTTCCTAACATAAATAGCCTCTTTGCTGCAGGATAATGTTTTTTTACATAATCAATTGCGGCTATAGATGTGGTATACATATTTTCTTCTGAAGCATTTATCCCCATCTTGGCAAGTTTTGCAAGATAATCTGATACGGATTTTGTAGGATTATTGGTGAGGAAAGAATATCCAATGCCAGCAGAATGCATATCTTCCAAAAATTTTAATGTGAATGGAAATAGATTATTTTCCATATATATGGTTCCATCCATATCTAATGCCAAATATTTTATTTTTTTTAGTGCAGCAACCATTTCTGGAGACAGAGTCTTGTTATAGTTTGAAGTCATTATTTGTATGGTTTAAATCTTATTGCAAATATATGCTTAAAAGCAAAATATTAAAAATTTTACTAATTTAGTAATCGATTTGCATTTTATTAAAAACACAAACTATAACGGAGCTGTAAAATATCAAAATATGAGAATTGTAATTCAAAGAGTGACAGTTGCTTCTGTTAATATATCGGGGAAATTATACAGTTCGATAGGAAAGGGACTTTTTGTACTCGTAGGTGTTGAAAACGGTGATACAGATGATGATGTTAAATGGTTAGCATCTAAAGTCGTGGGGCTGCGTATCTTCGATGATGAAAATGGGGTTATGAACAGGAGTGTTTTGGATGTTAAAGGCGAAATTCTTGCCGTGTCTCAGTTTACACTTACTGCATCAACTAAAAAAGGTAACAGACCTTCTTATATACGTGCAGCAGGGCACGAACTTGCAATTCCTATGTACGAAAAATTTTGTGATTTATTGGGTGTTTCTTTGGGTCATCCTGTCCAAAAGGGTGTATTTGGAGCGGATATGAAGTGTTCTTTGGTAAATGATGGTCCAGTCACAATAATAATTGATTCTCGAATAAAAGAATAAATATTAACTAAACTATATTTAAATAATGGACGCAAAGATTTCCAAAAAGTATAACTATTGGCAATGGCGTACGCTGATTGTGCTTATGATAGGTTATGCTTTATTTTATTTTGTGAGAAAAAATTTCAGTATTGCTATGCCAGCTTTGGAAGAACAAATCGGGCTTAGTAAGGTGCAACTCGGTATTTTTCTTACTATTAATGGCATAATCTACGGGGTGTCAAGGTTTATAAATGGATTCTTGGCAGATAAAATCAAGGCTAAAAGGGTAATGATGGCTACCGGGCTTGCATTATCGGCCATAGTCAATATACTCATAGGCATGAGTCCTATGATGAATGGTGTTTTTCACTTCCTTGATGCTGAGGGAAAAGCTACTTTGGGGCTGGTTTATTTTATAGGCTCTTTGTGGCTGATAAATGGTTATATGCAAGGTCTTGGATATCCACCTTGTGGTAGTCTTATGGCGCACTGGATAAAACCTTCTGAATTAGCGACAAAACAATCAATATGGAATAGTTCCCATTCCGTAGGCGCAGGCTTGGTGGCTTTACTCTGTGGTTCTCTTATTTTGAAAAATTTTGGTTATGCAGCATGGCAGTGGTGTTTTTTCATTCCTGCTATTTTAGCTTTCCTTGGTGCTTTTCTTCTGCTCTATGGTATAAAGGATACTCCTGCAGAAGTTGGTCTGCCAGCTCCTGAGTTATTGGATGATAAGGCACCTGTCAAGTCTGATACGTCAAAAGAATCACCTGAATTAAGTCATTTTATATACAATAAACTTGTGAGGAAAATGGTTTTCGCCAACCCAATCATCTGGATATTAGCCGTAACAAATTTCTGTGTATATATCATACGTTTTACTATTTTAGATTGGGGATCAACTTTTCTTACGCAGTTTAAGGGAATGGAGATTGATACTGCTGCAATAGTAGTGGCAGCATCTGAGATTGTCGGAGGTATAATAGGAACTTTGCTCGCTGGTTGGATGACTGATAAAGTTTTCAAAAGTAAGGCTCACAGAACTTGTCTTTTCGGTATTTTGGGTGCGACAATCTTCTTCTTTATATTCTGGATCCTTCCTGAGGGAATGAATGGGCTTGCAATATTCTGTATAATAATGGCAAGTTTCTTCATTTATATGCCACAGGCTCTTTTGGGTATTGCTTGCTCAAATCAGGCAACAAAAAGAGTTGCAGCATCGGCAAATGGTATTGCTGGTATTTTTGGTTATGCAAGTACGGCAGTTTCAGGTATTCTTTTTGGCTTTCTTGCCGATAAGTTCGGTTGGAATTCTGTATTTGAAGTCTCAATAATTTTTGGGGTCATAGGAACATTGATTATTGCTATTTTATGGAAGATTCCAGCAGACGGATATGCCAAAGCTACACCTATATTGGAAGAAGCACGGAATAGTTTTAAGGCTTTATAATCCACTTTAGAAGTAATCGCGCTGACATGTAATTATCTATGTGTCAGCGTTTTTTTATTTAATAGAATGTATTAGTATCCACTTTGCAAAATCATTTAAGATATTGCTGCGTTTTTATATATAAATTTGTTTTAAACTAATAATCACTAATTCATTTTTAATTTTATGAAAAAATATCTTGCGATTGTGGTGATGTTTCTATGTACTGCTATGTATGCACAGAAACACTATGTAGTAGGTACAGTCGTAGACCTTAATGGGAATCCTATTGTAGGACTGACTGTCCTTGAAAAAGGTACTCAAAATGGTGTGACAACTGATGCCAATGGAAAATATCGGATTGGCGTAAGCAAGTCTGATGCAGTGCTTGAATTTATGGCACTAGGTTATTCTACTGTTACTGAACGTGTAAATTCAAGAACAGTGGTTAATGTCACTTCAAAAGAAGAGTCTCTTCTATTGGATGAGGTAGTTGCCATCGGTTACGGCTCTGTTAAGAAAAAAGATTTGACAACTGCAGTATCTACAATTTCTAATGAAGATATGAAGTTGCGTCCTATAACGGCGGCTTCTGGTTTTATGCAGGGAAAAGTTGCTGGTGTTCAGGTAACACAAACAAATGGACTTCCAGGTGCTGGAATGACTGTACGTATCAGAGGTGCATCTTCAATTGCTTCGTCCAATGATCCTCTTTATGTAGTTGATGGGGTACCTATGGGGACGGGAAATTCTGCAATAGCATATCTTTCTCCTAATGATATAGAGTCTATGCAGATTTTGAAGGATGCTTCATCTGCAGCAATATATGGTTCTCGTGCTGCAAATGGAGTTGTGCTTATAACAACCAAGAAAGGGCATAAAGGAAGAGGTGCAGAGATAAATTTCAATTCTTATATAGGATTTTCAAATGTTACTAAAACATATGAAGTTCTTAATACAGCTCAGTATAAAGAACTTATGGATGAAATAAAAGGTGCTACTGTTCCTGATGGGTTGAAGGATGAAACAGATTGGTTTAAAGAAATTTATCGAACAGGTATAAATCAAAATTATCAGTTATCAGTATCTAATGCTACTGATAAAACAAGATATTATTTGAGTGTTGGATATAGTAATGAAAAAGGTATAATCAACGTTGCTTACAATAAAAGATACAATGCGAAATTATCATTTGATACTGATGTTTATAAATGGCTGAATATAGGTGTAAATACATCATATTCACATTATAAACATAATGGTATTATTACAGGAACAGGTCCTAATAGAGCTGGGGTAGTGTTATCTGTGATAAGTACTCCTACTTATGCTAAAGTATGGAGTAAGGAAAATCCAGCATGGTACTGGACAGATTTCCATGGAGCCAATATTACTACTGCTGCAGAAAATGTAGCAAGGACTGAAAATAATTTTAATCAGACCGATAGGCTTCTCGTTTCCGCTTATGCAAAATTGAAATTTACTAAACATCTTGAGTTTAAGTCTACTGTCAGTATGGATAGGCATTGGATGCACGATTATTCTTTCCTTGACCCTATCAAAATTTCCTATGGTAGGACTGTACATGGGGGAGCAGAGTCTAAGAGAACTGACTTAAGAAGAATGGTTTATGACAATATTGTTACCTACAGAAATTCTTTTGCTGGTAAACATAATCTTGAAATAATGGCAGGTACATCTGCAACTACCTCTTTGTGGGAAAATCTATCAGGTTCAAGATCTCATTTTTCTCCTGAATATAAAAATGTTATATATGGAATAAATGGAGGTAACAGAGGGGGACTCAGAGGACAAGATCAAGGCTATTCATATTGGGCTATAATGTCCTATCTCGGACGTGTGGCATATAATTTTAACAGTAAATATTATCTTACTGTTAATTTCAGGGCTGATGGTTCTTCAAAACTTGCTCCAGGACATAAATGGGGATATTTCCCTTCTGCTTCTGCTGCATGGAGACTTTCAGGTGAAAAATTTATGAAAAATATTACTTGGTTGAATGATTTGAAAATACGTGCCGGTTGGGGTATGCAAGGTAACCAGTCAGGTCTCGGTGACTATGCATGGGTTCAGAAATATGGAATCAATTATTTTGATTGGACAGATAAAAAATATGCCGAGGCAACGCCTACTCTTGGAGGGAAGACTAATATAGGAAACAAATCACTTACATGGGAAACGACTACTCAGTCAAATGTGGGAATTGATATGTCAGTCCTTGGTGGCAGACTTAGTTTTACTTTAGATGGATACTATAAGTACACTAAGGATATGCTGATGAGTGTGCCTCTTCCTGCACCTTATCCTAATATATTTAGAAATGAAGGTGAAATGAGCAACATGGGACTTGAATTTGCCATAAATTCCGTGAATCTGGATAATAAAGATTTCAGATGGACTACTGATTTCAATATTTCCATGAATAGAAACCGTCTTGAAAAACTTGCTTTGCAGCAGATTTACTATTATGCCAATACTTTCGAAGCACTTAGTGAGGATGTTGTAAGAATGACACCTGGACAACCGCTTTCATCTTTCTGGGGATATACTGCTGAAGGTGTAGATCCTGAAACAGGTATGATGAAATATAAGGATATCAATAATGATGGAAAAATCAATGCATCAGATAAACACTATATAGGAAATGCCAATCCTAAATTTATTTGGGGTATGACTAATAGTTTAAGCTATAAGGGATTTAACTTAAGTTTTCTTATTACAAGTTCTGTTGGTAACGATATTTATAATGCTTCGAGGATAGAAATGGTTGGGATGTATTCAGGTGCCAATCAAATCAGTGATGTTCTGAGAAGATGGAGAGTTCCTGGTATGGTTACTGATATTCCAAAGGCTGGTGAGTTATACAACTTAAGGGCCTCTACAAGATGGATAGAAGATGGTAGTTATGTTAAAGTTAAGAATATAACTCTATCATATGATTTGCCGTCAAAATTGCTTAATAAAATTCATATCAAGAAATTACAGCCTTATATAACCTTAGATAATATGCTTACGTTTACACGTTATTCTGGTTATGATCCTGAAATGAGTCAATATACGAGTGCAACAAGCATGGGAATTGACTGGGGAACATATCCTAATATCAAGACTGTAATCTTTGGAGTCAATGTTAATTTCTAATTAAACTGAATAATTATGAATAAGATAATCAATATAATAACCCTTTCTGGGATGTTGGCTCTTGCATCATGTAATCTTAACACTTACCCTGTTACTTCATATAATGAGGGAAATATTATGGTTGATAAAAAGACCGAAGTGCAATTCTCTACAAGAGCTGATATGCAAGGACTTCGCAATGTATTGTACAGTTCATGGATGAAGGATATTCAAGAAAAAGATTATTTGGATTGGATGGTCTATTCAGAATGTCGTGCAGATAATGCCTATGCAGGTAGCCCTACAACAGGTGAAATCGTTGATATAGAATCTAATCATCAAGATTCAAATAATAAGAATATAAAGAGAGATTGGGATTGGTATATGTCACAGGTCAGTAAAACTAATCAACTGATTTGTAATATTGATAGAATAGCAGAAAAAGATAATACTTTAACTCAAGAGGAACATGATAATTGGAAATCTGAAATGTTAATATGGCGTGCATATATTGTACTAAAAATGAGTTATTTATGGGGAGATATTCCATTTGTAACGACTATTCCTCCTGCTATCACGGCTGAAAATGTAGAAAAGGTATATCCTGAATATTTTCCTGAGAGAAAACCTCGTGCTGAAGTATATAAAAGTCTCGTAAAAGATTTGGAATATGCCGGAGAGCATGCTCCTAGTCCAAGTAATGGAAATAAAATGCTTCTCAGTAAGGCTGTAGCCTATGGTCTTCTTGCACGTATATATGCTGAAAAGCCTATTCGTGATTGGAATAAGGTTGCACAGTATTGTCAGAAAATTGAAGATATGGGCTTTAAACTCGTAGATAAGTATGGAACATTGTGGGGTTATGATAATAGTGATGCTGTAAGAAATACTTCAGAGTCTATTCTTGAAGTTGCATGGACAAAAAGTAGTGGAAATTGGGTATATTTTATGTTCCACAGAAATGCATATAATCCTGATGATAATTTTACTTGGAGTAAATGGATAACTCCTTCAAGAGACCTTATATCTGCATACGATGCGGAGGGAGATACCGAAAGAAAAAATGTATCTATAGCATTTGACAAATGTTCATGGAGCCTTTATTATCCTTCTGATAATTATGCCTTTATGCATAAAGTTCCTACTAATGCATCCAGTATTATTCTAATGCGTCTTGGAGAAATATATCTTCTTCATGCAGAAGCATTGGCTATGACAGGAAAAATCTCTGATGCTGCATCTTATGTAAATAAGATAAGGCATCGTGCGGGTCTCAAAGATTTACCTGCTTCTGCTTTATCTGATGAGAATGCAATGATTGACGCAATACTTAAAGAAAGAAGACTTGAGTTGGCATTTGAGGGCTTTCGTTTCTACGACTTAGTTAGGCACGACAGAGCAGTTGAAATTTGTGCTAAAGTGGCACAAAATGATAAGTATTGGGCAGATAGGGCTCCTATTACCGAGGAAACAACATTAATGCCTGTATCTCAGACTGCGCTTGATAAGAATCCGAGTCTAAATCAAAATAAGGGATATTGATTATGTTTAAATTCTTAAAATATATTTCTGTATGTCTTATTATATGTGGTTGTGCATGTACTGGGAATGCAGGTAAAGAAAATACGCTCAATAAAGGTGGAGCAGAACCTAATCCGAAGCCTGTACTTACTACTGATGCGTATGCATATATCACTACTGCTGACAAACAGAAATTATTTGTACGAGAAAATTTGAAGTTTGGAAAAACTGCTACAATGTCTCCTTATGCAATAAGGCTTACAGATGAACGTTTCCAAACTGTAGATGGTTTTGGTGCAGCTATCACAGTATCAAGTTGTTATCTACTTTCGAAAATGGCTAATTCTGAAAGAGAATCTTTCCTTAAACATATTTTTGATACTTCTGAAGGAATAGGCTCATCACTTGTAAGAGTTTGCATCGGCGGATCGGATTTTTCATGGGATTATGGGGATTCGGGTCTCTCAGAGGATGGTCGTTACAGTTGGTGTGACAAGGAGGGTATTTCTAATTTCACTCCACATCCTATGGATGTAAAGTATTTAATACCAATACTTAAAGAGATAATTAAAATTAATCCTAATGTGAAAATTGTCGGTTCTCCGTGGACGGCTCCTCGTTGGATGAAACTTAGCTCAACTCTTAAATTTAAGCATTATAGTTGGACAGGCGGACGCCTTAATCCAAAATATTACAAAGATTATGCAACGTACTTTGTAAAATGGATACAATATATGCAGTCTCAAGGTATTAATATATATGCAATTACTCCACAAAATGAGCCACTCAATGCTGGAAATTCAATGTCAATGCTTATGCCGTGGGAGGATTGTAGGGATTTTATAAAACTTGGTCTTGGACCTGCATTTACTAAGTCCGGAATTAATACAAAAATCTTGATTTTTGATCATAATTATAATTATGACAATAAGAAAGGTCAGGATAATTATCCTTTAAAAGTATATGAGGATAAGGAGGCTTCAAAATATATTGCCGGCTCTGCATGGCACAACTATGGAGGAAATGTATCAGAACTTAACAATGTGTCCTCTAAGGCTCCTGATAAGGAAATATATTTTACAGAAGCTTCTATAGGTACATGGAATTATAATTTTTCATCTTGTCTTTTAAATGATTTTCGTGACATAATACTTGGTACTCTTTCACGGGATTGCAAGGGGGTAATATTTTGGAACTTACTTTTAGACGACAAGCATGGACCTTATACAAAAGCTAATGGTTCATGTACTACATGTTATGGAGCTGCAACTGTTTTGAGTTCAGACAGTAAAACTATTGATTATTATAGTCAGTACTATAATATTGCACATTGTTCTAAGGTAATAAAACCTGGTGCTATAAGAATTGGTACCAAAGGATTTACTTCTAATAGTATTAGTTATCAGGTATATAAGAATACTGATTCATCTTACGGTGTAATAATTCTTAATGAAACAAATTCCGAACAAAAATTAGTATTTATTGATTCAAAGCACTCTGTAAGGTGCAATGTTCCTGGAAAATCTATTGTATCATTAAGTTGGAAGGATTAAAAAATGTAATTGAATTGATATGAGAAGAATATATTATACATTATCATTGATTATTGTTGCTCTTTTTACGGTTTTTTCGTGTAAAAAGAATGTCCCGGAAGTTAAATTTACTGATAAGGGACCTCAGATGGAGGTAAAAACAATAGATAATTCCGCTTATATGGGTGGAAACATTAGTTTTACTGTAAATCTAAAAGATGAATTTCCTTTGTCTACTTTAAAGGCAAGGCTATATTTTGATGATACTCAAGTAAGTGAAAAAGTTATACGTACTAAACAAAATGGTGAATATAAGGACGTATTGTCTGTACCTCTTTTTGCTGATATTCCAGATGGTACAGCTACTTTGGAACTTATTGCACAAAATACTGGCCTGGGAATTACTAAGCATGTGTCAGAGATAGAAATAAAAAGACCTAATTTTGATTTTATGAATCTTAAAATTGGTGATAAGGTTTATAAAATGGAGAAGACGGGTAATTATGCTTATTCTGTAGAGGGTAATTTTCCTGCTAAGGCAGATGCTTTTATACTTTCTCCTGAACTTGAAAATAAAACTGTAATCAAACTTGGATGGGATGGAAAATCACTTTCTTCATCTTCAAATACTGAAATTCCATTCTCTGCTGCCAAAGACGGATTGTATAGAATTTCTATAGATCTTATGAAACTTTCTGCATCACCGTTTGGAAATTCTCAATTGGAGTTAAGTGAAGCAAAGCAAGTTGAGGTTATTCGTGTATTGCAAGGTACAGTTTTGAAATTTAAAAACATACCAGGTATTACAACATGGGATCTTGATTATGACTTCTTTGAAATTAATGCAGAGAATGATGTGACATTTAAAGCCATAGATGGACTATATAAATTTACTGCAGATTTTGGAAAGAAATTTATAAAGGTTGAACCAATGAAGGATAATGAGCATACCTTGACTCTGAAAAAAGATTGTAGTGGTGCCCTTTGGATGATTGGTGGCAGTTTTGGGAAGCCTGCAATAGGCCCTTCATGGGATACAAATAATGGAGCTTATGCTTTTGCCTCAATAAAAGAGAAAGTGTATAGAATGACATTGGTAGCCGGTGCTTCTATTGCTGAAAAAGACTTCTCCATCAAAGCGTTTCATCAAAAAGGTTGGGGAGGAGAAATAAAATCTTACTCTTCATTAAATGACGAGACAGGTTTGTTTAAGGTAACTGACAGTGGCAACATTGAAATAGACAATGGTAAAAAACTTAAGAAGGGTAAAGCTTATGTGTTTGAAGTTGACTATTCTTCTGGAAATAAGCCACTTCTGCATATCTCTGAGACTGTTTTACCAGTCAAGAGCTTGAATATATTGATTAATGGCGTGCAGGCAGAGAGAGTAACTTTAACTTTATATTCCGCTTTAATTGATATTAAAAAAGGTGATGCTATCAATGTATCAGGTCAAATTTCTGGTTTGGAAAAATGGTATATGGACCCAGACTATTTGAAATTAAGCAATACTGGATTGAAATTCAATGCTGCAAGCGGTAAATATATGGTGTTCATCGACTTGGAACTTAAATATGCTTATTTTAAGAGAATGAAGGATGCTGAAAATAAGGCAGAAATTGCAGATCATGCACTTTGGATGATGGGATGGGGTATTGGAACTCCTGTTTTAGCAAATCAGTTTAAATTTACTCCTGGAACAGCCTTTTGTATGGCAGAAGTTGATAATATGGTATTTAGAATTACTGGTATTGCTGTGTCTGCAAATGATAAATTTAAATTTGGTGGTCGTTTTTGTGCAGAAAAATTATCAATTAAATATTTTGGTCAGGATGGCTGGGGAGCTGAATGTGGTAAGATATTTAATAAGGCTACTGAAGTAAAGCTTACTCCAGAGGCTGCCAAACTTCTGAAACTAACAAATACAAATAATATTGAACTAAAGGACAATATTAAGTTGGAGGAAGGGGCTACTTATGTACTTACTATAGACTTGTCAAAGGCAAATTCAAATGGCATAGAAACAATTGACTTTATTAAAAAATAAATTATTCTAATGTTTGTATAGCCTGGGTGATTAAATAAAATTTTAGCCACCCGGGCTTTTACATTAACTCCTAATTTTACTTATATTTGAATAGTATTTTAAATAGTAAAATTTGAGATATAATCTACTTATATCAGCTATATCTGTTGCTTGTTTATTGTTTTCTTGCACAAGCAGGGATATATCTTCATCTTGTTTAGATGAATTGGATGGTATTCTTAAAATGAGGAATACCTATGAAGCATCTTATCATAAAAGAATGGGGGAGTTGAAACAACTAAAGTATTTACATTCATCTCCAGCCTATATTTATGAAATAAACAACAGACTTGCGAATGAATATTTTTCTACCAGCCTTGATACTACAGTGTTATATTTAAATGAAAATATTTCACTCGCACGCAAGATGAATGATACCATTCTTGAAGGTAAAGCAGAACTTACACTTGCATGTGCTTATGTTATGGCAGGTTACCATATGGAAGCATTAGATATTTTACAGTCATATGATAAAAAGTCTATACCCTATAAGCTCAAAAAGTTATATTTCTATGCAAAATATACCTTTTCAGGTGAACTGAAGTCATATTATCGAAATAGAACTGAATATTTTGATAAGTATGTGAACAGGAATGAATATAAGGACTCTTTACTGAAATATGTAGAGCCTGATTCCTTTTTATATTGGGATATTAAGCGTGAGGAAGCAGTAGATAGCGGACATGTAATGCAGGCACGTTCTTGTATTGACAGTATGATTACCAGAACGACCACTAATTCACATGATTATGCAAAGGCTTGTTTTTACTATGCTTATACGTTTGACAATTATAATAGTAGAATACTATGGTTCTCACGTTCTGCTATTGCAGATATAACTTGTGCAATTAAAGATTATGCATCGCTCCATGATTTAGCAAGATTGTTATTTGAAAAAGGGGATATAGAAAGGGCTTTTAGGTATACAGCCGATTATTGTCTTCCCGATGCAATAGCTTATAATGGAAAATTGCGTCCTTGGCTTATCAGTAGATTTTTTCCTGAACTTGAGAGGGCGTATGTAAATAAATCTATACATCAGAAATATGTGATGATTGTATTGATTATAATTATCTCTGCAATGCTCTTTTTGCTAATCTTGATGACCATTATACTTGTAATAAGGCATAGGGCTCTGATAAAAGCAAGAAAGAGTTTACAGGAATCATACATTGAAATAGAGCACAGAAATACTGAGTTGCAGCAGATAAATGATCGGTTGGAATTATTGAACGAGAGTATTAATGAAAGTGATAAGGTCAAGCAAGAATATATCGCTCTATTCTTGGGTATACTATCTGCTGATATTAACGAAAAAAGACAGTATAGAAATCACGTTATTAAGTATATACGTAGGGGAAATGAAAAATATCTTGTAGATGAGATTGAAGCATTACCTTCTATTGAGGAGGATATAAGGCAATTTTACAAAATGTTTGATGAAACATTTATAAATCTTTTTCCTGATTTTGTAGAAAAGTTCAATAGGTTGCTTTTAGATGGAGAAAAAATCTTCCCGAAGGGAAATGATATATTGTCCCCTGAACTTAGAATTTTTGCATTAATTAAACTTGGAATTCGTGACTCATGTAAAATCGCCTCTTTGTTGCACTATTCTGCAAACACTATATATAATTATAGAGCAAAGATAAAGAATAAGGCAAAGGTAGACAGAGATATTTTTGAAGATGAGGTCGCTAAATTATAATGTCCTCTTCATTGTCTTTAGTATAGTATCCGTCATATTGTCCCAACTATATTTCTGCTTTTCTTCTTTTATCCCTTCATCAAAGTCATTATAACGCTTATTTGAGAAAAAGTCAATCAAAGCATCGGCTATTTTGTCTGCTTCAGGTTTGACTGTATATCCTACTTTACCATTAGGAATTATTTCTGCAAGTCCTCCGACATCAGTAACCAACATTGGCTTTTCAAAATGATAACCTATTTGGGTAACTCCGCTTTGTGTCGCAGAAATATAGGGTTGTACAATTATGTCAGCGGCACAGAAAAAATACTTAACCTCATTATCTTTGATAAATTCATTGTACCAGTGTATCTTACCTTCCAACTTAAGTTCTTTTTCGATAGTCTTATATTTTTCTTCATTATTATAAAATTCGCCAGCCACTATTAACTCTGTATTCAGAGTTCTAAACCTTGTATCGGCATAGGCTTTCATAAGTAATTCCAATCCCTTATAGTCTCGAATAAATCCGAAAAACAGCATATAGCGCTTATCTGTAGGAAGATTTATTTTTTTTAGTGCCAAGCTTCTGTCCAGCTTTTCTCCATATTGGTCGTATAGAGGATGAGGACAGAATGCTCTCGGTTTTAATTTATCAAATATTAATGAATCTTTAAGAACAGAATGTGACATTGCTATATAACCATCCATGGTTTTAAGAAACCATTTTGTAAGCAACTTATCTCCCAGACGTTTTTCGTGAGGAATAACATTGTCTAAAATTGCTATTACCTTTGTATGGTTATTATTTTTAGCCATCCAGGCTACTGATGCTAAACAAGGAACCATATACGGAAGCCATAATCTGGTTATTATTAAGTCAGCATTTTTTCGTTTTAACTCTTCTCCGATTATAACCCAATTTAATGGATTGATTGAATTGAGTTTACGTTCAATCTTAAGTCCTTTAGGGGCAGGAGCATCCGTAAATTGACTTTTCCCTGGAAATAAAAATGAAGGATATTGTAACTTATATGTACATACCTCCACATTATGACCTTCAGCCATAAATTGGAGCGCCAATCTATCATTAAAAGTGGCTATCCCACCTCTGTAAGGGTGTGCTGGTCCGAGTAATATTATTTTCATATTAATATCCGAAAAGTTCATCCTCGGAAATCACCTTTACTTCTCCCAATGCTTTTAGAGATGACATATCCAAAGCATTAATTTTTCCGAGTACCCCATAAATATACGTACGACCATATATCCATTTTTCAGATGTCTTTGTCAAATCTGATAATTGCATATCTGAGAGCCTCTCAAATATATACTTATCAATAGGTTCATTAAGTCCGAGTTCTTTGTCGTGCAAGTAACTGTATAATACATCCATCCCAGTTGTTCTTTTTGTCCTAAGACTTGTCATTAAGGATGATTTGGCAATATTGAAAGCTTTCTCTGACTTCGGCATGTTATTGATTATTAAGTTAAATGCTTCAATAACCTTTTTGAGTTTATCAGTCTGTGAGCCAATTACCGCATAAAATGAATAGTCGTCATCTTTAAACTCAGGTGAAAAAAGATAGGCTCCTGCATTATAAGCAAGTGCTCGCGCTTCCCTCATTTCCTGAAATACTATACTATTCATACCATTCCCAAAATAGGTGTTAAATAATTCTATTTGAGGTGCTTGTGTAATATCAAATTTTTCTCCTCTATTTGAAAATTGCAAATAGTTAAATTGTGGAGCATCATAGTTCGTAACATAGACTATTGATTTTGGAGTCAAGACCCTCTTAATCGGAGTCTTAATTACAGGTTTAAGCACAGCGGGAATATTATGGTGTGATTTTAATAGAGTGGACGCTTTCTCTTGATTCACCGGACCATAATATAGTACTTTATGCTGTTTGCCTAAAATGTCTTTGACTTTATCCAGTAACTGTGTGGAAGTCAAGTTATTTAAAGACTCTTTATTAAGTGTAGACTTATGCACATATTCAGAACCGAACATTACATATTGCATCAAAGCACGCTTACATGCTACGTTGTTCATCTTATTGTCACTGCGTGACTTTAACTCATCTGATTTAATATTTTCCAGAACACTGTCATTACCAGTTGCGTTGGCGTACAAATCTTCAACAATATCCATAGCTTCTGGTAAATTTTCACTTAATCCAGTTATATATATTGTAAGGGTGTTGTTTCCGACTTTTGTATAGAATCTGCAAGCCAGTGAGTATAGTTTGTTAGCTATTTCTTCTGCTGAATGTTTAGGGGTGCCTAAATATGAAATATAATCAAAAGCTATAGGAAGAGCAGCATCGTTTATTTTTCCTATATCATACCTGTATGCGATAGTCGCTATATCATTTAATTCATTTTTTTTATATAGAACCTCAAGTTTGTCGGACTTTAATACAGATAGTTCCTTTTTATAGTCAGTGAATACCGGTTCTATTGGTTTTACTTTTGCGTTAGCAATCTCTTTTAAAAAGTTACTCTCTTTATCACGATTGGTTTCTATAGGAGTTATTGCAGGTGCATCTATTTTTTTTATTTGATTATCAATTCCTTTACGTTTATATACAACTACATAATTATTATCTCCAAGATATTTTTCTGCCCATGAAACAATATCTTGTTTAGATAATTTAGATAAGCGTTCAAGTCTTTTAGAGGTATTTGCCCAAGTCTCTCCGTTTATGAATGATTCTACAAATTTCATGGCTCTATCTTGATTGCTTTCCAACTCTTTCATCTCTTTGAGTTTATAATTATTTATAGCAGCCTTGATAATATCCTCGTTGAAATCACCTTTGCGTAATTTTGAAACTTCAGTCAACAAAATATCCCTTACTTCTTGGAGAGTTTGACCTGTTTTAGGGTAAGCACTAACAAGCATAGAGCAATAATCGGCTCTGTCATAGTTAAATGCCCAAGCATTTATAGCCTTTTGTTTCTGATTTACATCCAAATCTAAAAGACCTGCCATTCCATTGTTTAAAATAGAACGTACTATTATTCCAATTTCTCCATCTTTTGTAGCTGCTCCTGGAAACTTCCAGCCCATAAGTATATACTCGGCTTCCTGTCCGATAATTACTTTTTCCTTTGGAACACTTATTGGTGATTCTTGTGAAACTTGCAGTTCTGGAATGTTTTTATTTGGTTTCCAGTTCCCAAAATATTTTTTAATTATCTCAATAGTTTCTTTAGGATCAAAATCACCTGACAGACAGATTGCACAATTATTTGGTACATAATAAGTTTCTTTCTGTCTTTTTATCGCAGTAATGGATGGATTTTTTAAATGTTCCTGTGTGCCTATTACTGTTTGTTTTCCATAAGGATGGTTGGGAAACAGCATAGAGTCTACGGCAGCAAAGACCTTCTGGTCATCGCTTCCAAGACCTATGTTTTTCTCTTCATAGACAGCTTCAAGTTCTGTATGGAACCCTCTAACAACCATATTTATAAATCTGTCGGACTGTACTTTTGCCCAATTTTCAATTTGATTAGAAGGTATATCTTCTTGATAACATGTTAAATCATTAGATGTAAATGCATTGCTGCCTTCAGCCCCGATAAGAGACATAGCCTTATCATATTCATTAGCAATTGCATACTTAGAGGCTTTATAACTTATGGAATCTATTTTTTTATATATCCTCAGACGTTCGTTTTTATCTGTCTTTGTGCGATATATATTGTAAAGAGATTCAATACTATCCAACAAGGGTTTTTCTGCTTCATAATTAGAGGTTCCTAACTTATCTGTCCCTTTAAACATTATATGCTCTAAATAGTGAGCAAGACCAGTGTTGTCTGCTGGATCATTCTTTCCACCCACTTTTACCGCAATATATGTCTGTATGCGTGGAGATTCTTTATTTACTGTCATATACACCTTCAACCCATTGTCCAATGTATACGTAATTGTATTCATAGGATCGTTATAGGTGGTAATACTTCTTGTACAGGAAAGAGTAATTATTAGGGTAAGAAAAAACAATAACCCTGTTCGGATAAGTTTCATAATATTTATTTTAAAAAATCTATACCAGTGCAAAAGTACAATTTTTTTATAATCTCTCAATTGTGATACTTATAATCTGAGTCTCTTATTGTTAATAATCGTATGAATTATCGGTCATATCCCAATTTTCAATCATCCATTTAATATCTATGCTCTCCTTTGTCACAGTCTTTTCAGGATTGTTTGTCCCGAGATGACTTATAGAAAGTTCTGTTATGTTTATATATTTGTTAGCTGTAAGGGCGGGAAAGTCCTTTCCAAAAGTGATAGGGTAGTAGTAGATTTTACCTTGGATCTTTGTTATTAGAACAAGACGTGTTGGATTAGTTCCAGTATTGGCATAGGTATAAAAAGTGTGTGCAGTCTCGTATGACGTGCCTTTGGTGATTGTTAGAGGAGAATAGAACTTGTCTGTAAACCAATCAAATGAGGATAACTTCTGTAACTCTACGCTATTGTTTGCATATCTAGAAGAAGAAGGAGTTCCATTTCCGAACACTTTTGCTGATGTGGGTATGTTTGAAAGATAAATGCCTACAAGAGTGATGTCGCCTGTAGCTCCTGGAAGGTTGTTCGTTATTTTCCTTAATACGACTTTTGCTGCCAATCTCTTAATCGGAATAGTAAATGATTGTCTGGATGCTGATACGGTTTGTCCAGTGAGTTTTCCGCTCATTGCAAATCTGCTTCCTCCCTCTGCGGTATTGAGGAGTGAAGTAACCTTATTTTCCAAATCAGAAGTTTTTGCAACCGAAGAAATAAAATTTTCAGTATTGGCTACCGCATAGAAAGAGTAGCCTTCTCCAGAAGGGAGAGTCAGTTTAACACTTGATTCCGATGTCTTTTTTGCTTCAGTGAGGAAACCGTCGTTTCCAAACACGAACAGTTGAAGAGAATGGATTTTCTTTTCCTCTAAAGTTCCTGATGCATCAGATTCCAAGCCTTTTGCACGAGTCTGCGCCTGTGTGAAGTTGTTAATTCCTTCCAAATTGAAAATACATTCCACGTTATCCTTTGCCTTTATGGCATCTTCTCCTGGTCCATTACATTTAACCGATATGTTTTCTTTGTTGCAAGCTAAAATTGAAATAGTGCAAATAATTGCTGATAATGGTTTTAATAATGTTTTCATAAGTTTTTGTTTATGTTATTTATTATAAATATCTATTACATCTTATAATCTGCAGATTCTTCTTTCCAATCTTTTATGTCTACCCCCATTTTCATTGTACAAACATTTAGCGTTAATGTAATATCATCTAAATCAGGCTTTTGCCAATTAAATCCCATAGAACTCAAAATCTTGTCTAACTCTATTATTTTCTTACGATTTTTGTCGTAAGATACTTTTATGACCAAGTTACTATTCCCTTGTCTTGGTACTCTGCATCTTAAAATGCCAGGGATAATTTCTTTTGGTGAAAAAATAAATTTACCTGCTATAGGAGATTGTTCGCTAAGGGATATTCCTGCACAATTTGACTCTATAATTATAGATGAAATTTCTTTTTTTTCTGTCGCTATTAATTGTATTTCTACAGTAGAAAAATTTTTAAATAATTTCAGACTGTCTTTAGCAAATTCTCCTTTTGCAACTATGGTATTACTATATGTAAATATACTGTCTGCTTGTTCTCCTTTATTGATTAATATCTTATCCCCTACAACTTCTGACAGCTTAAGCCCTTTTATAGAATATATCTTAATAATTCCCTGATTTACAGAACGATGTATTATTTTCTGTTCCCTGTGTACAGCAATGTCTTCTTCTGTGACATTGTTGTTATTTTCTAAGCGTAAATATATTTTTTCAGAAGTTTTATCACAAAAAGATTCTGGAATATAGATAGAAAGTCTGCATTTACAGTTTTCTCGTTTTTCTATAACCGAGCATGATAATAGACATAGTGACAAGGTTAATATTATATAAAAGGCTCTCATTATTATAACATTTAATTATATAGGTTTAGTTTATATTCTTGTATAAGAGCAGATATTTCAGGATCTAAATTGCCTCTATTGATGTAGTTTCGATTTTTCTTACAGGCCCTTAGGTAATATTCAACAGCTTTATTCTTGTTTCCAAATCTGCTATAAAGAATTGCAAGCAGATATTCAACTTTTTCATCTTTTTTAATAGAGGATAATACTGACATCGCACTCTCATCATATCCAGCTGTTAGAAATGCAACAGCCGTATTAAAATCCTTGTATGGGCGAAGAATACTTACAGCCCTCTTATAGTCATGAGCTATAATTGCTTTTACTCCATTCGCATAAACAGTATCTGGCTCTGTTGTATGTATAGTATCTCTGATCATACCTTTACGGTGTAGATGTATATCAAAACAGACTGTTCTGAGTTTTGGATATAATTTAGTTCTTATATATTTATAATATGGTTCATTGTGCATTGAGACTTCTCTTTTATCATAATCTGTTACAATAGATTTTGAAAAGAATGACTCTTTATCTGCTCTGTTTAGAGAGGTATCTTTATTTACTAATGCTTCTAACATCGGCCAGTTTTCTGCAATATTTTTTGAACTGAAATTGATACTGTCTTTTAGAAAGTTGCTAAAATAAGAAGCGATTGTTTTTGCTCTTTTTTTAGATAGACGTAAATTAAACGGATAATTTCCTTCAGGAGAACATGATGCTATAACTATAATAGAATCAATACTATATATATTATTACCATTTAAATCTCTGAACTTATCCATGATTCTTTTCAATTCGGACCTATTATTTCCTAAATCAGGATCAATATCATATCCTGAAGCTCCAAAATCTATATAGCAAGCAGTATTTGTTGTGGCTCTTCTTTCAATAATTTTTGTTATAAATCTTTCTTTTTTATCAATCAATGAACTTAACGAACTTATATAAAAGGTAAGAGGGGAACTTTTAGGTATTTCATAAATTTTACTATTTATATTATAAATACCGCCAGACAGTCTGATTTCTGCTTTACGGATATTTTCATTAACATTTAAGGTTTGTATATAACTGTATTTAATATCTCCATTAATATTTGTTACTATACTGTCTAATCTTAATCCTTCAGATATTATAGGATTTTTTACCAATTTCGCATACATCTGTGCTTTTTTAGAAATTTTCCGTTTGTTTCGTCTGACAATCATATAGTTGGTATAATGTTTAATAGCTGCTTTCTCAGTTATGCCATAATACGAGGAAAACTTCTCATCTGATACGAAACTGCTGTCTTTCTTTAATGAATAGATTTGAGGTAAGTTCCTTTTTAAGAATATTTCTAATTGATTTATATCAATGAATTTCAAGGAATCAGCTGATATAGAGGCTATGAATTTTTCGTATTGCTCATATCCTCGTACTTGCTTTAAACGATAGTCTTTGCCTGTTATAATTATTTTGTCAAGCATATCGTTCTTCCCTTTTATTGAAAGTATTGGTTGAAGCCTGATTTGCCATTTGCTATCAAGCATTTCTTTTGGAATATCAACGTCAAAACGTAGTTCTATCTTTCCGTTTCTTTCTGCTATGTTACGGAATTTGGCTGTGACTTTTGCTGCATTTATAACATCAGTTGCAACCATTTCTCCTGCCTCATTTTTGATTGCCTTCATAATCAAAATCTCTCGTCCAGTTTCATCTGATACCTTAAGTGTATCCGACCTGGTCTCCACTGGTTTCAATTCAGCTACTTTTACTTCATCAGACAGTGATAGTAGAGACTTTTCACTAATGTTTTCTATCTGTTTTAGTTTTCGCTGCATTGAACAACTGATAGCAATTAATAAAACATAAATCACAGCCATTAAATTCCGCTTCATTTTTTCATAGGTTATTGAGTTATTTATTCAGTCTTATTTTCATTTTCTTGTTCTGATGTTTTTACTGCTTCTATTTTATAGGCAATTACTTCCATGACCTGATGAACACTTCCGTCATTACCAGTATATTCTCTTGAACGCAGCCTCCCTATAACGTATAGAAATGCTCCTTTAGTTATAAGATTAAAACATGAATCTTGTTTATTACTCCATAATGTGATATTGTGCCATGTAGTTTCTATTACTGGTGCACCTTCTTTCCCTTTATAGATATAGTTTGTTGCTAATGAAAATCTTGCCACCTTACGTTCTCCTACATCTTGCACTCTAACATTTCCAATGTTTCCGCGAAGTTCTATTCTATTAGTGTTTTCCATAAAAATTGAATTTTGGTTGTTATTTTATATAAATCCAGATTCTTCTGGTGTTCTGGCGGCAAAGTAAATTGATAAATATTGTCGCAAAGTCAGCGTTAATATATTATGTACGATTCTTTAATAAATGTGTGGATAGCCGTGTAGTATGCGGATATTCTTTATTATTTAATATTTCGACTAAAGGTTTAATAAATGTACTTTTATGGTATAGTTCATCCTATTTTTATGTGAATGTTAAAAGTCGATAAATATATTTAGGCAAAAAATATATAATTATGGGATATAGAATTTTAGATGTAAAGAAAGTTGAGTGCCTTGAATGTGGGGAACCCATAACTTATGGACGAAAAGATAAAAAATTCTGTTGCGAACAGTGTAAAAATCGATTCAATAATCGCAAAATCAGAAATTTAAGAAACATGAAGTTGCGAATATGGAATACATTACAAAAAAATCATGATATTTTGGAATCTCTCATTAAGATAGATGTGGACTCTATCAATATTGCTGATATTGCTTCTATGGGATTCAATATAGAATATTCTACGTCTTATCATAAAATTGGAAAACATAAAGAGTTTCGTTGTTTTGATATAGTATATTTTCTTTCTGAAACTAAGATATTCGGGATACGTAAAGTTGCTGCTGTTATCTCTAAATTGGGTAAAATCAGTGCTAATTCAGTATCTTTGCACAGAACAGATGATGAATAAATGAAAAATATTAATATCAATAATACTTTATTGGCAAAATCCTCTGCACCTTATGGGGCACCTGAATTTGCTAAATTTAAGAAAGAAGATTATTTACCTGCTTTTGAAGCAGCAATAGCTGAAGCTAAATCTAATATTGTTGAAATAGTTGACAATATTGAAGCTCCATCTTTCTCAAATACAATTGAGGCGTTGGAATATGCCAATCTTAAATTAAATGGTATTGAAGGAATTTTCTTCAATCTGCTTGAGGCTGATTCTGATAAAGATATGCATACTCTTGCAGAGCAGATTTCACCTCTTCTTACAGAATATAATATGTATGTGATTTTAAATAAAAAATTATTCTGTAGGATTAAAGAAGTATATAAAAATAGGGGTAATCTGACCAGGGAACAAAATAAATTGTTGGAAGATACTTATAAATCTTTTGTAAGGAATGGGGCTGAATTGTCAGAAGAAGATAAACAAATATTAAGTAAGATAAATGAAGAACTGGCATTGAAAGAATTGGAGTTTGGTAATAATGCATTAAATGCTACTAATGAGTTTAAATTACATATTACAGATAAAAGCAATCTTGAAGGTCTCCCATCCTTTGCAATTGAAGAGGCCGCATTGACAGCATCTCAATTAAATGAAACAGGCTGGATTTTTACTTTGGAATTTCCAAGTTATTCTGCATTTATGAAATATAGCTCAAAACGTGAATTGCGTAGGGAAATGTATATGTTGTATTCGTCAAGGGCTATTGGCGGAAATTATGATAATACACATGTGATATATGATATAGTAAGACTTAGGATAGAACTTGCTCATATACTTGGTTATGAAACATATTCTGATTATGCGATTGAAGATAGGATGGCAGGTACTAAAGCAAATGTTCTTGATTTCCTTGATAGGTTAATGAAACCCTCTTTACCATGTTCATTAAAAGAGATTAATGAATTATACGTTTTTGCGAGAAATAATGGATTTGATGATAATGAATTGATGCCATGGGACTTTAGTTATTGGGCTGAAAAATATCGTCAATTGAAATACTCTATTGATGAAGAATCGTTGAAACCGTATTTTCGTCTTGAAGCATGTATTGATGCTGTTTTTGACCTTGCATATAGATTATACGGAATTAAATTTAGGTTAAGAACAGATATACCTGTATACAATAATGATGTAAGAGTTTATGAGGTTCTTGATCAGGACGGCTCTTTTCTTGCACTCTTCTATGCCGACTTTTTCCCGAGAAATAGCAAGAGGGGAGGAGCCTGGATGACTGAATTTAGAGGTCAGTATGTATTTAAGGGACATGATTACAGGCCTTTTGTTAATATTGTTACCAATTTTACCAAGCCTTCGTCTGAAGGAATATCCTTACTTACACTTGATGAGTTTACAACCTTGCTTCATGAATTTGGACATGCTTTACATGGAATGTTATCTAAGGGGCATTATCCATCATTGTCAGGAACATCCGTTGCAAGAGATTTTGTAGAACTGCCTTCTCAAATGATGGAAAATTGGGCTTTTGAGCCAGAATTTTTGAATACTTTTGCTTTGCACTATAAAACAGGGGAGCCTATTCCAGATAATATTCTAAAAAAAATACAGGAAAGTAGAAATTATTTATCAGGATATTATCAAGTAAGACAACTTAGGTTTGCTATAATTGACATGTCTTTACATACATTGAAAACTATCCCAGAACTTATTAATATAGAAGAATTTGAAAATAAGGCTCTTGGAAAGTATGATATGTTGCCACAAGTAAAAGGTACTGCAATTTGTCCTTCATTCGGGCATATATTTTCAGGCGGTTATTCGGCTGGTTATTACAGTTATAAGTGGGCTGAGGTTTTAGAAGCAGATGCTTTTTCTCTATTTAAAGAAAAGGGTATATTCAATAAACAAGTAGCCGAAAGCTTTAGAAAAAATATCCTCGAAAGAGGATCTTCCGAGGATGAGGCTGTGTTATATCGAAATTTCAGGGGACATAATCCTGAACCTGAATACCTGCTAAAAAAGTTAGGTATTATTGTTTAACTGTTTCTTGCGCTATTTGTTTTTTAGGGTCTTTAAACATTATAAGAAACAGTATTCCAACTATTAAGGCATAGCCAGCAAATATATACCATACGGTAGACCATGAAGTTGGGGTATTGCCTGCTGTTATACCTTGTCTGACTCCATTTATTACGGCTTCTGAGTAGTGAGTAAATTTATTCACTACTACTTGCGCACATAAAGTTCCTATTGTGGCTCCAAGTCCATTTGTCATTAACATAAATAAACCTTGTGCACTTGAACGTATTTTTGTGTCTGTATTCATATTGACGAACAAAGAACCTGAGATATTGAAGAAATCAAATGCAACTCCATATACCAGCATTGATAGTACGAATAATATGAGTCCAGGGAATGCTGGATTGCCTATACCGAAAAATCCAAACCTAAGTACCCATGCAAACATAGCAATAAACATTACTTTCTTAATTCCGAATTTCTTCATAACGAAAGGAATAAGCAAGATGCAAAGTGTTTCTGACATTTGGGAAATAGATATTAGAATATTTGCATGTTGAACGCCAAATGTGTTAGCAAATTTTTCTATTGCTCCAAATTGTGTGATAAAAGGATTGGCAAATCCGTTTGTTATTTGTAATGAAGCCCCAAGGAGCATGGAAAATATGAAAAAAATCGCCATCTGTGGATTCTTGAATAGGGAAAAAGCTTTCAATCCCGATACTTCCATGAAACTTGAAGAATTATTTTTACTTACAGGAACGGCAGGTAAGGTAAAGGAATATATACAAAGTATTAGTCCTAAGATACCAGAAGCAATAAACTGATATGGTGTAGATTGAAATCCCAATAAATCAATCGCAATCATACTGCATATAAAGCCGACTGTTCCAAATACCCTTATTGGAGGAAATGTTTTTACAGGGTCTTTACAAGCTCCTTCAAGTCCTGAATAGGCTACAGAATTGGATAGTGCTATAGTAGGCATATAAAAAGCCACGCTTATGGAATATAGTAGGAAAAGTAATGAAAATTGAACTGTATTTCCTGCTGAAATACCATATAAACCGACCGCAATCATGAAAGCACCTGCAATAAAATGACAAATTCCGAGTACCTTCTGAGCCTGAATGAACCTATCTGCAATTATACCTATTAGTGCTGGCATAAAAATAGACACAATTCCTTGCATGGAAAAGAAAAGGCCTATTTTACTTCCTAAACCTGCATTTGCTAAATAGTTGCCCATAGATGTTAGATATGCTCCCCATATGGCATATTGTAGAAAATTCATTAAAATAAGTACGCCGGTAATTCCTTTGTGTTTCATAATGTGTTATTGTTTAGTATACTCTTATTTGTTAGGACTGCAAATGTAATTCATTTGCCTTAAAATTACTATCTTTGAAAACTATTTTAGAAATATTTATAGGTTTATTGACCTGTTTTGATTTAATATGCAATTCAAGAAAATAGCGGTAGATTGCGGTTCGAACGCAAGATGTGGGATAATAACTACAGATCACGGACAAATAGAAACTCCTATTTTTATGCCTGTAGGAACTGTGGGTTCTGTTAAAGGTGTGTATCACAAAGATTTAAAAGACGATATAAAAGCACAGATAATACTTGGAAATACATACCATTTATACTTACGTCCCGGCTTGGAAATTCTGCGTCAGGCTGGAGGACTTCATAAATTTGAGGGTTGGGACAGGCCCATTCTTACCGATAGTGGGGGATTTCAGGTATTCTCTTTGACTCCGATAAGGAAACTTACATCTGATGGATGTACATTTGCCTCACATATAGATGGTTCAAGACATACTTTTACTCCAGAAAATAATGTAGATACTCAGAGAATAATCGGTGCCGATATAATGATGGCGTTAGATGAATGCTGCCCTGGAGATGCTGATTATCATTATGCTGAGAAATCATTAAAACTTACCCAATCTTGGCTGGAACGGTATATAAAGCGATTTGATGAAACAGAACCTTTGTATGGATATAGTCAGACAGTTTTTCCGATTATTCAGGGATGTATATATCCTGAATTGAGAAAACGGGCTGTGGAGCATGCTGTTTCTTTTAATAGGGAAGGGTATGCAATCGGGGGTCTTGCTGTCGGAGAGCCTAAGGAAAAAATGTATGAGATGTTGGAACTTGTATGTCCTTTATTACCTGATGATAAGCCTCGTTACCTTATGGGTGTTGGAACGCCTGAAAATATACTTGAAGGAATAGCACGCGGAGTAGATATGTTTGATTGTGTTATGCCTACGAGAAATGGACGCAATGGTATGCTGTTTACCTGGAATGGGATAATGAATATGAAAAATAAAAAGTGGGAAAATGATTTTTCACCTTTAGACCCTTTTGGAACATCATTTGTTGATAAATATTATACTAAAGCCTATTTAAGGCATCTGTTTGTATCGGGAGAAATGTTTGCCTCTATGATTGCAAGTGAACATAATCTCGCGTTCTATTTGGATTTGGTGCGTAAGTCACGTGAACATATAATTGCAGGTGACTTTGCAACTTGGAAGGAAATAACTGTAAAGAAGGTTATGAGCAGATTATAAGATGATTATTAGAAAGTTAGACCTATATATAGCTAAGAAGTTTATATTTACTTTCTTGATTGCCTTGGTTTTAATCATAGGTATAGTTATTATTTTTGATATAAGTGAAAAAATAGATGACTTTGTGCAGAAAAATGCACCTCTTAAAGAAATAGTGTTTGATTATTACCTGAATTTCATTCCCTATTTCACTAATATGTTCAGTCCGCTATTTGTATTCATAACCGTTATATTTTTTACTTCTAGAATGGCTGCAAATTCAGAAATAGTAGCTATTCTGTCTTGTGGCGTCAGTTTTCATAGGATGATGCTCCCATATTTGGTTTCGGCTATGATGATTGCTTTGGTTTCCTTATCATTCAATCTTTTTATAATACCAAAGGCAAATACTAAAATAAATGAATTTAAGTCAAAGTATATAAGGTATGCCGACAATAGAACAGCGGACGATAATGTTCATTATCAAATAGATAAGGGACAGTTCGTTTATGTGGAATCTTTTAGCAAGTGGAATAATACAGCTTATCAAATGACGTTGGAAACAATACGAGATAACCGTTTGGTTTCAAAACTTACTGCAGAAACGGCTGTTTGGGATAGTACAATGAGGGGATGGCATCTTAAAAATTATTTCATACGCAATTATTCAGAAGATGTCATAGAAGATAAAGTTGTAAGTGGGGAAGAGAAAGATACCATAATTAATTTAACCATTGAAGATTTTTATAGGAAAAAAAGTACGGTTGAAAATTTGTCTTTCAGGGAATTAAATAAGTTAATTCAAACTCAGAAAATGCGTGGAGATGCTAATATAAATTATTCACTTATAGAAAGAAATATGAGATTTGCCATGCCTTTTTCAGCCTTTATTCTGACTATAATAGGTGTTGCTCTTTCCTCTAAGAAACGTAGGGGAGGAATAGGCTGGAATTTAGCTATAGGCATAACTTTGAGTTTTTCATACATCCTTTTCCAGCGTTTTAGTCAGATGTTTGTGTCTACTGGCACTCTTCCACCCGGTGTGGCAATATGGCTGCCCAACATTGTATATGCGATAATAGCAACTGTTTTGTACAAGATTGCACCTAAATAAAATAAATATTATGAAAGTCTGTATTGTAAATAAATCCCCATTTCCTTCTCCAAATTATGCAACAGCTTTATCAGCTGGTATGGATATAAGAGCCAATATAGTTGAGCCTATATTACTTAAACCGTTAGAGAGAATGTTGGTACCTACTGGTATATATATATCTCTGCCAGAAGGGTATGAATGTCAGGTCCGTCCAAGAAGTGGGCTTGCAGTAAAGCATGGAATTACAGTACTCAATACACCGGGAACTGTAGATGCAGATTACAGAGGTGAATTGAAGATACTTATGGTAAATATATCATCTGAACCTTTCTCCATTGAGCCAGGAGAACGCATTGCACAGATGGTTGTTGCTGCACATGAACATGTTGAATGGATAGAAGTTGAGTCTCTTGATGAGACAGAAAGGGGAGAAGGTGGATTTGGCAGTACTGGTCTTAAATAGAATTAATATGGAAATTGAGCAATTACATTCACTTTTTGTAAAATGTGGAACCGTAATAACAGATAGCCGAAAGATAAAAGGAGGAGAATTATTTTTTGCCCTAAAAGGCGAAAATTTTGATGGAAATGAATATGCCTGCAAAGCTTTAGACTTGGGAGCAGAATATGCAGTTGTAAATTCTTCATTACCTTTTTCAGAAAAATACGAATCACGTCTGATAAGAGTAGAAGATACACTCAAAACTCTTAAGGATCTCGGATATTATCATAGGGAACATACTTTTGTAAATGGAAAGCGTCTTACAGTAATAGGTCTTACTGGTACAAATGGAAAGACTACAACCAAAGAACTCATTCGTTGTGTCCTTTCTAAAAAATACAATGTAACTGCGACAGAGGGAAATTTGAATAATGATATAGGAGTTCCTCTTTCCTTATTGAAAATCAATGCCGATACAGAAATTGCTGTCATAGAAATGGGCGCTAATCATCCTGATGATATATTACATTTGGTTAATGTTTGCAGACCTGATTATGGTTTGATTACCAATGTAGGTAAGGCTCATTTATTAGGCTTTGGTAGTTATGAAGGTGTAAAAAAAGCAAAAGGACAGTTGTATGATTATATCCAAAAGTCAGGAAAGGCTGTTTTTCTTAATGCTGACGATGTTGTGTTATCTTCAATGGCAGCAGAACGTAAAGGGATGGAAACCATTAAATATGGTATGACATTATCTTCTGCTTCAATTTTAACTTCAGATTCCGAAAATCCGTACCTAAGGATATTACTTCCTTATTATGATAAACAAATTGTGATAAATACTCATTTGGTTGGTAAATATAATGCAGATAATATTATGGCAGCTATCTCTATAGGAACAAAATTTGGCGTTCCTATTTTAGATTCTATTTCTGCAATAGAAAATTATATACCATCAAATAATAGATCACAGATGGTGAAGACAGCAAAAAATGTTTTGATAGTTGATGCTTATAATGCAAACCCTACAAGTATGACAGCAGCTCTTGATAACTTTTCAAATATAAAAGGAAATAAAAAGGCTGTACTTTTAGGAGATATGAGAGAACTTGGCAAGGATTCACTGACTGAACATATATCTGTTTTAAAGAAGTTGGACAGCATGCCTGAACAAAAAATTTATCTCGTTGGGGAAGAATTTTGCAAGGCTTTGGAAGTCTACAAGCCTAAAAGGCAAATGATGAACTTTAGTGATTCTGAACAACTTAAATCGTTCCTTGAAGAGGAAAAACTTGATGGTTATATAGTACTTATAAAAGGGTCTAGAAGTATAATGATGGAAAAAGTTATCCCTGTACTTTAAGTAATATTATACCTTTTTATTATAAAGCGTATGATATACGCAATCGCAAAACCAAATGACAAACCTACGAGGATTCCTACAAGGACATCCCCAAAGTAATGTTTTCCAACGAATATTCTGCTTATCGACACTAATGTTGCCCAAATCATTATTAATGTCGTAAACAGATTGTATTTATTTTTCTTGTCAATCCAAAGAATACAAGATGCTGATGCAGCTAAACCGAATGTATTAGCAGCATGGGCTGAGAAAAAACCATAATAGTCCCAACGTCCTTCCAGCATCCTTAGACCCCCTTCTAGCATATAAGTACTATAACATGGTCTAAGTCTTGCTACTGAATCCTTTATAAGGTTTGAAAACTGGTCACAGGCTAAAATTGTCAATAAAACAGCTAAAATTCCCATAAATGCTTTCTTATATCCCAATCTTTTAAACATAAGAAAGGCAATCATTATATAGAGAGGAATCCATACTTTTTTATCAGACATAAATTGCATAAATTCTCCCAAACCAGGAAAAGATAAACTATTTATAGCCAATGTTATATTTTGGTCTATGCGGTGGAGATTATCTATTAACATGCCTTGTTCAATATATCCCAAAGTCCATCTTTCAATTCCTTAAGCCCTTCTGATGTAACGGACGAAATAAAGAAAGTTTTTATTTGGTCAGGAATAGTTTTCTTTATTTTTGCTATATCTTTCTTATCAATTAGATCACACTTAGTTACAGCCAAAATTCTGTCCTTGCTAACAAGTTCAGGATTGTATTTCGTAAGTTCATTAAGAAGCATTTTATATGTGCCATAGACATCCTTTTCTTCTGCAGAAACCATAAATAGCAAAACAGAGTTCCTTTCAATATGTCTTAAAAACCTTAGACCTATCCCTTTACCTTCACTTGCTCCTTCTATGATACCAGGAATATCAGCTATTACGAATGATTTATCGTCATAATATTTGACAATGCCAAGATTTGGTTCCAGAGTTGTAAACGGATAGTCGGCAATCTTAGGCTTTGCCGAAGTGAGTGCAGCTAAAAGCGTAGATTTTCCTGCATTAGGAAGACCGACAAGACCTACATCAGCTAGAAGTTTCAACTCAAATATAAACCAGCCCTCTTCTCCTTCTTCTCCAGGTTGAGAATATCTTGGAGTCTGCATAGTAGGGGTCTTAAAGTTGTTATTACCAAGTCCTCCTTTGCCACCGCGACATAAAATCTTTTCTTCTCCTGGTTCTACCAATTCAAAGATAGTTTCACCTGTCTCAGCATTTTTCACAACAGTTCCTACAGGTACATCTAAAATAACATCCTGACCCTGTTTACCCTTACATAGGTCTGCACCACCTCCTTCTCCTCTTTCTGCGCGTATAACTTTCCTATATTTAAGATGAATAAGAGTCCAAAACTGTGGATTTGCACGTAATATTATATGACCTCCACGTCCTCCATCGCCTCCATCGGGTCCTCCTTTGGGAACATACTTAGCACGGTGCAGGTGAGTTGAACCGGGACCTCCATGTCCAGATGCACAAAAAAGTTTTACGTAATCAATAAAATTACTTTCTGCCATAATATTACTTTAAATAAATATTTAAATCTGTCATATTTTCTATAAAACAGAATATTATGACAAATATAATAAAAAGCGGCTAATTGTCTTTTGACTTTTAGCCGCCTTAAATCTTCAAATAGCCATTAATTATTTTACTATTCTAATTGCTACAGTTTTGTTCTTACTGTCAATGACAATATTATGCAGCTTGCCTTCACTTAGTTTTGCCTTTAATTCCAAATCAACGTCATATACTTTGCGATCATATTTCATAATGGCACCACTTGCTACATCTATTGCCCAACCGAAGAGGTTATTAAGATTGATGATGCTCACTAAATTAAATTCTTGATCGAGAGTTATAATCTGTGTTTTATAACTGTCAAGCCTAAATTCTACATCAGGAGATAGTAATTTGCGTTTAACAGGTATAGTGCAAGGTGTTTCGCCAACTTTTTGGCCGTTTATATATACTCCAGCACCTGAAGGATTTGAATTAAATGTTATCCAGTCTCTAGTCCCTGTAAATAAAGTAGCACAACTTGTGAATAATACACAACTCAACAATCCGAGGATAAATAATCTGTTCATAATATAATTGTATTAAATTTTAGAAAATAATTGATTACGTACTTCTTCGATTGTGCCTGTTCCGTCTACTTCTATATATTTTCTTGCATTTTTGTAGAACTCAATAAGAGGTTCTGTCTTCTCGTGATAGGTCTTGATTCTATTACTGATGGTCTCTTCCTTTGCATCATCAGCTCTGCCTTCGATAGATGCACGATGTCTGATTCGCTCTTTTATCATGTCATCAGGTATCATTATAGAAAGAAGAGAGGTGACACTATCGCCCATTTTTGTGAGCATATTATCTAATGCTTCAGCCTGAGCCACTGTACGAGGAAATCCATCCAAAAGAAAGCCGTTAACATCCTTTAGAGCTTTGAACTTACTTTCAATCATCCCTTCCACAACCTCATCTGGGACAAGAGCACCTGCATCTATCAATGCCTTTGCTTGTTTCCCAAGTTCACTTCCTTCTGCAATCTCCTGACGGAGCAATTCCCCTGTAGAAATATGGCAAAGACCATATTTCTTAACTAAAGCTGATGCTTGAGTCCCTTTCCCCGCTCCTGGAGGCCCGAATAGTATATAATATTTCATTTCGTAAATTATTTATTATTCGTCAATAACATAAATATCATTTAAATTTCTTCCAAGTTCTTTATAGTCAAGCCCAAATCCAACTATAAAATCATTTGGTATTTTCAAACCGACATAGTCCAATTTTATATCTTTATCATATACATCGGGTTTTAACAACATAGTACATACCTGCATACTTGATGCGCCTTTTTCTTTCAGGATTCTTTCAAGATCCACTATTGTTGTCCCAGTATCAACTATATCTTCTATGATTATTACTTTCCTATCTTTTACACTGCCTGTCAATCCCATTACTTCTCTCACTTTTCCTGTGGATGCCGTGCCATTATAGGAAGAAAGTTTCATGGATACTAACTCAAAATTAAAGTTGAGCCTTTTCATCAGTTCGGCTGTAAACAAGATAGAACCGTTCAAGATACATAGCAATACGGGTACTTCTTTTGTGTCCTTGTAATCCGCATTAATTTCTGCAGCAATCTTGTCTATTGCCTTGGTTATCTCCTCATTTGGGATGAATGTCTTGAAAGTTTTGTCTAACAGATTAATTTTTCCCATTTCTAAATCTATTAAAAATGCAAATTTAACATTTAAAAATGATAAATGGATTAAATTTTTAGGCAAAATGTCATAAATAGTAGTGTTATAATAAAGAATGGTATTTATTTATTAAAGAATCGTATTTGGTTTTTTACAATATTGTTCCCGTCACTATTCCTTGTTTATATTGCAAGAAAAAATGAGATTGAGACAGGGTTTATTTATTATTGCTCTATTACTTACCCATTGTATTATGGGACAGGATATTGAAAAGAATATCCTATACCTTGCAGGTGTTCCTTCAATGGAAATGCTTGACCTTTCTGATATAGAAAAATATTATGAGTTAAAATCAAGACCCATTAGAATAAATTTTTCATCAAGAGAAAAATTACTTTCATCCGGGCTTTTTTCTCCATATCAGGTAGCCTCTGTTTTGGAATATATATCGGAAAATGGGGAAATCCTGTCATATGAGGAACTATCACTAATTGACGGGTTTTCAAAAGACTTTGTGTCAGCTTTATTACCATTTATTTCCCTTGATCATAAGGGTAAACCTGGTAGTTTGGAACAAAAAAGTATGAATTTTAAAGGGACTATCATTTCAAATATATCAACTTCAAATAAAATAGGATATGGCACTAAAATTAAAAGCACCTTAGGACAATCTTTGGAAGTAGGACTGTCTGCAAGAAGCATAGATTTGAAGGTTGATCCAATACCTAAACAATATGGAGGGTATTTTGTCTTTAGAAATGAGAAAATAAAATCAAAAATTCTTATTGGCGATTTTAATGCAAGATTTGGTCAAGGTTTGGTTTTATGGACTGGGTTTTATATTAAAGATTACCATAGACCGCTATCTATTATAAAACGTGCTATGTCTGTTACTCCTTCAGTATCATTTTCAGGTGGAACATGCAGAGGAGTAGCTGCTTCTTGTGAATTTGGAAATTTATCTTTATCTATATTCTCTGATTTTCCAGTACTTAAATATGATGGGATGAGTAAAATTAAGTGTCCTGTTGTGTCTTCTCAATCTGTTAATACATCTCTATATTTCAGGAATTGTCAAATCGGGATGACAGGTATGGTAGAGAGTGGTTTTAATGGTATTTATAATTCAAGATTATCTATAGATTCGAGAGCCTGTATTAATGGTACGGATATATTTGGTGAAGCTGGATATGATATTTTGAATAGGCGAGTTGCTGTTATTGGGGGAATTGCATCAAGATTGTCGGATAATGTCCTGTGTGCTTTTTCTACAAGATATTATGCACCAGAATATGGAAAAATGAGTTGTTATAAAACTTTGACAAAGATTAATGATGAATTAGGGGCTGTTTTTGCTTGTGAAACAAAATATTTAGATTTTTCTGTCGATTATAATTCAATGCTTACCAAGAAGTTACATAAACTTAGTTTTTTTATGGGAAAATTGTATTCATTAAATAAGAATTTTAGAAGTGATTTACGCCTTGTATATAAGAGTAATTTATTGAGAAAAGAAAATCGAGTTGATTGCAGAGGAGATTTGATTTTTGAAAGAGGCAAATTATTATGTAAAGTCCGTGCAAATTTAGTGTATACTGGTGATTACAGTTCTTTGGCATATGTAGAATCAGGGTATATAGATAGTAGTAAAGCTCTCTATCTAAGAGGAACAGTATTTTTTGCAGATACTTGGAAATCAAGACTTTATGCCTATGAAAGAGATGCTCCAGAAAATTTTTCCGTGCCTGCATATTATGGTAGGGGATACAGCCTTGCTATGTATGGAAATATAGGATTTAAGACAGGTAAATTTTCTTCTATTAAGTTATATATTAAGGCACGTATAACTGCATTTCCATGGAGTGTGAATCATACGTACAAATCTTTACTGCGTTTTCAACTTATATATCGTTGGTGATTTATTTATATATAACAAGTCTTTGACCTACACGTATATTGTTGCCCCTCAGTTTATTCCATTTTCTTAATTTTGATACTGAAATCCTGTTGCGAGAGGCTATGCTCCCAAGGCAGTCACCCTTCTTGACTTTATACCAGGTCTTGCCGTAAGTCTGTTCTGTGTTGTTTTTTATTTTTTGTATTTCAGTAGGATTGAATAACTCATCTGCCTTATATGCATATATGGTATCCTCATTCTCAATGAAACTACTTGTGTATTTATATGGTATTCTCAAAATATACTTTTCATCATTCCCCGGTATTATATCATGGATATATTGGGGATTTAACTGTTTTAGAATATCAGATGGTATTGATGTTACTTCTGTAAGTTGCTTAAAGTGCAGATTCTTTTTGATTTCAAGTGTGTCTATATTACTTGGGAGATTTAAAGTATCTGGAATTATACCATGTTCCTTGTAATATTTAAATGCATACATAGCGCCTACAAATGCGGGTACATATCCTCTGGTTTCCTTTGGTAGGTAGTTATAGATAGACCAAAAATCCATTTTGCCACTTCTTCTTATAGCTTTCAGTACGTTGCCTGAGCCACAGTTATATGAAGATATGGCAAGATTCCAGTCTCCGAATACGGCATAGGCATCTTTTAAGTATCTTGCAGCAGCATCTGCGGCTTTGAATGGATCCAAGCGTTCATCTACGAATGAATTTATTTTTAACCCATATATTTTTGCAGTATTGTACATGAACTGCCACATACCTTTTGCTCCTGCCCTCGATACTGCAAGAGGGTTTAGAGCAGACTCAATAACTGCCATATATTTAAGTTCTTCAGGCATGTCATATTTATTGAATGTTTCTTCAAATATAGGCAGGTAGTATTTAGCAAGTCCTAACATATGACTCATTTTACCGGGCATTTTCTCGGTATAAAGAATAATATAATTTCTTACTGTTTCATTATAGGGTAGGGTAATAAATGAATTCATATTTTTCAGCCTCTCTATAAATACTTCATCGGGTACATTTGAACTGAAATGCACAGAATCCATATCATAACCTTCACCTTCATCGGAACTGCTTGTCTTTTTATGCAGATGCCATAATACTTTTAAAAGGCTGTCGGTGACTTCGGCATTATAATCTTCGGGATTAAGTCCTGCCCCGAGGTTATCTTCGTCGTTTTCATCAAATATTTTGATGATTTTAGAACGCATACTATCCTGATCGGATATCTTTGTGGCATATTTATTTACAAGACACTGGAGTGAATCTCTCTCTTCTGTTAGTTTCTTGTTCTCCTCAATTAATTCCTTTCTTCCCTTTAAGTGTTTAAGAAAAAATGAACCATCTTTCTTAAATAAAAATCTCTCAGAGGCTTCAAGTGGTGTAAAAGTAATTAATGATAATATTATAATAAATATTGTATGTGAAATAAAGTATGTCAGTTTCATCTTATTACAATCAGAAAGTAAATCCTATCCGTAATCCTATACCTTCAGGAGCATAGGTATTACTGTAACGAAGTCCTATATTGTTGAATGGTCTTCCATAGGTGTTGTCAGCATAAACAGGTGATGAATCTATTATGGTAGGGCTGATATTCATTGTTATATCATCTGAAAGTTCAAAATCCTGCATATATGAAAACACATTTGCATCTATAATTTGCAAAAGATAAAATCCTGCCAAAGCAACAATTGAATAATCTCTATATCGTCTGAATACATTTCTATAATAAAGGGCTGTTTCTGCAGATATGGGACCGTCATATGTAGAATTTTCAGCCGTTGCTATATTATGTATCCATTTATATCTATGATAATTTATATTATTTATTACTAAAAAGTGTGCCGAACCGAGCATTAAACCATAATAAATAGGAATTTTCCAAAATTCTCCGTTATAAGCCTGCCCTAAACCAGGAAGAAGGATTGAATATAATGTGGCTCTGCCGGCATGAGGCTGTATATCTTTGTGATAATTTATTACTTCATCCATAAGAGTTCCCCAATATACAAGTCCTGCACCAATAAAAGATAAATTGCTTATAGTACGGAATTTTTCGTCTCCAGTATTGTTCCACTTGTTTCTATATGCAATACCCATTCCTATTCCAGCCCCAATTCCACCATAAATTATAGGTAACTTCCAATATTGTTTGTTATAAATCTGACCTGCTCCAATAAAGACGGTGGACCCGGCAAAAAGAACTCCGATTCTTTCATCTTTTTTATGTGACAGACCGCCAAAAAATTCTTTGAATGTAAACATGGCGTCTGTAGAGTCCCTACCACTCGTATCCCTTTTATCTACGTAACTCTGTTTAAAAGCCTTTTCTTTAAATTGCGCGTTTGACTTAAAAGAAAATACGTATATAAATGGAATAATCAATATAAAGTATCTCAGGCACTTTCTCATCCTTAATTGATATGTATATCTTCAAGAGCTCCAAGAAAATTTTTCATTTCCTCATCAGAATTAAACCTAATTGTCATTGTCCCTTTACCAGATTCGGAACGTTTCAGACTTATATCGTTGCTAAAGAATTTACCCATGTGTTCCAATACTTTATAGTATTCTTCCGGTAGGTCTGAAGGTGCCTTTTTATCCTCTTTCTTTTTGGACATCTTATGGATTTTATCTTCAAGTTGCCTTACAGAAAGCTCGTTTTTGATTACATAATCACATAATTTTTCCTGAACATCACTATCTTCAATACTTAAAAGAACCTTAGCGTGTCCTACACTGATGATACCGACCTTAAGATCATGCTGCACTTTTGCTGGAAGTTTGAGCAGTCTCAGATAATTTGTAACGGAAGCCCTCTTTTTCCCAACTCTTTCAGCCATCTGTTCCTGTGTGAGCATACACTCTTCAATAAGCCTTTGGTAACTCATTGCAATCTCGATTGGATCTAAATTTTCCCGTTGTATATTTTCGACGATTGCCATTTCCAGCATACCTTGGTCATTGGCTTCTCTTATATATGCAGGTATTAAATCCATCCCGGCTGCCCTACATGCTTTAAAACGCCTTTCTCCGCTAATTATCTGGTATTTTCCTGTATTTGTTCGTCTTACGGTAATAGGTTGTATTAGTCCGAAAGTGCGTATAGATTCAGTAAGTTCTTCAAGTGCTTCATTGTCAAAAGACATCCTCGGCTGAAAAGGATTTGGCTCAATCATATCAGCAGGTATTCTGAGAATATCTGCTGTCGCTTGTACTTCGTTGTCTCCTGCAACTTCTTTATTTATATAGCCTACAGGTTTACGTAGTTTATCAACGTCAATATTTGCACCGTCAAGCAATGCACTTAATCCTTTTCCAAGTCTGCTTTGAGGTTTTCCCATAAAATAGTATTATTTATCGCTTTGAATTTCTTTCAATAACTTCTTTTGCCAAATTGAGGTAGTTGGTGGTCCCCATACTCATTACATCATAGAGAATTATAGGTTTTCCATGTGATGGAGCTTCACTCAGTCTTATTGTTCTCTGTATTATTGTATCAAAGACCATATCCTTAAAATGATCTTTAAGTTCATTTACTACCTGTGTGTGTACTTTAGTCCTGCCATTGAACATAGTAACAACAAAACCTTCAATTGTAAGTGACGGATTAACTCCGTTCTGTACAAGACGTATTGTCTGCAAAAGTTTTCCCAATCCTTCAAGTGCAAAGAACTCTGGCTGAACTGGTATGATGACCGAGTCTGCCGCTGTAAGTGAATTTACTGTTATAAGTCCCAATGAAGGAGAACAATCTATTATAATGTAATCGTAATTATCTTTTATGGGAGCAAGTGCTTCTTTCATAAGAGATTCGCGATTCTCTGCATCCAACATTTCAATTTCAGCACCGACCAAATTTATGTGAGAAGGTATCATTTGTAGGTTTTCCATTTCAGTTTGAATGAGTACATCTTTAGCACTAAGTTTACCAATCATAACTTCGTACAAAGTCCTCTGTTCATCTGAATCAGGATAAAAATTCAACCCTGATGTCGTATTGGCCTGTGGATCTGCATCGATTATCAGAACTTTTTTCTCCAATACAGCCAGTGAGGCTGCAAGGTTGATAGCGGTCGTCGTCTTTCCGACACCGCCTTTCTGATTTGCTATAGCAATAACTTTCCCCATAAATTCTAAAGGTTATTTGGCAAATTTAACAATAATATGTAAGTATCCCAGATTTTTTGACTGATGTGTATCAAAACATTTAAGACCCCTATTGATATGGATCTACGTCTATAATTATATGACCAGTATATTTTTTATCTCTTTCAAAAGTTGTTATATTATTGTATATAAGATGTTTATTATCTTTTGAAAACTTGTCTCTATTAAGGGTAATACGAATATGGCGAATGTATTTTCCTCCAATCATATCTATTACTGGTGCATAAGGGCCTATTGTATTGAATTTATCTGAAAAAATATCATATAAAAGGTAGGACATCTTTTCTACTCTTTTGAGGTTATTATCTTTTATGATAATATTGACAAGTCGTGAAAATGGAGGGTAATTAAATATTTTTCTCTCATTGAGCATTTGTGAGATTATATCTTTGTCAACTTGCAGTTCTCCCTTGATTTTCTTGTATATAGGATGTTCTGGGGTGGCTGTTTGTATAATAAAGATTCCTTTTGTATCCCGTCTTCCACATCTGCCTCTAAACTGTTCGAGTAACTGAAGACTCCTTTCGTCTGCCCTGAAATCTTGTACGCCAAGAAAAGAGTCTGCATTGATTACTGCTACAAGCATAAGATTCTTGAAATCAAAACCTTTTGCAACTATTTGAGTACCAATTAGAATGTCTATATTGCCTGCTGCAAAATCCCTGATTATTTTTTTTCTATCCGCTGCAGATGATAAATCTCCATCCAATCTTGCAACTTTTGCACTTGGAAATAGTTCTACGGTTTCTTCTTCAATTTTTTGAGTACCAGCACCTTTAGGTAATGTCATCCCATTACATTTATGGCATATTCCTGTATAAATTTCTCTGTAACCGCAGTAATGGCAGATTAATTTGTTTGTACTCTTATTGTATGACAGACTTACGTTACAGTGTGGGCATTTGGGAATATCTCCACAGTCTTCACATTGTACAAAGGGAGAATATGATTTGACATTGCGTAAGATTAAAGCCTGTGAGCCACGACTAAGTACCTCATTAATCTTTTTTATTAGTTTTATAGAAAAGTCTCCCTTCATGCCCCTTTTACGTCTTTCGGCTTTTGTATCTATAATCTCAACATCTGCGTTCTCTGCCCCATAATATCGTTGATTTAATTTAATATGTATATAACGACCTGTAATGCAATTATATAGGGATTCTAATGATGGAGTGGCACTACCTAAAATTACATTGCTATTGTGAATTTGTCCGAGAACAATGGCTATGTCTCTTCCATTATATCTTGGGGCTGGAGAGTCTTGCTTGTAGGACACATCATTTTCTTCATCTACTATTATCAGACCTAAGTTTTTGTGTGGAAGGAATATAGATGATCTTGTGCCTAAAAGTATATAACTTCCTTCTGCCATTTTCCTTATTGCATCACGTTTTTTTGCTTTTGTTATTCCAGAATGGAAAATAATAAGGTTGTCCGAATAAATCTGTTTTAGCCTGTCTTCCAATTGGTTACTCAATGCAATTTCAGGTATCAAGTATAGTATACTCTTTCCTTTTGCTAATACTTCTGATGCTAATTTTATGTAGATTTCAGTCTTTCCTGAACCTGTTATTCCATCGAGAAGGACTGTTTTGTTTTCTAAAAAACTGGCATTTATTCTATTGTATACATCTGTTTGAGCATCACTTAATACTATATCATTAATATTAAATGAATTACATGAATTTTTTTGTTCAATGATTTTATCTTCAGTATATGCAGCTTTGTAAACTTCTCCAACTGTACATAAGTAGTATTCTGAAACAAATTGCCATAATTCAAGTTCTTCTTCTGAAATTGCCGGTAAACTCTCTGCTATTGAGTTTATAGGTAAAATCTTTGATATTGCAGTATTTGGAGTTACATCTATTTTATCAACTACTCCTACATATTCCTGCTTTACTATTGTAACATTTACCCTGGTACCGCGTTTTAAACTTCCTGATTCAATAAACTTATAGTCTACCGAATAATAAGGATTCCACTCTAATTTTATCGGAAGAATCACTGATATGAAAACAGACTGCCTCATTACGGTTGCGAATATAGCAAATATTCAGTAATGAGGCAGATAGAAAATCGTTTATCGGAAGTCTAATTATTGTCCTGTTGGAGTTTTATCATTCGTGCAAATTCACCGTTCTTTTCTATTAACTCTTCAGGTCTTCCTTGCTCACTTACAACTCCTCCGTCTATTACTACAATATGATCAGCATTACGAACAGTACGCATTCTGTGTGCAATTATTATGACAGTTTTGTCTTTTACCAATTCAGATATACCAGCCTGAACTTTTGTCTCATTTTCAGCATCAAGACTTGCCGTTGCTTCATCCAAAAGTATTACTGGTGCATTTTTAAGTAGGGCTCGTGCTATGGATATCCTTTGTCTTTCTCCTCCTGAAAGCGTAGAGCCGTTTTCTCCGATGACTGTATCATAGCCATTAGGCAACTTCTTTATGAAATCATCACATTGAGCTGATTTCGCTGCTTCTATGATTTCTTCGTCTGTTGCATTAAGTTTTCCTATACGGATATTATCCTTAACTGAAGCATTGAAGAGTATTACATCTTGAAAGACAATAGCATAGTTTTTTAGTAAGGTCTCAGGTTCTATTTTGGAAATGTCTTTCCCACCCAATGTTATAGTACCACTATTTATGTCCCAGAATCGTGCTGCAAGTTTAGCGGTTGTGCTTTTTCCTCCTCCAGATGGCCCTACAAGTGCAGTTACCTTGCCTTGTTTAGCTGTAAATGAAATATCTTTTAATACCTGTTTGTCCTTTTCATAAGCGAAACCTACATGAGTAAATTTAATATCATAGTTATCAGGTTTTATATTTGTATCTCCTCCTTGAATAGGCATGGCTTCCATCTCTTTCATCCTATCAATACGCACATCAAGGTATGAGAGTACTATCATATTTGTACATACTTCAAGTACAGGATTGAATACCATGGCTGATACAATTAGGAAGGCTAAGTATACGAATAGTGAAATTTGTCCCTGACTAAACATATAAGCTCCATATAACATTACAGACGGCATTCCCAATTTTAATAATATTGCTGTGATGTTAACGAAAACGCCTGACGAAAGCTCCTTATTTCTAAGTTCATTCTCATATAGTTTTAAATCCTTTGCGAGTTTTTTTTCGTATTTTTCTTCTCCGTTATAGGATTTGATTTCTTGTATACATTCAATACCTTCTTGAATTTCTTCTGTTATATGACGCTTTAGATTATAAATATATACATAACCTTTTTTTATTTTATTTCTTGATATTATTATAGTCAGCAAAGCCAATGGAACTACCCAAAATAGAGCCAATGACATCTTCCAATTGTATGTAAACATACATATTGCTATAATTATCAAACTGATACATGATGCAAATAATTGAGGTACCGAATGAGAAAATGTATGCTCCAATTCAGAGCAATCCTCCATTATTGTAGAGGTTAAATCGGAAAGATTTTTTTCTCCAAAAAAGGCAAGTGGAAGTTTGCGCAATTTTTCTGCAAGGCTTATACGCCTGTGAGCACTTTCATCATATATTGTTATATATGTACTATTATATTGTAATCGACAGATTATAAACATAATAGCTATAATAATGACGGCTAATATAAGATAAAACCATATTGTGTGTTTAGTAGGGACAGCCTCTAAATATTCCATAAGGAAAAAGAATAGATATGCTGCCGGTAACATAATGGCAAGGTTCAGCAGAGTGGAAAATATTATTCCTTTCTTTAAGTCTTTTGCACCTTTTTCTGATAAGGCAAAAAGTTTCTGAAAATATTTTGTAATCATAACAGTCTTTATTTTATAGTTTCCAAGCAATTGCTTTTTGATATTCTGTCCACATTTCATAATAAGCGCCTTTTTGCTCAATTAATTCTGTGTGTGTGCCTGACTCTTTAATCTTTCCATTTTCAAGAACGACAATATTATCTGCATCATTAATAGATGTCAGTCTGTGTGCAATCATTAGCACTGTCTTTCCCTTTGTAAGATGTTTAAGCGCACTACGGATCTGATATTCATTTTCAGGATCCGCAAAGGCGGTTGCTTCATCTAAAATAATGATAGGGGCATTTTTTAATATTGCTCTTGCAAGAATAATACGCTGTTGTTCGCCTCCTGAAAGATATGTTCCTTCAGAACCTATAATGGTATCGAGCCCTTTTGGCAGTTTGTCAATTATCTCACGGCTTCCTGAAAGATCAATTGCTTTGTTGACATCTTCAATGCTTGCATTAGGATTTCCATATCTTACATTGTCAAGCAATGACATTTTGAATAATCTTATATTTTGGAAAACAAAAGATACATATTTCATCAACTCTTCCTTATCAAAATCGCGTACATCAACTCCACCTATACTTATTTTTCCTTCCAAAATATCCCAAAACCTTGGTATTAGTCGTGCAATAGTTGTTTTTCCACTACCTGAAACTCCTACGAGTGCAGTTGTTTTACCCTCATTTATTTGAAAACTTATATTACTTATTGTATTTTTTGTGGCTCCTGCATATTTGAATGTTACATTTTCAAATTTTATATCAAATCCATTTGGCTTTACTTCCTTTGAACCATTTTTAAGTAGTTCTATATCTGTAAGTTTTTCAACTCTATCTACGGCTTCATTTGCAAGAAACATATTTTGACTCAATTGCATAGACCTCATAATGTTTAATGCAACTATAGGCGTGATGAGTATATATAGCATTATATCACTAATTATGACACCTGTATTTTCTCCGTGTCCTATCATAATAATACCTGCTGGTACTAACAAGAATACAAATGAGTTGATTGCAACTGTGTAAGCAGACATTGGATTTCGCCATATTCTTGTATATGGTATTATCTTTTCTCTATATTCTAAAATGCTATTATAAAATCTTTTGAATGAGAAAATAGTCTGTTGGAATACCTTAACAACAGGAATTCCCCTTACATACTCTACGGCTTCTGAACTCATTTTTTCTTGTGCATCAAGGTACATTCTTTGAAATTCTTTACCAGATGAATTCATCATATATACTAATGTTGAAAATGCAAAAATTATTGGAACCAATGTCAGAAGTCCTAATCTCCAGTCTATTGCAATAATCAATATTATTACTCCTATAGGAGTTACAAAACTCGATGCAAGATCGGGAAGTATGTGAGCAACAAACGTATGTGTGCTACTGGCATTCTCATCTATGATTTTGCGGATTTTACCTGTGTTCTGAGAATCGAAAAAGCCTAAAGGTGCCTTCATTATTTTTGTCATTGCTTTTTGCCTCATAGTCGCTTCAATACGGAAAGCGGTTAGGTGTGATAGCATCAAAGCAGCAAAATATATAATAATATCTATAATTGATATTATGAATGCTGCCAGTGCATATTGCCATATCGGTATTTCTCCCGTTGAGGTATTACCCATCAATAGATTTCTAATAATAAGCCAAAGCAAAATGAAAGGTACTAGTGCTAGTAGCCCATCGATGGCTGATAAAAAAACTGATAGTGGCAGCAGGGGTTTACGTTTCCCCATATATGCTCCCAAACGTTTAAGTATTTTAATCATTTCTTATATATTTTTTATTGTTGTTAATTCTTTCCATCCTGCAGTGCCATAAACTGCATACTCTTTTAGAGCCTGTTTTATTTCCTGATCTGAATAAGTATCATTTGCCACTATCTCTGAGAAGACATTTACCCATGCCGTACAAGTAATACGCATAAATAGGTGTGATACATTGGTCTTTATATAAGGATAACGTTCTTTAAGAAGTCTTAGAAATTCTGTGCCTATTCTAACTTGTTCATTCACAAGTGTATCTTTATAATTATGAAGTGAGGTGTCTTCTGCATTAAACAATAGAAGTCTCAATTCGAGTCTGTATTGTTTAATAAGGTTTATCATTGAATTTATATATTCAAGCTGAAATTCATCTATCTCGAAAATATCTATATTTAGATGCCTTTCTTCATTATGTGATTTTATGAAGTGATCAAGAGCCGTTATAACTGGTTGAAGTATGGCACAAAAAAGTTCGTCCTTGCTTTTAAAATATTTATATATATTTCCTGCAGCAATTCCTGAACTGTCTGCTATGTTTCTTATAGTTGCATTTTTGTAGCCTTTAGCAAGAAACTCCTTACGGGCATATTTAAGGATTCTATCCTTTATATCATCTTTAAGTATTTGCATGATAGTAAGTTATTAATAATGAACATTGTTATAATTTGTTCACAAAAAAAGTGCGAAATTGTAAATTCAATCTCGCACTTTTTACTGTTAATATTATATTGTCCGTTCCCTTGTCGGACCTTAGGTATTGTCATTTTAGAACTTTTTATTTTCGTTGCAAAAGTATTAATTAGAAAATAAGCATACAATACCTATTAATTGGTATTTTTTCATCATTTACTGCAATAGATAAAATATTTTATTGAAAAGTTTGGAACAAGACAATTTTTTTCTACCTTTGCAATCCCAAAACAATGGTGCTGTAGCTCAGGTGGTAGAGCAATGGACTGAAAATCCATGTGTCGTCGGTTCAACTCCTACCAGCACCACTTTAAAGTCCCTTGATTTTCAAGGGACTTTTTTTGTCTACTATTAAAATATCATTTACTATATATTTTTATCAATCTTTTAAATGTGAGCAGGATATGTAATGATTAAATTTGTGAGGTTTAGCTTTAAATGTAGCATTTAAATTTTGAGTTTGATGCTCATTGACATTATTAATCATTAGTTATGAAAACAAATAGAGTATGCTATATTTTTCTGTTTTTGGTAATATTGAATTTATTTTGTCAAAATCTTCAAGCCAAAGGGAAAAATAATATATATAATTCTTTTTTGAATCCTGAAAGTTGTTATAGACCATTTGTTCGTTGGTGGTGGAATGGTGATAGGGTGCAGGCGGATGAATTGGTAAGAGAACTCCATCTGCTAAAGGAAGCTGGGGTTGGTGGTGTGGAGATAAACCCTATTTCGTTTCCTCCAGGTGCAGACACTATGGATACTAAAGCTCTTACTTGGTTAAGTAATGAGTGGATAGATATGCTTAAGGTTGTTTTCAAAGAGGCCGAAAAATTAGATATAACATGTGATCTTATTATAGGTTCTGGCTGGCCTTTTGGTTCAGAAGATCTAAGTAGAAAGCAAAGAGCTTGTACTATACTTACTTATACTATTGGTTTTGATGGCGGAAAGCCTTTTGAAATGTCAGAATTTAATATTTTTAAAATGCTCGACCCTAAGGTGACAAAAGTCAATCAAGCGAGGAATCCAAAGTTAATGTCTTTGTTTGTTGTCCCTGATCCTATAAGTGATCTTAGTGAGGTAATAGATGTTTCTAATAGGCTAAAGGATGGTATTTTATATATTAATCTTCCTAAAGGAAAATACCAACTCTATGCTATGGTAATGTATGAATCGTTTGCATGTGTAATAAACGGTGCACCAGGGGCTGCAGGATCAATATTAAATCACATGGATAAAGAAGCAGTTGATTGGTATTTGAATAGAATGTCAAATGCAATCGAACCGAAGACAGGACCTCTCGCTAGTCACTTGAGGGCTTTTTTCGTGGATAGTATGGAGTTGGAGGGTTGTAATTGGACAGCTGATTTTGATAAAGAATTTCTTAAAAGAAGAGGCTATGATCTTATGCCATGGCTTCCATTTACAATGTTCAAGGTAGGCCGTCTTGGCGATTCGGAAAGTTTTGAATATGGGGCTAAAAAGAGTGATGAATTCCAAGAAAAGGTAAATAGGGTACGATTTGATTTTGAATTAACAAAGGCAGAATTGCTTCATGAGAGGTATACAGAAACTTTTCTTGCATGGTGCAAGAAGAAAGGTGTAAAATCTCGTGCTCAAGCATATGGTCGTGGTTTTTTCCCATTGGAAAGTTCTTTAGGATATGATATTCCTGAAGGAGAGTCGTGGACTACTAATTGGCTTAAGCACAAACTTGGAGAAGAAATGCCTGATGATGATTATCGTAAGGGAAGAGGCTATACAATGATTAATAAATATGTATCATCAGCTGCTCATCTTACTGGTAAAAGACTAGTAAGTGCAGAAGAAATGACTAATACGTACTTGGTTTTCAATACTTCTTTAGAATTGTTGAAGCTGGGTTCTGATATGAGTGTCTTTTCAGGAACTACTCATTCTGTATGGCATGGCTTCAATTATTCTCCTCGTGATGCTGCTTTCCCAGGATGGGTTCAGTATGGCAGTTATTATAATGAAAAAAATACATGGTGGCCATATTTTAAATATCTTAATACTTACAGGGCAAGAATAAGTTCGATATTACAAAATGCTGATATGTATACAGATATAGCCATCCTGCCTGCTAATTATGATATGTGGACGCAAATCGGAGTTCAGACGGAACCTTTCCCAGTCAGGCTAAATATTCCATATACCTCACTGATTTGGGAAGCTATACATAAAAATGGAGGTGGCGCTGATTATATAAGCGATATTATATTACAAAATTCCTCAGTTAAGGGTGGTAAGCTTTGTTATGGAACTAAAAAGTACAGTAATATCTTTCTTGTAGAGGTTGAAGGTCTTACTCAAGGAGCTATGAATAAGTTAGAGGCTTTTGTAAAAAGTGGCGGAACGGTATTTTGTATAGGAAAATATCCAGAAAAATCACTTGGTCTTAAAGATTTCCATATTAGAGACTCTTTGATACAGGAATCAGTTAGAAAATTAAAATTATTTAGTGACAACTTTATTTTGCTGAAAAAACCTTCTGATGGGAAGTATCTTGAGTGGTATAAGCAAATTATGGATGAGTATTCTCTTCCTCATGCCGTTACAATTTCAAATCCTGACAGATTCCTACTTCAGAATAGGTATGTTACAGATAATAATGAGGATATTTTCTTTTTTGTTAATGCTAGTATCAGTGAAAGTAAAAAGACTGAACTTCTTTTTCCTAAATATGTGATATCGGGAAAAGAGGCATGGCTATATGATCCTACTGACGGATGTAAATATAGACTTCCTATTAAAAATGGAAAAATAAATTTTGAATTTGGTCCATCTGAATCATACCTATTTATTTTCAACCATGATAAAAGTAAAGCCCCAGAGTGGAAGCGATTACCTCAATGTGGAAAAGATTCTGTTTTTGTACATAATTGGAAGTTATCATTGCACCATAGTGTTGAAAATTGGATAAAAGAGATGGAAATGACTGAACTTAAGGATATTAAAGAAACAGAATATTTGAATTTCATGGGTGATATTACTTATAAAACTTCTATCATTATTTCTGGTAAATCAATTCCTCGTTATATTAATCTTGGAAAAGTAAGTGAAATTTGTGAACTTAAGGTAAATGGAAATAGTGTTGGAATTAGATGGTTTGGAGAGAAGATATTTGATATATCTTCATTCCTTAAAGAAGGAGAAAATACTATAGAAGTTAAGGTTACTACACTTATGGGAAATTATATGAATTCACTTAAAGACAACAAAGTGGCTATGAGATTTGTTATTAAACGTAAGCAACCACTCAAATCCATGGGACTTATCGGACCTGTAAAATTATATAGATGAGAAAGTTATTAAATTATTTGGCAGCAGTATTGATTTTGTTTGCCGTAACATTTACTATTGAAGCAAAGGACTTTAAAGTTGTTGATTTTGGTGCAAAGCCAGATGGAGTAACACTTAACACACAGAGTATTCAAGCAGCTATAGACTATGTTTCAGAACATGGTGGTGGGCGTCTTATATTTACTCCTGGTATTTATGTCTGTGGCTCGGTTTATTTGAAAAATGGGGTATTTCTACATTTTGATGATGGAGCAACTTTACTCGGTTCTTTAAATCCGTGGGATTATGTTAAGGATAAAGAAGCTGGTTGGACATCTTTTATCTTTGGAATAAAACAAGATAATATAGGTATTACAGGTAAGGGCACTATTGATTGCCGAGGGTTTGAGGTAGCAAATAGATTGGTTGATTATATACATAAGGGATTGATTGCAGATAATTTGATTTTGGATAGACCAAAGGAAGACAAACGTCCTGAAAATCTACATTTTTTAAAGTGCAAAAATGTAACAATCAAAGATATAACACTTAAAAATCCTGCGAGTTGGAATCAGCAATATGATAGTTGTGATAAAATCCTTATAGAGGGTATAAAAGTAGATGCAAAGGCATATTGGAATAATGATGGATTAGATATTGTAGATAGCAGAAATGTTATTATTAGAGATTGCTTTATAGATTCTTCTGATGATGCATACTGTTTCAAAAGTCATCATTCTTACGGCATTAGCGAAAATGTGTTAGTGGAAAATTGTATCGGTAGAAGCAGTGCAAATGGAATCAAGTTTGGTACATATACATTAGGTACATTCAGAAACTTCCATTTTAAAAATATAAAGATATATGATACTTATCGCAGTGCATTTACTGTTGCAAGTGTAGATGGAGCATCAATAGAAAATATTTATGTTGATGGTCTTCAGAGTCTTAATACAGGCAATCCGATTTTTATTAGGCTTGCCAGAAGACGTGTCGGTGTCTCTCCTTGTCTTAAAAATATCGTAATTAAAAATATGTACGCAGAAGTACCATTTGACAAGCCAGATGTTGGTTATACTTATGAGGGACCGATTGAGGACTTGCCGAGAAATGTATGTCCAAGTATGATTTTAGGTTTACCTGATATGAAAATTCAAAATATTAGAATGGAAAATATAATAATTGTTTATCCGGGAAAGGCAGATCCAGATTATGCTTATAGAGGTACATCCAAAGAAGAACTTGCGGCAATCCCAGAATTGGAAAAATCATACCCGGAATTTTCAAACTGGAAAGAACTTCCTGCTTGGGGCTTCTATATAAGGCATGCAGAAGATGTTTATATGAAAAATGTAAATATCAGTGTAAGAGCAAAAGATTATCGACCTGCCATTGTAAGTGATGATGTCAATGGTTTTGTTATGAAAAATGTTCTGATAGAGCAGAAGAGTGCAAGAAAAGAGAAAAAACAGATAATAACCGTTAATACCAAGAAATTCAGTAGAAAATGAAAAAGATATTTATAGTATATGTAATGTTACTACTATCGGTTTTTAAATTAGTGGCACAGAATGAATATAAAGCTTCTTTTTTTGGAATAAGGAGCAATGGTATCACAGATAATACATCGAGCATTCAGAAAGCAATTAATTTTATAAGTGAAAACGGAGGTGGAGTCTTAGTCTTTAGTGTGGGGAGATATTTAACTGGAGCAGTTGAACTTAAAAGTAATGTTTCCATAAAACTGAATGAGGGAGCAGTTATTGTCGGTTCTGTTAATATATATGATTATAAAGGACATAAGGGTATATTTTGGGCAGAGAGCAAAGATAATATTTCTTTAACTGGTAAAGGAGTAATTGATGGCAGGGGAGAAGAACTGTTATCTCATATAAGTGAACTGAAATCGAAGGAATATATTCAGAAAACCTGGAATGTTATACCTACACTTATATATTTTAAAAAATGTAAAAACATCAGACTTGAAAAAATGTTGTTAAAAAATTCTGCTGTAAAGGATAAATTATATATTCTTGATTCAACAAAAGCTTATATTTCAGGTTGTTATACTGATAGACATTAACAAATATGATAAGAGGGTGATTATAATGTTCACCCTCTTATCATTATAATATTTAGTAAGTCTTAAAATGTTATTCTTATTGTTGATGTGTCTTCAAGAGCCAATTCTTTAATGCATAGTTTTATCTTACCATCAGTACTATAATTCCAATCTTTTGTGTATATATTATTTATAGTGATACCTTTAGGTCTTATTGCACTCATAATTTCTAAGTAATAGTCACGTGCTTTCGGTATACCATAAAAGCGTCCATTTACTGCGTTAATAGTAAATATAATATTTCTATTTATTCTTTTACAAGTGAATTTAGTGGCTGCAATTGCTCCTTTTTCGTATTCATAACTTTGACCATCATCTTCATATAAGGTATATTCCGATTTTTCTCCAGGATAAATCTTAATCAGAAATTGTTTTACTGGATCCGTTCCTATGTACTGTATATCTTTGTACATACATGGTATTATTGCTCCTTCTTTAATGAAAAGAAGACCTGCTCTATTTTCAGGATAATTGCGTTGTAGGATTTCTCCCTTACTTTCAATCTTTTCACCTGTCCATGCATCTATCCAATTTCCTTTTGGTAAATAGATCTCATTACTGAATATACCTACACAAAAGCTATTGCCAAACATATATTGATACACTATGTCATCTGTGTTTCTATCATTTGGAAACATTAGAGGCATAGAACGGACAATGGGCATACCTGTCAATGCACCTTCTATTGCCGCGGAATATATGTAAGGAATTAGGCTATAACGAAGTTTTACATAAGCTTTATATATTTCTTTTTCTTTGTCGGAATAGTAAAAAGGATGCATCATTGAAAACCAACTATTAATCTGTACCCACGGTAGGAACATACCAAAATGAAGGCTCTGCATTTCAAGTTTTTTCTCAACAGCCATTACATCACATGATGTGTTCATATAGCCGCTCATGCCAAGGTTTAATTGGTCGAAAAGTGCTGTTTTACCTCCTCCATTATCCCCACTTGTAGAAGCTGTCCAATGCTGTGTTCCTGACCAGCCAGCTGTGTAATGATGCCATGTTCGTCTTCCAAGGTGTTCGCGCGTCATCATATACATTTGTTTTGGTAGGAGTATTTGGTTTAGATTGTGCATCTCTTTGTCTGTATATCCATTGTAGTATGAGCGATAGGTGTGTTCATCAATAGTGCGAGCTGGGTCTAACTTGAAACCTTCTACGCCGTAGTCTAAGAAATTTTTAAGGTGATCCATCCAATGTTCTTTTCCTGACTGCATCCTACCTTCTTTTGCTGCAATGGCATCTTCTTCTGGTATGCTTAAATCATATTCTTCACATAACCATAACCCAAGATGAAATCCCATACTGCGAAGTTTGCCGATAAATAAGCGTTCATAAATCTTTTTGGGATATTTATCTTTTAGCCAGTAAGGCTCAGGAGAAAATTTATCATAATTCCATTTTTTCTTTGTTGAAAAATCATACCGTTTTTCCATCCATTGTGGTTCGAGCCAAAACACATCACATGGAACACCCATCTGACGAAAATTTATAGCATCTGAAAGAATATTAAACTGATTTTCAAGCATATTTGGTCCAAAGCATAAGCCATATGCCCATTTTGGAAGCAAATATGTTCTTCCTGTAATTATGGTATATCCATTCAAAATATTAGGCATATCCTTTCCGAGGATAAGAAAAAAATCCACTTCTTTATCAGTAGTATATATATTGAATATATCTTTTTCTGTATAACCTATATCAAAAAAATTTTTTGCTGTTGTATTATTGAATATGCCCCATCCCCTTGAACTCATAATAAATGGCATTGGTATTTCAGTGTGTTGATAGGTAGTCCACATCCTCAACAATTCGCCACGGTGTTGGATATGTTCACGACTAGTACTTCCACCACCATAAAAACGTTCTTCATTTTCTATTTTTATCCTTATAATACTGCTGTTGTTAGGATTACCGCTTTCGCTTTTATCTTTTTCTGAAACAGAGCCACTATCATCTCCAATAATACCACCATTACTTATTACATGTAACTTTGAAAATTTATTGTTAATAACTTTGGCAAGTTTAGTGCAAATAGGGTTGTTGTTATTTATGAACCTTATATCTGAAATAAGTGTATTACCGCTTGAATCTTTTACTGAAATAATACCTTTAATCTTATCAATGCAAACTGAATATGAACCTGTAGAAACTGACCACTTGCTATTTGTATTATTTTCTTTTGTTTTTAATTTTTGCCAATCTGTTTTTATTATTCCATATCTTTCCATTAAGGATTCTTTAAAAGTATCATTTGGCGAAATCCTTACACGGAAAATATTATCACTGCATACTTCTATTTTAACTATGGTTGAATTTTTTAATTTTATTTTGTCTATAGTTTTGGCTTTGACAAATAGGCATATTATCAACATTAAAGTAGTAAGAAGAATTTTTCTCATTTTATTTATTTCAATAATATAGAGCAACTCATAGTATTATGGGATGCTCTATATTAGTTATACATAATTTTCTAATATCCTGTATTCTGTTTATATTCAGCACCAGAATTAGACTGAATTACCTGTATAGGGATAGGATATAAGTAATTAAATGGTTTGAAATTAGAATAATGATGTATTCCGTCGGGTCTTAATTCACGTACCGTCTTTTTATCGTTCTCATATCCTGTGGCATATTTTCTAATTCGCTCATACATAGTGTTGGAAGTAGTTTCATTTTGAACTGGATAAAGATCACTTATATATGTACAATTAGGATTTACAGAAAGTCGATTTAGAGTAATCCATCTATGCTCTTCACCGAATAATTCCCTTGTTCTTTCGTCAAGAATATAATCTATATTAATATCATCTGCACTGCAAGCCGCAGCTCCGGCTCTTGATCGTACAACATTAATATCTTCAGCTGCCTTGTCTTTCTTCCCTAATGCAAGATAGGCTTCAGCACGTAGAAGATATGTTTCTGGTATTCTTATCATATACCAGTCTACGTCATAAGCCTTATTCTCGCCGTTAGGATGAAAATCATCGGAAAATTTCCATAAACGAGGAAATATGAACATAGTGTCTTTTGCAAAAATCTTAAATGTCTCTTCATCAGGAGTGCCTATAGCTGCTTTTTGTCTTGCATACATTGCTGCCTTTTCATCTAACCAACGGGAACCACCTGGAGTATAAAAATTCTTCTGCATCATAGTTTCACTGCCACGGAAATCGTGAGGATCATCATAAAGTTTAGTATAAATATATTCGACAGGTATAAGAAAATTTCCAAGGTTCGGAATTTTTGACCCTGTTGAATCTCTAGGAATATTACAAATATTAAGTTCTGTAGCACCTGGAATGTCAGATTTTTTACTTATGTGAGCATCTATATCTTTAGGAAAACAAGCTATATTATTTCCGTAGAAATAAAATTTTTTACCATCTTTTTTAACTCTTACACTTTGATCCCCAAGTAAAATATTAGGTGTCCAGGCTGTTTCGGTCGCTGAACAGTGAGTCCTCCACCAACTGTCTCCACTACCACCCTTTTCGAAGGTTCCATAATTGTATTGGCAGACCCAAATGGCTTCTTTGTTTTCACTACTATTAGGATTATCAATTTGGGCTTTTTCACGTCCTTTCCCATTGCCTATATTTCCCCATTTACCTCTGAATAAGTCCCAATATGGATTTAATTCATTTCCATAACGATCTTTCTTTTCATCTTTTCGCGAGCCAAAACGTGTAGTCATAATTTGGTAATCCCCATCTGTTTTGTCTATAACCCTTGTTGCTGCTTCAACTGCTTCATTAAATTTACCGAGGGCTATGTTTATTTCTGCTAAATAAGTAGCTGCTGCTGCCTTTGTAACTGTGCCTATTTTGCGTGGATTTTTTGGAAGATTTTGTTCTGCCCATATTAAGTCATGTCTAACAAAATCCCAAACATCCTGTCTTGTATCAGGTATATAGTTATACAAAGGTTTAGTTGTCCTGTGATTGAGTATTACAACTCTGCCAAACATACCTGCAAGACACCTATATGCCCATGCACGTAGAAAAACTGCTTCTCCTCTAAGTCCGTTCTTCTTAGCTGTAGAAGAATAAGCTACTTGAGGTCTTTCATCTATTACATCTATTATGGTATTGCACCTATTGATTAATTTATATAAATAATCAAACCAGTGTCTAGTACAGCCTCCATCGGGATTCATTTTCCCCCAGTCACTAAATTCGGTAAAAGAATTTTTATGAAAGAATGTATCACATCCTAAACCTTGAAGCATCCAAGAGTGTCTTTCATGTGAGTTTCCGAGCATTAGATATTGAACCGTTGCGTAGCACGAATTAAGACCTATTTCCATATCAGACTCTGTATTATAGAAAGTCTTGTCATCAAAATTATAGGAATGCTCTTTTAGAAAATCATTATCTTTCAAGCAGCTGTTAAGGATTGAAAGAAAGATACCTAAAGAAATGACTATTGTTGAAAATCTATTTATATTCATAATTATATTCCTTTAAACTAGAATGTCATATTAATACCGAGAGTTACAGTTCTGAAAGTGCCATTACTGCCAAATCTTGAAGAAGTTGGGTCTCCAGCAATTGTACCTCCAGTCTCAGGATCCAAACCAGACCAGCCAGTTAATGTAAATAGGTCAGTTGCAGCTATGTAAACTCTTGCTCCTGATAGCCCTATTCGTCTTATAAGTGTTTCATCAAAGGTATAAGACAAGGATATATCCTTAAGTTTAAGGAATGATCTTGAGTTCCAAAACATATACTTGTATTTATTGTCGTATCCGTATCTTGGATATGTGTTAGAATGGTTACTTTCTGTCCAAGGTTTTATAGAGGCCATTTGTGCATCTGTAGTCATCCATGTATTAAATGCGTTTGGATCAAACCATAGAAAATGCTCTTTATCACCTTGAGCCCAACGGAAATTGAAATAAAGAGAAATATTTTTCCAAGTAATTGTATTATTTAAGTTTATAGTAAATAGAGGATCAGGAGAACCGATGAATCGTCGGTCGTTATTATCTATTTTTCCATCATCATTTTTATCTTCAAACTTAAGTTCACCAGGTTTTGCGTCAGGCTGTATTTTAACTCCTTTGCTATTTACATAATGGTCAATTTCATCCTGACTTTGAAAAATTCCAAGTTTTTTGAAATCGTATGCTGAGCCTATAGGATGTCCTACTTGAAGGGCATAGAAACTATCAAAACCGTAAGCTAAGGCATTCGCGACATCGTCTGCTTCTACTCCTAAATAGTTTTTACCGTAAAGATGTTTTACACAGTTGGTATTAGAATCGAATATAATACCTGTTTCCCAACGAAAACTATCTTTCCCATTACCTGCTATGTTTACAGAATTGATGTTAAATTCAATTCCCTTGTTTGTTACCATTCCGACATTGTCATATACTGTATTAAATCCAGACATATATGGTGCAGAACGATTTACAATCATATTTACTGTCCTTCCTGAATATATATCTATATTACCATTCAGCCTACCAGAAAATGTTGAAAAATCAATACCTAAATTAAGTTTTTCAATCGTTGCCCACGTTAGGTATTTATTTGGAATACCTTGAGGAGCAACTCCATACGCACTTTCATCTCCAAGCCATGTATAGGTCATAGAACCACTATTGGAAACTACTGCTTTAACATTTGAAAGTGTTTGATAAGGTTTTACAGAACGACTCCCATTTTGCCCCCAAGACAAACGAAGTTTAAGGAAGTCAAATATATCCTGGCTCTTCATAAATTTTTCATTACTGATTATCCATGCTGTCGAAGCTCCAAAGAAATTGCCCCATTTATTACCTATAGAAAAAGCAGAATATCCATCACGGCGAAAATTTAATGTAGCATAATATGTATTATTGAAATTATAGTTAATTCTGGCAAGATAACCTATTGCAGCACTCTCAATCTTTGTACGTGACGGTCTTAGATTCTTTGGATAGGAAGCATCAATTTTATAGACACCAAGAAATGTAGGACAGTCAAATCCTTTAAAGGCGACTCCGAGATATTCATTGTTTGAATATTCTCGTGTATAACCTGCCATTATATCTATATGATGCTTTCTAAAATCCTTATAATAAGTGAGTATGTTATCTATATTCCAATATGAACTTTTACTCATTGATGTCTTTCCTTCTGCTTTTGAATTAAACTGTGAAGGATTATCCATATCAGAGATTTTATTGGTATTTACCCATATTTCAGGACGATTAAATTCATCACTGTTGCTGTTATTACGTTGTCCTTGTACTGTTATTCTATAAGAAAGACCTGAAAGAAAAGGAAAATCTATTTGAAGGTAGGATACAGCATTAATATTTGAACCCTTAGAAGTTTTATCTGTCCATAGATAAGAATCACCAGCATTAGAGCCCCATAAAGGATTAAGATTTTTTCCATCTGGATGTGAATTGTACCAATTTTCATACCCTTTTTGAATGGCATGGGTATATGAATAAGGAGACATCCAAGTTGCATTTTGAATTCTTCCTGGTTGACCCCATGAATTATAATTAAGAAAATTTCCTTTTATTCCAAATTTAATCCATTCTGTAATGTCAATATCCATTTTTGCAAGGATGTTATATTTTTCAAAATCATCGCCCTTTCTTATTCCCTGTTGTCTTGTATAATTTCCAGACACATAGTAACTTATACTTTGTGATTTGCCAGATATACTTAAATCATATTTCTGACCTATACCTATTCTTGAAATTTCATCGAGCCAATTAGTTCTTACATTCTCATCAAACGCCTGTCTCTCAATAGGATTCATGAGTTCTGCAGCAGCAGCACTAAGGCTTGCAAAGTCTTCCCATTTTCTATGCTTAAAAGACTCTTCAGTCGCTTGCCTGCAATAAAATCTATTTTTAAGGAAGGTTTCATCATCATTAACCATTTTAGGCATTCGTGTCCAATCGGATAGACTTAAACTTGAGTTAAATGAAACTGCGGGTTTCTTACCGCTACCTTTTTTTGTAGTTATTATGATAACACCATTTGCCGCTCGGGACCCGTAAATAGCAGCAGCTGATGCATCTTTAAGAACATCTATACTTTGTATATCGGAGGTGTTTATTTCATTAATTGAGCCGAAGAATAATACTCCGTCAACTACAAGTAATGGACGGTTTATGCTTTGTTCAGATGCAGATGTACTGCCGTTAAGTGGAATTGCATTTTTTCCACGTATAGTCATTGTACTTGTATTATCTCCTGATGCCGAACTTGTAGGTGCATAACTAAAACCTGCAACCCTGCTTGATAAAACTGAAAGAGCATTTGGATTTGGAAGTGATGACAAAGTCTTATCCTTGCCATAATTAACACTTGCAATAGCACCAGAAACATCTTTTTTACGAGCTGTACCATAACCAATTACAACAACATCATCAAGGTACTGTGCATCTTCTTTCATTACGATATTAAATTCATGCTTGTTACCGACAGGTACTTCTTGTTCTTTATATCCTAAACATGAAAAGACAAGAATAGCATCTGATTTTATATTGTTGAGACTCCATTTCCCAGCCTCATCTGTCATTATACCGGTTTTAGTACCCTTTACAAGGACACTGACTCCGATAAGAACTTCACCATCCTCATTTGTGATTTTTCCTTTCAAAGCGGACTGTGAAAATGCTTGTGTTGCTATTGTAAGAAACACAAACAAAACAATTAGAAATCGTTTTGCCATAAACAGTTTTTTTAGTTAATAATATTTATAATAATATGGATTATATTTTTTATTCAAATAACTTTATTTTTAAGACAAGTGATACATATAAAGAAGATAGTATATTCATTACTGCTGAACATAGATGAATCGCCTTATCACTATTCTCCATTTGTCATGGAATACGGTTTTTCATAGTTTTTTAAACCTCTGTTTTTATTTGGCTTTGATGTCATTATAAATTTTATTTCACCTCCTTTTAGAAGTTTATTATGTGTTATAAATAATTTGTTATATGGTTTTCCATTTATCAATACTCTTTTTACAAATCTATTTTTATCACTGACTCCCTCAGCTTTAATCGATAGTATATTTCCATTGGGTAATTTTATTCTTGCCCATGGAAAATATGGCACTCCGATAACATATTGGTCAGAGCCGGGACATACTGGATAAAAACCAAGTGATGTAAATATATACCAGGCAGACATTTGACCGCAGTCGTCATTCCCACCCAAACCGCTTATCTGTGGTTTGTACATTCGATTTATAATTTCACGAAGCCAAAACTGTGTCTTCCATGGCTCTGAAGTCCATGAATACAAATATGGTATATGGTGACTCGGCTCATTTCCATGCACATATCCTCCTATTAGGCAATCTGAAGTAATATCTTCATTATCCTTGTAGCAATACTCAGGTAGTTTTGAGGTAAAGAGACTATCTATGTTTTTTAGAAAAGATTTTTCTCCTCCCATTAAAGCCATTAGTCCATATATATCATGTGGAGCGTGGAATGAAAAATTGAATGAATTCCCTTCTATAAAACCTTCTCCCGTAGTCTGTTTGATATCAAAGTTCTGCTTAAAACTGCCATCTCTATGGCGTGGACGTGAAAAACCAATGGAGGTGTCAAAAACATTTCTGTAATATAATGCGCGGGGTTTATATAAATTCATAGTAACTGTATCTCCTAATGTTCTTGCTGCATTCCATATGGTCCAGTCATCATAAGAATACTCTAAAGTGTTACTTGCAGAAGTGGAAGAACTTTCGATACTTACATAACCTTTATCAATATATTCCCACAAATTTCCATAGTATTTTACATTGGAAGTAGATTTCATGGCTTTTAATGCTTCTGAACCATTGATTGCAAGACCTTTTACAATGGCATCAGTCAATACAGAAACAGCATGGTATCCAGTCATACACCAATTTTCATTTCCCATATGACTCCATATAGGTAGCATACCATGCACACTCTGCCTATAATGGGAAAGCATAGATTTTATTATATCAGTTTCTATATCAGGTTTTAACAGGGTTAATAATGGGTGTAATGCCCTATATGTATCCCAAAGTGAAAACACCGTGTAATTATTATAGCTTTTTGAATTGTGTATTTCTTTATCTATCCCACGATAATTTCCATCTACATCCATATATAAAGAAGGATTAATCATAGTATGGTAGAGGGAAGTGTAAAACATTGTTTTTTCTTCGTCGCTACCTTTTATATCTATAATAGATAATTCCTTATTCCATTGTTTATTGGCTTCAGACGCAAGTGCATCAAACGACTTTCCTTTTGTTTCAGACCTTAAATTCTTTATTGCTCCTGTAGTCCCTGTTGCTGAAATTCCTACTTTTACAGTAAGTTTATTATTGGATAAAGTATCAAATTTAAGCCACGCAACTAATTTTCTTCCAGCCATTTCTGGAAAATTATGATTTTGATTGAATTTACCATAACCGCCTTTATAATAGATTGGTGCCAAATCTTTATATCCATACTCTTTTATCGGTTTAGAAAATGAAATCGCAAAATATGTGTAATTTGTTCTTGCCCAACCGTTTGTTATACGATAGCCAGTTAACAGAGTGTCGTTCTCAACCCTTATCTCAGCCCATAAAGTCTTGCCATCATAATTATATATGCTATGATTAAGATCTATTATAAGATGTCCAGTTTCACCTGTCGGATATATATATTGGTGTATACCTGCTCGTTTAGTTGCAGTAAGGCGGACTTTTATTTTGTAATCTTCAAGCATTACTTCATAATAGCCTGGAGATGCCTTTTCGGTAGTATGAGAATATCTGCTTCTATATCCGCTTTCTGGATGGTCTGATGTTCCTGGATTAAGTTTGATTTCTCCTATTCCTGGCATCAGTAGAATATCTCCAAGGTCAGAGTGTCCCGTTCCACTAAAGTGAGTATGACTGAATCCTACAATAGTATTATCATTATATCTATATCCTGCACAATATTCGTATACTTTTTTTTGATACTTTCCTTTTATATTGTGTGGAATTGTATCAGTATCAGGACTTAGTTGTACTGCTCCGAAAGGAAGAACTGCACCAGGAAAAGTATGTCCCATACCAGAAGTGCCTATAAAAGGATTGACATATCTTGTATATACAGTATTCTTACTGAAAGTGTTCGAGCAAAGCATCAAGAAGATAACTGGTAAAAATATTCTCATTTATTATAAATATACTATGTAAAATAAATTTAAAACTTTGCCTAAGTTATATAATAATCCCTTATTTATAGCATATAAATCAATAAATTTTAAAATTTATAATGGCATTTAAGATAAATTAAAAACAGTATCAAAAATTATAATTATATAACAAAAATAATAACTAATGTCACTCAAATCTTTCCTATTTTTACCAAAATTATTACACATTATTAATTACACTAAAGTATGTTTAAAGGAAAGATTGCTTTATGTGTCTTCCTAAACCTGGTCGCCTCATTTGCCGTTGCTCAAACAAATACTGTCAGGGGTACTGTATATGAGGAAGAAACGTCAGAAACACTTCCTGGAGCCACTGTCTCTGTGATAGGTTCAACAAAGGGAGTAATAACTGGGTTGGACGGTACATTTGAAATGTCTGGGGTAAAACCTACTGATAATTTGAAATTTGAGTTTTTCGGTAAGGATCCAGTGATTTGTAAAGTAGGTCAGGTGACAAATTTCATTGTAAAATTAAAAAATTCTGCCAATGAACTTGATGAGGTTACTATTGTAGCATTCGGGAAACAAAGGAAGGAAAGTGTCATTGGTTCTGTGAGTTCAATAAATGTTGAAACCCTGAAAGTTCCTTCAAGTAATTTAACATCTGCTCTTGCCGGTAATGTTGCTGGAGTTATAGCTTATCAGAGAAGCGGAGAACCAGGTCAGGATAATGCAGATTTCTTTGTTAGAGGGATAACTACTTTTGGTGCAAATACTGCTCCTCTAATTCTGATAGATAATATAGAACTCACGGCTGTAGACTTAGCAAGGTTACAACCTGATGATATAGAGAGTTTTTCTATAATGAAGGATGCTACTGCAACTGCTTTGTATGGAGCAAGAGGGGCAAATGGGGTTATTTTTGTTACTACAAAGAGAGGTATAGAAGGACCTGCAAAAATATTTGCTAGATTGGAAACTTCAATGTCAGCACCTACTGCTGTTGTGCAGCTTGCAGACCCTATTACATATATGAAGTCTTATAATGAAGCTATATCGACAAGGGATCCTCTTGGAGAACTTAAGTATAGTTACGATAAGATAGAGCAGACAGGAAAGCCAGGAGCAAATCGTAATATATATCCGATGAATAATTGGTATGATATGCTTTTTAAGGATTTTTCAACAAGTTATAGGGCAAATATTTCTGCACGGGGAGGAGGAAAAATCGCTAAATATTATGTGACAGGTTCTTTTACACGAGATGGAGGAATACTTAAGGTTGATAAAAGGAATACTTTCAATAATAATATTGATAATAAAAATTATACTCTTCGCTCAAATGTTGATATAAAAGTTACTGAAACAACTAAACTATCAGTAAGGCTTACAGGAAATTTTACTGATTATAGGGGACCTCTAAATGGAGGATCAGATGTTTATATGCAGGTAGTGCATTCAGACCCTGTACTTTTCCCTGCATATTATCCAATGGATGATCAACATAAGGGGATTCGTCATATTATGTTTGGAAATTATGAAGATGGAGGATATATTAATCCTTATGCAAATTTAGTAAAGGGTTACAAGGATTATCAGAGGTCGCAAATGATTGCTGCTGTTGAGATTAATCAAGATTTGAATTTTATTGTAGAGG
>CAMQDS010000005.1 GCA_946999645.1 uncultured Bacteroidales bacterium
CTTCTGTGTCTGCTTCTTCCTCTTCATCTTCCTTTTCTGTTTCTTTCTCTTCTGTATCGGTTTCTTCTGTATCGGTTTCTTCCTCCTCTGTTTCTTCTGTATCGTATTGTTCAGAACTTGGTTCGGCTTTTGTTTGGTTATATAACTCTTTACACTTTTCTATAATATTTGTGGCAGCCTGGATTAATGAATTATATAAATCATTATCACTTTCGTTTCCAGTTAATCCCTCAGATGAGAAAAACTCCTCTCTACTTGGAAAATAATTTTTATAATTCTCAAAGAAGTCATCAGAATCAAGTGCTTTAGATACCATATTATTAATTATATAAAGAACATTATTTATGTTCACACTCTGATTATCTGATAGTTTGTTATGCAAAAAAGAAGATAATGCAACTGAATTAATCATTCGTGGTAACTCTTCATATTTAAGCAATCGTTTTGCATTTTGATTTTTATCACGAACCCTCTGTAAGGCTTTACGGAAATCGAAAATCTCTTGTGAATCTTCTTTCATACTATGTAATTTATCTCTTAACTTTTCATATGTATCAAGACCAGCAAGTATATCCTCATAAAAGTCATTTTCTGATTTATCGTCAACATTATCTTGGTGAAGTGCATCATTTTCATATGCTTTCTGCCCACCCTCATCACGCAGTGTCTGAAGTTTATAGTAGAATGTATTTCTTGCATTTACAAGTTTCTCCATATCTTCAATCTTCTTCACAAGAGCCTTATCTCCAAATTCAGTTGCAATATGTTTAAATTTAGTTGTAGTGGCGTGTAACTCAGCAGCCATTTTAGAAGGTAACACTGTAGGCATTAAAGTACCAAAGACTTTTTCTAAAGTCATTTTCATAGAACTTGCCTTAGTCCTAAATTCATCATAGTCTACATTATCTTCTTTTTCTGATACGCCCTCTGCATCATCATCCAATTCTGTTATAGTCTTATCTTTACCCTCTACTATGCTATTGTCATTGACATTTTTAGATGATGATGTCTTAGTTTTACTGCCGTAATAAGCATCAGGAATAGTATCAATACTATTCATTACCTCATCAAACAATGTCATAAAGCGTTTTTCATATGCATTGATTTCCATTGCAGTTGCAATAATCTCCTTCAGAAATTCTGGGGTTGCATCAATTCCTGCATCATTGGAAATTACATCATATAAATGTTTATATTCTTTAATTGAATCAATAACACGGTTAGCCTGGTTCTTTAATTTACTTTTCAATTCATTATTAGAAAGGTTAGCAATATAAGACATGTCTTCATCACCACCCATCATACTACGAAGTTCAGTAATCTTATTATCAGATACATCACCAGCAGCCTCTGCATAATCAAGAAGATCATCTAACTGTCCTGCATCAGCAAAAGCAATGACATCACCTATTAACTGCTTGTCATCTGCTGTGTGAAAAGCATACTCATCTTCATTAAATGTTGCAGTACTGATGTCATGGTTATATTTCATATGACGTATATAATTAGTCCATCTTGTTTGGAAATCTTTAGAGTGTACAATTTCATTCAGTTTTGAGGCTGCTAACATTTCAAAATTTTTCTTTTCTTTTGCTTCCCTTACTGCTTCAACAACACCGCCATTCCACTTTTTACCTGGCATACCAAAAAGACCTGTTAAAGCACCAATGAACCCCTCCTGCCAATTCTTAGTATCATCAAGATAATCAGCACCACCAGTTAAGGCACTATTAAACCAACTACCAACACTTCTCATCTGATCTATATCATATCCTTCATTGGTAAAGGATGCAAGTCTTGCCCCAGCAGCCTTCTTTGTAGCACTTGAAACAGTGCCTTGCAACATCTCTTCAGAACCCTCTGACATTGCAACCTTCAAAGAGTTTTGAAGAATGTCACGCATAATTGGATACTTGCTTTGAAAAACCACATCTTCTCCTGCATTTTCAACAGCCTTTTCTAATTTCCCAATAGATTTTATGTACCTTGCAGCCCTTTTACTTGTGCTATATCCACCTGTATACATCTTTCCAAACTGAATAAAGTTAGATAAAGTCAAGATAGGGAAGTTCAAAAGATATGTTATTGCCGATAGCCGTTTACCTTGGTCTTTCATAAATTCAATATCACGTTGGTATTTTTCTCTTCGTTCATCTTGCAACTTTTCAAGATGGATTTTCCCTTCTTCTGTGAGTTGCGAAACATCACCATACTTTCCATCTGGAAGCATCGCACTACGCTTGAACACATATCTTGGATCACCATCTTTGAGTAACTCCTCTTCGAGGTTTGACATATCACGGACATACTGTGATTCAAGTTTCATTTTATTCTCCTCTTCAAACTCTGACCTTGCATTAATTCCTTCTATGCTACCTTCTCCAGCAGCACTTAAAGCAGCACAATATAACTGCAATCTTACTGAAGATCTGTTGATTTGCTTATTTGCAGCCTCCAATGCAGCAACAAGACTTTTGCCGTCGACACCTGTAAGAGTTCCTCGTTTCGCTGCTTCCATAGCCTTTTTAAGAGTATTAAAAGCAGACATATTCCCTTCCCCACTAAGGACAGCACCCTTTAGAATATTTCTTGTGAGTTTCCTACTCATACCCTTTTCAAGAGCCTTTGCCCATACTTTACCTGCTGCACCTGCACCAACAGTGAAACCAAAGGTCTTTATAAGACCATCACCCCAGAAGTTAGCATTCCAATGCTTAGGGTTATACCACTCTCTTTGCCATTGCTCTGTTCTTTCCTTTGATTCTCTATAATTAGGTATAAGTTCCTTACTGACCTTGTTAAGTTTCTCTAACTGAGTTGCAGTATAGTTATTCACTCCAGCATCTAATGCTTCCATAAGACCGTGCTTTCCATCATTGTCTGCATCGAAAGCGGCTTCAAACAACATAGACCCTATATTATTGACTAATCCAACTGTACCACTTAAAAAAGTTGAGAAAGCAGTTACTACACCCTTTGCTGTTCCTGCTGCTATCTTAGACAAATTAGATTGGTTTCTTGCTCGTGCATCCTCAATATCCATCCCTCTATAGAAACTCTTATCATACTTTGACGAACCAAAACCTGCTTTTATTGCTTCATCAGTATTGATGCCTTCTGTATATGAAGAATCAATATCTTTAAGGTAATCCTTAAATGTTAGAATATGTTGTGGTTGCGTATTGTATTGTGGTCTGTGTTGTGGCTTGAACTGTGTTTGTGGTTGAGGTTGGAGTTGAGGTTGTAGTTGTGGCTCAGGTTGCTCCTGTATAGGTTCTATTTGTTCCTGTGCCTCTGGTTCATATTCGTCAGTAGGTATAGGGTTACTATAATTAACTTCGTCAGGTGATTCAAAGTAAGTTAAAGCAGGAGGAGCAACACTCTGTTGAGGTTGCTTCTTTGGCTGCATATTATTAAGTTGATTCGTTGTTACTATGCTTGAATCAGCAGTCCCACCACTTTGATAATTCGATACTGCCTGTTGTAATTCTGAAGTTGATTTTATTCTGTTTTCCATAACATTTCAAATTAGTCATTATACCCACGTGCATTCGCTGATTGATTGCCTGTCCATTGTGCATGGTCTTGTTGATTAACATCAAGAATATTACGTGCAAATTCATTTGTAAACTGTGTTATTGCATGGTAAAGTTTATTTCTATGTTCACTGTTGTTAGCCATTTCCTTTGCTGAAATTTTACTAAAGGTTTTACCATCGAAATCCAAAGGCATATATCTTTGTGCCGCCTGTGATTGTACCAATATGTTATATATGTTTTCTGCATATTCCTGTGACCTCTGGTCAGACATAGTGAATATTAAATTTGGATTAGTTATAGGTTGCATCATATACTTTATAGCCTCGAAAGCAGATATTACTGGAGAATTAGGATTTGTTGGGTTAATAGGGACAGTAGGTTGCGTAAACCTATCATACGCCTGTGTTCCAAGTAATGTCATATCAGCCATATATTCATGACCTAATTTATTTTTTACAGCAAACCTTACTGTAGGTCTATCGTATTTAGAAATATCAAACGGTGATATATCTATATACGATATACTCATAGGGTCAAATTTCTCATCTCCGAAAATTTCTTTAATATTTGTTATACCTTTCTCTTCCCTGTCAAAGCCACCTTTACCTTGCTTTATCTCATAGATTGCTTTTGTGTCAGAACCTTTATCAATTACACCGTTAACTGAATTTTTATTTGCTGTACTCCAAATAGCATTTCCAAGATTATTTCTTGCATAGTCATGACTTGAATCTGTACCAACTATAGGAACTGGTGCAAAATCACCACGTACATTGATAACATCAAGTGCAGCTTTCAAATCTGAAAACTTGATTGTTTTATTAATATCATTCTGTTCTCTTAATTTTTTCTCAACATCTGGTGTTATTGCAACCTTATTAAAATTGATGTCTGGATTTAAATTCTGCATCGAATCTAAATGGTCAAAATATTCTTTTCTTGCTTTATTAAATTCTCTACTTGCTGAATACTGAATAATATCTGTTTCTGCATTATATACGCCAATATCTCCACCTATCTTTGCTCTTGTTTCTTGGTCAGTTATATACTTTGTATAAACCTTATGCTGCACTCCTTCTTTATCAGTAGTTATTCCTTCCTGTTTACCAAATATTGGAGCAAGCTTGTACGAACCTCTTAATGCCACATCAAGACCAAGTTTCCGTCTTATCATCTCTCTTCCAGGCGTGTTAAACACATACTCTGACATTTCCCATTCTGAATTAATACCCTTATGTGAACCGTCTGGTAATTTAATAAAAATAGGATTTTCATATGATTTTGTATACTTCTCCATATTCTTTGCATACTTCTTGAAACCCATACTCTGCATTTCTGAGATTGTACGATTAACATCATATCTATTAGAAAAGTCCGAGTTTCGTGATGATTGTCTACTACCTGAATACTGTGACAAGTTAAGTGCATAATCTTTTCTTTCCTGCCCTGTTATTGCATGTGATAATCCATCCCTACCATACTTAATAAGTCTTGAGAACTCCTCTGGGGATACCTTATTGAACGCCCCTGTAGAATCAACATTCGCCAATAACACATCTGCAAGCACCTTTTCTTCTGCTGTAAGACCAGAAAAATCACGGTTTCCTGTATTAAAAGCATTAGTTACTGCATTAGTTGCATTATTCACTTCATCACTTGTATATCCTATTTGCTCTATTCTTGTTATGTAACCAGGTATAGGTTTCCCTTTAAACTGAAGCTCCCTACGAATTTCTTTTGCCCTTGTAGCAGCATCAATGCCTACCTGTTTCATAAAGTCACTTCCACTGTAAGTGTAATAATCCTGTCCATAGTTTGCATCATTTAAGTAAGCATCAAGTCCACTTGTACTTGGGTCTGTACCCATTATAAGGTCAGGATGATTGTGTTTCATATCCCAATAGGCTTTTCCACGTTCCATTCTTGATTGAACAGCCTGCTTTAGCCTCCCTATGTCAGAAACATAAGCAGCACGTGCATCTGAAAACTGTTTTCTTGTTCCTGATGTTATACCATTATTCCACAAATCATTTCTAAATGAATTGAGTTTATCTATATAACTATTATAAAGTAACTTTGCCTCTTTATCTTCTGGACTATCAGATATGTATCTTTGAAGTGAAGCAGTGTCTTCGGCTATCTTATTATAATTATCATCTGTTGCATCATATGCAGCTTGTGCTAATGCAACAGGTTTCATTAATTCATCATATGAGTATGGTGTGAAATGTGAACCACTTGTAACTATAAACTTTGCCATATTCTATTCATTATCATTAATTAAAAGAAATCCACCATCACCTCTCTGATATGCAAGAGAACCATCTGGTAGTATCTTATACCTTATTGCAGGATTAGTTGTAATCATGTTCATATTCATATTCTCTCTACCAATTCCTGCAAGTCCTTCTGAGATGGAATTAAGTGTATTTTGAATTGCAGCATATTTACGACCAACAGCCTCATCATTAATCATCTGAAGTTTCAATGCATTGTTAAGATTATTTAATCTTGTACTATTCAAAATATTTGAACGTGTATTATTAATACCTAAATTAAATTGACCTCTTGTTTGTTCATTTGCATTTCGTCTTGCAATAACATCATTTAGTCTTTGGTTATTTGCATCACGAACCTTCATATATGAATCGCCTATGTTTCTTCCAAGATTATAATCATTAGCAAGTAATGCAGGAGCAAGTGAAGCACCAAGACCTGAATTTCTTATGGCATATGCGTTTCCTGCATTCTGTGCTGCAACTGCATTTATTAGCATATTTTCATCAACTGGATTATATATAGGATTTGTAAGATGCAGTGAAGCATATGGAAGAGATGGATTAATGCTTTGTGAATAATATCTGTCAGGTGATTGACCAGCATTATACAATGCAAGAATTGAGTTTAATCCTATACCAGCATAACGGGGAAGTGTTGGAAGTATAGGATTACCACCACGATGTCTATTAGTAAATTCGTATCTTGTAGGTCCAAGCAATCCATACTGTTTATTTGGCACTTCAAGTGTTTGAAAACTTGGATCAGTTAACATATTATGAATTGTAGGTAATCCAAGGGGCGTTCTCTTATTTACAGTAGGTTTTGTGTGTACCTTTCCACCTTTTTTATACTCATACCCCCAACTTATCTGTCCTGTATTTTCATCATCTATTTCTTGTTCTGTTTTGTTACCTGAATTATTTTTTATCTCAGGTTCATTTTTCTGTCTAATCTTTTGTTCATTTTTTTGTATAACCTCTGGCTTGTTTTCAGGTATAACCTCTGGCTCATTTTTTGGTCTATGCTTCATCCAAGTGTATAATCCTTTTATTGCTACGTTACCAATTTCACCAGCACCAGCAATAGAACCTGCTATCTTTGCCGCTTTCCAAACGTTAATAGGCTTTTTCATTCTTACAACTTTCTTAGGAACAACAACATGTAATAAATTATTTGCAGCCTCCTCAACAGGTTGGATATACCCTATATTATTGGCTGTGTTAGTAGCTTCTTGTACTGCATCATTCAATATATTTTTGCTAAAAAAATAATCTGGGTGTTCTGCCGAGTTAAATGTATTCTCTGGTAATATATCACTCTTTAATCCTGGTATATTTTGAGATAAAGATTTATTATTTGCTTTAATTGTTTTTACTGTTGGCTTAATCTCATTGTTAAGAAGTTTATCTAATTTTGCAATTTCAGACGCTTTTTTCTTTAGAGCCACTTTAGCAACCTTAATTGCTTCTTTATTTACAAATTTACTTGCCGCTTTAACTCCTTTTCCGAGTGCCTTTCCAAGTACGCCACTACCAATTAATGAAAGTGGTAATAAAGCAGCTCCTGTATAGTCGCCATTTTTTGCGTCATCTATTGCTAAAGGAATTTCAGAGATTCCAAATGTAGCAAGATCCATGATTGCTCGATTGACTGGGTTTTCTTTGAGAAGTTGCTCATAAGGTATAGAACCCTGTCTTATTTCTCCGCCAAACGAAGGTTGAGGATTCACAACACCAAAAATATTATGTTCAGGCAAAGGTTCAGTTTTTCTAAAATACATTTCTGCTGCTTGTGGAATTGACACGAGCGTATTATCACGCTGTGCTATAGGATTGTTAGTATCAGGTAGATGTCCTCCTGATGCAAATTGCCTTGTGACTCCATCTTGCTCTGCTTCACCTTGAGTTACTTTTTCTTCTGGATGTATCTCCTGTCCTTGTGGTACACTGTCTTGACTATAGTCTGCATTATTAACTTCAGACTCTTCATCTGCCTGTACTTCATCACCATACATTATATCTTGTCCTTGATGTACTGCTTCTTGTGGACCTTCTTGCTGCATAGCTTCTTCTTGAGGGTATTGCTCATTGGCTACTGCTTGCTGATCCTGTTCAGTGTTTGGCTGCGGTACTTCAGTCTGTTGATTGTCTTGACTCAATCCATTTTCATTTGCAAGCATGTTATACAGACTTTCAAGTTCTTCAGGAGAAAGTTTAGATACAATCTTTTCAAGTTCTTTCTGTTTTTCAATCTGTTTCTGCTCCTCCTGTGCCTCTGCAAGACGAAGAAGCATCGCATTCATACCGTTATTTGATATTGGGTCATTGGGTCTTTCCGATGCTTCGTCAACTAAAGAATTGGCAATATCAGAATAACGTTTCCCAGAATACCTATTTGGAATTTTATATTTTGATAGAACATTCTCATCTGCAACTATTTTATCAGAATAAACAAAATCATCATATATCGATTCACCTTGTTCAACTAAGTTAGGAATACCCTTTCCGTCTGTTCCATACTGAACACCTCCATTTGGATTCTCATCATGAGAACCTCCTGTATTTATTCTTGTATAATCTTTTGGGGCAAAGTAGCCACCATGTGTATTAAACTCTTCCATATCAATACTATTTTTTAATTCTTATTAATGTTCCACCGTCAACAAACCTACGCACGAGAAAAGCAGAATGAGTCCTATTTGCATTCCTCTGTCTTTTTAATGCTTTATCACTGAACTCTGACAAATCAAGTTGTCGCCTTTCAATGTAACCACCATAGTCAGCCCTATTAGAGTAGTTCTGTCTAAACTGTCTATTTGCTAATCTGTCAATGTTGCCTGTAATATTCAAATGAGCAACCTTGTTTGCATAATCAAGTTTATTTTGTAATAACCCCTGCTGTGCTTTAGCAAGACTATTACCATATGCAAGACCACCTATTGAAGCACCAAGACCAACTGCTCCACCAACTGCTGCCCCTACTGGACCACCAAGTTGTAAACCTGCCAATGCCCCAGAAAGTGTTGATGACCCTATATTAGCAATGCGTTGACCTGTACTACCACCACGTATTGCTCCATAACTCAAATCAGGATTAAGCGTACTCAATTTGTTATAATCATCAAACACATTAGTATAGGATGTATAATCATTTGTCCCAACGTTTTTAATATCGTTAATCATTCTATGCTGCTGCGAAACGTCTTGTGTTGATGTGAGGTTATCAACATTACCAATGATTGGTGTAAGTCCTGATGCAAGTGCAGATGCTCCACCAACTGCTGCTGTGTAAGCAGTATTGTTAAGTGCAGATTTAAACTTCTGCCTTATCGCTGCATCGCTTATATACAAGTCATCCAATGTCTTTAAACCATCCAATGCATTATTAAATTGACCAATAAAATTATTGTCATTGTACTTCTGGTCACCATATATGGCATCGTATATTTGTCTGTTATTTAATTCCATTATTCAAAATATTTAACAATAACATCATGAAGTTGCATAAGTTGACTATTCTTGCTTTTGTCATCTTTTAAATTCTTTTCAAACTTTATGTTTATCCAAGGATTTCTAATTCTGTCTAAACCATATTTATTTGTCTTTGTCTTTATAGCACGTGGAATAGCAAGCCTCCAAGTCCTAAATTTCTTGATGGGATTTCTTGCAATATTTCCAGTCTGCTGGTACTCATTCCATATCTCTATATTATTAAAGGTTTCATTACTCCTATAGAAATACAAACCATCACTTGTTTCTCCACCATCTATCAAAAGCCTGTCATTCCACTTATTATCAAGCAACCCCTCATCATTAAGAACATCGTAAGTATCACTTCTATAATCAAGATTTGTCCAAATTTTATCTTCATATGGATTTGGTGAGCATCTATATGTAACACTATAGTTATACTGTTCCCCAAAGAAATTACAATAATATCCCTCATTCTGTAACCATAATCTACCACTCTTAAATGAGATAAATCTATTTCCAATATTAACCATCATAGGAGTATTATAATAATCGTAGAAACTTGTAAAGACACCAAGTTTCTCACTAAAAACAAGACATGGTGGGTCATTATTGCATTGTGGAAAAGTAAGATATATATCAGAATGTATCTTATCATAGAACGATACAGGAACACTTCCATAAGATATACCTTTTGAAATATCATTAATACCTAAATAAGACCTAAACCATGCACCAAAACCAAACTTATCAGATATATTTTCTATTCCATTTCCTGTGAAAGAGCAGAAAGCCTTGTTGATGTTATCAAGAAAATATATTCCTGCTTTTCCTTGTATTATTGATAATTTATTTACTGATCCATATTTATCACTTATATATCTCTTTCCCTCAACTTTTCCAGAATTGGCTATCTCTACAGGGACACCAGAATTTGTACTTAACTGAGTTCTTGTATTAAATAGAATCTCAGAAATGCCAGTGTCTTGAAAAGCGATTATACTGTTATTAAACCGCCTTAATGCCCTTAGAGAACCTTTATCACCATCAAGTGAAAGCATTGAAGCCAAAGAAGTCCGTGTCCACTCATCTATATCTGCATTACTTGACTTCTGCAAACTCCAAGTGATTGTTGATGGGTAAGAATCAAGATTATTACTTTCATCCAAAACACGACTTGTTCTAAAGTCATCCGCCTGCGAGTAAGCACGATTAATTAATCCAAACTTATTTAAATCTATGCTTGCCAACTTTGTTGCTCCCCTATTTATATCAGTTCGTCCATCAAGATTTATATGGGACTCTACCATTGCTGATACTATCTCAACAACCTGATTATCATCTTTATCATCCGTTGGAATAGTTTTCAAACTATCCCACCTTTGAAAATATGTATCTCCCCTATTTCCTATTATTGATTGAGAAGAATTTGGTTTTAGTTTCTTATCGATTGTGACAATATCACCAGCAGGTATGAAAATATTATTAAGTAATGCACTCTCATGTATTCCGCCATAACGTACATCTTCCTCAGCAGAATCGTAATCTATATACAATTCGCCAATGAAGATATACTTATCTCCACTTGAAATGTTCTTTGATTTCAATTCATATTTACTTTGTAGTGGAAACTTATATGCCCCCGCTAAACCTATTGCAGAGAACTTGTGAAATATATCAAGTTTTATATACTCTATATCTGTCCCTTCGGCATTAGGTTCAATATTGCGAAAGATAATATTCTTTGTATTTGTAGTCGGGTCTATGAAATCATCTAATGGTGCATATGCTGAATACTTTGTATCTACATCACAATAAAAAGTTTCTTCAGTTGTTTTGTCAATATTAATATCAAATATTTTTGAGTTTTGAAAATCTATATCATTTACAAGTTTAAATACTTCACCTTTATCATTTATAAATGTATCTTCATTATTCTTGAATTTAATATTATACTTTATTTGCAGTTTTGAAATGGAGTCAAATAAAGAGTAGTCAGAACGTGTTAAAAGTTTATTTATTACAACAATCTTTTCATCTGAAACATGGTTGACTTCTTGCACACACTCATACCAATCAGTATTATTAGGGTTTAACATAAACCTTATATTATCTATTGGAACTTGTGTATTCACTTCAATAATCGCTATATTCCAGTCTTTATCATTATTTTCTTTTACCTTATTAACTTTAACCTTAAATGATATTGACACATCTTGATCACTACCAAAAGCATTTATTTTGTCAAAAGGAATAAGACGTAAACTATTATTTATATCACTTGTAGGAACATAGTAATCAAAGCCATCTACTGAATTAGACAATATATAAGCAAGTTTATCATTAATAGTATTGTCATCACTCATGATATACTTTTTATTATCTGACATTCTTCTTACAACAACGAAGGGTTTAAATAAACCACTCGTTGAAGTTCCATTTAAACCAACACTTTCCTTATCTGTAAATATCAATAATGCACTGTCTAAATCCTCTTTACTACCCCACGGTATAATCGGCTTTGAAATATCGTCCCTATCCACAGCAGGGAAACTAATTTTCTCATCAGTAAATAAATATGGAAGTACAATATCAGACCCGTACTCTTTAGGGAGAGTTATTACAACATGCGAATTAGATTTATATGCAATGTGGACTGGAGAATCTGATTTGCATTTACCGTCTTTCTCTTCATCGAGTACAAGTGCATCTTTCTTTTGAACTAAAGAACTTGTGGAATAGACAGGATACTTAACACTTCCTGGCATCGTAACTATTGTGTTTATGTCTGATAAATATTGGCGGCTTTCGTTACTAACTTTTATATCATATAATGGTGCACCAGCAATATTGACATGTCTTATAGAAGTTGGTTTAACACTCCACTGTTCTTTATCTCGCTCATAATTATTGTATATTGAAAAATAGGAATAATGAAGATTTGCAAATCTTTTTGATTTCAACTCAGATACCAACACATCATTGTCTTTCAACATTGGTATGCTACCCACTTTGTGCCACATATACATCATATATGAACGCACTGATGTTTCAGGCTTATATGTTATATTGTCAGAATCTAGTTTCGTTCCATGTTCAAGATATAAAGGGAAAGCACTTAAACCCTCGACATCATTTGTTATATTAGGAGTTGAAAAATTAAAATCTACATTTCTATTGCCTGGTAACTTGCCATTGGTAGTTTCAATAGTGTAATCACTTATATTCCCCGTAAGTTTTGCAACACCAACAATGCGGAATTTAGCACTTGTATTCTTATCAACTGATACTGCATTATAATCAACTTCAGGTGAATTAAGTGTGACTATGTTCTCATCAACAAAATAATACTGTTTATTAAACTCTGAAAAACTGTAATCAACTACAGTTCCTTGCAGAGTCATTAACCGTTTTGATAAGTTATATACAGAAGTACCAGGCTTACCAAATGGAATAGGGAAAAGAAAGTTTATATCTACAGTTGCATTATCTAATGCTTGCTCACAGTACTCACCCATTTCAGTTTCATCTATTCTATACTGAAGTGGAACTGAGGCATCTTTATAAGCCTGCATCCAGTCACGGATAAGAGCAAGTTTGCTTGCATAATAACTTGATTCATTTCCTATTTGACGTGCAAATGTTCTCGTTGGCTCTTCACTATTTATATCATTATAGAAATTAATTTCTATATATCCCCAATACTTTGTTATTATCTTCTGTGCAGATACTACAACTTTGATTGAAATTGCTCTCTCACTCTCAAGTCCTTCAGGCTTATTAACTATCTTATTACCTTTCTTATAATAAAATGGCAACGGTGATGCACCTTTTTTCCAATAGTTGCATTGCAATTCAGAAAAAAGATTAGAGGAATTTTTGATTGGCATAAAATGCTTAAATGTATATCCTCCACCTTTTGGTCTGTAAATCCAAGAAGACTGTGCATAACCTCTTCCAAGATACCTATCATACAGATTAAACACTGTGGGTGAAACAAGTCCCTGTGCAAGTACAGACCTATCAGAATAAGTAGCCTTTGCAATCATAAGTTGAACACCTGCAAAATCAGCACATTCAGCAAGTATCTCATATGGTATTTTACAGACTGCAATAGCCCTCTGAATAGTCCCATCAGATAATATTTTAGGATACAGTGGATTAACCTTATCACCTATCCAAAAGGATTTAGTAGTTGAACCATTTGAGTTTATGAACCTCAACGCAAAACGATACTTTTCTCCTCCCTTAAATGTTGTTATTTGAGATGACGTATATTTTAACTGATTTTCATACGGATAATATCCATCTGAATAAACATATGGTATGTTACCTGCAATCTTATTTGAACTATATTGGAACTCAACAATAATGCTTTCCCAAGTTTTTCCATATGTAAAACTCCCTCCAGACAACTTAAAGGCATATTTTTTTATTGCAGTTTCTATGTTTGAAGTAGTTTTATTTCCAATAGATAGTAGATTACCAAGAAACAGTGTTCCGTCTTTTTGTGTCATAGTACTTGCAATGACACCATTACTACCAAGGAACAACAGAGATGATATATCAATACTTGTTTTAGATACTCCAGCGTCAATAAAAGTGACACTTTCTCCTGTTAGTCTAATATCCCCTACTATATATGCAACGCTCTGACCACCCTGGGATGAACGCTCAATCTCATATAATCGTGCATAATCAAAGCCGTTATCAACAGCTTTTACATCTATAATCACACGATTAGAGTTATGGTCATCAGCAGAACCACCTTTACCTTCAGGTGATAAATATACAAGTGATGATGAACTTATAATACCAGTCTGCTGACCATTCTTATTGTAGTATGTAAGAAAATACTGGGCAACACCGTTAGGTCTATTCACTCCACTTCCATCTTTTGTAATAACCATTTCAGGAAATGAATTAGCACCTCGTGTAGAATCAAACCAAGTTATGTCTTGTCTAAAGGAGAATCTTGGCTCTTTATCATCAAGAGATGAGCCTGGTAGCAAGTGTTTCTTTAGATATGTATCAGATATATTGATAAACCTTAACACATTCTTTCCATCAATCCAATATACTTTCTGAATATCATCTGTTTCATAAGATGGCAATGCTTCAATTGGATGTTTCAAATCCATATTCAACCATCCACTAAAAATAAGCATACTCTGGAAAGAACTGTTGTTGAATTTTATTCTGTATATGAAATTAATTTTTTTCTTTTCGTCAACAGTAAAGAGGATGAGATAATCATTTAAAACACAGTATCCAAGCAGTTCCCCATTTACATATATATCTTCAATCAATCTATTACCTCTTTCATTAGTAACAGATAACAATGTGTCATTATCGACTGCTTGTATTCTTATGTTACGGTTCTCAAATGCATTTGATTCACCTATCTTCGATATAGATAAATCTCTGTTCATTCCCTTATTATGAAGTATAAATGCCTGCTGTTTCATGATCTAATATTTCAAAATTTCCTTTGCACCATTAGTGAAAAATCCCTTCCAATGTTCATTATTTCTTGGCAAAATAGTCTTAAACGAATTAAATAATGTTTCAGCATCATCAAGCGAAAGTCGTGAGAACTCACTCTGTGCATCACCAACAGCCCATGCATATTCCTGTTGTGTGTTGTATAGGACATTCTGTGGTAGTTCTCCTGTATCATACAGAATAGTGAACCATTGAAGTTTTATGTAATTCTCCAAACCTCGTAAAAAACTTGTATTGTCTGGGATAAGAGGATAACCTTCATCATCAACGGCAAAGGCTCTATATGCTATCTCTACATCTGTATCTTTAGTTGAGGTGAAAATTACCATTCCCTGAAGTTTGTAGGTAAACTCACCTAAACATTCACTCGGCTTATCTTTAGAGAAATGAAAAGAATAACCAGAAGACCTGTATGTGATATTCTTATTCTCTGCTGATCTTACCTGAATCATATGCTCAAAATCGCAGGGCAGTCTTCCTCTCCAATCATTTATCTTAACTATAGCAACTTTTTCATTATAAAGTGCAGGTGTACCAAGTAGTGATATAAAATCAATAGTATACTCAACAGCCGTTTCAAATGGGATATTACGAAGCATAGGATGCCTTTTAATCCTGTCTATTATACGTCTTATGTTGGTAGTTTGTATCATATCATTTCATCATTAAAATCAAGCAATTCCCAACTACATTTATCTTTTTCATATCTATCCTTAATAGTCTTGAAAAGTTCTCTGTTAGCAACAAAACCAAGTCCTCTTATATTCTTATGTTTCTTTCTATTTGGAAGAAACACAATACCAAATGTTTTTAGATTACCATCATACAATCCTGTCTTCCAATCTTTCTTTCCATAACCAACAAAGGTCTTTCCACGATACTGTGGTTTCCGCGTTATCCTTGCGGCAACAATACTCCCTATACTACAAGGCAAATCAATAATTCCATTTTCAATCAATGATTTTACAAGTATTCTACAATATCTTTTGATTATGCGTTTATATGTTTTCTTATCCACATAAATGTCTGTACGTTTTCTCTTTAAATACAGCGTGTAGCCATCTTCAAAATCTGGGTAATGAGCCATTTTATTAAAAGCAAGTTTCATTGTAATAAATATTTATTGTTTCTGTTGCTGTGAATGTGCTTGCAGTTGTACTGCACCAAAATCATCTTTTGCATTATTCACCTTATCTTCAGGTGCATATTTAGAGTTAGTAAGTGTATTTACTATCATTTCAATACATTGTGGAATAAGACTATCTTCCAATGGAAACCTATGGTCAAGAATATCACACTGCATCGTTTCTCCATCTTGATTACACTCAAGTTTTGCTGCCTTATCTGGAGATGAAAATACTCCATTAAGTACTATTTTTTCAATGTACATAAACTGACTGTTATTACTTCTTGCATAGATATAACCGTCATCTGAACGAGAACAATAGATAACATTATGAAGCCATTTGTTATATCCTACAAATGGCATTCTTTCCTTGGGAATAAAAGTAATGTGTGAATGAATCATGTCACTGATCGCATAGGCATCTGCATCAGTTCCAGGCATAAGGTCAGGGACTTTTTGTGCAGTCTTCAACCAGTCACCTGTACATGAATCATAAAGTTCAATAGCAGGCACAAGGTTTAAACATATTCGCTGTTTATTCTCATCAGACATCGTAGAGAACGGGGTATTCCGTGACGCTTTATACTTACGCTCAATAAGCATTGAACGTATCTTGGAAGCAAGAAATATTATATGTTCCTCAGTATAATAAGCGTCGTCAGACCTTTCCTTCAAAAAGTCCAACACCATATATATTATCTCTCTGAAAGTTGTCATATTAAACTATTCTAATATTTGTATCTTCAGTTATTCTCACTGTTCTATTATTATTAGATACCCTTATCTGACTATACCCAAGTGGAGAACCTACAGATAACTTTCTATTACAGATAAAAGGATATGGTAAAATGCAATCACCCTTGCTAAACATTTTGAAAAGAACAGCATCAAGATTACTATAATCATTATCTGTCATAAAAGGATATAGATAGTTTACAAAATCCATTAGTGACATATACCTAAGTAATGAACGTCTTGAACTGTTCTTGACATACCCATATCTTGTTAATCTCTTGAAATAACTATTAACGTATTCAAGTACTTTTTTATGCTCTAATACCTCAATCATATCATCTTTATTTACCACAACCACATCCACCAGAAAATGAAACTTTCTCAATGGGCTTAATGCTTATAAGTTTTTGCCATAAGCCTTCAAGTATACCATAATCACAAGCCTCCATTGCAATTCTCAAGGAACTCCATAAAATCAGAAAGTTGTCGAAATTTGACATATCACTGCAAGTATCAAAACACTCGTTACTCATCATTGCAAGAAAACCCCGCCCAATATCATGCACTTTCTGCCAATCAAGTATAACACCAATGTCTGCTGTCAAATCAAGACCGCAGGGTAATGCGGCAACAGAAGGTGATATACTTCCACCATATTTAACTATAACATAGAACATCCCACCTATGAAAGAAGAAACTCCAAATTTTGTTTTTACATCTTCATTACTTGAATCAAGACAAACACGTACAGTTCTTATTCCTTGTTCGTCAGTATTATGGTAAACACATATTGCTTTATCACTTGGATAATCTGAATGAGTTGCATTTTTGTAGTAGTCAACAAAAATTTCCTTTATATACATTCCTTTGTATATACCAAGATTTTCTACTGAACAATCTATGATAATCTTATCACGGTCAGAGGATAATTTTAATTCGCTGAATACAGTCATGGCTATTTAATTTTAACCAAAAATAAAAAGAAAAGAGGCTGGTTTTAAGATACCAACCCCTTTACTTATAAAAGTTTAATAAAATACTTATAGATTAAGGACCAACAGTTGGTTTTTTATCTCCAACTAATTCTAATACCTTATCACACAATGCTTTAATTGTTGCTGTATCTCCTGCTATCTGAATAAGACGGGGTGATTTCTGAACGTTCTCTGCCCCTCCACACCAATAATATTCTATGGAGAGTACATCATATTCTGTCTTGCTCTTAGGATCGATTACATATGTAGGAGTAACATCATTCGGGTAAGCAAAACCCCTTCTTGTATCAGACCTCTCACCAAGAGCAAAATACTCCAAGTCAGCAAGGGCATAGTTTGCAGGCATCACTTCTGAAGATTTCTCAATTTTATCCCTACCCCATAACATTACTGTATCATCTGTAAAGGAATCACTATCAAGACCAAAACCAACAGATATTTTTACAGGCTCACCTGTGAGTTTACCTCGCACATATTTCTGTAAGGCTTCCGTAAGTACAATACCTGCTGCAGATGATTTTACAGTAAAGTAAGGGAAATTTTTATCTGCTTTAGGCATTGATTTTTCAATATCATCTGCAAGAGCCTTAAATAATTTATCTGCTGTTTCTTTTGCAGTAACCTTATGACTTACTGTAAACGTAATACAATTATCATCATCGTAATCAAATAATTGATGAATAGTAATAGAAAGTTTTATTGTTTTACCTTCAAGAGCCTTTACATCTGCAAACTCATCTGTGTTAAGTGAGATAGTATGGGACAAAAGAGGAATAGCCATCTGCGATGATTTAGTCACAGTGACCCTTACAACATTCTTCAGATTTATAATATCTGTACGATAGTCAAGTCCGTCGGCATTCTTCCCCATGAAGAATAAACCGAAAACAGGACTGTCTTTACCCTGCTTAACTGTTTTCATCTCGGCAGTTGTTTCTCCTATACCTGCTGTATAAAAGTGGCGGGTTTGATTTGTAGTAAAATTTCTCATATCAATAAATTAATTAATTTTTTATTATACTGCCCATGTTGCTTTAGCCAGTTCAACGGCTTTAGCCAAAATGGTGTTATGCAAGGCTTCTGGAAGTGTACAGGTTGAGGCTTTTGAACAACCGTTTATCTCAAGACTATCAGGAAGATTATCAACTATAATCGGAGTTGGTCTGCTTATATACCTTACTGTATAAGTAAGAATAGGAAAATCTGACACTATCTCTGAATACCATCTTATATCACTTTGTGAAGTCTTTGAATCATCATCCATTTTCCTCTGTGATAAATCACATTTAGAAAAAGCAAGACGCAATGCCCTTCTTTTGTTTTGTTTTTTAAATGGATTTCGTACTGTTCTGAAATACTCATCCTGTGTAACAGGAACAACAGGAATTTGTACATCTTCTCCACAATCAGATTTTATTGTACAAAACTCCAATGTTCTAAAAAGGAGGTCATTAGGATTTTCAAACAACACTGATTTATCTGAAATCATAGTTATATCATCAGAAGGTAATATCTTTTTACATTCTTGCTGTCTAACAAGTGTAGAGAGATAATCAGTAACTTCCTCCGATGCCTCGAATGATTTGCCATAAGAACCTGAATACAACGAAATAACAACATTATCTTGTGCTGTAGTAAGAAAATAACTTATCTCATACGGCTCAAGACCAGGTGCTTTATCACTTGCTATGTTATTGTATAACAGGTTAAATGCCTGTAACCATTCAACTGATGTTTTCATATCAGATTCTGTTTTTATCTACCTCACTTTCAAGAATAAACTTTATATCTTGGTGTGCTGGAAGATTCAGGTATCTTGCTGCAATAGGAAGGGTTGGATTCTCTCCATTGTCGCATAACGGTGAACCATCTGATGCGAGATAATAATAATCTCCTCGTTTCACAACCTTTCCAAGTTCCTGTGACCTTCTTATGATAACTTTTGTGTGCAACAAAGGATCTGTAATATTGTTCAAGAATATACGTGGGTCAGCCTGAATCAACGTATTTATCCTTGCCTTAAGGAACTCTGGTTTTGTATTGATTGCATAAGGGCGTCCATCAAGCAATTCAACAAGAACACGCATTGTATCGATGTTATTTTCAATCTTACCAAATTCCTTATATGAAGACATCGTTGCATCCATTTTGGCATTTTCAATAGTTGCTTCCTCAGTTTCCCGCACAAGTTCAAACTGATAAGTTGCCTTTGGTCTGTCTATCCTCTCCTTTACAGAAGGAGCGACAATCTCGCTGTTAGCAAGAAGAACCTTATACTTTATAAAGTCTTCAGGGTCTGACAAGTTGAGGTGTAAACCCTCCTTAGACAACGTAACACTAAAAGTATCCCAATAATTATTTTCCTTTTTGTACACGGACAAGGAGTTATAATCAAGTCCTAATGCATTCTCTAAAAATTCCTTTTCATCATTTGTAAGCACATTCTTATATGCCCCAGTTGAACGAAGTAACGGAACACATAGTGTAACAAAAGCCCCATCCGCTTTGCCCCCAGAAAGAACATGACCTTTAGGCAATCCATCCACTTTAGGGACAAAACGAACATAGACTTTCTCATTACGCAATGGATTTATTTTTATAACTTCTTCCATTGTATCATCATTCTTTTTCCTTGCATCAATTCTCTTTTCCATTATTATCTTCTCCTTTTAGTTTCTAACCTTGCAAAATAGCTGGTATAAGTGAAATACAACGTGTAGGGTCATATATCACAAGACCAAGTGTTGCTTTGTAATGCACAACCGCAGCATCCTCATCAAATGAAGCAGAAGCATTGTTTGATTCTCCAGTGAAAGGATTAAAGAATGGACCCCACTGGTATCCACGAAGTTCTGGCTGTCCCTTTATCATACATTTCTGTACATTAGGCTGCTCTTCATCTGAAGCGTAGAAAATATCAAAACGATAAGATTCTGCTGTTCCTCCAAGTGGATGCATTATCTTATTTGTTTGAATATCGTCCTTGCTTGAATCAACCATTATTGTTACTTCAAGTCCGTTTGCTGACATCCATTTAGTTACCTGTAGATCAGCAACTGATACACCATTAGGTGCAAAGTCTGTTGATGCACCACTCTTTATATATGGGGTATTGCTTGTCCCACCATATAATGGAAGCCAACCTGACATCTCTTTCTTTGCGGCTTTGCTAAAAAGCATTGCCCCTCTTTCACCTGTACGAATAACAAACTTACGCTTATTGAAGTCGAGTTTACCTGCTGATACACCATACAAAGCATCTTCTATAAGTCCTATCGAGAACTTTGTATAATAAGTCTGGTTTCCAGCTGCTTGCTGCTGGCGGAAACCTGACCCCTGCCTATTGGCTAATCCAGAAAGACCAAAGTTAGAATACTCACCATTCTCCATACGTGTTGTAACACCTCTATCAAGAGCGTTGTTTTTGTATTCATTCCATGTTTCCTCTATTTTCCAAGTTACTGCAAGCATCCATCTATTTGCGATTGCTGTCTGTATCTTCCCATTTAGTTCACGAGATACAGGTATGTTTGCTGACAGACGTTTTCCAAGTTCCTTTCCTCCTATCTTATGCTGCAACCTTACTCTCTGCCAATCACTTCTCATTGATACAGGGGTTGAGAATCGAACATCTCCTACTTTCCTGCTGAAATTATCTTCTACAGGAGCATAAGCCCAACTGAAACGTTTTCCTGCAACGAGTTGCTTTGGGTCAATTCCCGAAGCTCCTTCTGCTCCAAAAGGCTCAACAAGGTATACTGTGTTTGTTCCTTCCTGCTTTCCTTCCTCCTTTACAATTACAGGATATACTTCATTAAGTTCTCCCCAAATAACTTCCCCAAGTGCAAACCAATCTGTTGGGAAGACAAGATAAAAAGGTTCAAATCCGACACCTACATTTGTAGGGTCATTCTCTGTTACTATTGTTCCATCAGCACGTCTTGCTTCTACAAGAGGTATATTGCGTCTTGAAGAAGTGGCAATGTCCCAAAATAGTTCACTGTCATCCTCGTACTCACGGACTGGCACTTCCTTTGAAAGATAAGTGTCAAGTGTTGGAAGATGCATACTGCTCATAAGAACAGTCATCACATCACTCGCCATTTGTGGGTCGGAACGGAAAAGACCATATATATGATTATCTTTGGTCACCGTACCACGCCATGAGGTTACTCCAACCATCTGTGTGTTGCTAATGCGTCCAGGCATAGTTCAAAAAATTTAAGTTAAACATAAAAAATATAATTAGTTACCATCCAACTTTCCAACCATCTGAAAGTAATGGGTCATTACTTCCTGTACTACCAGATACATATTTCAATGAACCATCATTGTTCAAAGACGATGAATTAATTTTTCTTCCAAGTTCCTTTATCGCCTTGGCTTTCTCTTCATGAACCTTTCTTTTCGTAAAGCCATCTATGTTCTTTCCTCCTTCGGTTAGGACATACCACATTCCTACCTGTTTAAGGAACTCAAGAGGATGCTCAGCTTGAAACTGTTGCACGGCAGTAAGTAATTTTCCTGTGTTAGGATCTTTATAAACAGGTTTTGAAACGGCATCAAAAATCTTCCTGCATGTATTTCCATCAAGATGCACATCTCCTATCTTAACATCATCTTCAAGTAACATCTTTCTGAAAGTATCCTCGTTGTCTTTTTGTTTTGCCTTAATATCTCTTGCAACCTGTCTTGCTTGCTCCTGTACTGCTTCGTAATTATTTTTATAAAACTTTGAAAGCGAATCAAGGGCATCCTTTGCATCCTCCTCATCACTTCCTGTTGAGAAAGATTTTTCCAATTCCTTCAACGCCTTCTCATGTGAATAACCACGAGTTATAAAATCATTATAAATTAGTTGTTTCCTAAGGTTCTCACCAGCTTCACTCTCTGAGGACAATACTTCATCATTAATTGAATCAAGATATTGTATTGTTTGCTCATACATCTTTATGACATTTGGTTCAACGCCATTACCAAGTGCTGAGTCAACTCTCTTTTGTCTTTCATCAAGACGCGATTCAATAGCAGACTCAAACAACTCCGCAAAGTCTTCAGGTGTTTTAACCTTTGCTAATTCTTCTTTATCAAAATCTGGAAAGATACCATCATCTTTCAAGGCTTCGGCAATGGAAGTATAAATGCTTGGAGAAGAACCGTCACCATCATCTGTGGTATCTTTCCCGATTTCTTTATTCTCCTCACTTACTTCCTCTGGCTCTGCTGGATTAGCATCTGCCTCGGTGGGATTATCTTTCTTTTCATTTGAACTCTTATTTGGCTCACCTGCCTCTACAGATTTATTACTCCCGTCAAAAAGTTTATCAGCCTCTTCAACTGAAAGTAATCCGCCAATGTCAAAACTTACATCTTCCATAATTCTCCAATAATTAATGTTTACACAAAAGTATATAAATGATGTTAGTGTGCCACATATATAAATGACTTACTAACAGATAATTAATAAACTTATTTATATTTAGTGAGATACTTATTACTTATTAAATAAAACACTTACAATAACACTACACCTCAACTATATCAATTCCTTTTAGAGCGAGCATCATTTTTTTCTTTAGAATATACTCCTTTGTTTTAAACCCTTTACAATCAACAACAACTGTATTCCCTGAAGAAGTTGAGGTATAGACAAAATCTGCTATATATATTATTGCCCTTTGAACAAGTCTTCTTACTATCTTATCCTTTGTTTTTAAATGTTTAACCTCATCCTTATAAACAGCTGGAACAATCTCATAAGGAACTTGCAACCTCAAATCAGTTATCTTCCCCTCTTTCTCATCCTGCTTCAAACGAAGATAGTACTTTGCCTCCTTCTTGGAGTCGAATAGTATACCATCAATCTTGGTTTTATTGTTTAGATACTTATTCATATCAATAGTGTTTTGCCGATTTTACAAGTTCAAATTACCATGCATTTGCTCCTTAACTCTTTTCCAATCCCTATCAAAGAACTCATCATCAGCAACATCGCTTTGACCTGTATCAGACTGACTTGGTGAACCACCATACAGAATTAGAAATTCCTCACGGTATAGCATCACTTGAGCCAATGCACTTATTCTATCTGTGTTTACATTTGGTCCATAACCTATAAGTTCCTCTATCAATGCTCGATTTCTTAATTTATATACATTTGGAAGTTTACAAACTTCTGTATTACCATCTTCATTCCTACATTCTGATGTATATGTTTTACACAACCAATCTCTTGTAAGAGAATTTGCAAAGTTGTTCAGTGTTGCATTAACACTTATTCCTTTTTGGGCTGAACCAAACATAGAGTACTTCACAAGTTGTCTTTCCCTTAAGTATTCAGGACAATCTGCAAGCATCCATGTGCTGTGCTTTTTTGAGAAGTAAGCATAACAACCTTTCTTGTTTGCTTCCACCATAATCTTTGCATTATAAAAAAGTCCAAGAAGTCGAACAATCTCAAAATTATCGTCTGCAAACATTTGTCTTCCTGTATACTCAGCCACTATACTATCTGTGAACAAATCAAACACTATTGTACTTGAAAAAGAGGTAGATTCTGCGTGGTCATTATCAACTGGGTCATGACCTATTATATATCTACCAGAAGGTATATTACCACTTGCAGGCATCTCAAAGATTTCCAATGCTCCTGTTTCAGTATTATCCACTTTCCACTGACGTATTGGAATATCATCTGTAGAGCGAAACTCAACCTTTCCTGATGCTTCTATAAGTGTACCAACATAAACATCATCAAAAGCGTGCTGGTCTTGGTCAAGTTGCCTCAATCTTTCATTTAGCATAACTACAGGAAAGATATTAGACTTTACTTTTAGGATTGCTTCAGCAGGTGTTATTGGCATCTGTGCTATTCTGGAAAGCAAAGAGGCAGCATCTCCACTCTGTTTAACGACCCACCTTTCATAAAGTATCTCAAGCAGTGCTTTAACAACATCCGAGTTACCATTTTTATCCATGCAACCTGCTCTTGACATATATGAAGGAAAGAAAAATGCAAACTTGTTTGATCCTTTACCTGATTGGTCGTAGACATTATCGAGAGCATAAACATCATATGAAGAAGGGTTGTATAGTATAGTTTTTACACCTGCAAAGTCTGATGCATCATCTCCTGCTGTTCCAACTCCATACAGAAGGCTGAATACCCTGCTACCTTCCTTTACGGAATCCCTCACATTATTCCATACATCCTTGAAATTCGGATAGTTTCCTATCTCTTCAAAAAGAATATAACCCCTCTTTCCTCTTATCTTTCCCTCATCATCTTTTACAGAAAGCCCCATAACAGAGTTCAATGATCCACTTTCGTTGCCATTTGCATTTTTATATCCCATCTTCCAAATCATTTCTGATGGAGAGCGTTTTAACATAAGCCTTGGAAACTCTGTCTGTGCAGCACAGAAATCAATCATCGGGGCAAACTTTGTAAATGTTCCATCTTTGTCTGATAGATACTCTTTTAGAAATGCTGTAAGAATAGTTGTCACCCTTCTATTGGCGACTTCATTTTCTCCAAGTATAAGATTGTGTGCCATTATGGAAGCCAATGAATAGGATTTACTGCAACCACGCCTTGCTAACTCTAAAGCATGTTTACTTGCGTGTCTTGCTTGCTCAAGATAATGAAACCTATAATATATACCCTCCCACATATCTGGAAAGTCCTCAACCCTAACATAAATATCCGAGTTCTCAGCAAGTCTATTAAGCATTATTGGACTGTAATTCAAATACCAATACATTAACCCTGTAACCCACTCCCCATCTGTTTCACGTACATACCCCTCTCTGCATCGCCTTACCTCCTCATGAAACCATTTACCATATTCACTATTTGGATTTCCATTAGGTTTTAGCATCGAGTAGCATCCATTCTGCTTGTAGAAGATTGATGATTGTCTGAAATAATCCATATCTTCCAATATATGTGGTTTGGAAATATCAACCTTTATTCTTCCTTTAGCATCTCTTTCCAAATCTCTTGCATGTAATCTTTCTCCTATCATATACTTTACCAACGGTATAGTACTAATGAAGTCCAAGAATTGCTCTTGAACTTCATCTGGATAACTCTCAAGTAACTCCTTAGTAACAGGAGTTTGATATTCATTAACTTGTACTACAATATCATTAGTCATATACTAATACAGTTTTGCACATTCCTTACTACCAAAAATGAGAACATCTGCAAGAGGAAGGGAACGCATCCAAGCACAAAAAATTTTCCACTGAGGTAATCTGTGATACACCCTCTGATTATATATTCTTCTTAATGTCTGATATGAAATCATAACTATACGTTTCTGTATAGTACCTTCAGTTAACTTCTCCTTCATATCTACAAGCTCATCAGTTGATAAACCTTTACCCTGTATATGCATTGTAGATTCACTTGAAAGACATTCTGCACCTATGCGATAAGTAACAAATTCTTGCCACCAATACCGAGGTGCTTGTATCTCACACCATACTACGATACCTCTTATTATCTTAGCATGCTCATCACCATTATTTATAAGAGAAGCAACTAAGCACAAATCCTTTGTATTCAGATTGTGTGTTGTTGTGTACTTCAGCACTTTATCCTTAGCATCTGCAAAAGAATCTATTTCTTCTTTTGACTCTTTTCCAAAAGGTAGATGCAATGCCTTGAATGCTGAGACAAAACCACCGCACTCAAGTGTTTTTACTTTAAACTGTTCTACTGATTCATGTTTCATATATCTTCTCCTACTGCTTTTTCCATTGTTCCACGTGCTTTTTCATCTGACATAAAGTCCTTCGCCAATGACCTTTCTGCATCGGCAAGTGCCTTTGCAAGTTCAGGTATTTGTCTTAAAGCACTTGTCATAGTTGAAACTTGATATATTGGACGACCATTCTTGTCAAGTGCATTTAAATCAAACCCGTCAAAAAATGAACTTAATTGGTGTATACCATTACGCATACTCTCAAGAAGAATAGCAGATGTTGTAACCGTTTGCTTTCTATAAACATCCATGGCTTCACACAATAATTCTGATGGTTTCCAATCCTTATCAAATCCCTCCTGTAACTTTATTTCATCAGATCTTTTGCCCATATCAGTTATGTACATATATGTACTCCGTGGATCACACATAAACCACAAATATGACAGTTGCTTCCAAAAGGTTTCTTTCTTCTTTGATTTGTCCTGAAGGAATAGTTCACGTATTTGACGAATAAAAAATACTTCATCCGCTATGTCGAATTTTACACCATCAAATTTTATAAGTTTCATCTCTTCTTTGCTTTTGTGTGATATTCTTCTTTATCTGCATTATGATAACCATTACTTTCTTTAATCTTCCTCCTACCTCTACCAATAGATCTTGTGTTATCCTCAACGAACATATCATCATATATCATGCTGTCATATACGTTTGGCATATTCATATTATAGTCTAATGCCGACTCAACATACCTTTTCAAATCGCTATTTCTTAATATTCTTTTTCTTGACATAATTGATATTTATTTGATATATTGATTACTGGAATAATCCCCCCTCATCAATATCATATTCCTCAACAACATACTCAACATCATTACTCTGAAGGAATAGACACTCCTTGTCATTTATGTTTATTATTGGAATTTCGTATGTAAAAGACAGGTTATCAAACTGCTTATTTTGAGATTCATCAATAGCCCCAGGCGTATGCTTTGCTTTAGCATAACGTTTGAAATTTAACTTAACAACATCACCTTCCTTTATATCTTTACACATTGCTCCTACAGACAAAACAGTCTGATAAGGATTAAGGCTGCCTGACATCCTTGTAGTATCAAGCAAAAGTCCACCACCTGTCTTTACTTCGCCTGAATACTTGATTGCAGTTGTTACTATACCTGTAAATAATGGTCTTACTTTCTTTATATTAAACATCACTCTTCTTTTTATCTTTAAGTATGATTTGCCTTGCAAGACACTTACTGTCTACATTTACATACCACACACGTTTATAAATATCCTTACCTTTTATCTTTTTTATCTTATTTGGAGTTTTACCTGATAGAATATCTACAGCAATGTGTTCGATGTCATCCTGTGATACTCTATCATGGTATTCACTCCTATCCCTCTGAACCTGTGATTTAGCCTCATTAATTCTCCACTTCAAATATCTGTTATATACAAGCCCAAGCCTCCCAATAAATGGTATATTACTTGCAAACACAATTTTATTAAAAGCATCCTTTGAGTAGATTTTCCCTTCATTATAAAGTCGCAGCGAATCTAAAGGCTTTATTATTGAATCGAAATAAGATTTTATTACACTCCTTACCTCAGAAACATTTACATCATAGTAAGAAGCTATTTCTGAAAGTTCAACTTTATGTGTACGAAGACTATCCACGTTCAATAGGTAAATTCTCTGAAGACCAGTCAAAAACAACCTCCAGCATAAAACGAGAATCCCCCTGTACCTTATGTGGAATAAACCTTGGATTTATCTCCATTCCAACCAGAAACCCTGCATTTCTTAACTTAGTAAGTATTATCTGAAAATGAGCCTGCGATATTTTCAATGACTGCATAATGTCTTTTCTTGAAGCATGCGACCACAATAGTTCATTCAGTATTTCCTTCTCTTTGATGTTCTCTTTAAACCTAAAGTACTGCATAAGAAGTCGTGCTGCTACATCCCTCTCTCTTGCAGTAAGTTTATGGTAAGGAGCGAGGAACTCAATCCACGCCCTATAAAATGAAACATCCGTACAAGGAATAAGAAAAACATTATTTGGCTTCATGTTTCTTAATCTAAGACTTTACTTCTTCACTTAAATCTACGACCTTCTTTGATTGTGTTTCCTCATTATTGGAAAACTTATCTCCGTGAATCGTCATATTATCTGCTGTACTTAATAATATATCCTCAATCAACTGTACAGCCTTATCAACGAATGAGCCTGTGAACATCTCTGGATGCTCAACAACCCTAAATAATGAAGCTAGAAACGCTTGTGTATACTCGAAATTCCTATCATTTAGTACCTCAAGTAATCTTGTATGCTCATTTAGTAACTTCTGATACTGCATATGTATATCACTTGCAGCATTCTTGAGTTCTTCATAAGATAATTGTGCTGTAGGCTCTTTGACCTTTTGTTCCTCATTAGGAGCAGTAATTTTTTTCTCTGTCATCTGTATCTTTTTTTAAGTATTTTACTTGTTCTTCCAACCTTCTGTTTTGTTCCAACAGTCCTCAACCATTTATTTCCACGTGAAAAAATCCAATCCAACCAATCTTCAAAGTCATTAGAACTAATTGGAGGATAATCCCATATCCCTATCATTCGCACATAACTTATTTGCATAAGTCCCTCTATATAACAATTAGTCCTCTTATACTTCATGAACCTATTACCAAAAGAATTTCCCCCAACAAAGACGAACCCAAAACCATGTATCCTTTCCTTTCTCCTTCCAACACGGTCAAGACCTAACGAGGAAACTTGTCGCCCAAGTTCTTTATTGTAATCTTCGCAAAACTTTTGATATACATCATTAATTGAGCAGCATATTGTGCGACCGTAGAAATACATCCCACCCTTCTTAGTTATTTGTTTCACTCAACAGTAGTTCTTAGTATCTTTTCACGCCTCTCTTCCTCCTTAAGCCATTCCTGCATTGTACACTTGCCTATATGTGTCGAACCACAATTATTACAGTATAAACCGTCCCAACCATCATTCATAAAACGACTGTCTATCAGTACATGCAGTGAATGGCAATCCTCACAATAACATACCTGCTCTGTGTCCTCATCGTGATTTCTTATCTCTTCACTCTCCATAATACATCAGTAGATAAAGACCGTCATGGTTCTGAATAATACTAACAATCTTATCCTTCGTTATCTTATTTTCATTAACAAATGCATTAAGTTCCTTCATAAGATTGAATGCTCTTGTGTACATTTTCATGTTATATATTTTTTTATTCTACACAAATATAGTAAATCATTTTATAAAATGTAACAATTTTGTTATTTAATTTATCAACCAACTTATTACATAATTTATCATACGCAATTTGTTATACAAAAAAAACACAGTCAATACAACCTATTGGACTGTACTGACTGTGAATACAAAACATCTTGTGAAAAGATATATAAGTATACTGCTTAACTATTAAATTAATTTAAAGTACTATCTTACATCTGACTCATTATTGAGTTTTTGATTACGCACATCATCAAGTTCATTTAAAAAATGTTTATCCATAAGACCTTGAATATATGTCTTATTTTTATCATATCCATCATATATATCATTATTTTTTATTTGTTCATATACATCCCACGGAATTATATATCTCTGTGACGTTTTATTCTTTGCCTTGAATGCATCTGAAAAAATTTTACGAAGTGTTCCATACGAGAAAAAACTCCCTGGATTTCCAACGTTTTTGGGCAATGAAAACTGATAACGATCAGAAATCTCCAATCCTTCAGGCAATGCCCTATATGAAATATTACCAAGAGTCCCTCTTGCAGGGGCATAAAGAGATGCTGGTATCCAACCTGAACCATTTATAATATTAGTCATTTCTCCAGGAGTAAGTGCAGAAGTGTCAACACGCTTCGCCAAATCTGCGTAATGTCTTCTGTATAAATCTCCGTATGATGAACCTTGGAATTTAGTTGGAGCATCTGCCGCAAGAACACCGTCAAATGACATATTATCAGGTAACTGCCTTACTATACGCGTAAGCATATCACGGGAGGGATTTGCATTCATGTCTACCAGAAGAAGATGATTACCGTCTTTATCCTTTAGAATAGGATCAAAATGATTTTTATATTCTTCACTCATATAAGGATTAGTTATATCATTCATTCTATGTAGGTTCGACTGCACTATATAACTAAGTTTATTATCTTTCGTGGCGTTCTTTATATCATTCTCTGACTTCTGTTTATCCAACATCTCCTTTAAAAAATCTTTAAATTGAAAATTATCATTTTTTAATAAATCATGCAAAGCAATTAAGTTTGTCTTTGATAATGTATTCAATTTAATAGCACCCCATTTTGCTGCATTCCACGCATCTAAAAGACCGTCCCCAATAGTTTTTGGGGTACTTGGTTCAACAGCATGAGCCAGTGTATAATAAGGTTTCTTACGGTCAGGTACATATGCATCAAACAACTTTTTATAATAGGCAGTCGCAGCCTTCTTTGTTGCAGGTTCTACCTTACCACTGGCGTAATATTCATGATTGTTTATGTTGTGATCACGAGAATACTGTTCCCACTGCTTTATTGTTTCTTTGTTGATAATTCCATCAGCACCATTCTTTAAATCATAGCCGTAGGCAATAAGTTTCTGTTGTAACGCTTTTACATCTGCTTTTGTATTTGCAGGAATTGTTGTACTTCTACTTGGATAATAACCTGCCTTTGCAAGTGCCGTTTGAAATGCTTTTAAGTCTTCTCCATCTTTAAGATTATTTACAAGTTGATCTATAACCTTTTGTTTTGTGAAAGATTTATCAAGTGCATTTAACTGTAAATAAGTATCTACTGCGATATTACCAATAGGTATTGATGTATTATTTATTGTGGCTCTCTTTTTGTTGTGTTCATCATGAGTCTTTGTGTAACCTGAAACAATCCCATAATCACTAATGTTATCAAGATAATCGGAAAAATATCTCCTTTTCAAACTATCAAGTCTATTTTGTTTCACCTTGTTTATAGCCTGCAATAACATGTCTTTACTATATGACCCTTCTGGAGGTAATACAGTTGGTCGCTGATTGTTAACTTGAGCCTTACTCTCTACAGGTTCTGTTGGCTCATATCCTTCATATAAATAACCGTTTTCATTTTTAGGGTTACGCCAGTTGAAGTCATGATTATTATTTTTCATAGTATATATAAATTTTTCCACAAAAAAATTAATTTATATATACATATGACAGATGAAAACAAAATACTTATAAAATGTAAATAAAACAATTAAATATATTAAGGGAATAAACGCCCATTAATCATTAATATATCCATCAACTACTCGTAAATAATAAGGATACGGATACTGTGAGCCAACTTCAAGTACTCTATCCCAGCAACCTATTCTGTCATCAGAAAAAGCCTCAAGCATACACAACCAGAAATCTAATATTATATCATAATGTAACTTAGCAGACTTTGATACAATGTCATCCCAACGAAGAAAACATGACACATCCTTTAGATTCGCACAACTATCATCCTTATAATAATCAGTAAACAACGGAGTTAAATACTGCTCATCAACACCTTCACGATATTTTCTCTCTGCTATCATCAACACCAAATCATCACACACATCTGGAAAAACATCATCACTATCCACATAGTACCAATAATAAACAGGTAACGACTTCTCCTCATCACCATCAATAAAATGTACCGTAGCCCTCACAAATGTCTTCCTCCCATCATTTGGACACGACTTGCACTCAGAATTACCGCCAGGAACATAATACTTCCAATTAAACAATGGTAACACAACACTCAACCTCTCCATCGTAATTCCAGTAACACTGAAGCCACAAAACTCTAAAAATTCTGAAACTCTTATCTTCGTCGGAGATGAATAATACTCATAATCACTATCAAAAAACGGGAGTATATAACGCATTCCTCTGGTATAAGGCTGTGTACTCTTATATGAAATGAATCTACTCAACATCTCAAACAGTGTTTCATCCGTTGTTTTGAATCGCATACTTCTCCACTTCATAATATCCATTGCACATGTATCCAAATAATACATCTGCTCATATTCCCCCTTACACTCTGGATAAAATTTATCATAAAATCCCTTTATAAAATTATACAAACCCATGCATATATACATGTTCTTGCTTCTTAATTCACCATCCATTTTATTAATAAATATCTATTACTTCACAATGTAATAACTCTTTATATTAACAAAAATGTTATTCCAACTTATTTGCATGAAAATGAATTATCTCTGTATCTGCAAAATATTACATATTAAAATGTCAGATAAATCTGTGGAAACTAAACACCTTCATATATCAATTTATGTGAGTATAAAATTTTTGTAACATAAATTATATGTTAAACCTATGAAATCTGTCAGAATTGTGGATGCGGAATATACACCATACCAACCCACCTGCATTAGATAGGGTTGTGGGAGTACCCCCCATACGGAGAGGCGTTGCTGCTTGCTTGCTCAAATGGCTGCTTGCTCAAATGGCTGCTTGCTCAAATGGCACACAGAACAGAGAGAAACAAATAAAATTATAATAAAGTGAAAAAGAGTAAAACAAACGGAGTTTTAAAACCCCTGTGCCTTATCTTGTTAAAGTACTTGATAAAGGCGGAACACGTTTTATATTGTGTTACTAATTGTCGTATAGAGTTGCAGCCTTATAAGGGATATTGCAAATTTAAAGCAGAACGATACCAAAGGTATTATAACAAACGACATAGAGAGAATATTAACAAAATATAAATAATATGAACAATAGAAATAGGTTAAAGAGGGACAAGCCTATTTCTATTTATAGAAAAAGTTTTGCCCCTCAGATTTTTAAAAACAAAATAAATTATGGCTACAAAAGTAGAAAACTCTAAATTATTTAACAACTCTAATTTAAATTTTGAGTATTACGATTTTTCAGCAAAGGAGTATTTTTTTGCAAATGGTGTGATAAATCTAACATTTACCCCGCGAACCGTTAAGGCTGACGGGGAAGAAATTGCAATAATTAGAATGCAAGGAATAACCCCAGAAGGGCGTATTATAACCGCTGACGTTTGGGCAAGAAACCACGCAGCAGACAAGAAAGAAATTACAAACTTTATGAAAGGGGTAGATAATTTCACTTTTAGAGTTGGTTTTTATCAGGAAGCAGACGAAAAAGGACAGTTGACAACTGTACAAGGGTCGCCAAAATGGCTAACATATACAAGAGGAGGTAAAGAAGAACAATTTACAGGAGGGAAAAGAGAATATAACAAAGACCAAAAAGATGAAAGCATTTTATAAATGATTTAGAAAAAATAGGGGTGGACAATAATTGTCCCCCCTTTATTTTTTCGTTTTTCATTTATTATTATTTTATTCTTTTTTTTCGTTAATCGTTACTTCGTTAATTGTTTTTTTTGTCGCATCGCTTTAGTGTCGCTTGCAGGTTTTGCTTTTTTTGTTGTTGCTTTAGGAATACGATTGTGCTTTAATTTAGCACAGTATTATAAGTATTTCTTATAGTTAAAAAATTAATTCTTTCAAGCCTCAAAAGAATACGACTAATTATTTCAGAAATCAAAAAGTCTTCGTATTGAGTTTTAATATATATAATTTATTATATATATTATCTAACAGAGAATAAAAGGCAGTAAATTTCAAATTATGAATTTTAGTATATATAATAAATTATATATACTATCAACTTTTATTTTTTTGCTTTTCGCAAATTTGAAATCCGAATTGGAAAATTTATTCAACTGATGACCCAATACTTGACTTGCTTTTATTTATTTCTGTCTTATCAATACGAATTAACGGAATAACTATTCTTTTCAAATTTCTTTCAGAAATGCCCCTATTTTCAATTATCTTTTTTGAGATGAGTAAATATTCATCTTTAATATTTGAATTGAAATAAAGGGCGTTTCTGTTTTAAATAGAGGGTATCATTGATATTCTTGGAAACACAGTTGTTTTTTTTAATAGTTTTTAAAACATTCAAAACATTATTCAATCATGGAAATTATTAATTCAAACATAACAAATAAATCAAATTCTGATTTTAAATCTAACAAGTTAATCCTTGTTCTCATCGATGGCTTTATCAACAAGATGACAGAGGATGAATACAAAGATTTCCTCGAGAACAGAGAAATCAGAGAAAACTAAAATTCTCATCACTTCTCTTCTTTCTTTTTGCAGTATCTCCGTATTGGCTATTTATTTTCGATTTAAGCAACTTTATTTCAAAAGTGATACAAGTTATCCACTTAGTGGGTTAAGATTGAAATACGAGCAAATAAATACCCTTTATGGAGATACTGCTTTCTTTTTGCAATCTTGCTTTATATTTTTTTTTGAAACAGTAAGGCTCTGAAGACTTCTTCGCTACGCGTGCGTGTGAGTTTTTATACGCGTGTATAATAATATATATGAGCGAAGCAAGGAGAACCCGCGTCTTACGCGTGTTAAAATATATATAAGTGTAAGAAGGAAATTTTTATCTCTTTTGTTATCTCTCTTGTCTTTTTTTTCTCTTTTTCTTTTTCAAAACAAGAAGACAAGGGAGCGAGAAAAGAAAGTACCAAAGAAAAGAGTAATTATATTATATAATATATATTATATATATTTTTTGATTATAGTATATATTAATATATATTCTTAGAAAATTAAGAATAAAAGTAATTAACTTCTTTCTTTGCTACTTTCTTTCTTCTTGGGGATTTGAATACGTCAAGAGGAGAAAAGAAGAAATAAAAATTAAAGCAAAAAAAGACCAATCAATAAACTTTTTAAAAAATAAAAAAATGAAGGCAACACTTTACTTAATCAGATTTCACAATTTAAAGAGAAAAACAATAATTGCTTTAAATCTTGAAAGTGCTTTAAAAGTATTAAACGAAGAGCAAAGAAAAGATATAAAATCAATAGGGAGTAGGCAATGTGAGATTTCAGAATATTGATAACATTTTTGTTTTTAAGAATACAAACCAATAAATTTGGAAAATAATTAAAGAAAATATGTCAATGAATTTAGCAGAAATTAAAGAGATAGCGGATAGTCTTTATCAAGAAGAAGATAAAGACACCACTGAAGTCCAGAAAGATGCTTTTGTTAAAGGTTATCTTGCAGGAATGGAGGCACATTTCAATAAAATAGGGGATGAGTTTTATTCTGAACTTGCAAAAAAATTAATAAATCTTTTTCCTGCAGGACTTAAAGACAATAAATATCCTTGGAGAGGTTCAGAGCAACTAATTGTCAAAAGACTTAAGTTTCTATGGAAAGAATACGACCTTGGAACAAAGTATTCCATATCCAACTGTTTATGTGCTGCAAGGAGATATATTTCTCAATTTGAAAATAATACTAAATATATGCAGACTTTAAAGTACTTTATCTTCAAACAGGAGAAAATAATTTCAAAGGATGGAAGTATAAGTTATTCTTATAAGTCTACATTACTAAACTACCTTGAGGAACAGAAGGAACTTGGATTAACTGATGCAGCAGAGGCTGCAATAAATGCAATTGATACCTGCCAGTGTATGGAGGAACTTGTATGATATACGGTACAAACTCTTCCTCTCTTGGATTATCTGACAGTGAGTTTGATGATTATGCATATACAATCGAGAATACGGGTTCTGTTGATTCTGTTTTAAAGAACCTTAAAGAGAGGAAACAGAACATTTTGAATGGAGGGATAAATTGTATTCCTCTTCCATTTCAAAGATTTAGAATTGAGATACCAGGTATAGAGCAGGGTCAGTACATTCTTGTAACAGCAAATCAGAAAGTTGGAAAAACCAATTTTGCTGATTTTGTCTATGTATTTCATGCACTTGATTACGCTTATGAATATCCTGACAGGTGTTCTGTTCACATCATCTATGTTTCATTAGAGGAAGCAATACAAAAAGTTATAGAACGATATATGTCATATCTTTTGTATAAACTTGATGGAATACGTGTTTCACCTACTGATTTACGTTCAACATCAAGAGATTATCCTATCTCTGATGATATACTCGATAAGTTTGAAACAGAGCCATATAAAAAACGATTAGAGTTTTTTGAGAAATGTGTACAGTTTGAAACTGAGAATACAAATCCTACAGGAATTTTAAGAGTATGTGAACAATATGCAAAGACTGTTGGGAAGTATAATACACATAAGATAATTTCAAACGGTGTATCAAAGAATGAGATTGAGGTTTTTGATTCCTATGAGCAGAATGATAAGAATCATTACAAAATTCTTATTGTTGATCATATAGGACTTGTAGATAAAGAACAAGGCTTCCGAATAAAAGATGCAGTAGATAAGATGAGTGAGTATTGTGTAAAGTATCTACGAAACAGATATAATTACACTTGTGTTGCAATTCAGCAGCAGGCATCTGAGAGTGAGGGTCTTGAAGCAATCAAACAGAAGAAAATGATTCCTTCTTCAGCCACATTAGGAGATTCAAAATATACAGCAAGAGATGTTGACCTTGCACTTGGCTTATTTGATCCTTCTAAGTTTGGACTTTCATCCTGGCTTGGATATACAATACAGGATGACACAAATATGGGACTAAAGAATTTTGGAAGATTTCTTTATGTACTTGCCAATAGGAATGGAAATATGGGAGGAATATGTCCTCTTTTCTTTGACGGTGCTGTTTGCAACTTTGAGGAGTTACCAAAACCTGATGACATCTCTGGGCTTACTCAATATTATACAAGAGTTAAGGATATTAAATCTTATAGACAACAGCACAAGATGAATACTCTTATGCTGTTCACATTATTCAAGAAATTATTAAACAAGTAATATCATGGCAAAAACGATTTTAATTTGTGGAAAGACAGGTACTGGTAAAACAACGTCAATACGTACCCTAAATCCGAAGGAAACAATTATACTTAAAGTAATAAACAGAACTCTTCCATTTAAGTATGCTGGAAATTATGGAAAGGAACTTGAAAATATGTTCTTAACACCAACATATGAGAAAGTACTCACTGCACTTTCCTGGGCTGACAAACAGGAAAAAATAAAGAACATTATTATCACAGATGGGACTTACATAATACGACAGGAATTTTTTGAGAAGGCAAATCAAGTAGGATACAATAAGTTTACTGATATGGCTATTCATATGCAGAAGATATTAAAAGCAATACAGAATATGCGTGAAGATATTAAAGTATTCTTAGAGTATCACGTAGATAGTAATATTACTGATAGTGGAGCGACTGAATATAAGCCAGCGACTGTTGGAAAACTACTTGACACTCAGTATAATATTCTTGAGAATATAGACATTGTTCTTTTTGCTTCTCCAGAAATTAATGACAAAAATGTAACATTTGGTTTTTATACAAATAGAACTGTTGATAGATTAGGTGCTGAGATACCAGCCAAATCACCTATTGATATGTTTGATCAGTTGTTTATTCCAAACGATCTGTTATATGTATCAAAGAAAATAGATGAATATTATGGATAGAGAAATTTTACAAAATAAAGCTGTTTCCTCTCTTAAGAAATATAAACGACTTATGTGTCAATGGGCAACAGGAGTAGGAAAAAGTAACGTTGCACTAAAATTCTTAAGAGAGCATCCGAACATTAAATGTCTTATTGTTGTTCCTGAGCATAACAATATAGAGAATTGGAAACATGAATTTCGCAAGTTCAATGTACAATATGATAATGTTAAGATTATCTGTTACGCATCTTTGCACAAGTATGCACATACATCATGGGGACTTCTTGTTTTTGATGAAGTACCCCACCTCAACTCTGAGAAACGTAAACAGATATGTAGTACAATAAAAAGTGAATATATACTTGCTTTTGGGGCAGTTCTTAATAACGAAGTAATATATCTTCTTGAGTCATTGTATGGCAAGTTTGAGAAATCATATATTTCTATTGAGAAGGCAATAAAATCTTATATACTTCCAACACCAAGAATAAATATATGTCATATCTCTCTTGATAACTTAGTAGAAAACTTCACATGGCATGGAAGAGTTCTTTCTGCTAAAGAAATGTACAATGTTATCAATGATGCTGTTTTAGATGCAGTATCTATATATAACAATAAACCGTCTTTTCAAAATAAACGTAAGATGCTTAGACTTGGGATGAAAAGAAAACGGTTTCTTGGAAGTATTAAAGAGAATATTGTTAAAACAATATGTAACAAACTGAACAAAGATGGAAAACGATTTTTGTGTTTCTGCTCATCAGTAGAACAAGCCCATAGAATAGGTAACGACAATGCATTTACATCAAAGACTGATAAATCTAAACATGTCCTTGAAAAGTTTAATTGCAAAGAAATTAATTCTATCTATGCCGTTGGGAAACTTATAGAGGGACAGAATCTTGTTGATATTGAAGACGGTATTATAACACAACTTGGCAGCACTCCACGAATTACAATTCAGTCAATAGGAAGAATTATGAGGAGTGAAAATCCTACAATTTGGATTCCAGTATTTGATAACACTAAAGATGATACTTTTATTCAAACTGTAACTTCCAGTATACCAAGCAAATACATATTACATTATAAATTTTGATAAACTTACTTAATTATTATAACCAATATGATTACAGAAAATAAACAAATCACAAAGAATGTTGAATCAGTTATTAAGTCAGCACAGAAATTAAGAACTCTTGTTATGGAAGAAATAAAAACCATAGATGAGAAATATAGAATACTTGCAGAGAAAGAAAAGAAATCTTTGTTGCATTCGGCTGATGTACTTAATGAACAAATAAAAAGTTTCTCACAGATATTCAAGTGTGATTACGATCCCTCTTCAGAACAAACAAGTGATGATGAAAATATTATCGATAATATATCAGACACTGAAGTTCTTAAAGACAAATCTGTTGAAAATAATAACCAAAAAGAAGAGGATACAAAGGTAGAAGATAAATTGGTTGATACTATTTTCAAAGAGAATAATACATTAGATGAGGACTCTTCTGACTCTTCTGAATTAGAAAACCCAGAGGAGCAAGAAGAGGAACTTGACGATGTTTTTCCAGATGAAGAAAATAAGGAAGACAAAACAGATTCTACTTCAGAAGATACAACTGAAGAAGATGAATGGGCTGATATTCCTGAAGATTGGAATTAGTAGGTGTAGAAAACATATTTGAAATACATTATTAATAACATATTTACAAACAATTTAATTTTATTATACTATGATAGAGAATGTAAACGCAAGTAAAAATCCAGGTGAATTTACACAATTACCTCGTTATATAGGAGTCGCATCAGTAAACATTTTAGCAATCAATCCAGATAATGCTAAATTACGCAAATATGGTTTTAATATCTCAGATGGAAGCGATGAGCCGAATTATATTGTGACATATACACAGCCAGACGGTACAAAGAAACAGATGACAAAAATACGTTTTCTTGTACAGATACAGGACATTGAAAGTAAACCAATAATTTATCTTGATTATTTATGTAGCAACAAAATAGTAACAAACAGAGATAACACGAAAGGAAAGATTATTGATACTTATGGAAGATGTGCTTGGGCTACTAAGGATGAGATAAAAGGTAAGCAGATACCAACTTATGCAGATGGTAAAGCAGCAAATATCGGTACACCTTATTCGTTGTGTCACCAGGGAGAAGAGGAAATTATTACTTTTCTTTTCAAGTATCTTAACATTACTCCATTTCAAATCTTTAATAGGGCAACAGGTAAATATGAAAACAGCAAGAATCCAGGCAAATTAACAATAGATAATTGGGAAGCCTTGTGCAATGGTAATATTAAAGAACTTGCACAGTATGTTGCTTTGCAACCTGAAAATAGAGTAAAGGTAATTCTTGGTGTAAATACCACTGAAAACAATAGAAGTTATCAGACATTTATTCCAGAGGGTTACATAGGAAATGGAGCATTACCTGATAGAACGACAGGAGAGTACAACAATGCAAATAAATTAATTGAAAGATTTATGAGTATGCGTGATTCAAACAAGTACAGTTTTAGTGCCAAACCTGTTTGTGAGTGGAAAGTTACTCCTTCAAATGTTGATGCTACAATAGATACATCTTTTAGTGATGAGTACTTCAAAACAGAAACTGATGACTTACCATTCTAATGATTTTACAGACCAATAAAACACTTATTCCAATACATCGTTCAGATGTACCTTTAACAGACTCAGATATAATCAAACGCTATATTGGGATAAGTAAATTTCCTTGTACAATAATATCACCGCTAAGAGATGATGATGACCACCCCTCTTTTTCATTTTTTGAGAGAGGTGGTCATATTTATTGGAAAGACTTTGGAACAGGCAATGGTGGAACAACAATAGAGCTGTTACAAAAACTATGGTATTCAACCTATACTGAAACGTTGTTGAAACTCAAGATGGATATTGCTACATCAACACTGCCAAAGACTAATCTATTAAGATTATATAAAGGCACAATACATCTTGTAAGTGGTTCAACAATAAAAGTACAAATACGAAAGTGGCGAGATTGGGACATTGAATTTTGGAACTCTTATGGTATAACAAAAGAGTTTGCAACATGGTGTAAAGTCTATCCAATTTCACATTGTTTCTTTACAAGGAAGATAAATAATAAAGAAGAAACAATTACAGTACCAATGGATAAATATGCCTATGCATACTTTGAGTGGAAAGATGGGAATGAAACTATAAAAGTCTATCAGCCTTTCTCCACAAGAATGAAGTGGCTATCAAAGCACGATTCATCCGTATGGGATTTGTGGAAACAGGTATTTCTCTTTGCAGAAAATAAATCAAATGATGAAGTAATAATTACGTCATCAAGAAAAGATGCAATGTGTCTATGGTGTAATCTTGGAGTACCTGCCTTATCAATGCAGGGAGAAGGTTATCTTCCAAAACCACAAGTGATGCAGCAGATTTTTAACAAGTTTAAATATGTATACTTATGGTATGACAATGATTTCAAACATATAGGTAATAATCCAGGACAAGATAATGCAATGAAACTAATTGCTATGTATCCAAAACTTTATAATATATGTATTCCCACTGAACTTCAGTGTAAAGATCCAAGTGACCTTGTAAAGAATTTAGGAAAACAAGAATTAATTAAATTATGGAATTTGAAAAAGCATGCATGATATTCTCAATAAACTCACCATTTTATGGTATGATACTCTCATCTCTTACTAAAATACCATCCAAAAAAGTAGACACACTTGGTGTAGGTAGGAGTGGAAATGTGTTTAAATTATACTATAATCCAGAGTTTGTTAGTAAGTTAAGTACTGAATCATTGTTTGAGGTTCTCAAGCATGAAACACTACATATAGCATTTAACCATTTCACCATTTTTGGAAATGAATCAGTAACTCCTGAAGAACAAAAGTTAAGGAATATTGCTGCGGATATGGAGGTAAACAGTTATATAAATACTTTTATTCTTAAGCAGGAAAATATCCCTGCTGTTACTGCATCAATGTACAATTGGGATAATTGTCTTGGGGCAAGAGAGTACTATTCAAGATTACTTAATAAATTACAAGAAGAAAAAGAGGAAGAGAAAGAAAAAGGAGAAGAAGGAGGAGAGAGAGAAGAGGAAGAGGAAAATAACAAAGAAAATAACAATAATCAACAAAAAGATGAAACAGGTAATAGTGGTAAAGTGCTGGAGCAATTAAAGGAGAACGGTATAGACAGCCATGATGAATGGGATCAATGCAGTACAGAAGTAGAGGAGGAGATGTTAAACCAAAGTATTGACGACATCTTGCTTGCCGCAGAAGAGGAAGTAGCAAAAAGTAATGATAAAATTCCTCTTAAAATATTAAAAAAGATAGAGGTGTTAAAGGAGAGAAGAAAAGTAAAACCAGTTGCTGACTGGAAAAGGTATTGTAGAAGACATCTTGGTAATGAATTTACAACAATAATACGAAAATCAAAGAAACGTGAATCTAAAAGATTTCCAGGTTCGCCAGGTAATAGAAAGCAACATAAATCAAATATACTTGTAGCCATTGATACTTCAGGTTCAATAAATATGCCTGATTATATAGAGTTCTTTAATCAAATAAATACATTAAAGAGTAAAGCAAATTTTGATGTTATTGAATGTGATGATGAAATAAGATATAAGTATAAATATAATGGGGAGTTAAGAACAAATGTAGTTGGTGGTGGAGGTACAAGTTTTTCTCCAGTAGTTGATTACTTTATTGTCAATAGGCGAAGTTATGACGCTCTTGTTTATTTTACCGATGGTTGTGCTGAAATACCTCACAATACACCGAAGAATACCTTATGGGTAATTTCCTCAGACGGAGATACTAATTTAGAACGTTACAGGGTAAATGGTGCTTCTGTTGTTTTCATTAAAAAACAAAAAATTAATTAATCAATATTTTATATTATGACAAATACAATTTCAATCGGAGATGCAAAGGCTCTCATCAATTATACAATAGATAATAATAATAAATTACAAGCAAATGGAAAGATGCCTATAGCAATAAGTCTGGAAGCAAGTGCAGGCATAGGAAAGACATCTTTATTACAACAGATTGCACAAGAGAGAGGAATGACTTTTGCAAAAATCTCTCTGCATGAGATGGATGAGCCAGGTGACTTAATCGGATTCCCTATAAAAGAATTTGAGTGTCAGGTATATAAACGATACAAAGATAATACAGGGGAAACAAAGGTAAAAATACTTCCTAATACAATCTGGTTTAATGAACAGCAGTTAAATAATCTTGGTAGTAATACAAAAGTCGTACAAACTGGAAAAACTCGAATGGGTTATGCTATTCCATCTTGGATTCCTGATTACAATGAGAATGGAACTCTTGTTGTTCTTGATGATTATGTAAGAGCCAATCCTCAGCTTCTTCAATCGTGTATGGAGTTAATACTTACTCAGAAATATACATCATGGTCACTTCCCAAAAAGACAACTATTTGTCTTACTAATAATCCTGATGATGGAAATAGTAATGTAAACTCTTTGGATGAAGCCCAGCGAACACGATTTATGAATTTCACATTAACTTTCTCCATTGATGCTTGGGCAAAATGGGCGGAGGAGAATGATATAGATGGAAGATGTATCAATTTTGTTCTCTCTTACTATAATGAATTATTTAATGCAGATGCAGAAGGAAACAGAATATGTAATCCTCGTTCATTTACAATGTTTACAAATATGATTTCTGGTATTAAAGATTGGGATTTACCAGAAAATCTCAACTTTATTTCAATGATGGCAAAAGGATGTTTTAGTAATGATGATGGAAAGTTCTCTACAATGTTTACATCATTTTTGAGAAACAAAATGCACCTGATTATTCAACCAAAAGAAATATTGTTTGGTGACTGGGATACAGTAAAGAAAGTCCTTGAAGAAACTATGTATGATTCTGATGGTTCTTTTCGTGCAGATATATCATCTTTACTTGAAAGACGTTTTGCCAATTACGCATTAGCATGGCTAAAAACAAGTGACTCCCCTGTATCAAAACTTATTAAACGAATTGTTGACTTCATAGATAACAAGGAAAAAGGCGGTAAAGTTCTATTTACAAAAGACTTATTCTATCATATGATCAAAACAATTACGTCCGAAAATAAAGCGAAAACAAACAAACTTCTTACAGATGCAAAAATAGCAGCAATATTATTATAATAAATACAGTTATAAAATATTAGTTATTTCTTTTGCTTTTGTAACAAATTTGTTATATTTGTATAGATTTTTAAAAGAGAGAAGTTATAACAGTTTTGTGTGTACTTTGGAATCAACTTGTATAGCATTGTTGATTTCAAAGTACTTTTTTATATCAATAAAAAATAATTATGAATACATTAAATAAATACTCACTTAAATTAGAAGAAAAAGACTATCATAATTATCCTGCCTGGTCATATTCAATTATTGCAAAATATGCAAAGACTGGATTTGATGCTTTAAAATCATTACATGACAAGACAGAACCTACAGCATCAATGAGGTTCGGTTCTCTATTCGATAGTATGATAACTAAAGGAAAGAAGACTTTGGAACAATATGCTGTTTATGATGGAGATATTCCTCAGTCAGAAAAGAACGTCCTTGACTATATTGTTTCAACCTCAACAGTAAAGACTTTTGAGGACATACCAAGTGAAACAATAGTAGATGCATGCAATGCATGTGGTTACTACACACGGTGGGGATATGAAGCAAGATATAAACGATTATCTGCTTATGCTGATTACTATTCTATTGCGACAAGCGGGAAGGAAATAGTATCAAAAGAGGACTGGAATGATGCAAAAGATATGATGTCTATATTCAGAAACAATGCTTATTTAAGTAAACTGTTTGGCACGAAGAACACAAAAGATACTGAATATATATATCAATCACAATTTGTAATAGACTATGCATTACCTTCAGGAAGAACAGTAAAAATTAAGATAATGCCAGATCTTCTTGTTATTAATCATAAAGAGAAGAAGATACAACCAGTTGATTTAAAAACAAGCAGTACCCCTGCATGGAACTTTCGTGAGAACTTTATCAACTTTAGATATGATATTCAGGCAAAACTTTATTCTGATATATTGCAAGAAGTAATATCAAAAGATGATGAGTTAAGTAAGTATAAAGTACAGCCTTATTTGTTTACAGATATAAGTAGAGTAGATAAAGTACCAGTCACATATGTCTATGACCAAACTGATTTACTTCAGAAGAACGGATTGAGTTTCTACAACGGTTCAGGTAAAACTTATACATACAAGAGTTGGCAATGTCTTTTAGATGAGATACTTTCATATGAAGAAACTAATGCAAAAGTTCCATCATACATAAAGACAGATACACCAAATGATATAATTAGTTTAATAGAAAAGAGATATGATAACGAATAATATAGGAATAGCTAAGAACGAAAATGTATTCTTGTTAATCGATAATAAGATAGAGAGATATACGTTGTATTACATCGAAAGATATTATAATAGAAAGTTTAAAGCAGAGTATAACACAATCATTAGTTCTAATTTACTTAGACTTATTCAAGATAAGAATTGTCCATTGATTGATTTTAACACAAAAGTCCCAAAAGGAAAATCAATTTATGTTTCACCAGATTGTCCTATTCCAATAGCAGATTTAAGAAAACACTATAATATTAAAAGATTTGCTGATTCTGGTGAGTATAATGTACTTAATTTTAAGCCTACTGGCAGATGTATTTATAACTATATGATATTTGAACAAGAAAAAATAATTATCGGTAAAAATTATCCTCTTAATTTAGATTTAGATAAAATATTAGCAATCATATCCAAAGATTCCGGTATGAAGTTATCTGCAGCAAATGGAGTAAAAAATGGTGCATTGGAATGTGCCTTTTTACCAGATAAGGCATCAGTTTTCCGCAAACTTTTTAATAGTGAACTTAAACTCCCTGTAGTTACTTGTGAGCAACTTGATACAAGAAATGAAAACAAGCTTACGGTTGATACTTTAATGACTATCTATGAATCATGTAAGCGTACATATGATCCAAACATTATAAGACCGCAACTTATGCTACTTAATCAATATGATTGGGAAAATTATCCATATACAATGTATACTTTATTTAAGGCAATAGGAGTAAAAAATAAGACAAGTGGAGTTACAGATAAAGCTATTATTCGTATGAAGGATAAGTGTGAATACAGACCTACGATAATAGAAGAGCAAGATAGATTGCTTTTAGCAGAATTTATGAGTAAACTGCTTAATATAAATGGAACTATGTATGTCGACTATTTAGACGTATTAGACAAAACATACAGCCAACATATAGATATTAGAGATTTCTGTAAAGTATTTCAATGTATTGTAAGAATTAAAATCTAATTATATGAATAAAATAAAATTTAATTTTATTATCCCAGAAGTAAACATCCCAACAATAGAAATAACATTTGAGGGAAATCGTAAGTTCTATGCTTTCATAGATACTGGTGCTGAAGAAACCATGTTTAACCTTGACTTTATTTTATCTAATAAAGATTTGTTCGATATAGAAAAATTTGATAAAGATATGTCAATATGTGGTATATCCTATGACAAATCTAAAGTAAACATTATGAAAATTAAATCAGAGATTCAACTAAAAGATGAATCAGGAACACTTGTTAAATATGATATAAAAGGATCTTCAATACCTATGACTAATATAGAAGACTACCTAACTTCAGTTAATAGTGATAAGAAAATCGTTGCAATAATAGGAAGCGACTTCCTATTTAAAAATAACGCAGAGATAGATTATGAACATCAAACAATACTACTAAGTAATGTTATACATCGTAAGTAAAAATATTAAATCAAATAATGATTTAGTACATAATATCAGTATCAAAGAGAGCCTTGAGATGATAAAAAAGTTTCCTGTGGTTCAATTTGATACTGAAACAACAGGACTTGATTGTCATATCAACAAACTTATTTCACTTCAGTTTGGATATAAAGATTTCAAAAAGAATGAAGTAACAACAATAATTGTAGATTGTATGACAATCTCACCAATTAATTACAAAGATGTTCTTGAGAATAGTTATCTAATAGGTCATAATCTCAAGTTCGATTTGCAGTTTCTTTATGAATATGCTATCAAACCAAGGAAAATATATGATACATACATATGTGAAAAGGTATTGTATCTTGGATATAAGCCTGGAAAAGTATCTTTTAAATTGGGAGATGTTCTGTATAGATATACTGGTATTACCATTGATAAATCTTTTCAATCAAAAATAGCATCTAAAGGATTGACAGATGAAGGCATAATCTACTCAGCACAAGATGTTACATATCTTCAAGATATACGTAAGGCACAAATACTTATAGCAAAAAGCAGAAAATGTGTTAATGCTTTTATTGTTGAAAATAATTGTGTTCCAGCAATGGCATATCTGGAATGGTGTGGTATCAAATTAGACGAAAAGAAGTGGAAAGAAAAGATGAAGCAAGATGAAGATTCCCTTGAAGATTATAAAAATAAACTTGATGAATATGTAAGAACACATACTAAATTAAGTAAGCATTTTGTTTCTTCTATAAGCGAACCGAGTTTGTTTGATACAGTAGGCACAACATATAAGCCAAATGTTCTTGTACAGTGGAACAGTTCAAAACAAGTTATTCCTGTACTAAAGCTACTTGGCTTTGATACAACAGTAAAAGACAAAAAAACAAAAAAGTTAAAGGATACTGCAGAAGAAAATTATATCGCAAATCAGAAAGGTATAGCAGATGATTTTCTGAAACTATACTTCGGATATAAGGGAGCAGAAAAGAATGTTTCTTCATATGGGCAAGGTCACCTCAACTTAATTAATCCTATTACAGGAAGACTGCATACTGTTTTTAATCAAATAGGAACTGTAACAGGAAGAATGTCCTCAGGAAGTAATAGTAAGAATAATGATTTGGCTGCGTTCAAAAAACTACATTCTAATGATGTCCCATATGTCAATCTTCAAAATCTTCCTGCACGCGGTGATAGTGGTAACATTTGTAGGTCTTGTTTTATAGCATCAGAAGGTAATGTCTTCATATCATGTGACTATTCTGCAGAGGAGTCACGTGTACAGGCTGATGTATGGAATGAGAAATCTTTGTTAGATGCTTTTGCCAAAGGGATAGACACACATAACCTGTATGCAAAACTCTGTTTTCCAGATGAACTAAAAGATATTAATGTAATGGACGTAAAGAAAGAAAGAGCAGATTTAAGACAAGCCGCAAAAAGTGCTGAATTTGCTGTTGCCTACGGTAGTAATGGAGCATCAATAGCTCAAACTATAGGAATGTCAGTTGAGAAAGCAATGAGTATGGTAAAAGGACTAATAAAGAATATGCCTGGAATGGCAGCCTTTAAAAAGAAGACAGTAGATTTTCTTAAAAAACACGGATACATAGTCATAAATACACTGACTGGTCATAGAATAATATGGTCTGAGTGGGCAGAATGGCGTGCAACTGAAGACAGGTTAACAAGGGAGTTTTGGGAAAACTATAAAATATATCATAAAGGAACAGGCGATAATGTCTGCATAATGGTACGTCAACACATGGCACTTGCTCATGATTGGTTTGAGAAAAATGTACTAAACTATCCAATACAAGGAGGGAGTGCAATCGTTCTTAAACATGCAGTTGCGGCTTTCTACAACTGGATTGTTGACAATAATTATTTTGGTATAGTTAAACTATGTGTTCTTGTTCACGATGAGATATGTGCTGAATGCCCAAAAATACTTGCAGATAAAGTCACTAAAGCCCTTGAGAAAATAATGAAAGATTCAGCATCTAAGTTTTATAAGAAATTATCAATTCCTGCTGAAGCATCAGTAGGAAATCATTGGATACATTAATAAATATAAATTAAATAATACCAAACTTATAAAGTAATATAACATAATAAATATCATTATGGGCAGAGATATAATAAGATTTCTGTCCATTTTTTAAATAAAATATAATTAATTATGAATATAAAGATAAAATATTGGTTGGAGAGCCCAGACATGAAGGGAAGAACAGTACAAAGCCTATCAAAGATTATTAAAGACCCTGAAATAGATTTTAAAGTCGGGGACAAAGTAGTCTATAAAAAGGGCAAACGGACAATCAATCGAATAATAGCAATTAGCAAAGAAAGTCCATATTGGGAGAAATATGGGAGTTGTATCTATACAGATTGTGGTACTTACTTCCTCCCTTTCAGACCCCAGAACCTTGAACTCCTAAAAGACGATGAATAAAATAGAGATTATGAAAGCAAATTCTACAAAAGAAGAATTGACATTAATGAAGTCAATTATAAATAAAATAACGGAAGAAGAAATAGTTAAACCTGATTACTCAAAAGTCGAAGTCGGAGATTACATGCTTAAGGACGGGACAACTGTCAACCCATTATATATGACTAGTAAGCAGGAGAGCCAAGCGATAGGCATTGTCGCATACTTATACGAAGAACAGAAGAACGCATTTCTGAATTACGGAGTAAAATCAACACTTAGAGCAAAAGGAGTAGAAAGCCCCCACGGGCTTGTTATTGCTTTAAAAAATGCAGATGGAGATGGAGAGTATAAATGGTGCAAGAAGGATTATCCTACAATAGTATTTAAAACTTTAAACGAACAAATCGCCTATGGGGTAGACGGGTTAGAAATGACAGATAGTCTAACAGATATAGATAAATATCCTGCATTCCAAGCAGCAAAAGAATACGAAAAGGAAGTACACGCCCCTGCAAATACCACAGGTTGGTATCTTCCAAGTATTGGTGAGTGGTCCTGTATGCTGAACCATTATGAAGAATTTTCAAAATATATAAGGCAAGACGAGGGCTGTTGGTCATCTTCGGAATATTCCTCTGACTACGCTTACGGCGTGCGTTTCACCATTCGCGGAAGCTTCTACTACGACTGCTACTATCGTGCTTACACGAACCCTGTCCGTCCCGTATTAGCATTTTAAAACAAAATTAATAGGAGATAATATTATGAATGAAAATACAATAAACTATATGATGCTTGGCAGATTACAAAGTGACTGTAATTTCTATTTGGGATTCGGAATGAGAAATGCAGACTACGCATTATACTGTAAAGACGAAAAAGAACAAATCAATGAGATGTTAAAAATATACAACGAACTTCCATTGAAACCACTATGGTTAAAGGTAGCAGATATTTTACAATATGCAGAACAGATGAATGTTAATATAAAACACAAATTTTTGCTTAAGGCAACAGACCTTATAATAAGAACATGGCAGAAAATAAGATATTGGAAAGAATTATACCCTAACCACTTTCAGAAGTAACTATACGAGATTAACCTACATAATAATCAAAACATAGAAGACACATAATAAACTAAATTAAATTCTGATTAATTAATTTTATGAGAAAGGAAAAACCAAAGGAGAAACGAAAATTTACATATGGTCTTTGTAATAGTTGCTATACATGTAGACGTTTTCAAATTGAAGACTATGACAACATAAAGTGTATTCTTGGAAATAATATATATAGGACAGTATGTAAAGATTACAAAAAAGCCGACAAGCAAAACGAGTTACTTGTCGGTAAAAAGCAATGTGCATCATGTCATAAATTTCTTCCATACAGTGAGTTCTATAAAGAAGTACGTTACCACTGTGGACTTATGACTTATTGTAAAGGATGCACACTATACTTCAATGCTCTCAGAGCCAACAAAAGGGAGGAATTGCAACATATTGCTGAGATAAAAGAGAAGATTAGAATGAGTTACAAAAGGAAAAAGTAATTATTATCTCTTGCCATATAGTACATAATCAATAACCTTTCTGTTTGCAATATCAACTTTCACTGGGTCTGTTTCAATATATATGAATGTAGTTCTATTTGTTGGAGCATGACCGAGTGCAAGTGATATTATATCTGATGATATTCCAAGTTCATATGCAATTGTTGCCCATGAATGACGGGCATAATAAGTTGTTATTTCAGGTATGATAGGTTTGATCTCATTAACTACTTTAGGTTTAGAAAACAAATTTGTTTCATCTGGTATAAATGATTTATTTACGCTTCCTATTTTGCGTAAACCTTCATTAATTTCTCTTGCAAAACTGTTGTAATATTTGCAATGATCAAGAGCATTAAGGAGAAATTCATTTTCCCCTTTATACTTTTCAATAATAACTTTTGCTTCAGGTTCTATTTTTATAGAATACTTCTTATTAGTTTTTTCTCTTATGTATTCTAATCTACCATTTATCATTTGAGATTTTTTAGCAAGAAGCAAATCCTTTGAATTGATACCTATAAGAAAGAACATAAGAAAGAAATAATCCCTATACATTGAATTTTTATTTGACGCTGGATAGTCATGAAATTTCCTCAACAAATCAACAGGAATATTTCTCTTGGCTGTTTCATCATATTTTATTTTAAAATGCTCAAAAGGATAAATACTTATAATATTATTATGCAATGCATAATTACATATAGCCCTTAGACTTCTCAGGTAAATAGCCCTACCATTTGCACATTGGTTTTTAGAGAGATAACTGTTGAAAGACCTTAACCATTTTAGATTAATGTTTTCAATTTTAAGATTACATCCTCCAAAATCTAATACCTTTTTCAATGTCAAATTATAAATACTCTTCGTACCATCTTTTAAATTACCATTATCAATATAATCGTTAAATATACTTTCAATATAATGTGATTGTTTTTTATCTTTAACCTTACTTGTAATAATTGATTTTATTTCAGATGCGGTCATTGAATCAAAATTATCTTCAATTGAAAGAAGTGCAATGTCTTTGTCAATAGTAGATTTTTGTTTTTGCAATTTGGCATTGATTGCTTCAACCCCAGGTACACAAAGCACTTTTGTGCCTGTCCAATTATCAGGACTTACACGCACGCCTGTTTTAATTGTTGTAGATGATTGATTATGGTATATGCGAATAAGCAAAGAACCCTTACCGTCTGCTGCTTTTCCACGCATATCAAGAAATAATTTTGTAGATGCCATGATATAACAGTTTTATGTGGTATAAATATAATAAACAATACTATATATTCCGCATAGCATTCTGCACAAAGTCATACGCACACTATCAAAAGAAAATACAACAACATAGTAAAACAATTATTATTTATAAAAAACATAATTGTTTTACTATATTAAAATCAGTCATTTTCTTTGTGGGAGCAGAGGGAGTCGAACCCCCGACCCTCTGCTTGTAAGGCAGATGCTCTAAACCAACTGAGCTATGCTCCCAAGCTTTCCCTCAACCTTTAATGATTGTCGGATTATTTCCGAAACGGGATTGCAAATATAGCGACAATTTATGATTCTGCAAATATTTTAATACTTTTTTTGCAATTTTTATGGTTTTTATTGATTAAAGCACTTTTAAACTTCCCCAAAAAGCACTATTTGCTCTATAATGAGGGGCATACATTGATTCTATTTCCAAAACTGGTGCATAAAAAACGCCCTGTTGTATAACAAAAAACTCTTCACTAATTACTGTTTTTTCTTCTGGAAATGAATCAAAATAATATTCTGTTCTATCAGTCTTCACATCCATATATCCATTTGGAGTGAATAAATACCAATCATTTATATAGAGAGGACGTATGCCACATCCATATAAACCAGACAACTGATTTATTGGTCTTAGGGTAGATTCGCGATTGGCTGTCAGTCGCACAAAACTACGATTCTCTTCATTATTAATAATATAGTCTATCCTAATTTTATCTCCAATATTAAGTTTAGTACCATCGTTGATTGGCTCATAAGAAACCTTTTCTTTTCCGTCAGTAGAATCTACAGATGTAGACTCCCTATAAATTTTTCTTTCTATTTTAATCCCATTACCTGATGATAAAATATCTTTAAATGGCTTAGTATAAGTTTTCTTAGCAATAATCACCTTTGTCGATTTTACTGCATCTGTTCCAGATAAAATAGAATTAACAGCATCTACGAAAGCCGGCTCATTCTCATTCCATTTCTGTGTCTCTTTTTGTAACATCAACCAAATTCTTATACCATCAGCAACTTTTGATGCTTCAGCAGATAATGATCTATTTACACCACCTTTGGTAGCATAAATAGTAAATAAATCACAAAGCATAGAATGGGCATAGGCTTCACTTTCTAAAAGTCCCCGGAAAGGAAGCACTGCATTTGGAAAATAAATTCCTCCATTATTGTGATTTACAGCATATTCCAAAAGTGAAACTATATCTAAAGAAAGTGACTTTTCAAGTTTCTCTTTTATTCCTAAATTAAGTCCAAATGATTGGGCTAAGGATAGACCGGCAGAGGTTGATGAGAGATTTGTCAAGGTCATCACTCTTCGTGCCTTTTCAAGAATATATCCATTTAATCCCCTTTCATTTGATGGAATAAGATAATCTTTTGTGTATTCTTTAAATTGTTTCCAACGCTCTTTAGAGTTTGAATAACCTGATATTTCATTTATATTAAACTTAATGTCTGCATAGTATGACCTTATATATAGATATTGTTCTATAGAAAGTCCACCACACCAAAAAGGCTTTTCGACTTCAAGTATTGTTCTATCCAAGAAATTTACACTTTCTCCAAGTTTCAATTCTGAAATATCTATAAGTCCAGCATTTCTAAGCTTTGCAAATCGCTCAAGTATGACGGCTGTTACAATAGGAGAAGAAGGCATCCCCTCAAACCAACCAAAGCCACCATCGGCGTTACGACATTTCAATATTTTAACAATCAACTGTTCTGTGGTACCATCATCATCCTTGACCTTAACTCCGATTTTTTCTGCAATTATTCGTGAATAATATGCCTCAGAAATTGAAAGGCAATCATTATGTTTAGGTTTTATACTTGTTGGCAATGATGATTTAATCATATCCAAAATAGATATTTCTTCTATTTCTGACCCAGATTGTGAAATATTGACAAAAGAAGATTTAATTTTATCAATAAGTTGTTCTCTATTCATCCCTGGAAGTAATGCAGCAGAATGAATTTCAGTAAGAGTCTGGATATTTGGTTTAATAGTGATAGGTGTAAATAAACCATCTGAGAACTTATTTTCAGAGTCTTTAAATACAGCTTTAATACCAACGATTTTATCTATATCAAGTTTTTCAGGGACAGTAATCTCAAAAATTTCTTTTTTAACACCTTTAGACGGCACAGTTAGAGTTATAACCTTTTCAGATATAGGATTTGTTTTTTTATACTCTTTCGTATTATACTGATATAGGAATAATTTTCCAGATACTGCCAAATCTGAATTATTCGAAACAGTAACAGATAGTTTACATTTATCTCCAGCATACAAATATTTAGGTTCTAAAATCTCTACCTTCACAGGCATAGTTACTTCTATTTCTTTTGATAAAACATTATTATTCATAGTTTTATCATGAGCAAAAATCTGAACATGATATGTTGAAAGTTTATCGGAAGTTCTAAATTTAAATGTAACAGTGCTATCTGCGTTTGAATGAAGGAAAGGTTGAAATGTTAAAGTATTTGCAAAATTATCTCGTATATATATATCAGCGTCTTCTATATCAGCATCTTCTATATCAGCATCTTCGTACCTTGACATAAGAACTGGATCATCACACATAGAACCAAATTCACATAAGTAATCAGATTCGCAATATTCATAGATTTCTCCAGGTTGTGCATCAACAGATATACAATCGCTACTTGAAGAGTACAGGCTTATCGGTTTCCATTTATTCGTTGCTATGCAATCTAAACTTTTATCATATACAGAAACCACACACTCTACGTTAGGAGCTGTTCGTAACTTAAAAGTATATTCTGTATCGGGCAATGCCTTGTCTACAAAAGAATCAAAACACAACTTAAGTTCAGAACGGGGTTTAGTCCTACTTATAGAATGAGACCAATCGGTATATGATGAATTTTTAAAATAAAAAATATGGATATATATTTTATCTGGATATTCTTCTTTGTACTTAAATAAAACATCCTCAACAGAACCTCTTTCGCCTCTTTTTCCCTCCAAATAAATCAACTTGCTATCCAATACTTCTTTATTTTCTCCAATTATTTCTGCAACAGCCCATATATTACCTGTTGTCGAAGCAATTTTAACATTAATATCCTTTCCAGGGTCAATATTATATTCAGGACAATATATAATTTTGTCAATAGGAGCATCTATTGAAACAGCTGAAGGAGAAAGTTTTATAAATACTACACGACATTCATCTTTGGTAATTATACTATCGTTTTCATCTTTGTAGGTTGAAATAGCCTTAACCCAATATAAACCATCTTTCATACCAGAAAGGTTGACCACACACTTATCTCCGGAATTAGCCATACCCGTTTTCAATTCAGTTCCTTTCTCATCATACAGAGAATATTTAATTTTTCCAGCTACTGTATTTCCATCAATATCAGTTATTTTCATAATAAATTTAGCCTCTTGATCTCCAAGAAAATAAGTATTATCATAACGACTGAAATTATCAGGAAAAACGAAAGATGGGTCCAAATCTATTTCAGATTCTACTCCATTAAGAATATATAATTTGACATTTATTTGTTTTGTAATGACTATACTTTTGTTATACTCGTTGGTTTCACCAGTATTATTAGTAATTTTAACATTTACGTTTATGTCCTGATAATCATTTTCTGAAGGTGTATTAAACGTAAGGCTAAATTTGCCATCTGTAGAAATAGAAAAAGAACCTTTTGAATATATATTGTCCTTACAAGTAACAGTATAAAAAAGTTTTGCATCTGTAAGGGCATGTCCGCTGAAACTCTTTATTTGTCCTTTAACAACCACCTTATCTCCAGGAACATATAAGGTTTTTAAAGGTTCAAAATCCAAACTATATGTAGGAGGAACAAAATCATCAACTCTAAATGATTCCGTTGCAAAATAGTCCTTACCACATTTTACAGATATTGAAAATTTGCCATTTCTTAAGCCTAATGGTATTTTAAAATTCCCCGCTACAGAGCCAAAATTATTTGTTACAAGATCTAATTTCTGCAGTTCTTTATGTTCAGAATCATAAAATATAACTTCTACTTTTTCTCCTGAATTTCCAACTCTTCTATTGTCAATCTGATTAAGTCTGTAAAATATAGCCTTGAAACTTACAGAATCGCCAGGATTATAGGCCTTTCTATCTAAAAAAATATTGCAAGATTTATCTTTATCATCCAAATAATAATCATCCAAATAATTATTATCACAATAATCGGTATCGAGGCTTATATCACTACTAAGCAAAGTATATCCAGAGGGATCTTTTGCTAAAGCATATAAACAATATAATGACAGATCTTTTATACCAGAAGATATGGTTTTAGGCAAAATATTAAAGCCGTCTTCCAAATGAAAATTCGTAACTGACCTTACTGTCTTTCCATTTTTAGTTAAGAACAAATCCACTTTTTGTAATGGCTTTCCAGAGATATAATCTGCCACATATATACCTATTCCTCTCTTTTCTTCTCGCATGGCTATAGATAATCTATACTTTAGAACAGTCGTGCTTGCTTTAATCCGCTTTTCATACACCTTGATAAAGTACTGACCGTCATCCATTTCAGGAAGAGGAACACTCACTAAATCAACTACATAGAAACTATTTTTAGTATTTCTGATTTTTTTCTGAAAAACAAATTCCTTGCTTTTTCCGTTTTTCCTACATATTTCAATATTAGCTTCATTTAAATTTTTGAATGAGATGAGAACATTTTTATCAACTACCTTTACATTAATCGATGATTTCCTCATTTCTTTCATCAGAGATTTTACAGTTTCTATTTTCTTGGATATAAAACCAAATTTACCTCTAAAAGATTTTCTTGATTTTTCAAAATTCTCACAATCCTTATATAATTTCTTGTATAACAATTCGTTATTAGAATCAGACTCATCCAAATGTTCTTTTCTTATTTTCAATATTTCAGACAAAGCATAATATGATATAGAAGTACCATCATATTTATCAGCAAATGATTGCATCAGGTTTTGTCTTTTTTCACTGTTATTTTCATTAGATATTGTTATAAATTCCAGATAGGCTGATTCAGGATACCTTTTTGAAAGTTCTTCAGACAATGTTTTATAAACTATATTACTACCGACCTCGGATGTATTATAATTTTTCTGAAAGAACAATATCCATAATAAATACTCATAGTCATTTTTTATAAAAGACGGAAGCGTGCCAGACATCTTGTCTGCAATAGAACCCTTATATTCGTAAAAAACACTATTTTTAGAATTTCTAAGTCTGTCTTTTTCTGAAAAGATATAAGAAAAAAGGGTTGCCTCATTTTCGAACTTCAAATCCTTTTTATAGAAGAAGGTTATAATTGGTTCATCAAAATTTAGCACATTATTTTCCAATTCTTTATATACAGAGTCTCTACTTTTCCAATTTATTTCTACAGAACGTTTTACATATAAGATAGAGGCGTCCCAAAAGTCAAAAGAAATTCTATACTTTTTTGATAATTCAATAATAGATTTAAGAATTTTAATCTGCTCTTGTGGCCTGTCTGCAGAATAAGCATCATAATACTGTTTCCATTCAGAATTAAGACTATGACCATTCTTATCAGTTAAATTTAGTATTTCTTTAATACTAAAAGATTTATTATTAGAATTAGACATTGAAAAAAATGATGAAATTATTAATAAGAATATTATATTGATAAAACTTTTCATAATAAAATGTTCTGAGTAATTATACTTTTACAGAGAAACAAGGGACAGCTTCCGCAACAGTAAAGGTGCTACCGCCAATGTATATAAGGGGTTTACCGTTAATTTCACTCGCCAATTTCAAAGCCAATTTAACGGCATCTGCTACATTTTCTTGTACATACAGTTTATTTGCAAATAACCCTTTAGTTCTTAAGAAAGACTCAAACCTTTCGCATATCTTCGGTGCAGGTAAAGCCCTTGGAGTAGAAGGAGTAGTGAAAATATAAGTAGCTTCAAGAGGCATAAGAGGTAGAATTGCATCCAAATTTTTATCTGCCATAACAGCATAAACTATTATCAGAGAAGAATAATCTTTATCAGTTAGCATTCTTTTTAATTGAGCAAAATTATTTACCAAAGCAGCCGCATTATGTCCTATATCACAAATAACAACAGGATTATCTGACAGTTTTTCCCATCTGCCATGAAAATCCATGATTTTAGCAGTATTCATTAAGGAAGTTTCTATATTCACTAAATTATCCAATTTTGTAAATATCTTCTTTAATATACCCAATGATACTAAAGCTGTCCTAAGATTAAATTTTTGATATTCTCCCTGCAAATCCATTTTCTTTAATATGCTATCTAATTTATTCCATAGCAAAGGCTTAACCTTATCAGCAAAGATTATTTCAGAATTGGATATACGGGCTTTTTCCAGAAATACTGGTGCAGTTTCATCTAATGTCTGACCTATTACAACAGGCACATTTTCTTTAATTATTCCAGCCTTTTCTCCTGCTATTGCGGCAAGAGTATTACCAAGATATTCGCAATGGTCCAACCCAATACTTGTTATAACAGATAATTCTGGGGATATAATATTTGTACTATCAAGTCTTCCACCTAAACCCACTTCTATAACAGCGACATCCACCTCCATATCGGAGAACCATTTAAATGCCATACCCGTCGTTATTTCAAAAAAGGACAACTGGAGTTTATCAAAGACATCCTTCCATTGCAAAATAAAATCATATACATATTCCTTAGAAATCAGGGACTTGCCTATTCTCATCCTTTCCCTGAAATCTAAAATATGTGGAGAAGTATAAAGACCTGTTTTATAACCTGCCCCGCACAAAGAGGCTGCAATCATGTTTGACACAGAGCCTTTTCCATTGGTGCCGGCGACATGAACTGTCTTTATCATACGAGAAGGAAATCCTAAAATCTCATCGAATTTTAATATATTTTCCAGGCCTGGTTTATATGCATTTTTAAATTGCGTAGTTTGAACAGAGGGAAATCTTACAAACAAAGCCCTTAGTTCTTCATTATATTTTTCTTCTGAAAACTCAAACATCATCACCCTTAATTTTGTACTATCTTCAAATTTAGTTATTTTTACAAGGAAATAGTGACTATATAATGAAAATGCTTTGATATGAAGGAAAACAAAGTTACAATCCATTCTAAGGATAATATTAACCTTTATCTTAACGATATAGCATCAAACCCGAGGAATGGACTTATTCCGTCAAAATATCCTGATGTCGTCACAAAAAGTATTGTAGCAGAAAATATTATATCCACAATATGGCAAGAAGGAAGTTTTTGTATGAGTGATATAAAAACTACCGCATATTGGGAAGGCAGCGAAGATACAGAAGTTCTCAAGTGTTCTATAAAAACTGCACGTCAATATATTTCTTCCTTGGGTTTAAGATTAGAAGAATTCAATACTAAACCAAGTGATAATTTCAGAATAAACTTCAAAGCGCAGCCATCACAAAAAGAATATTCACGAAGGTGTCCTGAGCAGATTTCTGATAATACAAAATCTTGGATAATTTACATTCCTTTTGATACTTGCGATTTCAATCTTGGAGGTTCACGTTGGAATGAACTTATCGAAACAGGCTCCTACAGATGCCCTAATATATCAAACTCAACATACTTTATGGACTGTTACGAAGTAGTACGGGAATTAGTAGAGGATAAAATAGTTAAAACGGGAGTAACTGTTGGGGAAGGAGGGTTGATTGTCGCATTATGGAAAATGGTAAAAAATAATGGATTAGATGTAGACCTTTCTGGAATTATGAAATCCTATTCAGAAAAAGATATTATAAAAATTCTTTTTTCCGAAATACCGGGAGTAGTAATTGAAATAGATAATTTCGACTTTGACTATGTGGATGCAGAACTTGTCCTACAAGGAGTTGCATATTATCCAATAGGACATCCGGCAAAAAAAGGATTAAGGATAGAGAATTATTCACTTCCCGATTTGTCTGATATAATGCTTTCGCTATTAGGCAGACAAAATCCTGAAGGAGAAGACTAAAATCAATCGGCTATGGGAAAAAAACCAAAAATTTTTGTATTGGATACTAATGTCATTCTTCATGATTACAAATCAATTTATAAGTTTCAAGATAATGATATTGTAATCCCTATTGCAGTAATAGAAGAATTGGATAAGTTCAAAAAAGGGAATGATTCCTTAAGTTATAATGCAAGAGGTTTTATGAGAACCATAGATAGACTTTCCGAAAATTGTCTTTTTGGGAAGGAAGGTATTTCTATTGGGAGCGGTCTTGGTAAAATAAAAATAGAGCCCAATCATCCGTTTCCTGACATGATTAAAGACCTTTTTATAGATGATACTCAAGATCATAGGATACTTGCTACTACAATATGGGTTAGGGATAATAATCCTGATCGGTTTGTTGCCCTTGTCACTAAAGATATTAATCTTAGGATGAAGTCTAAAGCTGTAGGCATGACAGTTCAGGACTATCTTACAGATAGAATAGATGAAGAACATATTGAGAATTCACAAAAAGAAGTGACAGTGATAGAAGATCTCTCTCCTGAATTAATGCACGAATTACGGCATACTTCAGGCATATCATTCAAGAGGGATAAGCTATTCGAAAAAAAGCCTAAAGCAAATAGTCTGTACATATTCAAAGGAGAGAATAATACAACACTTGCCCGATATGACAAAAAATCAGACAGAATAGAGCTTGTCAAGAACAAGACAGCGTACGGTATAAAACCAAGAAATACTGAACAACAATTTGCAATGGATGCCTGTTTAAATCCTGATATTCCACTGGTATCTCTTACTGGAGGTGCAGGTACAGGCAAGACATTAATTGCTTTAGCTTCAGCAATCGAACAGGCTAATAAATATGACCAAATAATAATCTCAAGGCCAACAGTAATTCTCGGCAATCAAGACATAGGTTATCTTCCAGGAGATCAAACTAAAAAGATGGAGCCTTTCCTTCAACCGCTTATTGACAATTTAAATGTCATCAAATCACAATTCCGTCCTTCAAGCAAAGAGTGTCTTAAACTTGACAATATGATTAAAGAAGAGAAATTGCTTATCTCTCCGTTAGCCTATATAAGGGGGAGAAGTCTCGGTAATATATTTTTCATAATAGATGAAGCTCAAAATCTTACTCCTCATGAGATTAAGACTATCATAACGAGGGCGGGAAAAGGAACAAAAATGGTATTTACTGGTGATATATGCCAGATTGACCAACCTTATCTCGATCGTTGGTCCAATGGTCTGACGCACCTTGGAGAAAAAATGGAAGGACAGGAATTATTTGAACATGTTTTCCTGAAGAAAGGAGAGAGAAGTGAACTCTCCGAAATAGCGTCTAATTTATTATAAATATAGTAATTATAATTATCTTTGCATATAATTAAAGTAAATTAATAAAAATTAATACATTAAGAGCAATGCTTGAAAATAAGAAAAGAGTCTATCGCTTCGGTGGCAAAAAAGCTGAAGGTAACGGTAAGATGAGAGAGCTCCTTGGAGGTAAAGGAGCAAATTTGGCAGAAATGAGCCTTCTCGGCATGCCTGTTCCAGCTGGTTTTACTATCACGACAGAATGTTGTGCAGAATATTATTCTTTAGGAGGTGGATTTTCTGAAGAACTAAAAAAAGAAGTAGCTTCAGCACTTAAATCTACTGAAGAAATAATGGGCAAAAAATTCGGTGATGTAAATGATCCGCTTTTAGTAAGTTGCCGTTCTGGTGCAAGGAGTTCTATGCCAGGTATGATGGACACCATCCTCAATATAGGTTTGTGTTCTGCAACCATTCCAGGAATGATTAAAAAGACTGACAATCCAAGATTTGTATATGATGCATACCGCCGTCTCATTATGATGTATTCAGATGTTGTAATGGAAAAGGCTGAAGGCATTGAGCCTGAAGATGGTATGGGAATACGTCAGCAACTTGACAGAATGATGAATGACCTTAAAGAAAAAAGAGGTTATGCTTCTGATACAGATATTACTGCTGATGAATTAAAAGATCTTTGCGATAAGTTTAAAGTTAAAGTCAAAGAAGTTCTTGGCGTTGAATTTCCTGATACCGCAGAAGCCCAACTTTGGGGATCAATAGGTGGTGTATTCAAATCATGGAATGGAAAACGTGCAATTGCCTACAGAAGGATTGAAAAAATTCCAGATGACTGGGGTACAGCCGTAAACGTACAGTCTATGGTATTCGGTAACATGGGTAATACATCAGCAACTGGTGTTGCATTTTCTCGTAATCCTGCAAACGGAGATAATAAATTCTATGGAGAATGGCTTATCAATGCTCAGGGAGAAGATGTCGTTGCAGGTATCCGTACACCTAATCCGCTTAATGAGGCAACTAAAACAGAAAAGAACAAGGATCTTCAGTCTCTTGAAAAGGCTATGCCTGAAGTATATAAGGAACTTGATGAAATCCGTAAAAGACTGGAAACTCATTTCCATGATATGCAGGACATTGAGTTCACTATTCAGGATGGTCATCTGTGGATGTTGCAGTGCCGTATAGGAAAACGTACTGGACTTGCAGCCCTTCAAATGGCAATGGATATGCTGCAAGAAGGTATGATTGATGAAAAAACAGCGGTCATGAGGGTTTCTCCTTCACAGTTGGATGAGATATTGCACCCTATCCTTGACCCTACTTCAGAAAAGAAAGCATGCGTAGTGGCACATGGTCTTCCTGCATCTCCAGGTGGAGCAGTAGGTACAATAGTATTTACATCAGAAGCTGCTATGGAAGCAAATAAGAATGGCAACAAAGTTATTCTTATCCGCGAAGAAACTTCTCCTGAAGATATTGAAGGTATGCGCGCTGCTGTAGGTATTCTTACAACTCGTGGAGGTATGACTTCCCATGCAGCCCTTGTTGCCCGTGGTTGGGGCAAGTGCTGTATCGTAGGATGCGACACAATGAAAATCAATTTTGAACAGAAGACTCTAACTTTCGGTACAGATCCACATGTATATAAGGAGGGCGATTTCTTGAGCCTTAACGGTACTAAAGGTTATGTATATAATGAGAAGATTGATACGATGGATGCATCTGAAAATCCACTCTTCGTCAAATTTATGGAAATAGTTGACAAATTCCGCAAACTTGGTATAAGAGCAAATGCAGATACTCCTGAAGACGCAGCTAAGGCTCTGAAATTCGGAGCAGAAGGTATAGGACTTTTCCGTGTTGAACATATGTTCTATGGCAGAAATTCTGAACAACCTCTTTCAAAAATCCGTAAGATGATTCTCTGCGATACAGACGAAGAAAGAAAAGAGGCTCTTTCAGAACTTGAACCATTCATTAAAGCATCTGTTAAGAGTACTTTGAGGATAATGGAAGGTAAGACAGTTGTGTTCCGTCTTCTTGACCCACCTCTACATGAGTTTGTTCCTAAAACAGAAGAAAAGAAAGCAGAGTTGGCAAAAGAGTTGGGAGTAACCGTTGCCGAAATCGAAAAAAGAGGCGAATCTCTACATGAAGTGAACCCTATGATGGGACACCGTGGCGTACGTCTTCACGTTTCATTCCCACTAATTGCAGAGACACAGTACAGAGCCATATTTACTGCTACTGCAGAACTAATAGAAGAGGGACTGCATCCGAAGCCTGAAATTATGATACCTGTTACTATCTCAGCTCGTGAATTGAGTTTCCAGAAAGCTATATGCGACCGAGTAAAAGCAGAAGTTGAAGGACATTACGGCGTTTCAATCAAATATCTTTTCGGTACTATGATTGAAATTCCTCGTGCTGCACTAACAGGCGACAGAATGGCAAGGACAGCTGAATTCTTCTCATTCGGTACAAATGACCTTACTCAGATGACATTTGGTTTCTCAAGAGACGACGTAGGAACATTTATGGGAGATTACTTAGGTAATAAGATTCTCGATTCAGATCCATTCCAGACAATTGATACCAAGGGAGTTGGTAAGATTATTGAATATGGTGTTCAGGCAGGACGTTCAAAGAGGCCAGATCTCAAATGCGGTGTATGTGGTGAACATGGAGGTGATCCTGATTCAATCAAGTTCTTCAATAAGATTGGTATTGACTATGTTTCATGCTCTCCATTCCGTGTACCTATTGCACGACTTGCTGCTGCACAAGCTGCAATCGAGCAGAGCAAATAGATAAACTACTGAGATTATAAATAATTCTGTTGAAAAGGAGGGAGTAATTCCTCCTTTTCCTTTTTTTATTATCTTTGCAAAATTGTATAATTCAAATACCAACGTGAAAACAAGACTTAAAAGCCTATTTATTGATATAAGCACTCTGAGATTTGCAGTTATTATTTCTATTCTTAATGCAGTATTATTTCACATTCCATTTATAAAATTTTGTATAAGTCAAACGAATATCGGCACATTTAAGGGACTGTTTATACTTACAAGCTTTTTCTTTGTCTTATTTGCATTGAATGTAATAATCACTTTACTGCTCTGCCTGATATCAAGGCGTCTAGCAAAAATATTGTGGTGTATTTTCTTTATAATAAATGCAATTTCACTGTATTTTATAAATACTTTCGGGGTTATACTCGATGAGCCAATGATTGGCAATGTATTGAATACCAATACAACAGAAGCCTATAGTTTCATATCTACATCCCTTGTTGCATATACTGTATTATTGGGTATTCTTCCTGCCATTTACATTTCTCAAGTAAAAATGCCAGAAAGACATTACAAAAAAACTTTTTCACATATAGGTATACTGTCGGGAAGTATATTAATCGTAGTTATTTTAAACATTATCAATTTTTCATGGATAACTACTAATATTTATATAATAAAGTCATCTGTAATGCCATGGGCATATACAGTTAATATAGCCAGATATTATAAGCACCTATATCAGAACAACAAGCCTGAAGTTAAATTACCAGATGCTAAAATCAAAGATAATAACAAGGCTGTGGTAGTCTTGGTTATAGGGGAATCAGCAAGGCGAGAAAATTTTTCTATTTATGGATATAGCCGAAACACAAATCCTCTACTATCTGCTATTCCGAATCTGCATCACTTTAATGCCCAATCTGATGCCACATTCACAATAGCAGGAGTAAAAGCAATTTTAGATTATAAACCAGCAGCAAAGAAAAAATACGAATGTCTTACAAGTTATTTGCATCGTACTGGAGCCTATGTAATATGGAGAACAACGAATAACGGACAGCCAAAAATGAAGATTGATAAATACATGGATGCCGATTCTTTAGCAAAAATTCCTTCTCCTTTTAGAAAAAATTATGATGAAGTGCTGCTAAGCGGTTTAAAAGAAGAAATTATGGCTGCAACTAAAGATAAAGTGCTGATTGTCTTACATACCGGGACTTGTCATGGGCCAATTTACAGTATGCATTATCCTAAAGAATTTGAAATATATAAGCCGGTAAATAAAAGTGCAGACCTGGAAAAATGTAACCGACAGGATATTATAAATGCCTATGACAATACAATAGTATATACTGATTATATATTGAATAATGTTATCAATATATTAAAGGAAATCCCTGGTGTTCACAGTACTATGATGTATGTATCTGATCACGGTGAATCTCTTGGAGAAAGCGGTTTTTTTATGCATGGAGTTGATCGCTTGGTCGCACCAAAACAACAGTATGAAATTCCATTTATCATATGGACATCTGATAATTATAGAACAATAAAGAACCTTGGAGAATTATCTCAACACTATGTATTCCATAGCACACTTAACTTTCTTTCTATAGAAAGTCCTGTATATAATGAAGAACTGAATATTTTTAGTAAATAGTTATGAATAAAATAGCAGAAAAATTAAAATCACTGTTTATAAATGTCACCCCTTTAAGATTTTCTATAATAGTAGGAATACTTAACCTCGTTCTCTATCACAAGCCGCTTTTTAAATTTATTTTCGAAGATATAGATCTCCGGAATCCAAAATATATTATTACAATTATTAGTATTGCCTTAATTGTTCTTATAGCAAATGCATTAATAATATATTTAATGTGCTTGATTTCAAGGATATTCACCAAAATCATATGGAGTATTTTTTTCATACTCAATGCCGCAGCAATGTACTTCATTGCTACATTTAAGATTTTAGTAGAGATAACTGTGATTAGTAATGTCTTGAATACCAATGTTAAAGAAGCCACAAGTTTTATCTCTACAGAACTTATTCTATATATATTATTTTTGGGAATACTGCCTTCCATATATATTTTTTTCACTAAAATTTCAAAAGTTAAATTCACAAAAGCCCTCAAACACATAGGCTGTCTTTTAATTTCACTCATAGTTATATGTGCAGTTAATATAATTCCGAGTTTAAAATGGGCTTATTTAAATCAACTTGTATTAACTTCAAATCTATATCCTTGGACATATGTGGCAAATGTTCAAATTTATTACAGGTTGGAACGCAAAAATAATCGTGTTGAACATCTTTTACCTGATGGAAAAATAAAAAATAATGATAAGGCAGTAGTTATATTAGTAATAGGAGAATCAGCAAGAAGCAATAATTTTTCCTTGTATGGGTATAAACGTAATACAAACCCTTTACTGTCCAAAATCAAAGACTTACATACATTTAAAGCACACTCTGAAGCCACTTATACAATAGCAGGAGTAAAGGCTATACTTGAAGACAAAGAGCATAAGGAATTATATGAATGTCTCACAAGTTATTTGCACCGAACAGGAGCCTATGTAATATGGAGAACGACAAATGACGGACAGCCTAAAATGAAGATTGATAAATACATGGATGCTGATTCTTTAGCAAAAATTCCTTCTCCTTTTAGAAAAAATTATGATGAAGTGCTGCTAAGCGGTTTAAAAGAAGAAATTATGGCTGCAACTAAAGATAAAGTGCTGATTGTCTTACATACCGGGACTTCTCATGGAGCAAAATACAGTATGCATTATCCTAAAGAATTTGAAATTTACAGTCCAGTAAACACGTCTACAGCCCTTGAAAAATGAGACAGACAGTATGTTATCAATGCCTATGACAATACAATAGTGTATACTGATTATATATTGAATAATGTTATCAATATATTAAAGGAGATTCCTGGTGTTCACAGTACTATGATGTACGTATCTGATCACGGTGAGTCACTTGGGGAAAATGGCATTTATATGCATGGCTTAAGTAGAAGACTTGCACCCGATGAGCAAAGGAATATTCCTTTCATAGTATGGCAATCTGACAATTATAGGACACTTAAACATAATGACGAACTGTCACAGCACCATGTTTTCCATAGTGTACTAAACTTTCTTTCAGTAGAAAGTCCTGTATATCAGGAAAATTTAAATATTTTCAAGTAGTTTGAATGAATAGAAAATTATTAAATATAGAACTTGGAAGAGTATCAGTACAGGAATATAAAAAACTACCACCGTCAGGTATTGTCCTTGTACTTGATAATGTAAGAAGTGCCTATAACATAGGTTCTGCATTTAGAAGTTGTGACGCTTTTAAAGTAGATAAAATAGAACTATGCGGTATATGTGCAGTTCCTCCCTCTACAGAAATTCACAAATCTGCAATAGGAGCAGAAAACAGTGTTGAATGGGAATATAACAAGGACACGATGTCCGCAGTCAGAAAACTACAATCTGAAGGATATACAATTATAAGTGTTGAACAGACTGTTAATTCTGTCAGCCTTGAAAAGTTTATCCCGCAGCAGGGTAAAAAATATGCCCTAATCTTCGGTAATGAAGTGGATGGGGTATGTCAAGATGTAGTAGACGCTTCCGATTTTTCACTTGAAATACCTCAATACGGAACAAAGCACTCCCTCAACATTTCAGTTTCTGTTGGGGTAGTGCTTTGGCATTTCAGAAGAGCTATACTTACCGATTAACAGGTCTTATAACAAAGTTAAATTTACGTTCCTTTGCCGGTACCATATATGGTTCAAGAGGAAGAGTACCCCATGAATTGATGCCGCCAAGCCCCATTTGAATCAACTCAAAATTAACTGAAGTCTTACCTGCAGATCGATTATCTTTAAATGCCTTATAAACAATATCCAAAGAATGTTGTGGTCTGCCAGCTTGATAATTCGTAGGATTTTTTCGAGGTCTCGGATCATTTAGAGATATATCTAAGTCCTCTATACTGAATGGAAGTGCAGAGGCGCTAAATTCATTATCTGACCTAATCTCAATTCCCTTTCCGGCTTTATCCAAAATTCTAAACCATTTAAGACATGTCTTAGTACCTGACTCTTGAGTACGCGGATAGCCATAATGATATTGTTCATTTACACTCTGAACATAATGTCCATAGACAGCTGAAGAATTTCTATCACTATAGTTTTCCCATGGTCCTTTTCCGTAGAAGTCTATTACAGAATAATTTCCAGGCATATCAAGACGCATTCCATACCTAAACATACATGGAGCTTTATCCAAAGAATCGGCATCGTTCATTTCTTCAGTCACAGCAACTGTTCCGTCTGCATATACTCTGTATGCCAGTAAAAACTTAGCATAATTAGCAATTGGAGCATAAGAGACAGTTACAAGAAAATAATCATTCTTACTGCTGCAATCAAATGAAACTACTGACATATTAGGCTTCCTCCAAACTTTATATTTATCATTTAGACCTGCACCCATATCATTTTCAGTAGGCGCTCTCCAGAAAGAAGGACGCAGCGCAGACTTCAACAATTCATCATTATCAAGACTATAAGAGACAAGTAGACCTGAAGTTTTATCAAACGTAGCTTTCCATTTTGAAACCTTTCCTCCTGCCAAGACTGGCTCTGAAAAGTTTCCAGATAATACCACCTGATTCTCACTATCCTCAATAGCAGGTATCCCCTTTTCAATCTTTATTTTCGTAGGGGCATCCTTTAAAACAAACTGTTCATATGCTACTTCAGTACCTGCTGCAAGCACTCCGTCTTTGTTCTTAAGTTCATAACTAACGTTAAGACATACTTGTGAATGACTGGAAGATATTTTTGCTATATCTTTATTTAAAAGTTCGAGTGGAACCGACACTGTTTTTCCAGGAGCCACATTAAGATTTTCCACGATGCCAGTAAGTAATTTAACTCCATCAGCCTCAACGTTCCATAGCATACGATAAGCAGAAAGGTCTATAAAGAAGTTCTCATTATAAACATTAACTCTATATTTTTCGTCTAATGAGTTGAATGATTTTTCTGTGGTATCTATGGTCGTATGTATTGATTGATATTGGTAGCGAACCTCATAAGCATGCGGATGAAGACTTCTATCGGCAGCAATAACTCCGTTACAGTTGAATGAACCGTCTGAAGGATCATCCTCATTAAAATCTCCACCAAAAGCATAGAAATAGTCAGAACCCGTCTTTTTTGAATCTGACGGCCACATAAGAGATTGATCTGCAAAGTCCCAAATATAGCCTCCCTGATAAGACGGATATTTTCTGATAAGATCCCAATATTCCTTAAAACCTCCCATAGAGTTACCCATGGCATGAGCATACTCACACTGTATTAATGGTTTAGAAGGATTTGAATTTAAGTACTTTTCACAATCTGCTGGTGACATATACATAGGACAGAATATATCAGTATTCCAATTTAATTCTGCTCTTTCATACTGTACAGGACGTGTCTTATCGTATTCTTTAATCCACTTATAACAGTTCTCAAAATTTTTCCCGTTACCAGCCTCATTGCCAAGGCTCCATACTATAACACAAGGATGATTAATATCACGCTTGACCATCCTCTCATTTCTTAACAGGTGGGCAGCTGTGTAATCTTTCCTATGGGCAAGGCTATTTTCTCCATACCCCATACCGTGCGACTCCACATTAGCCTCGTCCGTGACATAAAGACCATACTCATCGCACAGTTCATACCAAATAGGATCATTTGGATAGTGAGATGTTCTGACTGCATTTATATTCAAACTCTTCATTATCCTTATGTCCTCAATCATTTCATCCTTTGAGACCACATAACCTCCGGTAGAAGAAATTTCATGTCTGTCAACTCCTTTTATTAGTACAGGCTTTCCATTTACAAGAAGTTGTGAATTTTTAATTTCCACAGTTCTGAAACCGAACTTAACACTGGCTCCATCTACAACTTTATTATTATCGAAAGCGGTTACTCTAAGAGTGTATAGGTTAGGAGCTTCTGCACTCCAAAGCAATGGAGAAGACACAGTTTCTGCTTTTCTAAGAATAATGTTTCCTTCGGAAGAAACTTCCTTTTTACCTGAGACAGGTAAATTGAACATACATACAGTTTTCCCTCCTGGTGCAACTACTTCAACATTTACTCCTGTAATTCCTTTGGAAACTTCAGTATATAAAGACAATTTTCCATTCATATCACCAGAGATATTTATGTCTTCTATGTGCATCTGAGGCCTTGCATATATATATATTCCTCTCGCAATTCCTGTCAAACGCCAAAAGTCCTGGTCTTCCAAATAAGTGCCGTCACACCATCTGAAAATTTCCAAAGCAATATTGTTTTCACCAATATTTACAAATTTAGTAATATCAAAACGTGCCTCTAATTTACTGTCTTCACTGTATCCTACCTCTTTACCATTCACCCAAACTCTGACATTAGATGTAGCAGAACCTATATTAAGACATACCTGTTTCCCCTGCCAAGATGCTGGTATAGAAAAATTCTTGCGATATTGCCCAACATAGTTATTTTCAAGAGGAACAAAAGGCGGATTATTTTTATAATGACCTCTCCACGCATAACCCACATTGAGATATACAGGATCCATATATCCTTGAAGTTCCCACATTCCTGGAACCTTTATATTATTCCATAAAGAATCATCACAGGTTTTAGTATAAAAATCAGATAACACCTCATCAGGAGTTTTAAACAGCCTGAATTTCCAAATGCCATTTAAGGATACTATCTGTTCATTGTCAGAATGAAACGTAGCACGCATCGGCATTCTGTTTCGCTCAGAAACTTTAGGATTTTGCCAATCTGGTAGTTTTTTCATAGAATAAAGTTCTTGTGAAGTTGCACCTACTAACAAGGCAACAATCGCAATCAGTGTCTTATTAATCATACTGTGGTCATTTTATTTATATTAGATTATTTCTATATCGCTTGATATTATCCATCCCTGACGTCCATCTGCAAGACTTATATTGTACCACTCGCCTACCGTATCAAGAAGTTTAACTTCTGTACCCTCATGCAATACGAAAAGATTTTTAGAGGATAACTCAGAAGGCGAACTCTTAACTGGGGCTGCAGGTTTCATAACTACTGCGCTATCTGCTCTTGAGTATGCTTTCATCTGTGAAAAAGCAGATATGAATGATACTGTACAAATAATAAGTGATATAACAGATGTATAAAAACCAATTTTTCTTGACTTTTTTGATGAAGACAATAGAAAAAGCAATAGCATAACTAACATAAGAGCAAAAAAGATAATCGACATAACAGCCCAGACATTTGATGAAAGGGTATATGACAATTTTCTTGCATAGGTAACCAAGATAAATTCTGGAAGCACCTCTATTTTATCCTGTACTCTATTTCTTGCTATAGATAGGTTATATCTTGCATCAGAGGCAGAAGGATTAAGCTTTAAGGCTCTGTTGTAATTAAGTATGGAATGAGAATAATCTCCTGATTTAAAATAGGCGTTTCCTAAATTGTAATACAACCGAGAAGACTCAACACCGGACTGTTCTATTTGCGTCCAAGAATTAATTGCCTCTTTCCATTTTCCTGAATTATATGCATCAATACCTGATTTCCAAAGAGAATCGTAACTATTTATATTTGCAGCCCTGGAAAAACCGCCCACAGAAAGCATAAAAATAATTGCTATAACTGAAAGTGAGGTCAAAGAGCTATAAGACTGTTTTTTATTTTTCATACTTACATCTATCGATGATATTAAGTCAATTGCTTCTGAATAATGTGTAGACATTGCCTCATTTGAGGAATCAGGAGCATATCTTGAATAATCACAAGCATCTATAAGGCTAATAAATCTATTTGCAATATCTTCAGATATACCGTATTCAATTAATTTAGAATATATATTATCTCTGTTAAGGTCTTCAACCTTCATATTAAGTTTATCTGAAATAAATCCAAACACGGCTCTATGTAACTCCTCATAAAAAGCCGTATATAAATTTTTGTGCAAAAAATCTTCAGCCTGTTTAAGACGTTTCATAGCCATTTTGGCTGCTTTCCTATTTTTACTTCCTACTATATCTGCTCTCATAAGAGACATTTTCTTAAATATTACAAAACAAATAATGGCAATAAGAAGTATCATTCCTGCTAAAATATAAAATAGAGGGGTCGCCACAAAAAAGTGTACAGTTCTGGTGAATGAAGGTTTATGCAACAATATAAACCTTATATCCTCATCTAAATTTTTAACTCCTTTTCTATCAGCAGAAACAGTAGTTGAGAGAATACCAGATGAATTTGCCACTTCTTTGCCTTTTGCTACATTGAGCAAAATAGGCTTTGTTTTAAGGGTCACATATTTCCTGGAGGCGATGTCATAATATGAATATTCTACAGGGTCTATAGTAAACTCACCGTGGCTTCTTGGGATAAAAGGATATTCAAACACTTTAGAACCCGATACTCCCCCATTTTCTACCTTTTCTGTAACCTTAACATCATACGAGTCAATATCAGGTGGGAAATTTACTTTTGGAGCCTCCAACAATGACACATTACCTTTTCCTGAAACTGTAATAACTAAGGATGTAGCCTCGTGAGATTTAAGTTTGTTGTTACTTAATGCAGCATCAATTCTAAAGTCTCCAACCCCACCTCCGAAAGAAGCTGGAGAGCCTTGAGGAAGTCTGCTCACATGTATGGTCTGAGCTGAAGAAACAACTCTCTTTCTGACGGTTTCATAATCATCTTCAAAAAAGCCATCAAAAATACTTGAAGAAGTTGCCGTATTTGTCCTGACATTAACAAGACAAATAAGTTCTGCAGGCTCTATAACCAAATTTCCTGCCTGCTGGGGAATAAGGGCAAAACGTCTGATAACCGCGGAGTTATAAATTTCATTTCCAACTTTTTCCCTTTTGAAATTAATATTTGTCGGTGATTCTGTAACCTGACTCCAGAAACCGTTAAAAGTAGGAAATTTTGCTCCTTCAAATCCAGCTATGCCCACTCTTTGATAGAGTTTCAATACCGCCGTTATAGGTTCTCCTATTATTGCCTTATTAGTGCTTACTGATAGCCTTAAAAAGAGATTATCTTTTGAAATATTACCTGAAGATGAGATTTTCGGTTCCTCGGAATCATTTTTATTAGAACTTCCAGTGCTGGAAGAAGAATTACCGTTATTGGATACAACCTCTATTTTTACACTTTCTGAACGTGTCTGCTTTCCACCAATATCTGCACTTGCTGCATTAAGCATAAAGACACCAGCATTTTTGGGAAGTAAGATATATGTGTATGTATATTGAGAATTTCTTGTCCTCTTTCCGTTAGTTATTATAGTGCTGACTGACATACCTTTCTGAGGTCCCCAAACTATTTGAAAATCATTTCCAGGATTCCATGAAAAATTTTCAGGTCGGTCTTTTCCTTCTATAATAAACGTAACATTAAACTGCTCATCTACACCAACCATATTAGGTGCATCCACCTTTATTTCACCCTCTGCATGAGCAGCCAAACAGGTAAAACATAAAAAAACAAATATCAATATTTTTTTCATAACATATTATCTACCAGTTCTTTTCTCTCTTACGAGACCTCATTGCCGCAACTTTTTCAGCCTTAACTTTATCTTGTGTTTCTTTTTCCTTTGCCAACACTGCTTTTAGAATTTGCATAGCCTGCTGGGAAGAAATATTATTCTGTCCTCCCTGTGGTTGATTTTGATCCTGTCCGCCGTTATTGCCTTTATTATTCTTATTGTCCTTATTATTATTTTTGTCTTTGTTATCCTTGTTGTCCTTGTTTTTATCTTTATTGTTCTTGTTGTCCTTATTGTCCTTATTTTTATCTTTATTATCTTTATTTTTTTGTTCCTGCTTTTTCTGATTATCAAGCATAATTCGGGCATATGTGTAATTTTCCTTCGCATCCATATCTTCAGGATTACGTAACAATGCTGCTTTATATTCATTTACTGCAGCACTCCAATTTTTCTGTGCTGCTGCTATATTTCCTGAATTATAATACACATTTTCAGCATACTTAGAATCTGAAATTGTCTTTTTAATCTTTTGCATATAGGTTTCAGCCTCTTTGAAGTTGCCTTGACGATAAAGATTATTAGCAAGATTATAAGAAGCCGCCAAAGACATTGAATCTTTGACCAAAGCCTTCCTATATGCTATATCAGCTTCTTTAAAGTTTTCTTTTTTAAATTTTCGATTTCCTACCCTAACTTCATGCCTATCTGCTTGAGCATAAGTTTGAAGAGATAACATAAAGATGCCGACAATCAGCAATGTTATATTTAATATTTTCTTCATTTCTTTTAAATATTAAAGATATGCTTTTTGCTACGCCTGTTTCCTATAAGTAGTTCTACCACAAATAAAACAAGAGCTATTCCAAAAAAATACATATACTGTTCATCAAATTCTTCAAAAACTACAGAGCGGAATTCTTCATCATCCAGTTTTCTTATATCATCTATTATCGGATTTAGCCCAAATTCTTCATTGCCAGCATGGATATATGCTCCATTACCAGCAGCTGCTATCTCCTTCAAAGTCCTGTCATCAAGTTTAGTTACTACTATATTACCGTTTGCGTCTTTCAATAAGTCGCCATTTATAGAGATAGGCTGCCCCTCTGTAGTTCCCACACCTATAGTATAGACCTTAATTCCCATTGATGCTGCTTGTTTTGCAGCACTTATAGGATTATCTTCGTGGTTTTCACCATCAGTTATCACTATTATTGCACGACTTTTTTCGCTTTGCGCACTAAATGCACGTATTGAAGTATTTATTGCATCACCTATAGCCGTTCCCTGCACTGGAATAGAAGAAGTCGATATATTATTAAGGAACATTTTAGTAGATACATAATCAGAAGTGATAGGAATCTGGATGAAAGATGTACCCGCAAACAAAACAAGCCCTATTCTGTCGTTCCTAAGCCTGTCTGTAAGTCTTGAAACAGCCAACTTAGCTCGTTCAAGACGGTTTGGAGAGTAATCCTTCGCAAGCATTGAATTAGATACATCCAACGCTATAATAATTTCTGCTCCTTTTGACTTATGTTCTTTTAATTTTGCTCCTATCTGTGGTCGGGAAAGACCTATTACAAAAAATAGAAAAGCTAAAGAAAAAAGAATAATCTTTACCCATCCTTTGGCTGTTGAGTAAGAAGGCATAAGCTCCTTTACTAAAGCAACATTTCCAAACTTACTTATACGCTTATTTCTTGTTACCCTTTTTATTACATATACTATGATAAATAAAGGTATAAGTAATATAAGGTACAGAAATTTCGGATTAGCAAAATATAACATATAATTTCCTCCCTACGGCAATTTTCTTGTTAAAACCCCAATCAGCACTTCCAAAAGCAACAATATAAGTGCAGCAATCCCAAAACCAAGATACAATTCCTTAAATACAGGGAAACTGTCAACTGTTGTATGTGTCTTCTCCATTTTGTTTATTTCAGAATAAATTTCTGACAATTTTGTATTATCAGTAGCCCTGAAATACTTTCCTCCTGTCTTATTCGCAATATCTTTGAGAAGCTGCTCATCAATTTCAACCTGCATATCCTGCAATTTAACTCCCCAAGGAGTAATAACAGGATAAGGTGCAGTACCATTAGCTCCAACTCCTATAGTGTAAACCTTAATACCATATGTCTTAGCAATTTCTGCTGCTGTATAAGGAGCAACTTCTCCTGAATTGTTTACACCATCAGTCATTAAGATTATAACTTTACTCTTGGCATCTGAGTCCTTCATTCTTGCCACCGCCGTAGCAAGTCCGTTGCCTATTGCCGTTCCGTCATCTATACCTCCTGTTTCTACCTCTTTCATAAGATTTATCAGAGTAGCACGATCGGTGGTCAAAGGACACTGGGTATAACTTTCTCCAGCAAAAACAACAATACCTATTCTATCTGAAGGTCTTTGAGATATAAACTCTATGGCTATATCTTTTGCAGCACTTATACGATCCGGTTTAAAATCTCTAGCAAGCATACTTGTAGATACATCCATATCTAGCATAATATCTATACCTTCCGAATCTGTCTTTTCCACTTGAGATGTAGAACGGGGTCTAGCGATGGCAACAATTATAAGAGAAAGTGCCACAAGCCTGAGAATCATTGGAACATGTCGGAAAATTTCATAGAAGGAATTTCCGCCAGCTTTCCATTGAGCTATTGAAGAAACCCTTAAGTGAGGGTATCTTCCTTTTATCTCCCTATATATATAAAGGGCTGCAAGCAATAGGGGTACTATCAACAGCCACAGAAGTTTAGGGTATTCAAAAAACATCTTTATTCCTCCTATTTAGGCATATAAGCCGAATCGTCCTCCCTTTGATCCTTATTGTCTACTGAGTCTTTTGCACTGACCTCACTATCAATCAGAGACCTATATGTATCTGTAACAAAACGTATTGCCAAAGGCAAAACCTTTGCATTGTATTCATCTGGGACAATTTCTTTTGCATATTTCACAAAATCAGCCGTCTCAAATAAATGTTTTAAATCTGAATACAAGTCTTTTTGAAGATTCTTGTTCTTTAGAGAAGAAAATATTTCAGCCGTAGTCATCTCCATTGCTCCAAAATTATACCTTGCAGATATATACTCCCTCAATACATCAGTAATTCCAGAATAAAATAACTTCTGCTTTTCAGGTACCCACAACTTATCATTTCTGTACTTATCCAACTTTCTAAGAGCCGAAATATGAGGAGGCTCATTCGGGACACTTGTATATTTTCTATTTTTCTTAAACTTTTTAAGCAGATATATTATAGCCAAAACAATGACTGCTAATATAATACAACCAAATAGATATGGAGAAATTTCCTTAAAAGTAATCGGATAGGAGATTTGACCTTTTATATCATGAACCTTAAATTTAGTGGTATCAATAGGAATTGCTTTGATTTCCATGAATTTTTCATCAAAAAGCAAAGTATCCTTTTTCTCCGAATTAGAATTATCCGATAAGATAACAGATATACGTGGTAACCTGTGCCGTCCAGCCTCAAAAGAAGTCAGAATTACTTTTGCCTCTATATTCCAAGAACCACTTTTCTTCTTCTTATTTAAAGTATCTATTTGCCAAGGTGTTAAAACATCGACACTATCAGCAAAACCATTTGAATAGTTAGGAAATTGCAACACAGCCCCATCTTTAATTCCATTTAATACAATTCCATATTCAAATCTGTCTGCAACAAGAGCTGTATCCCTCTTAGCCAATAATTTAAGAAAAGCCCCCTGTCGTTCTATAACATTGCCTCTATTATATACCGAATCAACTTGTCCCTTTCCTGCAACATCTATATAAAAAAGAGAAAGGACAAAAACTGTAAGAAATATATGTTTCAGATTCATATTTATCTCCTCCTGAAAAAGGCTATAAGCCCTTTTACATAATCATCCGATGTTTCAATAGAGACATTATCAATGCCATAACGGTTACACAAATTAGAAAACTCTTTTTCCATATTATTGAACCAATTAGCATAAGCCATACGGACTTTTTTACTGCTTGTATTAACATAAGAGGTTTCACCTGTTTCAGAATCTTTTACATTCACAATACCTACATCAGGAATCGACTTTTCCCTCCGATCATATACCCTTATCACAGAAATATCATGCCTGTTGATTGCCACCTTTATAGCATCCTCATAAACAGGAATACCATTAGAAGAAACATCCAACATATCAGAGAGAATAAAAGCAGTACATTTTTTCTTTATAGCATTAGTAAGAAACCTTAAAGACTCGCCTATATCAGTACCATTAGAAGAAGGTTCAAATTCTATAATTCTCTTGATTATATGCAAAAGATGACTTCTTCCTTTTTTTGGTGGAATAAATTCTTCCACTTTGTTACTAAAAAACAAGGCTCCTACTTTATCATTATTTATGATGGCAGAAAAAGATAATACAGCAGCAATTTCTGCAATCATATTTCTTTTGGTCATACCCTCTGTTCCAAAAAGACCAGAGCGGCTTATGTCAATAAGCAGCACCACTGTCATTTCTCGCTCTTCTTCAAAGACCTTGACATATGGTTCACGAAGTCGTGCCGTCACATTCCAATCCATACTTCTGACATCATCACCATAGCGGTAAGCCCGCACTTCGCTAAAAGTCATACCACGTCCCTTAAAGGCTGAGTGATACTCCCCTGCAAATATTTGGTGGGACAACGCCTTCGTCTTAATCTCTATCTTTCTGACCTTCTTCAACAGGTCTGTAGTACCGATTTTTTCCATTATGGAACTATAACAGCATTAAGCACTTGAGATACAACTTCTTCCGTAGTTATATTTTCAGCCTCTGCAGCGTAAGTAAGTCCTATTCTATGTCTTAGCACCTCATCGCATACAGCCCTTACATCTTCAGGAATAACATAGCCTCTTCTTTTCATAAAAGCATAAGCCTTTGATGCCATTGACAATGAAATACTTGCACGAGGAGAAGCACCATAAGATATCATTTCTTTAAGGTTTTTCAAGCCATACTCTTCAGGAGTTCTGGTAGCATATACTATATCGACGATATATCTTTCAATCTTCTCATCCATATATACTTCACGTACTACCTGTCTTGCCTTTATTATATCCTCAGGTTTAACAACAGGTACAGCTTTAGGGAACTCTCCAGTATTGTTCATCCTTATAATCTGACGTTCCTCATCCTTTTTAGGATAGTCAACTATAACTTTAAGCATGAAACGATCTACTTGTGCTTCTGGGAGCGGATAAGTACCCTCTTGCTCTATAGGGTTCTGAGTAGCCATTACCAAAAAAGGTTCAGGCAATTTAAAAGTTTCGTCTCCTATTGTCACCTGACGTTCCTGCATGGCTTCCAAAAGAGCAGACTGCACTTTTGCTGGGCTTCTGTTAATTTCATCTGCAAGCACGAAGTTTGCAAATATAGGACCTTTATGGACTTCAAAACCTCCTGTCTTTTGTGAATAGATAAGAGTACCTATCACATCTGCAGGCAAAAGGTCTGGAGTAAACTGAATACGGCTAAACTTAGCATCTATAGCATTTGAAAGCGTGTTGATAGCAAGCGTTTTAGCAAGTCCCGGCACTCCTTCCAATAAAATATGTCCATTAGCCAAAAGACCTATAAGAAGACTTTCCACCAATGATTTTTGACCGACAATAACTTTTCCTATTTCTAATGTCAGCAGATCAACAAAAGAGCTTTCCTGCTGTATACGGTCATTCAATTCTTTAATGTTTACGCTCTCCATAAATATTTTATAATTTTGTATTCAAAAACAAAACATGCGTTACAAGATTCTTTTGTCATACGATGGTTCATCATTTCACGGATGGCAACTCCAAAACAATGCTCCTACAATTCAGGGATGTATTCAAGAGTCACTATCTAAACTTCTCAACGAAGAGATTTCAGTTACAGGAGCCGGAAGAACCGACACCGAAGTGAATGCAATATGCTATGCAGCACATTTTGACTCCCCAGAAGAAGGTCTTGACGCAAAAGATCTTGTCTACAAATTAAATGCCATTTTAAACCCAAAAATAGTTATACATTCAATTGAAAAAGTATCATCAGACTTTCATTCAAGATTTGATGCCCAAATGAGGGAATATCATTATTTTATAAACAAGAAAAAAGATCCTTTTATCGAAAATTATTCTTGGAGATGTTCATATAATATTGACCTTACGGCAATGAATAAGGCAGCAGAATACCTTGTTGGCACGAAAGATTTTAGTTGCTTTGAGAAAAAGGGAGGCTCAAATAAAACTTCCATATGCACGATTTATGATGCTATATGGCAGCCTTATTACCCTTCACATGTACGCCTTATGGGGTATCCCTGCAATGAAGGAGATTATATTTTTTTTAGAATAAGGGCTGACAGATTTTTGAGAAATATGGTCAGAGCAATAGTAGGAACACTGATAGACATTGGCAGAGGAAAACATAATCCCGAATGGATACAGAAATTACTTATAGAAAAAAATCGTTCATCAGCTGGAGAATCTGTTCCAGGAAATGCACTATTTTTAAGTAAAGTAAGTTATGATAACGAAATTAAGATTTTTTAATTAAATTTGCGGTTTGCCGATTGGACAGACAGTCGACTTAAGAATAAGAATAATAATAAACGTACGTAATAATTATGTTGCTCACTCTATTACAAGTAGCTGGATTGGATTCTGCAGCATCAGCTGTTGAAAGTATGTCACAAACAGGACTGCAAACTGCAGCACCTGTGCAAGAAGAAATGTCATTTTCATTGATTGAAATGGCAGCTAAAGGCGGATGGCTTATGTTAGTTCTGCTTGTGCTTTCATTGATTGCCATATATCTTTTTGGTAAAAAATGGTGGATGATTCATAAAGCAAGCAATATTGACAAAAATTTTATGAGAGATATAAGGGATTATATACACGAAGGCAAACTTAAAGCAGCCACTGCCCTATGCGAGAAATATAATTCCCCTGTTGCAAGATTAGTTCAAAAAGGAATTGAACGTATAGGAAGACCGCTTTCTGATATACAAACAGCAGTTGAGAATACTGGTAATGCCGAGATTGCAAGACTTGAAAAAGGACTTCCTATGCTCGCAACCATTTCTGGAGGTTCACCTATGATAGGATTTTTGGGAACTGTTATAGGTATGGTTCAAGCTTTCTTTGATATGTCACAAGCCGGCAATAACATAGATATAACCCTACTTTCAGGAGGTATATATACCGCTATGATTACAACCGTAGGAGGTCTTATTGTAGGTATTGTTGCATATTTCGGATATAATTACCTTACTTCAAACATATCCGACTTGGTATTCAAAATGGAAAACGCCACAATTGACTTTATGGATCTGCTACACGAGCCAGCAAAAGAAGAGTAATTATGGGATACAAACGTTCATCGAAAGTTCTTTATGAAATAGGGATGTCATCTATGACAGACCTGGTGTTTCTATTGCTTATATTCTTTCTTATAACCTCAACGTTAGTAAACCCCAACGCTCTCAAACTTCTACTTCCAAAAAGTTCTGGTCAGGTATCTGCCAAAGCCACTGTCAGTGTTTCTATAAAGGATTGGCATAAAGACAATCTTTATACTTACCATATAAATGGAAGTGAGACACCTGTTCCGTTTGATAAAGTTGAGGATGAACTTATAAATTTATTGCAAAATGAGAGCGAGCCTACTTTTTCTATCTATGCAGATGAAACAGTACCGGTAAAAGAAGTAGTGGCAGTGATGAATATAGCAAAGAGAAATCACTATAAAGTAATATTGGCTACACAACCAGAATAAAAGTACATGGAACAATATAAACTGGAAAGACAAAGACAGGAGAAGACTTCAAAGGTCATCGGCTTGATACTTGCAATTGGGGTGCATACTCTGTTTGCGATATTCGGAGTCTTTTCAGGCTTTAAGTACTTGTATCCACCTCCTAAGGAAACCAGTTTTGTCATAGACTTTACAGAAAAGAAAGACGAGGTAAAACCAGTTCAAACAAGAAAAGGTACTCAGCCCTTGGCTGAGAAAATAGATAGAAACAGGCACATCGAATTAGTACAACGTTCTGAAGCTCAGCACAAAGGGACTAAGGCAAACAAGGCTCCAGAATCAAAAGTGGATGAGTTTGGAGATGTGAATATAAAAAGTCCGAAGCGTGAAAAGGAGATTGATAGAAGGGCTCTTTTTAATGCTGCAGATAATAAAGCCGATAAAGATACACTTGCTGCTCAGACAGCATCAAAGATAACAGAAGCCTTAAAGGAAGGTCATGCATCAGGAAACACAAAATCTGGTAAACTATCAGGCGAACCTAACGCAAGACTTAAAGGAAGAAGTACTATAGGAGTACTGCCTAAGCCTAAATATACAATTCAGGAATCAGGAACAATTGTTGTAGCTATATGGGTTGACCAATACGGCAAAGTTCGCAAGGCATTAGCAGGAGTACAGGGAACAACAATAAGTAACAGCAAGCTGCTGCAAGCAGCTCGTGATGCTGCCCTGAAAGCTCATTTCAATATAAGTGCACAAGCTCCGGCTTTACAGGAAGGAAGTATTACATATAAATTCAATTTAAAATGAGTCCGGCACAGTACCGGAACACACAATGGCGTGAGCTATAAATATTTACAATTTTTAAAGCCCAATAGGGTAAAATATGGAAGAAAATAACAAGGGCGGGTATACCGCAGAAGGAAGGAAATTAAGACCGAGACGGCCAAGAATTTCATCAGAATCAAGAGGTTCAAATTTTTCAGAAAGGACACATTCAAGAAACTACGGAGAACAGGAAGGCGGCAGAAGAGCCTCTACCAATAGAGGTGATAGAAGATCGTATTCTGAACGTGGTGAAAGAAGATCCTATGGAGGAGAACGTAGTGATTACGGTTCTTCTGACAGACGAAACAATTATGAACATAGGAGTTATGGGGAGCGTAAAAACCGTAGCGAAGAACGTAATTACGGAGAACGCAGGAGTTTCGGAGAAAACAAAGGAAGTTACACAGAACGCAGGGAACGTAGAAGTTTCGGAGAGAATAGAGGAAACTCAGAACGTAGAAGTTTTGGAAGCGGAGATAGAAATCGCAGACCTCAATCATCTCGTAACGGTTCAGGAAGAAATTTCGGATTTAAGAGACAAGGTGGATTCCAAAAAAATCCATATCAATTTGGTAAATCTTCAGAAGAAGGCATTAATAAAATGATAAGCCGCAGACCTCAAGTTGACAAGATGCAGCATGAGTATTCAGATTTCGATTCTGCACCTACAGGATTCAGAGAAGAGGTACGACTTAATAAATACATTGCAAACTCAGGGATTTGCTCACGTAGAGAAGCAGATCAATTCATACAAGCTGGAGTTGTATCCGTTAATGGCGAAATAGTAACAGAACTTGGGACTAAAGTAAACGTATTAAAGGATGAGGTAAAATTCAATGACGAACTTGTAAAAGGTGAGAAAAAGCTATATATAGTAATGAACAAACCTAAAGGCTTTGTTACAACTACAAGCGATTCCCATGCCGAAAAGACTGTTATGGATTTACTTAAAGGTTTGAAAACAAGGGTATTCCCAGTTGGAAGACTGGATAAAAGTACAACAGGAGTGCTTATGTTTACAAATGATGGAGAAATAGCAGAAAAACTAACTCACCCATCATACGACAAAAAGAAGATTTATCAGGTAATCTTGGATAAACCTATCAATGATGAAGACTTTGCAAAAATAGTTTCAGGAATAGAATTAAATGACGGTCCTGTAAAGGCAGATGAGTTGGAATATATAGACTCTGAAGATCACAGAAAACTTGGCATCGAAATTCATTCAGGAAAGAACAGAATTGTAAGGAGAATATTCGAATCTCTTGGCTATGAAGTTAAGGCACTTGATCGTGTATACTTTGCAGGATTGACTAAAAAAGGTCTTAAAAAAGGAGAATGGAGAATCCTTACAGAGGGTGAAGCAAATGTCTTGAAAATGGGGGCTTATGTATAAGTCATGACATCTGAACATAAGACAAACACAAAACACAGAGCAGGATTTGTCAACATTATAGGTAATCCTAATGTTGGCAAGTCCACTCTTATGAATGCCCTCGTAGGAGAACAACTATCCATAGTTTCAGCAAAAGCACAGACTACAAGACACCGTATAATGGGAATAGTAAATGGAGAAGATTACCAGATAGTCTACTCCGATACTCCTGGTATCCTAAAACCAAATTATAGGTTGCAGGAAAAGATGCTCGGTTTTGTAGATACTGCCTTAGGGGACGCAGATATTATTTTATATGTTACAGATGCTATAGAAAAAAGGGATAAAAACGAAGAGTATATAAGCAAACTCAAAAATATAGCTTGCCCTGTAATCTTAGTTATCAATAAAATTGATATTAGTTCTCAAGAAGAAATCTTCAAACTAATGGAAGTTTGGAAAGAAGACCTACCTAATGCAGTAATAATTCCTGTTTCAGCAAAAGAAAAGTTCAATTTGGAAAGCATTGCAGAGGTTATAATGGAAAAACTGCCGATAGCACCTGCTTGGTTTGACAAAGACACTTTCACAGATAAAAATCTAAGATTTTTTGCCTCAGAAATAATAAGGGAACACATACTCAAAAACTACGATAAAGAAATCCCTTATTGTACGCAAGTAGAGATTGACTCTTTTAAGGAGGGAGAAACAAGATATGATATCAGTGCTGTAATATATGTAATGAGGGATTCTCAAAAAGGAATACTCATAGGAAAGGCTGGCTCTGCTTTGAAAAAACTGGGAACAGCAGCAAGGGTGGAAATGGAAGAGTTTTTTCAGAAAAAAGTATTCCTTTCTCTATTTGTAAAAGTAGATGAAGGATGGAGAGAAAGTCGCAAAGAACTTAGAAAATTCGGTTACGAAGAATAAATAATTTAGCATAGAATATGAGCGAAGAGTGGGAAGACATTCCGCAGGAGGATATACCTCAGGAAGACGGTAAGACATCTGATAAATTTAAAAAAATGCTTGGAGAGAATGCTAAGAAATACAAACTCTCCGGTATGTTCAGAGATTGGTTTCTGGACTATTCATCTTATGTAATTCTGCAGAGAGCCGTTCCACACATTGTCGATGGACTGAAACCTGTGCAGAGAAGAGTCCTTCATGCTATGTTCAAAATGGATGACGGGAATTACACGAAAGTTGCTAATATCGTAGGACAGGCAATGCAATATCATCCACATGGGGATCAGTCTATACTTGGTGCATTGGTACAATTAGGGCAAAAAGGGCTTGCTATAGATTGCCAGGGAAACTGGGGTAACATTCTTACTGGTGACAGCAATGCGGCTCCGAGGTATATAGAAGCAAGACTTAGTAAGTTTGCCAAAGAAGTAATCTTTGACCCTAAAGTAACAGAATGGATGACATCCTATGATGGTAGAAATCAAGAACCTACAGAGTTACCTGTTAGATTTCCATTACTACTTGCACAAGGCACAGAAGGTATTGCAGTAGGTATGGCATCCAAAATACTCCCACACAACTTCAACGAACTCATAGATGCATCAATAGCAATATTGAAAAATGAACCCTACGAGATATATCCTGACCTTCCTACTGGAGGATATGCAGACTGCTCAAAATATTCAGAAGGCAGAAGAGGAGGCTCAGTAAAAGTAAGGGCAAAGATTGAAAAAATAGATAAAAACACGATTGTAATAACAGAGATACCTTACGGAAAAACATCGCATATCCTTATAGATTCCATTCTAAAAGCAAAAGACAAGGGAAAAATCAAACTCAAAAAGATAGAGGATATGACAACCGAAAAAGTTGAAATTGTCATACACCTCCCAAATGATGTATCTCCAGATAAGACAATAGATGCTCTATATGCTTGTACTGATTGTGAAGTAAATATAGCACCTAACGCCTGTGTTATTCGAGACAATAAACCACAATTCTTAAGTGTAAACGACATTCTTGAATATGATACCTATCATACCAGAGATATTCTAAAAAAAGAATTGGAAATAAAACTCTCAGAACTCGAAGAAGAATGGCATTATGATTCTTTGGAACGTATATTTTTTGAGAATAGAATATACAAAATCCTTGAAGCAAATCAAAAGACTTGGGAAATTCAGATTGGAGAAGTCTTTACCAAAATGAAAGAATATCAATCTGAACTTTATAAGGAAATTGTAATGGACAATATCCTTAAATTGGTAGAAAAACCTGTAAGGAAAATTTCAAAATTCGATTCCAAGATAATAGATGAGAAAATAGCTGAAATTGAGAAACAAATAGCCCAAATAAAGGATAACCTCAACAATATTACAGATTTTACTATCGATTGGTTCAAAAATATTAAGAAAAAATACGGAAAGAACTTTCCACGGCTTACCCAAATAACAAGTTTTGAAAGTATTGCCATAACCAAAGTGGTAGTCAAAAATGCAAAACTTTATGCAAATCTTAAAGCTGGATTTGTCGGCATAGGCCTAAAAAAGGATGATGAAGGAGAATTTATATGTGATTGTTCAGACCTTTCTGAAATTATCACAATAGGAAAAGACGGTAAATACAGAATCACAAAAGTAAGCGACAAAGCCTTTTTTGGAAAAGACCTTATCTATGTAGGTGTTTTCAACAGGAACGATGAGCGTACAATCTACAACGTCATATACCGTGATGGAAAAAGTAGCGCATCCTATGCAAAGCGTTTTGCAATCACCTCAATATCAAGAGATAAAGACTACGATATAACACAAGGTACTCCTGGTTCTGAAATACTTTGGTTTACTGCAAACCACAATGGAGAAGCAGAAACAGTAAAAATAAATTTCCGAAGACGTCCAAAACTAAAAAAGACAAGTATAGAATATGACTTCTCAGAACTTGCCATAAAAGGAAAAGCCGCAAGAGGGAACTTGGTTAGCAAACACGAAATTCTAAGAATTAACCTCAAAGCCAAGGGTATATCGACAATCGGAGGAAAAGAGATATGGTATGATAGCGATGTACAAAGACTCAATGAAGATTCAAGAGGCTTATACCTTGGCGAATTTAGTGCAGATGATAAAATCTTGGCCGTTTTCACAGACGGAACATATTACACCACTTCTTACGATTTAAGTAATAGATACCAAGGCAAAGTACTAAGAATTGAAAAATTTGACGAAGACAAAACATACACAGCACTATATTGGGATGCAAAAGTCAAGTCATTTTATGTAAAAAGATTTTCATTCACTATCAGCGACAATATGCCTGTAAACTTTATTTCAGAAGGGAAAGGCTCCTATCTTGTTGCGCTTTCAGATGACAGACATCCACGATTTAAGATTACATTTGAACAAAGTTCTTCTAAAGAACCTGAAATAATTTTAGCAGACGAATATATATCTAAAAAGGGAGTAACTGCTAAAGGTAAAAAATGCCACTATTTGGAACTTGAAAAAGTAGAGTTTGTGGAGCCAGCACACTATCCTGAAGATGATGAAGAAGAAATTGAAGACGAAATTGAAGAAGAGGTAGAGGAAGAACAGCAAGATACAGAAGAGGATAACGACATTGAACCGAATCTATTTGACATTTAATAATGATAATATCGCTCACAGGGTTTATGGGATGCGGTAAGAGCAGCATAGGAAAAACCCTTACCTTATACTTTCCAGAGTACGACTTCATAGATTTAGACAAAGTTATTGAGAAAGAGTACCATAATTCTGTAGCAGAAATCTTCAAAACATTAGGAGAAAAAGAATTCAGGAAGATTGAAGAAGAAACACTTAAAAAGACACTCAATAACTACTTAATATCCGGGAAAAACCTGATACTTTCCCTTGGTGGAGGAACTCTTACCACGGTAAATTGTGAAAAACTAATCCGAGAAAAAACAATCTGCATCTACCTAAGATGCACTATAGATACACTTGTAAAAAATATAAGCATTGACAAAAGCGAGCGTCCTCTGCTTAATGGTTATACCAACCTCAGAAACCGTATAGAAGAATTGATGTCACAAAGAAAAGACGTATATGAAAACACCGCTACCTACATAGTAGACTCAGAAGAAGGGGCAGAAGAATCGTCTTTACTTTCTCTTATATCTTTAATTCGCAGTTGCACTGTAGACATTCCGCGATAATAATTTTCCACTATACTATAGCATATATCTATTGGCAGACCCTGCTTAATACGTTCAAAAAATTCAGATAGATTAAAAGCAATTGCTGACAAACTTTCAAATGGACGATCCTCTGAGATTAATTCAAGTTTCAGATGTTGTCCTGCAGGTCCTACCTTTCTCACCTCATCTTTTCCAGAAGAAGTTTTTTCAGTAATAAATACAGGAGTTTCATTTCCAGGACCAAAAGGTTGAAACTGCTTTAATATTCTAAAAAATTTTGGAGTTATATCTGAAAATTTAAGTTTTGTATCAACAACAATTACAGGAGTAGAAAGTTGCTTTGTAATATGCTCACCTACATAACTTTCTATTCTTGAAGCAAATTCATTTAGGTTTTCCTCCTTCATTGTAAGTCCGGCAGCATACATATGCCCACCGAAATTTTCAAGCAAATCAGCACATTTCTCGATAGAATCATACAAATCGAAACCTCTTATGCTACGAGCAGAACCAGTTATAAATCCATTCGACTTAGTAAGGACAAATGCAGGCTTATAAAAAGCCTCAACAAGACGAGATGCGACAATACCTACAACCCCCTTATTCCAATTTGGGGCATACACTATTACAGCATTTTTATATGCAGGACATTTTTTCTCCTGCACCATTTCTACAGCCTCCTTGGTTATTAGCCTATCAATGCTTTTACGTTCATTATTATTATCATTTATCTGAACAGCAATTTTTTCCGCTTTCCAATCTTCAGTTGCAGTCAGGAGTTCCACAGCGAGCCTGCCTGTATCCATTCTACCAGCAGCATTAATTCGTGGACCAATCTTAAACACTATATCATCTATAGTTATATGTCCTTGTTCCAATTTAGACAGTTCTATAATAGCTTTAAGCCCTTTTCTTGGACACAAATTCAACATTTCTATACCGAAATATGCCAAGATACGGTTCTCCCCCACTACCGACACAAGATCAGCAGCAATACTGACAGCAAGTAAATCAAACAAAGATTTCAAGTCTTCAGAAGGCAAATTTTTACGAATTGTATATGCCTGTACAAGTTTAAAGCCTACACCACAGCCAGATAAATCATTAAATGGATAATTACAGTCATCGCGTTTAGGATCCAAGACAGCAACAGCTGCAGGTAATTTAAATTCGGGCAAATGATGATCGCATATTATAACGTCAATTCCTTTAGATGAAGCATAATCTACCTTATCAATAGCCTTTATCCCACAGTCCAACGTTATTATCAAAGTAAATCCGTTATTATATGCCCAATCAATTCCCTTTTGTGATAAGCCATACCCCTCATCATAACGGTCTGGAATATAGAAATCAACCTTATCTGTATATTTTTTCAGAAATGAGTATACGAGTGCAACTGCAGTAGTTCCATCAACATCATAGTCACCATATACAAGAATCTTTTCCTTAGTCGATATAGCCTTGTCAAGTCTATCCACAGCCTTATCCATGTCTTCCATAAGGAAAGGATCATGCAGGGACGATATAGAAGGTCGGAAAAAAGAACGGGCTTGTTCAAATGTTGTTATTCCTCGTTGTACCAATAAGGAGGCAAGAACAGAATCTACTCCGAGCTCTGCCGAAAGCCGAGAAACCACCTCTTCATCAGCAGGACTGCGCAATATCCATTTTCTTTCTTTTAACATATCACACAAATATACCAAAAATTTCAAATTAAGTAACGAAGAAAAGACATTAACTACGCATATATGAATTATGATATTCTATTATAATTTTTGACAATTAAGACTAATGTGAGGTTTTTTTTATAACCTTTGTACACAAAAACTTTTTTAAAAAACTTTTTAATGGAAAACTTATCGAATTTTCTGTTCAAGAAAATGTATATTTTCTTAACAGCAGGATTGTTTCTACTCTCAACTGCTGCAATAGCAGAAGAGAAGAAAGAGAAAAGCGATGGGGACATAGCAAAGACTACTTGTCCTGGCTACTATAATGATGGACATTGGTTCATAGGAGCAGATTACTTCTCACCAATGCTATTTTCTGAATTAAATTCTGTAACATCTGAAAAATGGTTGTTTGGATTGGGTGGAGATCTGAACTTCGGATACCAATTTTCTCCTGTATTTGCAATTAAAATATCTGCAGGTATTGGTAAGAACAGGGCTATAGCAGCACCTTATCAGAAAGGTTGGTATCTTGGACTAAATGATGGTTACGTATACTATCCTTATACTATGATTGATGGTACAGTATACCACTATCCTTTTAAAGAACAAACAGGTGAATTACTAGTTGGAAATCAGGGGAAAAACATTGAAAATGTAGGTGTTAATGCAACCCCTCTAGCTTTGGTTGTAAGCAACTATTGCATGTGGCAAATTGGTCTAAATGCAGAATTTAATTTCACAAGACTATTCTATAGAGATGCTTATACACAAAAACCTGTAGAATTGTGGGTTAATCCAGGATTATATCTATCTCAGTTCAACTCACAAGTATATAATTTTAAAACAGGTAAAGCAGCTGCACCTAAAGTAAACAACAAATTAACGGTCGGCTTAGGCGGTAGTGTAACTCTTCGCTTCAACGTTGCAAGACGCCTTGCAATTGATATTTCAAATGCTGCAATATGGGAACTTTCTCATAACATAGATGGTATCAATAGTTCACGTAGAGCATTCGATGCATTTTGCTGGCAGCCATCCATTGGTCTTGTATACAGATTCCGTTCATGCAAAAAGAATAGGATTCCTTGCACACAGCCTGCAGCAGTTGTTGTTCCAGCACGTAACAAAAACGTTGTATATTTATCAGATTTTGCATTTGGCTTCCCTCAAAAAGAGACATTGCCAACAGTAAAAAATATTCAATATTCTGACCACCTCAACCTTATATATCCAGTAAATAAGACTGAAATCAATTCTACAATTTTCCAGAATGCTGAAGAGTTAAAAAGACTGGATTTATCTCTAAAAAGGGCAGGTGTAAAGATTTCTAAAATAACAATAGAAGGTACTGCATCACCAGAAGGTCCATTGGACAACAATGTTAAACTAAGTAAGGCTCGTGCACAATCTATTGCAGAATATATTGAACTTAATTATCCAAATATTGATGCATCATGCATAACTCTTGGTAATATAGAAGAAAACTGGGCAGGACTTCGTGATACATTAATGAAAAATACTGAAATAGAAGGTCGAGATGAGGTATTATCTTTACTTGATTCTATTGCTGACAAGGAAGAAGTTAAAAAGATACTTTCTGAAAAAGATTACTATACGACATTGCTTAAAAACATTTATCCTCTCCTTAGGACAAGTACATATTCAATAGTATATGAGAAAGCATTGCCATTGGTAAATGTAGCAAAACGTATGATGAATACCTGTCCTGAAGAATTAGAGGACATTGATTTATACGCAATAGCCGCTAATGAAGGATTTAATTCAGCAGATGGACAAAAAGCTCTATCACTTCTTGAAAAGATGTATCCAGAAACTGATATGACTCTCACATACAAAGGTATCAAAGCGCTGAAAAACGGTGAGATCAAATCTGCTTTAAGTCTACTTAGCAAAGTAAAAAATCCTTGTCCAGAAGCTACCAATGCTTTAGGAGTATGCTATGCAGTTACTGGAAATAAAGCTGAAGCCGTTAAATGTTTTAGCAAAGTTGAAGCACAAAATGTAGATGCAAGTAAAAATTTGAAAATCAATGAAAAACTTTAATATAAAAACATATTGTGCAGCACTATGCGGTTTTGCATTGTTGTTTGCTGCACAGTCTTGCTATAGAGAGGATATGCAACAACTCTATAGCCGTCAATATCTTACAAGCGTCGGTTTAAAAGATTTACAAGATTTGACTGATGCTACAAATAAGCAACTAAAAGATTTGCAGTTGCTCATTGAAAAAATGGGCAATAAAGAGCCTATAACAAAGACAGAAGAAGTATTTAAGGAAATAGGTGGAAAACAGGTTGCCGTAGGAATAAACCTCACATTCGGCGATAAAACCGTTTATATCCCTTACGGAAAAGATGGCGCTAATGGAGCGAAAGGTGAAAAAGGTGAAAAAGGCGATCAAGGTGAAAAAGGAAACGATGGTAAAACACCTGAAATTTCCATTAATGACGCAGGTTTTTGGACAATAAATGGAGTTGCTACAACTCATTCATCCATAGGAAAGAAAGGTGACACAGGAGCTAAAGGCGATACTGGTGCCAAAGGTGACACAGGCGCTAAAGGTGACACACCTATTATAGGTGTAGCCCAAGATAAGTCTTCTCCTAAAGACTTTAATTTCTATTGGACAATCAAATGGCCAAATGATGCAGAACCTACATTTTTACTCACACCTGATGGTAATAAAATGCCTGCAAATGGCAAAGACGGAAAAAATGGCAAAAAAGGACCTAAAGGTGATAAAGGCGAACCAGGAGTACCTGGTGTAATCAATCCTATCAAAAAAGTTGATGTTTCTGACGATAAGGTAGTATTACACACTACATACGATGCACCTAACGATCAGATTACAATACCTCTTATCTTAGGTAAATTCCTAATTTACCCTTCAAAATTACAAAAAGAAGATGGTAGTGACAATGCTCAGGCATATGATCTCGCCACAAATACTATCACACTCAGCACTGCAGGAGAAGTAGTAAAAATACCGTTTGAGAAAGATAAGAGTCTTAAAGATGTTATTGCTAATATACCTGAAAACTGGAGTGCTAAAGTAGATGAGACTAAGAAGGTAATTGAATTGTCAGCTCCTAAATTGGTAGACACATACAATAGTTCTCATAAATTTGTACTTACATTAAATTCAAATGATAAGGAGGGAAAGGCTTGGTGTCAAGCAGTAAATGTAGTTCTCAAGAAGAAGTTATATTTCAACTACTTTGTAAATCCTTTGGTAAACATATCTAATGGATGGCCTACAAGCCCTTATAACAAGGTTGATTTATCAACTGGTGATAAAGATAATTTCGTTCATGTCTCTGTTATAACAGTAGAAAATGAAACTTTCTCGGGTTTTGGAGATCGTATTGTTGTAATAAATAATAATGATTTGGAAAAAGCCAAAGAATATACACGTAAAGCCCCTTCATATTTTATTGACAAAAAAGACGAATGGGATAACAGAGGTATAGTACAAACTGATGTATTATACAATACAAAATTATTGATGTATGTAGGTCCGAAAAGACAAGATAAATTGAACGATCTTACATATTATAGATTGATATATAAATGGGATAATAATAATCCACGTTTTAAAGAGACACCCGTAGCACAATATGTACCACCTGTTCCAACTCCAATTTATATATCATATTCAAATTACAAATTGAATAACCGCTCACAAGTTAAAACAGTAAGGGCTATAGATCCAACCTACCGTATTATCTTGACACTTGCAAATGCAAAGAAAGAACTTGGACTGGATCCATCAGTAAAAATAGATGTTAAATACTTGAAGTTAAGGATTCGATCATCATACGGAATTTTTACTGATGATAGTTATAGTGCATCAGGATTAGTACTTGATGGCAAACCTGTTATTTGTGTAGTACAGTACGAAGATAACTGCTTCAGTTATGACGAAGGAAAAGACTGCATAAAAGCCGATTTCAGGATTATGCCTTACAAGAATTCAAGCGTAGATAAAAGTATTGTATTAAGTTATGACGATGGTAATGGCGTAAAAATAGAGAAAGTATTGCAGGATCCTTGGACATTTAAACCTGAATTATTCCTACCAGGAGCAATACTTAGTTATAACATAAACAATGATGAGGAGCAATATCCTAATTCACTCATATATACTATACCAACTGATGGTAATTATGAAGCTTTAAGACAGCGTTGCACAATTGTAAATTATGCAGACCAAACTACAATAAAATGGTAACAGCATAATAATCTACTAATATATTAAACAGGCATATATGGGCAACTGACTATATATGCCTGTTTTTTATATAAAATTATTAATTTTGCATAATAAAATTATTGATATGACAACAACACAACTAAGTGAGCAAGAAATATTAAGAAGAGAGTCGCTTAAAGCACTAAAAGAATTAGGTATAGAACCTTATCCGGCTCCTTTATATCCTGTAAATGAAACTGCTGCAAGTATAGCTGCTGAGTATGACCCAAGCAAAGGTAATCTTACAGATGTCTGTATTGCAGGAAGGATTATGTCCCGCAGAATTATGGGAGCAGCATCCTTTATGGAATTGCAGGATAGTACAGGTAGAATACAAGTCTATCTTAAAAGGGATGAAATCTGTCCAGGAGAGGATAAGACTATGTACAATAAAGTATTCAAGAAGTTATTAGATATTGGTGACATTGTCGGAATAAAAGGCTATGCTTTCCTTACACAAACAGGACAACTTTCCATACACGCCAAAGAACTGACTCTTTTAAGTAAGTCACTTAGAGTGCTGCCTATTGTTAAGGAAGCCGATGGCAAGGTACACGATGCCTTTACAGATCCAGAACTTAGATATAGACAAAGGTATGTAGATCTCATTGTAAATCCGCAAGTTAAGGATGTTTTTGTTAAAAGGGCAAAAATTATTGCTACAATGAGGCAGTATTTCAATGAAGCAGGATGTTTAGAGGTGGAAACCCCTATTCTTCAAGCCATTCCTGGAGGTGCTACTGCAAGGCCATTCATTACTCATCATAATGCACTTGACATTCCTCTATATCTTCGTATTGCCAATGAATTATACCTTAAAAGGCTTATTGTTGGTGGCTTTAATGGGGTTTATGAATTTGCCAAGGATTTCAGAAACGAAGGTATGGATAAAACCCATAATCCTGAGTTTACCTGTATGGAGATTTATATAGCCTACAAGGACTATATTTGGATGATGGAGTTTGTTGAAAAGATGCTTGAGAAAATTTCAACGACTGTTAATGGCACGACTAAAGTTAATATTGATGGTAAAGAGGTAGATTTCAAAGCGCCATACAGGAGGTTGCCTATTCTTGAAGCAATTAAAGAATATGCAGGAGTTGATGTTGCAGGAATGAACGAAAATGAACTTCGTGAGGTTTGCAAAAAACTTAATGTAGAAGTTGAACCTACTATGGGAGTCGGAAAACTCATCGATGCAATATTCGGTGAATATTGTGAGAAGAATCTTATTCAACCAACTTTTGTAATTGATTACCCAGTTGAAATGTCTCCTCTTACAAAAAGACACAGAAATAATCCGTCATTAACTGAACGTTTCGAACTTTTCGTATGCGGTAAGGAATTAGCAAATGCTTATTCTGAGTTAAATGACCCTATTGACCAACTTGATAGATTTAAGGAACAGGCACAATTAAAGAGTAATGGAGATGACGAAGCAATGTTTATTGACTATGATTTTGTCAGAGCCCTCGAATATGGTATGCCACCTACTTCTGGTTTAGGCATGGGCATAGATAGACTTACTATGTTTATGACCGGACAGAGTACTATTCAGGATGTTCTCTTCTTCCCGCAAATGAGACCAGAAAAGCCAAAGGTTACTGAAAATAATAATGAGGACTGAATTTATAACTTCAGTAAAAAATCCCAAAATTAAGCAACTCCTTTCTCTAATGGAGAGTTCTTCCCAAAGGAGAAAGGAGCAACTTTTTGTTGTAGAGGGTGTAAGGGAAGTTGAACGTTGCATAGATGCAGGGTTCAAAATACGTTCTATATTTTTATGTAATGAAATAGTGGGAGAAGAAAAAGTAACAATTATAGAGGAAGCAATGTTAAGCAAAGCCTCAAATTGTACTTTTTTCAATGTAAGTAAGTATGTGTATGAAAAAATTGCCTACAGAGGTGGAACAGAAGGCATTATAGCCGAGGTTGAGTATAGGGACAAGAAACTGGAAGATATTGTATTAAAAGACAATCCTCTTATTATTGTACTCGAGTCGGTTGAAAAACCAGGCAATCTCGGAGCCGTACTTAGAAGTGTCGATGCAGCAGGAGCTGATGCCATGATTGTATGCAATCCACTGACAGATTTATATAATCCCAATCTCATAAGAGCTAGCACAGGTGCAGTATTTTCAAAACAGATTGCCTGCTCAAGTTCAGAAGAAACAATTAAGTGGCTAAAAGCACACAAAATACAGATACTAACGGCACAACTTCAAAATTCAACATCATACTATGATACAGATATGACCATAGGCACTGCCATAGTAATGGGGACAGAATCCACAGGGTTATCAGAAATATGGAGAAAAGAAGCAAATCGTCACATAAAAATCCCAATGTTAGGTAGTGTAGACTCATTAAACGTATCAGTATCAGCAGCCATACTAATGTACGAAGCCGTAAGACAAAGAAATTCAAAGTAATATGCCAAAATTCGGACTAATAGGTAATCCCATATCAAAATCACTCAGTCCGGCACTGTTCAAGTCCGGATATAATGGAAAATATCCATACGATTTAATAGAAGGAAAAGTATTTGAAAAATCTTGGAGCAAATTTCTTCAAGACTATGACGGAATAAACATAACAGCTCCTTTCAAAGAAGACACATTCAATCAAGCATTAGGGCTTACCAAAGACGGATTAGGTACAATTTCAGGTCCATGTTATAAAACAAAGTCTGCCAACATAGCAGTAAAGACAAAAGAAGGCATAGAATTTCATAATTCAGATTTTACAGGAGTAATATTAAGCATTGCTGAACACTATTTTCCGGGTATAGTATATCAGTGCTACAAAGAATTTGGAGAAAAAGCATACATAAAAGTACACCAATTTATTAGACAAAATATACAATATCTTTTCTCCGAGCAGCCCCAAGCACTAATAATAGGATGTGGAGGTGCAGGACGTACAGCCGCCATTGCTGCAGCTGAAATGGGCTTTTCAACTGCTATAATGAATAGAACAATCAGCAAAGCGCAAGAATTTGCATCCGGACTACCTGAATACGGATTTCTTGCCGTTCCTATATCAGATTTCATTGGAGCAGTGCAAGAGTGTAATCTAATAATATATACATTACCTGTAAGTATTGAAGACATAAAAGAGCTAAGAAAAGAACACCTGACTGGAGAAATTGGTGGACACAAAAAAGTAATACTTGAAGCAAATTACACAAATCCAGTATTTTCAGGCGATACTCTAAAGTACATAGAGGATGCAGGATGCGACTACATTACAGGAAAACAATGGCTTTTATATCAAGCACTTACAGGATATTCTCTTCTCACAGGACAACTTCCTGATATAGACAAAATGACGTCCCTAATGAAGTAAAAATCAGTTCAATTATCTGAAATAGATTGAAACGAAAAATAATGTATTACCATATATTTTCCTTATATTAGCATTTGTTAAATAAAGTCAATATGTCACTAAATAAAGTAATGCTTATAGGTAACGCAGGAAAAGATCCTGAGATACGTTATATAGATACTAACCAATCAAACGATGGAAAAGTAGCAAGTTTTTCAATTGCAACGTCAGAAAGATACCGCGACAAAAACGGAGAACAAAGAGAAAACACCGAATGGCATAATGTAGTAGCATATAGGGGACTTGCTGATGTAGTAGAGAAATATGTAAAAAAAGGGACACAAGTGTATGTAGAAGGCAAACTCCGTACACGTTCATGGACAGATCAGTCAGGCACAAAAAAATATACAACTGAGATAATTGCAGACGCTCTACAATTATTGGGTAGAAAATCAGACAATCCGGCATATTCAGGACCAGCCCAAGGAGGTTATCAAAATCAATATCAGGCTCCTCAATATAATCAGACTAAAGCAATAAATAATCAAGTTGTGCCTCCACAACAAGATAGCGTTTCTAATAGTGCCGAAGGCTATGAAGACGATCTTCCGTTCTAGACTTAACAATAACATAAAAATATAAATGTCTAACAATAAAGTTGATGTAGTCCTCGGACTCCAATGGGGCGATGAGGGCAAAGGTAAAATTGTGGATGTACTTGCAGGACGTTATCCTACAGTTGCAAGATTTCAGGGAGGTCCTAATGCAGGACATTCGTTGATGTTTGATGGTCAAAGTTTTGTTGTAAGAAGCATACCATCAGGTATATTTCGTAAAGGTTCAAAAAACATCATCGGTAATGGAGTCGTATTCGATCCTATTACATTCCTGGAAGAATGTAATAATGTCCGCAAAATGGGAGTAGAACCTAAAGACAAGATTTTTATATCTAAAAAAGCACACCTTATATTGCCTACACACAGATTGCTCGATGCAGCAAGCGAAGCTGCAGCTGGAAAGGGCAAGATAGGTTCTACACTTAAAGGCATAGGACCTACATATACAGATAAAATCAGCCGTCACGGTCTAAGGGTAGGAGATATTCTTCTTCCTGATTTTAAGGAAAGATTTGAAAAATTAAAGGCAGAACATATCAAGAAGATTAAGGCATATGGATATGAATGTGATCCGGAAAAAGACGAAGTTACATGGCTTAATGCATGCGAAAGCCTTAAACAATACAAATTTATAGATTGTGAATTTTTTGTAAACGATACACTCGAACACAATTCAATATTAGCAGAAGGGGCGCAAGGATCTCTCTTAGATATAGATTATGGTTCATATCCGTTCGTAACCTCATCGTCTACAACAATAGGAGGTGTATGCACAGGATTAGGAGTGGCTCCGTCGAAAATAGGTCACGTTTTTGGGATATTCAAAGCATACTGTACAAGAGTGGGAAGCGGACCTTTCCCGACAGAATTGTTCGATGAGACAGGAGAGAAACTCCGTACGCTCGGACACGAATTTGGTGCAGTTACTGGACGCCCACGTCGTTGCGGATGGCTTGACTTGGTTGCACTTAAGTATACAGTAATGCTCAATGGAGTTACAGATCTTATAATGATGAAATCAGACTGTCTTGACTCATTTGAGACAATAAAAGTATGCACTAAATACAAAGTCAAGGGAAAAGAGACTGCAAACTTCCCTTACGATATAGAAGAAGGTATTGAACCTATATATACCGAATTTAAAGGTTGGAACACAGAACTGAAAGGTATACGTGAAGAAAAATATCTACCTGAATCATTTATGACTTATATAAAGTTTATGGAAGATTACTTGGGTGTACCTATCAAAATAATATCACTTGGACCTGATAGGGAAGCAACTATAGAAAGGTAGAAACGATAATAATATCTGATTTGTCGGATTATATCATCATTTTGTGATACAGAGTGTTTATATAGTCCGACAATTTTTATGTAATTGCAAGGATAAAAGCATTGCAACTATACATACTCCCACAAACATTAATTCAACTCTAACTGGACCCGATAAGACCAAGAAACTTTGTCCAGAAACAAAAGTAGATTCAGAAGATACTGAAGCAAGTATTTTGCCAGCAATTATTTTAAAGGTCATTAGACCAAGATTTTGCACCCAATATATTAGTGCAAATGCAGTTCCCAAGACTTTTACGGGTACAATTCGAGGCACGGAAGGCCACATAGCAGCCGGAACTAACGAATAACCGAAGCCTAACAATATCATACTGATATAACCGTAAATTGCAAAGCCTTGCGGAGCAAATGCAATCATAAGATGAGCAATAAGACATAAAGCGGCACCTACAATCATCCAGAGTGTCCCCTTTCCTACCTTATCTACAAGCAAACCGAAAATAGGAGCAAATACTACCGTTGCAAAAGGTAACATTGATACCATCCACGCAGATGTTTCCACAGGTATATCAAAACGTGGAATCAATATAGCCCCCGCAAATTTTTTAAATGACACAATGCTACTATAAAAGAAAACACATAGCAAAGCAGTCATTATAAATCTTCTATTTCCCAATAATTTAATAACATCTTGAAATCTGAAGGCATCACCATTATTTTCTCCAGAATATACATTCTTAAAACGAGAATCAATAATAATAAATACAAGCCACAGAATCAGACCTATAAGCAGGAAACCCAAACCGAACAAAGCCGGGGCAGCAGTATCAGATAAAGTATAAATTTTCCCAGCAGGTTTTTCTTTCACCAATACTGGAGAAAAAACGAGAGCAAAGGCAGTACCAAGGCGTGCTATTGCAAGTTGAAGTCCCATGGCCAAAGCCATAGGACCATTTTCAAACCACCTTGCAATGGATCTTGTAACAGCCACTCCTGCAATCTCACTTCCAAGTCCAAACAACATACAACCTAAATATGCTATTTCTAAAGATATTGATGAGGAAAAGCCTCCCGTAAGAGCATAAACGACCATTGAAGCGCCTGCAATCATCATTCCCACAAAGACAGAGCCTGTAACCCTTACGCCCCATTTATCCAAGAGCATTCCACAAATTACAAGTCCCCCGAATACACAAATGACGGAATACCCGCTCGTATAAAGTCCATAATCGGCAGAGTTCCAACCAAGTTCAAGAATACCAGGCGTTTCAAAAAGGTGAGAAAGTGAAGAGAACATGTCGTCAAAAAAATACGAGGCAGCCATTGGCACTACTAAACATGCCAGAACTATCCAACGTATATAGCGAGTATTACCTGTCCTCTCCCCTACCATTATTTATCCTTCACAATATTAGGAAGTTCCAAACCCAGTCCTTGACGTTTATCAAGCACCTTAAGATACAGAGCAATCAAAAGGGCAAGTATACCAAAACCAGCAAAAATTATAAGCGGAATTGTATAATTATAAGGTATAAATTCTGCCCCGGCTTCTTTCGCAGCAATAACTGCAGGATTATTTGCATTTACAGCGCTAAGAACACTTCCTATAAGCATTGGCACAAGACAAAGACCTATGTTCTGAACCCAGAAAATAAGGCAATATGCAGAACCTAAAATCTTTTCATCTATAATTTTAGGGACAGACGGCCAAAGTGAAGCAGGCACAAGTGAGAAACTTATTCCGAGTACAACGATTGTTGCATATGCCAAAACATGACTATGAGTAATAGGGAGCAGAAATGCAAAGACCAAGTGACAAACAATCAACAATATAGCTCCAAAGATGAGCATAGATGCACCCCTACCCTTATTATCGAGATAATTTCCAAGGAATGGGGTTATTGCAGCAGCACCTACAGGGAACCACCTAAATATGTCAGAAGCCGCTTTTGCAGAAATACCGTCAAGATTACATTGCAACATATTTGCCCCATACCTTTGGAAAGGGAAAATTGCAGAATAATACAACACGCATAAAAGAGCAACCACCCAGAAACTTCTTGAAGTTAAAATTTTCTTTAAATCACTCAAATGAAATTCATCTTCAGTCCCATCATCTGAATATTTTCCTGCAGCAACAAGTTCAGCATCAAACTTTCTATCCATTACAGAAAAAACAATAAAATTTATAAGACCAATAATCAGAAGAATAGCACAGAACAAAACAGGAGACTGAACATTACCAAATTTTTCTGCAATAACTGGGCTGATAGAAAATATTGCGAAGACTCCTATCCTTGCAATAGCCATTTCAATTCCCATTGCAAGAGCCATTTCTTTACCCTTGAACCACTTTGCAATAGCTTTTGACACCGTGGTACCTGCCATTTCACAGCCGCAGCCAAAAATCATAAATCCCAAAGCAGCCATTTTAGCACTTCCTGGCATAGCCGTCCACCAACTGTCAAGCCATAAATTTAATGATGTAGTCTGAAACCAATCAGAAATACCGACATACTTTATGACAGCTCCGATTACCATCATAGAAGCAGAAAGAGTTCCTGTAAAACGTACACCCATTTTATCAAGAATAATTCCTGCCAAAATCAAAAAACCACATACATTTAGTATATACTCTGCACTTGCATAAGTTCCAAAAGCACCCGGAGACCACCCACGTTGTTGTTCTATAAGTGATTGCAACGGAGAAAGAAGGTCTACGAACATATAGCCGAAAAACATCATCAAGGCTATCAAAACAAGGGCAGTCCATCGTATTACGGGACTGTCATTCATAAATTTTCGGATAGTATCTGCCATACCTGTATAAAAATTAATTCAAATAAGCCCCTAAGTTAGTAATAAAGAATTATTTTTCAATTTCTTGTTTTATATATACTTTTATTCATATCTTTACAGCAAGTGTGTGATTTTTATTTATTTAAAACTATTTAATAGTTAAATCATATTAATTAAAAATAAAAAAATGAAAAACTTAACTTGCCGTTTAATGGTTTTCCTTTCTATCATAACTGGTATTGGAAGCCTATTATCGTGTAAAAGAGAGCCAGTAGTATCCTCTAATGAGCAGGTACCAACTTCTCAATTTACATTTTCATTTACCTTACCCCAGGGTGGTAACGTACTATATCCAAAGCTAAATACCAAAAGCGTACTTCATACCGAAGAAGAATGGAGTTTGGAATCTTTATGGTTATATGTCTTTGATGTTTCTACAGGTAATATAGTAGGAACACGTAAAGATATTAAGGGAGAACTTAGAAGAACGGCTGATGCTACATGGATTTACAAATACAATAGCGATCCAACAAAAATTGGGGTTTATCGCTTTGCATTCGTAGCAAATGAAGATGCTGGAGATGTTACAAACGAAACAGAACTCCAAAGCAAACTTGCAAGCAACATTATTTCTTCTGGAAAAAGTTCTCACGATTTACTAAATAAATTTGGAAGTGTTGAAGTTATACCTATGACTGGTTATGCCTATCAGGGTATAAAAAATGCTACGGATATTGCAATTGCAGGTCCAGTACGTGGTGCCAAAGTTGATTTAACTCGTATAGTTGCAAGAATAGATATAGAAAGTATCAAAGTTCCTAACTTGATAATAAAGAAATTATATATCGAAAATACCAATAGCAAATCACATCTTTTCCCTGAAATGGAAAACGGAAAGCCTACATACAAAGCTCCTTCCACAAGTGAAAAAGTCAGCAACATATCAGGATTTGCAGAAATTAATCCGACACAAGGAGTTACCTCTGGGAACAGCCTGAAAAAAGCGGCATACCTTTATGAAGGAAATCAACCCGAAGGCGGAAATATTTTAGATTATACTGCAGTAATTTTAGAAGGGACAATCGGTGGCAAGGCTGCTACTCTAAAAATTCCATTTACCAGATCAGACAAGGAAAATATTCCTATCCATATTAAAAGGAATCATTTGTATAGGATAATGATTGGTGATGACACACCAGTTGCAGAAAATGCCAAGGTTAAATTTACCATAGAAGATACACCTTGGAACGGAGTACTTATGAACGAATTATGGGAGCCTATAAGTTTTAGTTGTGTTATTAATGATGATAAACTTCGCTGGGATCTTATTGATAGAGTTCTTAAAGTAAAAGAGCCTAATATGTATTTGGAAAATCAGACCCCTCATATAATAGAGTTGATACCTCATATGAAAGAGCATGCTAAGTTTGAAATTAAGCCTGACAGCACTGATTGGATTACTTATAAGGTAGAGAATGAAAATAATACGACAAGAATTAAACTCTATCTTAAATCATATCTTTCTGAAAACCAAGAAAATAAACAGGTTTTTACCATAAAAAGCCTTTCCGAATCAGGAGATGTTCTGGCTCAGGCATCATTAACAGTGATTCAGACAAATAATTTGTAACACTCTAACATAAGAATATCATGAAATTAAATATAAAGAGCCTTTTATCCCTATCAGTAGCTGCAATTACATTGATTTTCACAGGGTGTACAAAGGACAACAATATAACAAATAAGGACTCGTCAAATATCGGGAACAGAGTTCGTTTTTCAATTTCAAATTTATCCACCAGAGCAACAGGAAGCGATGCCAATCCGACTCCCACTATTGCACTGGAGAGAGAAAAGCAGGTATCAAGCCTATATGCCGTAGTCTACAAAGAAAATGGACTTTATTTCAATACTATTGAATGTTTAAAAGAAAGTGGTACTACAAACACATATTATTTTGATGTAAAAGCCAAAGGATTATATCAATTTCGCTTTGTAGCCAATCCAGATGAGGATCTTCTTAATAAACTCAAGAGTACTTCATCAGTAATAGGAGATTTGCAAGATATAGTTGTATCCAAATCTCCAGGAGAAGACAATAAGGCAAAGGATTTTGTTCTTGTATCAGATAAATTTGAAGCAACAGTTTCTGAGAATAAAACAGTAAATCTTAATTCATCTGTCAAATTAACAAGACTTTCTGCAAGATTCGACTTTTTAAATAGAGTTCCTGATTTAGAGATTACTAAAATAACCTTTGGCGGTAGAGTAACACAAAGTTACCTGTATGCCAGAACAGACATCTCAACCCTCAACGTAAGCAACGATAAAACCTATGAAGCAGCTCAAGGGCTTACAGGAAAGGTTTGTGAGGGAGTTATCTATGGTTATGAAAATCCTAGAATAAACAAAACATCCTTCACTATAGAAGGTACATACAAAGGAAAACCAATAGCTCCATACAATATTCCACTTACTAATATCGCCATAAAGAGAAACTATCTTTATACAATAGTTATCAATCCTTTAGGCGGAAATGTAGACCCAGGTACTCCTGATAATCCAAGTACTTCAGATATACTCAATTTAGATATAAAGGTACTCGATTGGAATATGGATGATGAAGAATTACATTTAAAGGAATTAGATACATACAGGGCTTTCTATGTAGATTATAGTGCCAATGTATCAAATGCCTCATTTATGGATTCTTTCTTGGTGGATTCTCCAAGTAGCATATATACAGTTACAAGCAAAGAAACTGATGTCTATATAAACGTGGGGGCTTATATGATTCCAGCTGTTTTGGAATTAGAAAACAATACGGTCAACGGTGTAAAATTGGAAAAGACAGGGAAAGTACAAAGGAACGACGACGGAAAATATATTCAGAAATATAAACTTCATCTTCCTGCAATAAAGTTTTACGACCCACTTGCTGAATTTCAGGGACTTCCAGAAAGTAATTTCACTACTGTTAATCTTATAGCAAAATCTCAGACAAGTGAAGTAACACATAAGTTCACAGTGTTTCATGGTAGAATGAAAACCCCATTAGAGCATCTATCTGAATATCCTCTTGGTAAAATATGGAAGGATAATGCCGATCCGGCAAGGACTCCTAATCCAGAACTTGAACTTGCTTTCAACACAACATATGAAAATGATAAACAGTTCTATTTTAATCCATTTTATGCAACTCAGATACTAAGCAAACCAGGTGTCGTAATCAATGGAAAGACATGGCACTTACCGGAATCAATATATGAGTGGTTCAGTGTTTTTGCTACTGACATAGGAACTGATAATGTAGAATCTCCAATATGTTCAAATGCCCCAGACGTTACAGAACACATTAAGGAATGGGTGGTTTTGCCAAGGTTCCGTAGAGTTAAAGCCAATGGAAACGAATTTGAGAATGGCATTATACATACATATGCTGATTATGCTGTAAACAAAGACAATAGGAAAATCTTCTATGGTCTTAAATTCCAGGCATCAGACAATGCAAGAGGCACGGATGGAAGATTTCTTACGGCATATCGTTACGAACGTAAGGGAACCTTTACTAAAAATAGCAAGACTTCACAGGTAATAGTAACTTCTCGTTATCTCGGCATAGGTTATAAAGGCAAAATCAGCGATATTGCAAACGAAGAATTTTGGAATAAAGACAATAGTGATGACGCTAAGAGGATTTTCCCTATGGCAGGAAGTTATGCCAAATGGGGTGGAAATGATGAAGCTCAATCAGTAGGAGTGAAATTAATATGCTTGATTGAGAAAAAGGATAAATTAGCAAATAATAAGACACACATGTTCAGGTCTGCAATGTTTATTGGTAATGACAATATATATACAATATTATTTCGTTTATATCATATAGAAGAGCCATTTAATTACAATGCACCTGTAATTTACCTGTTCACCCACGAATTATAAAATTTTATATTAACATATTGTACCCTCAAACTGCATTGCGTAGTCTGAGGGTATTTTTATAAAAAACAAATTCAAATAAAAACCTTATCTTAGCGGAATTCATATAAAAACAATGAGTAGTATTTTAGATAAGGTAAATTATCCTGAAGACATAAGAGGATTTGACATAGTACAACTTAAAGAGTTGTGCAGCGATATAAGAAAATATATAATAGATTGCTGTTCAGTCAATCCTGGGCATTTAGGTTCAAGTCTTGGAGCCGTAGAACTGATAGTAGGACTACATTATGTCTATAATACCCCATATGATAAAATCATCTTTGACGTAGGACATCAGGCATATGCACACAAAATACTTACTGGACGTAAAGAAGCCTTTAAAAATAATAGAAAGGCTGGCGGCATAAGCGGGTTTCCCAAAAGAGATGAAAGCGAGTATGATGTGTTTGGAACAGGTCATTCATCCACCTCTATATCAGCAGCATTGGGTATAGCACAAGCTTCAGAAATACAAGGCATTGATAATAAAGTTATTGCTCTAATAGGAGATGGAGCCATGACTGGTGGAATGGCAATAGAGGGACTTAATAATGTAGGAGCATCCAAAAGTAATCTTTTAATAATTCTCAACGACAACAACCAGTCAATTGACAACAATATCGGTGCTGTACATGAATACTTACTCAAACTTACCACTGATCCCACATACAATAAAATCAAAGGCAAAGTATGGAATAAGCTTGGAGAATCTTGGATACGTAATTTTATCCAAAAAATGACAAAAGATACAAAATCCAATATTGTACGAAAATCGGGAGGGGCTTTGTTTGAAGCTCTCGGCATAAGATACTTCGGACCTATAGATGGTAATGATATAAGTCAGGTTATAGAAACACTTATAAGGTTGAAAGACCTTAAAGGTCCTATGATTCTCCATGTACATACCGTTAAAGGGAAAGGTTATGCCCCTGCAGAAGCAAACCCGGTCATCTGGCATGCGCCTGGTAAATTCAATTCCACAACAGGAGAAAGAGTTAAAACAGGAGACAGTACTGACAAGTATCAAGATGTTTTCGGAAATGTACTCTTAGAACTTGCAAAACTCGATAAAAGAGTAGTTGGAATTACTCCTGCTATGGCAACAGGTTGCGGTATGAACTTGTTAGCCAAAGAAATGCCAGACAGATTTTACGATGTAGGCATAGAAGAAGAGCATGCAGTAACATTTTCAGCAGGACTTGCTGTGGGAGGCTTAAGGCCATTCTGTAATATTTATTCATCATTTTCACAACGTGCCTACGACCAAATTATTCACGATGTAGCAATACAAAATCTGCCAGTAGTTCTATGCCTTGACAGAGGAGGAGTAGTAGGAGAAGATGGGGCAACACACCAAGGAAGTTTTGATTTAGCCGCATACAGGAGCATACCAAACGCCATAATTTCTTCACCAAAAGATGAAATCGAACTAAAAAATCTGATGTACAGCGGTTTATTTACAGAAGGCGGTCCATACATAATAAGATACCCAAGGGGAAATGGAGAGGGAAAAAATTGGAGAAATTCTGAATATAGTAAAATAACAATAGGAACTGGTGAAAAATTATTAGACGGGAAAGAACTTGCAATAATTGCAATAGGACCTGTAGTTAATAGAGCCATAGAAGCAGCAAAAATATATATGCAAGAATACGGATCCATACCCGCAGTATACAATATGAGGTTTCTCAAACCAATCGACGAGAAGATATTAAAAGAAGTCACAGATAATTATCAGTCAATACTTACACTTGAAGACGGCTGCATTAAAGGTGGCCTATTCGGAGAAATTTCTGAATACATAGCAAAAAACGAAAAGCAAATAAAAATAGACTGTGCAGGAATTCCAGATGTATTTATTTCACACGACACTCAAGACGCACAAAGACATATATGCGGAATAGATACAGATAGTATTTTAAAAAAGATAGTTTCATTAATGGGAAAAAGTAAAAAAGTTTTGGATAATAAGAATTAATATCTATCTTTGCAATCCCCTTTCGAACTAAACAGAAAGGCAGCCGCCGATGTAGCTCAGTTGGCCAGAGCACGTGATTTGTAATCTCGGGGTCGTGGGTTCAAATCCCTCCATCGGCTCAAGTTCCTTGAAATAGGAAATATACATATTAAAAATTGGGAGGATACCAAAGTGGCCAACTGGGGCAGACTGTAAATCTGCTGGTTTATACCTTCGGGGGTTCGAATCTCTCTCCTCCCACTTTTTGTGTCGCGGAAGTAGCTCAGTTGGTAGAGCATCAGCCTTCCAAGCTGAGGGTCGCGAGTTCGAACCTCGTTTTCCGCTCCACGTTGCCGGTGTAGCTCAGGGGTAGAGCGCATCCTTGGTAAGGATGAGGTCATGAGTTCAAATCTCATCACCGGCTCCGGTCTTGTTTTTAGATAACAATAATTTATACATAATATTATGGCAAAAGAAACATTCCAAAGAACAAAACCGCATGTCAACATAGGTACAATCGGCCACGTTGACCACGGTAAGACGACCCTAACAGCAGCCATAACAAGGGTACTTGCTGAAAGGGTAGCTGGTAACGCTGACAAACTCAAGTCATTCGACCAGATCGATAACGCTCCTGAGGAGAAAGAGCGTGGTATCACAATCAACTCATCACACGTAGAATACGAAACAGAAACACGTCAC
>CAMQDS010000006.1 GCA_946999645.1 uncultured Bacteroidales bacterium
TTTGCATAATATAATAAAGTTAAATTTCAGATGGTTATAAATTCAGAGGCTACCGTAATTAAAAATGCAGGCAGTCATTTTCTTTTGTCGGAACTTCCTTTATGGAAACCCATTCCGGCTGTACTTAAGGGAAAAGTAAGGCTGAATGAAGGAAAATCAACCAATCCTATTGCTGTTGGCGATAGAGTTAGGTTTTCTGCTGAAGTCCTTGATGGAGAAGGACTTGAAGCTGTGACATTAGAAAATCCTGCTTTAATATCTGAAATCTTGGATAGAAAAAATTATCTGATAAGAAAATCTACAAATCTATCAAAGCAATCTCATATAATAGCTGCAAATATAGATATGGCATATATAGTCATATCTTTATATTTTCCAGAAGTTCAATTGCCTTTTGTTGATAGGATGCTTTTGTCTGCTGGTGTATATGGAATCCCGACAGCTATTATTATGAATAAAATTGATTTGTATAGGGATGAGGCTGAACAAGCCATTGAAGATTTTTATAAAATATATAGTTCTGCTGGTTATCGTGTTATAGAAACGTCTACGAAAACAGGGGAGGGTATAGATGAAATCAGAAAAGATTGCAATGGTAAAGTATGTGTGTTTGTAGGGGAGTCTGGTGTGGGCAAATCTTCAATTATAAAGGCTATTGATGATACTTTAAGTCCCAAAATAGGGAAAATTTCAGAAGCCCATCTTCAAGGAAAACATACTACATCTTTGTATGAAATGTATAAAATTTCTACAGGAGGTTATATAATAGATACTCCAGGCCTTCGTGGGTTTGGTCTTGTAGATTTAAAGAAAGAAGAAATAGCCCTATATTTTCCTGAAATGCTTAAATATTCGGAATATTGCAGATTTTCTCCATGTACTCATACCCATGAGCCAGGATGTGCTGTTAAAGAGGCTCTTGAAGAAGGGAAAATATGTTCTGAAAGATATAATTCATATCTCGGAATGTTGGAAGAAGATACGAAATTTAGGTAGGATGGAAACGAAATTATTGAATAAGGAAATATTACGCTTGGCTATACCAAGTATAATTGCCAATATTACAGTCCCGTTTGTGGGTATTGTGGATATGGCGATAGCAGGACACATAGAGTCTTCTATGAGAGCTGCAACCCTTATTGGCGGTATTACAATAGGCAGTATGATGTTTGACTTGCTATATTGGAATTTTGGTTTCTTAAGAGCTGGTACAGGAGGTCTTACGGCACAGGCTTATGGAAGTGGAGATAAAGTAAAAGGAGTAGGTTTTCTTCTTAAGGGTGTAATGCTTTCAATGTTTATAGCATTATGTTTAATTCTAATCCAAGTACCTTTCACTAAAATAGTATTTTTATTTATAGATGCTTCCGATGAGGTTTCATCTCTGGCACTTCAATATTTTTTTATTCGTATTTGGGCTGCCCCTGCTACCCTTTCTTTAATGGCATTTAAAGGATGGTTTATAGGTATGCAGGACAGTGTAAGTGCTATGCTTACTGATTTTATAGTCAATGGAGTGAATATCATTGCCAGTATTGTGTTGGCAATGGGTATTGGAGGATTGGGCTTTAAGGGAATAGGCTATGCGGGTATAGCCTTAGGTACGGTGATAGCGCAGTACAGCGGATTATTGTTTGTGTTTATAGTACTGTTTTCTAAATATTTTTCAATAGTAAGACCTGCTATTAAAAAAAGAGCATTTTTATTTAAGGGTAGAGATATTCGTAGTTTTGCAGTTCTTAATTCAGACTTGTTTGTACGTTCATTGTGTTTTATTGCTGTATATATAGGTTTTACAATCATCTCTGCACGTTTTGGTGATCTCCTTTTGGCTGTATCTTCGGTAATGATGAAACTACTTATGCTGTTTTCTTTTTTTACGGATGGTTTTGCTTTTGCTGGAGAAGCCCTTGTGGGAAAATATATAGGTGGAAAAGACAGAATGATGACACGTAAGTCAGTCAATAATGTTTTTTTATGGAGTATGGGTATAGGAATGGGTTTTATTATTATCTATCTCCTTGCAGGAGAGCCTATATTACACATAATGACAGATAATACTGAGGTTATAGAAACTTGTAAAAAATATTTTATCTGGCTTATGCCTATGCCTCTCATAGGTTGTGCAGCCTTTACTTTTGACGGTATTTTTATTGGGGCTACGGCATCTAAAGATCTGAGAAATGCATCCTTAGTTGCTGTATTTGCTTTTTTTGCCGTATGGCTATGTCTGAAACCATTTTCATCAGACCCTTATACCCTAATTCATTTCTTAATGGCTGCCTATTTTGCTCATCTCGCCGGTCGAACAATTTATCAATGGGTGACATATAAAAAAGCCATTTTGGAGAGACCTTTTATTCAATAACTCTCGGTTTCATATATTTCCAACTTATTATTGGGAGCAAAAAAGAAATAAGACAAGCAAGAAGCCAAAAAGATGCTACAGGAGTAAAATTATATCCATTTGCTTCTGTCATATTTCCTTCAATAAGATAGCCGCTTATTATATCTTGTATCCCTGCTGCTATATAACTTGATATTCCGACTACTCCCAAGGCTGCTCCAGTTGCTTTTCTCGGTACAATATCTAATGCCATCAACCCAGCAACTATACAATAAACCGCCGCTATGGAAAGACTTGCTAATGAAAGTAATATGATGTTTATTACCATACCTCCCGATGAGAACATAAACAGAGCGAGTGTACACATACACATAATTCCACAAAGCATAACGGGCTTGAGCCTGTTCCCTTTGAATACTGTATCCGAAAGCCACCCGGCAAAGACAGTCCCTATTATTCCTACTGTTTCGGAAATGCCTATAATGAAAGCTGCATCTTTAAGCGAATAATCTTTGGCTTTTTGTAAAAATAATACGCCCCAGTTAGAAATGGCATATTGGGTTATATAGACGAAGGCGCTTGAAATGGCTATTATCCATATTCCAGGATGTTTTAGTACAGCCATTTGAAGTTGTTTTATGGGCATACTATCAGTCTTTTCAGCCTTTTCCTGTGATAATTCCTGAACAGAAGGCAGCCCTTTACTTTCTGGAGTATCTGAAACAAAAATCAGAATTATTCCAGCACCTGCGAGACCTGCTATTGCTGAAAAGATGAAACCGAATTGCCACCCTATTAATAGAACTATATGACTTGTCATTATAAGGGATAAAAATTTCCCAAAATATGGAGTGGCACAAAAAATACTGTAGTATGTTCCTCTCTTGGAAAGTGGAAACCATCTTGATAGGCTGATAACTCCTGGGGGAGCCCCCATAGATTGCATCCAACCGTTTATTCCCCAGGTTATTGAGAAAACGATAAGCAATATTGCTGATGAAAATCCAATAAATCCTTTAAGCAGACCTAAAAGCCCCATTATTAAATTTAGCAAGGCTGAAAGCAACAGTCCAGTTGCCATAAAACGTCTTATGTTGCAATAGTCTGCAAGAAAGCCATTTACAAATTTGCCTATTGCATATACGAAAAGCATAGCAGACCCTATAATCCCTATCTGTCCAGGAGTAAGGATGTTTTCATCTATAATAGGTTGTTTTACTACACTCATTGCCATTCTACATACATAGAACAAGCAATAGGCAGCAGTAGCTCCCCAGAATGTTTTTGCTCTTAGGCTTTTATAAGTGTCGGCTGCATCAGTGTCTTTTACCTTTATTTTGGAAGGCTTACTAATCCTGAAAAAGTCGTAAAATATCATAAGTATGTATTATACAATAGTTATAATGTCTGACCACCTATAAATTCCCTCATTATTGAAGTTGGAGGTATAGCACTTATTTCTGCAGGTTGGAGTGCAATTACGAAGTCTAAAAATTTTAGTAATCTGACGGCTTCACAGTATGCAGGAGAATTTGGTAAGATTCTTCTAAGTAATGGTTCTGCATAGTACTTCAACATTGGAAGTTCATAAAGCAGGGCAGAATTGAATAAGACATCGGCATTTTCCTGAAAAGGAAAAATATTTTTATCTTCTCCGCGTCTTACACTATTCCATCTCATAATGGTTTCTTCAGGATTTATACCTCTTACTCTGTTATCTCTTACCATTCGTCTAATCAATCTGTTATCTGAAGTAGATATTGTATTGTTTTCATCAAGATTAAGGGAAGTAAGAGCAGAAACATATACTCTGAATACCTTTGACTGGTCTACAGAAGGTAGCATTTCTGGGTTAAGGGCATGGATTCCTTCCATAATAAGAATATCTTTTTCTTTAAGTCTCATCTTATTCCCCTCAAAAGTCCTTACGCCTGTCTTAAAGTTATATTTCGGAATTTCTACTTCTTTCCCAGATAAAAGTTCATTTAACTGCTTATTTAAGAAGGCAATATCCATCGCTTGTAAAGATTCAAAATCATATTCTCCGTTTTCATCTCTCGGCGTATGTTCCCTATCTACAAAATAATTGTCCAATTCTATTACTTTCGGGTTCATACCAAGAACTTTGCATTGAAGAGCCAATCTTAATGATGAGGATGTCTTTCCACTTGAAGAAGGACCTGCAATGAATACAATTTTTATACGGTCTTGTTTTGAGTATATAATATCTGCAATGGCAGAGTATTTTCGCTCGTGGAGTGATTCGGCTATATTGATGATATTTACAGCATTACCATTGAGTATTTCTTGGTTTAGAGTTCCTGTGCTGTTCGCTTTTAGTACATCGCACCAGTCTGAATATTCTTTTAATGTGGCTGCTATTTTGGATTGTCTTTTCATCGGAACTACTCCTGTACAATCTTCATAGGATGGAAGCCTTAAACAAAAACCTTCATTAAATCCTGATATGTCAAATACTTTTAGGTAACCAGTAGAAGGTGTTAAAGGTCCATGGAAGGTGTCATACAATCCGTCTAAAGAGTATACGCTACATGTAAACCTACCTAACGATTTGAATAAGGCTGCTTTATATGGTTGGTGATGCTCTAAAAATATTCTTTCGGCTTCATCAGCGGACATCTTACTACGTCTGAACGGTAAATTCGAGGTAATATATTCACGCATCTTGCCTTTCACTTTTTCTAACTCTTCATCTGAAATCGGATATTCTGGATATTTTCCCTTGTTATCTTGATTGATCTCTTTTATTTCACAATACAGTCCTCCAGGAAGAGAGTGTTCTATATACAGAGTTTTTTCTGGATAAATTTCCCTTATAACTTTCTGAAGAACAAAACTCAATGACCGTATGTAGGTCCTCCTCCCATCTGGATGATTATATCCGATAAACTCAACTTCAATTGGAAAGGAAACCCTGTAACTCAAATCTTTTAGTTTGTTATCTACTAATGCGGCTATTACATCATATTTTCTTCCTGTCTTTTTATCTGTTACAGTATTCAATCCATACTGCTGCATAATTTCATATAAGGTAATACCGAATTTGGCATTAATGCGGATATTAGTATTTATACAGGTGATTTCTATTATATTGTTATTTTCTATTTCCATAATAAAAAATATTATTGTAAAACTTCTTTAATATATGGTCCAGTTACTGAAAGTGGGTCATCGGCTATTTTTTCTGGTGTGCCTTGAGAAACGATGTATCCTCCTTTACTGCCACCCTCAGGTCCGAGATCGAAAATATAGTCTACCGATTTAAGTACATCGAGATTATGTTCTATTATTATAACTGTATTTCCTTGCTCAACTAACTTTTGTAAGACATTCAGTAGGACTTTTATGTCTTCAAAGTGCAAACCTGTAGTGGGTTCATCTAAGATATAGAGGGTGTTTCCAGTCGCATTGCGGAATAATTCGGCTGCCAATTTCATACGTTGGCGTTCTCCTCCCGAAAGCGTTAATGAGGGTTGACCGAGGTGTACATATCCAAGTCCTACATCTACAAGTGCTTTAAGTTTTTGAGCAATCTTTGGTATTGGCTTGAAAAATTCGTAAGCCTGACTGATTGGCATCTCCAACACTTCATTAATATCTTTACCCTTATATTTTACCGCAAGTGTATCTTCATTGTATCTTCGTCCTCCGCACTCGTCGCATGTAACATTGACTGAAGGTAGAAAATTCATTTCAATTACCTTTATTCCAGCTCCCTTACATGCTTCGCACCGTCCCCCAGCCACATTGAATGAGAATCTTCTCATGCTGTAGCCACGAACTTTAGCATCAACAGTATTTGCAAATAAATCCCTTATATCAGAAAAAACACCAGTAAATGTGGCAGGATTACTGCGAGGAGAGCGGTTTATAAAATTTTGATCGATTTCTATAAGTTTATCTATATTCTCTATGCCTATAATGTTGTCATATGGAAGAGGTCTGACTTTGGCATTGTATAATTTATTTTTAAGTATGGGCATAAGTGTTTCATTTATAAGCGAAGACTTGCCGCTTCCACTTACTCCGCTTATACCTATGAACATCCCAAGAGGTAGGTCTATATCAATGTTTTTTAAATTATTGCCTTTGGCTCCTCTTAACCCTATAAATTTGCCGTTACCTGTTCTTCGTTTTGTCGGGGTTTCTATTTTACAGTTTCCTTTAAGATACTCTAAAGTAAGAGATTGACCGAAAATGCAGTGTTTCAATGTCTCCGGGTCTGGTTTAATCCCACCTATAAGAGCAGATATAGGAGCGCTGACACAGATTTTTCCTCCCTTAGTACCTGCTCCGGGACCTACATCTATCAACCAATCGGAAGCAAACATAGTTTCTGCATCATGTTCAACCACCATTACAGAATTACCTTCATCTCTAAGTTCTTTCAAAGAGTTTATAAGTTTTCTGTTGTCTCTTTGATGTAGACCTATGCTTGGCTCGTCAAGTATGTATAGCACATTAACCAATTTTGAACCTATTTGTGTGGCAAGGCGTATTCTTTGGCTTTCTCCTCCTGATAATGAAGCAGTTGCACGCATTGGCGTAAGATAGTCAAGCCCAACATCTAAAATAAACCCTATCCTTTCATTAAGTTCTTTAAGAATATCTTTTGCTATAGTATTTTCACGCTTTGTCAGTTTTAAAGGAAGATCCTCAAGCCAAGTTTTTAGTGAGGACATTTCCATAGCGGCTACTTCTGATATTGTTTTTCCATCTATTTTGAAACAATTAGTTTCTGCTTTCAATCTGGTGCCGTGGCATACCGGGCATACAGTCTTATCCTCCAAATCTTCTATTATCCCTGGAAAAGATACCATTTCTGATGTTATTCCGTCACCTACTCTGAAAAGTTCATCCGAACCAAAGATTAGTAAAGATATAACGTCATCAGGTATTAATTCAATAGGGTCATAAAGTGAAAAGTTGTATTTTCTTGCTATGGAACGTATAATGTCAAATTTTTTTGTTTCTCTAATCTGTCCCAATGGAATAATTCCTCCATCTGCGATTGATATGCTCCTATCTGGAATTACGTTATCTATATTCACATCTACAATCATTCCCAACCCTTTGCAATGAGGACAATAGCCCTCAGGAGAATTGAATGAAAAGTTGTGTGGGGCAGGCTCTTGTAATGATAATCCTGTATCAGGGTCAACTAAATGCTTTGAAAAATGTTGCACCTTGAGGGTTTCTGCATCCAATACTGCCACTGAGCCTTTACCTATGTTAAGAGCTGTTAGCATGGATTCCCGTACTCTTTTTTCATCATCGGGACCTGGTTTTAACTTATCTACAACAAGTTCAATAAAATGGCTCTTATATCTATCAAGTGCGGTTACTGTGGATAGTTCTTTAATCTCTCCATCAATACGCACTTCCATATATCCTCGTTTTCGCAGTCTGTCAAAAAGATCTTTATAATGCCCTTTTCTTCCTCTTACCAACGGGGCAAGTAAATAACATTTTCGTTCGTTATATTTGTTGAGGATAAGATCCAAAATTTGTTCATCGGTATACCGAATCATCTCTTTCCCAGTATCTAAAGAGTACGCTCTTGAAATTCTGGAATAAAGCAGCCTAAGAAAATCAAATATTTCGGTAATGGTGCCGACAGTGGACCTTGGATTATTCCCTGTCGTCTTTTGTTCGATTGCTATTATAGGACTTAATCCAGTTATCTCTTCTACGTCTGGTTTTTGCAAGCCACCCATGAAATGTTTAGCATAGGTACTCAAGGTGTCAATATATCTTCTCTGACCTTCTGCATAAATGGTATCAAAGGCTAAAGACGATTTGCCACTTCCGCTAAGTCCCGTCACTACTACAAATTTTTTTCTCGGAATATCGATGTCTATTCCTTTCAGATTGTGAGCCTTTGCCCCTATAATTTTAATATAATCTTGATTATCCATTAAATATTTGCAAAACACACAAATTTAAGAATATTTTGAGACATATATTTAATGTGTAATTTTGTGAAATTATAATTTCATCTAATGATTAATATTAAATGTTTTTCTTTTAATCCCTTTCAGGAAAACTGTTATCTTGTATGGGATTCGTCTATGACAGGGATAATAATTGATCCTGGGTGTTATGATCAAGTTGAAATAGAAACTTTGACACAATTTATTAAAGCACAAAAAATATCTCCAAAGGCGATACTTCTAACTCATGGGCATTTTGATCATATATTTGGAGTGAAAGAACTTACTCAAAAGTTTGGTATAGAAGTATATATGAGTATTGAAGATGAAATTATACTCAAAAATAATGATAAATTTACTGCCATATATAATCTAAAAGAAGCCGAATCGGATTTTAAGTTTCATAATATCTCCGAAGGTGATGTTCTTAAATTCGGTACTATGAGTTTTATAGTTATAACTACTCCAGGGCATACTCCAGGAGGGGTATGTTATTATAATGCTGCTGAAAAGATTATATTCACAGGTGATACTTTATTCGCTGGAAGTATTGGGAGGACAGATAATAGTTGGGGCGATTATGATAAACTGATTGTCGGTATAATGGAGAAACTTATGTACCTTGACAGTGATGTAGATATATATCCTGGTCACGGCTGTGCTTCAAATATAGGGTATGAGAGAACGCATAACCCTTTTTTAGAGCCTTTCAATGAGCCAGATGATTTGGACTTAGAGGAAAATTAATTTTTTATTCGTTGCAAGTGTCTTAAATTTGTATCTCAAGAATTATCATTATGCACATTGGAATAGCAGGAAATATAGGCAGCGGCAAAACCACCCTTACCCGTATGCTTTCCGAATATTATGGGTGGACGCCCAAGTATGAATCAGTTACATATAATCCTTATTTGGAGGATTATTACAAGGATATTCCCAGATGGTCCTTCAATCTTGAAGTATATTTTTTGGAACAGAGATTTAAGGATGTATTAGAAATTGCCAAATCAGATAATACAATAGTTCAGGATAGAACGATCTTTGAAGGCGTATATATTTTTGTCGCCAATAACTATGCTATGGGAAACCTGTCAAAAAGGGATTTCGATACATATATGGATTTATTCGACCTTATGATGTCGCTTGTAAAAGCCCCTGATTTGCTCATCTATTTAAAATCATCTATTCCGCATCTTGTGGCTCAAATTCAGAAAAGAGGAAGAGAGTATGAGCAAGGAATGAGTATAGAGTATCTGCGTGGGCTTAATGAAAAATACGATAAATTCATTTATGAAGATTACAAAGGGCGAGTTTTAACTATAGATTCCTCGGATTTAGATTTTGAAAACAGTCCTGAGGATTTCTCTCATATTACAGATATGATTGATACTGAACTATATGGATTATTTAAATAATAGTATGCTAAATAAATAGTATATAATATATATTAATTTTTTATAAATTTGTACGCCCTTTGGGGTATTATTGAAAAAATATGCACATCGCAATAGCAGGTAATATCGGAAGCGGTAAGACAACACTTACAAAGATGTTGGCTTCTCATTATAATTGGATTCCTAAGTTTGAGTCTGTTGATTTTAATCCATATCTCTCTGATTTTTATGATGATATGGAAAGATGGTCCTTCAATCTTCAAATATTCTTTTTGAATAAGCGGTTTAAGGATGTGGTGGATATTTCTAAAAACAATGATGTTATAATACAGGATAGAACAATATATGAAGATGCCCGTATCTTTGCTCCTAACTTATACTCTATGGGATTGATGAGTAAGAGGGATTTTGATAATTATTCTGAATTATTCGACCTTATGATGTCACTTGTAAAAGCCCCTGATTTGCTCATATATCTCAAATCATCTATTCCTAATCTGGTGTCTCAGATACAGAAGCGAGGTCGTGAATATGAGAAGAGTATAAGAATAGATTATATAACAGGCCTTAACGAAAGGTATGATGCATGGATCTCAGAGTATAAACACAATTTATTGGTAATAGATGCCGACAGATATAAATTCGGTAATAAACCAGAAGATTTTCAGGCTGTTACGGATATGATTGATAATGAGTTATTTGGTCTTTTTCCAGAAATAAATAAATAAATTTATTATAAAGTATGAAAAATCGTATAACAATAATCGACTTCGTCGAGAAGTATACTAAAGAATTTGCGCCCAATATTTTTCTAAAAGAAAAGGTTGGCGACAAATGGACAGAAACAACATTCGAGCAGACACGTTTGGAAGCATATAGAATTGCGGCTGGACTTATTGACCTCGGTCTTAAAAAAGGCGATAAAGTTGCTTTATTGTCAGAAGGACGTAACCTATGGATAATAGGGGAGTTGGGTATTCTTTATGCTGGTGGTGTAAATGTACCTCTTTCAATAAAACTTGAAGAGAGTAATGATTTGCTTTTCAGAATTAAACATTCTGATGCAAGATATATAATGGTTTCAAAATCACAGTTGCGTAAAATAAGAAATATTCTTCCTAATTGTCCTGCTGTTGAAAAGGTTATAGTTCTTGACCCTATTGATGAACTTCAGGATAGGGAAATATGTATTTCAGATATTCAAAAGGCAGGAGATGTTTTTCTTAGAGAACACAGAGATAAGTTTGAAGAAAGATATAAATCCATAGGTCCTGATGATTATGCAAATATAAGTTATACTTCAGGAACAACAGCCGATCCTAAGGGTATACTTCTTACACATCGTAACTATACAGCCAATGTTGAGCAGGCTCACTCGGTTATAGGCATAACTCAAGATGATGTCATGCTTATAATTCTTCCATTAGATCATTGCTTTGCCCATGTTGCTGGTTTCTATGCAATGATGTCATTCGGAGCAAGTCTTGCTACTGTACCGTTAGGGAAAACACCTATGGCAACATTGAAGAACATTCCTATGTCCATACGTGAAATTCGTCCTACAATAATGCTCTCTGTTCCAGCCCTTGCAAGGAACTTTAAAAAGAACATAGAGAACGGAATAAAGGCAAAGGGTCCTGTTGTAGAATGGCTTTACAATACAGCACTAAAACTTGCAATCTCTTACAATAAAGAGTATTACAACCGTGGTGGTATTCTTCAGTTATGGAAAAAACCATTTATGGCATTATTCGACGCCATAATATTCAAAAATGTTCGTAAGGGTCTTGGTGGACGTATGAGATTTTTTGTCGGTGGTGGTGCAATGCTTGATATTGAATTACAAAGATATTTCTGTGCAATTGGTATCCCTATGTTCCAAGGCTATGGTCTTTCTGAAGCAACGCCTATCATTTGTGCAAATTCAATAGGTCATGCTATTTTCGGTTCTTCTGGAAGGGTTGTAAAACCAATGGATATAAAGATTTGCGACAGTGAAGGTAATGAAGTAAAACCTGGTGAGAAGGGTGAGATCGTGATAAGAGGTGAAAATGTCATGGCAGGGTATTGGAAAAATCCAGAAGCAACGGCTGCAACTGTTGTAGATGGTTGGCTGCACACAGGCGATATGGGATATATGAAAGACCCTGAATATCTGTGGGTTGTAGGAAGGTTTAAGTCCCTTTTGATTTCTTCTGACGGTGAAAAATATAGTCCGGAAGGATTTGAGGATGCTCTTACTGATGGTTCAAAATATATTGAACAAGTAGTGTTGCATAATAATCAAAACCCATATACAATTGTTTTGATTGTACCTAATAAAGATGCATTGAAAGAATATGTCAGCGGTTTAGGTCTTAATCCTGATACAAAAGAAGGCAAGGTAGAGATGCTTAAGAAAATCCAGGCAGAAATTGATGAATATCGTCCTTCTGGCAAGCATGCTGGTATGTTCCCTGAAAGGTGGCTTCCTGCTGCAGTCGCTGTTTTGCCTGAACCATTTACGGAGCAAAATCGTATGGTGAATAGTACAATGAAGATTGTGCGTGGTAAAGTTGAGGAATTCTATGCAGATAGGATAGAGTATGCTTATACTCCTGAAGGGAAGAATCTATTAAACGAAAAGAACATAGCTTCATTGTAAACAGAGTTATATACAAAAGAGGCTCGCGTTATAAATAAAAATCCCGGTTGTTATAAGACAATCGGGATTTTTTTATTATAGTAACTGTTTTATTTTACTATATCGCTTCCATCCTGAGGAATCATATTTAATTTTACATCTCCGCTTTCAAATGTGGTCTTGTATTGTCCGAAAGCCAATGATATAGCCATTCCTGATTTGTTTGCAAGTCCTTTAAGCCCTGTTACTATATATCTTTTATATTTAATTCCTCCTGTAGTAGGAATAATCTTATCTCCTGTTATTTTTATATCCCCATTAGTCAATGTGTTGCAATTAACCCCTTCTATATTTACATCTATAGTTACAGGCATTTTTTGTGAGAATTTTGATTTTTCGAAAACAACAGTCAGCTTATTATCTTTTTCCTTGTATAAGATTACTGTTTTATTTTCAAAAGTATTAATAGTCCCTTTTTCATTTACAGTAACCGTACCGATATATTTTTTAGGAAATACTATACCTTCAGTGGTTTCCTCTTTAGTTTTATCGGTCTGACCCGGGTTGGTTTTGTTGCAAGAAGTAATGATTGGAAATACAGCAAGAGCTGCAATTAAAAATTTAATGATACTTTTTTTCATGATATTTATAATTTAAAACGTAATCCTATTACAAATCTGAATGGTTTACCATCCTGGAAAAAACTGTTTCCTATTGATTTAAAATAAAAAGTATGGTATTTTTCAGACAATATATTTTCCATTCTGGAGTATATGCTGAATTTATTAAATAACAATTCTATATCTGCTCCCATCAGACTATAGGGTCTGCCTGTGATTGAGTTATTTTCATTCCACCATATCTTTCCTATCCCTGTAAAATCAGTTGCAATCGATAACTTTTCTATAAAACTGTTGTTAAATGTAAATTCATATCCTGCTCGTAAAAATGAAGTACACTCTGGATTGTAGGGTATTCTATTTCCAGAATAATCAGTATTCCCGTCATTATATTGCAGAAATTTTGCCAAAGTGTAGCCTAAAGAGCCGGCAAGATTAATTCCTTTATACTTATATCTTGTTTCTAATTCGATACCCGTACTGAAAGAGTGACCGGCATTAGCCATCATTCTGCCAATCCTTTTACCTGGAGGAAATACAGTTATTTGCTGATTGCGACAGTCAATATAAAATACATCTCCAGAAAAATGAATTTGGTGTCCTCCTTTTGAAATGTTGTCATACTTAAGTCCCACTTCATAATTAAAACTCATTTCAGGTTTATATGTTGTATTATTGGCGGTAATCCCTTTATTTTCGCTAAGATGTATTCCTAACTCGTTCATCATTCCGGTCATCATCTGGTTTTGCAAAATATCTGAGAATATTTGAGTATTGAAACCTCCTGATCTATAGCCTTTTGAAAACAGGGCATAAAGTTTACACTTACCAAAATCGTATAGAGCCGAAATTTTTGGGAGTATCTGCCAATAAAAATTATTAGTGCTTCCAGTATATTTAATATTAAATTCTTTGTAATCCTCCATTGCTGGTATTATCCTGAAATTTAGAGTAGATCGGCTGTCATATACCATAAAATTGCCCTCATGATCCAAACGTAGCCCTGCCGTAAACAACCATTTACCTACGGAAAAATAGGATTCATGATAAATGGCTGCATTGTATGTAGTTATCCCAAAATTACTTATTATAGGAAATTCGGATTCTTTAAATGCCAACTTACCCAACCAGTCTGGAATATGTTTATTGGCATTGTCTAAAATAAGTGATTTTATACCGTCATGCTTGAATTGAACAGGGGCATTCATATTATTGTATTTTATGAATGAAAACACTCCCGTTTGATAATTCCACCACTTAGGATGTGATATTGGTTTGATTATAAAATCTTGAGTAACAGTTCCTTGTCTCTGTCTTTGGATGAGTGAAAATATAGATTTAGCGGTAAAATCATTGTCTAAATCCATTTTATCAAATAGTAATTGAATACTTGATATACTGCTAAAATAAAAATTTCCCTTTTTAAAATGCAATTTTACGCCATCCAAAATAGTCAGCCGTCGATAACCACAGTAGTCATTATAACTAATAGGAAAGATTTCTGAACTGTTATCAGGATTAATCTGTCTATATGGGTAGCCGGTTTCTTTGCTATAAGAAAATGAAAGAATATTTTCAAATAAGATTTTATCCCTTAATCGTTTACTTAAATAATACCTGCCACTAAAACCTCCATGTCTACCTATAGGTTTATTATTATAGGTGTTGTAATAATAACCTCTGCCATATTGTGCAGCAAGCGAAAGACCTGTGTTGAAGTTCCTTTTTTTAGCATAAGTTGAAAAAGATACATCCATATCTTTTGTCCCACCTTCAATGCCAATCCGAGTTCCTTGAATATCATCAGGTGTCAGGGTTTTAATAGATAGTAATCCTGTCATTGAATTTCTACCGTAGATTGCTCCTTGCGGCCCTCGTAATAAATCTATACGCCTTATATCAAGAAAATTAAAGTCATAGGCATTCTTATCCATTATAGGAATATCATCTATGTAAAGCCCTATGACAGGATTGTCTATTCTTGAACCGAAACCACGCATATAAATGCTTGAAGTCATTGAAGACCCATAATCTGGTATGTTGAGATTTGGGATAATTGAGGATAGAAATTTAGGATTTTTTATTCCTTGTTTTTCAATGTCTTTTATGTAGATACTTGTGGTCTGTCCTGCCATTTGTCCCAACGGGACGGATTGCTTTGCGGAAGAAAAAATTGATGCCTCCGGAATAGTATCCTTTAGTGTATATTCACTTCCAGATACGAAAAGACTAATTAATAAAGTTACAAGCATATCTTATTTTAAGGCTGCAAAAATAAGATATATTCTTGCTTTTTTTTAGGATTAAATTATAATAATTAGGACTTTTTATGCTTTTTTAGACTTTGCGTTTGTGCGAAATTCTGTGGGCGTAAGTCCTGTCTGTTTTTTAAAAAAGCGTGCAAAATAGGACTGGTCCCTCAAACCTATTTCTGTGGCTATGTCTATAATTGACAATTTTTCATTTAGCAGAAGTACTTTTGCAGCAGTAACTCTGGCTATATCAATCCATTCTCCAGTACTTTTACCGGTATTGGCTTTTACAGTCCTATTTAAGTGATTTGCTGATATTCCTAATATTGCTGCATAGGCAGAAACGCTTAAAATACTTTTCCCTTTTTCAAAAATAAGATCGAGGAAGTCATTGCACAATTTATTATTGGGCGAAAAGGCTATTGGAAGGTCACTGTCAATCTGTTGCAACATCATATCTAACGCACATTGTGTGCTTTTGATGTCGTTTTGAGAACGGAATAGTTTGAACATCAATTCATCTGTAAATCCTTGATCTTCTGTTGCTACTATTATATTTACGGCAGTTCTTACTAATAAACTTTTATGGTTACGGTCTTTGAGAAAGTTTTCGTCAAAACGTCCCATATATCCTATACTGTTATTGTAATAGTTGATTGAAAAGGGAATGTCAGGGGGAACTAATATATAACTGTGACCCTTAATGAGCATTTGCCTTTTTTCACTTTCCATAAGAACTTCACCAGAAATAAGATAGAAAAGTGCCCATTGTGCAAATATCCGTTGAGGAATAGGCGGACATACTTTATACCCGATAGTGTTTAATTTATGAAGTATAAAGGGTATATCGTTTGTGGTTTGCATTATATCTCAAATGCTTCCATTGCCTGTGAAAAGGAATTGTTTTCTATAAGTTGCTTAAGAAAAACCCGAGTTGCTTTTTTGCAATAATTCCCTTTTAATATATGATACGAGCCAATCATCTCAGAACCAGGATGATCAAGAGCGACAGCAGTAAGTCCTGCAATATCGGTTATAGTTGTTTGAGACAGAAGGGTGGCAAAATCTCCTCCTGAAACTATATCGAGTAGAACTTGAATATCATTAAGTTCTATCCTTACGTCAAATTTGAATTTCTGACCATATAAAAGGCTTTCAAAAGTGTCCCTCGCCTGCAAGCCTTTTGCTGGAAGAGCCAGAGGGTATTTTTCAAGTTCGGAAAGCCGTATCTTGTCCATTTTGGCAATGCTATTCTGATTGCTTACAATAACACTGAGATTGCTCGTGAACAGAATATGCGACTCGATGTGTTCATATCTGTGCAGAGGCTTATATGACAGGGCTACATCTATTTCATTCTTATTAAGTCTCTCCATCAGGTCCTCCATAGATGAGCCTATTATGTTAAGTTTTATTCCAGGATATTGCCTTATAAATGAACGGACTGTTTCCTTTAATATAGGATAGAATGAATATGTTGTGCCAATATTAAGAGTTCCTACTTTTAACTCTTTGACATCTTGGATTTTAGCGATACACGCATCGGCGTCATTAATCACATCTTTGGCACACGGTAAAAAACGTTCTCCAAATTCTGTAAGGCTAACATGTCTTGAGTCCCTATCAAGTAGTATAACCCCGAGTTCGTCCTCCAACTGTCGGATTTGTTGAGAAAGTGTACTTTGTGATATAAATAACTCTTTTGATGCTTCTGAAAAACTATTCAGACGTGCAACGCTTAAAAAATATCTCAACTGCCTAAGTTCCATTATTTTGTTACTTTAAATGAAAACTTCTTAAATATCAATATAGGAAGTGTTACTCCTACAACCATGGCAATAATCGTTGACATACATACCATCCAATTATACTTAAGCAGATATAGGAAGTGCAGGAATTGCGTTTGATCCGATGCTACGATACAATGCGTCAAAGCCTGGATTGTCCTATATGCGTACATTCCGGGAACCATAGGAAGTAGAGCCGGAAAAGATATACATTCTGCCGGATTCTTAATAATCTTTGCTGCAGGAAGAGACATAAAACCTATTACTAACGCAGCTGCCATACTTGCCATTGTAAGGTGTACATCATATACATTCATTAAGACATATCTGGTCATATGTCCGAATGCTGCAACCAAAGCACATACGGGATATACGATTTTAGAAGGATTGCTTATACTTGAAAAACCGATAGCTGCTATCGCTGCAAATATACCGTCTTTTATAATAAGAAAAAAAAGTTCCATTATACGAAATCGATATTAAGTATAAGAAAAGCCAAGCATAGTCCCAACGAAAGACAAACAGTGATTATCATAGCCTGAAGGAATCGACTTACACTATTGAGATAGTGGCCATATATGAGATCACAGACTGCATTGCTGAAAGGAATGCCAGGTACAAAATATAAAACACTGGTCGCCAAGGCTATTTCGGGAGTTTTCCCAAGGGAAAAGACGAAGCCTGAACAAGAAATCAGAGCAGAAAGACAAGCGCCCAGGACAATTACTATCCTATAATCGACCCCCATTGCAGGCAGCCTCTGTTTCAACAGAAATCCATCCACAGTAGCAACAAAGACAATTGCCATTGATATTAAATCTCCGCCAAAAAGTTCACAGAAAGAAGCGTTAGCCAAGCCGACCAGTGTTAAAACAATCCAAGGATTGAGTTTAGTTTCTTCCTTTATTTTTATAAATTTCTCTTTTGCGAGTTCTTCATCAATACATTTCTCACGTATTTCCCAACTAAGACTGCTGAGTTTTGATATTGTATTGAAGTTTATTCTATCTGGTGGAATCCTCCCACTGATAACATAAGAATCAGTACCTTCATGATTCCACAGGTGAATTATCACGTGACCGGGCAATATCGTGAAGTCTGCTTTGATATTCCACGCCTTAGCAATTCTTCCGATATTCTTCTCAATTCTTATTGTTGTAGCTCCGCTGGCATAGAGTTCTTTTGAATAATCCCTTAGAAATATGCCCTTTCTTTCTAAAGACTTGTCCTCTATGTCGTTATTAAGCAGCGTGCCTATCTGCTTTTCCATCTGCACAAACTACTGTTGTCTCTTCCTCTATTACTTCTGATGTCATTCTTCCGACCCCAGATAGCCCGTAATATGGAACGCCCTCTGCATCAACTCCATCTCTTCCTTTGTTCCATGAAGCAGGAACCACAGCGTCATTGTCCTTATTGACTAAATTATGCTTTTTGTTGAATTTCTGTATACTTTCTTGAAATATGAAAGCAATAAATGCCAATGCCCCAATTATAAGGCATATGAAAATTACGATAGGTGCAGATCCATTAATAGATGCTGCAGAAACTTCTAAAATACTCATTTTAATTTGTCTTTAACTGTAAACCGTCGCGAAAGTAGATCTTTACTATAATTTACCCAACGACTTTTTATAGTTTTTTACGATAATTATTATTGTGAAATATAATAGAATGCTAATATCTTAAATCTGTTATATATAAAATGTTTTATATTTAATTTGGTTTATTAAAAGTTAAATTTTAGTTATAAAATGAAATAAAATTTGCAGATATTATAATAATGAGTATCTTTGCCCCCGACATATAAAAGTCAATTTTTGTGTCTATTTGTTAAGTTCGTTTTATATATAAGGCTGCAACTTTGGGGAAAGTTGCAGCCTTTCTTTTGTTATTTAATATAAACTTACAATATTGGTTTGATACTAACTGCCCATCCTCCACCTTCAACGGCATTTAGTTTTAAAATTGTTTTAGATGAAACTTTACGGACACTTACTGTGTAGTCATACGGATTGGAACCAACTTTTGCATCTTTTCCGTCCTGCCAAATTTTAGCCTCGTACTTTACTCCTGGCTCCAAAAAATCAAGTTTAATTGCGGATACTCTGTTTACTCCGCTTACATTACCAATATACCAATTACGTTTTCCTTTCTCTCGACGCGCTACGGAAATATATCTTCCTGGTTCTGCTTCCAAATATTTACTCTCGCTCCACATTACTGGTACATCCTTTATAAATTCAAATGCCCTCGGCTCAGCTTCGTAGTGTTCAGGTAAATCTGCTGCCATCTGCAATGGTGTGTACATCGTAAGGTAACTTCCAAGTTGGTTGCATATTGTAGTCTGTACCATGTTATGATTGTTCGGATTTAATTTCTTTAAATCGAACATTACAATACCTGGAGTGTAATCCATCGGGCCTCCGATAAGTCTTGTAAATGGAAGTAGTGTGAGGTGGTTGAGTTTGTTTCCACTCGTCTGAAACTCTTGTCCTTTTGCACTCTCCTGGCTTAGTAGGTTAGGGTATGTACGGCTGAGTCCCGTCATATGTACTGCTTCATGTGCATTTACCATAATCTTATATTCTGCCGCTTTTTTCACTACATACATATAGTGGTTAACAAGCCACTGTCCATAGTGATACTCTCCGTAAGGAATAATATTTCCAACGTAACCCGTTTTCACAGCATCGTACCCGTTAGTTTTCATAAAACTGAAAGCCTTGTCAAGATGTCGTTCATAATTACGTATAGAGCCAGAGGTTTCATGGTGCATAATCATTTTCACACCCTTAGATTTAGCATAATCCCTAATGCGTGGCAAATCAAAATCAGGATAAGGAGTAACAAAGTCAAAGACATAGTCTTTCTGATGGCCGAACCAGTCTTCCCAACCTATATTCCAACCTTCTACCAACATACCTTTAATTCCATTTTTTGATGCGAAATCTATGTAACGCATAACGTTCTTGGTGTTCGCTCCGTGCCTTCCATGAGGTTTGGCATTTTTGTAATCGCTTTTGCCTATTTGTACGCTAAAAAAGTCATCTGTATAGCTCCAATGCGTCTTACCAGTTATCATTTCCCACCATACACCCATATACTTCATAGGTTTAATCCAAGATACATCTTTAATAGCGCAAGGCTCATTGAGGTTATATACAAGTTTGCTGCTCAGTATATCACGGGCATCATTACTCACAATTATTGTTCTCCAAGGAGTGTTGAAGGCAGTTTGTACATGTCCCTTTGCTCCTGTTGCATCAGGTGTAAGATGAGTGCGGAAAATAAAATTGTTATCATCAATTTCAAGATTGATGGCAGGGAAATCTATAAGTGCCGCTTCATGAATGTTTATATAAAGACCATCATCTGTCTTTAATTGTAATGGAGTTTGAACTCCTATCTTATCCATTCCATGCTGTGAAGCATTATATGTACGCTCTTTATTATATAATGAGCGTATCTCAGATATACGACTTTCTGTAACATCATATTCTTCTGTATCGTAATCTCCAGGAAGCCAAAATGCCGTATGGTTGCCAGTCATCGCAAATTCTGTAACCTCTTCTTTTATAGTAAAATATGTAAGATTCTTTTGAGATGGAAACTCATACCTAAAACCTAATCCGTCGTCAAATAGTCTAAAACGTATCGCCATTTCCCGACCTGTTCCTAATTGTTTTAGATTAACAAGCAATTCATTATACTTATTTCTGTATGTATCTTCTTCCCCCCAAACTGGCGACCAAGTCTCATCAAATGAAGATGTTTCAGTATTTATAATGTTAAATCCATCTGTCAGATTTCCTATTCTATCGTTGAGGAGAATAAAGCCCAACTTGCTATCCTTTACAACATTTTTATTATCATAGGTTAATCTATAGATAGGCTGCCCCGATTTATCTACTGAAAAGTAAGTCTTTAATCTTCCGTTTGGAGAAGAAAGCTCCTGTGCTGAAGAAATCCACGTTGTAAACATTAAAATACTAGAAGTCAGAATGATAGCCTTAAATAGATTCTTATACATAATTGTTTATTTTGATTTTCAATCAGTTATTAATTTATGTCAGTGTTTATTATGTCAAAAGTACAATTTTTTATCATTTAGTCAAATAATAAAGCTTTTGTCACTTCTGAAATTTTTGTACATTTGCGTGGTGTTTTGCTTAATTAAGGTAAAAACATACTGATACAGATAATTTATATAAACTAAAACAATAATAATGGCAAAGAAAAACAGCAACATTCTTGCGATAGCGATAATGTTTTTCCTGTTCATGATGATTTCATTTGTTACAGGTCTTCAGAACCCTTTTGGGATTATAGTAAAGCAGCAGTTTGATACAACCAATTTTATGTCTCAACTTGGAAATGCAGCAAACTTTATCGCTTATGCGTTTATGGGGTTGCCGGCAGGGTTTATACTTTCTAAAAAGGGATATAAGTTTACAGCACTTTCTGCAGTTGCTGTTGGTTTTATAGGTGTATGTATCACATTCTTATCAGGAAGGACTGGCAATTTTGTTATATATCTTTTAGGTGCATTCATTTCAGGCTTTTCAATGTGTATGCTTAATACGGTTGTAAATCCTATGCTTAATACCCTTGGAAATGGAGGCAAAAGAGGTAATCAACTTATACAATTTGGTGGCTCATTAAATTCCCTAACTGCTACAATATGTCCGGTTTTTGTCGGCTATCTTATAGGTGATATTTCTAAAGATACAAGCATAGCAGATGCTAATCCTGCCCTTTTTATTGCTATGGGTGTGTTTGCCGCAGCTTTCATAATAATATTTTTATCATCAATCCCGGAACCGGAACTTGATGAAGCAAAAAATGAAAAAGAAGAAACAAGTACTTTGGATAACATATGCGGAGCCTTGTCATATAAGCATTTTGTATTTGGTATTATCGCCATCTTCCTTTATGTCGGTGTTGAAGTAGGTATTCCAAACTTTGCTAATCTCTATATGACCTCATCTTCAGCAGGTATCAGTGCAACTGTTGCAGGTACTATCGTAGGAATGTATTGGTTCCTAATGCTTTGTGGTCGTCTTGCCGGTGGCGCTTTTGGAGGAAAAATTTCAAGCAGACAGATGATTACTTTTGTAGGAAGTCTTGCAATAATATTCTTGTTGCTCGGTATTTTCCTTGGTGATTCCAAAACTGTATTATTCCCAGCGATTACTTCAGAATTGAAATTCTCTTTGAAGGCTATTCCTATCGGAGTAATGTTCTTCATTCTCTGTGGTCTTTGTACTTCTGTAATGTGGGGCGCTATTTTCAATCTTGCTGTAGAAGGACTTGGAAAATATACTTCAGTTGCATCAGGTTTGTTTATGATTATGGTATGCGGTGGAGGCCTTCTCCCGTTGCTTCAAGGTAAGGTTGCCGATATTTCAGGTTACCTTCCAAGTTATTGGGTGGTAGTTGTAGCCGTATTATATATAGTATGGTTTGCCCTAATTGGTTCCAAGCCTACTAAAACACTTAAATAAAATATAATGTTACAGGATCTTGTTATTGGTATAGACATAGGTGGACAGACCACAAAGTGTGGTGTCGTAGATGCAAGGGGTACAGTTCTTTCTCAGACAGTGATTAGAACAGATACTCACACGGAAGTTGAAAATTTTATTCCAGAACTTGCAGATGCTTTAAATAGAATTATAACTGAATCTAAAGCAGACGGCTTGATAAGAGGAATAGGTGTAGGAGCTCCTAACGGAAACTATTACACTGGAGATATTGAAAACGCAGTAAATATTTCTTGGGGTGGAGGAAAGACAATACACTTCTCAAAAATATTGTCAGAGGCAATGGATGGTATTCCTGTGTCACTGACAAATGATGCAAATGCTGCCGCTATGGGAGAAATGACTTATGGTGCTGCCAGAGGTATGAAAAATTTTATAATGATTACCCTTGGAACAGGAGTTGGAAGCGGAATAATAGTTAATGGCGAAGTTGTGTATGGCCATGATGGCTTTGCAGGAGAACTTGGTCACACCTGTGCTGTACGTAATAACGGTCGTTACTGTAATTGTGGCAAAACAGGCTGTTTGGAAACTTATTGTTCTGCTACAGGCGTTGCTCGAACAGCACGTGAATGGCTTGATATGAGCGATACTCCTTCTTCTCTAAGAAGTCTTGACAGGATTACATCCAAGGATGTATATAATGCTGCAAAAGAAGGTGATAAGGTTGCATTGAAGATTTTTGAGTATACAGGAAATCTTTTAGGTCAGTCCTTCGCAGATTTTATCGCATTTAGCGCCCCTGAGGCTATTGTTCTTTTCGGTGGTCTTGCAAGGGCAAAGGATTTCTTGAGAGAACCAATAGAGAAGTCTATGAACGCAAACGTACTTCCTTTGTGGAAAAATAAAGTGAAGATCGTTTTCTCTCAGTTGAAAGAATCTGATGCGGCTATTCTTGGAGCATCAGCATTGGCTTGGGAGTTATAAACAATTATAAGTATTCTTAAAACAGCCGACTGATATTTTCAGCCGGCTGTTTTTTATAATGTATTAATCCAATTTATGTATAGTCAGTCCTGATCGCAGTTTAGGCTCAAACCATGTGGTTTTTGGAGGCATAATGTTACCGCTATCTGCAATATTTATTAGTTGCTCCATAGAAACTGGGTACATTGCAAAAGCCACTTTCATTTCTCCGCTATCAACTCTTTTCTGCAACTCTTCAAGTCCTCTTATTCCTCCTACAAAATCGATTCTATTATCTGTTCTTAAATCTTTTATACCCAATATCTTATTAAGGACTAAATCTGACAGTATGGTGACATCCAAAACACCTATAGGATCGTTATCATTGAAGCGTCCTTGCTTTGCATTAAGATTATACCAAAAGCCATCCAAATACATAGAAAAATTATGCAAAGCAGTCGGCTTGTATGGTTGTCTTCCCATCTTAAATATTTCAAAATCATCGCTTAGGGCAGATATGAAACTATCTGGTTCAAGTCCGTTTAAATCCTTTACAACCCTATTATAATCTATAATATTTAGTTGACTTTCAGGAAAACATACAGCCATGAAATAATTGTATTCTTCTTCTCCTGTATGTTTAGAATTTGCCTTTTTCTTTTCTCTGCAAATTCCAGCAGCAGCCGCTGTACGGTGATGACCATCAGCAACATAAAAACATTTTATGTCGTAAGTGAATATTGCTGTTATTCTATCAATATCAGATTGGGAGGATATAAGCCAAAGCTTGTGTCCAAAGTTATTCTCATCAATAAAATCATATTCAGGTTCCTGAGCAATCACTTGTTTTACAATTTGATTTATTTCCTCATTGTCCTTATACGCAAAGAATACAGGTTCTATATTGGCATTTTGGATTCTGACATGTTCCATACGGTTTTCCTCTTTTTCCTTTCGTGTCAGTTCATGCCGTTTGATATTTCCTATAGAATAGTCATTTGCATTGGCACATAGAACTATACCATACTGTGTATGTCCGTTCATTGTTTGTGCGTATACATAATAATATGGCTTTTTATCTTGTTGCAGCCACCCTTTGTCTTGCCATTTTTTAAAATTATATACTGCTTGTTGATATGATTCAGGACTGTTTTCATCAATAATCGGATCAAAATCAATTTCAGGTCTGGTAATATGTAAAATTGATTTTTCACCAGCAATGGCCTTCGCCTCTTCTGAATTGAGAACATCATACGGAGGTCCTGCTACTTCCATAACAAGAGTTTTAGGCGGCCTTATTGCTGCAAAAGGTCTGACTTTCACCATAATTTATTTATTAAATTGTTCAAACTCCTGCATACACTCAATCAGTGCAAGTACATCTTCTTTAGTGCAGGCGTTATATATTGATGCCCGAAAACCGCCCACGTAGCGGTGTCCTTTAATTCCTGATATTCCTTTCTGAGATGCAAATTTAAGAAAGTCATTTTCTAAATTTTCATATCCTTCCGACATGACAAAACAAACATTCATAATCGAACGGTCTTTTTTGACAACAGTACCTTGAAAAAGAGGATTTCTATCAATCTCATTATATAGTAAAGCCGCCTTTTCTTTATTAATGGCGTGAATGGCATCTACTCCGCCCATCTCTTTAAGCCATTTAAGGGTTTCCTTCATAACGAAGATAGAAAATACAGGAGGCGTATTGTACATAGATTTATTGTCTATATGTACCCTATAATCTAACATAGTAGGAATATGTCGGCTTACCTTTCCTAAGGCATCCTTTCTTATGATAGCAAATGTACATCCTGCTGTGCCTGCATTCTTTTGCGCCCCTCCATAAATAAGGGCATACTTATTTACGTCAATTCTTCGGCTTAAAATATCTGAAGACATATCGGCAATAAGCGGAACAGGACAGTCAATATCTTCCATCAACTCAGTACCATATATGGTGTTGTTTGTAGTAATATGCAGATAATCAATATCTTCTGGGATTTTATATCCTGTCGGAATATATGTGTAATTTTTATTTGCGGAACTTGCTATTGTGTATGCGTTCCCTATCTCTTTTGCTTGTTCAAGTGCTTTATTTGCCCATACTCCAGTATCAAGATAGCCTGCTTTTTTGTTTAAGAAGTTCATTGCAACATACAAAAACTGCATTCTTGCTCCACCTCCTAAAAAGAGAATATCATAATTATCAGGAATGTTCAAAAGTTCTCTCCATAGCGAACGGCACTCATCCATCTCCGCTTCCCATTCTTTGGAACGATGAGATATTGAAAGCAATGAAATTCCTGTATTTTTAAAATCTTTAAGTGCGTCTATAGCCCTATCTATTGCCTGAGTAGGAACTACCGCAGGACCAGCATTGAAATTATGAACTTTTACCATTTTGAGACTAACTATCTATATCCCAATAAATAAGAAATTACAGCCATCCTAACGTACATGCCATTACGCGCCTGTTGAAAATAATAGGCATATTCTGTAGAATCTACATCAGTTGCAATTTCTGTAATTCTTGGCAATGGGTGTAGTATTTTCATATTCTTTCTTGCATTTGTAAGCATGTTGGCTGTAAGCCTATAAGTATCTTTTACTTTATCATAATCTTCTTTTGAAGGAAATCTCTCCTGCTGAACCCTTGTCATATATAGAATATCACAATTATCAATATTATTTGAAAGATTACTATCCTCTCTGAACTGTATTCCCTTTTCTTTCAATAAATTAAGATACTTTTCCGGCATTTTTAATTCATCTGGAGATACAAATGTAAAATGTGGATTAAAAAACGACATAGCCTCAGAAAGGGAATGAACCGTTCTTCCATACCTCAAATCTCCCACCATATTAATATCCAAATCATCCAATCTTCCCTGGGTCTTCATAATTGAATACATATCCAAAAGGGTCTGTGTAGGATGTTGATTTGCACCATCTCCAGCATTAATTACAGGTACACTTGATACCTTAGATGCTATTTCTGCAGCGCCTTCTATAGGGTGTCGCATTACTATCATATCAACGTATCCAGAAACAATCCTTATAGTATCTTCAAGTGTTTCTCCTTTGCTTACACTTGTGTTTTTTGCATCAGGAAAACCTATTACTCTTGCCCCTAACCTGTTTATTGCTGCTTCAAATGATAATCTTGTTCTTGTCGATGGTTCGAAAAACAGACAGGCTATCACTTTACCAGCAAGGAAATTCTGCTCTCTTTTTTTCTCGAACTCTCTTGCTACATCAAGAATGTGCAGAAATTCTTCCTTAGAAAAATCTCTGATTGAAATTAAACTTTTTGGCATACTTATATTATAATCTTTCATATCTACATCCATTTATATTACTAATTTTTTCTAAAAATAGTAACTCTTGTGACAGTTTTACTCTTACATCCAAAATGCAACTTTCTGTAATTGCCTGACTTAAAATAGCAATGCGCAGATCCTTTATCAACCTCATTACAGGCTCTGTGTTCATATATTCGAATAGCAGTCGGAAATCTCTACATTCCGTTTTTACTATTATCTCCGAATTGGAAATAGCGTCTGCTGAGGCTGTTTTATAGGCTCTTATAAGACCAGGAACGCCTAATTTTATACCTCCGAAATATCTGACTACAACTATCAGAATATCACTTAATTCGTTTGAAACTATCTGCCCTAAAATAGGTCTTCCAGCAGAAGATGACGGTTCTCCATCATCATTTGCCCTGAATTTATCGCCTAGGCGTCCCAATCTATACGCATAACAATGATGTCTTGCATCGTGATATTCTTTTTTTAGAGACTCTATAATCTCTTTTATCTCTGTTTCATTTTCAACTGGAAAAGAATGGGCTATAAACCTGCTCCCTTTGTCTTTGAACAGTCCTGTAGCAGGAGCTGAAATACTCTTGTACCTGTCTTGAATATGATTTTCATCCAACAGCATAATGGGATTTCAAAATTAGTTAAAAACAGAACATTTTGCAACGAGATAGAAATATTTTGTAACTTTGAAGACAATTTCACAATTAGATTATGGTATTAAAGTATCGCATTTCATTAGCAGGCATCAAAGGTTTTGCCAGAGTATATGAGCTAAGGTCGTCAATGACCCTATATGATTTCCACAAAGTTATGAGGGATGAGATGGAATTTCCTCGCGATCAACAGATACAATTTAAGGCTCTTGATGAAAAAGGGGCTTTGGTTGCACGTTATGCAATGTTTGATTTGGGAAACGGTACGGTAGATGATATTACTTTGGAAAACACTTTATCTAAAGGGGTTACATCATTTATATATTTCTATGATGTGACTAATAAAAAGAGTGTTATCATAACTTTTGAAGGGGAAGTGGAAAATCCTGTATCTTCAGAATTTCCAGCTCTTATAGAATCCAAAGGACCTAATCCTATTGAATTTGAAAATGGATATGTAGCATACGAAGATCTACCCGATGAACAAAAACATCTTCATCCAGGGCATAGTGTTGATTCTGAAGAAGATGATATTGATGAGGGGGACGATGATGAACTTGATGAAGGGGATGACGAGGATGGTAGTGAAATTTATGACGAAGACGAGGAACTGTAATCCGAATGGATAGGAGACTTATAGTTATAACGGGGCCTACTGGTGTAGGAAAAACCGACTATAGTATAGAACTTGCATTGAAATATGGCTCTCCTATTATTTCCTGTGATTCGCGTCAAATATATAAAGAAATGACAATCGGGACGGCTGTTCCGTCTAAAGAACAGTTGTCCAAAGTCAAACACTATTTTATACAAACTCATTCAGTGTCAAATTTATATACTGCAGGACAGTATGAGATTGAGGCACTGGAAATTATATCTAAATTATTCTCCATTGGTCACGATACTCTTATTATGGCAGGAGGTTCTGGCTTTTATATAGATGCAGTATGTAATGGCTTAGATAATATCCCATCGGCAGATGAGTCTTTACGCAAAGAATTAAATGAAAGACTTAGTAAAGAAGGGGTAGAATCGTTGAGAATGGAATTGAAAGTGTTCGACCCGCTTGCCTATTCTCAAATAGATATTAAAAATCCTCAAAGAGTACTTAGGGCCCTTGAAGTGTGCATACTTTCGGGCAGACCCTTTTCTTCGTATAAACTTGCAAAAGGGAAAAAAAGAGATTTTACCATTGAAAAAATATGTCTAACACGTCCGCGAGAAGAACTCTATTCAATGATAAATAAAAGAGTTCTGAATATGATTGACAGTGGATTGGTAGATGAAGTACGTTCCCTTTCTGAGTTTAGAGATCTTCCAGCACTTAATACCGTAGGTTACAAGGAAGTATTTGAAATGTTAGATGGAAAAATATCTCTTGATGAAACTGTAAATAAGATTCAATCATCTACAAGAAAATATGCAAAAAAACAGATTACTTGGTGGAGACGTGACCCTGAGGTAAAATGGCTGCAATTAACATAAAATCATTAATTTGCCACTTCGCATAAAAACTTTATACGCACCAATCTTATTTCCATTTCTTCGTAATCTGGTCCCATGGTTTTAACGGCTTCATCAATAGAGTCAGAAGTGGATTCCTCACGGAAATATGTATAAATATCATTCACTACGTCCATTGCGATATTAGCATTTATATAGTAGTCGAGATTTAACTTTGTTCCAGACTTTACAATATCCTCAATTTCAGACATAAGGTCATCCAATTCCATGTCTTTTGACGAGGCAATCTCTTCAAGATCCATTTTTCTATCTATACATTGAATGATATATATCTTATTGGTGGATTTTGTAGCAATTGATTTTATCACAAAATCATCCGGTTTGGAAATATCGTTTTCTTCAACATATTTGCCAATCAACTCAATAAATTCGCTTCCATATTTTTTTGCTTTTCCTTCACCGACACCTTGACAATTTTTTAAATCTTCAAAAGAAGTAGGATACAGGATTGACATATCTTCAAGAGAAACATCCCCGAATATTACCCATGGTTGCAACCGCAACTTTTTCGCTACATCTCTTCTTAAGTCTTTAAGCATGGATAGCAGAACCTGATCTCCTCCTCCACCGCCTTTTGTAGCAGCACCCGTGGACATAATATCATCATCGTCATCCTCCTCCGTAGTGTCTGAAAAAGAACGTTCCTCCGTAATCATAATTCTATAGGGAGACTGTAAAAATTCTAAACCTTCTTTTGTAGGCGAAATAAGTCCGTATGTATCGATCTCCTTATCTAACAGTTTACGTATTATTCCTTGCCTGATTACCGCACTCCAGAATTTTACCCCATGTGCAGAACCTGCTCCAAATAGTTCAAGTTCATCATGTTTATAAGATTGTATCAGAGCGTTTGTCTCGCCAGCAAGAATATTCGCAATGTGCTCTATTTTAAAATGTTCTGGGAGCGAATTTATCAGTTTTATTACCAGGCACATTTCTTTTCGTCCGTCAAATCTTGACTTCGGATGAAGGCAATTATCGCAGGCTCCGCAGTTGTCCTTATCATAAGTCTCACCAAAATAATCGAGTAGAAGTTTTCTTCGACATTCGTTGGATTCTGCATAAGCGGCTGTTTCAAGAAGCAACTGTTTGCCTATTTCTTGTTCAGATACCGGTTTCCCTTGCATAAACTTTTCAAGTTTCCGAATATCTTTGTAACTATAATAAGTAATACAAATTCCCTCCTTACCATCCCTACCTGCTCGTCCTGTCTCCTGGTAATACCCTTCAATACTCTTAGGAATATCATAATGGATAACGAATCGGACATCTGGCTTATCGATACCCATTCCAAAAGCAATGGTAGCAACGATAACATCTGCTTCTTCCATCAAAAACTTATCCTGATTCTCAGCTCTTGTTTTGGCATCTAATCCAGCATGATAAGGAAGAGCTTTTATTCCATTAATTACCAGAATCTGTGCAAGTTCTTCCACCTTTTTACGGCTAAGGCAATATATAATCCCCGACTTTCCTGGATTTTGCTTTATGAATTTAATAATATCCTTTTCGGGGGCTTCCTTATCCCTTACTTCATAATAAAGATTAGGTCTGTTAAACGAAGACTTAAATACTTCAGCGTCTTGTATTCCAAGATTTTTCTGTATATCACTCTGTACCTTCGGAGTTGCAGTTGCCGTAAGAGCTATTATAGGTGCTTTCCCTATTTCTTCTGCAAGAGCGCGTATTTTTCTGTATTCTGGTCTGAAATCATGTCCCCATTCGGAAATACAATGGGCTTCATCAACTGCATAGAAAGAAATCTTAAGACCTTTGAGCAGAACTATGTTCTCTTCTTTTTGTAGGGATTCTGGAGCGACATAAATAAGTTTTGTTGTCCCTGATATGAGGTCATCCCGTACTTCTGAGAGTTGAGCCTTATTGAGTGAGGAATTGAGAAAATGTGCTATCCCTTCATTTTCAGCAGAAAATCCTCTTATGGCATCCACTTGATTTTTCATTAAGGCAATCAGAGGAGAAATTACAATGGCAGTCCCTTCCATAAGTAGGGCAGGCAACTGATAACACAACGATTTGCCAGCACCCGTTGGCATAATGACAAAGGTGTCTTTCCCATTAAGTAGATTTGTTATAATCTTCTCCTGATCCCCTTTAAAGGAATCATACCCAAAGAACTCTTTAAGTTTCTTTTTTAATGAATACGACTTAGTGACGGACATGTCAGTTTTAAGTTATTTCTTAAAATAATAATAAGGAAATGACCATTCGTTATATAAAGATACAATAATTTTTTGTGTAACCAATATAATTCATGCTTATACTGGCAAATAATAGCTTTATGAACAAAGTTGCATTTAAAAACTAAATACAAGAAATACAAGTTTTACCAATAAAATATAAGGATTAATAAAGTTTTACCAATAAATAACTATAGTATTTAAAAGGATTACTAATAAATAGGGATAGTCTGCCCACAAACATTTCTGTAACTTCGCGGATTATGTGATTGTGATGGCCCGCTCTTTACTAAAATGTATACTCATTATTGTTTTATCTATATTTTCTTTATATGGATTTTCTAAGGGAAAGACTATTGAAATTAAGGGGTATGTGACAGATAAACAAGGCGTTCCGATAGAAGGTGCGGGCATTTTTTCCCACGAAGAGAAGGGTAAAGATACCGGTTGCCTTTCAGACTCTACAGGGTTTTTCAAGTTTTCATGCACTTGTGAGGCTAGTGGTTTTTATGTAAAAATGCTTGGCTATCAAACTCGTTATGTGCGTATAGACAATCGTCCTCAGTATTATATAATTCTCTATGAAAGCATGCAATCGGTTGATGACGTTGTGGTTACCGGCTATGTAGACAGAAAGAAGGACAGTTATACAGGCTCAATCTATGCAATAAAAAGGGAAACGATTGATAAACTTGTTCACACCAATGCCTTGGAAATAATACGTCTTAGTTCTCCCGGTTTTGAGATTACAAAGGACATTTTACAGGGTTCTAATCCGAATAAGGTTCCTGAAATGATACTTCGTGGTAGAAGTAGTTTTGTGGAGGGGGATAAGACTAATGTCCCTCTGTTTATACTCGATGGCTCTGAAGTAGATATAAATTATGTCTTCAATATGCCGACAGAGGATATTGAGTCCATATATATTTTGAAAGATGCTCCAGCTGCTTCTTTTTATGGATCCAAGGCTGCAAATGGAGTAATTGTTATTACCACGAGATCGACAAAAGAAGGGCGTCTGCAGGTGTCTTACAGTGGAAATATGCAAATCACATCTCCTGACTTGTCAGATTATCATTTACTTAATGCAGCAGATAAATTGGAATATGAACGTCTTGCTGGGCTTTATGGCAACTTCAAAGGCAGTAGCAGTTCTGATGTATCAAAGCAGATCCTTTATTATGAAAAGAAGGATAGGGTTAATGCAGGGGTAAATACTGATTGGAAACGATTGGCACTACGTACTGGAATTAGTCATATTCACAACATAACACTTTCAGGTGGAAGTCGAATGTTCCGTTACAATCTGTCTGGAAGTTATAATGGTATATCAGGAGTTATGGATAAGTCAGGTAAGGGCGGCTCTTCGTTAAGAATTAATCTTACTTATGGGAATATGAGAAAAATATTTTTGCAGAATATAACTTCATTTGGCAAAAATTTTTCTACAGATGTGCCTTATGGTTCCTTTTCTGATTATGTGAAACTTAATCCATACGATAAGCCATACAATGATGATGGGACACTCAATAATAATCTTTCTTTTATCGCGGCTAATCCTTTGTATGAAAAGAATTTAAATAGTTATATAAAAAATTCGTCATATAGTTTTATAAATACTTTCCGATTGAGATGGAGTTTCTTTGAAAATATGAGGATAGAAGCGACAATGTCCTTTTCAAGAACAGAAAGCGAGGCAGAAACTTTCTATTCTCCACATTCCAAGAAGTTCTATTTTGCAGATCCTCTTAAAAGAGGCAGTTTTGATATTTTTTATGGCAATACTGAAACAGTGTCATCAAATATATTTTTCGTATATGATAAGACTTGGATAAAAAATACTTTTATTCTGACAAGTGGGGCAAATATTGAATCTCGTACTAACAATAGTAATTCTTTCAGAGCTATAGGAGTTTTATCAGATAAATTGGATCATCCTTCTATGGCATCTGGTTTCGCTGAAAGCAGTCACCCTGGTGGCGGACGTAATGTTACAAGGATGCTTGGCGGGTATATCAATGCAAACTATATCTTTGATAATCGGTACTTTGCAGATTTTTCAATAAGATACGAGGGGTCTTCACTTTTTGGTGCTGACAATAAATTCGCTCCTTTTGGTGCTATCGGTCTTGGATGGAATATTCATAGGGAAGAATTTATGAAGGGGAAAAATGTTTCTCTTCTTAAATTGCGTGCCAGTATCGGTTATGTGGGCAATGCTGGATTTAGTCCGTATCAGGCTCGACTTGCTTATCGTTATAATGTTGATTTACAATATGATGGCAACGTAGGTGCAGTGCCTGTATCAATGGTAAATCCACGACTTAAATGGGAGAAAAGTCAAAAGCGGAATTTAGGTCTTGACTTCGTAGCCTTTAATGATAGGCTAAGTGGAAGCTTGGAAGTCTATTATAATACTACCAATGATATAGTAATGACCATAGCCAAACCCTCACATATAGGCTTTAAGGACTCTAAGGAAAATCTTGGCAGGATAAGAAATTGCGGCATTGAAATGTCTTTACGAGGAAATATTTTCAGAACTTCAGATTCAAATCTAAATGTTTTTTGGAATGTTTCTCATAATGACAATAAAATAATGGAGATAAGTAATTATCTTAAAAATAGAAACAAGAAAAATGAAGAAACGTCCAAACCTTCACTTCCAAATTCTTTGTATGAAGAGGGTCAGTCTATGACAACTTTAAAAGTGATGCAGTCTGCTGGTATAAATCCTGCTAACGGAAAAGAATTATTTGTCCTTCCTGACGGCAATCTTACATATAAGTACGATTATCATAATAAAAAAGCAGTAGGTGATATTGTCCCTACTTTACAGGGAGTTTTTGGATTTAATTATTCTTTTAAAAATATTGAAATATCAACATTATTTGCTTATAGGTTGGGGGCAACTATATTCAATCAGACTCTTGCTATGAAAGTGGAAGGGGCTGATCCTACTTGTAATGTCGATAAAAGAGTATTTAACGATAGGTGGAAACGACCAGGTGATATTGCAAAATATAAAAGTATAACTTCGAGAGAGATAACTCCTGCTACTACGAGATTTACTTCCAAGGAGTATGCATTGGAGGGTTCTTCTCTTCAAATATCTTACAGCATACCGCAAAAATTCTGTAAAAAATTGCACATTAGACATTTAAGGCTGTCGGCATCTACAGGAGACCTCTTCCATATTTCTACTATACGCAGAGAGAGAGGGCTTGATTATCCTTTTGCAAGAGTTTACCTGTTTTCACTCAATCTGAATATATAGGATATGAAAAAATTAAGAAAAATATATATCATATTCAGTATTTTGATTGTGTCTTCATGCGATTTTTTAGATGGAGGAGTCAAAGGTATTGTTGATAATGGTAAGATGTTTAGTAATGAACAAGGGTTCATAGATGCTATGTCAGGCGTTTATGCCTCAATGACTAATGCAGGACTATATGGAGAAAATCTGTCTTTCGGACTTATTGACGAATTTGCCCAATTATATTATAACAATAGAGAATCTTATGAAACCACTCTTACCAAAACAATTGATTTAAAATATAAAGATGCAGATGTAAAGTCGAGGATAGATGAGGTGTGGGAGGTAGGATATAATGTTATATCTTCTGCAAACAGTATAATAGATAATGCTGCAAAATATCACTATCCTTCGGTTCCGAGAATAAAGGCAGAGGCTCTTGCAGTAAGAGCCTATATTCATTTCGACATGCTTCAATTATTTGCTCCTGGATATAACAGACGCAATGAAAAAGGTATACCATACGTAAAGCATTTTACAGATGAACCTGTCTTTTATTCAACTGTAGGAGAGGTATATGATGCAATAGTTTCAGATCTTAAAGAAGCTATGACTTTGCTTAAGGATTCACCGAAAATACCTTCAGAAAAGAATGTGGAACTGCATCTTAATTATTACTCTGTAGCTGCAATCTTGGCAAGAGTAGAAAATTGGGCTGGAAAGCATAAAGAGTCTGAAAAATATGCTCTTGAAGCATTGAAAGGGGGATACGAGTTTACCTATATAGAAAAAGTAAAGGGTTTGTTCAAAGGATACACTGCATACAAAGAATGTGTTTTTGGCTTGCAGGCACCTAAAATGTATCTGAGTGTAAGAAAAAAACTTACATCCAATAAATTGTCCGATGAAACAGATATGGTCCGTTCTAATTTTAAAGAAATTTTTTCTTTAAATACGTTTACAGCCTCAAGTAATGACTATCGTTATCAGGCTTATTTTACTCAAAGAAAGTGGGGAAGTGGAACTGTAGCATTTACAAAATTGTATGATCAATATTACGATGAACATCAGAATGTGACAGATAGCAGAATACCTGGAATAAATCTGATAAGAATTCCTGAACTTTATTATATCCTAGCAGAATCAGTTTATGATGAAGATAAATCCAAAGCATTGATGTACTTAAATCAGGTAGTCACCGCGCGTGGACTCAGACCTTTGCCTTTAGCAGCGATAGCGGATAAGCCAGGCTTTGAAAAAGTACTTGTTAATGAGATAGTTAAAGAATTTTGGGGAGAAGGCCGTATCTTTTTTACATATAAACGTTTTCAACTGAATATGGAAGGTGTAGATGGTAAAGTACATAAGGCTTCTGATGAGGTTTATATATTGCCAGTACCTGAAAATGAAAAGGAGGAAGGCTTATGATAAAAATCATAATGAGAATAGGTTGTACACTTGTTTTAATCATTCTATTTTTCTCTTGCAAGTATCAGGAAAGCTTTACTTATACGGGAAGTCGAAAAGTGAATTTTACTACTGATTCTCTGTATTTTTCTTTCGGAAAAGAGCCTTTTTCCATTACAGACACGACTATAGTTCTTAAAGCGGAACTTATTGGTGTCCCGTCAGTTAATCCGTTATCTTTTGCTGTCGATATAGATAAAAATATGACAACAGCAATAATTGGTGAACATTATGACGGACTTTTGAAAGAGTATAGGTTTGAACCAGGACAATCATATGCTGACATGCCAATCCACATTCATAGACGTAAATTAGATGAGACTAAAGACTATATCATAAGGCTGAGTATTGTACCTACGCCCGATTTGTCACTTGGGGTATTGGAAAACAGAAGCTTAAGTATATGCTTTAACAATTCTCTCGATAAACCTCTGTGGTGGAACTCTCTTGATATGTATCTGGGTGAATATAATGTACGTAAGTATCAGAAATTCATAGAAATATTTGGAAGACCCGTGTCAGATAACGATATAAAGGATAATAAATATGGGGTTTTGAGAGTATTTAAGAAAGTGAAAATTTATTTTGATGCGGAGCCATATCCAGGCGTTATATTCCCTGATGTGAAATGGCCTGTTTGGTAATTAATAGAATAAAATAGTTAATTTAAAATGTTATATGAAAAAAAGTTGTTTGTTTATTTTCGCAGTCTTTATAGTTGCGTTGGTTTCGTGCCAGAAAGAAAATCCAAATGCTGGAGGGGTTGTTACGCCAACAGAAATTGATGCCGTAAGTGGAGTAAGCCTTACTTATGAGACTACCCAGTTTTCAACTTTGAAAATCACCCCTAAAGTTAAATTTTCTAAAGGTGAGGAAAAGGATATTAAATACGAGTGGAGTGTTGACTATAAAATAGTTTCAACAGAAAAGAACCTAAATCTTAAATTGACTAAGACTGGTACCTTTGACGGCTATTTTAAGGCAAGCAGCGAGACTTCTGCTAAATTGGTAAAATTTAAGTTGAGAGTGGCTTCGCCTGCTTTTGATCAGGGAATACTTCTTCTGAGTGAAGCAGAAGGAAGACCTATGCTCACATTCAAGAATGTCGTAAAAATGGAAGATAAGTCAATTGTTGATTTCTTCTCCGAACTCAATCCAGGAGTGGTTCTTGGAAAAAAACCTGTCAATATATATTGGAAAGGCGACACTCACACTTGGCCTGGTTCTCCTACTACGTCCTCAAAAGATTTGGAGGCAATTGTGATTACTGATGATCCTGTAAAAGTATATACAATGAATTACGATGATATGAAAGTGCGTGATGAGATTGTATATGACGGAGAGGGTGAATTTAAGCCTGAAACGGTGCTTATGCCTCATGGTAGGCAGAATTCTCTATGGAATGGTATGGAACTTTTCTTTGCTGGTAAAGGTAAATTCTATTGTATGACCGAAAGTAAGAACTTTATAAAAGTCCCATATGAAATTCCTGCAGATGCTGTGATTGCTCCATATATCTGTTCTGGTTATAGTCAGCTGACAGTGATGGCTAGTGCTATTTATGATAATTTCAATAAGAAAATGCTTTATCTTGATTCTGATGGTGAGACTATTGTAGAAGGAGATAAATATTGCGGAGTTAAGGCTATGGCACTATTTTCTTGTGGTGCTGAATATAGGGCACCAAAGGATGATTACAGACATGAGCCATATAAGTTCATGCTAATAGGCTCTAACGGTGATCAAATTAAGGTATTATTATTTGATGTATTCTGGCCTTCAGTAGAGGGAGCAGAGTCATTTATTAATGAATTTGATATGTCAGGAAAGATTATGCCTAATTCAACTTTATGTGTCAATCCTGCAAGACCTGTATTGTATTACTCCGTAGGTAATAAGATTTTCAGTATGAACTATGACAGCGGAAACGTAGATGCCAATCCTGTTGTTTCACTCAAGGATAATATGGAAGTTAAGAGTATTGCTTTTGACGTATATAATCCTTATCGTATGTTTGTAGCTGCAGATGACAAAAATGAAAAAGGCGAACTTAAAGCGGCAATCTATGTCTTTGATGTAACTAATGCTACAAAACCAGCGACTCAAATGTTTGCCGAAGAACATGTCGGAGGAAGTGTAAAGAAACTTATTTACAAGGGTAATGGTTTGGAATGTAACTATCAGGGAAAAAATCCATATAAAAAAGACTAAAACAAGGTAGAGATGAAAAAGAATTTTATTAAAACAATTATATTTTCGGCAATAAGCGTACTCTCTGTAGGATGCTGTAAAAATGAAGAAGTGCATATGGTTCCTCCAAAGCCTGTGCATGAACCATTGCCGATTGAATTATTATCAGAAAGTGATATGGCTGCAGATGCCAAAACTTTCGCTAAGGACGATGCTAAGACTGCTTATTTTACATTTTCAGAAGCAGTTAAAAAATTCTCATCTATTGAGATTGACGGTAAAAAATATCACCTTCCTTCAGAATCTGAACTACGTGGGATTTTTCCAGATAAAGATGTCCTGTCTTTCGACTCAAAGAATGTTAAATCAGGTATTTCAGAAGAGATAATGATAAAAGGCAAACGTCAAAAATATTATGCTGATTATAAAAGTGCTGGAGATGGCACAACGTACGCCATAAGGTTTATGGGTAATGGCGATAAATTACGTTCTGCTTACAGATATAGGGTGGTTCGTAAAGGTAATGCTGCAGCATTGGAAATCACATGTCGTTATATCGGCTCTGAAGCAAAATTAAATATCAACAATATTTCGGAAAAGGCTTTTTGGGAAAAAGATAACGATTGGGACATTGTAAGGACAGTTCCTTTTTCTGGTTATAAAATAAATGATAAGGTAGAAGGGAAATCTTCTGTTGGATATTTTTGGACTGCTTCTGAACGTAATTTTGAAAAGTCATGGAGTGTTGTTGCTCTGCCTTATTCATCTTTCTTAACTCTTTCTGATAAAACAGTTGCCTATCCGGTGAGACTTTTACTTGGAGAGGCTCCGAAGCCTGATGTGAAACCTGCTTTGGAGTATGTGGCTGAGTACAATCTTGATATAGATGGAAGAAATTTTGCCGATTCTCACGAATGTAGTAAGTCAGGTGGGTTTTTCAGTTTCTTTGAGGCACGAAGCCGTTTCCGTCATTGGAGAGAAAAAGGCAGCGATGAATATTATCACATCCCAACCGTTGAGGAACTGCGTGGTGTCTTCCCAGATATGAATAAAGATAAGGCAATTGATTTTAGACATCAAACTGTTCGTAAAGATATAAATGAGGATATTGTAGTACACAAAGAACGCTTTACTTATAAAGCCGATTATAAAAATACAGGCAAAAGACTTACATATGCTCTTAGATTTAAAGGAAATGGAAATTCTCAACTGAGTGCTTGGAGATATTCTCTTCGCGGCTCATTCCAAGATGGAAGCGAGGACTCATACCTTGAGGTTGCCTGCATTTATCTCGGACCTGACAAGGCAAATCTAACTTTGGATCAGGTTTCAGAGCCTAAATTCTGGGAAGACAATAAGTCTTCTATAATCATCCGTAAATTCAGTGCTGGCGGTTTTAAACTTAATTACAACTTGAAAGTTTTGTATAAAGGTGCATCTGTTTATATTTGGTCTATGTCAGAGGCTCCTGGAGAATATAGTGATGAGGAACAGGGAATATTTAAGGAAAAACTCGCATACTATGCTACAACCGGCTCATTTGGCAGTTATATTAGAGATGTCATCAGACCAGCTCAATGTTCTGTTCGTTTATTTTCAGATAAATAGTTGATTTTTGTCGGATTTACGGGTTATTCGCAAAAAAAGTGTGATATTTGCAAAATATTGGTTTAGTTGGCATTTTTGCCACTGAGTTATGAAACTTATAAATTTATACAATATGAAAATAAACAAATTTCTTGCTGCGGCTGCTGTTGTTGCTATGACTGTTGCTTGCGGAGTAAAGGGAGAAGGTTCTGCTACAGGCTCTGCAGACTCTCTTGGTACGGCTAAGCCTGTAAATCCTAAATCTCTTCTTCCATCTAAGGCTGTTAGAGATTCTGTAAGTTATCTGCTTGGAGTAAACTTCGGCTCTTTTCTTAAAGGTTATAATTTTGGGGATGATTTGAATTTTTCTCAAATAAAGGCAGGTATAAAGGACTTTATGAAAGCTAAAGGTGATCAGAGGGATTCAGCTTTCCTTAAGCAGTTTAGGATTTCTCCTGATAAGATGAATGATCTTTTCAACTCATACCTTACAAAAAGACAAGAGTATACTCTTGCTGTAAATGCTGAAAAAGAGAAGAAATTTCTTGACGCAAACAAGGGAAAAGATAGTGTTAAGGTTACTGAAAGCGGACTTCAATATATTATAAGAGAGGCTGGAAGTGATGTTAAGGCAGGTCCAAAGGATACTATATTTGTTCACTATAAGGGTACACTTATAGACGGAACCGTGTTTGACAGCACTAAACCTGAGCAGCCATCTGCAAGGTTGGTAATGGATAGGGTAGTAGCAGGTTGGACAGAAGGTTTGCAACTTGTTGGCGAAGGCGGTAAAATTAAACTTTTCCTTCCTTCTGCTCTCGGATACGGTGAAAGAGGAACCAACGGTATAGAGCCTAATTCTACTATCATCTTCGATGTTAAGGTAGATTCAGTAAGGCGTTTTGTAGAAAAGCCAGAAGAGACTAAGAAGAAATAGTCTTTTCAATAATATTGTGTAAGCCTGTCAGACTTAGTCTTGGCAGGCTTGTTTTGTAAATATAGTTTAAGTTCGATTTTTCCTTTTAATCTCAAAAATATGTATTTTTGCATTATGCGGCATTAAATTTTAAAATGCAATTCTTATTATGATAACAATCGGATACAAAAACAAATTCAGTTCTATTTTAAGGGCAATAGCAGCCATCGCTATCGGTATAGTAATGATTATCAGTACAGATGCTACTGTAACCGTTGTCAAAGTTATTTCGGCTCTAATCTTTGCTGCTGGTATTGTTTCTTTTGCGTATGGCTATTTCAATAGGAAAAAAGGAATATTTAGTCTGATGCTTGTCAATGCAGCAGTGGATATAGTAATCGGTCTTTTACTTTTCTTCTTTCCTGGAGCTATAGCAGAATTTATAATAAATGTTATAGGCGTGCTTTTGCTATTATTTGGTATAATGCAACTAATTGCACTGCTTAGTGTGATGTCATTGCTGGGTCTAAATTTTACTTCTCTCTTACTTTCAATCTTGGCTGTTATCGGTGGTATTGTGCTGATTTTTAATCCATTCAGTAAAATGATTATGGGAATTGTTACGGGAGTGTCACTCATTGTTTATGGAGTACAGGAATTGATGTCAGCATGGAAAATGGACAAGGCTAAGAAAGAGTATAATATAAAATTCAGTGTAGACATGGATGAGGAAGAAGCTAAAGACAAAGCAATTAATGATTTTTCATATGTAAAGGATGCTGAATTTCATAAGGTTGATGAATAGTAATTTATGATTCCAAAGGATACAGTAGACAAAATCATAGATGCTGCGCAGATTACTGATGTAGTTGGAGACTTTGTTTCGCTTAAGAGACGGGGTGCCAATTATGTTGCCTGCTGTCCTTTTCATAATGAGAAAACTCCTTCTTTTTATGTATCTCCATCTAAGGGAATATATAAATGTTTCGGTTGCGGAAAATCAGGTACTGCAATCGGTTTTGTGATGGAGCATGAGAGTATGTCTTATGTGGATGCTTTGAAATTTCTTGCAAGAAAGTATGGTATAGAAGTAGTTGAAAAAGAGGAATCGGCAGAGGAGATTGCTTTGCGTCAAAGAAGTGAGAGTTTATATCTGGCTTTAGAGTATGCCAATAAATTTTTCATTGATAGTTTGAAAGAGGGGGAAGGTCGTATTCTTGGCTACAAGTACTTCAAAGAAAGAGGACTTACAGATGAAACTATAATAAAATATGGTCTTGGTTGGGCACCTAAAGGAAGGACGGTATTTTATGATGCTGCTCGGAAAGCTGGCTATAAAGAGGACTTTTTAATAGCCGCAGGACTTTGTAACAAAAATGAAGATGGAAGCATATCGGACCGTTTTTTTGATAGAGTTATATTTCCTATACATTCTGTAAGCGGTAGAGTTATTGCTTTTGGAGGACGTACTCTCAAAGGAGGACATCCTGCAATGAAATATGTAAATTCCCCTGAAACAGAGATTTACGTAAAAAGTAAGTCCCTTTATGGGATATATTTTGCCAAAAATGAAATTGCCCGTAGGGATAAATGCTTTCTCGTTGAAGGGTATCTCGATGTGCTGTCTATGCACCAACTCGGCATTACTAACGTGGTGGCATCGAGCGGTACTTCATTGACAGTGCCTCAAATTCGTCTTATAAAAAAGTTTACACAGAATGTAACCATAATGTATGATGGTGATTCTGCTGGAATAAATGCTGCTTTGAGGGGAATAGGTCTGATTCTTAAGGAAGGCCTAAATGTCAAAGTTGTACTAATACCAGATGGGGATGATCCAGATTCTTTCAGTCGCAAACATAGCCTTGATGAGGTTACAGAATTTATAGATAATGCCGAAACAGACTTTATAAGTTTTAAAACAAACCTTTTGCTTAAACAGGCTGGAGATGATCCATTGAAAAAGGCAGAACTTATAAATGATATTGCTGATACCATTGCTCTTATTCCAGATGCCGTAAAACGGAGTATGTATGTTCAGAATAGTGCTGAAAATTTTAATATAGAAGCAGATATACTATTTGATAGGGTGCAGCAATCCCGTGAAAAAATACTGGATGAAACGCTTAATGATATAGAGCAACAGGATAATAATGATAAAATATTAAATGAGGCGAGTTGTGTTGTAGAGCAGAATGTTGAAAATGCTCTTTTGCTGCCATCTGAAAGGGAACTGCTTTGGTTTATTTTGAAGTATGGTAGTGAAGATATGGCTTTCAATGTAGATTCTGAATTTTATGATGAAGAAAATGTTTACACTGTGGCTGAATTTATAGATTCTGCACTTGTGGCTGATAATCACCAATTTGAGAACTCTATTTACAGAAAAGTTTATAATCTGTATTTTGAGTTTTATGACAGTAATGACCGCCTTTCTCAACAAGAAATTGTAGCAAAGCTGATGGATGGGGAAGATAGAAATGTGGCTGAAATTGTTTCTGGTTTGATTCAGGAAAATCATATACTTACAGTTCAAAATTTTGCTGCTTCTATGACCGCCCTATCTACTTTTTTGGTTAAAAATGTCCCTCGTGCTATAATCGTTTATCAATCAAAACGTATACAGGATAAAATTATCCATTTAAATAATGAATTAAAAAAAACAATAGAAGATGAATCTTCTCAGATAGAGATAATCAAGAAAATACAAGAAAAGACATTAATCCGAAAAAAAATTGACGAGCGTCTCGGAAGAATCAGATAGATAAATAATAAAATAATCATAGTATGACAAGCAAATTCAATAGAACTATAGTTACTGCTGCCCTTCCTTATGCCAATGGTCCAGTACATATCGGACATCTTGCTGGTGTATATGTACCTGCAGATATATATGTAAGATATTTAAGGTTAAGAGGTAAAGAGGTACTGTTCGTATGTGGAAGTGATGAGCATGGTGTCCCAATCACAATAAAGGCTAAGAAACTTGGCGTATCACCTCGGGATATAGTTGATAAGTATCACAATATTATAAAAGACTCTTTTAACAGGCTGGGAATTAATTTTGACATATATTCAAGGACTACATCTAAAGTTCATGAAAAAAATGCTGCCGATTTCTTTAAAAAACTCTATGATAATGATAAGTTTATAACTAAAGAAACGGAGCAGTTCTATGATCCGGAGGCAAAAACTTTTCTTGCAGACAGATATATAACCGGTATCTGCCCAAAATGTGGACACGAAGGGGCGTATGGGGATCAATGTGAGAAGTGCGGAAGTACTCTTAGTCCTGAGGAATTGATAAATCCGAAGTCTGCTCTTAGTGGTAGTACTCCTCAAAAAGTTAAGACAAAGCATTGGTATCTGCCTTTAGATCAATATGAACCGTGGTTGCGAGATTGGATTTTGAATAAGCATAAAGAGTGGAAAGCCAATGTATATGGTCAATGCAAAAGTTGGATTGACGGTGGTCTTCAGCCTCGTGCCGTTAGCCGTGACCTTGATTGGGGGGTTCCGCTGCCGATAGAGGGAGCAGAAGGTAAGGTACTTTATGTATGGTTCGATGCTCCTATAGGTTATATTTCTAATACTAAGGAACTTCTGCCAAATTCTTGGGAAAAGTGGTGGAAAGATAACGGAACTCGTCTTGTGCATTTTATTGGGAAAGATAATATAGTATTCCATTGTATAGTATTTCCGTCAATGCTAAAGGCAGAAGGCTCTTACATACTTCCTGATAATGTTCCTGCAAATGAATTTCTTAATTTGGAGGGAGATAAAATATCCACATCTCGAAATTGGGCAGTATGGCTGAATGAATACGTTGATGAATTTCCTGGACAGGAAGACGTGTTAAGGTACGTTCTCTGTGCAAATGCTCCTGAAACCAAGGATAATGACTTCACTTGGAAAGATTTACAACAACGAAACAACAGTGAGTTGGTGGCTATTTTGGGTAATTTCGTAAACAGGGCTGTTGTGCTTACAAAGAAATATTTTGATGGGAAAGTGCCAGCTAATCTAAAACCAGAACCAGTGGATGCAGATACAATGGCACAGATACTCCCATGCAAAAAATCTTTGGAAAATTGTATTGATACATTTCATTTCAGGGAAGCACTTAAAGAAGCTATGAATATAGCGCGTATCGGGAATAAATATATTTCAGATACCGAACCATGGAAGGTTGCTAAAACGGATATGGATAGGACAGCATCTATTCTGTATACTTCTTTGCAAATATGTGCAAGTCTTGCAATTGCTTTTGAGCCTTTCCTTCCGTTTTCGTCTGAGAAACTTCGTAGAATACTTAATGTAGGTATTAACGCAGGTATGGATTATCGTAAAGGAGAAGGTCCAGCTACAGAAAATTTCTATACAGAAAAAGAAAATTATGCTTTACATACAACACATATCGGCGAACCAGACAACCGTGGTAATGGTTTGATGCTTTCATGGGAACAGTTGGGTACATCTGATATACTTCCTGTAGGTCATGAACTGGGAGAAACGGCGCTGCTGTTTGCAAAGATTGAAGATGATGTTGTAGATGCTCAGATAGCAAAATTGGAGAATACAAAGAAAGATAACGAGGCTAAGCAGGCAGAAAAGGACGCAATGGAAGCTGCTTCAAGAGTGGAACCGCAAAAGGAAGAATGTTCTTATGATGATTTTGAAAAAATGGATATAAGGACGGCAACAGTGCTTAGTGCAGAGAGAGTTCCTAAAACAGATAAGTTGCTAAAACTTACTATCAATACTGGAATTGATAATAGAGTGATTGTTTCGGGTATTGCAGAGTTTTATTCTCCTGAAGAATTATTAGGAAAACAAATTTGTATTTTAGCTAATCTCAAACCTCGTATGATTCGTGGAATTGAATCAAGGGGTATGATACTTATGGCTCGTCAGGGTGATGGCAAGATGCGTTTTATTACTCCTGTTGAGGTTTTGGCTAATGGGGCTCAAATAGGATAGGATGAATATAAACTACAATATCCCTCTAAGGGCTTTTAATACATTCAAGATGGATGTCACTGCTGCTTGTATGGTAGAATATTCATCGATTGAAGAACTTAAAGCCTTTTTTGAAGACAATAGATTGTCTGGAGAAATTCCTTTACCTTTTTTACATATAGGAGGAGGAAGTAATCTATTGTTTACCAAAGATTTTACTGGTACAATACTACATTCTTCCATAAAATTTATCGAAAATAAAGGAAATGGAAAAGTGCGTGTGGGATCAGGAGTGTTGTGGGATGATTTTTGTCTTTACGTTTCATCGCATAATCTTTGGGGGGCTGAAAATCTTTCTTTGATACCAGGAGAAGTTGGAGCGGCAGCAGTGCAGAATATAGGAGCTTATGGACGTGAGGTTAAGGATATTATTGAGTCTGTGGAATGTTATGATATTATTGAACATAAAGAAGTAATATTTAATAATACAGACTGTGCATATTCTTATAGAGATTCTTTTTTTAAACAAGACGGAAAAGGGCGATATATAGTTACAGCTGTAAATTTCAACCTATCAGAGACTTATGCTCCGTGTATAGATTATGGTCATATTCGTGAGAGTTTGGAAAAAATACAGAATAACGAAGAACTTACTCCAACTAAAATAAGGGAAACTATTATAGATATTAGAAAAAATAAATTACCTGATCCTGCAGAGATCCCGAGTGCTGGAAGTTTTTTTAGAAATCCTTTTGTCCTGCCACAACAATATATTTCAGTTAAAGATATTGCAGAAAAGGATGGACTGGGAGATGTGCCGCATTTTATCATGCCTAACGGTACTGTCAAGATACCTGCCGCTTGGTTGATAGAAAAGTGCGGATGGAAAGGCTTTAAATCAGGAAATGCAGGAGTCTATGAAAAGCAACCTTTAGTTATAATAAATTTAACTGGGAATGCAACACCAGAAGAAATCCTTTCTATGGAAAGAAAAATTGTAGATTCTGTAAAGAATCGTTTTGGTATTTTATTACTTCCTGAAGTAGAACATATATAAGATTAATATTATGAGTTCTTTTATAATAGAAGGCGGACATAAATTAAGTGGTGAAATTACTCCTCAGGGGGCAAAGAATGAGGCATTAGAGGTAATCAGTGCCGTACTTCTGACGAGTGAAAAGGTTACTATCAGCAATATTCCTGAAATTTTGGATGTAAAAAATCTTATATCCCTTTGTGTCGATATGGGAGTTAAGGTTAATTGTATTGAAAAGGGGAAATATGAATTTCAGGCTGATAACTTAGATAAGAAGTTTATACTGAGCCTTGATTTTGTCGAAAAATGTAAAAAACTGAGAGGCTCTGTAATGGTAGCCGGACCTCTATTGGCACGTTTGGGTGAGGTATATTTCCCTAAACCTGGTGGGGATAAAATAGGTCGCCGCAGATTAGATACTCATATAATGGGAATGGCAAGCCTTGGAGCAGAATTGAGTTATAGTGAAGAATGTCATGCTTATCATTTGGCTTCGCCTGCTAATTCTGGACTTAGGGGTAGCTATATGCTTTTAGACGAAGCTTCTGTTACTGGTACGGCTAATATTCTTATGGCAGCTTCTTTGGCAAAGGGAAAAACGGTTATATATAACGCGGCTTGTGAACCATATATACAACAACTTTGTCGTATGCTTATAAAGATGGGTGCCATAATAGAGGGTATAGGTTCCAATTTGCTTACTATCACTGGTACATCTTCTCTTAAAGGTACAAATCATACTATTTTGCCGGATATGATTGAGGTTGGAAGTTTTATAGGAATGGCTGCTCTGAATTGCAGCAGTATTACTATCAAGAATACTTCTTATACCAATCTGGGTATTATACCCGAAAGTTTTAGAAGAGTGGGAGTTGCTCTTGAACAGAGAGGAGATGATATTTTTGTTCCAGAACAGGAAAGTTATGTGATAGAATCGTTTATGGATGGATCTATTATGACGATTGCTGATGCACCTTGGCCAGGACTTACTCCTGATCTTTTGAGCGTTATTTTAGTTGTTGCTACTCAATGTAAAGGAAGTGTTCTTATCCATCAGAAGATGTTTGAAAGTCGTTTATTCTTTGTAGACCGACTTATAGATATGGGGGCTCAGATTATCTTGTGCGATCCTCACCGTGCAGTGGTGATAGGTCATGATCATAATTTCCGGTTAAGGGCGGGTAATATGCTTTCTCCTGATATACGTGCAGGTATTGCCCTTCTTATTGCCGCCATGTCAGCTAATGGAACAAGTGTTATAGGAAATATTGAGCAGATAGACCGCGGTTATGAAGATATTGACGGGCGTTTGAATGCCTTAGGTGCATGTATAACAAGAAAATCGGAATAATATTACTTGAATGGGATTTTTCTATATTTTACTATCAGCATTGATTTTATCGGGACCTAAAAATATTTTGCCCGAACCAGTGAAATATGAAGTTAAGGAAAATTATTATTGCCTTAATGGAAACATAACCTATAAAATAGAATCATACGATTTTGAAAGAAAGGAAAAACTTATAGATCAAATAAATGAGTCTTTTCCGAAACTTATAAATGTATCTTCTAGTCCAAACATACATATATTTATTGAGGGAAAAAGGTTTAAAAATAAACTGAAGATAAATTCGTGTCCAGATAATTTAATTAATGAAGGATATAAATTAGAAATTAATAAAAAAGGAATAATTATTAGGTCCGAAGATATACAGGGGGCTTATTATGCCTTAATCAGTATTGACCAAATGCTGTTGTTTTCTTCTAACTTGCAGTATTGTAATATCTTAGACTATCCTCGTTATGGTTATAGGGGAATGATGTTGGATTTATCGCGTCACTTTAGTTCTGCAGATTTTATAAAAAAGCAGATTAATATGATGAGTAGTCTGAAAATGAATAAATTACATCTTCACCTTACAGATGATGCCGGGTGGCGTATTCAGATAGATAAGTATCCTCGACTTAAAACCTATTCGGCATGGCGTATAGGCAAGACATGGAAAGAGTGGTATAATACCACTAAATCTTATACAGAAGAAGGAACTCCAGGGGCGTATGGAGGTTACCTTACCAAGGATGAGATTAAGGATTTAGTGAAATATGCATCAAAAAGAAATATTGAAATCATCCCTGAAATTGAAATTCCAGGACATAGTCGTGAACTTATAATGGCTTATCCGCAAATAGCCTGTCGTACCAATAAGTCTGATTTGAAAACTATGATTGAAAGTTCGGATGTCTGCCCCGGCAATGAAGAAACATATACAATGTTTAGCAATATCTTGTCTGAAATCGCTGAACTGTTCCCATCAAAATATATTCATATAGGAGGCGATGAGGCCGTAAAGTCTTCATGGAAAAATTGTGCTATTTGTAAGGAAAGAGTTAGAGAACAAGGATTTAACTCAATAGATGAGTTGCAGGGCTATTGTATTAATCGTATTTATAATATCGCCCACTCTTTGGGTAAAAAGATTATAGGATGGGATGAAATGTTAGATAGTAAAATTCCTGATGATGTTACTATTATGGCATGGAGGGGAATAGAGTCTGCACAAAAAGCCATAAACACTGGGCATAAAGTAATATTTACACCTACATCACATTGCTACCTTGATTATACTCAGGACCCACAATTTAAAGAGCCTGAATCGATAGGGGGTTATACCCCATTGGAACAATGTTATTCACTTGAACCTGAAGAGAATAACTCAGATCGCCAATATATCTTGGGTGTTCAGGGTAATCTTTGGAGAGAATTTATACCTACAGATGAATATTCCGAATACATGCTTTATCCTCGTATTTATGCTCTTGCAGAAGTTGGCTGGTCTCCTAAAGGAACAAAAAATTATACTGCATTCAGGCACAGGGCAAACGATTTTAGAAAAAAGATGAAAGAAAGAGGTTACAATTCTTTCGATATGGATACGGAGTTGGGCAATAGACCAGAATACTATCAGGTAACAGAACATTTGGCAAAGGGTAAAAAAGTAATATTCAATACAGCATACGAAGACAAGTATTCTGGATCGGGAGAAGGTACTTTGACGGATGGTCTTTTTGGGGGTTGTAATCATGCTGACGGAAGGTGGTTAGGTTTTCTTAACAAAGATGTTGAACTTACTGTAGATCTTGGTAGTGTTCAAGAACTTCATTACATAGGTTCGTCATTTTTAGGGGCTAAAAACGTGTGGATTGGAAGACCTGAAAAGGTTGAAATATTTGTTTCAGACAACGGGCAAAACTTCAAACCGATATTAACAATTTTAGATGAAATTCCAGAACCTGTTGAAAAACAAATATTTATTAACTATGGTGGAGTAGTAAATACATCAGCACGTTTCGTGAAATACAAAGCTTACAGGAGGAAAGCAAAGCTATATAACGACTGGCTATTTTTAGATGAACTTATAGTCAATTAAATGTTCTCCACATTGCTTTTGGTTCTTTCCAAAAAGGCAGCGTGTTCTTTTTTTGCTCTTTCCACAGAAACTGAACGTTTGAGTACAAAACCTGACCCAAGGTATTTTGTCCTAACATCTTCGTCGGCTGCAAGTTCTTGTGGCGTACCTTTTTGAAGAATTGTACCTTCATAAAGCAGATAAGCCCTGTCGGTAATAGCAAGAGTTTCACCTACATTATGATCGGTTATTATAACTCCTATGTTTTTATACTTAAGTTTTGCAATTATGAACTGTATGTCTTCTACTGCTATAGGGTCTACGCCTGCAAAAGGTTCATCAAGTAAAATAAATTTAGGGTCTATAGAAAGAGCTCGAGCGATTTCACAACGTCGTCTTTCTCCTCCAGAGAGTTGAATACCAAGACTTTTGCGAACTTTGGAAAGATTAAACTCATCTATCAGAGATTCCAATCTTTCTTCTCTTTCCTCTCTGCTCATCCCTGACATCTCCATAACTGACATAATGTTATCTTCCACTGACATCTTCCTGAAAACAGATGCTTCCTGAGGTAGGTATCCTACACCTTTTTTAGCCCTCAGATACATAGGAAGTTTGGTTATCTCTTCATCATCAAGAAAAATCTTGCCTTCGTTAGGTACAATCTGTCCTGTAATCATATAGAAACTCGTAGTCTTCCCCGCTCCGTTAGGTCCAAGAAATCCTACAATTTCCCCTTGTTCCACTTCCATGGAAACCCCTTTTACGACAGTCCTTATTCCATATTTTTTTACAAGATTTTCTGCTCTGAGTTTCATATTTAAACTATAATTTTGTGTCCAAGTCTAAATCTTTAACAAGATTTTTCACCTCTGGATTCATATTCATTAATTCTATAGCCCTTTCTTTTGGAGGTGTCGGCTTATTTTCGATTTCTTCATCTTCAAGGACAGAAACCATCAGCCTTATTTTAGAAGATAATGTCAATTTTTGGAGTTGTCTTTCCAACTCATTCAACAACTTTTCTTTAATCCATTGCTGCTGTGCAGTATTTACTACATAGAAAGTTACGGTTTTAATCCCGTCTTGTTCACTAATCTCGATTTTACTTTGTTGTAAAGTTGTTTGTAGCCGCGGACGTGAAACATATTCATTCGGTATCTTATCCCACGCCTCAGTTATTTTTTCATCGGTAGGAACTTCATTATTCTCCGATTGAACCATCTCCACAACATTCTCGTTGTTGCTATCATCTTTTTTGAGAGATGATAATGATAGTGCAGATGCTTTTCCTAAATTTCTCCTTCTCGGCGTTGCCGTTTTTGGTTCGACTTCGGTTTTTGGCTCTGTTTCAGTTTTTGGCTCTGCTCCGGTTTTTAGTTCTGTTTCAGTCTTTGGCTTGGCTTCAGACTTTTGCACTTTCTCGGTTTTTGTCTCTGCTTCAGTTTTTGTCTCTGCTTCAGACTTTTGCGCCCTCTCTGTTGCTGGCTCTTTCGTGTCTTTTTGAGTTTCCGATGCTCCTGTATCTTTTACAAAATTTGAGTTTATAAAACTCAATTTCATCAAAGTAAATTCGATATGAAGCCGAGGATTTATACTAGTTCTATATCCTGATTCACAAGATATTGTAGTGTTTAGAGCATCATAGAGAAATTTTAGGGAACACTTTGCGGCTTGTTCGGCATACCTTGCTTTAAGTGACTCTGGAAGTTCCAATAGAACCGAAAGTCCGCCACTTCTCGCTACCAATAAATCTCTGAAATGAGAACTTAAGGCAGCCACAAAATGAAGTGCATTAAAGCCCTGTGACAAAATCTTGTCAAATATTAGTAAAGTATCCTGATAGTTGCCTGAAAGAAAATCGTCAACCAATTTGAAACAGTATTCATAATCCAATACATTCAAGTTTTTCAGGACAGAGTTGTAATCTACATTATTGCCACAGAAAGCTATGGTACGGTCAAAGATTGTGAGGGCATCCCTCATGGCTCCATCTGCTTTTTGTGCTATTATATGTAGGGATTCGTCTCCGATTGTTATATTCTCCTTATTTGCAATTTCTTTTAGATTTCGCACTATGTCGGGGATGCTTATCCTATTAAAATCATAAGTCTGGCAACGGGATAATATAGTCGGAAGAATCTTATGTTTTTCAGTTGTAGCAAGTATGAAGATAGCATGTGCAGGTGGTTCTTCGAGAGTTTTCAGAAAAGCATTAAACGCTGATTGGGATAGCATATGCACCTCATCTACGATATAAACGCTATATTTACCTATCTGTGGAGGAATATTAACTCTCTCAATTAATGCTTTTATATCTTCTACTCCGTTATTGGAGGCTGCATCCAACTCGTGAATACAGTATGAACGCCCTTCTTGAAAGGAAACGCAGGACTCGCATTTGCAGCAAGGCTCCATATCTGGAGTAGGATTGGAACAGTTTATAGTTTTGGCAAATATACGTGCCGCACTTGTTTTTCCAACTCCTCGCGGTCCGCAAAAAAGATAGGCATGAGCAAGTTGCCCCCTAAGTATTGAGTTCTTTAGAGTTTTTGCTATATTATCTTGACCGATAAGTGATTCGAAAGAATCTGGTCTATATTTACGTGCTGAAACTATGTACTGATTCATCCTGAATTATAAGTAGCGTAATCGCAAATTTAATCATTATTTTGTAACTTTGACCAAAATATGGATTATGAGAAAATTTATAATATTCATACTTTTTAGTCTTGTACCAATAAGTTTATTCGCGCAGGCTCAAATTCTTACAAAAAAAGAAAAATTAAGTGATTTCCCTAATAAAATCACCAAGGTAGTACTTTTAGGCAATGATTTTAAGGATAGAGCAATCAAGGAGGCTGTCAATAATTCATGGCATATATCTCCTTTTGAGTTCTGTGATATGCAGTCTTTTGAAAAGTTAAAGACAAATCCAGATTTGTATTTTCTTATGCTTGTAAATATCCGTAACAAAAAAGAATCTAAACCTGGTATTTCTGCATTTACTCTTATAAAAGGTGACAAGAATGTTAAAAGCATTGATGATATGCTTGAAGTCATAAGCATACCTGTTTGTGCAGCAGATTCTCCTTCAGGTAAGGAAATGGCGATGATGCCTGCTCTGTTGGATATGATGCAGGAGTATGTTGCGAAATCTCTTGTGAATGGTTTTTCTTCTATTGGCAGTATCGTGAAAAACCTTAAGTGCACCAAGAATATGGCTCTATTTTTTGATAAGGAAGACTTTTCTCCACAATTAGATTCTGTATATGTTTCAGGAAAATTTGACAAACAAATAATTGTTGGTGATGAGGGTACTGTAATAAGAGCAATGATGGATGCAAATGATATGTCTGCCGTGGGTTATGTGATTTGTCCTTCCAAGCCGCAAAAAGGTTCTCTGTGCTATCTGATGTTATTTAATGCAGGAACTCATGAACTGTACTATTTTAAAAAGAGGAAGATAGGTGGTAATCTGAATGTCGGTTTTATGAAATCAGACATAAATAAAATTATATCATTCAGAAAGTAAAATAGGTGGTAGATTATGATTTGTGGAAAGGCAGAATGTGGGCTGCTATATGCAGTTAAAAGGAGTGGTTCTTCTGTCGGATATTGTTCTTTAAGCATTAGGTGCGGAACAAGAAATGAAAATGGCTATAATAATGGAATAGCTCATTTTACGGAGCATACCATATTTAAAGGAACTTTAAGGAAAAGTTCTTCTGTTATAAATAGTTATCTTGATAAATTGGGCGGAGAACTAAATGCCTACACAACAAAAGAAGAAATTGTGCTGCATGCGACTGTTCTTAAAGAAGATCTGAATAAGGCTGGAAATCTTTTATTTGAATTGGCAACAGAATCAACATTTCCTGAAAAGGAAATAGAAATCGAACGTGGGGTGGTTTTAGAGGAAATTAGATCTTATAAGGATAGTCCTGCCGATGATGTTTATGACAGGTTTGAACAATTACTTTTTGCTGGACATCCGCTTGCCAATTTGATACTTGGTTCGGAAGAGTCTGTTAAAAATATATCTTCTGATGAATTAAGGAGATTTGTTAAGGAAAAATTTGTCCCCTGGTCAATGGCTTTTTCTATTGTAGCAGATATTGATGAAAAGGAAATGGAAAGGCGTGTGCTGAAATTGGCAGATGCTTTTTTCCCTGAAAAATTTACAGGACAAATGATTGCTGGTAATTGTTCTGGCACCTTTTTAAATGAAAAGAAACCCATAAAAAACAACTTCAATCTTATAGAATATAAAAATAATTACGAAGTGAATGCAGTTATTGGAAGTTTTGCTCCTTCACTTTACGAAACGCAGCCTAGGTTGGCAACTGTTTTGTTTAGTAATATACTTGCTGGACCTGCATCAAATTCAATTCTTAATTCTATATTGAGAGAAAGAAACGGTTGGGTATATTCTGTAGAGAGTTCATATACTCAATATGCTGATACAGGGATACTTGCAATCTGTCTTGGGTGTGACAAGGCAAATATTGAAAAATGTAAGGCTTCGATACATAAGGAAATTGAAAAATTACAGACAATACCTCTTTCTGTAAGTCGTCTTAATGCTGCAAAGAAACAACTTTTGGGACAACTTGCAATTTCATCTGATAATGGTGAGGCTCAGTGCTTAGGGATGGGAAAAAGTCTTTTGTCATATGGAAAAGTGGATTCTGACGACTTAGTGAAATCTCAGATTTTGTCTGTTTCGTCAGAGGATATTAGGAGAGCAGCTTGCAGCATTTTTAATCCTGAATATCTGTCAACACTTGTATATATGTAATGGAAACAGCAGAAAACAGATATATAAACGCACATAGTACTCCACAGACAGACATTCTTGCCTGGCTGGAGCGTCAAACTCATATTCGTACAAACTATCCGAGGATGTTATCGGGGCAGGTGCAAGGTAAACTACTTACGATGATAGTGCAAATGCTCAATGCAGAAAGAGTGTTGGAAATAGGTACTTTTACGGGTTACTCTGCTATCTGTCTGGCTTCTGGCCTTGGTGAGAATGGTATACTTGATACTCTCGAACTCAATGATGAACTTGAAGATCTTATCAGAGAGGGCTTTATGAAATCAGGGTTGGAAAATAAAATAAGGCTTCATATAGGGGATGCCCTTCAAACTCTGCAAGAGCTGAAAAATGTTCAATACGATCTTGTATATATTGATGCAAATAAACGGGAATATCCAGTTTATTATGATATGGTAATAAACTTATTACGTCCTGGTGGAGTCATTCTTGCAGATGATGTGCTTTTAGGTGGCAAAGTATACGAAGAAAACGTTCCGCAAGATAAGCAAACCCAAGGTCTTGTGCAATTCAATGAAAAGGTGCTGGCAGATTCGAGGGTGGAAGTGGTTATTCTCCCTATAAGGGACGGGATAAGCATAATACGAAAGAAAAACAGGGTATAGATTACGCAAAATCAGCCATTTACGTAATCTTTTACATCCTGTTCACTTATTGGATTTCCTCCGAGTATTAGCAATCGTTCTACAACATTTCTCAATTCTCTGATATTACCTGTCCACGTTTTTTGTTGTAATAATTCTATTGCTTCTTTTGAAAAGACTTTAGCCTGCATTCCAGACTCTGCACAAATCTGATTTACAAAATAGTCTATGAGTATAGGAATATCATCTTTTCTATCATCAAGAGATGGCACCTGTATAACTATAACGCTTATACGATGATAAAGGTCTTCACGGAAAGTGCCTTTTGCTATCTCCGCTTTAAGATCTTTATTTGTCGCAGCAATAACCCTTACATCTACCTCTATATCCTTGTCGCTTCCTACTCTGGATAACTTCTTTTCTTGTAATACTCTCAATACCTTGGCTTGTGCAGCAAGGCTCATATCTCCAATCTCATCCAAAAAAAGCGTACCGCCATCGGCCTGTTCAAATTTTCCTTTGTGTTGTTTTATAGCAGAGGTGAATGCTCCCTTTTCATGTCCGAACAATTCACTCTCAATAAGTTCCGAAGGAATAGCAGCACAGTTAACCTCTATATATGGCATAGGACTCCTGTTGCTTTGCTTGTGAAGGCTTCTTGCAACTAACTCTTTTCCTGAGCCATTCGGCCCAGTAATAAGTACTCTTGCATCGGTAGGCGCTACCTTATTGATTATATCCCTTACATGTTCTATGGCTACAGACTCTCCGATCATCTGCTTTCCATATACTTTTTTCTTAAGTATTTGGTTGTCCTTGACGAGGTTTACCTTTTCTGCAGCATTTTTGATGGTTATCAAAATCCTGTTCAAATCCAGAGGCTTGGATATGAAATCAAAGGCTCCTTTTTTTATACATTCTACTGCAATATCAATATCTCCATGTCCAGAAATCATTACAACAGCAGAATCTACACCAGCAGAAATTAAGGTCTCAAGTACTTGTGTACCTTCCATTTTTGGCATTTTTATATCACAAAAAATGACATCATACCTTTCTTTTTCCGCCATTTCGCAGGCAACAGTTCCATCTTCTGCTACATCAACATCATATCCCTCATCCATAAGAATTTCTTTCAATGAGTTACGTATTGCCCTTTCGTCATCGGCTACAAGAATTTTCATAATATTTTCCTCTCAATGTATTTGAACCTGTTTGCTTTGTAGTAAAAATGCAAACCCATTAATGCAAATATCGGTTAAAATTCTCTACTTTATACAATTTTTCCTATTTTTGTCCTCCGGTCATAAGGTCGGATCCTAATGTATGTTAATATGAGAGTTCCGGACATAATAATTGCCGTGGATGGCTATTCTTCAACAGGCAAAAGTACATTTGCCAAGCTCGTGGCAGAAAAGTTTTCTTTCCTTTATTTGGATTCCGGTGCATTGTATAGGGCTGTCACCTTATATTCAATGGAAAATGGATTAATAGGTGTAGATGGAGTTATAGACAATACTGGGCTTCAAAAATCAATAGAAGACTTAGATATAAGATTTGTCAATAAAGACGGTATTAATCTTACTTATATAGGTGAAAGGTGTGTGGAAAAGGAGATAAGAAGTTTGTCAGTATCAAATTTGGTAAGTCCTATTTCAGCAGTTCCGTTTGTAAGAACTTTTGTTGATAATAAGTTGCACGCTCTTTCTTCGGCTGGTCGAGTAGTAATGGATGGACGTGATATAGGTACTACTGTATTTCCTAAGGCACAATTGAAGATTTTTATGACAGCAAGGCCTGAAGTTAGGGCGAAACGGCGCTATGATGAGATGGTTGCCAAGGGTGAAACCGTAAAATTTGAAGATGTGTTGGAAAATCTTAATAACAGAGATAAGATAGATTCTTCAAGAAAGACATCTCCTCTGTCACGTCCTTCAGATGCCTTTGTCTTAGATAATTCCGATATGACATTGAAAGAAGAATTAACTTGGATGCAAGGAGTTATTCAAGGAAAATTTGGTATTTTGGAATAATCTATGGCTCTAAAAGTAGAAATAGATGGCAATTCCGGTTTCTGTGGGGGCGTAATCAGGGCAATAGGGCGCTCTGAAAAGTTCTTGAATAAAAACGAAGGGAAAGAGTTATACTCTTTAGGCTCAATTGTTCATAATGAAGCTGAACTTGAAAGATTGGCAAGTAAGGGGCTTGTCGCAATAGGAAAAGATAGATTGTCTTCTTTGTCAGGTAGCGATGTCCTAATAAGGGCGCATGGAGAGCCTCCACAAACTTATAAACTTGCAGAGAAATATGGTATTAATCTCATTGACTGTACCTGTCCTGTAGTTCTTCATATTCAAAAACAAATAAAACAAGCTTATGCGAGGCTGAAAAGTATGGGCGGAACTGGGCAGATAGTTATTTTTGGAAAGGTAGGTCATGCTGAGGTGCTGGGGCTTGTAGGTCAGGCAGATGGAGATGCTCTTGTCGTTGAAAATATTAAAATGTTTCGGGAGCTTCTTTCTGAAAAAAAGATAACTCTATCTGGACCTATAGAAATTTTTTCACAGACAACAAAAAATCCTGATGAATATGATTCAATATGTACAGAACTGCTAAATGCAATGTCGTTGTATAATCATATGACATGTAAGGAAATACAAGACAGTGGCATATTGATTATACACAACACTATATGTTCTCAAGTGGCATCTCGATATGAACAATTATCTGACTTTGCCGCTTCTCACGATGTAATTGTTTTTGTCTCAGGGAAAGAAAGTTCCAACGGGAAAATATTGTATGAACTATGTGCAAAAATAAATCCTCGTTCTCATCAAATAGTATCTGAAGAAGAAATAGACAGCTCTTGGTTTCATGATAATGATTTAGTTGGAGTTTGCGGTGCGACATCTACCCCAAAATGGCTGCTCGAAGCCGTTGCTGGTAAAATAAGTAAGTGCTAAATTAAGTCTAAAAACATAAAATTTTGCGTTTTTCTTACTGATCAATATCTTTGCAAAGTAATTTAAATTTAATCCATATGAAAAAGATTCAATTCTACTTAAACTATGGTCATACTTGTGGAGATGTGGATCTTATGATAATTCCGATGTACAACTAACTGAAACATAATTATGTTAAATAGAAGATTTTTAACTATTACTATAATTTATATCATTGCTCTTATTTCAATTATATCCTGTGGTAAGGATAGAGTTGAGCCTCCTATAAAAATTCATAATTATGTTGGAATATATTTATTAACTGACTTAGATTGGTCAGGAGTACCTCTTGATCTGGATGAGGATAATGTATTGAATAATAATGTTTTGTATGAATTTATGGGACTGCCTAACTATCAACGGGCATATGCTGAGGTATATGAAAAGGATGGAGAATATATTTTTACATTTACCCTTCCTTATCCTATATGGGATTATACTGAGCATTGTAATGATATGAAAAGTTTTATATTTACTAAGACTATTGATATATCAGAGGTAAATTACAAACATAAAAAAGGAATAGATATTCAAACAAGCTATAAATGTCCGAAGAATTGGAACTCTGAAGATAAGTTTTTATTGGGGATAAAGGGAATAAGTCTTTATCTACCGAGAGAGAACAAAAACGAATTTGAAATTATCGTCAGATGTATAATGCCATTGTATAGTGATAGTAAAGATGTTCCGAGGTTGGATCATCTTTGTTATCACTTCACTAAAATTGAAGAAAAGAAGGCTTCTGAAACCGTCATAAATTGATAAAATTTTGCGTTTTTCTTACTAATCAGTATCTTTGCAGACCATTATAAATTTCAGAATAAATTAAAATTCAAAATATTACCATAGTATGGCAACAACAGCTGATTTTAAAAACGGACTTTATTTAAAATTTAATGAAAAGCCTTGTATGATAGTTTGGTTCCAGCATGTGAAACCAGGAAAGGGTCCTGCTTTTGTAAAAACCAAACTTCGCAATCTTGAAAATGGCAGAATTCTTGAGAATACATTTACCGCAGGAGCCAAAGTTGAAACAATAAGCGTAGAAAGAAGACCATATCAGTTCCTCTACAAGGATGAAGATGGGTTTAACTTTATGCATGAGGAAACTTATGAGCAGATAAATCTTCCTCACGATGTTGTAGAAAATGCAGATCTTATGAAAGAAGGTCAGCATGTGGAGATGATGTTTGTTACAGAACCAGAAGAAAGATGTCTTACATGTGAACTTCCAACCTATGTTACATTGGAAGTTACTTATACAGAACCTGCTGTGAAAGGCAATACAGCATCTACGAGTGCCCTTAAAGAATGCACCTTGGAGACAGGAGCGAAAATAATGGTGCCACTCTTTATCAATCAGGGAGATGTAATAACAGTAAATACAACTGATCGTAGTTACGGACAACGCGTATAAATAAATATAACTTTATTGTATATAAAAGGAAAAAAGGCAGTCATTATCGCAACGACTGTCTTTTTTGCTATATTATTATTAACTAAACTAACCGTATATCAATAATACAAAGTGCGTGCCAAACTTTTAATGCTTCATTTTGTCTATCTTAAGTTGCTGAATTTTATAACTTTGCTTTTTGTAGTTTATAAAAATTGTAACTTCGAATAATTCTCCTCCTGCACTTAATGAACCAATGGCATACTTCATATTATTGCGTCCAGCAGTGTGAGTTATATCAAATGTTCTCGGATTATACTCTTTGAAAAAAGATTTTAGTATTTGTTTTGCCTGCCCCTTACTGGAATCACTTGTTCGTGACATTATGGACACTTCAAGATTGTCGGAAAACCATGCTGAAAGTTTTTCGGCGTCTCCCTTTCGGATGTATTTGGATATTGGGATAAAAACATCATATAAATTGTTATTTGACAGACCATCAAGTCCTACAAATAACAAAACAAACGATGTGGCAACTGCAATACGAAACCTCATTGTTTTCATACAAAATACTTGCTTTAATGTTGCAAATACCGAGCCACATTTATATATTTGCCCATAATGGGCTTAACTGTAATAGGTCTTTTAAACTGCTCTTTATGAAGATTACTTTATTGACAATGGGTAAAACAGATGTGACCTGGGTTAGGCAGGGCTTGGAATTGTATGTCACTCGTCTGAAACATTATATTCCATTCAGTATGATAGAATTGCCTGAATTGAAAAATGCAGGTTCTCTGACTAAGGAGCAAATAAAAGTTAAAGAAGGTCATCTTATTGCCGATATATTGAAGCCTTCAGATGAGGTAATTCTTCTTGATGAGAGGGGAAAAGAGTATTCATCAATGGAATTTGCACACTATATAGAAAATCGCTTAACATTATCTGGGAAAAATATGGTGTTTGTAATAGGTGGTGCTTATGGCTTTTCGAATGAAATTTATGAAAGAGCGGATTGTAAGATTTCTCTTTCCAAAATGACCTTTTCTCATCAAATGGTAAGAACTGTTTTTGCAGAGCAACTTTATAGAGCCTTTACTATAATAAAAGGGGAGCCTTATCATCATGAATGATTTGAAAACAGAACGGATTAATTGGCTTAAACGTCACGTTTGGCTTATTTTTTTAATAATTGCCACTTTAATACTCTTATTTTCCATATTCATAAATAGAAAATCTGATTCTGCAGATTCGGTGGCTGTCAATGTTTCCCATGTAATATCGGGAAGAATGAAAATGCTTGACTCCTATATGTCTATAGTGGCGAGTGGGCAAGAATGGACAGAACTTGACGGTTTCCCCGACGATATGGTTATTTATCGATATGAAAATGACTCTCTTAAATCGTGGTATAATCAGTTTACTCTCGACAACGATGATATAAGCAGGAGAATGTATATACCGAGGTTTATGAGCCTTAGGTATAATGTCGTATCTCCTCTTTCAGAAGTAGATACTGTTGTAAATTATATTAATATAGGACCTAAGTGGTATTTAGTAAAGGCTAAAAAAGTAGGATTTTATACTACTATAATTGGTGGGTTGGAAATTAAAAATATGATGTCTTCAAATTCTTATAATGGAGTAAATAGGCATCTTAAAGTATCTGACGGTTTTTCTCTTTATCCTATATCTTATAGCGGAGGGGCTCCTATATATGTTGCTAACCGGCCTCTGATTAAGATTATTCAGGAAAATAATAGGATAGGTTCTATTTTGCCAAATCCTATATATATATGGATTTCTTTGTTTATAATCCTTGCAGCCCTATTGTATTTGCTTCGCTCATATCGGACTTTTCCGATGATGTGGACAGTTATGTTATTGAATACTATTATTATAGGGACTGTAATTATATTTGGAAAAAGTTTTCAGTCGGTATCACAGATATTTTCTCCAACTATATATGCACAAGGAGCCGTTTTGTATTCATTGGCTTCATTACTGCTTCTCAACTTGTGGATTGTTGTAATGATAACCTGCATATATCTGCTGCGAAAAAATATTATTTTGGCTTTTGAAAGTAAATTTCCTCATATTGGATTTAAACTATATGCTGGTGTTATAATTTGCTCTATCATAGCCCTTGCCATATATATACACCTTACTTTGAAGGGTGTTATAATGAATTCCAATATTACACTTGAACTTTATCGTATTAGTGGAATAACCCAATATACAGTTTATGTATATATTTCATATATGTCCCTTCTTATTATGCTGTTGGTTCTTATTGCTCTCCTAAAACCAGCGGTAAGGAAGTTTTATGGGGTAAAATATGATGTATTGTCAAGAACTTGGAGGATAATATTTTCTATAATTAGTGCCTTGTATCTATTGGCGATGTCTTCAATAATAGGCTTTACTAAAGAAAAAAATAGAATTGATATATGGGCTAATCGTCTTGCTGTAGACAGAAATCTTGGTTTTGAGTTACGATTGAAGGGCATTGAAACTGCTATAGCCTCTGACCCTGTATTACCCTTGCTTATTTTCAAAAACAAGGATTATAGAGTTGTAATGAGGAGGATTAAAGAGAGTTATTTGAGTAAAATAAGTCAGGATTATGAAACCACATTGCAAATATTTAGTGATTCCGATCCTGTGACTGAAACTATTAAGTATTACAGTGAACGTCTTAGAAACGGTATTGCAATATCTGATAGTTCACACTTTGTCTATTCTCGCTCGTCTAATGGAAGGGCTCAATATACAGGTATTTTTACATACTATAATCCTTCTTTAGGTGTAACTAGATTGATTTTGGGTATAGATTCCAGTATAGATATGGAAGGTGCCGGATACGCAGGAATAATAGGGGATGCCGGTAGCGGGTCTGTCGTAGTGCCTCGTAGATATTCATATTGTAAATACCTTTCAGGTAATCTAATAAGTTATGGGGGTGTTTATCCTTATTCTACTGTATTTTCTGGAAAATTTAAAGAGATAAGTGATGATTTAGGTAGCGGCAGTGTTATAATAGGGGATTATATCCATTTTGTAAACCGTGTTTCTAATAATGAAACAATTGTAATATCTGAAAGAAAAGTTGGGTTCGTAAAATATATGGTATCAGGTTTCCTGATAGCCCTACTTGCATTTTTCTCAATAAGTATTCCTACTATAAAAAAAATTGGAAAAACTTTATTTGAAAAAAATTATTATAAGACAAGGATTAATACTGTATTGTATCTTTCCCTTTTTGCTACACTTATAGCCATGACATCTGTCAGTGTCTTATTTATTTATAGCAGAAATGAAAAAAACATGATGGAGATGATGACGGGTAAAATTAATACAATACAGTCTTTTATAGCGGCAAGAAGTAGTTATCTTTCATCATATCACGATTATGAAAAACCTGAATTTAGCAGTCTTATTGAAAAAATAGGAGTTTATACAAAGTCGGATGTTTCATTGTATACTCCAGAGGGCAAGGTTTTCCGCTCTACATCTCCAGAAATATTTGAACGCCTATTGCTTGGCTCCAGACTTAATGAAGATGCTTATAAAGCTATAATGTATAGAAATAAGCGATATTTTATACATAAGGAAAAGTTTGCAGGATACTCATATTATGCAATGTATGCTCCTGTAATAAATAATGAAGGTAAAAAATTAGCCATTATTTGTGCTCCATATACTGATTCTGGTTTGGATTTTAAGGAAGATGCTGTATTTCATGCTATTTTCATAATTACCGTATTCTTAATACTTGTAGTTGTTACACGAATTTTATCTTCTAAGGTAATAGAAAGAATGTTCAGACCTTTGTTGGAAATGGGGGTTAAGATGAACCTTGCAAGAGAAAACGGGTTGGAATATATAATATATGAGAGGGATGATGAAATTACAAGTCTTGTAAGATCATACAATCTGATGGTTCATGACCTATACGAAAGCAGCAAACAGGCGGCACAACTTGAACGCAATAAGGCGTGGAATGAAATGGCACGTCAGGTGGCTCACGAAATTAAAAATCCGCTTACTCCTATAAAGTTGCAGATACAGCGTATAATAAGAATGAAACAGAAACATGCTCCTGATTGGGAGGCTAAGTTTGATACTATTGTTCCTGTAATAATGAATAGTATTGACAGTTTGACGGATACTGCTAATGAATTTTCTACTTTTGCTAAATTATATAGTGAGCCTTCTGTACTCATTGATATAGATGAACTTGCATCATCTCAGGTGATGTTGTTCTCTGGCAGAGAAAATATTATTATCCAATATATAGGACTGAAAAATGCTATGGTTATAGGTCCTAAACCTCAACTTACGAGGGTCTTTGTCAATCTTTTGACAAATGCCATACAGGCAATCGAAAATAAACAGCAAGAAGATTTTGAAAATAATATTGAGCCTAAGCCGGGACTTATCCGTCTTTCTGTGAGAAACAGTATAGAAGACGGATATTATGATGTAGTTATCGAAGACAATGGACCAGGAGTAAAAGATGAAGATAGAAACAAACTATTTACACCTAACTTTACTACCAAGAGCAGCGGTACTGGTCTTGGGCTGGCAATATGTAAGAATATTTTGGAACTATGTGGAGGTGCCATTCAATACAGTCGTTCATTCTCGCTGCAAGGAGCCTGCTTCACCTTCCGCATACCGAAGTATAGATAACCTATTTCTGTCTTGTAAAGATTTGGATAGGGCAGCCACAAAGGTCAAAATGCTTTCTAAGCTTGTTCTCCAAGAAACGCTTATATGGTTCTTTTATATATTGTGGCAAGTTACAGAAAAATGCAAAAGATGGAAATCTTGTTGGGAGTTGAGTTATATATTTGATTTTTACATACTTACCCTTCCATGAAGGAGGTGGATAATTTTCTATTTCAGGAAGTAGCGCATCGTTGAGTTTTGATGTACTAATCTTTCTTGAATAGTTATTATATACCCGTCCTGCTTCCTTGATTACATCCATAATTCTCTGTTTCTTAATAACAGAAGTAAATATAATAGGAATGTCATCAAATGGGGCTATTCTTGCCCGTAATGCCGCCTCGTAATTTTTCATGGTATTGCTATCTTTTTCAAAAGCATCCCATTTGTTTACAGCAAGTACACAGCCTTTCTTATTTCTAATTATGAGGTTGAATATGCTCATATCCTGAGATTCCATACCTGTAGCGGCATCAATCATAAGTATGCATACATCTGAATTTTCGATGGCTCTTATGGAACGCATTACAGAGTAGAACTCAAGGTCTTCACTGACTTTTTTCTTCTTTCTGATACCTGCTGTGTCTACCAGCATAAATTCCAAACCAAATTTGTTGTAATAGGTTGAAATTGAATCTCTTGTCGTACCAGCTACATTTGTTACTATATTGCGTTCCTCATCTAACAGTGCATTAGTGAGTGAGGACTTGCCTACATTCGGGCGTCCTATGATTGCAATATGCGGAAGTTCAGGATGAGAGTCTGTATTATTATTTTCTTGTGGAAGAATCTTTAGAACTTCATCGAGTAAATCCCCTGTACCACTTCCGTTTGCTGCAGAAATACTCCATACTTCACCCAATCCAAGTGAATAGAATTGGTATGTATCAAAGATTTTGATTCCTGAGTCTACCTTATTGACACACAAGATCACAGGCTTTCCGCTTCTTCGCAGAATGTCTGCAATCTCCGAGTCGTAGTCTGTTACACCGACGGATGCTTCAACCATAAAGATGACAACGTCTGACTCTTCAATGGCAATGCTTACCTGTTTCCTTATCTCTTCTTCGAATGCGTCATCAGACCCTGAAGACCAACCTCCAGTGTCTACTACTGAAAACTCTTTCCCGCACCATTCGCATTTACCATAGTGCCTGTCTCGGGTTACTCCTGATGTACCATCTACTATTGCCTGTCGCATACCGACAAGCCTATTAAACAATGTTGACTTACCAACATTTGGTCTCCCCACAATTGCTACAAGACTCATAACTTCGGGTGTTGATATGCTTTTTACCTGCCTCTTCCTCTTCCTCTTCTTTAATGCATTTTATGCCCATTTTCTTCATATTTTCATTTGAGCCTACCTCTGTTTGAGGAAAAGACTTTTTTCTGAAGATAATGTTAAATGCCATTCCCAAGACACCGATCCCAAGTAGTAGAAGGGCTGATATAAAAACTTTCATAATAAAAAATTAGAAAACAAATTCGCTACTGATAGGTTCATATTTATACACTTTTGAAATTATTTTTGCAAAAGTGCCTGCCATAGAAACTACCTTAATTTTACTCTTATCTTTTGTAGGATCTGTTGTAAGAGGAATTGTATCGGTTACATATACCTCTTTTAATGCAGATTTGCTTATATTATCGTATGCCATTCCAGACAACACTGCATGAGTTGCACAAGCTCGTACACTCTTAGCACCTTTTTCCATCAATAGGTCTGCTGCTTTTGTAAGTGTACCGGCTGTATCAATCATGTCGTCTACAATTATTATGTTCTTGCCTTCAACATCTCCGATTGCTGTCATAGAGGCTACTACATTTGCACGTTCACGTGATTTATGACAAATTATTACAGGACAAGCAAGTTCCTTTGCATAAGCATTTGCCCTTTTTGCACCTCCCATATCAGGAGCAGCTATTGCCAAATCCTCTATTGCAAGTGATTTTATAAATGGCAGGAATACTTTGCTCGCGTATACGTGATCAACTGGAAAATCAAAAAATCCCTGTATCTGGTCAGCATGCAGGTCACATGTCATCACTCTATCAGCACCTGCAGCCTTCAAAAGATTGGCTACAAGTTTTGCTCCTATAGAAACTCTCGGCTTGTCTTTTCTATCCTGCCTTGCCCAACCGAAGTAAGGTATTACAGCAATAACTTTATCGGCAGATGCTCTCTTGGCGGCATCAATAGCCAACAGAAGTTCCATAAGATTGTCGGTAGGAGGAAAGGTGGACTGTAGTATGAATACAGTAGCTCCTCTTACACTTTCCGTAAATGATGGCTGAAATTCCCCATCACTAAACTGCGTTACCTCAGAGGCTCCGAGGTGGAGTTGGCAATCTTCGATAGGTTTTAGTGCATTTATTTCTTCTACCACTTTTTCTGCAAAATTGCGTGAGGCTCTGCAGGCAAATAATTCCATTCTATGTTCGTTCTGCATGTTATTATTAATTGTTTTTATTTATCTAAATCTTTTATCTCATTAAGAATTTCTCCTATATACCCAAGTATTTCCTCTTTTCCCATACCGGATGAAGATGAACTCGTAAAACACTCAGGCAAACCTTCCCAATATTCAAGAAGCCTGTTTTTATAACTTAGGATCTGCTCTTTAAGTACATTAGGCCCCAACTTATCTCCTTTAGTAAAAATTATAGCAAAAGGAATGTCATTGTCTCTCAACTCATCCATAAATTCCAAATCTATTTTCTGGATGTCATGTCTTGAATCGACAAGTACAAATACCATTACCATTTCTTCGGAATATGTCAGATAATCGCCTATGATTGCAACTAATTTTTCCTTTTCTTTGAGAGGCATTTTTGCATAACCATAGCCGGGAAGATCAACGAGATACCATTCATCATTTATTAGAAAATGATTGACTAATTTAGTTTTACCTGGGGTAGATGAGGTCATTGCCAGTTTACTATTGCCGCAAAGCATATTGATAAGAGATGACTTCCCAACATTAGATCTGCCTATAAAAGCAAATTCAGGTAATCTGAGTTGGGGCTTTTCTGCTATCTTGGTGCTGCTTCCAGCAAAACTGGCTTTAGAAATTTTCATTTTGATAAATTTTCACAGGCAAAGATAATAAAAAAGCCCTCAAGAATATAAATTAATTAGTATTGAATAGGAAGTTTTATTAAATTTGTAAGTATAAGTAATACACTGAAATTTATGCCCAGAACATCTATTGACCTATATACGCTTCAAACGAAATTAAAAACAGAAATTGAGCAAATTATTCCGTCAAATATTTGGGTAAGAGCGGAAATAAGTGCTATTAAGGTGCGCCAGGGAGGGCATTGCTATTTAGAACTTTCACAATCTGGAGATAACGGTCTTATCGCAAAGGCAGGGGCTATAATTTGGGCCTCAAAATATCGCTATCTGTCTTCTTTTTTTAAGTCTGTTACTGGAACGGAACTTTCTGAGGGGATGCGTGTTTTGGTTAGGGTGCAAGTGAATTACAGTCAACTATATGGCTTGTCCCTTATAATAGATGATATAGATGCGGAGTTTACATTAGGCGAAAACGAGTTGCTAAGACAGCAGACAATTAATAGGCTTCAAGCCGAGGGGATGATGGACCTTCAAAAAAGACTTTCATTGCCTTTTTTGCCTTACAATCTTGCAGTTATATCTGCTGAAGACGCCGCAGGCTATGGAGATTTTATAAGGCACATACACAATAATGAATATGGCTTTGTATTTAATACGGTTCTTTTCCCGGCAAAAATGCAGGGTGTGGAGTCTCCGTCATCTATTTCCAATGCTATAAATTTGGCACAGCAATACAATTTTGATGCAATCCTTATACTTCGTGGCGGTGGTGCAAAACTCGATTTGGCTTGTTACGATGACTATTCTCTTGCTATATCTATTGCTAAATGTCCGTTGCCTGTTATAACTGCTGTCGGTCACGAAAGGGATTATCATGTGTGCGATATGGTGGCGTATGGCTTTGAGAAAACGCCTACTGCATTGGCAGATAGGATGTTGTCTTGCTATATAATGGAAGATTCAAAAATTTCTTCTTTTGCATCTCGCTTGACGAGAGGTTTTGAAGGAAGGCTATACAATGAAAATGCTAAATTGGAAAGTGTTGAAAAATATATAAATACAGTTGTCTCTAACAGGATTACGACGGCTTTATCTAAGTTGGATTATATAGAGATGAAAATAACTACAACTGACCCACGTAATGTTTTGGCACGAGGTTTTTCGATAGCAACTGATGTCAGAGGACAAAAACTCTCATCTGTTGAGGGGCGTAATGTTGGTGATACCGTTTATATATTATTTCAAGATGGTAAATTGAAATGTGATGTTGTTGATATAACTTACAAATAATTATGGCAGAAGAAAAATTTGACTATTCAAAAGCTATGAAAGAGCTTGAGGATTTGGCAGCTAAAGTGGAAGATCCAAAAACTTGTTTGGATGATATCGGCACTCTTGTAAAAAAATCAAAAAAACTCATTGAAGATTGTCGTAAATATTTGAGGTCTATAAGGGAAACAGTTGATGATATAGATAGCAATAAATAATGGAAGCAAAAAAAATATATGAGACTGACCCGTATCTTTTGCCGTTTAAGGATAAGATAGACTTACGTCAAGAACAAGCAGTCAAATATAAATCCCGTTTTTCGGTAAACGGTTCTCTTGCCGCAGGGATGAATAATCACCTATATTATGGATTACACAAGGCTTCTGATGGAGGTTGGGTCTTCAGAGAATGGGCGCCTAATGCCCAGAGAATATATCTTATCGGTGAGTTTAATAATTGGAAAAAACTTCCATCATACCAATTAAGAGCAATAGGATCAGGAAACTGGGAAATTTATTTGCCTGAGATGTTTCTTCATCACGAAGAACTATACAGACTTTACATAGAATGGATTGGCGGAGGTGGGGACAGGTTACCTGCTTATGTAACGAGAGTAGTACAGGATGAAAACACAAAAATTTTCAATGCTCAAGTTTGGGATCCTTCTAAATCATACAAATGGCAAAATCCTCGTCCTGAAAAAAAAGAGTCGCCAATGATTTATGAATGTCATATAGGAATGTCATCTGAGGAGGAAAAGGTGGCATCTTTTAATGATTTTCGTAAAGATGTGCTTCCTTATATAGCAGGATTAGGATACAATACCATTCAAATTATGGCTCTTCAGGAGCATCCCTACTACGGCTCTTTTGGTTATCAGGTATCTAACTTTTATGCTCTAAGTTCAAGATTTGGTACACCTGAAGAATTTAAAGCCTTAGTAGATGAAGCCCATGGATATGGTATATCCGTTATTATGGATATAGTTCATTCTCACAGTGTTGATAATGAAAATGAGGGTCTTGGATTTTTTGATGGTCGTGACGATTTGTATTTTTATTCAGGGGCTCAAGGAAGACACCCTGCATGGGGTTCAAGGTGTTTTGATTATGGTAAAGATGAAACAAAATACTTTTTGCTTTCAAATTGTAAGTTCTGGCTCGAAGAATATATGCTTGATGGCTTTCGCTTTGATGGTGTCACGAGTATGCTTTATTGGGATCATGGCTTAGGTAAATCTTTTTCTGGATACGAAAATTATTTTGGCAGTGGAGTAGATGAGAATGCTGTTTGTTATCTTACCCTTGCTAATATGTTGATTAAGGAATTACTTCCAGATGCTTTGACTATAGCGGAGGATGTAAGTGGAATGCCTGGACTTGCCGCTTCTTTTGAGGCAGGAGGAATAGGTTTTGGCTATCGTATGGCTATGGGAATTGCAGATCATTGGATAAAATGGATAAAAGAAAAGAGTGACAATGATTGGAGTCCTGGAGAAATATGGTATGAACTTACTAATAAGCGTGCGGATGAGAAAACAATAAGTTATGCGGAGTGTCATGATCAGGCTCTTGTAGGGGATAAAACCATAATATTCAGACTTATGGATAAAGAGATGTATTTCTCTATGAATACAGTCTCTCGCTCTCCTATAGTAGATAGGGGAATAGCCTTGCATAAGATGATTAGATTGGTGACACTATCTACAGCAGGTGGTGGGTATCTTACATTTATGGGAAATGAATTTGGTCATCCTGAATGGATAGATTTTCCGCGTGAAGGAAACGGTTGGTCTTATAAATATGCTCGTAGGCAATGGAGTTTAGTTAAACCTAAGTATCTAAGGTATTCTTATCTAATGGAATTTGATAAGGCAATGATTAAGATGGCGAAAGGCGAAGACATACTATCAGAACCTCCTATTTTATTGACAGCAGATGAGGAAAAGAAAATTTTAATTTTCATTAGGTGTAATTGTATATTCGCATTCAATTTTAATCCTACAACATCATTTACGGATTATGGGTTTTCTGCACCTGAAGGAAGTTACAGCATTATATTAAATTCTGATGAGGAGAGATTTAACGGGTTTTCTCGTATAACATTGGGGGAGAAACATATAACTATCAAAAAAAAGTGTCCTAATGGTAATAGAAATTTCAACAATACTCTTTATCTTTACTTGCCGAGCAGGTGTGCAATTGTTTTGAAAAAATATAATCAATAAAAAGTTATGGCCTTTCTTAAGTTTAATAAAACGGAACTTGTGAATCTTTCTTATTCGCTCAAGAGGGAAATAATATGTGCAAATAAGACAGGTGCATATTGTAATACCTCAATAGTGACTTGCAACACAAGGCGTTACCATGGTCTTTTAGGCGTTCCAGTTGATAATTTTTCTGGAAATAAGCATCTTTTACTTTCTTCCCTTGATGAAAGCATCATAATCAATGGACAACAATTCAATCTCGGAATACATCGATATGGTAATGTGTATGAGCCGAGAGGACATAAATATATAGTTGATTTTGAGTCTGATCCTATACCAGAAATTACTTATAAAGTAGGGGAAATTATTTTTGTGAAAAGCATTCTACTTGCTCCAGATAATGATCAAGTTTTAATCCGTTATGAATTGGTAGATGCTCCTGCCAAAATAGAACTTCAACTAAAACCTTTCCTTGCTTTTAGAAATATACACAGTCTTACAGCAAAGAATGACGATGCTAATACAACTTACAGAGAAATAAAAAATGGAGTTGCTTTTAAACTTTATGAGGGCTTTCCTGACTTAAATATGCAACTTAGTTCTTCAAAGGGAGTTTTTAAATATAATCCGTATTGGTATAACGGAATAACATATCTTGATGAATATAGAAGAGGTTTTGATTGCAAGGAAGATTTATTTGTGCCGGGATATTTTTCTATAAACATGAAAGAAGGAGATGTTTTATATTTTTCTGCTTCAGTAAACGAAGTCCTCCCTACAAATATCAAAAAGATTTTTAAAGACGGGTTTGCAAGGCTTGGAGAAATAAAGAATGAACATGATCAATTATTGCATTGTGCAGATCTTCTTATTCGTGACAGAAACGGCAAAAAACGCATAACTGCTGGTTTTTCATGGCTTTATACTGGACTGCTTAGGGAAACCCTTTATGCCTTGCCGGGGCTAACTCTATTTGGAAAAGGTGGGAAAAAGGAGTTTGAAGAAATACTCGACAATCTTATAAAGGATGAACAAGAAAGGCTTTTCCATAGAACCACTCAGGTTGAGGCTCCATTAAGATTAATTTGTGATTTGCAAATGTATATTGATTTCGGGGCTGATGAAAAACAGGTTTGGAAGAAATATGGTGATACAGTAAAGAATATAATAAAGAGTTATGCTGCAGGCGTAAGAAAGGAAATATCCTTGCAGCCAGACGGACTTTTGTGGGCTCAAATGGATAATGTGGCTCTTACTTGGATGAATGCCTACGTTGATGGACATCCTGTAACAGAAAGAGGTGGCTATCAGGTGGAAACCAATGCCTATTGGTATAATGCCCTATGCTTTGCTTTGGAAATGGAAGATAAATATGGACCAAAGAGAAGTCGTTTTAAATCTGACTGGGCTCCAATAAGGGATTTATGTCTTAAGAATTTTCAGCCTAAATTCTTAGATCCTACTCTTGGTTATCTTGCTGATTATATTGATAATAATGGCAGACATATGGAAGTGCGTCCAAATCAACTTTATGCAGTTTGGGTGAAAAATTCTCCTATAGACGATGAAGTTGCAAGCCGCATTATGAAGGTTGTTGAAAATGAATTGATTACAAGAAGAGGCGTGCGAACTCTTTCTCCTCGTGACGCACAGTATCGCGGAGTGTATGAGGGAACTCAGACGGAAAGGGATCTTGCATATCATCAGGGCAGCACAAGAATTTCTTGTCTATATACTTACGTCGATTGTGCGTTTAGAATGTGGGGAGCAACTTTTTATAAAAAAGCAGAGTGGTTAGTTAAAGGTTTCTATGAGGATTTGAATAAACACGGTGTAGGAACATTTTCCGAACTATACGATGGTGATCCTCCACACGAACCACATGGAGCAATCTCATCTGCGATGAGTACAGCGGCTCTTCTTGGTATAGAATATTTAATGAATAAATACGAGGAGGATTAAATATGAGAATATTAATGTTTGGTTGGGAGTTTCCTCCTCACATTGCTGGAGGACTTGGAACAGCTTGTTATGGAATAGTTAAGGGCTTGGCATATAATGGAGTAGATACAATCTTTGTTATGCCATCGGCTTCTGGTGATGAAGATAAAAATGTCGCTAAAATAGTTGATGCAAGTGATGTTGCTGTTGATTTTCATGAATCGTTGAACATAGGCGAATTTCTTGATAAAATACAGTTCGTTCATATTGGTTCAAATATGATACCTTATTTGGATCCTCAAGAGTTTCATGACTTGGTGGAAAAAGAGAAAAAGCGTCAGGAAAAGGATTTCAAAGTAGTGTTCGGAAGTAAATACAAGTTTTCCGGAAAATATGGTTCAAATCTGATGGAAGAAGTGGCACGGTATGCAATGGTTGGTGGTACTGTAGCCCTTCAAAGAAAGAATGAATTTGATGTTATTCATGCACATGATTGGCTGACATACAATGCTGGGATAGCGGCAAAGAGGCTTACAGGGAAACCGTTGGTAGTTCATGTTCATGCGACATCATTTGACAGGAGCAGCGATCAGAATGTGGACACAAGAGTTTATGAAATAGAAAGAAACGGTATGTTGGAGGCAGATAAGGTTATTACTGTAAGTGACCTTACCCGTAATATAGTTATTACAAAGTACGGTATACCTCCTTCAAAAGTAGTAACTGTACATAATGCAGTTGATTTTACAGGAAGAAATAGTATAGATATAGAGAGAGGGGTGCGGGACAAGGTTGTTACTTTCTTGGGAAGAATAACTTTTCAGAAAGGGCCTGAATATTTTATAGAAGCTGCGGCAAAAATTCTCAAACGTGTAAAAAATGTGCGTTTTGTTATGGCAGGAAGTGGGGATATGATGAACCGCAGTATAAGGCATGTAGCAAGACTCGGTATTTCAGATAAATTCCATTTTACAGGATTTTTAAGAGGAGAAGATGTACAGAAAATGTTTGCTTTGTCGGATGTTTATGTGATGCCATCTGTATCTGAACCTTTTGGTATATCTCCTTTGGAGGCAATGCGTTCAGGTGTACCTTCCATTATCTCGAAACAATCAGGGGCTGCGGAAGTCTTGAAATATGCTTTTAAGGTTGATTTTTGGGATGTTGATGCAATGGCAGATCGTATATTCGGGCTTCTCAAATATCCGGCGTTGTCTGAATTTGCCGCAAAACACGGATATGATGAAGTAAATGACTTGAAGTGGAATAATGCTACTGCAAAAATAAAAAATGTATATGAATCGTTAATAAAGGGATAAACCATGGCTAATAAAACAATAACACTCTATTTCCAAGTTCATCAGCCTACAAGGCTTAGACTTTATAGATTTTTTGATATAGGTAAGGATTCACATTATTATGATGATTTTGCCAATAGAACTATTTTAAAAAGAGTAGCTCAACGCTGCTATCTTCCTATGAATGACTTGCTTTTAAAACTTATAAAAAAATATAAGGGCAAGTTTAAGGTGGCTTTTTCGATATCAGGTTCTGTGTTAGAGCAGTTTGAGCGTTATTCACCCGAAGTTATAGATAGTTTTAGAGAACTTGCAAATACAGGCTCTGTGGAGTTCCTTTGCGAAACTTACTATCATTCATTGGCTAGCCTTGCTTCTCCTAATGAATTTAAACATCAGGTACTTAAACATAAAGAGGCGATTAATCACTATTTTGGAATAACTCCTACAGCTTTTAGGAATACAGAACTCATATATTCCAATTCTATAGGTGAACAGGTATATGATATGGGGTTCAAGACCCTGCTTACTGAGGGAGCAAAACATATAATGGGCTGGAAAAGTCCTGATTATGTGTACCATGCAGAAACTCGTCCGAAACTCAAACTTCTGTTAAGAAATTATAAATTCAGTGATGATATAGCGTTTAGGTTTTCAAATAAATCATGGAACGAGTGGCCGCTCACATGTGAAAAATATCTGAATTGGTTGAAAGCATCTGCTGCCGAAGGTGGTGATGTGATTAACTTGTTCATGGATTATGAAACTTTTGGTGAACACCAAAAAGCCTCTTCTGGTATTTTTGATTTTATGAAGTATCTTCCAGAACTTATTATAAAGGACGGAACCTTTGAATTTGCCACTCCATCTGAATGTTCTGAAAAATATGAGGCTGTTGCTGATCTTGATGTCCCTGAGCCTATTTCATGGGCCGATGAAGAGAGGGATACCACTGCATGGCTTGGAAATGAACTGCAGCAGGAAGCTTTCAACAAAATATATGGTCTTATAGAAAAGTTATCATTAGTAAATGATTCTCAGTTGTGGAATGATTTTGGACATCTTCAGGAGAGTGATCATTTGTACTATATGTGTACAAAGTTTTTCTCAGATGGAGAAGTTCATAAATATTTTAACCCTTATGACACCCCTTATGAGGCATTTATTAACTATATGAACGTTTTAAGTGATTTTACTTTAAGAGTAAATGATGAAATTTCAATTTTAGATACTAAATTTGCAGCTCCTGTGAAAAAGAAAAGGACAGTTAAAAAGAAGTAATGGTAGAACAAAATGTAAAGCCCGATTATCTGTTTGAGGTAAGTTGGGAGGTCTGTAATAAAATAGGGGGCATATATACAGTTATTGCCACTAAGGCTCTATATCTGAAATCAAAATTCAAGAGACATCATATTCTTATCGGTCCTGATGTATGGATGGATACGGAGAGTAATCCGGATTTCATAGAAGATGATAAATTATATTCATCATGGAAGGCTAAGGCAAATGCAAACGGCTTAAGAGTTCGTATTGGTACTTGGAATGTCCCAGGCAATCCAATAGCGATATTGGTTGATTACAAGCAATTTCTTACAACTCAAAATGATATTCTTACTGAATATTGGTTAAAATTTGGTGTTGATTCGATTACTGGAAATTGGGATTATAAGGAGTCAGTGCTGTTTGGTTATGCTGCAGGTAAGGTAATAGAGAGCTTTTATAAATGTAATCTGATGGCATCAGATAAGGTTGTGGCTCAATTCCATGAATGGCAGTCAGGAGCAGGTCTTCTTTATTTGAAAGATACAAAACTCCCTATTGCTACGGTATTTACTACTCATGCGACAGTCTTGGGACGTTGTCTTGCCGGTAACAATCTTCCACTTTATGATAAGTGTACCTCATACAATCCCGATGAGTATTCAAGGCGTTTCAATGTAGTTGCAAGACATTCATTGGAATCAATATCTGCCCGTAATGCCGATGTATTCACAACTGTAAGTGAAATAACTTCTGCAGAATGTGAACGTTTTCTTGGTCGAAAGCCTGACTTGGTGACACCTAATGGTTTTGAAAACAGTTTTACTCCTAGCTCTGATGAGGAATATTCTGATAAGAGAAGTGCAGCAAGAAAGAAACTTATTGAAGTGGCTTCTGCGATGTCAGGAGAACAGATTGAGGATGATGCCATACTTATAGGAATAGGTGGAAGGTATGAATATAGAAATAAGGGGATAGATGTTTTTATAGACTCGCTTGTTTCTCTTAGGGATAGTGGCTATTCTGGTAAAACTGTGCATGCCTTCATTATGATTCCTTCTGGTCATAAAGGGGCTGATAAACAGTTATTGTCAAAATTATCAGGGAATTTAAGTAACAATTATACAACTCAAGTATCTCATGTTCTTATGGATAGGGAACATGATATTATAGTTAATCGTCTTTCCCAAACTGGACTTATAAACAAGCATGGTTCAAAAGTAAATGTATATTTTATTCCTTCATATCTTACTGGTAATGATGGAATATTTAATATGAAATATTATGACTTGCTGGTAGGGTTGGATTTAGCATTATTCCCTTCATATTATGAGCCTTGGGGATATACCCCTTTGGAGGCTCTTGCATTCAGGGTGCCTACTCTTACTACAACTCTTGCCGGCTTTGGTCTTTGGGTTTTGGCGCATTATAAAAATTCAGTACATCCTGGTATTGCTATAATAGAAAGAAATGAAAATAATTATAGAGAAGTAGTTGAAGGGGTTGTAAAGAGAATAAAAGAGATTTCCACTATAGATAATAAAACAAAAATTGCCTATATGGCTAATGCTTGTGAGGTAGCATCTATAGCATTATGGGAAAATCAAATAGTATATTATAAAAAAGCCTATTCAATAGCCATCTGCAAGGTAATTGCAGAAAAAGGAGAATTTCCTAAAACAAATAATACTGAAAATATGAAATACGAAAAGATACAGATAAACGCTCCTACGTGGAAGAGCGTTATGATTACACGTCATCTTCCTGAGTCACTTTCGGGCTTGGAAACATTATCAAAAAATTTATGGTGGTGCTGGAATGACAGTGCAAAGGCTCTTTTTAAGTCTGTGGATCCTGAAATATGGCATAACTCAGGACATAATCCTATGACAGTTCTTGATACAGTAAGTCTTAAGAGGTTTAATTCTCTTGCTAAAGATAAAACCTTCCTTGCTCAACTTAAGGCTGTAATGGATGAGTTTAATGCCTATATGGATTTGAAAAAAGAGCGTAAATCTCCTCTTACCGCATATTTCTGCATGGAATACGGACTTGACACTTCTCTCAAAATCTATTCAGGAGGTCTTGGTGTATTGGCAGGGGACTATCTGAAAGAAACAAGTGATATGAATGTTAATCTTGTTGCTATAGGATTTCTGTATAGGTATGGATATTTTACGCAAGTAATTACAGCTCAGGGAGATCAGGTGGCAAAATATGATGCTCAAGATTTTATGCGTATTCCGGCATCTCCTGTTATGGATAAGAACGGGAATTGGGTAACTACAAGTGTTGCTTTCCCGGGAAGAAATATAACCGCACGTATTTGGAAAGTGGCTGTTGGACGTACTGACTTGTACTTGCTCGATGCTGATTATGAGGCAAATATACCTGAAGATCGTCAGGTAACTCATCACCTTTATGGTGGCGACTGGGAAAACAGATTAAAACAAGAGTTGTTTTTAGGTGTTGGCGGTATACGTGCCTTGCGTGCTTTGGGCATCGAACCTCAAATCTTCCATTGTAATGAGGGACATGCTGCATTTACAGGGCTTGAAAGATTGCGTGAGTATATTCAAAATGATAATCTTTCATTTGCTGAGGCTCTTGAAGTTGTAAGGGCATCTTCCCTATTCACAACTCATACTCCTGTTCCTGCTGGTCATGATGCCTTCGATGAAGATATATTGAGAAAATATATAGGTCATTATCCTGCAAGACTTAAGGTTGATTGGGAAACCATGATGGGGCTTGGAAAGTTGGATGGAAGGGATGTCAATGAAAAATTCTCAATGAGTATACTTGCTGCTAATATTTCTCAAAATGTCAATGGTGTTTCACGTCTTCATGGAGAAGTAAGCCGAAATATATTCTCAAATATGTATCCTGGTTACCTACCAGAGGAATTGTTTGTAAGTTATGTTACAAATGGTGTTCACTATCCTACATGGACGGCAAAACAGTGGAAAGCAATTCATAAAAAAGCATTTGGTCCAGAATTTCAGACATATCATTACAACAAACAATGTTTTGAAGGAATATACAATGTGCCTGATAGCGAAATCTGGGAAACCAGAAAGTTATTGAAAACCAATTTGATAAATATAGTAAAGGAAAGAATCTCCAATCTCAGCATGTGCAGCTACTATTCTCCTCGTGAAATAGTTGAGATAAAGGATAACCTACGTCCTGATGTGCTTACTATTGGATTTGCAAGACGTTTTGCTACCTACAAGAGAGCGACTTTGCTCTTTAGCGATTTGGATATGTTAGATTCAATAGTAAATAATCCTCAGAGACCTGTGCAGTTTATATTTGCAGGTAAGGCTCATCCAGCTGATAAAGCAGGTCAGGATTTGATAAAACAAATAATCTCCATATCAAAGCAAGAGAGATTCCTTGGAAAAATAGTATTTGTCCCAGGTTATGATATTAATCTTGCAAAAAGACTTGTTCAAGGTGTAGATGTATGGATGAATAATCCTACAAGACCTCTTGAAGCATCAGGAACATCTGGAGAAAAGGCTGCTATGAATGGAGTAATGCATTTCTCTGTGCTTGATGGCTGGTGGGTTGAAGGTTATCGTGAAAACGCGGGTTGGGCTTTACCGCAGCAAAGAACCTACGAAGATCAAAATTATCAGAATGAACTGGATGCAGCAACTATCTATGCTAAACTTGAAAATGAAATAGCTCCTGCATATTATGATGTCGATAAAAAGACAGGTCGTTCTGAAAAATGGATAGGTTACATAAAGAATGTAATAGCCCAAGTGGCATGTAACTTTACTACCAACAGAATGTTGACAGATTATGTCAATCAATATTATACACCTCAAGCTAAACGTGCTGCAAGTCTTATAGCAAATGATTACAAATTAGCACGTCAAATAGCTGACTGGAAAGCATTTGTAGAAAGGGAATGGCCTAGCATAGAAGTCGTTTCATATACTAATACAGAATCCTCTTATAGCGTATCCCAAGAGAATTATATGCATGCTGAAGCTGTATTGAATTTGGGTGATTTAACCCAAGGCGATATAGGTGTTGAGATGCTTTTCTGTACAACAGATAGTAAAGGAGACCTTCATATACTTGATAAGTGTGAGTTTGAAGTAGTTTCTTTTAATGATGGGGTAGCGACATATCGTGCTTCCGTCTTGCCTGAAAGGTCGGGTATGTATCAGGTGGCAACAAGAATGTATGCTAAAAATCCTTTATTGCCACATAGACAGGATTTCGGATTAGTGAGATGGTTGTAGCGACAGGCTTTTTTGACGGTGTCCATCTCGGGCACCGTTTTATTATAGATTTACTTGTAAGTCAGGCACGCAGGCGTGGGGAGAAAAGCACAGTTGTGACTTTTTGGCCCCATCCTCGTGTTGTACTGCAAAATGGAGCAAGAACTTTGCGTCTTCTTAGTACGGTGGAAGAAAAAAAAGAGATACTGTCATCTCTTGGAGTAGATAATATAGAAGTTATACCCTTTACTAAAGAGTTTGCCTCTCTCACTGCTGAAGAGTATTTAAAAAAATATGTAATAGAATTGTTTGGCGGCTCCGCAATAGTATTGGGCTATGACAATAGAATGGGAAGTGACTCATGTACCCCTGATGAAATGTCTGCTATAGCAAAAAGTGTAGGCTTAGATGTTTTTAGAGCAGAAAGCGTAGTCGCAGATAGCGGAGTTGTTATAAGTTCTACCAAAATCAGAAATCTCTTGGCTGTTGGCAACGTTAAAGAAGCATCTGAAATGTTGGGATATAACTATGGTTTGTACGGTGTTGTTGTAAGCGGAAATAGAATAGGTAGGACATTGGGCTTTCCTACTGCTAATATGGAACTTTATGAACCTCTGAAACTTGTTCCAGGTAATGGAGTATACCTTGTTGAGGTGAAAGTTCAAAATGTTAAATATTTCGGTATGTGCAATATAGGTGTGCGTCCTACAATTGGAAAAAGTAATGCAATGACTATTGAAACCCATATTTTTGATTTTAATCAGGATATATATGGTATGGATATTTCATTGCGTTTCTTATCAATGATAAGAGCGGAAAAATGTTTTCCAAATCTTTATGCACTAAAGCAGCAACTCAATGCAGATATGCAAGAGTGCAAAGAGTTATTGACTTCCTATTCAAGTTCCTTATAAAATATTAGTCTAAATAAAAATGCTTTGCTATATTAGCATAAACTACTGACGAATTGATATGATTTCAATAATAATTTTGATAGTTATCTTAATTTCCAGTCTTTTTCCTTCTTTTATACAAAAGAAATTAAAAGAATCTGTTGCGTCTGCCGATAATCGACCTGTCTTTATACCTGAGGAAGATATTTTTTTTACAAGTGAAAAGAAGAAAAAACATAAAAAGCCTAAGGTTGTGCAGGCTGCCAAGGAATGTTCTGACAAACAGGTAAAGGAAGAAAAAGTTAAGGCGATAGATAAAGTGAAAGTGGAAGCGAAAGAGAAAGAAGAAGTTGACGAAATTACACCTGAAAGACTTATTATTTATTCGGCAATAATGACCCCTAAATTTAAAGAGTTGTAGAACAGATAATATAAAATCACTATATTTGTAAAAGTAAAAGGGGTTCTGTCATTTGATACGACAGGCCTCATTTTTAATATGATAACCATACATTAACATTTATAATATTATGGCAGATGTTCATTATATGACCCAAGATGGTCTTGATAAACTTAAGAAGGATTTGTCTGATGCATTGGCACAGAGACCGGTAATATCCGCGGCTATTGGTGAGGCAAGAGAAAAGGGAGACTTGTCAGAAAATGCAGAATATGATGCTGCACGTGAAGCACAGGCTCTTTTGGAACTTAAGATAGCTAAATTGAAGGATTTAGTGGCTAATGCAAAGGTTATAGATGAATCTCAGATCGGTACTGACAAAGTCAGTATTATGAATAAGGTTAAAATTCAAAATATTGCTAATAAGCAGATTATGGAATTTATCATTGTCGGAGAAACCGAAGCTGATTTCGCACATGGTAAGTTGGCTGCCACCACTCCTATAGGTAAAGCCCTGATGGGACATGCCAAAGGAGATATAGTAGACGCTCATGTTCCTTCAGGAGTAATTAAGTTTAAAATACTTGATATCAGTTTATAGTATTATGGCAACGATATTTACAAAAATAGCAAGGGGGGAGATTCCATCATACAAGGTGGCAGAAAATGAAAATTTTTATGCTTTTCTTGATATAAGTCCTGTAGCATTAGGTCATACTCTTGTAATTCCTAAGAATGTTGAGGATGACTATATCTTCCATTTAGATGATAAAACTTATACGGAACTTTGGGCTTTTGCCAAGAAAGTTGCAACTGCTATCAAAGCTGCTATCCCTTGTAAAAGAGTAGGAGTAGCTGTTCTAGGATTGGAAGTTCCACATACTCACATTCATTTAATTCCTTTACAAAGTGAAGGTGATATGGATTTCAAAAAAGAGCATCTGTCTCCTTCTAAGGAAGAGTTTATTTCTATAGCAACTTTAATTAACAGTGAATATGAGAAACTTTAGGCTGCTTGTTTTTATTTTAGTTATAGCATGTTTTCAAGCTTGTTCAGGTACTCGCATAAAAGGAATTCTTAACGGTGCTCCTGAGTCAGAGTTGATAATTAAAGCTCTTGATGTAAATAAGTATATTACTTTGGATACAATTAAAACATCTGCAAAGGGGAGTTATTCTTATAAAGCAGATATACCAAAAGGACAGCCTGAGTTTATATATTTATTTTATAAAAATACGAGAGTGGCTTCTCTTATTGTAGAAAGAGGAGACAAACTGAAAGTAATTTCTGATACGTTAGGCAACTATTCTGTAACAGGTTCTCCAGAAACCAATAAACTAATCGAAGTTGAACGTGATGAGGCGGAATTTTTAAATAAGTTTGCGTCATTAAATGCCAAAATCGAGGATTTGCCTGAGAACTCAGAAGAATCGATAGCCTTGCGTAGGGAAGCTGCAAAAAATTATATTTCCTATTATAGAAGTAGGGTTCGGTATATAATGAAAAATCCTTATTCGCTTACTATAATCCCGGTATTGTATCAAACAGTAGGTTCTGTTCCAGTTTTTGGACAGATTACAGATGCAATACATTTTAGAAATGCGTCTGATTCTCTAAAAACAGTATATCCTAATTCTAAGTATGTCAAGGCATTATCTGAAGAAGCAGACAGGAGATCCAATCTTCTTCGTTTGAGTTCAAAAATTGAAACGGCAAAGGAATCTGCTTTTCCTGATATAGAACTTCCTGATATTTCTGGTAAAAAGGTAAAACTGAGTTCGTTAAAATCAAAAATGGTAATGCTATATTTTTGGGCAGCTGCTTCTTCAGGACAGAATATGTTTAATTTCAATGTGCTAAAGCCTTTGTACAACAATTATAGCAGTAAAGGTTTTGAAATATATGCCGTGTCTTTGGATACAGATAAAACAGCTTGGGCTAATATTGTCAGAAATCAGAATTTGCCATGGGTCAATGTTTGCGATGGCTTAGGTGTAAATTCCACAGCTGTAAGTCTTTACAATGTGTCTAAAGTGCCGATGGTCTATTTTATTAAAGACGGAGAACTTCTCCCCGATGTAGGTGTCAGGGATGAAAAATCTCTCGTTAAATATATCGAATCAGCCCTAAAATAATTTCTTTTTACTGACTGTTGTGATAAATTCTTTCAGATAGAAAGGTTCGAAATACGCTACATCGCGGAAATTTTTATCCTGGTACTCTTTCAGTGCCGGGTTTTTCATTGAGGAAGCATCTGGGCTGCACTGTACAAATTGTGCGTTGGGAGACTTTATTACGTTTTTGCACTTCTGTGCTCCATCACCTATGAAAAGTACTTTGCCTTCTGATAATTCTTTTTGAAAACTATTTTCATCTATTATCATAGGTGTGATTTCAGTAAGGCGTTTTCTCTCCGTATCAAATACCGTGGTATAGACTTCCATTCTACGTGCATCTACCATTGGTACGATGTATTTAAAGTCTGCTCCTACCAAGCCTTTATCGATGGCTCCAGCTGCAAGAATTTCGAGCGAACTGACTGCTAATAGAGGAATGCCTGCTCCAAAACATAGGCCTTTTGCTGTTGATACACCTACCCTCAGCCCTGTATATGAACCCGGTCCCATGCTTACACATACTGCATTACAGTCCTTTACTTTGAGTCCGTGTTCTTCAAGCATCTCTTTTATGAAAGGTGCTGTCAGTGAAGAATGTTCCCTATTGGCGTTTTCTCTATATGATATTATCTTTCCGTCCTCTAATAATGCTGTAGAGCAAAGGGCGGTGGAGGTCTCGATAAGAATTATTCTATCCATTTTATTTATTAATTATATCTCTTATATAGTTAGAAACTTTTTGAAATATGGAAATATCGTAATAGCAATCCTATTTAGCGGCTGATACAATACAGAGTTATTCAATACTTCATTATCTACTATATGAAAATTTATATTTACCGAATTAAAAATAATTATCATAAAACATAATAAAACCAAGGCTTTAATCCCGGAAAATATAATGCCAAGAATAGTATTTAGCCATCCTAACATGATAATTTTTACTACTGATGTCAAGAATTGTCCGATAGCCTTAAGCCCGATAGTTACTGTTACCATTATAAGAACTAATGAAATTATATATAAGATGATAAGAGAACTATCGATGTATTTTCCTATAAATGTACATAAAAGATTAGAGAATCGGAATGCTATCCAAACTCCAAGAATAATAGAAATCAAGTCTGTTATTTGTGCAATAAATCCCTTTGTTATTCCATTAATCAAAAAAGGAATAAAACATAGAATTATAATTATATCTATGGTATTCATTGCGTTTTGTAAAGAATAGAAAAATGAATTATATTTGCTGACTGTTATTCAATGCCATTTAGGTATTTACAGGTGCAAAATTAGGTAAAAAATATGACATTCAAAGAATATAAGTCAATGGATCTTGTTACTGTAGGAAGTGATATCCTGCAGCAGTGGAAGAAAGAACATGCCTTCGAGAAATCGCTTGAACTTAGAGAAGGGGCACCGGAATTTATCTTTTTTGAAGGCCCTCCATCAGCAAACGGAATGCCGGGAATACATCATGTTATGGCCCGTTCTATCAAGGATGCAATCTGTCGGTATAAAACTCAGACAGGTTACAAGGTACGTAGGCGTGCTGGTTGGGATACTCATGGTTTACCTGTAGAAATCGGAGTGGAAAAGAAACTTGGAATACGTAAAGAAGATATAGGCAAAACCATATCGGTTGAAGAATATAATGCCACCTGTCGTAAGGAAGTGATGAAGTATACCCGTGAATGGGTAAATATGACAGAAAGAATAGGTTATTGGGTAGATACTAATGATCCTTATATAACATATGATAACAGATATATAGAGACTCTTTGGTATCTGCTTCGTAAGATTTACGACAAAGGTCTTCTCTATAAAGGATATTCAATTCAGCCTTATTCTCCATCTGACGGTACAGGTTTGAGTTCTCATGAACTTAATCAGCCAGGGTGTTATAAGGATGTAACAGATACGACTATTACCTGTCAATTTGAAATCATAAAGGACGAAAAATCACAGCCTCTTTATGGTTGTGAAACAGTGCCTGTATATTTTCTTGCCTGGACAACAACCCCATGGACTCTTTCTTCAAACACAGCACTTTGTTTAGGTCCGAATATAGAGTACGTCAGGGTAATGTCATTCAATCCATATACTGGGAGAGAAGCTATTTATGTTGTGGCTAAGCCTCTCGTAGAGACTTGGTTCAATGCAAAAGCCGCTGAAATTAATTTCGATGATTATAAAAAAGGCGACAAACTCGTCCCATATAAAATTTTAGACGGTGTATTCAAAGGCTCTGAACTGGTTGGGATTAGATACAGACAACTTATTCCTTGGTTTAAGCCATTGGAAGATGGGGCTTTCCGTGTTATATCAGGAGATTATGTAACGATTGATGAAGGAACGGGTATTGTACACATAGCTCCTACTTTTGGTGCAGATGATAAAAAAGTGGCATCAAACTTCGGAGTGCCTCCTATGATGGTAATAGATAAGGACGGTAACCGTCAGGCATTGGTGGACAAGCAAGGACGCTTCTATCCTATTGAAGCATTGGACAGTGCGTATGTTGCTGCAAATGTATCTCCTGACTATAAGCAATATGCTGGAAGGTATGTTAAAAATGCTTTTGACGACAGCCTCCCTGCCGATGCTCCTACCTTGGATGTTGATTTGGCTATGATGCTTAAGGAAGAGGGTAAAGCATTTAAAATACAAAAGCATGTACATAGTTATCCTCATAGTTGGAGAACCGATAAACCGGTACTATACTTTCCATTAGATGCCTGGTTTATTAAGACGACTGCAGTAAAAGACAGAATGGTTGCTCTTAATAAGGAAATAAAATGGAAACCTGAAGCTACTGGAACAGGACGTTTCGGACAGTGGTTGGAAAATATCCAGGACTGGAATCTTAGCCGTAGCCGTTTCTGGGGAACTCCACTACCGATATGGAGAACAGAAGATGGAAAAGAAGAAAAGTGTATAGGCTCTGTAAAGGAACTATATAATGAAATAGAAAAGAGCGTAGCAGCTGGATTAATGTCTTCTAACCCATTAAAGGATAAAGGCTTTGACCCAAGCGATATGTCTTATGAAAATTATGATAAGATAGACCTTCACAGACCATATGTGGATAATATTTTTCTTGTATCCGATTCTGGTAAGAAAATGGTTCGTGAAAGTGACCTTATAGATGTATGGTTTGATTCAGGTGCCATGCCTTATGCACAGGAGGGTTTAAGAAATATAGATTCAAAATATTTTGGATGTACAGCTGATTTTATAGCTGAAGGTGTAGATCAGACTCGTGGTTGGTTTTATACTCTTCATGCAATACATACTATGATAAGTGATTCTCCTGCATACAAGAGAGTTATATCAAATGGTTTAGTATTGGATAAGAATGGGGATAAGATGAGTAAGAGGCTCGGAAACGCAGTTGATCCATTCCAAGCAATTGATAAGTTTGGAGCTGATGCACTTAGGTGGTATATGCTGACGAATGCTCAACCTTGGGATAATCTTCGTTTTGATGAAAACGGTGTCGATGAGATAAGAAGAAAATTTTTTGGCACCTTATACAATACATATTCATTTTTCGCCCTTTATGCCAACGTAGATGGTTTTGACCCTAATAAGACAAAGGAATTGTCTTATAGTGACAGACCAGAAATTGACAGGTGGATTATTTCTCTTCTAAATACCCTCATTAAGAATGTTAGGGCTGCTTATGATGATTATGATGTGACAACGGCAGGGCGTTTGATTCAGGATTTTGTGTGTGACCATTTGAGTAATTGGTATGTAAGGCTTGGAAGAAAGAGATTCTGGGGAGGCAATATGGATGATGATAAGCTCTCTGCGTATCAAACACTACATACAGTCTTGAAAGAAATTTCAATACTTGCTGCTCCTATTGCTCCTTTTTATATGGACAGGCTTTATCGGGATATTATCGGAAGTGAGTCTTCTGTACACTTTGTATTAATGCCAGAGTGTGATGATAAATTGGTAGATAAGGATTTGGAGGAGCGTATGGAACTTGCCCAGAAGGCATCATCAATGATTCTTGCTTTAAGAAGGAAGGTAAATATCAAAGTGCGTCAACCACTTTCAAAGATTATGGTTCCGATTATTTCAGACAAGATTCGAAGGCAATTTGAAATGGTGAAATCGCTGATTTTAGGTGAAGTAAATGTAAAAGACGTTGAGTTTATTGATGATACAGCAGGCGTTATTACAAAGAAGATTAAGCCTAATTTCAAAAGTTTGGGAAAACTTTATGGCAAGCAGATGAAAGAGATTGCAACTGCTTTTGGAAAATTATCTCAGAAAGACATTGCTGAAATACAATCTGCTGAAAATTCAGGTAATCCATATACTTTGCATCTAATTTCAGGTGATGTTATACTTCGTGCTGGTGATTATGAAATTTCCTCTGAAGATATGCCAGGGTGGCTAGTCGCTTCTGAAGGTTCTCTTACGATTGCTTTGGATATAGATATAACTCCTGAACTTCTTAAGGAAGGGACAGCAAGGGAATTGATTAATCGAATTCAGAATCTTAGAAAAGATAGTGGTTTTGAGGTTACTGATAAGATTAATATTATTATATATGCTTCAGATAAAGCATATACGGAAATAGAAGATTCTTTAAAAGAATATAGTAAATATATTGAATCACAGACACTTGCTCTGTCGATTCAACTAAGTGATTCTCTATCTTGCCCTGATAAGGCTGTAGAGGTTGAATGGGATGGGGGAATGGTTAAAATCTTAGTTGAACGGGAACAATAGTATCTTTTAAATGCTTATGACTATGAATGAAAACGAAAAAACAGTAAAGGTGGATGAGAGTATCGATAGTGCTAAAACACCTGAAAAGAACAGGTATAGTGATGAAGAACTTGCCGAGTTTAAGGAAATTATAATAGATATGCTTGAAAAAGCCAAAGCAGAGTATGCTACTTTGCGGAGGGTTGTTATGCATAATGGAACTAATGATATAGAAGATACCACACCTTCTTTCAAGACGGTTGAGGACGACGGTGCAATGCAACTTTCAAAAGAAGAAACAAGCCAACTTGCACAACGTCAGTATAAGTTCATCCAAAATTTGGAAGCTGCTCTTGGTAGAATAGAAAATAAAACTTACGGAATCTGCCGAGTTACAGGGAAACTTATACCTAAAGAGCGTCTTCGTTTGGTTCCTCATGCAACATTGACTGTTGAGGCAAAAGAAATGTTATCTAAGAAAACTAATAATTAATTTCATGAAGATTTCTAAAGGCACCCGTCTCTTTATCTTCGGCTTTATTTTGGTTGTTATTGACCAGATTATCAAAATAATTGTCAAGACAAATATGTCCATTGGAGAACATTTCAGCGTATTTGGAAATTGGTTCCAAATACTATTTATTGAAAATGAAGGAATGGCATTTGGAATGAAGTTCGGGGGAAGTGTCGGTAAGTTATTGTTGTCTTTATTCAGAATCGGTCTGTGCGGTTTTTTATGTTGGTGGATAAATCAACTTATCCATAGGGGAGCAGATAAACCCACAGGTCCTATATCAATTAGTAATCCTTATTCAAAAGTACCTATGGGTGTGTTAGTAGGGCTTACTATGATAACTGCCGGTGCTTTTGGAAACATCATAGATTGTGCAATATATGGAAAGATATTCTCTGCTTCATCGCCTGGGATTGTTGCACAGTTCGGAGGGCATTATGCACCCATATTGTTCGGTAGAGTAGTGGATATGTTTTATTTTCCTCTGATAGATACCACATGGCCGTCTTGGATACCATTTGTGGGGGGAGCACCATTACGTTTTTTTGAGCCAGTATTTAATTTTGCCGACAGTTGTGTTACGGTAGGTGCCATATATCTTATACTATTCCATTATAAGTTTTTCACAACAGATACTGAAAAGATATAGCACTTCATATCGTTTTAATTTTTGTATATTTGGTTATACACAAATAAAATATTGACATGCGGTTGTTATATTTCTTTGATGACCACATCAAGCCTTATATCTTTAAGGGGGTTAAATTTTCTATAGCTTTTGATTAAGGTTATCTGAATTTTAAGAATATGCCTGAGTTATTTGGCAGTATAGATATAAACCCAGAAAATATTAAACATGTGTTTTTGACTCATGCAGATGTTGATCATGCAGGAGGAGTTGATGCAGAAGGGAATAATATTTTTCCGAATGCGTCTGTTTACCTTGGTAAGGAAGAGGAGCAAATTAGTTTCCAGCCCTAAACAAACGCTCTTTGCATAGGCTTGAAATTATAGTATCGAAATATGACATAAAGGGAGTGTGTACAGGTCATATCGGATATATAACAAAAACTGATAATTTGTTTGCTCATATCGAAGAATCTGCCGTATTTGGCAGGAGTAATCCTTTTGATCCTGATGCTCCTTTTGATTTTACAAAATACTGATAAAATTGCACAAATAGTAAATATCTTAATTGAAGTAAGGTAACAGTTACAACTAAAATGTATAAAATCAATGCAGAGTGCAAGATTGATGCGATGTAGCAGCAATTAAAAAGTTGAAAATAATTTGTAACTATTCGAAAAATAACTATATTTGCAATCCTATTCGAATTAAGGGAATAGTGTTCCAATTTTGGAACATAAGGAGAGGTGGTAGAGTGGTCGATTACGGCAGTCTTGAAAACTGTTGAGCTGAAAGGCTCCGGGGGTTCGAATCCCTCCCTCTCCGCAAAAATCGTGTAAGTTGTTAGATGATAATAATTTACACGATTTTTCAAATCTAAACGGGACACAAACGGGACAAAATTTTCTTGCCGTTAATATATTCTTTGTATGCTTATTTCAAATCCAGCGTTGGTTGCGGCATATACCCTACAACGAGATTAAAGCATTTTTGTAGAGTAAGTATGCCGATACCATCAAATTCAGATAATGCTGTCATTGAGCATATGTTTACATCGTTTATTGCATTATCAATAGTTTCTATCTGGTTAACTCGGATGCCCATATTCTTCTTGGCAGACATAGGCATAGCCACCCATTTCTCCTTGAACTGATAGAACAATTCATCAGGTGCTGTGGGATCATAATCATATATATCTATAGGTATTGAACACTTCTCAAGATATGAATGCATCATATCCATGACCTCTATCTTGTCTAATCCACCATTATACGTACCCAATAGCGGAAAGGCTATTGAAGAAATTGTTTCCAACTGATTTTTCGCTCTTGTTCTTGAAGTACATTGGCAATATCTCTAGAGCAATCTAATAAATAATTCCTATTAGATATAAGATTCCCCCAAGCAACTAAAACATCCAATTCTGCGTATGTTTTAAAGAATTCTCTTATAGCATCAAGATTATTCTGATGGAGGATTTCATCCCTCTTATTGTGTACGCCTTTGAAATTTGTTGATCTCTGAGCATATAGATTTAACATAACAAAATCATCGTAATTATTAAGCTCTGCAAATCCCATAACTTTTCTCACTGTAGGATCAGGGTGTTTTTCATTTGCTGTACTTGGATTGACTCCGGTTATCACTAAGGGCTCTGTACATCTTATTACTCGGCTTAGTTCTTCCTCCACTTCCTCAACTGTAGGCAACGCTGATTTCAGATTCTCAGTGATTGCCTTTGACAGTTGATAATCACTCACACCAATTGGCTGATCGTAGCCAGAGAGTGCATATTGCACTACCACCTTATCGCCATCATTGCAGAAGGGTAAGCTGATGGTTTTGCGCCGAGACGTTGCTCACTTTCTTTGCCGTAATCTGTCGAGCGAAAAGATTTGTCTCAATCTGCATTTGTAGAACATTGCGACTCCACCCATTAGCAACTGATTGCGTAATGTACCAATAGCACTCGCCCAACGTAAGCTTACTATTAAGCAGAATTATATGGCTCGCCCAGTTGGTGCGAACTATGGCAGAATGCTTGAAGATTTCCTCTATATGACTGATGTCGCAGTGATAGATTGCTGACAATGTTTCAGTAACTTCTTCAAATTGTGCAACAGGCTGTTGCGTAATTGTATTCGATTGATTTTCTGTGGCTTTAATTAGTGCAACAGGTTGTTGCACAATTTGATTGAGTTCGTTTGTCAGACTTAAAACCTTCTCTGTAGTAGGAGTTGTGAGCAAGCTATCTATCCTGTCCATCTCTTTCAGCACTTCCAACGGATAAGCACTGGCAAACTGGCACATATAGAAGATATTTCTGCGAGAATACCCTTTCTTATCTGGATATTTTGAGCGTATCGCCTTGGATAGGTTGTCAATCACTTTGCTTCCCCAACCTTCTTTCTTTTGGAGGTAGAGAATAAAATGTCCTACTTTCCAATAGTGGAAAAGCATATCTGCATTTGCAGAGGCTATCATGCGTACTTGTGTATGCTCAAGGTCAGAACCGATGGCTTGAACAACGAGTGATAAATCTTGTTTCTCTGCTTTATTTATTTCTCGGATCATATTGTTTGGGTATTATAATTGATTGAATTTACTCATGACATTTGCCTTGATATCGTCCGCAATATCTATGTAAGGTTTCATAGCCTTGTAATCGCTATGAACAGTCCATTTCATAACTACTTGAGGAAGAATCCCCAATGCAAGTGCATTACAGATAAACGTTCTACGACCAGCGTGTGTTCCAAGCAAGGCATATTTAGGTGTAACTTCATCAATGCACTCATTACCTCTATAATAAGTTTGGCGTACAGGTTCGTCAATACCTGCGAGTTTAGCTAATTCTTTAAGATAATCGTTCATTTTCTGGTTCGTAATGACAGGCAATACCTTGTCATCTTCAAATGCCACATCCTTATATTTATCAAGAATTGCTTTACTATGGTTGTTCAACTCGATAATCAGGCTATCCGAAGCCTTGACCGGAACGAAGAACTCGTCACCTCGGTTCTCCCAAGTAATCTGAAGCGGGTCTTTGCCGGAGAACTCCATCTCCTCGCTTGCACCATCGTAATCCCTCTCGGCTATCTCCACACGCCAATAAACGCCCTTGTAGCGTGAGCGCATCTGTGCTTAGTATTTGAGACCAAAATCCGCCATCTGAATCCTTCTTTTTGCTGGGATTGTAAAGGTAGACCGAGAGGTGTAATTTTAACGGAAGGATTGTTACAGATAAAGAATCTTTAAAGAAATTTTATAAAACGTTTGATAGATTGGAATTGGAGTGTTAAATTTGAAAATTACTCTAATTTAACTCATATATTTTCTATGAAAAGAATCTCATACATTTTGTTGATTTCGGTTGTTTGCTCATGTTCTCAATCAACATCAAAGAAAACTTCGTTACAAGAAGTTGGACTCAAGGGTAACGTTTCAGAGGTTATTACCGCAGTTTATGATGCAGAATCAAAATTTGGTGACATTGTCAAGGATGATGATGTTCGCTTTGTTATTGATGATATATACAATGAGCAAGGATATCTAATTGAAAAAACCGAGTATAATGAAATTGAAATGTCCAGCGATAATATAGATAGTCGAGATAGGTACACATATGATGATAAGAATAATCTCATAGAGGTAGCGCATTATGGACATGATGGTAAATTAATTTATAAAGTCACACAAAAATTCGAATCTGGGAAAATTATTTTTAGCACTTATAATGACTTTGATAAAATTACAACCACTGAATATCATTATAAGGACGGAAAGATATCAGACTTCACCGTTATTAGTAATGATTCAAAACATTTCTATTTCAACTTTTATAACAAAAAGGAATATGAGAAAGCCATCACTAATGAACTAAGTGAGATAAGGCTATGGAATTATAAGTCTGGCCATTTGCTCGCACAGAAGTCCAAAAATCACAATATTGAAATGGCTGAAAATGAAAAAGGCGACTATATTAGTTATAAGGATATAGAAAACAACCGAGAGTGTTCTTTCAGTTATGATAAAAAAGGAAATCTTGCAAAGATATCAGGAGCTTGTCTTTCAAAATGGTGTATTGACCTTTTCTTGGGAGAATATCTGTTTTACAATATATCTCTCCTTAATTTTGATAAATTAGCATATACCAGTATAAACTATGAGTATGACAAAAACGGGAATTGGATAAAAGCCATTTTTGAAAGTAGTAATGGTGGAAAAGATATTTTTGAATATAGTATTATTGAAAGATTCATCAAATAAGACATAATAGATTGAGCCTCAGAGGATTCTCTGAGGCTCTTTTATATTAAAGCAAGAAATAAAGCATCTTACTTGTGGCAGTCGAGGTATTGCCAGCCTTATGATTTGGTAAAGATGTAAAGGTAGTCAAGTCCGTCTGTGAAGTTGATGAAGCGGACGAGGATGGTATCCTGTGCTGGTTCTCCATTGGAACACTTCCTGCATTCAGCGATGGACTTGCCATAGTCATCCATTATAAGAATCTAATAGTATGAAAGTCCACATGTTTTGTGTTTCATAAAGGCAAAACCTACTTTCCTTATCCCCTAATATTTCTCTTGTGCTGCAAATAATCCAAGACTGACCATCATCCTGAATTTGCTGTACTTCACCTGTCATCGTATTTAAACGAAGCTGGTGATGATAGTTTCGCGTACTATATATTTAATAAACTTGGGCATATGGTGCCAACGTAATAACCATCAATGCAAGCGATGCGATAAACTTCTTCATAATTTATTGTATTATTGGTTATTAATTGATTTTATTTCTCAGGGAATAAACTCGACAATGCTCGACTAATGGCTTGGCGAATATCATCAGCCTCTGTTTCTCCTTGTCCCTCTGCCGTATAAGAGCATATCATTTCATTGGTTTTTGCAGAACTAAATTGTATGATTACTTCTATTGTATAGCCTAAGCCTATGTTACGCCTACCACTCTCGCCTTAGTTGACGATTAGGGTTTCATTAGCTAATTCGGATTTGAGTTCAGGTAATATAATATATCCATATTTCATCAATATTCCTGCTATCACATCACTCGGATTAACACTTTTGGTAGTTGAATAGCCATAGATACCATATTGCCCTCCAAATGTGCCTTCTGAGCTTGATGTCAATTCCTTTGTTGGAGAAATGTATACGTATTTATACATTTCAATAGGAGCATTCCTTACTATTACAGGCGTTCGAAGTATCGCGCATCCATTTGCTAATAGAATGGTGCAAATAATTAATAGCCCATTTTTAATTGCATTCATATACTACACATTTATCCTCCAGCTTCCACAAGGAAGTGTGAAATTACGAAGCATGGAACTGTATGCCACACTCTACTTAAAGGTCGTAGGAAACCTTGGATACGAATGTAACAATGACAGCTCACGATCCGACCACAAAAATACGCAATTTTATTGAGAAACAATGGCTGATAATTCAGTGCGTCTCTCTTACGGACTGGATTTGCTGGAGTGCTTCCATTGGTTCTCAGACTGTTGAGAATCAGAGTATATTGTTCTGTCGGTTTGTCAAGCACCAGTTCAAGGATGGTGGCTTCATTTGTTATTTTTGATTTCTCTGCTATACAGATTGGTTTCAATTTGTATTTTAAGAACATTGCTGCTCCAGCCCATTCCCACGGATTGTTTCATGTACCAATAACACTTGCCCAAGGAAGCTTACTATTAAGCAGAATTACATGACTCGCCCCGTTGGCTCTTGCAACAGGTGATGCCATAAATATATTTTCTATATCCTTAATTTCCATGCGGTAAATGTCGGATACGGTTTTGGCAATGCTATGAATTTGTACAAGAGGTTCTTGCGTGATTATAATTTCCTTGTTGTCAATGGATTGAATTTACGCAAGAGCCTCTTGCGTAAATTGCACTTCGTCAGCAATTTTATCCACGCTTGGAGCTATCAACTTTGCATCCATTTCAATGAAATTCTGCAATGCTCTCAAAGGATATGCCTTTGCAAACTGACATATATAGGTAAGGTTGCGTCCCGAATAGCCTTTCTTTTCAGGAAAATTCAGCTGGATAGCCTTTGCCAACTGTTTAATGGTTTTGCTTTCCCAGTCGTGTAGTTGCTGATTATAGAGAATATAGTTGCCAATTTTCCCTCCCTCTCCGCAATAAGGGTGTAAATCAACAACTTATGTGATTTCTTCCCTTTATTATACACCCAAAAATCTCATAGCCACGAAAACTACACCCAAGACGAAAAACTTTACTATTTGGATGTGGCGTGCAGATTATCATTGTTCTTCTTTTGGTGGCTTTTGTCCTCGCTTTGGAAGTCTTTTCACCATTTTGTCGAAGTCGCTTTCAAGTTGTGCCATTTCTTTTTGGCGGTATATATTGAATTCTCGCTCGGCTTTTTCTATAGCTTTCTTGTGCGATACGCTTCCCTTTCCTTCCAGTAGTTTGCGTTGTAGAGCCATGATTTGATTGTCGAGAGCGGTTATCCAGTCTGTCATTCGCATGTGACGTTCTTCAAGAGCCTGAAACTCGGCGAAGTCTAAAAATTGCGACACAAGTAGGTTGAGCCGTTGCAGTTCTTTTTCCGTAAGATAGTTCTTGGCTATCTTCACATCATCTTTGGTAATATAATTTCCCTTGAAATTAGTCATACCCACCAGAGGCTTGTCGCTGTCCACTCTGTCATAAATGATCTCCGCTGCGGTATGCTCATGTACGGCATAGTGGAGTTTATTCTGTACCGAGGCGAAGAATGTCCGCGTTAGGTCTGCACGTGGGTCATAGTCTACGGACGTGGCATAGATGTCCGTCACTTGCTGATAGAAGTTGCGTTCTGAAGCCCGGATATCCCTAATACGTTGCAGCAACTCTCGAAAGTAGCGATTATCGCCCTGCTTCAGCCGGTCGTCATCCATCGCAAACCCCTTTTGGATATACTCATGCAGGCGTTCAGTAGCCCAACGGCGGAAGCGAGTTGCTACCTGCGATTGCACGCGATAACCAATGGCAATAATCATATCAAGATTATAGTGGTCAATATTGCGCTGGACATTGCGATTGCCTTCCTGTCGAACTAACAAGTATTTCTTGTGAGTTGCCTCGTCTGTCAATTCATTGTCAGCATAGATATTCTTGATATGCAGGGCTATATTCTGCTGCGTGGTATCGTAAATCTCTGCCAACTGCCCTTGTGTGAGCCACACATCCTCGTCTGCAAAGCGCACGTTTACCTTTACCAAGCCGTTATCGTCTTGGTATATGATGAGGTGATTATTATTGTTTTTCTTCATTTTACTCCTAATAAAAACCATTTTAATCTGTTTCCTGCTCTCCAATGCTTTGTAGAAAAGCCACATACTGATCAGGATCTTTTGTCTTGATTGTTTCAAGAATGAACTTAGCACATTTCCTTATTTCAGCATGATCTAGAATAGACATTCCTCGTTCTATTAACCCTTCGAGATGTGAGAGTTCATTATCTATACGATCTATTGTAGTAGCTGCACATTCATTAGAGAAAAATCGCATCATTTTGTCGTGGAGACAGTTTGTCTCATTGTCTGGATATTTATAGTACAGATACGCCTCCAAAAACTTTCGTGCATTATTCCCAAAATTGTAGAACAGCTCGAGATTTTCACTTTCGGAAGCTTTACTACATTTGTGGATTTGGTGAAACAAGTAATTAAACTCAGTCACATGCTCTTTCATATACTTAGGCATGCTTCGTAATAAAGACTGATTGCCTTGTCGCTCAATCAAAAACCATGCACGTTGTTTTCGTGTATGTATACGTTTGAGATAGCGTAAGAAGTCAAGATTGTGCGTAGATATAAAGAGCTGACTCCAATGCTCCTTTGCCACTATATGCTTGTCGATTAATGAGAAAACAAAGAATATATGATTTGCATCCAAACTTGATATTGGGTCATCTATCCATATTATTGGCTTTTCTAAAACAGTATTAACATCACTGAGTCTTGCCACGAAGTAAGCAAAGGCAACAAGATTTATCTCCCCCTCACTAAGATTATAGGCCTTCTTGTCTTGCCTGAATACATCAAAATAAATACCCTCCTCATTTTCTTTCTTTACAGATCTTAGTTCAATAAAACGATGTCCAAAGTAGTTTTGAAGAATCTCATTTACTTTTCTTGCTCCTTCTTCTTCGTTTTGGCGAAGGCGTTCTTTTGCTTTGATTTCGGATTCCAATTGGCAAACTTGATCCTCTTTTTGCTTTTTGTGGGCTTCCATTTCATTAGCTATACTCTCTTTATCCGATATTGATTCGATTGCTTGGGAATATCTAGTTTCTTCTTTAAAGCGAGCAACTTCGCTCAGGCGGAGTTTTTTTCGGTTTTCTGCCTGTTTCTTGTTTAGATTGTCTCCATACTGTCTAGCACATTCATTGAGTTCCTGGATGCGTCGATATATATCCTCTATGGCTGTATAATCAAAAGGATATTCTGTATAGGTGGGAGTTGAGTGAATGCTTTCTTGTTTGCTCTTTAACTGTTGTAGTATACATTCTAAAGTAGAGACGAGGTTTTTCCGGAGAGTATCCATGTCTTTATTTATCGACTCTACCTCATCCTTAAAGCAAGAATAATAGCTACTCGATGAAATTTTGTAGAGTTCTTGAACTATCAGAATCTTTCCATTTATCCACTCAATAGCTTTTTCAATCCTTATTTTTAAATCTTTTGTTGCTTCATCATAGTGCCGTTCTAAAGTCTCCCATCGGGAAGCTGTTATTTTCCCTCCGCAGAAAAGACAAGTTTCCCTACCCTTATGCAACTCGCAACCTTCTTCAACCCATTTGTGAGCCATGGCATTGTGAACGAGCTCCTCTATCTTATCTGAAGCTAAGATTTGTTGTTCTACAATACTTTTTACTCTTCTATTAATATCTTCGAAGTTAGGTAATTCAACATTACTTATGCTGGGAATCTGTTTTGGGTCTTCTTTCAATGTAGCCTTTAGCTCATCAACTTGCTCATTAGTGAGAATATGTTCGTGAGTAACGTCATTTAGTTCATTCCGTAATTTTAATATGTTATAGTTTTGATCTCCATAGACCTCAGATTGATACTTAATACTAGTTTCCCCTGAAGTAGCCTTATCCCTCAAAATTTGTTCTAGACGATTCTGCTCATCTTGATAGCTTTTATATGCGACGCTATAAGTATTGACTGCCTCGATTCTCTCTCGATAAAGACCTGTTTCGTTTCCCTCATCAGGTGAGCCGAGTTTTTCCTTAATTTTCTCAATATCTTGCTCTATCTCCACATTTCCACCTAAAACGGCAAATGGTGCAACCCCTTCTTCTGGAGCCTTGATGAAAAGTAGATTTTCTTTAATAAAATCCTCGTTGAATACACGGACAGGATAAGATAATTTCTCCAAGGTGCTTTCATCAACAGTTCTTTTATCATTCATTTCAAACTGGAAAGTTCCGCCCTCGTATTTCTCAAGTCCTGCCCTCACTTCAAATGCACGAAAAATCCGAGAAATCGTAGTCTTTCCAGAGTAATTCCTACCAAAAAGAATATTTATGTCCTCTAGAACTACTGGCTTGCCTTGAGAACTTACGACATTCTTGTCCCATTCAAAGTCTTTGAAGACCCCAAGATTATTTATCTTGAGAAATTTCTTAATCATACACTAATAGAATTTAGATATGTCATCAGCGCATCATACTCCATCACACGCATAGTTTGCTCCATATAGGCATAATCGGGGATACCATCTGCTTGGGAGGGGAGCATAATGATTTGTCGCTTCATACGCTGGGCATTGAATTTATAGCCGTAGGCATATTTACTGCGTTGCTGAGCAATGGCGGTTGATAGATAAATGAGAGTATACTTATTGTTGGCGTTTTCGTCTTTCCAACGTACACGCTTCACATCGTCAGAGAAGAGGGCCTCGTATGGATGATAGAACGAAAAACCAACACTACCATTGTAATTCACGCCCAAAACCTCTTTGTCAATACTTGCATTAGTATTGTCTACGAACTCTGTAATACCATTGCACACTTCAGAAGCTCCAACAAAAGGGCGATTACCTATTGCAATATCAGCCTTGGTAAGCCTTACCCCATTAGCAATATGTAGAATATCTTCTATAAAGAAAGGTCTCATTTTACCCCCCCCGTTAACATTTGTTCACGCTTCTTAAACTTGAAGTAGCGCAATGCACCACTAAGCGTATCTTGCTCTACTCTCTTCATAAAGGCAGACATGAACTCCCAGTCAGGCGTGCCATCAGTTTGTATAGGGAGCATTAAGCATTCTCTTGAAATACGTAAATCATTTATTTCTCTATTGAAACTGTATTTTTCGGAGAGTCTACTGATGATTGGGAGCATAAATAGGTAAGCATACTTGTCTATTCCTTCCTTTTGGAGCGATGTTATATGGTCGCTTGCAACGAAATCAAACTCTTGAAAGAATGCACTTCCAACACTTCCACTATTTGCAAGGCTTATGCAATTAGAGAAAATACATACCCTTTCCTTATTACCAATGAATCCGTCTATTCCATTGTTAGTAGCTGTGGACGATATATAAGGGATAGTTCCTTCTATATGGTCATCTTTCTTTAATCTTTTACCTCTTTGTATACGAGTGAAGACATCAGAGAAATAAAACTCTTTCCATTCCCTATCCCCCAATGCCCCAAGGCTTATGATATGCTCCAGTAGTTGTGCTTCCAACTTGGGACGAACTTCTGATAAAAGTTCGTCTTCTATTTGCCTCATATAGGCTTCCATAAAAGCCCAGTCGGGTGAGCTATATTCATCCGCAGGAAGCAATATAACTTGTTCTTTTAATCTTGTTGAATTTATCGTATAGGAGTAAGAATACTTCCCTTTATGCTGCTCTAAACTCGTTGCAACGAACCTAAGAGCATAAGCAGAAGCGTGTATTTTAGAGGTGAGAATATTGACTTTTGTACCTGTAAAGAAAGCATAATCTTGAACAAATGGCTTAGCTGTTTCATTGCCAATAGTGATGACTGGGAACGTGTCACACAGTTTCTTTCTTTCAGCTACAATAAAACCATCGACACCATTCATCACCTCCTTTCTTGTGATGTAGGGAATTATTCCGTTACGATTCGCCTTATTCCCATCAATTGTCGATCCGATATGAATGTCAAACAAATCCTTTATTTGATACCCCTTCCATTCTCTATCATTCAGTTTCAACTTCTTACTCATCGCCTGCTGTATTATCGAAGAGGTAGCCTCTTCCGTGAGTAATCATATTGAACTGAAAGGTGAGATAATCCGCCATCGTTTTGCGGAAGTCTTCCTCGGAGGGAATTTCATCATTGAAGTAGTAGAACGAATGCAACCATTCGTCCTCAGGCTCAATTGTAGTTTCCACACAGAATTTACTTTCTGCTTCTATTTTTCCATTCCAAACATCAAGAAGATGCTGTTTGCGGTCTTTGGCATTGCCATTATCCACTAACCCTACATGCTTGGCTACAATGAAACCATCGTCCTCGAAGTTGATAAACTTGCACTTCTTCTCCTTGGGGTGTGGCACGCCTGCCGTGAAGATGGCTATACAAGGATTTGTACCGACACCGTAGAAGGTATTATTATTGAGCGTTATCACCCCTTCTAGTGTGTGATGTTTGAGGATATTACGCTTGATGGTTTTCTCTGTAGTGGTTTTACCTGTAACAGAAGACTGCGGTATAATGACAATAGCCCTTGCATCTTCGCTTAGGGAATCCAGCAAATGTTCAGTAAAAGCAATCTCGTACTTATCGGGATCATCTTTACTCCCCTGTGAATAAGGAGGATTCATCATCCCGACCGTGCAGTGCATCTCTTTTTGAAGCTTACTCGCAGACTCAGCAAGGAAATCGAAATTGTGCAAGTTGCTCTTGCCATCACCACGCAATATCATATTAGTTGTAGCAATGGTAAACATGTAGTCTTGTAGTTCAATACCCATCAATTGTTCTTTGCGTATAGAGCGTTGAAGGTCTAAACAGTCTGTCTGTTGTAACATTGAATGCATAGCTGCAATGAGAAAGCCTCCTGTTCCACAGCAAGGGTCGAGTACTCTGTCTGAGGTTTTCAATCCTATCAAGTCGCAGAATAGTTCTGTAATATGTCTTGGAGTAAGAACTATTCCCAGATTTTGCCCATCCTTACCCGAGTAAGCCATAAACTCTCCATAAAACATGCCTAAATAATCATCCGCAGACTGAGAATAAAGGATAGAACGATGAATACTCTCTCGTAAAAATTCGGTATATTCACGTAGGAGTGTTTTCTTGCTCTTTAGGTCTTTATCGTTAATCTTACGATTATCTCTAATGACTGCAAACTGTGCCAAAATCTTATCTCGCTTGGTTGTGGGCGAAACATTAGCACGAGTAAGATTGGCTTCGATGGCATCATATATTTTTTTGCCATCGGATTTAACGGTATCGCCTGTAAGATCGTCAATGGAAAATCCCTTAAAGCTTTCCTCTCGAAGCGCTAGTAAAATCCCTGAAACCACAAGCGGTTTCTCTTGATTGGTCAGACCTCCTTTCCAAAGCATCTCGTGCAGCGTTTCTGCATCTTTAAGTATCTCGGCAGTAGTTTTTTCCTCCTCGCTTTCTTCTTGTAAAATCTCACGATGGTAGTAACGATCAATATTATCTTCATTGAAAGAGATAAAAGTTTCCACATCTGCTAACTCTTTAGGATAGAGACTGTCATCCAAAAAAATTGGGGTAATACGATGACGTTTTTCATCTCCAGAAACACCAATAGCAATGACTTTCTTGTAATTCGTATGTTGAGTTATATGTCGTCCATAGTGTAATGCACCATTTACGGCATACCCTTGTTTACTTGCTATGTCTTCAAGGAGATTATTATTCTTATCTCGTTGCTCGTGGTAAGCAATGTTGGCTTTATTCTCGATGACTAATACAAAGTCTTTTACGACCCCAACAAACTCTGGCTTACCTACTTTTCCCGATTCTGCTTTAGAGGCAGTTTTCAATGCTTTCTCTATTTCAGGAATATCTGAGCTTTGGTAGCATAAATCTATATGAGCTGACTTCAGTAGCTCATACACCCATATATCAGTTTGTGCTTCTTTCTTTGCCATTTTATTTTACTAATTCCTTTGGTGACACACTGAGTAAATCCGCCACTCTGGTAATACCTCGCTTCTCCGAATACTCCTTGATAAGATTGATATGCTCTTTATCCTGTCCCATTAGATGATTAATATAACTCATATATTTGTTATAAAGTTATGAACTTATAATGAATAAAACGAAGAAAAGCGGAACATTCACGCTACTGGAAATAATTTTTCCTGTGAGAAGACATTAAGGTAATCTCTTAAGTAGTCAATGATGATTGGAAACGAATATCATTTTGCCCAAAACTATCCATTTTTTGAATATGTATTTAGTGTTTTTGATAGTTATTGATTTCCTTGTGTTTCCCTATACTTCCTGCTACATCCTTGCCTCTTGGAATAACATCAAAAACCCCCTACTTTTGCATCGTCAGAGCTGACTGAATGCCCTATGCGCAAGGACGAATTTTCATTTCAAAACAATGGAATTATGACAATAAATGAATTACTGGGCAAGCCTGTATGGCAGATGACGGGTGAAGAATTGCTCTTCTTGGCACAACACGGCAATATGTCCACGAATGGAGAAACGCCAAAGGTTTCCTCCAAAGAAGAAAAACGATATGTATACGGCTTGGCTGGCATTGCACGCCTCTTTGGGTGCAGTCTGCCCACAGCTAATCGTATCAAACAGAGTGGCAAAATCAATCGTGCCATTACGCAAGTAGGTCGCAAGATTATTGTGGATGCTGACCTCGCTTTCGGACTATCAGGACGAAAGACAGGAGGAAGATGAAGCAGGTGAAGCTATTCTCGGCATGCTGGGTAATTTCAGTGTATCGACAGGTAAGGCGAAAGACAAGAAAACTTTCAATGTGACTGCCATCGTTGCAGCAGCTCTTGTCAATGGGCAAGTTCTGGAGTATCGGGCATCATTTCCCGAATGTAAACGCAATATCCTTTATTTTGATACAGAACAAAGTCCTTACCATTGCCAACTCGTGATGCAGTGCATTCTGCGATTTGCAGGACTACCGATTAATAGAGAGCCGGAGCATTTGAAGTTTAGTCATCTCAGAGCCATCGCCGATCCCAACGAGCGTAGAGAAATTATCCGTTATGCCATTTACAATACTCCTAACGTGGGCTTGGTGATCATTGACGGCATCTTTAACACGCATCGCAATTCCAAAGCGATTCAGCTGATGCAACAAAAGGTAGTTGATTACGAGCAGGCTTTGCAGAGACAAACTGAGTTGTTATTGGAGCAGAAGCGTATTCAACAGGAGCAAGGAGAATTGAAGAAGCATTTGGAGAAATAACGAATAGAGTACTCCTGCAAGTTATTGTTGCTTGCAGGACCTTACATTAAAATAAGTTTCTATTTCGGCAACCTTTTTCTCTATCCACTCGAGTACTACACCCTTTTTTATTGCAGGATATTCGACTGGGTTATTCCAGTTGTTGTTTCCGTCATCAGAAATCCAACTCCAACCATAAGGATAACTTTGGGTAGGCACATCTGTAAAACAATCTAATTTCGTTTGATATGGTATTGGGGCTTTTGACGTGATACCAATCCAAACATTCTTCCAATATGTTTTGTCATCAGTCTTAATGACAATCGCATTTGATTCATCTAAATCTTTCCATAAAGCACCGTTGTCATCATGATGTTGCTCAAAGCCAATTTCCGTTAAGGGCTTAATAATATAGTTGTTAACCAATGTATCTCCTATCTCTTTGGCTAGGCTGAGCAGTTCTGAAGCACCCTCAATGTTATCAATAGCCTCTTTAATTAGATTGTTCTTGTATTTTGTTTCCATATCTTGATGTGTGAGTTGCTTAATAATCTTGATATAATCTTTGATAGAGCTATGAATAGGCATGGGAGGAATGGACTGAGCCAAATCTTCTAATAGTTTGAGGATATCTCGCGCATAGGAGAGTTTGATGAGTTCAAACTTTTCTCTTCCCAATGAATAGTCTGAAGGTTCACAGCCATCTAAGGTAAGATATATCAACTTGAAATTATGTTCCCCAAACTGCTTTTTTCCATAGTTGTGATATCGAAGTAATTGATTAGACCGGTCATTTGCATAGATTTTATTCTCAATGATAATGGCATGCTTTTGTTTACTATCTTCAAGAATAATATCTATACGTCCGCCTGTCACATCTGTTACCTTGCCAATACTTCGCTCCACGATAGGTTCTTTGCAGTCCGAAATATAGTCCTGTGGTAAGCCTATAGTACGGAGGAAGGATTTGAGAAACTCATTGCCTAAACCATGCTTCGCCTTAGGGTTGAGAAGCACAGCTAGTAAGCGTGAATGCAAACGCGTTTCGTCCGAGCAGAGGTGCAGAGCAGAAAATATATTAAAGTATTTCCCTTTCTCTTCTTCTTGCTTTATCCTCTTTTGTTCTGCTTTGTGTAAGTCTGATAATTTGGACAAGAGTGCTTTGATTTGGTTTGTCATAATGCAAAATGCTTAATCTACTTGCTCTACAATTTTAACTATTTCTTCCTCCACCTCAAACCTCTTAAAGGTTGACTGTATTTTCGTTTAATACTCCAAGAGCGAAGAATTGATTTCAGAAGCTGATTGTTTCAGTTGGTTTGTGCAACCGTTTCTTACTCGCTGCTTATCAGTATCCCATTTCGCAGCATCAATACGATAACCTGTTGTAAATTCAATTCGTTTGGAAACAAAATTGACACGCATACGGATAGGTACATTCTCTATAATGAGAACTCCGTCCTTTTTTCTGCTTTCCAACGTGAAGATAATATTACGCTTGATGTTCATACTTTTGGGTGTTTTGATTTCTGCACCCAAATTTACACCCAAAAATTGATTCTACTAAAGATTTTCCATGAAATCTTATTTTATTAACATTCTACTTAAAGTACTATTATACAACAGATTGAACGTTTATGATGCTATCTGAAGGTTCAAGAAAACGAACCATTTTTACGGGCCATGGCTGAAGACAGAGTACAACACCGCTGTAATAAGAGCTCACCAGGCTGCAGACTGGCAGCACTTCGTGGATGAGACAGATGTCTATCCGAATGTCCGATGGATGCCTACTACATCCCCTAATCAGGATCCTCTGCACAGGCAGTACTGGGCGAGCAAGCTCACGCTGCCGGTGAACCATCCGTTCTGGAACGAGCATCATCCCGGCGACCGATGGAACTGCAAGTGTACGCTCAGACAGACGGACGATCCTGTAAACGACAATGCGATAAGGGAATTTAAGCCTGTTCCTGCACAAAAGGGACTTGAAAACAATCCGGGCAAAGACGGCAAACTATTCTCAGACAAGCACTCGTATTTTCCTAAATCGTGTGCCTCTTGTGATTTTTATAATGTTAAAGGCTTTAAAAACACAATAAAATCACTTTTCATAAATCGTCAGAAAGATTGTAATAGCTGTGAGTTCATTAAAAATTGCATAGATAAAATTGGAAGTAAATATGATATCATCAAGACCGAAAATGGTGGAGAAATACGCATTAGCAATCTCGTAAATAGAAAAGATTCTGACTTTCAATCGCTCTATGAGGATGCAATGTTCTTTGCAAAGCAAGGAAAGGTAGCCAGCTTGACCCCTAAAAAGAGACGTTATACTCTCTTTGAATATGATTGTTATTATTCATCACTAAAAGGGACTCCATTTTATGGTAAATGCCCTGATTTGAATATAGACGGAGTATGGTATGAGCATGAAGGTTTTACATCTGATAATCCTAAAAGGGCGTTGAGAAATATGTTAAATCATGGTTTTAAACAGTGTGGAAGACTGATTATTGACAAGCCTGATTTAACAGATTCTTATATAAAAAGGATTATTGGCAATAAAATTTCTATTAATCCTAATATAAAAGAAGTTTGGATAAAGATTAGCGAAAATGAGTACTATAGAGTCTACTAAAAATGCAGCGGACCACCAGAATAAATTCTGATAGCCCCCGCGGCGACGAATTGGTAGTCATTAGCTACGAAATCGTCTAACGCAAATATAACGAATTAATTTAATAAACAAAAAAACTTCATAAAAATGTCAGCACCGGATATGAAAAGCCTCATAGAGAAGAGAATGCAGGAGATAAAGCGACTGCAAGAGAGGGTGCTGCCTGTCAAGGTCGGACGTGAGGTGACGGAGAGTGTCAGGGAGAACTTCCGGAGAGGCGGATTCTACGGCCAGTCCTGGAAGTCTCCTTACAGGCGTACACTTGGCTTTTCAGGGGCCAAAGGCTCTTATGGTACCTTGCTCTCTGGGACCAATCACCTGATGACTTCCACAGACTATGTGCCTGGCAGAGGCAATGTCAGGATACGGAACAATGCTGACTATGCACAGGTGCATAACGAAGGAGCCAATATCCCTGTAACACCAAAAATGAAAAAATTCTTCTGGGCAAAGCACTATGAAGCTGGAGGCGGAGTCAAGGGAAAGGATATTAGCACTGAAGCTTCATTCTGGCAGAGAATGGCGCTGAAAAAAACAGGCAGTAACATCAAGATTCCGAAAAGACACTTCATAGGACCAGCACCCCAGGTTGACAGGCTCGTAAAGGAACTAATAGACAAAGAACTCAAAAAACTGAAGCGGAAGACGTTCTGATTTTGAGCTGCAAAAGAAGTTGCAGCAGTGCTCTTGCCAATGCCGGCAGGACCGACAACCCACATTACACTACTTTCAGTTTTAGCGTCATTCATATAAAACATAAGGTTGTTATATGCCGTTGTTTTACAAATCTGCCACTCTGAACTTGCATCAATTTGGCTGCTTATATTCAGCCACATATCCTCCGATATATTCTCCCACAACAATTAAACAATACCCTAAATGGTAGTAGAGGTATATCAGATAATTTTATTGATAAGTTTGTAACAGAATTTAATATAAATCCTATTGATTTATTAAGGAAAGAATTACCTAATAAAAAGCGTATCCCTTTTTATGATGATATAGCTACTATTGGTGGTATTAACGACTTGATGGTAGATACTGATAATGGTCAATCACATGTATCAGAATGGATAGATGCCGGTGACTGGTTCCCAGAGGCCACTGCCGCGATTAGGCATTATGGTGATAGCATGGTTGAATATCCTAGTGGTTCCATATCAGCCTTAAAAAGGGTCAACGATAGAAGGCTAATTATAAATGGTAGAAACTATGTCATTGAAACATCAGAGTTTAGAATTACCAAGCAGCTCCAGGATGATGGAGGAGACTATATTATTGCATATTCCAGCAACAAGGATACATATCCTGATGGACATCAGACACATGCGCCAATAAGAATCCCAAAAGACACAATAAGACATATAGATCTCGTACTCGGCTGCGTTCAGAAAAAATATTCAAACGGAGCAATTCCAATAAGGAAATAGGATAAAACCATTTCGATGACATCCTCGAAATGGTGCAAAAAAGACCGGAATACACACTTTTTCGAGCCTCCTTTTGAGTTAAATACCTTTTATATAGGCATTTAACCCTATTTTTTACGTCTTTTTACTGACATAAAGGTCAGTTAAAAACGTTTTATATTGTACTTTTATGCCGAAAAATGACCATATATCCCCTCGTAGCCGTTTCAAAAAACCAAGTTTTGTAACCCTAAATGTAACCCTAACGCCAAAAATCAGGTATTTTCAGACCCTGTCATAAGACAGAAATCTATACGGGAATACGGGAAATTTCCCATATTCCCGCAAGGATTATATAGTATCTTTGGAAATTGCTTTTAATGGCGTAAAAACACGTTTACACAGCAGTACAGGGCGTATAATGCTATTTTACAAGACGCAGGAAGTCTTACGGGCAAAAATAATTGTCCGCTGCCGGTTACAGGTAATTCGATGGTGAACTACTCTATCCTGAAATACGCCCTAATTAATAGAATACACGGCATTACAGTACATATTGAGTCATTAATGAAGGGAATAGGCGTATAAATAAAAACGGGGCGAAATAGCCCCGAAATAACCCTTTTTAATGCCTTATGTTAAATTTTACTTTGAATACCGTTCAAACGCCTTTTGAAAAGTTAAGTCCATGTAAAGCCGATGTTAAGTTTTTTTACAATTCGT
>CAMQDS010000007.1 GCA_946999645.1 uncultured Bacteroidales bacterium
AAAAATTTTATAAATAAAGTAAATAGTAAAGAATAAATTTATGAGTGTAGGCCATATTAACCTGATAGGTATTATAAGTTATATTTTTGGAATTTTTTTTAGTATATCTTTAGTTCATTCTAAAGATAAAATTCCATTATATAAAAACCCATCTGCCCCGATAGATGATAGAGTTGAGGATTTATTAGGTAGAATGAGCCTTTACGAAAAGGTGGGTCAAATGAATCAACTCGTAGGAATTGAACATATAAGGTTTGTTTCTTCAAGCAAGTTGTCAGAAGACAAAATAAATTCAGGAGATGCTTTCGGATTCTATCCGAATGTGGGTATTGATTCAATAAAAAGTATAGTACTTAAAGGTGGAGTAGGTTCATTTTTGCATGTTTATACAGCAGAAGAAGCCGTCCTATTACAGAAATTGGCAATGAAAAGTCGTCTTGGTATTCCATTGATATTCGGAATAGATGCAGTTCACGGTAATTCAAACTGTCCTGAAAATACCGTATATCCAACCAATATAGGAATTGCCTCTTCTTTTGATACTGTATTGGCTTATACTATAGCACGTCAGACTGCAAAAGAAATGCGGTCTATGAATATGCATTGGACTTATAGCCCTAATGCTGATATAAGTCGTGATGCGAGATGGGGACGAACAGGAGAAACATTCGGTGAGGATCCATATTTAGTTGGAGAGATGGCATATAAATCTATATTGGGATATCAAGGAGATCTTAATTCTATGGAAGTTGTTGCAGCTTGTATAAAACATTTAGCTGGTGGCGGACAACCATATAATGGTATAAATTCATCTCCTGCCGATTTGTCTGAAAGAACATTGAGAGAAGTTTATCTGCCCCCTTTTGAACGTGGTTTACAAGCACATCCTCTATCTTTGATGCCTGCACATAATGAAATCTCAGGAGTTCCTTGCCATGCAAATAAATGGCTTCTTGACGATGTTTTGCGTAAAGAATTTGGTTTTTCTGGAGTAATAATAAGCGATTGGGATGACATTGAACGTCTTGCTAAATTTCATCATATCGCTGAAAATATAAAAGGTTCATTTCAAATAGCACTTGATGCTGGATTAGATATGCATATGCATGGTCCGTATTGGAACAAAGCGGTATGTGAATTAGTAAGAGAAGGAAAAATTCCTGAAGATAGAATTGATAAATCTGTAAGAAGGCTGCTTAAAATGAAATTTATGCTAGGTTTATTTGAACAGCCTTATGCTGACAGTATTACATCAAAAAAAGTTAGACTATGTGAGGAACACAGAAAAACTTCACTTATAGCATCAAGAGAATCAATAGTTTTACTAAAGAATACTGGTATTCTTCCGTTAGCGAAAAAAGGAAAGCAACGTATATTGGTTACTGGTATAAATGCTGATGACCCTAATATTATGGGTGACTGGACAGCTAAACAAAAACGTGAAAATTATATTACAATATTAGAGGGGCTTATGAAACTTGCTCCTGAAAAAGATTTTATTTTTATAAATCAAGGTACTTACCCTATGAAAATGAGTAAGACTAAAGTTTATAGTGCTATAGCAGAATCAAAGAATTGCGATGTAAATATTATTGTAGCGGGGGATTATATGAATAGGTATATCCCTGATGAATTAACTTGTGGTGAAAATGCAGATCGTTCTGATATTGAACTTCCTGGGTTACAAAACGAATTGATTGAAGGAATAATGGCAAATGGAAAGCCTACTATAGTGATTTTAGTTTCAGGAAGACCGCTTGGTGTAAATAGAATAGCAGAAGAGGCAGAAGCTTTGATAGAGGCGTGGGAACCTGGTATGTATGGGGGTAGGGCAATTGCTGAAATTATATTCGGAGATGTTAATCCTTCAGCGAAACTGCCTATTACAATCCCGAGGAGTGTAGGGCAACTTGCTATATACTATAATTATAAACCATCATCATATATAAGACAATTTAGGTTTTCTCCAATATCTCCTCTATATGAATTTGGATTTGGTTTATCTTATACAAACTACTCTTATTCCGATTTAAGGCTTTCTGCAATGAAAATATCTACAGATGGTTGTATAACAGCTTCGGTAAAGGTTAAAAATACTGGTTCTATGGCAGGAGATGAAATTGTACAGCTATATATTAATGATCAGGTATCTTCTGTTACTCGTCCTGTTAAGGAACTTAAAGGATTTAAAAGAATACATCTGGATGTTGGTGAAGAAAAGGAAGTAACCTTTAAAATAAACAAAAAGATGCTTATGTTCTATGATGTCAATATGAAAAAAATAATAGAGCCAGGTATGTTCACAGTCATGATTGGACCATCTTCGAGAGATGAAACTTTACTGAAAGGGACCTTCCAAGTTTTATAATAAAAATATCACTAATTGTCTTATGTATAAGACTACTATTTAAAACATTTTTTCTGTTTTATTATGAAGTATAGATATTTATGATTTTCCATGAGTTATTAGACAACTGGGTAACATTGTTTTAAGAATTTTCTCCTGTTTTTCATAGATAATACATATATTTGAAAGTTATTTTTTATAACTGATCTGTATATGAAAAAAATATGTGTAATCGGAGGCGGAAGGTGGGGCAAGAACCATATTAAGACACTTTGGGAACTCGGAAACTTAGCAGGAATTGTGGAGAATGATAAGTCTAAGTTGGAGGCGCTGTTGTTGGATTTTCCTGTGAAGGGATTTGATAATTTGGATGCAGCCTTGGATGATGGTTTTGATGGCTATACTATTGCAGTGCCTGCTCCTTTACATTATGTGACAGCAAAAAAATTGTTGGAAAGAGGTTGTAATGTGTTGGTTGAGAAACCGATGACACTTTCTTCATCGGATGCTCTGGAACTTGTTCAAATCGCCGAAAAGACGGGTGGTCGTCTTATGGTGGGACATTTGCTTTTGTTTCATCCTGCAATTATCAAGATAAAAGAACTGGTAGATGAAGGGAAGATAGGAAAGTTGCATTATATTTATTCCAATAGGCTTAATCTTGGTACTGTTAGGACAGAAGAAAATGTTTTTTGGTCTCTTGCTCCTCATGATATTTCAATCTTTGATTTTATAATAGGTAAAAATGCTTTATCTATAAGTGCAAGTGGAGAGAAATTCTTACAGAAAAATATTTATGATTCTACCATTGCTCATCTTTCATATCCTGATAATGTTCATGGTCATATATTTACGTCTTGGTTGCATCCATTCAAAGAGCATCGGCTTGTAGTTATAGGAAGCAAGGGGATGATTTCTTTTGAAGATTCAAGTAAGGATAAGAATATAATATTTTATAATAAGCATATAGATTTTCATGAAGGTCTACCTGTTAAAGTGGAACAGGGGGATGAAATAATAGAGTATGAGCGTAAAATGCCTTTAACCGAGGAAATGAACTATTTTATTTCTCATCTTGATGATAAAATAGATATAGCAGACGGAAGATCTGGTTATGAAGTGGTTAAGGTTCTTGAGAAGGTGCAGCAAATAATTGATAATAAATAATGGAAAAAGAATATTTTGTTCACGAAACCAGTTATATTGACGATGGAGTGAAAATAGGTAAGGGTACTAAGATTTGGCATTTTTGTCATATTCAGAAAGGAGCTGAAATAGGGGAGAATTGCTCCCTGGGACAAAATGTCAATGTGGCAAATAATGTTAAGATAGGGAACGGAGTCCGTATACAAAATAATGTATCTGTATATGAGGGAGTTGAACTTGAAGATAATGTTTTTTGCGGTCCTTCTTGCGTTTTTACTAATGTACGTATTCCACGTGCCAACTATCCCGTACATGGAAAATACCTCCGAACTGTGATATGTAAAGGTGCTTCTCTCGGAGCTAATTCCACAGTGGTATGTGGACATAAAGTTGGAAAGTGTGCTTTTGTTGCTGCCGGAGCAGTTGTTACTAAAGATATAAAAGATTATGCATTGGTGGCAGGAGTACCGGCACGAAGAATAGGTTGGGTGTGTGAGTGTGGAACACGGCTTCCTAATATTTTAGAATGTCCTTCTTGTGGAAGGAAATATACAGAAACAGATAATGGTTTAACAGAAATATAGAGACTATGCAGTTTAGAGATCTTGTAAGACAATATAATGTGCTTAAAAATCAGATTGATAAAGCACTTATAGATACCGCAGCATCAGGTGGATACATAATGGGAAAAGCGGTAAAAGAATTGGAAACAGAACTTGCCAGTTATGTAGGTGTGAAAAGGTGCATCTCGTGTGCCAATGGAACTGAGGCACTTACGCTATCGCTTAAAGCATTGGGAGTAAAGTCTGGAGATGCTGTGTTTGTACCTGATTTTACTTTCTTTGCATCTTCAGAGGTGATTTCACTCGAGGGGGCAACACCAGTATTCGTCGATGTCTGTGAGGATACTTATAATCTTGATGCAAAGTCACTTGAAGAAAACATAAAAGCTGTAATTGATAAGGGTGAACTCAGACCGAAGGCTATTATAGCTGTTGATTTGTTTGGCTTGCCTGCTGATTATCCGAAGATAAGGAAAATAGCAGATAAATACGGACTTTATATAGTAGAGGATGCAGCTCAGGGTTTTGGAGGCGTTATCAATGGACAAAAGGCTTGTAGTTTCGGTGATATAGGCGCTACATCTTTCTTCCCTGCTAAACCACTCGGCTGTTATGGAGATGGAGGTGCCGTATTTACTGACAATGAAGAATTTGCCACTCTGATAGAGTCTTACAGAGTACATGGTAAGGGTTCATTTAAGTATGATAATGTAAGGATTGGTATAAATTCAAGATTGGATACTTTGCAAGCAGCTGTTCTTCAGGTTAAGTTTAAAGCTTTCAAGGATTATGAACTAACTGATATAAATAAGGCTGCAATGGCTTATACAGAAAGGCTGCATGATATAGTAAAAACTCCTATAATACCTGACGGGTTCCTTTCTTCTTGGGCTCAATATACCATACGACTGAAAAATAGACAACAAAGGGATGCTCTGCAAGCATTCTTAAAATCGGAAGGGGTGCCAAGCATGGTATATTATCCTAAGCCAATGCATCTTCAGACGGCTTATGCCTTTTTGAATTATGCTGAATCTACAAATCCTGTGACAATAAATCTTTGCGATACTGTCCTTTCTCTTCCAATTCATCCTTATATAACTGTAGATGAGATAGATACGGTATCTAAACTCATAAGAAAGTTTATTTCTCAGGAGTAGAATATTATGGGAGTAGTTGTACGGCAAAGTATAAAGGGGACTATTGCCAACTACTTTGGGGTGGCAATAGGTTTTATTACCACCTTTTTTATACAGACAAAATTACTTACTGCTGAAGAAATAGGTCTGGTTGATGTTCTTGCCCAGGCAGCAATGTTATTTTCAGGTCTTGCACAGTTAGGGACTAATTCGTCCGCAATGAGGTATTACCCCTATTTTAAGGATGAAGAAAATAAAGATAAGGGCTTTTTTGGCTGGACAATTATAGTCCCATTTATAGGCTTTTTAATATTTCTTGCTGTTTTTTTTATATTCAGGGAAAATATTGCAGGTGCTTTTGCAGATAAGTCTCCTCTATTTGTGGATTATATTTATTTTGTAATACCACTTGCATTTTTCATGCTTTATACTTCCGTATTTGAAACCAATTCTAACTTACTTCTCAGAATAGCAGTACCAAAATTTATAAGAGAAGTAGGACTTAGAATAATGCTTCTGATATTGTATCTGCTGTATGGTTTTGATTTTATTTCACTTAAAGGTTTAGTGATATGTTTTTGCGCTTCTTATGGTGTGGCAGCTGTTTTAAATATTATCTATCTCTTTTCTCTAAGGAGAGTTTCTTTTAAAATAGATTGGAAAGAAATACCTCCAAAAATTAAACGGGATTTTCTGTTTTATACACTTTTTATGATTACATCGGCGTTAGCCGGAAATATTACACCTTTATTGAATAAATTTTTCCTTGCTGGAAAAGAAGGGCTTTTTGCAGCAGGAATTTTTACGATAGCCGTCAATATTGCTATGATAGTAGAAATGCCATATCGGTCATTAGGGGCTATTTCCCGTCCTATGATTTCAGAAGCTATGGCGAATAAAGACATAACAAAAGTTAATGGTCTTTGTAGAAATGTTGCTCTGCATCAGTTAATTGCAGGAGTATTTCTATTTTTTATAATTTGGACAAATCTTGATTTGTTTTTTGATTTATTACCTAATGGAGATATTTATCGTGCTGGTAAAATGGTGGTAATTATTATCGGAATGAGTAGATTGTTAAATTCTGTCTTAGGTATTGGGGCTACAGCTTTAGGTTATTCCCGTTATTATTACCTTTCGATAATTTTTACTGTTTTTCTTACATTTTCATCGATTGTACTTAATATCCTACTTATTCCAATTTGGGGAATGGCAGGTGCAGCAGCGGCAACATTATTCTCATATATAGCATATTATTTTTTGGTTTTAAGCCTTATAAATCGCTTACTAAAAGTTTCTCCATTTTCATTGGAAGAACTAAAGACAATTCCTGTGTTTATTCTTATATTTCTATCTGATATTTTATGGAGAACCTATATATCTCCTATATATGTCAATTATGATAATATGCTACTAGTTATGACAGACGCCTTTATTAGAACGTCTATTATATTAATATTAGGTATATATTGTATTTATGCTATAAAGGTATCTCCTCAGATTAATGAAATTATAAATAAGTATGTTTCAAAGCTTTGTGGTATATTTCATCATAATTCTCGATGACTTTATCCCAGGTATAGTTTTCTCTAACTTTGTTAAAAGCATTGATTGCCAACTCATTCCTTAATGTATCATTATTTATGACCTCGTATAGTAATGACGAAAATGACTCAAAGTCACAGGCGAACAACATCTCTTTCCTATCTGCAAAGTTTCCCCATACTCCAGTATTCTTTGTTGCAATTACTGCATTCATTTTCCCTGCTGCCTCCAGGTAAACCAGTCCGAGGGTTTCTGTTCGGCTTGGAAGAGCGAAAATATCACTTTCATGCAAATGCGTACAAACCTCAGTATGAGGTAATTTCCCATAAAATACTATGTTGGAACTGTTCCCTGCCAAATGTATAAGCTCATCTTTCATAGGCCCTGAACCTATAATTTTGAGTTTTATTTCTTTATCTCCAGTATAATTTTTTACCGCCCTTATTACCCATGAAATACGTTTAAGTTCAATTAGGGAAGCAACAGTTGTTATAGTTATTTCATGTTTTTCTTTTGGCAGCGATTTCTCTTGAAGAAGGTTTTTATCTATTCCATGGCTTATTATAATAGAGTTGGTTCCAAAATTTTTGTCAAAATATTCTTTTTGATAAAGATTGTGTACTACAACAGCAGCAGCATTTTTTAATACTTTATTATACTGTCCTATATATCCTCTGGATTTTCTAATATTCTTTATGTCTGAACCTCTTGATGAAATTATATATGGTATTTTATAGAATTTATAAAGCATATATGCAAAATATCCATCAGGCATTACATAATGGGCGTGTATTATGTCAGGTAATTCTATCTTTGCTACCGCTTTTATTAACTTTTTTCGAATAAGAGTAATTAGGAAAAAGGCTATAGGTGAAAAGGGAAGCCTATAATAAGACAGAGAGTTAACTGTTATCTTTCCATCTTTCCATTTATCTGGAAGGTCTTTTAAATATCTGAATTTGGGTAAATTTTTTATGATTGCTGGGCATTTTTCTTTTGGATACAGTAAACAGATATGATGACCAGCTGAGATAAGACGTTCTGCTATATCTATTATAATCCTGTTGCTTTCCCTTGTAGGAAGTGGAATATTTCCAGCAATAAATAATATATTCACAACAAAAAACTCAACTCTATTAATTGATTAATATTCACAAAAATACACAAACATCATAATATATACAATGACTTATTTTTATTAGCAGTTCTGTTTCTGCTATATATAACTTTTATTTTGTGGCATATACGATTTTTATTATATTCATAATATTAATTAATAATAAAATGGATACAATAGGAATAGTGATATTGGCTTTTGCTGCTGCAATTATAGGTTTTGTGCTATGCTATATATTTTACAAAAAGAAGACTCAAGATTTATTTGAGGAGAATATAAGGTTGAAATGTGATTTAGATAAGGAAAAAGAAAAGTACGACTCTATATATAATTCAGCACGAGATATGTTGTCACTTAATGAGCAACGACATAAGGAGGAATTTGAGGCACAGGAAAAACGCTTTAATCTTATTGTGGAAAAGATGCAGGATAGCCTTAAATTGTCTACTAATGAAATGCTAAAGCAACGGCAGAAAGAGTTTTCTGAAAGTAGTTCATCCAGCATAGGGCAGATTGTAAATCCTTTGAAGGAAACTATTGATAAAATGAAGAAGTCAATGGACGACAGTACTATAAGGCAAACAGAATTGGGCGTTCAAATGAAAACAAAAATAGAAGACCTAATGCTCCACAGTGAAGCTGCAAGAAAAAGTGCCGATGAATTGGCAAATGCTTTAAAGCATGGTACTAAGGTGCAGGGGGATTGGGGCGAAACCGTCTTAAATGAACTTTTGGAAAGTCAGGGACTTGTATCAGGGATACATTATGATATACAGTCTCTCATAAGAGATGAACGTGGAAATGTTATTAAAAATGAAACTGGAAGTATGTTGCGTCCCGATATTATCTTGCATCTGGATCAAAAGCGTGACGTAGTCATTGACTCAAAAGTTTCGCTGACTTCATTTATTGATTATGTAAATGCTGATAATGAAGAAGAACGAAATAAGTTTCTGAAAGCTCATATAGACAGTTTATGGAAACATGTTACCGAACTTGCAGCTAAGGATTATTCTTCATATATAAAGTATCCAAAACTTAGAATCGACTATGTTATTATGTTTGTGCCAAATACTGGAGCTCTTTGGGCAGCGTTGAATGTAGATACAGGCTTATGGCGTAGGGCAATGGAAAAGAATGTGTTTATTGCTGATGAACAGACACTTTTCGCAGCTTTGCGGATTATAAATATGACCTGGTCGCAAATAGAACAGGCGCAAAATCACGAAAAGGTGTATGATCTTGCTAATGAAATATTGGATAGGGTAGGGCAGTTTGTTAAAAAATATGAAGCAATAGGCAAGGCCTTGGAAAATGCTTCAAAGGCTTATGAGGAAGGAGAACGAAAATTATCTCCATCTGGGCAAAGTATCTTACAGACATGTGCTAAATTAGAAAAATTAGGTGCCAGACAAAGTGATAAAAATCCGCTTCCAATGCTGAAAGATAGTGACTTATAGCACTATTTTTATGCTATTTCAGGATGACCAGAGGAATCCCTCCATTTACATGGTGAACAACCTACAATTTTTTTGAACTGGCGGTGAAAGTTTGATTTGTCTTTAAACCCGAGTATTTCGGCAACCTTACTGATTTTTATGTAGTCTTCTTCAATCAGGATTTCCTTTGCCCTTAATATTCTTTTTTCGATTTTATAAGTTCTAAAATCTTTTTTTAGGATTACCTGAAAATAGTTATGTAAAATTCTATTGGAAACATTAAATGTTATTGCCAAGTCGTCTATAGAGCAATCATATTTCAGATTGTCTATACATCCGAACCAATATTCTACTTTTTTAGCAATATCATCATAATTAACCCTACTCGAAGGCTCTATAGAAATCTGCTTTTTGATTTTTTCTGACGAGTTCTTATTAACTTCATCTGAACAGACCCCTAACAATATCATTTTAAAAGGCAATGAAATATTCATATTCGCAATAGCATTGCAAATAAGTTTACTAAAGGTCAGCATATAATAGATAGTTTTTTATAGATAATATTTGTTAGTTATAATTGATAAAATCAAAAACAGACACCAAAGGCTATTCGAGCTACCTTTGATGTCTGCTTATTGAAATTTATGCTTTTGGTGAAGTCATATTCTCAGGTACAACCCAAGCATCAAATTCTTCAGCTGTGAGAAGTCCTGACTTTATAGCTTCTTCACGCAGAGTAGTCCCATTGTGATGAGCTGCTTTGGCTATTTTTGCTGCATTTGAATACCCTATATGAGGGTTCAATGCTGTTACAAGCATTAGACTGCTATGAAGTTTGGCATCAATATTCTTTTCATTGGCTTTTATGCCGCATACGCAGTTGTCATTGAAACTTACTGAAACCTCACCTAACAAACGGATGCTTTGTAGTAAATTGTAGGCAATGACAGGTTTGAATACATTTAGTTCAAAATTGCCTTGACTTGCTGCTGTTGAAACAGCGACATGATTGCCCATTACCTGTACAGCTACCATAGTTACGGCTTCACATTGCGTAGGATTTACTTTTCCTGGCATAATAGAACTTCCTGGTTCGTTTTCAGGAATGCTTATTTCGCCTATACCGCAACGAGGACCGCAAGCGAGCCATCTTACATCGTTAGCTATTTTCATCATATTTGCAGCCATGGCATTTAAAGCTCCACTTAGGAATACTTCTGCATCATGGCTTGTAAGAGCGTGAAATTTGTTAGGATGTGATACAAAGTCAAACTTTGTTCCTGTCATTTTATTCAGTTCCTCGGATACCTTCTCACTAAACTGAGGGTGTGTATTAAGACCTGTTCCGACAGCTGTACCGCCTATTGCCAACTGGCATACAAAAGGCATTGTGGCTAAGATTTGTTCTCTGCTTGCTTTAAGCATATAAGCATAGCCACTGAACTCCTGACCTAACGTAAGTGGAGTAGCATCCTGAAGGTGAGTTCTTCCGATCTTTACAATCTTTGCAAACTCATCAGATTTTTTCCAAAGACTTGCCTCTAACTTGTCAATTCCTGGAAGGAGTACATTCTGTACCAACAAAGAAGTTGCAACTCTGAGTGCTGTAGGGAAGGTATCATTAGAACTCTGTCCCATATTGACATGGTCATTCGGGTGTATAAAATCAGGACTCTTTACATCAATAGCTTCCTTATTTCTAAAATCAACACCGAGAATTTCCATAGCACGGTTGGCAACAACCTCATTGATATTCATATTAGATTGTGTGCCAGATCCTGTTTGCCATACTACCAGTGGAAAATTACCATCTAACTTCCCAGCTAAAATATCATCACAAGCCTTACTTATAGCATCAGCTCTTCTTTGATCCAACTTTCCTAATTTGCAATTAACAATTGCACAGGCTTTTTTTAGATAGGCAAATGCTCTTACTATTTCATAAGGCATTGTTTCCCTGTCTACACCAATTTTGAAATTTTCATGGCTGCGCTCTGTCTGAGCTCCCCAATATTTCTCCATAGGCACCTTCATTTCGCCCATGGTATCGCGTTCAATTCTGTATTCCATTATTTTGCCTTTCCTTGATTAGCTACTGCTTCCATTAATTTCTTTATCATATCAGGATCACCAACGAAATAATCCTTTACAAGATGAAGTTTATCATCAAATTCAAATACATACGGAACTGCTGTAGGTAGATTTAACTGTGAAATCGCCTCATCAGATATGTTCTTAAGATGTTTTACAATACCTCTCAAACTATTGCCGTGTGCAACAACAAGAATACTGTCATCTTTCTTTAGTTGAGGGAAAATGTTACATTCCCAATAAGGCATAACACGTGCAATTGCATCTTTTAAGGATTCTGTACGTGGTATGTATTCATCAGGGACATCTGCATATCTCTCATCATTTATTGAATTGCGACTGTCATTTTCTGAAATTGCTTCAGGTGCAATATCATAACTGCGACGCCATATATGTACCTGCTCTTCACCGTATTTTTGTGCTGTTTCGCTTTTATTAAGCCCTTGCAGCATACCATAATGCTTCTCGTTTAGACGCCATGTCTTTTCAACAGGAATCCAGTCGAGATTCATTTTATCCAACACGCAATTCATTGTTTTTACTGCACGTTTGAGGTAAGAAGTATAGACGCGGCTGAAACTGATTCCAGCTTTTACCAAATCATTTCCTGCACGTTCTGCTTCCTGAATACCGAGCGGACTAAGATCAACGTCAGTCCAGCCTGTAAATCTGTTTTCCAAATTCCAACTGCTCTGTCCATGTCTTAGCAATACTATTCTTTTCATAATCTTTTAGTTATAAATGATAATTATAATTTCTTGTAAGCTTTCTCTTTGAATTTGTCTGCATCTATTATGAACCTGTCATGCGTACCTTCACCTATAAGCCCTGATTCGTCATATGCTTTTACGGAAAAAGTGATTTTTCTGCGGTCTATACCTATTATTTCAGTATCAGCCCAAACTTTCATTCCGATAGGAGTAGCAGAAACATGAGTAACGCATATACTCGTACCAACCGAACTTTGTCCCTCTGAGAGGTAAGGTTCTATGGATATGGCTGCAGCCTTTTCCATTAGAGCAATCATCATAGGGGTAGCAAAAACACTTACCCTGCCGCTACCCACTGTAGAGGCTACATTAGCCATTGTAACTATTGTCTCTTGATGTCCTTTAATACCAAGTTCGATCATTAGTTTTTCTTTTTTGCAAAAATACTGAATTTCCGTGTTTGTCACAATTATAATTAACATTAAACTTTTAATTGTATGGAAATTTTTAACACAATATCACCACTTGTAATTTATCTGAGCATAGTATTTAATTTTAAAAACGTTTTAGGTTGTATTATAATATTTAATATGTCATACATTATTTTTTATATAGTTATATAACAAAAGGATTGTTAATAAATTTTTTTATTATATTTGTACCTACTAAAAAATATATTAAAACTAATAAAGAGTAAATGGGAATTCATCCAACTTTAGATGATATCCTGATACCAACCTTTCTATTTTAATTATGAAAAAGATTTTTATGTTGTCCCTGTTGCTCACGGCAACCTGTTTCTTATCTTCATTGATGCAGGCCAAGATCAACCGGGTGTATGGCATCGTTAGGGATGCGTCTGGGGCACCATTGCCAGGTGTTACTGTAATGTTAGAAGGTTCACATACAGGTGCGGCAACTGACCTGGATGGAAAATATGAACTTTCTGTCTCTTCACAGGATGGAGTATTAATCTTCTCTCAGATTGGTTTAATTGATCAGAAAATTAAAATATCTGGTCGAGACCAAATAAATGTTGTTATGAAAGAGGATACATATCATTTGGATGAAGTTGTAGTTGTGGGATATGGTGTTCAGAAAAAAGCACACTTGACTGGTTCTGTGGCTGCCATAAATAGTGCAGAGATAGTTAAAACTGTATCAAGTAATGTTTCACAAGCTCTTGTTGGTAAACTCCCAGGTATAATTACGAAGCAGTCTAGTGGTGCTCCAGGCTCTGATAATGTAACTATGTTGGTTCGTGGTCAGTCTTCATGGAAGCAGGGTGGCCCTCTAACTCTCGTTGATGGAACTGAAAGACCACTTAGTTCTTTGGATCCGAGTGATATAGAGTCTATCAGTGTACTAAAGGATGCAGCATCATGTGCTGTATACGGTATGAGAGGAGCTGATGGTGTTATATTGGTTACTACCAAAAAAGGCTCAGAAGGTAAGGCTGTTGTACATTATAATGGTACTGTGACAATGCAGCGTTCTACTACATTGCCAAAAATGATGAATGGTACCCAGTATATGCAGTATTACAATCTTGCACGAGTTATGGATGGTCTTGATCCTTACTTTACAGATGAAGAAATTGCTGCCACACACAATGGTAATGTTGATGATGGATTGGAAAATACAGACTGGACAGCAGGCATATATCGTCCTACATTTATGCAAAGACACTCCGTTTCTTTAAGTGGGGGCTCAGAAAAGATTAAATACTACGTTAGTGGCGGATATTTACATCAAAATGGTCTTATCAAGGGAATGAAGAATGAAAAGAAAACTTTACGTGCAAATATTGATGCAAAACCTGGAGATAACTGGCATATTTCTGTCAATTTAGGTGGTAGTTTTAACGACTATGTACGTCCAGGTGCATATAGTGTAGATGAACAGGGATATTTATCTCTATTTAAATTGTATCTATATAGTTATCCATTCGTTCCTAAGATGTACCAAGGACATCATACAGGTGCGTGGCGACTTTCAGGTCATAACCCTGAATATGGTGCCGAACATTCAGGTGGTGTAAGGCAGCAGACTACTCGTATAGAAACAAGTGGTATAATTGAATATGATTTTCCTTTTATAAAAGGTCTGAAAGCAAGTTTGTTTGGAAGTTATGACTGGGTTGATGAAGATGGCTCTGCTCTTGCTCATGGATATATGCTTTCTCAATATATGTTTAATGATAAGCAGTATAAATATATAAAAGCTGGTGATTTTGTTAAGGGTGGTTCTTTAAATAGGACTGATAGCAAAAGTACACAGGCTGTTATTCGTCCTTCTCTTTCATGGTCAAGAAGTTTTGGCAAACATGAAGCTTCAGCCTTATTCTTGTATGAGGCTACTTTAAAGCATTGGGCTACTTTTTCAGCAGGAAGACGTAATTTCTCTCTCCCAGGCTTATATGAATTGGATCTTGCTGATAAGTCAACTATGGTAAATGGCGGTAATTATAGAAATGCTGCGTGGGCAGGTTATATAGGTAGGTTGAATTATTCCTATGCTCAGAAATATCTTGCAGAACTTTCATTCCGTTATGATGGCTCCTATCTTTTTTCAAAAGAAAACAGATGGGGATTCTTCCCATCAGCATCTCTTGGTTGGGTACTTTCTGAGGAAGACTTTTTACAATCTTCAAAGTCTTGGTTGGACTTCTTAAAACTAAGATTTTCAGCCGGTATTTTGGGAAGTGACCATGTTAGTCCTTGGTTGTTCCGTAAGCAGTATAATCTCGGTATTGCGGCTGTTGCCTTTGGTGATAAACCTACAAGCCAGCAGATACTTTCTAATAGTATATCTTACCCGTTCCGTGAACTAACTTGGGAAAAGACTCAAATCTATAATTTTGGTGTTGATTTTAATGCATGGAGCGGACTGTTTGGGTTACAATTAGATGTATTCTACAAATATACATATGATATACTTCAAGGGTTAGCTTCAATATATCCTCCTTCATTAGGTGGACATTATCCAAGCATATCTAATACAGGTGCTGCAGATGACCGTGGTTTTGAGCTTGTGCTAACTCACCGTAACAAGATAGGTGATTTCAGATATGATTTAAATGCTAATATTACATTTGCAAGAAACCGTATCCTAAGTAGAACTCAGCCAGATAATACACATCCTTGGCAGAATATTCTTGGAGGACAAATTGGAGATATATATGGTTTTCATGCAATAGGTCTATATCAGACACAGGAACAGATTGATCAGGCTCCAAGGCCTGTATCCGAAAAACCTCGTCTTGGTTATATAATGTATGAGGATATAGATGGAGATGGTAAGATTACTTCTAATGACTATGTTCGTATTGCACGTTCTGAATATCCACAGATGATGTTCTCATTTACAGGATCTGCCCAATACAAAGGTTTTGATTTATCTATACAATTCCAAGGTGGTGCTCTCTGTGATAGAATGTTACAGGCTGCTTGGAGGAACGGAGTGACAGACTCAACTCCATTTACCAGACCGTGGTATGGTAATTTTGATAATGCTCCTTTGTACTTGGTTGAAAATTCATGGAGAGAAGATAATAGAAATGCTGAATATCCAAGATTGAGTTCACTTCATTCTAATAATAATGCAAACTTATCTGACTTCTGGAAAAGAAATGGCTCTTATTTGAGATTGAAGAATCTAACATTTGGATATACTTTCCCTAAGAAATTGGTGAACAAGATAGGTGTAAGTGATATGCGTATCTTGTTAAGTGGAACTAATCTACTGACTTTCACAGAGTTTAAATACTTGGATCCTGAAAGTCCAAATGCTGCGGTCGGTTTTTATCCTCAACAGCGTACATTCTCTTTAGGAATAGACCTTTCTTTCTAAACATTAAAATGGAAAGTTATGAAAATGAAAAATATTAAATATCTTTTTTTAAGTTTCGTTGCCGCAGCCTCTATTTCTTGCAATAAGTTCCTTGATATTGATCCATCTAATACTTATAGCGAGTCAATAACATTCTCAAATATGGAGAACCTTGATTTATATGTAAAGGGTTTTTATGGGCTGTTTTATAGTGTAGCACAAAACAATGTCGATCCAGAGCTGATGACTGATGGAGTTAGTGATTTAATTAAATATTCTGGATATAGTACTGCAGCAGGTTCTGTTAACAGATTTCTTTATGGTGCTATGCCAATGACCCCAGATAACAACTTCCGCTCAATTTGGCATAGTATGTATGATAAGATTCGCAGATGCAATGAATATTTTTGCGATGTTAAAGAATATGGTAATAACCTTGATGCAGATCTGCTTAAAATTCGTACTGCTGAAGTTCGTTTCATCAGGGCTTATGCTTACTATAGGCTGGTAACCCTTTATGGTGGTGTTATCTTACGTGTTGATGAAAAGAAAGTAGATGGTCCTAAAGAAAGCGATAAAGCACGTTCTTCTGAAGATGAATGTTGGACATTTATTTTGAATGAGTTTAAAAAGGCAGCTGAAGATTTGCCTGAAAAATGGAACGGAGCTGAGACAGGTCGTTTGACTAAAGGTGCAGCCTTTGGTATGATGGCTCGTGTATCATTGTATGCAAAGAGATGGAAAGATGCTATCGAGGCTTGCAACAAGGTTCTGGAAATGGGTTATTCTCTTATGCCTGGTAAAACTTCAGAAGAATATATGCGTATATTCACAAAAGTTAATAATAGTGAACTTATTATGGCATCCTATTTTCAACAGGGTATAGGTATGAAACAGAACAACTTCAATCTTTGGTACTGTCCATCATACGACTATAAGGCTGCTGGTGTAACTGCGTATGCCATAGGTGGTCTTGCTACTCCGAGTGATGAATATGCATCTTCATTTGATATAAAGGTGAATGGCAAATATGTTCCGTTTGACTGGAAAAATTTAGCGTCTTATAAAAATAAACCTTTTGACGATAGAGAGCCACGTTTCTATGCTTCTATCCTATATAATGATGCTGTATGGAAAGGACGTAAACTGCAAATATATAAAGGTGGTACAGATGGTTATGACGATTATGCGCTAGGAAGTTCTTTAAATAGAACCACTACCGGATATTTCTTCCGTAAATTCTTGGATGATTCACCAAAAATTAATTATACAAATATTCAGTCAGCATCGTTTTGGACAGAAATGAGACTTCCTGAAATATATTTCATACGTTCTGAGGCTAAAGCCAGACTAAATGATTTTAAGGGTGCATACAGCGATTTAAATATGGTACACACGCGTGTTGGTTTGCCTACACTGCCAACCAAGAATGTTTGGGAAGTCTATTTGAACGACCTTGCGAAAGAACGAATTTGCGAACTCGGACTTGAGGGACACCGTTACTTTGACTTAGTACGTTGGGGATTGGCTGTTAAGGTTTTAAATCACTCTCGTCTTCATGCAATCCGTATTACACCTAAGGGTAATGGATTCTCTTATGAAAGAGTTGAATGTGATAAGCAGGATCGTCTATTCCCTCAGAATTATACACAATTTCCTATCCCTCAAAGTGAAATAAGAGATAATGAAATGTGTAAACAAAATCCAAATTGGTAATATATTTGTAAATAAGTTAAAATTGAATATTATGAAATACAGATATTTACTGGCATTTGTCTTTGCTCTGGCATCTTTTCTTCCAGGATGTAGAAAGCCAGATGAACTGATAATGACAGATAAAAAAATTAAGGCTCCTATTTCTCTTGTAGGAAGTATTTTAGGTTCAGATATCAAGTATTCTGCAAAAGTAGATGAGGAAGCGGGTACAATAAAAGTAAGAGTTCCTTATTATATATCTGATACAGAGCCTATTCAAGGAGATTTAAGCCAAATGAGAGTTGAGGCTACACTACCTGTTGGCGCACGTTTTATTCCTTCTATTGCTGGTATTCATGACTTAGTATCAGGTTTTCATGCAACCTTAGTCCGTGCAGATGGCACCAAAAAGGATTATTTGATAACCGCTGAATATTTTAAGTCCCCAATTGCTCTTATTACAAAAGTTACTCTCCCTGATGCACCTTCTGCATTTATTTCTTATGCAGAGCCTGCGAATAAAGAAAAGGGAGCTGTAAATATTTTGAAGACTTCACGCAGCATAGAGATTGCTTCACAACATGCTAAGATTGAAGTTTCACCATGGGCAAGATGGGAAAGTGATGCAAAAAATGCTGATGGAACAGTAGATTTGTCAGGATCTCCTGAGATTAAAGTAATAGCACAAGATGGGACTACTGTAATTTATAAGTCAGGTTTTGAATATCCAAAATTTGTAAAGAAAGGAACAGCCGGATATATGTCTCATCTTTTCCATTTGTTCCCTTCTAAGAAGGAGTCATTTGGTTTTATACAGGGAAATAACCGCACATGTGCAGTTGTAGGAAACTACCTTGTAATAAGTGCTCTTGATTTTAACTTCTTGGTATTCGATCGTTTTGATGGTAAAAAACTTTCAAATGTAAAAGTCAATGTTGATGGTTGCCTTACAGGAACAGCTCAAGTACATGCTATTACAACAGATTCAGAAGGTCATCTTGTAGCTATGACATTGGCTGCTGCAAATGATCAGTTGATTAAGAATAAGATTTTTGAAATCTATGTTTGGAAAGACGGAATTGAAAATCCACCTGTAAAGATTCTTTCTGGAGATATAACTTCAGATGCTATTTTTGAAAGTTTCCGAAATAGTAACAAGGATGCTGTAGGCAAAACTTGGGATGTTGGTCGTAAGATTGGTATATGCGGAGATGTTACAAAGGGTGATGCTGTTATAGCTACACTTTCACCTGGCATGGCAAGAATTATGAGAATAATTGTCAAGGACGGTAAGGTAAAAGAGATAACAGGTTCCGCTTGGGGCTTAACGATGTGGAATCAACAGACAACAATAGTTCCTTTGGATACACGTCCTACAGGTGCCTTTTTACATAACGGATCGACTAATCGTCTTATTGGTTATACTTCTCAAGCAGATAAGGTCGGTACTATACTGATGCAACCAGGTCCAAAATGGTGGAATGGATGGGTAATAGGCATTAGGTACATCGAATTTAATGGAATGAAACTTATTGGAGTTGCAAATACTATGAAAGAAAACGGAGCTTTTCATTATACAAAAATGATTATATCCGATATTTCAAATCCAAATGTGAATACATTTAAAGGTGGCGATATTCTGGATACCAGAGAGGATAATTATGACTATAACAATGGTCGTGAAATAGGAAAGGGTAAGTACAATTTCACAACAGGTTTTGTTTCTTTCTACAATTCTAATGGGTCTATAGGTCCTGATAATACTCAGACAGGTGATGTGGCATTTGGTATGAGTCCTGATGGAAATGCAGTTCAGGCATACCTTATGGTTACTGATCATGGAGTTCTTGCATATGAAATTACAAGATATGATATGTAATAAATATAAAGTGGAAAATATTATTCATATAATTCCTATACTTTTATTTAGTTTTGTTGCTTGTACTCGCGGTACATCCCAGGAAGTTATTTCTGGATGTATCGCAGTACCATCCGACATTACTGTTCAACGTACAGAGAGGGAGGCAGTCAAAGTCTGTTGGAAAGATCGTAGTAATAACGAGACAGGTTTTGCAGTGTGGTTAAGAAATGGAGAGGATGCATCTAAACGTCAAAAAGTTGGTGTTGTAGAAAAGAACTGTACCGAATTTACAGTAAGTAAAGGTTTGCAGGAAGGAAAAAATTATTTCTTTGGTGTTCAAGCACTTGGAACTAAGGAAACTGAAAATTCCAGAATAATATATTCCAAACAGTTTAGATTTGAAGCAGTCCCACAATTTCCTAAAGTTGAGATTATAAGTTATAAATCATATTCTGAATGTATTGCAGTTAAATACAAATTATCAGAAGTCCCTTCAAATTCATTAGTACATTATGGGTTATGTTGGAGTTCATCAGGAACTCCAACATTGGAGGGAATGTATCAGAGAGGTCCTATGGCAAATAGTGACGGTACTGTATTTCAGGTAATTCCTAACGCATTATTGGAATATGGAAAAAATTACACTATCCGTGTATATACTTCTGCTTTAGGACTTACCAATTATAGCGGAAATATTAAAGCGGAACTCAAAAAAGCAATTGATCCTATTGTATTGGATTGGAAAAAGGTGGACAGATTTAATCTTCCTAAGGAAGTTGTAGTTTATGAAACAGTATCAAATTTGAATGGAAAAAAATTCCATGCTTGGTATGCAGAAGCTGACATTTCTACAGGTAAGGTTGAATTAAAAGTTAATGTTCCATCTAAAGCTACTATTATTGATGAGCAAGCTTCTTGGGCAGGAGACAAATGTCTTGTTCTCACTAATGCCGGGTATTTCTATAATGGAAAACACATAGGTGTTGCTGTTGTCGGTTCAAATACTACTGGTGCTATAGGTTCCTTACGAGGCTCGTTAAAGCAAGGAGATGTTGAATATAATTCAAGGTATCCTGTTACAAGAGGTATTTTTGGTGTAGATGCTACAGGAAAACCAGCTGCATATTGGGTCGGAGCCGAAGATTACGGCAAAGTATTTTATTTTGATAGGCCACTACCTTCTGTTAAGGGGGAAAATAAATATGACATAGTATCATCTGAAAATCCATGCAAGGCTCTGAATTGGCATCCTACCTATGCAATTTGTGCTGGTCCTGTTCTTCTTAAGAATGGTAAATGTCCTTTCACTTTCTCTGTAACAGATAAAGGGGGAGATTATTATGTTAGCAACTATGAGATGATTCCATACGACATCTTCGATCCTACAGTTTCTCCTGATAGAACGGCGGTTGGTTGTACAAAAGATGGAAAAGTAATTCTATTTATCTGCGATGGACGTATAGAATCCAGTAAAGGAGCTACTTTGTTGGAAGAAGCTGCTATATTAAAGGGCATAGGTTGCGTTGATGCAGTAAATCTTGATGGTGGCGGTTCTACTGGAATGATAGTAAAGGGAGAACATATTAATGATATGACGCCAAATAACCGTCCTGTAGTTTCAACTATTGGTTTTTATGAAAAAAAATAAATGAAAATGATTACAAATTTTTTAATTAGTTTATTGGTACCATTGACTGTATCATGTAGTAGTGCTCCTAAGCCAATTCCACATTGGAAAACTAAAGTGGAAAAAACTGATACATTAAAGTTATCATCAAAATTATATTCACAAGAGAAAAAAAGAGCAGAAATATCTTATCCTACTGATATGGTATTACTATATGGCGGAGGTCATCATAGGACACCATATGCTTGGGATACAGACCGGGCGTCTTCATATGTTTCGTATACTGACAGAAATGGTAAGGGACACTGGCTGTTCGATAGTTTTTTGCTATTGGAATTTATGGACCCTGCCGTTAATGGTGGTCCAGGAAAAACTCTGGTAACAGGCTATAAATATGATGGTTTATTTATGCCTTCGGCAAATAAGGATGATTGGCAAAGGTTAATCAATTATTATTTTACTCCTGGTTCAGGAGTGGCAGCAATAGATGATGCCGTTGCTAAGGCAGAAGAAAAACTTGGTAAAGCGAATAGTAAAAGAAAGATTGTAATAGGCATTCCAGAGCCTATAGTAGATCTTTATTCTGCAACACATTCAGGAGGTAATTCATATTGGGGAAAGATTGACGGAAAAGAACTTAATTTCAGTAACGATAATGATCGTATACTTGCATGCAAATGGTATATAGATGAGGTGAGGAGACAATTTTATGCAGGAAAATACAAACATATTGAACTTGCTGGATTCTATTGGGTTGCTGAAACTTCCTCAAATACTGGTTCTATTCTAAGTACTTTAGGAAAGTATCTGAATAAAATGAAATACAGTTTCAATTGGATACCATACTTCAATGCAACTGGTTATTCATTATGGAAAAAATACGGATTTAATATAGCCTATCTTCAACCAAACTACTTTTTTAACGAATCAGTTCCAAGGTCACGTCTAAATGAAGCCTGCGATCTGGCTTCGAGATCTGGCATGGATATGGAACTCGAATTTGATGAGAATGCACTGGCAAGCAATGGCAGAGCCTATAGACTTCGTGATTATATGGACGCATTTAAAAGTAAAGGCGTTTGGGCTTCTTTACGTCTGGCATATTACCAGGGAAGTTGGGCTGTTCATTTACTCAAGAACTCATCTGATAAGAGAGATCAAGAGTTGTATAATGATTTTTGTACATTTGTTGTAGAAAGACCTATTAGAAACGAAAAATAGAAGCAGTTAATTACGATATTATATTTTACCCTCATTGTAAATATTTACGATGAGGGTTTTATATTTATGTATGTGCATAAGTTTTCTTTTGACAAGAGGTATTTTTATTTAACTTTGCACATCAATCGGACTTAATAAAATCTTTTCTAATGGAGAATAAACTTGTCGCAACGCTCAAGTTGCAAAATGGAATGGAGTTCAAAGGTGTGAGTTTCGGATTTAATAGAGTTGGGGATGGAGAAGTAGTTTTTTCTACTGCAATGGTGGGTTATCCGGAAAGCCTTACTGATCCTTCTTATTCAGGTCAAATCCTTTGTGTTACTTATCCTTTAATTGGTAATTATGGTGTTCCTGATGACAAACTTGATAATTTAGGTATTTCTATGAATTTTGAATCGGAGAAGATATGGGTTAGAGGCCTGATCATCTCCGATTATTCTTTTAAATACAGTCATTGGGATGCTATCAAAAGCCTTGATGAATGGCTTAAAGAACAGCACATCCCTGCTATTTACGGTGTAGATACTCGTGAACTTACCAAAATTCTAAGGGAAAGCGGTTCTATGCTTGGAAGTATTGTTCCTGAAGGTTGCAAGGATGTAGAAACAATTTATGACCCTGATAAAGAAAACCAGACTGCTATTGTAAGTTGTAAGGAAATTATTAAATACAAACCTGAAAATGCAATAGGTAAAAAAGTAGTGCTTGTAGACTGTGGAGTAAAACATAATATTCTTAGGTGTTTTATGAAAAGAGGCATTGAAATAATTAGAGTTCCTTGGGATTATGATTTCAATACCTTAGAGTATGACGGTCTTTTCATATCAAACGGTCCTGGAAATCCTGAACATTGTGACAAGACTATAGAGCATCTAAAAAATGCTTTACAAGGAGATAAACCTATTTTCGGAATATGTATGGGAAACCATCTTCTTGCAAGAGCAGGAGGAGGAACTACCTATAAAATGAAATACGGACATAGAAGTCATAACCAGCCTGTTAGACTTATCGGCACCAATCGCTGCTTCATTACTTCTCAAAATCATGGTTATGCTGTGGATAATGACTCATTGGGACAAGGATGGAAACCATGGTTCGTTAATATGAATGATGGTACAAATGAGGGATTAATCCACGAAACTAAACCATTCTGTTCAGTTCAATTCCATCCAGAGGCTTCAAGCGGCCCTACAGATACCGAATTTCTTTTTGATGATTTTATAAGCAAATTATAGGCAATATGAAAGATAACAATATAAAAAAAGTACTTGTATTAGGTTCAGGTGCATTAAAAATAGGTCAGGCAGGGGAGTTTGATTATTCTGGTTCTCAAGCCCTTAAAGCATTGAGAGAAGAGGGGATAGAAACTGTACTTATCAATCCTAATATAGCCACAGTACAAACTTCAGAAGGTGTGGCAGATAAAATATACTTTTTACCAGTAGATGTCTTTTTTGTAGAAAAGGTAATAGAAAAAGAAAAACCTCAAGGTATTCTTCTGTCTTTTGGCGGTCAGACCGCACTTAATTGCGGAGTGGAATTATACAAAAAGGGTATATTGGATAAATACGGAGTAACCGTTCTTGGTACTCCTGTTCAAGCAATAATGGATACAGAAGACAGGGAACTGTTCGTACAAAAGTTAGATGAGATAAATGTAAAGACAATAAAGTCACAGCCTGCTGAGAATATCGAAGAGGCACGGCGTGCAGCTCATGAACTTGGCTACCCATTGATTGTTAGGGCTGCTTATGCACTTGGAGGATTGGGGTCAGGATTTGTAGACAACGACAATGAACTTGAAGAAGTCTGCGAAAAAGCCTTTTCATTCTCTCCTCAGGTCCTTGTAGAAAAATCTTTGAAAGGATGGAAAGAAATAGAATATGAAGTTGTAAGAGATAAGTACGATAACTGTATTACTGTTTGCAATATGGAAAATTTCGATCCATTAGGCATTCATACAGGAGAAAGTATTGTAGTCGCACCTTCACAGACACTTACTAACAAAGATTACTATTTCTTACGAGAACTCTCAATAAAAATAATAAGACATATAGGCATAATAGGTGAGTGTAATGTTCAATATGCCTATGATCCTAATGCCATGGATTACAGAGTGATTGAAGTGAATGCCAGACTTAGCCGTTCCTCTGCCTTGGCTTCAAAGGCTACTGGTTATCCTCTTGCTTTTGTGGCAGCAAAACTTGGTCTGGGTTATGGTTTATTCGACCTTAAAAACTCTATTACAAAGACAACTCCTGCATTTTTTGAACCGGCATTGGATTACATAGTTTGTAAAATTCCACGTTGGGATCTCTCAAAGTTCCATGGAGTTTCACGCAAAATAGGCTCCAGCATGAAATCTGTGGGCGAAGTGATGTCCATTGGACGTACATTTGAAGAAGCTCTTCAGAAAGGTCTTCGTATGATTGGACAAGGAGCCCATGGCTTTGTGGATAATAAGGAATTACATGTAGGAGATATAGAAGAGGCACTTCGTGAACCGACAGATAAACGTATCTTTGTGATTTCCAAGGCAATGAAAGCCGGATATACAGTAGATAAAATACATTCTCTGACAAAAATTGATAAATGGTTCTTAGATAAATTAGAGAATATCGTAATTACAGATAGGCAGCTTTCAGAGTATTCAAAAATTGAAGATGTCCCTTATGACCTTTTAAAAATAGCAAAACAGCAGGGATTTTCAGATTTTCAAATACAACGTTCAGTTTATAAAGAGTCAGAGTCCATAGCAGAAAATATGGAAAAAGTTAGGGCTTTTAGAAAATCGTTAGGAATAGTTCCTGTTGTCAAGCAGATAGATACCCTTGCTGCCGAATTTCCTGCTGCTACTAACTATCTGTATCTAACATATAACGGCACTTTTAATGATATATCATATATACATGACAATAAATCAATCATAGTGCTTGGCTCAGGTGCATACAGGATAGGTAGTTCAGTAGAATTTGACTGGTGTTCAGTAAATTGTCTTAATACAATTAAGTCAAACGGTTATAGAGGAGTGCTTATCAATTACAATCCTGAAACTGTATCAACAGATTATGATATGTGTGACAGGTTGTACTTTGATGAACTTACCTTTGAACGAGTAATGGATATTATTGAGTTGGAAATTCCTCATGGCGTTGTAGTCTCTGTGGGAGGACAGATACCGAATAACCTTGCTTTGAAATTAGCTGACCATAATGTCAATATTTTGGGAACATCTGCAGAGGACATAGATAAAGCAGAAGATAGGCACAAATTCTCAAGTATAGTTGATGCCCTCGGCGTTGACCAACCTAAATGGAGAGAACTAACTACAATAGAGGATGTTGATAATTTTGTAGCAGAAGTTGGTTTCCCTGTTTTAGTGCGTCCATCTTATGTCCTTTCTGGAGCCGCAATGAACGTATGTTACGATGAGGAAAAACTTCGTCACTTCCTATCGCTTGCTTCAGAAGTTTCTAAAGAACATCCTGTAGTCATAAGTCAATTTATGCAGAGATGTAAGGAAATTGAATTTGATGCAGTAGCTGACGCAGGAGAGATACTTGCCTATGCCATATCGGAACATATAGAATATGCAGGGGTACATTCTGGTGATGCTACAATACAGTTCCCTCCACAGAAACTATATGTAGAAACGGTAAGAAGAATTAAGAAAATTGCCAGAAAAATAGCTGTAGCATTAAATATTTCAGGACCTTTCAATATTCAGTTCTTGGCAAAAAACAATGAAATTAAGGTGATAGAGTGTAATCTTAGAGCGTCAAGAAGTTTTCCTTTTGTATCCAAGGTATTGAAGATAAACTTTATAGATTTGGCTACTAAAGTTATGCTCGGCTTACATCCTGCTGCTCCACAAAAGAGTGCATTTGATCTGGATTATGTAGGCGTAAAATCATCACAGTTCTCATTTGCGAGACTTGAAGAGGCTGATCCTATGCTTGGGGTAGATATGGCTTCTACTGGAGAGGTTGGATGTATTGGAGATGATTTAAATGAGGCTTTGCTCAAATCTATTCTATCTGTAGGGTATAAAATTCCTAAAAAGAAAATACTTCTATCTACTGGTGACCCTGTGCAGAAAGCTAACATGCTTCGTGCTTGTCAGATGTTGGCAGATAGAGGCTATGAGTTATATGCTACAAGTGGAACCTATAAGTACTTTATTGAAAACAGTATACCATGTCAAAAAGTTCTATGGCCAAGCGAATGTGATAACCCTAATTTAAGATTACGTTATCGTCCTGCTCTTGAACTGATTCAGAACAAAGAAGTTGAAATGGTAATAGATATACCGAAAAATTTTTCAAAAAAGGAATTGGGAAATGGATATAAAATTAGAAGAAGTGCAATAGATTTTAACATTCCTCTATTTACAAATTCCAGACTTGCGATTGCATTTATAAGAGCTTTTTGTGCTATGGAAGTTGAAGATATACAGATAAAGTCCTGGGGCGAATATTAGAAAAAATGCAGTTCAAATTATTGAACTGCATTTTTTATATAAATAAATCCCTATTCTTTCATTAGAAGTTGTCGTAGTATTTTGCCTCCCTAGGACTTACTTTATTCATATTTTCGAGCAAATCTTCATTAGTACGATATTGATCCATAATTTGGAGCATAAAGTTCATTGCTTCAGTAGGATTCATATCGGCCAACAGTTTGCGGAGTATCCATATTCTGCTGGCTTGATCCTGATTGTAAAGCAGGTCATCCCTACGTGTACTTGATAGAACTACATTAACTGCAGGGAATATCCTTTTGTTGGCTAGTGTCCTATCGAGTTGTAGTTCCATATTGCCTGTACCCTTGAACTCCTCAAATATGACATCATCCATTTTTGAGCCTGTTTCAGTGAGAGCTGTGGCAAGAATGGTAAGAGAACCACCTCCTTCGATATTTCTTGCTGCACCGAAAAATCTTTTAGGTTTTTGTAAGGCATTTGCATCAACACCTCCAGTTAGCACTTTTCCTGAGGCTGGTTGTACTGTATTGTATGCACGTGCAAGTCTTGTTATTGAGTCCAACAAAATAACTACATCATGTCCGCACTCAACCAGTCTGCGAGCTTTATCCAGAACCATATTTGCCACTTTAACGTGTCTTTCAGCAGGTTCATCAAATGTAGATGCAACAACTTCGGCTTTAACGCTTCTGCTCATATCTGTTACCTCCTCTGGACGCTCATCAATTAAAAGTACTATTTCATATACTTCAGGATGATTGTCAGCGATTGCATTCGCTATAGATTTAAGCAACATGGTTTTACCAGTCTTAGGCTGTGCAACTATAAGACCTCTCTGACCTTTTCCTATAGGTGTAAACATATCTACAATCCTGCATGAAAGGTCATATTGATGTCCTTTTCCGAGTAAGTTAAACTTTTCATCAGGAAAAAGCGGAGTAAGAAAATCAAAAGGTACCCTATCTCTTATAAATTCAGGAGTACGTCCATTTATAAACTTTATCTTTACAAGTGGAAAATATTTATCACCCTCTTTCGGTGGTTTAATTTCACCCGTGACGGTATCTCCTGTCTTTAAAGCATTTGCTTTAATTTGTCCTTGAGATACATATATATCATCAGGAGAGTTAAGATAGTTATAATCAGATGAACGTAAAAATCCATAACCGTCTGGCATTATTTCAAGCACTCCAGTAGCCTCTACTGTGCCTTCAAATTCTATCTTAACTGGCTGCTGTTGCTTTTTCTGTTGAGGTTGTTGTGGTTGCGGTTGTGGTTGCGGTTGTGGGCGGTTATTATTTCCTCCCTGCCATTTATCCTGACGACCAGAAAATCTGTTGTTCTTATTGTTGTCAGATTTTTGTTCCTTAATATTTGTATAATTTTGGGGAAGAACTTGTTGCTCTTTTTGAGGAATTACTACAGTTGTTTCACCTTTCGGTTTTTCTTCAACCGTATTTTGGAAATTTTGTTCATTCCTAACTTTTTTAGACTCTACCTTGTCATTAGTAGGCTTCGCTGTATTGAGTTGTTTTTGAACATTCTCCTCCTGCCTTATTTCTTCCTTGTGAGTAGTATCTTTTTCGGAAGTTTTGGCTTTTGCAGACTTCTTTTTAACAGTTGTCTTATTTGCAGGTTCTTTCTTCTTAGGCCCTACTGGGTTTTCTTTATTTTCCAGTTCCTCTGTTTTTTTAGGTCTACCCCTTTTCTTCTTTTCCTGCTGAGGTTGTTTTGACATAATGATGGCTTCCTGATCGAGAATAGAGTAGCCCAATGTCTCTTTGTCCATTTTTTTTGCTCCTTTAATCTCAAGTTCTTCAGCCAGATTTCTAAGTTGTTCTTCTGTCATAGAGTTCAACTCAAATAGACTGTGTGGCATATTATAATTTTAACTTATTCACAATATATACTAACTATAGGAAATAACGGAAAGTAGAAAATTAGATTTCCGTACATAAGGTTGTGCAAATATAATAAAAAAATATAAAATAAGGATTATTTATCCCAATAACTTGTACTTTTCTTGAATTTAAGTAAATCTGAAAGTGCTGCAGCATTTGCTGCTATTCTAAAACTCCATGACTGCCACGTCCCAGTAGGAACATAAGAAACAGATATATTGAAACAATGAAGGTCATAAGTAAAACTGAGTTGTGTAGTTGTGAGTTTCATTGCCATAATATCAAATCCCGATGAAAGGTTCATACTCATTTTAGGGGATAGTTTTACGTTTCCTGAAAATCCAAGGGTTTGTGTAAATCTATTGGATGTAATCAATTGTTCATTAACATATTGATAAGATCTGCTATATGAAAAGGAATAATTGAAATTGACAGACCAAGGAACATTAGGATTTGTATAATAAAGCCAGCCTCCAGGAATATAATCACCTGTAATAGGATGATAATATATTCTCTTATAATAATCTGCTGCATTTTCTTTTGAGTCCGTCTCTCCTTTTTGTCCTACAACTTTACTGCCGTCATTTCCATTCATAGAGCCTTTCCCTGAAAGCGAGTAAGACATTGATGCACTTGCAGAATTTAAGCGTAAAGGGTTGCTCCATCCGTTTTGTATGAAATTGAACTTATTAATCTTTCTTCCTTTTGCATCAATAGCATAAGGGTCAAAATTGGCACTTGCACTGATACCTACTTTTCCGAAGATCGAAGTAGACATACTGACGGAGACATTACTCATCTTAAGTGAATCGGCCAAAAAATTATAACCTGTGCTGATATTAAGTTGATCTATAAGTTTAATTTTACTTATACCTTTACCTGTAGTATCCCGAAGGTCCCTAACTTTTGCCTCAAGATTGTTGCCTATTGAAATTCCCATTGTGGCAGAGCGTCCTTTTGAAGGTGCTGAATAGATCTGCCCAGCATAGATATTATAGTCGTAAGTTTGCTCTTTACCTTTTTTATCTGTATACTTAAAAGTCCTCCAACCATTTGCATAAGTTCCTAGTTCAGGACTTAAAGAAAGGGATAAAGAAGGTGAAATAACATGTCTTATAGCCTGTATTCTATGAGCCCTTCCAAAATTAAACATTCCATAAAGACGTGTACTCATTGACAGACTTCCCGAATATGTCTGTGTAATACCGAAATCGCTAAATTGTTTTCCTGTTTTTAGTACAACTCTTTCAGTATTTTCATCATATACCGCTTCTGATTTTTTAAAAAACCAATTTTGCCCATAACTAACACTTGGGGTAAAGTTAAAGTATTTTGCAATTGTGAAGTTTGGAAGTCCTATCTGGAAACTGTGATTCATACCATTTTGAAACTTATCACTAAATCCTGGTTTTCCAAATTCAGATGCTTTGAAATTAATCTTATTTTGTAGGGTAGTATTGTAACCTATAGAAAACTTTTCATAAAATTTTTCTTTTCCTACCCTGTTCTTTCTTTTGAAAGGATAGAAACGAGTTACAGAAAATGTAAGATTAGGCAAAGAAAAAGCATAAGAACTATCCCTCGAATTCTGATTATGTAGGGCATTAATTGAGAGATTAAATTTACCGTTCCAATTTTTTGAATAAGATATTGATGAGGATGCTTGGTTTTCAAGAGCTTCTGCTACAGAGGTTGAATTAAATCTGTTATTTGAAGGGCTGGAAAAGTTTACCGATGCACTGAACGATGTTCCAGGATGAGCCTTACTATCCTGACTATGAGACCATTTGAGAGCGAAGTTCTTTGATTGAAAAAAATCAGTAGAACCCTTTTCTCCAGTCTGGTCCACAGAATAAGTAAGACCAAAGTTGCCATTAAACCTATAATTTACCTTATATCTTGAATTTATATCAACACTCCACGAACCGAGTGTATATACATCTCCAGTTACGGAAAAATCAAAGTAATTTCCAAAAACAAAGTACATTCCCATACCCCTCATATAAAAGCCTCGTGCATTCTCTTCACCATATGTAGGCATTAGCAATCCGGTAGCCCTGTTAGGTCTTTTAGGAATAAAACCGAATGGCAGTCCGATAGGGAGCGGAACATCTTCAACAACAAGTCCAGCAGGTCCGAATACCGTTTTTCTCGAGGGCTTGGTAATCACCTTAGCAGCCGATAATGTCATATAATAATGTGGATGTTCGAGGTCGCATACAGTATATTTTCCGTCCGTAATATTAATTGACTTATCTGGCAACATCTTTATATTTTTCCCGTGTAAAAGTCCCTCCTCTTGTTGTGTCACCATTTCCGTAATCCTTGCTTTTTGGGAATTAAAATTGTATCTCAATTCCTTCATGGTATATGAAACACCGCCTTGAGTCATTGTAGGCATACCCTTGATTTCTCCAGTACTTGTATCCAAAGTTCCCCGCGCAAATACAGTCCCTGTCTTCATATCATATTCCATATAGTCTGCCGATAACTCCATATCACCATACTTGACTTTCACGTCACCATAGTAATACGCCTTTCTTTGACCATCTGAAAACACTTCCTTGATGGAATCCTTTGCTCCTGTAAATGCAGGATAGGTAAGTGAACTGTGCTTTTGCAGTGCTATTGAATCCAGTTTAAAAAGAGAGTCGGCTTTGTGAATGGAGTCTCGTTTAGCTTTTATTGAATCAGAAATGACAACACTATCGGGATTGAAAATTACGGCTTGACTAAATTCCTTTCTCTGCCTCCTACGTCTACCTTTGTCCTGAGACAACCCAGCAAATGTACTGAGTATTAAGAGGACAAGGATAGTTATCGGGAGGATACTCCTTTTTAATATATATATGTTGTCAGCGTGAAATATCCGCATCTAAATCCGTATTAAATGCAAATTTTTAGTAGATTTGCAATGCAAAATGCAAATATAAAACCAATTTTGAAAAAATCACAACAACATATATTCTCATTACTCTTCTATGCTGTCTTTACTGCATCGTTTATTACATTAATTTATACTAGTGCCAATGCTAAGAGCAAAGATGCAGCTCTTGGATTAAAAACAGTATGTATAGATGCAGGGCATGGAGGTAAGGATCCTGGATGTATCAGTAGGGATGGCAGCAAAACAAGAGAAAAAAATATTACACTTGCTGTATCAAAATACTTGGCTGAATATATAAAATCTGGTTATCCGGATGTAAAAGTTGTAATGACAAGGTCTAACGATAATTTTATAGAGTTAGGTGAGAGAGCTGCAATTGCAAACAGAAAAGGTGCGGATTTATTTATTTCTATACACGTAAACTCTATAGATCCACGTCATAATAGAAGATGGTCAGAAGTCAGAGGTTTCTCCATACACACATTGGGACAATCCAGAACCGGCTCGGATTTATTTTCATTCAATATGGAAGTCTGCAAACGTGAGAACTCCGTAATACTTTTGGAAGATGATTATTCTGCTAAATATCAAGGATTTAATCCATCAGAACCTGAATCCTATATATTTTTTAATCTCCTTCAGAATTCAAATCTTAGTCAAAGTTTAAAATTTGCTGAACACGTTAACACCATGTTTTCAACAACGGGACCTATTAAGATAAGCAGGGGACTATCTCAAGATCCATTTTATGTACTCTGGAAGACAACAATGCCTGCCGTCCTCATAGAAGTAGGATTTATAACAAACGCAGAAGATCTCTCCGTTATGAAAACAGAACAAGGGTGCAAAGCCATAGCAGCCTCTATATATAAAGCATTTATAAATTTTAAAAAGGACTATGATGCGGCACTTAACATAAAAGCCTCATCTGATGATTATAAAAATAAAGCAAAGCAAGACGATGGCGGAGATATTCTATATGGAATACAAATAATGGCAGGTAGCAGAAAATTACCAGTATCTGACAAAATTTTCAAAGGCTATGAGCCAGAAATTATTTTTTCAAGAGGAGTATACAAATACATTATATGTTTATCTAAAAATCCTGAAGAAGTATCATCACTCTTTTTGAAAGTAAAAAAACAATTCAAAGGTTCATTTAAAGTATCTATCTCAAGTAACGAGGTTAAGCGTGTCATATAGAGCATATAAAGAGTTTTTTCTAATTTAGAACGATTATAAATTGTAATTTATTGATTATTGAGATAATTATAAAAAGATATATTTTAATTCATTTAAAATCAATACTTTATAAAAACATCGGTTTTAAAAATTTATAATCGATTAAAGTAAAATAAAATTAATAAACAACATCGGAAAAGATTTTTTATGCAATATTTTTAGTTCATATTTGCAAAGCATTGAAGAATGTTAGCAATACGCAATGGAACAAAACGAGCAACATATCAAAATATGGAACGACTGCCTGGGGATAATTTCACAAATTATCGAGCCTAGGAAGTTTGATACGTGGTTTAAGCCATTGATACCTGTTGCTTTCAAAGATTCCACAATAACTGTGGAAGTTCCATCTGATTTTTTTCGTGAATATCTTGAAGGTGCATATCTGGATGTCTTGAAAAAAACTCTTAAGAGAGTTATAGGGACAGAAGCCAAACTTGTCTATAAGATTAGACCTGTTAAAGTGCAGCCTCCTATGGAATTTCCTGCTGTTGATAGTTCAGCTCCTCTAAATAAACCTGTAAGTGTAAATACTTATGCAGGCGATGGTAATCCGGGACCGTTTGTATTTCCTGGTGTAAAGAGGGTGAAAATTAATCCGAGATTAAACCCTATATATAACTTCAGTAATCTTATAGAAGGGGAATGTAATAAGATGGGTATTACAGCTGGTAAAAGTATATCTGAAAACCCTGGAACTACTCCTTTCAATCCATTATTCCTTTTCGGTGGCCCAGGACTTGGGAAAACTCACGTCGCGCAGGCTATAGGACTTGCAGTAAAAGAAAAATTTCCTGACCCAGTCGTGTTATATGTTACTGGCAATGAGTTTAAAACTCAATATATGGATGCGGTAAATGTAAGGAATAAACTTACCGATTTTCTTGCATTTTATATGAAAATAGATGTCCTTATAGTTGATGATATTCAGGATTTGCTCGGGCAAGGCTCACAAAATGCATTCTTCAATATCTTCGATTATTTACATAAGGGCGGTAAGCAATTAATATTTACTTCAGATAGAGCTCCTGTTGATTTGCAAAATTTTGAGGAAAGGCTTCTGTCAAGATTGAAATGGGGTTTGTCTGTAGAATTGCAAAAGCCTTCATACGATACAAGGCTTCAAATGCTTCGTTTAAGGGCTTTTAGAGAAGGAGTAAAGATAAATGAAGATGTGCTGGAATATCTTGCAGGTAGGATAAAATCCAATTTTAGGGAACTTGAGGGTGCATTGATTTCTCTCATCGCTCATGCTACTCTTGCACATACAGAGATTACTTTACAACTTGCACAGAGTATTACAGATAATATTGTTGGGGAAGAAAAGAATGAACTGTCAATAGAGAATATACAGAAAGTGGTTTGTGAATATTTTAATGTTTCCAAAAACGCTTTGTTGTCAAAGTCGAGAAAACGTCAGATAGTTCAGGCTCGTCAGATTGCAATGTATCTTATAAGAAATCTGATAAATTGTCCTCTCTCAACAATTGGTACAGAACTTGGAGGTAAAGATCACGCTACAGTGTTGCATGCATGTACCACTGTTTCTGACTTGATGTCCACAGACAAGACATTCAAGCAGTATGTGGTAGATATAAAAAGAATGCTTGTACCTGTACAATAAAAATACAGGCATAAAATGAATTCGGAATCAGTATTAAAAATTTTTCACGAGATAACTAAGATACCTCGTGAGTCTGGTCATGAGGAGAAAATAACAGCTTTTCTTCAGTCTTTTGCGAAATCGCATAACTTAGAATGTAAAACAGATAAAACATCGAATGTATTAATCGCAAAGCCAGCTTCTAAGGGAAAGGAAAACGTCCCTGTTTTGGTCTTACAAAGTCATCAGGATATGGTTTGCGAAAAATTAGCAGGATGCACTCATGATTTTGCAAATGATCCTATTAAATATGTGATAGAAGACGGTTGGATGGTAGCAAAAGAAACTACTTTGGGTGCTGATGATGGTATCGGAATCGCTGCTTCCTTGGCATTATTGGAAAGTGACATTCCAATGGGGCGCATAGAATGTATATTCACCATTTCTGAGGAAACCGGTATGAATGGGGCTATGGATATGCAGCCTGGATTCTTCACTGGTAAAACTCTGATTAATTTGGATTCTGAGGACGAAGGACAACTTTTTGTAGGTTGTGCCGGAGGTTTGGATACCACTGCGACATTCAGATATTCAGGCGAAAAAGTTCCTGAAGGTAACAGTACTGTCGAACTTAGAATATTTAACTGTGCAGGTGGACATAGCGGAGATGACATTAACAAAGAAAGATGTAATGCTGTCAGGCAGATGGCAAGATTTCTATATAAAGAAATATGTAAAGAAGGAGTAAAGCTCATAACTTTGAATGGTGGCAATAAGTATAATGCTATTGCACGTGAGGCGGAGGCAGTTATATCTGTTCCTAAGTCCTATAAAGAAGAGTTGATTGCCCGTTTCAATGCCTTTGGTGATATTTTAAGAAATGAGTTTTCCGTATCTGATCCTGATATAAAAGTATCTGCCCAAGAAGTTGAATTTACTGGTAATGCTATTGAAAGTGAAGTTGCAAGAAAACTTATTGCTGTTTTAATTTCAGTTTCTCATGGGGTAGAAGCGATGAGCCAGGATATTCTAGGACTTGTTGAAACTTCAACAAACCTTGCAGCAGTAAAAATGTTGTCACCTGGTGAAATATCCGTATGGACGAGTCAGAGAAGTTCAGTGGAATCAGCGAAAGATAAAATAGCCGATATGGTCCAAGCCGCATTCCAACTGGCAGGAGCAGAAGTTGAGAGAACTAATATATATCCAGGATGGAAACCGAATCTTAATTCAAAGATACTTGACGTTACAGTAAAGGCTTATAAAAAACTCTTTAATGTTGAGCCTGAAGTGAAGGCAATCCATGCAGGGCTTGAATGTGGACTCTTCCTTGAAAAATTCCCAGGCTTGGATATGATATCTTTTGGTCCGACACTTAGAGGTGTACACACGCCAGGAGAAAAACTTGATTTGGCATCAAATGAAAAGTTTGTAAAACTTTTGGTGGAAGTGGTATCTAATTTCAGTTAATATGAAAAGGCTTGTAGCTCCCTCAATGCTTTCAGCAGATTTCCTACATCTTGAAGATGACGTGAATTTTGTTAATAAAAATGCTGACATATTCCATTTGGATATTATGGACGGTGTTTTTGTACCAAATATTTCGTATGGATTTCCTGTAGTAGAAGCCATTGCAAAAAAAGCAACCAAGCCTCTTGATATTCATTTGATGATAGTAGAACCTCAGAGGTACATTGAAAGATTTGTCAAAGTTGCACCTTCAATGATAAGTTTCCATCTTGAGGCTGCACGTGATTGTTCCTACGATCCTGTTAAAATTTTGAGTACAGTGCAAAAATTTGGAGTACATGCGGGCATTGCAATAGATCCTGATGTTCCAGTAGAAGACTTATTTCCATATTTGTCAAAAGCTGATTTTGTCTTGATAATGTCTGTATTTGCCGGATTTGGAGGACAGAAATTTAAAGAAGAGACATATGAACGTGTGTCTAAGGTCAAAGCAGAAATACTGAGGCAGGGTGTGGATTGCAAGATTGAAGTCGATGGGGGAGTATCTCCTGCAAATGCAGATAAATTGGGCAAATGTGGGGCTGATATATTAGTGGCAGGCAGTTCAGTTTTCAATGCTGTAGACAGAGAAAAATCCATTGAACTTATTAGAGGATAAATGATATTATTTCATTTATCCATATTATTTTATAACCTTTTTTCGTTGGTTCAGAATTTGTGTTATCTTTGTAAGATACAAAATCAGTGTTTTTTATGGAGAATAATCCTGTTAAGGTAGTAGCCGGCGCTATGTCGGATAAGAAAGGAAAAAATATAGTTTCATTAGACCTCAGAAATATTGAGGGTTCAATAACCGACTTCTTTGTAGTCTGCAATGCGGATTCAACAACAAATGTTGCATCTATTGCTGACAATGTATTGGTTAAGATGCAGGAGAAATGTGGACGCAAAGTTATTCGTATGCAGGGACTTGAAAATGATTTCTGGGTTATATTGGACTTTGGTGACATCGTAGTTCATATATTTCTTACAAAATATAGGGAGTTTTATAGGTTAGAGGCTCTTTGGGCTGATGCCGACTGTGTCGAATACAAAGATGAGGACTTTGAGGGCGAAGATAAGAGTGTTTCAACTAAGAGAGTTAAGCCTAAATCTTCGACAAAAGTGAGAGCATCAATAAGAAAGTCTAAATCAAAAGAATAAAATGTCAAAAAATAATAATAAACCAAAACATAAGATAATTCGTTTCAATATCAATTTCTCGTGGTTTTATGTCCTTCTCGTTGCGGGCATAATATTTTTGTTGTGGGGAAAGGGCGTTGGTGCAAATCCGCAGAAGGTAGAGTGGGCAGATGTCGAAACGATGATTAAAGATGGTGATGTTAAGGAAATTAAGTTTATTAGGAACGATTTTAAAGGGGAGGTAACTATAAGTCCTGACAAACTATCAAAATATTTAGATAAATTTGGCGGAAAAATTCCTAGCAGATCACCACATTTTACATTTTTAGTTTCAAATAAATTTAACCCTGAAGAGACCTTTGGTCAGTTGAACAGTAATTTACCTGTCGATAACAGATTCAAGGTCGTAATGGAAAATGACAGTAAAATTTTAGGGGATTTTTTTAGTTGGATCATGTGGCCACTGTTGATGATTCTAATGTGGTTCTTATTGTTCAAGGTGCTTGGCAAAACTTTGAGCGGCGGAGGAGGAGGCCCTGGTGCTGGAGGTGGTATATTCAATATTGGTAAGTCTACAGGCAAATTGGCAGATAAAAATCAGGTTAATGTAACATTCAAGGATGTAGCTGGTTTATATGGAGCCAAAGAAGAAGTGATGGAAATCGTGGATTTTCTTAAAAATCCTAAGAAATATACTGTATTGGGAGGTAAGATCCCTAAAGGTGCATTATTAGTAGGTCCTCCAGGTACAGGTAAGACTCTTTTAGCAAAAGCCGTTGCTGGTGAGGCGAATGTACCGTTTTTTTCAATATCAGGCTCTGACTTTGTTGAGATGTTCGTAGGTGTTGGGGCTTCGAGAGTTAGAGATTTGTTTGCGCAGGCAAAAGAAAAGGCTCCTTGTATTGTATTCATAGATGAAATTGATGCTGTCGGAAGAGCAAGGGGCAAGAATGTAGGCTTCTCTTCAAATGATGAAAGAGAGAATACTCTTAATCAATTATTGACAGAGATGGATGGCTTTGAAACAAATAGTGGTGTAATAATTCTTGCTGCCACAAATAGAGCTGATATATTAGACAAAGCTCTTTTACGAGCTGGACGTTTTGATCGTCAGATTAATGTCGATTTGCCTGAGTTAAAGGAAAGGGAAGAAATTTTTAAAGTTCACCTTAGGAATATAAAAGTAGCAGAAAATTTTGATGTAAAGTTTATTGCAAAACATACTCCTGGATTTTCTGGTGCTGATATAGCTAATGTTTGTAATGAGGCTGCACTTAATGCTTCAAGACATAACAAGACTTGTGTAGAGCAACAAGACTTTTTGGATGCTGTAGATAGAATTATAGGTGGGCTTGAAAGAAAGAGTGCTACTATAATGTCTCCATCCGAAAAACGTACTACGGCTTATCACGAGGCAGGACATGCTGTCGTAGGCTGGTTGCTTCCTTATTCCGACCCTGTATTCAAGGTTAGTCTTATACCGAGAGGTCAAGCACTTGGACTTACTTGGTATCTTCCTGACGAGAGAAAAATCATATCAAAGTCTTACTTGATGGATAAGATGTGTGCTTTGATTGGTGGACGTGTCGCAGAAGAAATTATCAATGGCGAGCCTGCAACTGGGGCTCTTAATGACCTTGAAAGGCTGACACAAATGGCATATAGTATGGTCCAGTATTATGGTATGAGTAGTAAAGTGGGCTCTCTATCATTCTACGACAGTACAGGTTCAAGAGGATATGATTTTAATAAACCTTATAGTGAAAAGACATCAGAACTTATAGATGAAGAAGTAAGGAAACTTGTCGAAGATATACATTCTAAGACAACAGAGTTGCTTAATGATCATAAGGAAGGTTTTATCGAATTGGCAGAGCTACTTTTAGAAAAAGAAGTTATCTTTGCTGATGACATTGAAAAAATATTGGGTCCTAAGGTGCGTCCGGCAGATTATGTCGAAGAACAATAGCTGGATTTGACCTGAGTTCAATAACCAAGAACCATGACTAATACAATAAAAAGAACTGTTTCAGGAGTAGGATTTGTCGCTGTCATAGTTGTTTCTCTTCTGTTCAGCAAGTTTTTGTTTGCAGCTTTGATGATGTTCATTGAAGTTGTGATGATGGCAGAATTTTATAGGATGACTGTTGGTAAGCAGTTTATACTATCTCAGATCCTGACTGTTTTTTCTGCACTTGTACTGTTTATCCTTGTTTTCCTTATTAAGGCATATTCATTACCTTTAAAATATCTTGCAATTTCAATGTTGCCTATATTTGTGGTAATGGCAAATTCTCTTTATACAAAGGATAAAAGTGAATTTTGGAAACATTCACATATCTATTCCGGTTTACTTTATATAGCAATTCCTGTATCTCTTTTAAATGTGATAGTATTTCATAATGGACAATTCAATGGTTTGATGTTGCTATCTCTATTTATAATAATATGGGCATCTGATGTAGGGGCTTTTGTCTTTGGAATAACTATGGGAAAAAATGGTAAAAAATTATTTCCTCAGGTATCACCGAACAAGTCTTGGGCAGGTTTTTTCGGAGGGATGTTATCTTCAGTGTTAGCTGCTGTTATTCTAAACCTTGTTGGTTGGCTTGATTTCTCTATTATATATTGTATAGGTATGGCACTGGTTATGGATATTGCTGGGGTTTATGGAGACCTTTATGAATCACAATGGAAGAGATGTTTTGATATAAAAGATTCAGGTAATATTATTCCAGGACATGGTGGACTTTTAGACCGTTTTGACAGTAGTCTTATGGCAATTCCTGCTAGTTTAATCTATATGATTATATTAAATCTTATGTAATTTCATTCTTTATACATATCTTTACAAAACAATCCTAAATAGAATGCGTATAGACAAAGATTCTTATGGCACTATAGCCAAAGTTTGGCTAATTACTTTGATTATTATAGCTCTGCTGCTATACTTTGTAAGTTGCAGAGTTGTGTCATATTCATTTACAGCACTTTTGGTTATTTTTATGGCCTTTGTTACATGGTTTCATCGTGTACCGGTGCGGACAAAATGCACCAAAGCGGGGGCTGTTACCTCTCCTGCTGATGGCAAAGTTGTTATTGTTGATAAGGTATATGAGAAAGAATATCTGAAGAAAAATTGTTTACAAATATCTATTTATATGAATTTCTTTGATGTTCATGCCAATTCGTGGCCAATGACAGGAGAAATATCATATTATAAATATCATCCAGGTAAATATCTACTTGCTTTTCTTCCTAAGGCTTCTGAATTGAATGAACATTCATCCACTGCAATAAAAAATGGTGAGAATGAAATCTTTTTTAAGCAGATTGCAGGTACTTTTGCAAGACGCATTGTCTGCTATTCAAAAGTTGGTAATAAGGTAACGTGCGGAGAGCAGTGCGGTATAATTAAGTTTGGATCGAGAGTTGATATTTTTCTTCCAGAAGATGCTGATGTTAAGGTAAAAGTAGGGGATTATACAAGGGCAAGTGAAACTATAATTGCATTACTTAAATCCTAAATTTCTTTTTCCTTTTCTTTTTCAATAAGTTCAACAAGACGATTAACGGCTTCTGTATCAGGTATATGCCTAAGTACAGGAGTCTTTTTTCTGTATATGGTTACCTTATGATTACCTTCTCCTACATATCCCCAATCGGCATCTGCCATTTCTCCTGGACCATTTACTATACATCCCATTACGGCTATTACAATGTTTTTAAATTGTGATGTCTTCTCCTTTACTTCTTCAAAGGCAGATTGAAGATTGTACATTGTTCTACCACATCCTGGACAAGCTATATATTCTGGTTTATAAAATTTTCTACGCGACGCCTGCAGTATTTCATCACTTAAATAGGCTCCTATCCCAGACTGTTCAATGGATATTTCACTACCGTTTTTATCTTTATATGTTCCCTTAATTTCTATATTATCAAGTTCTTTATCTAACAGGCTTTTACCTAAGTCACAAGCAGAGTCAAGCAGCAGACGTTCTCTTGAAGGAGCATTGTATATAACTGTTGCTTTCTTATTTTCGATATGTATTGAAGTCATAGAAGAATTTAATTTGCCTCTATATCTGTCGGCTAAATATCTTGCTACAGGAAGTTCATTTTCAGGTTCTTCTGTAAGTGATACTCTTATTGTATCTCCTATTCCATCTGATAGTAAGGACGATATGCCAACGCAAGATTTAATGCGTCCGGAGTCTCCATTTCCTGCTTCAGTTACACCTACATGTAATGGAAATATTAATCCCTTTTCTTGCATTGCTTTTGTTAGTAATCTGTATGCCTCAACCATTACAATGGTATTACTTGCTTTAAGAGAAACTACGAGGTTGTAAAAGTTGTTCTCCGTACATAGACCAATCCATTCCATTGCTGCGTGTGCCATTGCATCAGGAGTATTACCATACAGATTGGTTATCCTCTCTCCTAATGAGCCGTGATTTAAGCCTATTCTAATTGCCGTCCCAGTTTGTTTGCATATATCTAATAACTTGGCTAATTGTAACCTTGCCTGTTCATGATTTCTATTAAAATTGCCGGGGTTAATTCGGACTTTTTCTACATAAGGAGCTACAGCAATGGCAGTTTCTGAAGAAAAATGAATATCCGCAACTATTGGGGTGTTTATATTTAAAGCCTTAAGACCTTCTTTTATAAGCCTAATGTTGTTAACGTCACTTAGTCCTGGAACTGTTATTCGTATAAGTTCAGAACCTGCTTCATATAGTCGTTTACATTGTTCTATTGTGCCGTTGACATCAAAGGTATGAGTGTTGCACATCGTTTGGATTGCGATTGGCAAGCCACTTCCTATTTCAATAGACCCGATTTTGGCTATTATCTTTTCCATTTTCGATACTCTTAATGTTTTTGTCTGTTTTTTCCTCTATTGAGGTTCCATATACAATATCGTATGCTTCTTTTTTTAGTTGTGCCTTAGTCTTTCCCCTACGCTTTGTAAGTTGGAAGTGTACTCCTGCAGAAATCATTACATCAAAAGGATAGGCAAATCTATAATAATATGGACTTTTGTAGTCTGGATTATATAACGATGACATAGAATATTTTGCAAGAGCTGTAATATGCAGTTCTATTGGAGAAAAAATCAATGCAAATCCCAAGCCACCTCTTATTCCATAGTCTATTCTTCTGTCATAATCATAAAAATTGCTTCTATAATATTCCTTTACTTCTTTTCCAAATCTTTTAACGGATAACCTATAACCTCCATATAGACCTAAGTTTGCCATAATTTTGAAATATCCGGCATCTAAATGGAAATGAGACATAAAAGGTACTTCAATAAATTCATACTCAGCCTTTACGGCTCCATCTACAGTAGGAGTTATGCCTTTATCATTTGGCTTAAACATATATCCATCATGCCCATATAAAATACCTATTTGGTATCCGAAATATGGCATATATCTAAACATCTTTCCATATTTTGTATAAAATACTCCTATGTTAAGGGGAGTAATCATACTCGTATGATTTTTTGTAGGATTGAATAATGTTCTATTAATGCCTACTCCATATTGTACCCCTATCATGGAATAGTCATTTATAACAGACTTGCGTTCTAAGTTAAGAGTATCCAAATACTCCTTGCTGTATGTTGTGTCTGTGAGGGCTTCATCTTTTTGTTCATCTCGATCTCTTGCCTCAGACTTATAGATGCAACTTGTTATAAATATATATACTATTGTTAATAAGAACTTTGTCTTCATATCTCAAACTTTATTTGGAAAACAGTTTTGCAGCATCTACTTCCTGCTCAATTTCTGTACCTTCAGGGATTGAGAGTACATAAGAACCGCCTTTAAGTTTGAAAAATTTTACTTTTTCAGGTTGTCTATGTTCAAGAAAACTGCCAGTATCCACTATACCGTTGCTATTCCTGTCTTCTGTAAGTCTTACTGAATATTTGCCTTTTTTTAGATATGGAAAAACTAAAGATGTATCCTTGCCTATTATATAGGATCTGAGAGTATTATCTCTCTTTTCATTGAGTAAATCCACAATATATCTGTATGATACATGCCTTATATTTAAAGTCAATTTACTTAATGCATCTTCTTTAGGTAGGGAAACTTTGACATCGGTACTGTCATTATAAAATCCATTTATATCCCTAAATATTCTTTTGGGAACCTTCATAATGTATTCATAGCCAGGAAGTAATTTTTCCTCAGGATGAATAACATATTTTCTAATATTGGATGTGTCTTTAGTAACAATGTATTTTACCTTTTTCTCTTGTTGTCTGGGATTGACAGAGGTTAAGGATATTGAATTAAATTGTTCTGAAACTATTGGATATTTAAACTCAAAACGAAATCCATATTGTTCAATCAGTTCAGGTTCTGCATTTATGGTTACTGTACAAGTCGTATCTTCATGGCTTATATTTCTTCGAGAACTCTTTGACTTGGTCTTAGTCCTATCTTCTGATAGTTTTAAATGTTCTGTAAAAGGTTTCAAAACTCCTGCACTGTCTGTTTTAAGATAGTCTACAAATACATGAAGAGTATCTGGAAGTCTTCTTCGTTCATTTATCCATAATTCCAAACTGTCTTTTTGAGCATTGAACTGCAGAATGAGTTTTTTCGATGGAATACCTCTTACCCAAATAGAATCTATTTTGGCTTCTGGTGCCATAAAGGTTAGGTAAGAAGTCCTTGATGATACCCTTACTTTGTTGACAATCATCTGCTTTGTTGGCTTTTCTTTAAACATATAGAGCTCATATTCAGATTTTCTTGCCATACAGCGTACGGTATCTTTCATATTGTATTTCAGAAATTCTGGAATAGTATCGTTTACTTTGATTTTAGGACGTATGAGTGTATCATAAAATGCAATTAAATCACTCTCTGGATCATATTTATTATTCGCTGCCTGATCCATTATTGCAATAAGTCTATAAGTTGTATCAGCAATATTTCTCATTGCAAAATATCCCCATTCATCTGTTTTTACAGCCGCATCAGGCCTATGAAGAAAGGCAGCAGAATCAGCCAAGTCCTTATATAACATCACGGTTGCTCCTTTGACCGGCTTAAGAGTATTGCAATCGACGACAGTGCCTGTAATGCCCATAGAGTCTATTTGTTTTCCTGTTGAAAATACCAAGGTGTACCCTGGATACATATTTCCTTCATTGTTATCTGCTATTGCATTTGTAAGATCTAAAGTATATGTAGTATTTTCTTTCAAATCGGATTCGAAATAAACTATCAAAGTTTTTCCTCTCATTTTGTATTTTGGATTCTTATCCAATGGGGGAGAAAGAAAAATACCTTTAGGGTCTTTTACTGTAACATATTCATCAAATGTAATATAAATACGTGTACCATGAGGGTTTACTTCGGTAGCACCAGGTAGGGGATTAATATTTAAGATTACAGGTGGAATGGTATCTTTATCTCCTCCGCTCGGAGGGGTTGTTGTATTTGCACAAGAATGTATAATAGCAACTTGTATCAATATTAAAACTATCGGTATTGCGGGAAAATATCCAAGCAGGTGTTCCGTTATTTTTTTCATCTTAAATATCTGTTCTCATTACACTCTGAATACCATTAATGTTACTCAGTTTGTTTATTAGGTCTTCTAATACATTTTTATCGTGAACCAATAAGTCTATGTGTCCATCAAAAATTTCGCCTTCAGTGCCTAAGTCTATTCGTCTCATATTTACTTCCATTACCAAGGAGATTTCCTTTGTAATATCATTCAGAAGTCCCATTCTGTCAATTCCTTTAATAGAAATCCTAACAAGGAAGGATTGATTATTAGTATTCTTCCACACTGGAGTCACTATCCAGTCTCCATGTTTTGTGGCTAAACTTTGGGCAACACTGCATGATTTCTTATGCACTGTAATAACTCCTTCAGGAGAACGGAAGCCTAAAACAGAATCTCCGGCTATAGGGTTGCAGCATTTGGCTATGACGTATTTATCCGGTTCTGAAATTGCCTTCAATTTTCCAGCTATCTCCAATAAATCATCAAATTGTATAATCCCTAAATAGTATCTGAAATATAATTCCTGAACATTAGTTAGTTCAAGATTATCGAGTATAAAACTTCTTAACTTATCATTAACAGAAATACCGCTTTCTTTGAATTTTTCTTGAAGGATTTTCTTCCCTGACAATGCCATTGCCTTCTTTTCAGGTCTGAAATAATCGATTACAAGATTTTTTGCATGCCGTGTTTTCAAAAATCCAAGCCATTCTTTTTTTGGCTTCTCGTCCTCTGCGGTTATAATTTCTACTTGGTCACCCGTACGCAATATGTATGACAAAGGAACTAATTTCATATTTACTTTAGCGGCTATTGCTTTATTTCCTATTTCAGTATGAATCTGATATGCAAAATCAAGAACTGTGGCTCCCTTCTGAATAGATTTTTGTTCTCCCTTCGGCGTGAATACCATTATCTCTCCAGATACTAAGTCATTATGAATAATATCCAACAATTCAAGGGCATTAATGTCTGGACTCATTAGAATTTCTTTCACCTTTGAAAGCCATTTATCCATCTCGCTGTCATTCTCACCAGTATATCCGTCTTTCTTGTATGCCCAATGAGCAGCAATACCTTTCTCTGCAATATCATCCATCCTTTTAGTGCGTATCTGCACTTCAATCCAAATACCAGAATCATTCATAAGTGTACAATGCAGGGCTTCATATCCGTTGTTTTTTGGATGCTTGACCCAATCGCGTACTCTATCTGGCTTGTATCTGTATATTCCTGTTATTATTGAGAAGATATGATAACATTGATCTCTTTCACTTTCATTAGACGCTGCATCAGGATTGAAAATGATTCTAACGGCATATAAATCATAAATTTGTTCAAAAGTGACATTTTTAGTCTGCATTTTATGCCATATAGAATAGGGTGTTTTTACTCTCTTACGGATTTCAAAATTAAATCCAGCATTATTGAGCGCCTCCCTTATAGGAACAATGAATTTGTCAATCTCTTTTTCTTTGTCATTAATATCCCTGTTGATTTTTGCAGTTATTTCATTATATGCATCGGGTTCTTTATAACGTAACCATATATTCTCCATTTCAGATTTGACTTCATACAGACCTAATCTGTGGGCAAGAGGAATGAAGATAAACATAGTCTCGCTCAAAATCTTATCGCTTTTGTATTCCGGCATATATTCTATTGTCCGGCAATTATGGAGACGATCGGCTAACTTTATAAGTACAACCCTTACATCGTCATTCATAGTAAGCAGAATTCGCTTAAAATTTTCAGCTTGTGAACTTTCAGTATAAGCACAACCTCTATTTTTCCTATCCTGATTGTCTAAGACATTCTTGATTTTTGTCAAGCCATCAACAAGCGAGGCTATTTTCTCTCCGAAAAGTTTTTTAATATCTTCTACTGTGCAACTTGTATCCTCTACAACATCATGAAGCAAGGCAGCAGCTATTGATTTATAGCCCAAACCTATGGTTTCAACCACTATTTTGGAAACAGCAATGGGATGAAGTATATATGGCTCTCCAGAACGCCTTCTAACGTTCTTATGTGCCTCATTTGCAAATTCAAATGCTTTTTGGACAATATCAAGTTCTTCCTGAGTTGCACATCTTTTTCTTGCAATCTCCTTAAGATCAGCAAACTCCCTTGCTATTACCTCATAATCCCTTTGTGTAAATTCTGACACACTCATACCTGCTTAGTTTCTATTTCATCAATTTTTTGGAAAGAATAGGAGAATTGAGCCCCATAAAGTATTATAAGCCAGCCGAATCGCAGCCAAAGCATGAATAATGGAATAGCTGCCACAGTTCCATATACGGCGTTAATTCGAGTTACTAATAATTGCGTTTCCAAATAAATATACTGTAATACTGTGAAGATAATTCCTGATAGGATTGCTGATTTAAGGGCGTATTTGTATTTTACTTGTGTAGCTGGAATAAACTTATACATCGCAGAAAGAGTAAATATGGATAGTATACAAAATACAGCCCAACCTACAAATGATATTATAAAATCAGAAATGCCTATACTATTAGGAATTAAATCCAAAACATGTGAATATACAATTGAACCAGAAAAGAAAATCAATATCACAAAAGGAGATATTAGCATTATCAGTAAATCTATTCCAAAACTTTTGATGAATTTTCTTTGGGGTTTTTCAACTTTCCAAACATTGTTAAATACTGCTTCTACACGCATCATCATCCAGATTACGAGCCATACAAACATCAAGGCACTTATGAAACCGAAAATGCCCGATTGCGCCGATTTAATGATTCTGTCAGCTGCATTTAAAAGCATATCTATAATGCTCTGATCTATTTCAATACCGTATAAAAAATCCTTTAACTTATTCGCTAATCCGAAACCTCCAGTAACTGCAAAAGCAACAGCCACGAAAGGGACAACGGCCATTGTGCAGAAATAACTCAATGCAACAGATTGAAAACCTATTTTTTGTTCCTTGAATGTCTGCATTGCGACAATAACTACACGTACATCTCTTATAAAATGTGATTTTGTCTTAGACAGTTCCTCCCGTCTGACTTGCCAAATGTATTCAGTAAAAAAATGATGCAATTTGTCTATGTATGTTCCGAAACTCTTCATAACCTATATATTAGAAAAAAGATTCGGTTCTGAGGATTTTATTTCCTTTCCAGGAAGCATTGCATAGAACTCATCTTCAGTTATAATTCTAATCCCTAAGTCTTTGGCTTTCTTGAGTTTTTCTGGTCCTCCTTTTGTGCCGGCAAGAAGACAATACGTTTTTTTACTTATAGAAGAACTATTTTTACCACCGTTCTTTTCAATTAAACTTTTCATCTCATTTCGAGAAATACTGAAATTACCTGTGATTACAATAGTCTTACCTTTAAGCACATCGGATAAACTTATATTAGTATCTTCTTCGGAAAATTGAAGTCCAGCAGCTTTAAGTCTTTGAATCTCAAAAATATGTTTTTCAGATTTGAAGTAATTATAAACACTTTCGGCAATCACATCTCCTACATCCTCGACTTCTGCCAATGAATTCAAATCTGTATTTGCAATAGTATCTATATTCTTAAAATGTTTAACCAATAACTTTGCCGTGGATTCTCCGACATATCTTATTCCTAAAGCATATAAAACCCTTCTGAAAGGAACCTTTTTGGATTTTTCTAAACTATCAAGAAATCTTTCTGCAGAACGTTCTTTCCAGCCGTCTAACTGCATAAGAGAAAATTTGTTAAGCGAATATAAGTCTGCAGGGGTTTTGACAAGTCCTTTGTCATACAACATACTTACAGTGGCTTCTCCTGCTAATATATTCATTGCTTTTCTGCTTAGAAAGTGTAATATTCTACCTTTTATCTGTGTCGGACATCCTTCTGTATTAGGACAGAAATGTTTGGCTTGTTCTTCTGATTTTACGAGAGGCGTTCCACAATCAGGGCATACAGATGGAAATTTCGGAATTGGTGCATCAGGCAGTCTTTTAGACAGTTCTACATGTGTTATTTTAGGTATAATTTCTCCACCTTTTTCTACATATACGTAGTCATTTAACCTTATATCCAAAAGAGACATCTGCTCAGCATTGTTCAATGTCGCCCTCTTAACAATTGTACCTGATAATAATACAGGCTCAAGATTAGCAACAGGTGTGACAGCACCTGTTCTTCCTACTTGATAATCAATGGAAATAAGTTTTGTGAGAACTTCTTCAGCCTTGAATTTGTATGCTACTGCCCATCTTGGTGACTTTGCAGTATATCCAAGCGAGCGTTGGAGAGCAAGATTGTCAATTTTTATAACTATGCCGTCAGTCGGATACGGTAACTTTTTACGCTCTGTATCCCAGTAGTTTATATATGCTTCAATCTCGTCTATATTTTTACAAATTTTACGCTTATCAGAAATAGGAAGCCCCCAAGAGGCTGCAGCTTCCAAAGCCTCGGTATGTGTTTGGAAAGGTATTTCTCCAGGAATATGATAAAGTGTACACCAAAGCCCTCTTCTTGCAACTTCCTTGGGGTTCAGCAGTTTTATTGTCCCAGAAGCAGCATTCCTCGGATTTGCAAAGGTAGGCAAATCTTCTTCTTCTCTTTCTTCGTTGAGTTTATTGAAAGATTGGTATGGCATAAGAATTTCACCTCGTATTTCAAATTCATCAGGGAAACCTTGCCCCTTTAGTACATGAGGAATGTTTGAAATTTGTCGTACATTTTCTGTAACATCATCCCCGACTATACCATCCCCTCGTGTGAGTGCTCTAAAAAGACGTCCCTTTTTGTATGTAAGGCAAATTGCCGTACCATCGAACTTTAGTTCACAACAATAATTGAAATCTTCTTCAATGCTTTTTGATACTCTTTGTGCAAAGTCTTCTATCTCTTCTATACTATATGTATTTCCGAGGGAAAGCATAGGATACTTATGTGGATATTGTGCAAAAGCCCTTTGTGGCATCTCTCCATGTAGCTCTATATCACTTCCTACTTTCATCGTAGGAGAATCGGGAGTAATAAGTTCTGGAAATTCCGCCTCTAAAGCAGCCAGTTCATGCATAAGTACGTCGAAATCATAGTCGCTCATAGTTGGAGCATTTTCGACATAATACTTATAACTATTTTCGTTTAGGATTCGCCTAAGTTCCCTTACCCTTATTTCTGCACTTTTTCTATCCATTAGGAGCGATTAAAACATACTATCTCACAAATTTAACTTTTTTAATGGAAAATCTGATTAAAATAGATTAATTTTGCAGACTGTTAATGCGTTTGCAATATATTTTTAAATAAATAATACTTTAGAATATGAAAGATGCAATTATTATTCTCTGCGGCGGCGGACCTGCTCCTGGAATGAACACAGTTGTTTGTTCTGTAGCAAAGACTTTCCTTGCAAAAGGTTTTCGTGTAATAGGTCTTCATGGCGGTTATTCTGGTCTTTTTAGTTCGTCACCACGCATTGAGGATATTGACTTCTTCAAGGCTGATGCTTATTTCAATAGAGGAGGCTCTTATCTTCAGATGAGTCGCTTTAAACCGAAAGATTCAGACTTTGAAAATAATTTTAACCTTAACTTGTTTACTGAGAACAATATCAAGTTACTTGTAACAGTAGGAGGTGATGATACGGCTTCTACTGCAAATAGAATTGCTAAGTTTTTGGAGGCTAAACATTATTCTATTAAAAACATCCATGTTCCAAAGACTATTGATAACGATCTTCCTTTGCCTGCCAATGCTCCTACATTTGGGTTTAACTCAGCTAAGGACGAAGGAGCCCATCTTGCGAGAACAGTATATGAAGATGCACGTACTTCTGGTAACTGGCTTATAATTTCTGCAATGGGACGTTCTGCAGGCCATCTTGCTCTTGGTATAGGAGAAGCTACACATTGTCCGATGACAATTATTCCTGAGATGTTTAATAAGACTGAAATTACTATAGATAAAATTATAAAACTTACAATTTCAGCTATAATTAAGAGAACAATTCTCGGTATACCTTATGGAACAGTTGTAGTTGCAGAAGGAGTATTCCACGATTTGGATCCAGAAGATTTGAAATCTACCGGAGTAAATATGACCTATGATGAACATGGACATCCTGAACTTGGAAAAATATCTAAGGCAGTGATGTTTAATGATATACTTAATAAAGAATTTGCTACTCTCGGCATAAAGGTCAAGACTCGTCCTATAGAAATAGGTTATGATGTAAGATGTCAGGATCCTATTGCTTATGATTTGACATACTGCACAGAACTTGCTATGGGAGTGTATGAACTGTATGAAAAAGGAGAAACGGGATGTATGGTATATGTAGATGCAGATGGTAATTCACATCCTCTCTATCTTAAAGACTTGCAGAATGAGGAAGGTAAGATTCCTCCAAGAAGAGTTAATATTGATGGAGGAATAGCTCAAAACTACTATTCATATATCTGCCACTATATTACTCCTAATGACTATGAGGCTGCTAAAGCCTATGTTAAGAATCCAGAGGCATACGATTTGAAAAAAATATTGAATTGGTAATTTTATTACAATAGAATGGAAGCGGTCAGGCTCAATGCACAATTGAACAGGACCGCTTTTTTGTATAAAATGATTTTTGGCACGATACTTTCATATAGTTTTCGTAAATTTTGATATTACCTATGGGAAAGAATATAATTTATCAGATGTTGCCACGTTTGTGGGGAAATAAAAATTCAAAAAGAATTAAAAATGGCGATTTATCTGAAAACGGATGTGGAAAATTTAAAAATATAGATACTAAAACCCTTTCCTATATCAAAGGATTGGGAGTTTCTCATGTCTGGTATACAGGAATAATAAGGCATGCTGCAATAGGAAGTAATGGAGCAAATTCCGATTGGATAAAAGGCAAAGCTGGTTCTCCATATTCCATATCAGATTACTTTGATGTCAATCCTTATTTAGCTACTGATAAGGATAATAGAATGAAGGAGTTTGAAAATCTTATATCAAGGACACATAGAGCTGGTCTTAAAGTAATAATAGATTTTATTCCTAATCATGTTGCCAGAAACTATGGGCAGGTTTCTCCTAAGCCTATAATAAATGGCAGAGATGCTTTGGGTCATCCTGTACTTGGTGCTATGGATGATAAAACAGTGTCATGGAAAGCCGAAAATGACTTTTTCTATTATCCTGGTAATCAATTAGTTCTTCCAGTTAAAGAGCAAACATATTATGAAAATCCTGCTATGGCATCAGGAAATAGTTGTACTTCTTGCCCTGATGAAAACGATTGGTATGATACAATAAAAATCAATTATTGTGATTTTCATACTTCAAGTTGGGATTTTATGTATGAGGTCTTAGACTTTTGGGCTGGAAAAGGAGTAGATGGTTTCCGTTGTGATATGGTAGAACTTGTCCCCATACCTTTTCTCCGTTGGTTGATAAGAAAAATAAAAGATAAATATCCCGATATAATATTCATTGCTGAAGTATATAAGAAAAACTCTTATAATGAATTTGTTAGATATGTAGGATTTGATTACTTATATGATAAATCCGGTCTATATGATGCTCTTCACGATATTGTATGTAAAAATATCAATGATACTGGTGTCCCTGTTGAGATGTGGCAATCTGCTCGAAAAATCACATGGAATTGGCAGTCTTTGAGTGACCTGCAACCATATATGCTCAATTTTATTGAAAATCATGATGAACAAAGGTTTGCATCTGATTTTTATGGTAAATCAGGATTAAATGGATTTGCTGCCTTAGGCGCATCATTATTCTTTAATACTTCTGCCTTTATGCTTTATTTCGGCCAGGAAATAGGAGAAAAAGGAATGGATGATGAAGGCTTTTCTGGAATTAATGGAAGAACATCTATTTTTGATTGGTGGAGCGTAGACAGTCTTACAAGGTTATATGATACAATACATGGTAAAGACAGGTTAAATCCCGAAGAAAAGACAATCTTACAAAAATATAGGTCTGCATTGACCTTTGCTTCTACGGATGCAGCAGTATCAATGGGGGCAACCTATGATTTATGTTATTGTAATTTGTCATCTGATGGTTTTAATCAAGATCGGCACTTCGCATTTTTAAGGGATTACGAAGATGAAACTTTGCTATTTGTATGCAATTTCTCTACTGTCGCATCTGATATGTCAATAATGATTCCAGAGCATGCTTTTGAATGGCTGCATATGCCTCAAACACAACAGTTAAATCATAATACACCTATTAAAGTTCACGTCGAACCTTGTTCTACAACTTGGATTCGTCTTTGCTGATAAATTTTGCTGATAAATATTTAACCGAGTCTTCTGCGAAATTCAGCTATGGTTATACCTGCTGCAACGGCAGCATTCAAAGACTCACTTCCTGCAGTTCCTGTTGCAAATGTTGGAATGAGGAGTCGTTCATTTACTATTGATGCTATTTCGGTAGATATTCCATTGGCTTCATTTCCAATTACTATTGCAACTGGACAGTCTTTCCCAGTTGCAAGTGGTTTAGTATAAAGGTTTTCTCCATCTAAGAATGTTCCATAGACTTTTCCACCTGCTGTTATAATAGCATTAGCAATAAATTTTAGGTCGCAGTAATGAAAATCTACTCTGAAGATTGCTCCCATAGTTGCTTGTACCGTCTTTGGATTAAATCTGTCTACAGTATCTTCTGAAGCAAAAATTGCCTTTATGCCGAACCAGTCTGCTATTCGTATTATAGTTCCCAAATTACCAGGATCTCGTATAGAATCCAGAAATAAAAACAGACCTTTATTGCCGATTATTTTAATAATATCTTCTTCGTTCTGAGGTTTAGGTTTTCTGACTATCGCTAAGACTGGAGATGGGGTAGTCAAATGACTTATCCTCGCCATCTGTTCATCTCCTATTTCATCTTTACGATAGATTTTTTCTATGACAAAATTTGAATTTACAGCCTCACTCACCAATTTTTCACCTTCAACAATAAAGTTTCCAGTTTCATCTCTGAATTTTTTTGAGTAAAGTGACTTAATAGTTTTGATTTCATTCTTTGTTATAGACATAACCATAAGTATTTCTTGCAAAGATAGTCAAATATGAAAGGAAATATTTGAGAATATCTTAATAATCAGATAAATTTGCAAGATATATGAAACAGGGACTTTTTCTCACATTTATTATTGCCATTACGGCTGTTTCTTCTTGCAGTACTACTCGAGTATTGCAAGATGGTCGGTATAGACTTGTTGAAAATACAATTACTATAAAAGACGACAATAAAAGCAACAATAAAGAAGAGAAATTTAATTCTAATATTTTAGTTCCGTATATAAAGCAAAAAGCAAAGACATGGAGTCCTATGCTTTGTGTTTATAATTGGAGCAGAAAGGATGGCAAGGGATGGGGAAGTCGTTTTCTAAGGAAGATTGGAAGTAGTCCTGTTGTTTATGAGCCTGATATGGTTACGGCTTCTGTTGGAAACATTGAACACCATTTGGAGTATATAGGTTATTACAATTCTAAAGTAGAACCTGAGATCCATATGAAACGTAGGAAGGTGAAAGTCAATTACTTGGTTTCTCTTGGCAAAAGGTATCCTATAGATACTGTAACTTATTCTATTCCAAAAGATAATCCTTTGTTCGCCCAAGATTTTATTAAAGATACTTCTAATATTTCCATAAAAAAGGGAGATTATCTGTCAGAATCTATTTTAGAGTCTGAGATAGAAAGAGGAGCTGAATACTTCAGAAAAATAGGATATTACAGTTTTTCAAAGAAAAATTATTCGTTTCAAGCTGATACAATTTCTAAAAAAGGTGTTGCAAAACTCTATATGAATATCCGAGAGTATACTGGAAATGAAACGCCAGATGATGCAGTAAAATTTAGAAAATATAAGTTTGGAAGTGTTGATATATTTTATCCAAAAAGTTTGAAAATCAAGAATAAAGTCTTAGTCAATCTTAATGCTATTATTCCGGGAAAACCTTATAGTGAGGAGGTTGTGAAAAATACATATAATAGGCTTTCTTCTTTGCGGATGCTCAGCAGTGTAAATATAGAACTTACAGATTCTGATACTAATAAAGTAAATTGTAAGATTAATTTAAGTCCTGCTGAATTGCAAGGTTTTAAGTTTAATATAGAGGCATCTTCAAACTCTGTTGGACTTCTTGGTTTATCACCTGAAATCTCTTTTTATCATAAAAATATTTTTCATGGAGGAGAATGGTTAAATCTTGGTTTTATGGGAAATTTCCAGTTTAAACCTAATGATAACGTGCGTTCTACAGAGTTCGGTGTATCATCTTCTCTTAGTTTTCCTAAGTTTGTATTTCTACCATACAGCCTTTTTAAAAGGTCAATTCCAAGAACAGATATTAAAGCCTCATATAATTATCAGGACAGACCTGAATATAAGCGAAATATAATTTCGATGTCATTTGGCTATTCGGGAGTACATAAAAAACTATATTATCAATTATATCCTATTCAATTGAATATAGTACATCTTTTTAATATAGATAGTAAATTTTATTCTTCTCTTTCTCACAATCCTTTTATGAGAAATGCCTATCAGGATCACTTTGATATGGGTTTGGGAGGTACTCTATACTATACTCTCAATGCTGATGTAATTCCCAAAACATCATACCATTATGCTATATTTCAATTTAATTTAGCTGGAAATATGCTTAGTGGATTTAAGTCATTTATGCAACAAAATGAAAGGGGTGAGAGAATGATATGGCAAACGCCATTTTCACAATACGTCAGAGGAGAACTGACTTTGGGGAAGACATGGAGATTTGGTAAAGAAGATAAATATTCAATTGCAACACGGGCGGTAATAGGAGCAGGACATGCTTATGGTAATTCTTCCGTACTGCCTTTTGAACAGCATTTCTATGTAGGCGGCGCAAACAGTATGCGAGGTTGGCAGGCAAGGGGAGTAGGTCCAGGCCTTTCTAAGAGGGATACTACCTTTAAAATTCCAAATCAGAGTGGTGATATGAGGATGGAGGCAAATTTAGAATTTCGTTTTCCTTTATTTTGGAAAGTAGAAGGTGCTGCCTTTGTTGATGCTGGTAATGTGTGGACTTTACAAAAAAGTACAGATAATGACAATCTGCTTGCTCTCATATCAAAAGATACATTGCTTATGGGAATAGCTTCAGACTGGGGAATCGGAATAAGAATAGATTTGAGCTTCATTTTAGTTCGTTTCGATTTCGGAATGCAGATATATGATCCTTCGGAGAACAGAGGAAGTCGTTTTATCCGACCTTCACAGTGGTTGAGAGGCAGAAGTGCAATACATTTTGGCGTAGGTTATCCGTTCTGATTTTTGTCTTTTTTATCAGATGTGCCGTAATATTTAGGCCAGCAAGTTTTAAGATACTCTTTTAGTGAGTTCTCGTGCTTATTATCTTGAGGCTTGTAAAACACCCTTCCTAAAAGACCTTCAGGCATAAATTCTAAGTCTGTGAAATTTCCTGGATAGTCATGTGCATATTTATAGCCATCGCTGTATCCAAGTTCTTTCATGAGTTTGGTTGGGGCATTTCTTAAGTATAGCGGTATTTGGGCGGTAGGAGTAGTCTCTGCTACTTCTATAGCATCATTAATGGCTTTGTATGCTGAATTGCTTTTTGGTGATGCCGCAAGATAAACAGTGGTCTCTGAAAGCGGAATTCTTGCTTCAGGCATCCCTACATTAACTACAATCCTAAAACAGGCGTCTGCCAATAGTAGTGCATTAGGATTTGCCAGTCCTACATCTTCGGCAGCAAGTATGCAAAGTCTTCTTGCAATAAATGCAGGGTCTTCTCCGCCAGAAAGCATTCTTGCAAGATAATATACAGCTGCATTGGGATCAGAACCTCGTATGCTTTTTATGAAGGCTGAAATAGTATCATAGTGCATATCACCCCCTTTGTCATACCGTACTGCATTCTTCTGCAATATTGATACTACGAAGTCGTTATTTATGACAATAGGCTTGTCTTTTGGTGAAGAATCAATTATAAGTTCAAGAAGATTTAGTAATTTTCTTGCATCTCCTCCGGATTGTCTTATCAGGGCTTCGTCTTCTGAAATCTCTATGCTTCTGTGTTTTAAAATTGCATCTTCATTAATTGCACGTTTAAGAAGCATACGGAGGTCTTCAATCTCAAGATTTTTGAGGATAAAGATTTGACAACGTGAGAGGAGCGGTGTTATCACTTCAAAGGAAGGATTTTCTGTTGTTGCTCCGATAAGTATTACAGTGCCATCTTCTACAGCACCTAAGAGCGCGTCCTGCTGGGATTTACTGAATCTATGTATTTCATCTATAAAGAGAATCGGGGCTTGTTTAACAGCATTGAAAACTGATGTCTTTTCAGCTTTTGCCCTTTCAATTATATCACGAACATCTTTTACTCCTGCACTTACAGCGGAAAGAGTAAAAAAATCTCTACCTGCGGACTCTGCAAATATTCCAGCCAATGTTGTCTTTCCTACGCCTGGAGGTCCCCAAAGTATGAAAGAAGACAAATTACCTGAATCCAACATATTCCTCAGAACACATCCCTTTCCTACCAAATGCGTCTGACCGGCATAATCATCAAGAGTATGTGGTCTCATTCTTTCAGGAAGTGGAGCAAGTATGTGATTTATATTTTCCATACTATTATATATCCTTCCCTACAACTCGTCTTCGTTTTTTTTGCTCATGCTCAAAGTTATCCCAAGGAGACTGTACTTTTATATTCGTTTCAAGTTCTGCATTACTTTCCCCGTACTTAAATCCTCCTTTTATATACCGAGGAATTAAATCGCTGTATATCAATGCAAGAAGACCCTTATGTCTGTATTCCTCTTTTACACCTACAAGCAGTAGTTCTACTCCTTTTTCATGTTTGAAACGTAGAGACTTCAGCAGGTAATACCATCCGAAGGGGAAAAGGTGACCATTACATTTTTTGAGAGCTCCTACGATACTTGGCATACTCAAACCAAAAGCCAATATGTTGCCTGCATTATCTTCTACAAGTGTTATATAGTCCAAATCCACAAGGCCCAGATATGTTTCTACATACTTGTCTATCATTTTGCTCGGAAGGGGAGTAAAATTATATAAATTCCCGTATGTCTCATTGACTAAATCAAAAATCTTATGTCCAAGTTTTTCATGTTTTATCTCACTCCTTGTAATTTTACGGATATGGACTTCTGATTTTGTTGTTATTATTTTAGATATACGCTCTATTTTTTCAGGTATCTTTTCGGGAATGAAAAGTTTATATTCAAGCCAGTCTGCTTCTTTTGTGAAGCCTAAGGCCTCCATGTGTTCTACATAGTATGGATGATTATAGATTAGAACCATAGTACACATTTGGTCAAAGCCTTCTATAAGCATTCCCTCAGGATCAAAATCCGTAAAGCCTAAGGGACCTACTATTCTGTCCATTCCCCTTATTTTCCCAAACTCTATTACTTTGTCTATTAAGGCTTTGGAAACTTCTCTATCATCAATATAGTCTATCCATCCAAATCTTACTTCCTTGTGTTTCCACTTGTTATTTGCTTTATGGTTCACTATTGCTGCAACGCGTCCTACAATTTTGCCATCTTTATAAGCCAAATACAACTCTGCTTCTGAAAACTCATAAGCAGGATTCTTCTTAGGATCTAGTGTTGACATCTCATCTATAAAGAGTTTGGGAACATAGTTCGGCACATCTTTATATAGAATATTAGGAAACTCCACAAAATCACGTAATTCCTTACGATTTCTTACAGTGGTTATCTTTAGTGACATATTTACTAGTATAAGTTTTATTAATAATGTACATTGCAAATATAGGTATAATTAGAAAATGTACAAGAAATAGAGGGCTGACAAAATTTGTCCGCCCTCCTAAAGATGACTTAAAAGACTTTATGTACTTTAATATTTAAATGATGTTTCTTTTACCTCTTTTTCGGAAATCTTTTTACTGTCCATCTGTCTCCATGCGTAAATTATGTATGCTAAAACAAATGGTATTGCTAACGATACATAGAACATACTCTTTAAGGTAAATATGCTTGAAGAACTATTGCGGATTGTTAAGGAACTGCTAATATCAGCATAAGAAGGGTAGTAAGAAGTTCCATTAAAACCGACCATAAAGAATACTGCCATTACAACAAGTACTGTCCCTATGCCTGCCGGCCAAATCCCTCTGTGTGTTTTTGTGAATGCTCCCATGAATAGACCAGCAAGTACTGCAACCACACCTAAAAGAAGCATTGCCATTACTCCTTTCATTTGTATAAGATTGAAAAAGTACTTGTATTTTTCCAAAAATACATTACCTGTTTCATCTACTGCATATCCATCTGCGGTCAAAATTAATGCTAATGCAGACAGGACACATACAAGGAAAGGAATGCTTACAATTCTTATTGTTTTTCGCATTTTATTTGATAAATCCTCATCTGTTATATTGTTCAGTAGATATAATGCACCAAGTAATATATCAAGAAATAAGATAGTTAGCCCCAAAGTAAGACAAATAGGTTCCGTCAGTGCTTCAAGTCCATGCCATCCGCTTTGCCATGCACTTATAGGAGTTGAGTTGTGTCCCAACAAAATTGCACCCTTGTTTACTATGAAATTCGATCCAGTAAAGAATGTCCCTACTGCTGCACCTATAATGGTAGGAGCAAGTATTCCGTTGGCAATAAGAAAGCCTCTGAATGTCTTATTTCCTAAAAGATTGCGTTTTTTATTCTGAAATTCGTAGGAAACTGCTTGAAAAACAAAGGTTAGGAGCAGGAGCATCCACACCCAGTATGCACCGCCGAAACTTGTGCTGTAAAATAGAGGAAATGAAGCGAAGAAGGCACCTCCGAAGGTTACAAGAGTTGTAAATGCCAACTCCCATTTACGTCCTGTCGAATTAAGTACCATTGACTTTTGAACTTCACTCAGCCCACGATGAGCCAATAGGACATTTCCACCTTGCACAAACATAAGAAAGACTAAAAGTCCGCCTAAGAGTGATACTATAAACCACCAATAGTTCTGTAGAAATATATATGACATGACGATGAATTATTTAATTAAATTTTGCTGTTGTGTTTCCTCTATTCCAGGACCCTTTGAAAATGCCTTTATCATAATCCTTATTTCTACTATAAGGAATAGGGCAAAGACAGCAAGGAAAATAAAGAATGTTGTTTTAACTGCTGCAACACTTACGCTTGAAACTGCTACTCCTATAGGAAGAAGTCCCTGTATTGTCCAAGGCTGCCTTCCTACTTCTGCAACAATCCACCCTGCCTGTCCAGATATATATACAAGTGGGATCGAAAGTAATGCAATCCATTGTAACCATCTCATATTGTGGAGTTTATTCTTATAGTTATAAATTTGGATTACAATCATAAGCAGCATCAAAAAGATTCCAAGTCCTATCATAACACGAAAAGACCAATATACCAAAGGAATATGAGGAATAACATCTTCAGGACTGTTGAGGTAGCCATATCCTAAATATTTTTCATTATCACGAAATACTTGAAGCATTTGTGCTGCCTTGTCAGGATTAGAATCTTTTATTTCGCGATATTTTGCCATTGCTGCAACTGCTCGTTTCCCTCTCCACATTTTTTCATCAACTGAAGGTTCTACATTCCCATGATTATCTGTATATCCGAGTAGTATATCGTTAACTCCTGGTACATAACCATCAAATTTGTGTGTGGCTATAAATGAAAGTATACCAGGGATTTCAACACCTGGAATTACTGAAAGAGGTACCCTTGTACCACCATCTATAAGACCTTCAGATGCTGCCAATTTCATTGGTTGATATTTGCTCACGTTTATAGCTGATGTGTCTCCTGAAAGGATTGTAGCAACTCCACCTGTTATGCCTACAAGGGAAGCAACGGCAATGCTTGAAAGTGCAAAACGCTGTTCTCGTTTTTTTAGAAGATACCAGCAACTTATACCTATTACAAAAACGCCTCCGGTCATCCAACCGCTGAATATCGAGTGTATAAACTTTGAGATTGCAACAGGATTGCCGATAACTGCCCAAAAATCAGTCATTTCGCTTCTTACTGTGTCGGGATTGAATGTGGTACCTACAGGATTTTGCATCCATCCATTTGCTACTAATATCCAATATGCTGATATTGTTGCTCCAATCCCACACAACCACGTAGATGTAAGGTGAAAACGCTTACTCACTTTTTCCCAACCGAAGAACATCACAGCGAAAAAGGTTGCTTCCATAAAGAAAGCCAATATCCCCTCAATAGCGAGAGGTGCTCCAAAAATATCTCCTACAAACCATGAATAATTGCTCCAGTTAGTGCCAAATTCGAATTCCAGAATTATTCCGGTAGCTATACCTACAGCAAAATTAATGGCAAAAATTTTCATCCAAAATTGTGCTGTCTTTTTCCAAAATTCGTCCTTTTTTATAACATAAACAGTTTCCATAACGGCCATAATCATAGAAAGACCGAGGGTTAGAGGTACGAAGAGCCAATGGTATGCCGCTGTTACGGCAAATTGCAGTCTTGACCAATCAATAAGTGAAGTGTCCATATAGTTAATTATTTAGTATTTAATCCCTTAGTTAAATTTTTTCCTACTGTTTCAATTTTTTCTTTTTCAGTCATACCTGACATATTTGGTTTAAAGAAAAAGACACGTAGTATTCCGAATAGTATGATAATTTTGAGTATTATCAGTACCCATAGCGGTTTTCCCCATGTCATATTTTTGAATCCGTCACGGTATAAATGCCATATTTTGGTTATGTAGTTCAATTTTTTCTTAATTTGGATTTTTCAAATTTATGAAAAAATACTTCATAATTACAACTATTCAGTCAGTTTTATTTACATTCCTCTATTGTCGTATAACAGAAACCTTGTGTCGGTTTCTTGTTTATTATACCTATTTTTAATGATGTTTTATCATTTATTTTTTAAGTATATTTGCAAGCATTGTAATATAAATATAACGGTATGAATAATTCATATATCAAATTGCCTTTATTGGCTGCAGTAGTGGCTATGTCCCTCCCTGTATTTGTTTCATGTGGAGGAAGTGGCAAAGCATCCGGAGGAGAAAAAACGGATGTGAAAGAAACTTATGAAGTAAATGGGGTTAAACTTGACTTAGCTATTGTCGAAGGCGGTACTTTTACAATGGGAGCATGTTTGGATAATCGTACTCTACCTGGAGCTATATCCAGACATCAGGTTATATTGGACGGTTATGCAATAAGTAAACTTCCTATATCTCAGGCTTTGTGGACTGCTGTAATGGGAAATAATCCTGCTTCTGTGCAATCACCAAACCTTCCTGTTGATAGAGTTACATTCAGCGATTGCAGGAAGTTTATCAAGAAACTTTCAAAGATTACTGGGGTCCCTTTTGGTCTTCCTACTGAGGCTCAGTGGGAATATGCTTGTGATGAGGGTAAGATAGAAACTATTAAAAATTGCAAAGAATGGTGTTCTGATTTTTATACTGATGAAGCCGAACCTTCTGTGCAGAGAAATCCAGAAGGTCCTGAAAAGGGAAGTAAAAATATCATCAGAGAGCCTGACGGAAGGGAACAGTTTGATCCACATTCAAAATCTGGAGCCCTTACATTTAGAGTGGCAGTGTGGACAGGTGTAAAATGTGCTGAAAATATCGTGGACGCAATAATGAACAAATCTGTTGAATATAAGAGTGTTGCGAAGAACGAAACAATAAGAGTTGGTAATGTCTCATTTGATATGGTTGCCGTAAAGGGTGGAAAGTTTAAAATGGGTGCAACTTCCGAACAAGGACAGTATGCCGATGAAGATGAACTGCCTGTCAGAGATGTTGAGGTCGGCGATTTCAGTATAGGAAGAACAGAAGTTACAGCAGCACTTTGGAAGGAAGTTATGGGTATTCTTCCTGCAGGTAATAATGATAAATATTTGCAAAGACCTGTAATAAATGTGTCATGGTATGATTGTCAAGAGTTTATTATTAAATTAAATGCTTTGACGGGGAAAACTTTTCGTCTGCCTTCTGAAGCAGAATGGGAGTTTGCTGCAAGGGGAGGAGTTAAGTCTCATAATTATAGGTATGCAGGGTCTCATGAGATAGGGGCTGTAGCTGTATATGGAGCAAATTCTTCCGATCAGAGAGTTAAAGATGTTAAGACCAAAATGTGTAATGAACTGGGACTTTATGATATGAGTGGTAATGCTTGGGAATGGTGCCAAGATACTTATGCACTCTATGGAAAAAATCCGAGTGAAAATGAGGACAGAATGGTAATGAGAGGAGGAAGTGCAGCTGGAAGATGGAACAGTTGCAGACTTACCAACCGCTCAGGTATCCCAGCAATTAATATTAAAGCCACATTTGGCCTAAGACTTGCCCTTTAATCCTTACATACAATTTATTTTTCATTGAGGTGTCTTGCTGCTCTCAGCAGATGCCTCAATGATATTATTATCTGTTGTGACTCTTGTATCATATTGAGATAGACATATGATATTGCTATATTGTCCTTTGTAGCTTGTATCCTTTCTGTCTGTTCTTTTCTTGCTTTTGATAAACATTCTTCCAATTCATCACACTGTTTACTTACTATTGTTGCTTCAGTGTATGAGGACGAAGAAATAATATCATTTATGCGTTTTATCATAAAGAGTAAGCTGTTTCTTAAAGGAGTAAATTCCATTATTTTTTCTTTGCTAAGAGGCTCGAAATTATTATCAATATGTTCCATACAGGTATCACATATCCTTCTGTAACCATATAATATATCCTCACAACTATTGATGGCAAGATGAAACCATGTGTTTTTCCCCATTGCAATTTCTGGAGAGATTTTTCTTAATCCCATAATTTCTTTTCGTCTTGTTGTCTTTAGTTCACTCCTATATTTTCTTATTTTATTTCCAGCTTTTTCCAACAGAGTTAAATCTTCATTAAAGAAGCCGTTAGTTATAGTGCTATATGTACTATCTGAAAAGATAAGGAAATTGCTAAGTCCACTGTTTATATGTTTTACTATTAGTGTAAGTGTTTCCTTACTGTCTTCACATTCCATTATTTGTGTAAAAAGTAAATCTCCTGTCTCTATCTTTTTGCGTTTGTTAAAATTAATATTGTTTTTTATTAGCATATAGATTGCAAAAGCAACAATTATTATAATTAAGGTATAGCCTCCTATATACATTATGACACTAAGAATAAGACACATTGTGAATGCTGCTCCTGCGGTTATAAACCATCCTCCTATTACTGAAAGAACTCCTGTAATTCTGAATACGGCACTTTCTCTACCCCATGCCTTATCTGCTAATGAACTTCCCATTGCCACCATAAATGTTACATATGTAGTAGATAAAGGAAGTTTTAGAGAGGTTCCGAGTGCGATTAGGAGACTTGCCACAACTAAATTGACTGTAGCCCTTATTTCATCAAAGGCAGCACCGTCTGTAAGTTGCGACTTTTCAATATCGAACCTTTCATTTATTCCTGCTTTTAACTTCTCAGGTATCATATCGGAGATTGTCTTTGCAGCGCCTGAAAATGTTCTTACTAAAACTCTTGCAACTTTTGCAGAACCAAATACTTCATCCCCTTGGCCCTGTTTTGCCAAATCAACAGAAGTTTTAACTACATTATAAGCCTTTTTTGAAGTAGCAAGAGAAATGACCATTATTATTCCAGCTCCTATAAGGAAAATCATAGGGGTTTTGGCAGGGGAGTCAAGTGCTGTCATCATCCAAGTAGAGGCATCTGTTCCTCCATTTGTTACAAAATCGGTGTATGATGCAAAGCCTGCAAGTGGTACTCCTATGAAATTCACTAAGTCATTTCCAGCAAAAGCCATTGCTAAAGCAAAAGTGCCTAAAAGAACCAAAATCTTAAGAACATTGACCTTACATAAATATAGAATTTGCATTATTATAGTACATGCAATAAATACTCCTCCTATTATTTGCCAGGTATGGGTGTTGATAAAATTCATTACATCCTTATTAATCAAAGGTGAGCCAGATATTCCCTTTATCAACATAAAATAAAGTATTGCTGTGGCTGCTATTCCTCCGAATACTCCAATTTTCCACTTTAATTTTTCTTTATATGCAAATGAAAAAAGTAACCTACTTAAAAATTGTATAAGCGTTCCGAAAAAGAATGCAATTGCTACAGAAACAAAAATTGCCATAATAACAGATAACGCTTTTTCTGTATTCATCAATGAAGAGAGTGTAAGATTTTCCTCTGGTGATTGTACTATCTTTATTATTGCAAGGGCAAATGTGCCTCCAAGTAATTCAAAAACCATTGATACAGTAGTGGAAGTCGGCATTCCCAACGAATTGAATATATCTAAAAGGATAATATCTGAAACCATTACTGCTATGAATATTACCAAGACCTCTTTAAAAGAAAATAATGATGGTTTCAATATTCCATTTCTTGCAATTTCCATCATTCCGTTGCTCATAGCCGCACCTATGAATATACCTATAGCGGCTACTATTATTATTGTACGGAAAGTTGCTACTTTGGCACCTATTGCTGAATTTAAGAAATTGACCGCATCATTGCTTACCCCTACAGTGAGGTCAAAGATTGCCAACACAAATAAGAATGCCACTAGCATTAAGAAAATAGTATTCATATTTTAAATATTTAATTATATGTCTTACAAAACTTTCTTTAATTTTCTTCTCCAAATATCATAAGTAGTTTATCTCCCGGCAGAAGTTTTACAGTTCCATCAGGCACGATTAAACGGCTTCTTCTCTGAATCATTACTACCCTTGCTCCCTTTGGTAGACTAATCTCTTTAAGTGTATCTCCTTGTTCTATATCTTCTGGAGTAAGGGTACAATCAACTAATTTACCGGCTTCATCAGGTATTTCTATTCCAAATGTGTCCAGTCTTTTTTCTTCAGGTAAGGCTATGTTAAGTAATTTAGCTGATTTTGTCACAGTCATTCCTTGAATTATCAATGACATAATTGTTATAAAAAATACTATGTTGAAAATGTGTTCAGAACCAGGTATGTCTGCAAGAATAGGATAGGTGGCGAATATTATTGGAACTGCTCCTTTAAGTCCCACCCATGATATAAAAGTTCTTGCTCTAAAAGACATTCCTCTGAATGGTAATAGGCATAAGAATACTGATAAAGGTCTGGCAATGACCATCATAAATATGCCAATCAAAAGAGCGGTAGGGGCTATTTGAAACATATTTCGAGGATTTACCAATAGTCCAAGCATTAGGAACATTCCAATCTGCATCAGCCAAGTCATACCTTCAAGGAAGGTAAGTATTTCCTTTCTCTCAGGAATGATCTTGTTACCTATGATAAGACCACAAATATATACGGCAAGGTATCCGTTTCCTTTGAAAGTCTCAGTAATTGAAATGGTGAAAAAAGCAGAAGTCAGAAGTAAAATAGCATATAAGGGGGAACTTCCAAGCTGTATTTTTCTCAGCACCCAGGATGCACCGTAACCTATGCCAATCCCAAATACTGCCCCTATGCCAAGTTGCATGAAAAATACCTTTACTGCATTAGTAATTATTATGCTGTAGTCGATACCCTCAGTTGCGGATGTCGGATCATACAATATTGTTGCTGCCTGAATAAGAACAATAGTAATTACGTATGCCATAGGGTCATTGCTCCCTGATTCTAATTCAAGTAGAGGACGCAAATTTTCTTTGAGTCGTAAATGGCTTGTTTTCAATATATTGAATACTGATGCCGAATCCGTTGATGACATTATAGATGCCATCAGAAAGCACATAACTATGGATAATGGAGCTGAAAAATGTCCGATTCTTGTCAAAAGAAAAATAAACAGACCACAGAAAATCGTTGTAAGAAAAACCCCTACGGTAGCAAGTATAAGTCCCTGCCACATAACAGGTCTAATATCTTTAAACCTGGTTTCTATTCCACCTGTAAAAAGAATGATACTAAGTGCCGCAACTCCAACAAATTGTGCTTGGCTATAATTGTTGAAAACCAAGCCTATTCCATCACTTCCAAATACCATCCCGACAATCAAGAAAAGCAATAGGGCGGGAACACCGAATTTGTACCCTGCTTTACTTAATATAACAGCACTGAATATGAGTACTGAGCCTATTAGTAGTATATTTTCGGTAGTGAAATGCATTTTAAATCAAATTGTTAGATTATCCAAAGTAAATTTTCTGCAATATTCAGAAATACCACATTCGTTACATTTAGGTTTTTTTGCAGTGCATACATACCTTCCATGTAATATAAGCCAATGATGTGCCTTTGCCCTAAGTTCATTTGGGATGTGTTTTTCCAACTCCTTTTCAACAGCCTCTACTGTCTTACCATCAGATAAGCCAAGTCTGTGTGACACTCTGAAAACGTGAGTATCTACTGCGATAACGGGTTTGTTATAAATGATTGATGCTATTACGTTTGCAGTTTTGATGCCTACACCTGGTAGACTTAACAACTTATCAATATCAGAAGGCACCTCTCCATTGAAGTCGGTTTCTAATTTTTTCGCCATTCCAATAAGATGTTCTGTTTTGCTATTAGGATAGGATATTGACTTTACTAATGGATATAATTCATCAAAAGTCGCTTTAGACAGTGATTTACTGTCAGGATATTTATCGAATATAGAGGGAGTTGTTATATTTACTCTCCTATCTGTGCATTGTGCGGAGAGAATTACAGCCACAAGAAGTTGAAAGGGTGTAGTATAATGAAGCTCTGTTCTTGCTTCTGGCATATTTTTAATAAACCATTCCGATATTCTGGAGTATCTTTCGGATTTTCGCATTAAGCTTATATTGTGAGTGCAAGGTCGATTACTTCATTATTTTCCTGCTCTTTGCAAGTTTCATCCTTGCATATCATTACTCGACCTTTATATTTCTCAAATATGTTCCTATTGTGCGTAACCATTATTATTGCAGTACCTTTTTTATTAATCTCAGTAAGTAATTTCATGATTCCATCTGCCGTATCATTATCCAAATTGCCAGTAGGCTCGTCAGCAATTATTACTTCAGGATTGTTCAAAAGTGATCTGGCTATTGCTATTCTTTGTTGCTCTCCTCCTGATAACTGATGAGGCATTTTATGTGCCTTATCTATCATACCGACAGCCTCTAAAACTTCAGTAATACGTGTGTGTATCTTATTGTTATCCTTCCATCCTGTTGCACGTAGTACAAATTCCAAATTATCTTCTACAGTTCTATCGGTAAGAAGTTGAAAGTCTTGAAAAACAACTCCAATGTGTCTTCTTAAAAATGGTATTTCTTTGCTACGGATACGTTCGAGATGGTAACCACATACAAGACCTTGCCCTGATTTTAGAAAGTTTTCCGCAATTATTGTCCTTACAACGGATGTTTTTCCTGTACCTACTTTACCCACTATGTACACAAAGTCTCCTTTGTGAACTTCCATGTTCAAGTCATAGATGACAGTTGTTTCACCGTTGTTTATATCTGCGTTTATGAATGTAATAATCGGCTCTGATACGTTTATTGATATGTTTGCATCTTCCATGAGAAAATATGTTTGTACCCGATAATTAAGCATATCTCAACAAATATAATGAAAAAATGAGTATTTTTGTGAAAAATGAATTAAATATGATAAAAAATAGGACATTACTTGCAATTGTTTCTGCAATAATTTTGTCTGGGTACAGTCTTACTGGAAATTTGAATGCTCGTAATTTAGCTGAATACGATTTTCGTAAAGCATTGGAACTTTATGAAAATCATATGTTTTGGGAAGCTAAAGCAATTTTCGATAATATATATTCTCTCAATAGTTCTTCTCAAGCTGCAGGATATTCTATACTTTGTATGGAAAGCTTAAGGGATGATAATTATGAAGAAAATATGAATGAATATATTTCTCGTTACCCTTATTCTGGACTGCTTCCAGAAATCTATCTTAAGCATGCCTTAAATCTCTTTGATACATATAATTACGAAGATGCGGTTAAGGCATTTGAAAAAGCTGGCGAAAAGGGGAGAGGGAAAAAAGAGCAGGCTGAGTATTATTATAAATCTGGATATTGTTATTTTCAAATAGGCAATAATGAAAATGCCTATCGTTTTTTCCGCAAAGTGGATGCAATGTCATTGAATAACTACTCGGCTCCTTCAAGATTTAATATAGGTTTGCTGGAGTATCAAAATAGAAAGTTCAATGAAGCCATTAATTGGTTTGAAAAGTCAGAAAAAGATATAAGGTTTAAAGAAGCATCTTTATACTACATCTTGGAATGTAAGTTTATGCTTAAAGATTATGCCTATTTTATCAAAAATGGTGAGGAAATCATTAAAAAAATTCCATCAGATAGACAGCCGCATTTAGCAAGAATGTTGTCAGAAGCCTTTTTGATAAAGGGAATGACTGCTAAGGCAGAAAAGTATTATAAAATGACTGAAAAAATCGGAGAAAAAAATCGTGATGATTATTTCTATGCCGGTTCGCTTATGTATGCTATTGGCAATTATTCTGGAGCAATTGACAAATTTCGTATGATGAAAAATCGTACGGATTCGTTAGGTCAAATTGCAAATTATCAAATGGCATTCAGTTATATAAAAAAGAAAAACAAAGTAGCTGCGATGATGGCTTTTAAAGATGCCACAGAACACTCTTTTAATGATGAAATTAAAGAAGATGCATTTTTTAATTATGCAAAACTTTCATTTGATCTGAATAACGACCCTTCGGTGTTTGAAAAATACATTAAAGTTTACTCTGATCGTAAACGTGGAAATCGTATATATGCTTATCAGGCACTCGCTGCTTTACACAATAAAGATTATGCTGGGGCAGTATCTGCTTACGATAAGATAGATGAATTAGATTATGATATGCAATCTAATTATATGAAGGCTAATTACTTAAGAGCAGAACAACTGATAGAGGGTAAATCTTATAGAAAAGCAGTTCCTTGTCTTAAGGCAGCAGCTTATTATTCTGAGAAAAATTCTCCATTCAACCTGTTAGCAAGGTATTGGTTGGCAGAGTCTTATTATATGGATGAAAAATATGATGAAGCACGGGAAGAATTTAACATCCTATACAATCTTTCTGCCCTTGATGGTAGATTGGAGGGGATGTTACTTCCGTATAATATTGCATATTGTTATTTTAAAAAGAATAATAGCGATATGTCTATTGCGTGGTTTGACAAATTTTTGCAACAATCTGTATCTGGTAAATTTGACAGAGATGATGAATATAGGAGAGATGCAATGATTAGAAAAGCTGATGCCTTGTTTATGAAGGAAGATTATAAGGCTGCAATAGATGCCTATTATGCTGCAATAGATGCATACAATGGTGATTCTGATTTGTATCCAAGGTATCAGGCAGGTATTGCTTATGGCTTGACTGGTCAAAAAGATGAGAAAATTGAGGCTCTTTCTCCAGTTATGACTTCAGCTCCTAATGCTCATTACTATCCTGAAACTCTATATGAACTTGGTCGTACATATTTGGATAAAGGAAAGTATGATGATGCTATCCTTTGCTATGACAAATTGCTTTCTACTTCAAAAGATAGTTCTTTTATGGCGCGTTCTCTACTCGGACTCGGAATGGCTTATAGAAATAAAGGCTTGTATGATAATGCATTAGATTATTACAAGCAGGTTGTTTCTACTATGTCTTCAACGGGTTATTCAAACGATGCTTTAGCTGCAATAGAGGCTATTTATCAGGAAAAGCAGGAACCAGAACAGTATTTGGCATATGTTGAGTCAATTGGTAAACTGCCAGAGGGAGAGTCTTCAGATAAGGAGGATATGCTATTTAATGGTGCAGAAAGAGTATTCTTGGCTGGGAATTATTCAAAAGCCCTTTCTCCGCTTATCTCTTATACAGAGAAATATCCTTCTGGAAAACATATTTCAGATACATATTTTTATTTGGCTGAATCATATAAAAATATAGGTAAGAAAGATTTGGCATGTGATTGCTATTATAAAGTTATGCATGATACGACATCTGCTTATGCAGAAGTATCGGCATTAAATTATTCAAATTTGTGTTATGAATTGGAAAAATTCAATGATGCTTATAATGGATATGAGGTTTTAGAGAAAACAGCCAAGATTGAAAGCAATAAAACTGTGGCTACTATCGGAAAAATGCGTGCGGCTTTCAAGAATAAGGATTATGCGAAAGCAGAAAAGGCTGCAGAAAAAGTATCAACAGACCAATCAAACTCTGGAGATATTGTAAGGGAGTCTGAATATATTAAGGCAAAATCATATTTGGCTATGAGTGAGAGGGAAAAAGCATTTTCTATATTGAAAAAACTTGCAGCTCATCCTATTTATAAAGAAGGGGCTGAAGCAACATATATGATTATAATGGATAGTTTCGATAGGGGAGACTTTAAGGATGTAGAGAAAAAGGTCTTTGCTTTTTCAGATGCCAAGAGCGGACAAACTTACTGGTTAGCAAAATCGTTTATAATTTTAGGCGATTCTTATGCAGAGAGAGAAAATTTCCGACAGGCACGTGCTACATTTGAGAGTATAAGGGACGGATATAAGGCTGAATCTCCGAATGATGATGTCATTGATGAAGTAAATATGCGTCTGAATAAATTGAAAGAGATGGGAAAATAGTTTTTACACATGATAGAGATTATGAAAAAATATATAACATCATTATTGGTTTTGACATTTATGGCAGGATTATCTGCATATGGACAGAATATAAATCCTACCGTTGAAGTAACCAATAAGTATCAAGGGAGCCTTTTAGGTGTGAACAAGCCTTATTTAAGAATGGATGTTCCAGACTCGTTACTTCACTTCAATTTGGATTTCGATTATTCTATATTTAATCGTCCATATAAAGGTGCATACGATTTTTCTCCTTATATTCTGGATATGAAACCAAAGCCAGATGCTTATAGAGTTAAAAGTTTATATTTGAGGGCAGGAGCTGGATATTCACTTCATCCAGTCTTTGATTTAATCTATTCCCCCAATATAAATAAACGATTCAATATCAGTATTTACGCATTTCATAATTCATATATTGGTAGATATAGGAATATTTCTGTTTTATCAAGAAAAATACAGGAAAACGGTTCCTTTCATAGAGGTTATGATGCCTTTACTCAAACTGGTATAAATGGCTCTTATGCAGGGAAAAAGGCAGTCTTTGCTTTTGATATGGGATATATAGGTATTCATTCAAAAGATACTGTAGCCAAAAGTAATATGAATGTAGTATCTGTCAAATTGGATTTATATTCTCGATATAATGAAGCTTCTAAATTATATTACAATGCTGATTTGCAACTTAAAATGGGAAATGACAAACTTGGCTTTGTAGATAATTCTAAGAATTTGCTTTTTCAGGAATTTATATTTGACGGAACTATAGGTTCTAATTTGGGTACTTATAGTAAAATGCTTTTTAATGCGGCAATTTCAGGTTATGCATATCAGTATAATAAAAGTGATTTTACAAATATAGCATCGGTTACGCCAAAGTATGTTTATGATAGAGATAGGTGGCGGATGGAACTTGGGGCTAAATTTGAATTACCTCTTGGTGTTTATCCTCATATAATTATTGGTTTTGAAGCAGTAAAAAAACATCTTAATCTCTATACAAGATTGACAGGAGGCGCATATTCTAATTCATATTTTTCGCAAAAAGTTACAAATCGTTTCTTTAATCCAGAATATGGTAGGGATATAGTGAATTTTTTTATGACCTCGAAAGAATTTTTAAATGCCTCTATCGGTATGGAAGGGAATATTGCATCCGTTTTCAGATTTGATGTCAGAGGTGGGACTTCAATTAATTCAGCAGCATTAATGCCAGCTGTTTATTATGCCAGTCTTAACTCAGGAGTGCCTTCAATGTTTTTACCTGGAGTGAACAGTGAAAATTGTAAGTTCTATTACTTATCAATTAAAGCAGTTTGGGATAAAGATCCATTTATTATAGATGGAAATTTTAAATATAATTTAACGAAAATTGATAAAATTAAGCCATCTGTCTTTGCTCCTGTGCCATTTTCTGGGAAAATACGAGGAAGATATAATTTCAACCATAGAATATATGCCGGTGTATATATAGATTATTCCAGCTCTGTAAAAGGCTCTATTGTCCCTATGAAAAATGTAGTAGATGGCCCTGTATATGAGGTAAAACTTCCTGGATTTGTGGATTTGGGACTGACTTGTGAATATAAAATCAGCAAGAAGTTCTCAGTATGGGCATCAGGTGGTAATATGCTGAATATGAATATACAGAGAGTTCCATTGTATCCAGAAAGCGGTATAAATGTAACAGGAGGTATATGTCTCAATCTTTAAAATTGCCTTCTGTAAAGTTTGAAAATTTTTAGTAAATTTGTAGATTATATGCGATATGCCGTTTGGTGCATATCTTAATAAATAATAGAATAAATGATAGATAACGAAGAGATGTTGGCTGCGGAGGAACAGTACTCCGCCAGTAGTATTCAGGTTCTTGAAGGTTTGGAGGCAGTGAGGAAAAGACCTTCCATGTATATTGGAGATATAGGTGAAAGAGGTCTTCATCACCTTGTATATGAAGTCGTTGATAATAGTATAGATGAGGCGATGGCGGGTTATTGTAACGACATACAGGTTACTATAAATGAAGATAATTCTATAACTGTTAAGGATAACGGTAGAGGTATTCCTACTGATATGCACCCTAAGGAGCATAAATCAGCTTTGGAGGTCGTTCTTACTGTGTTGCACGCTGGTGGTAAATTCAATAAGTCAAATTATAAGGTTTCCGGTGGTCTTCATGGTGTAGGTGTATCTTGTGTAAATGCATTGTCAGATAGCCTTACTGCTGAAATACACAGGGAAGGAAAGATTTATGTGCAGAAGTATTCAAAAGGAAAGCCTCTTTCTCCAGTAGAAATAGTAGGAGAATGTACTGATTCAGGTTCAACCATAACATTCCACCCTGATTCTACTGTTTTTACATATACCACAGTGTATAAATACGATACTCTTGCTGCTCGTCTTAGGGAATTGTCATATCTCAATAAGGGCATAATGATAACTCTTACAGATAAGAGAAACCTTGTAGATGAGATAGTTATAGATGCTAATGGGGACTCTAAGCCTACTGGAAATAAGGTTTTTAGAAAAAATGTATTTTATTCAGAAGAGGGGTTAAAGGAGTTCATAGAATATTTGGATGCAGGTGCTCAAGAACTTATCCCAGAGCCTATTTGCGTCAATTCAGATAAGATAATACCTATTGACATAGCTTTGCAGTACAACAATGGTTATAGTGAAAAAATTTATTCATATGTGAATAATATTAACACTATTGAAGGTGGTACTCATTTGCAGGGCTTTAAGATGGGGCTTTCAAGGGCTTTAAAAAATTATGCCGAAAGCAATAATCTTTTGTCAAAGGTAAAAGTAGATTTGGCTCCTGAAGATTTTAGGGAAGGATTGACAGCTGTTATTTCTGTTAAAGTATCCGAACCTCAGTTTGAGGGTCAGACAAAGACAAAGTTGGGCAATAGTGAAGTGACTTCTGCTGTATCACAGGCAACATCGGCTGCGATGGATACTTATCTGGAAGAAAATCCTAAATTTGCTAAAACCATAATTGAAAAGATAGTACTTGCAGCTACAGCACGAAATGCAGCTCGTAAAGCACGCGAAATGGTGCAGAGAAAGACTGTTATGTCTGGAGCAGGAATGCCGGGAAAGTTGGCTGACTGTTCCGAAAGAGATGCAGCGAAGTGTGAACTTTTCCTTGTGGAGGGTGATTCTGCAGGTGGTACTGCAAAGCAGGGAAGAAATAGGCGTACTCAGGCAATCTTGCCGCTTAGAGGTAAAATATTGAATGTTGAAAAGGCTACTGGGGACAGGGCTTTTGAGAGCGAAGAAATACGTAATATATATACGGCTCTCGGTGTGACAGTGGCTCAGGAAAATGAAAATGGAGAAAAGGTTATGGACCTTAGCAAACTCCGTTATCATAAAGTAATTATAATGACTGATGCCGATGTCGATGGAAGTCATATCGCGACTTTGATTTTGACTTTCTTCTTTAGATATATGTTCGATCTCATAAAGAACGGCTATGTCTATCTTGCAACACCTCCGCTTTATCTTGTAAAGAAGGGTAAAGAGGAAGTTTATTGCTGGACAGATGATCAACGTGCAGAAGCAACTGCAAGACTGGGAAAAGGGACCGATAAGGGCGTTTCTGTACAGAGGTACAAAGGTCTTGGTGAGATGAGTGATATGCAACTCTGGCAAACAACCATGAATCCTGAAACGAGGCTCCTTAGGCAGATTTCTATAGAAAATGCTGCAGAAGCAGAACGTACTTTCTCAATGCTTATGGGAGATGATGTTCCACCGAGAAGACAGTTTATCGAAGAAAATGCTCACTATGCAAATATTGATGCATAAAAATTAAAACCATAAATCTATATTGGAAATGGATATTTTTGAAAGAATATCACGTGACTCAGGCGGTCCTATAGGACAGTATTATGATCAAGGATTCGGGTACTATATGTATCCACGTCTTGAAGGAGAACTTGGACCACATATGACATTCAATGGAGTTGAATGTCTTAACTGGAGCCTTAATAACTACCTTGGGCTCGCAAATCATCCTGAGGTTAGAAAAACTGATGCAGAGGCTGCTGCAAAATGGGGTCTTGCTTACCCTATGGGTAGCCGTATGCTTACAGGCAATACAAGGTATCATGAAGAATTAGAGCGCAGGTTTGCTGAGTTTGAAAAGAAGGAGGATGCGTTTTTGTTCAACTTCGGTTACCAGGGTATCGTTTCTGCAATAGACTCTTTAATGGCACGGCACGATGTTATAGTGTATGATGCAGAATGTCACGCTTGTCTTTTGGACGGTATACGTCTACATATCGGAGAAAAATATAAATACCGTCATAATAATATAGAAGATTGTGAAAGAGTGATGGCTAAGGCTTGTGCTAAAGCTAAGGAACAGGGAGGCGGTGTACTTCTTATTACCGAGGGTGTCTATGGAATGACAGGTGCTTTGGGTATTTTGGATAAGATTGCAGCACTGAAAAAGAAGTACGATTTCCGTATTCTGATTGACGATGCACATGGATTTGGCGTTATGGGACAGCACGGTAGGGGAACATCGGAGCATTTCGGCGTTATGGATGAAATTGACCTCTACGTCGGTGCCTTTGCAAAGAGTATGGCATCCATTGGAGGCTTTATTGCGGGTCCTAAGGCAATTATTAAGTATCTGCGTATGAATATGCGTTCTCAGATGTATGCTAAGTCACTTCCAATGGCTCTGGTTATTGGCAATATGAAGAGGCTTGAAATTATTGATTCTCCTGAGGGTGATGCATTGAGAGAAAAATTGCGTACCATTACTACGGCTTTGAAAAAGGGTTTTCGTGAAAATGGTTTCGATATTGGTCCAGCAGAAGCCTGTGTTTGCCCTGTAACAATAAAGGGAGGTATTGCAGAGGCTACAAATGTTGCCAAGGATTTGAGAGAAAACTATAAAATATTCTGTTCTATAGTTATTTATCCTGTAATACCGAAAGGTATGATTATATTCAGAATAATTGCAACTGCTGTTCATACACTTGCAGATGTTGAATATACAATCAATGCCTTTAAGGAGATAAGATCAAAGATTGATAGTGGATATTATAACAATGAGATTGCAGCAATGACTGTAAAATAGTCTGTTGAAAATTATAATTATAAAGTCCATAGATGTGAAGAATGTCTATGGACTTTTGTTATTGCTAATCCAATATATTAAAAGAAAATATAAAAACACTAACTTTGTCTGAATTGAAAAAGATAGAATAGGATGAATACAAAGTTTTTTAAAGATAAGGTAATTGTAATTACTGGAGCAAGTTCGGGTATTGGGCTAGCTGCTGCAAGGCTATTTGGAAGTTATGGAGCAAAGGTTGTGATGGCAGCACGCTCGTATGAAAAAATGCTCGATATAGCAGCTTCTGTAGGCTCTGAAAGCAACGTGCTTTGCGTAAAAACTGATGTGAGCGTAGAGGAGGATTGCCGTTATCTAATTGAAAAAACAGTAGAAAAGTTCGGTAAGATAGATATATTGGTTAACAATGCAGGTATTTCTATGAGGGCGATGTTTAAAGATTTGGATCTCAGTGTACTTCATTCCCTTATGGATGTTAATTTTTGGGGAACCGTGAACTGTACAAAATATGCGCTTCCATATATTCTTAAGACTAAAGGTTCTATAGTTGGGGTTATATCTATTGCCGGCTATTCCGCCCTGCCTGCAAGAACAGGCTACAGTGCTTCGAAATATGCAGTGAGAGGCTTTCTGGATACATTAAGAATTGAACATCTGTATGATGGATTGCATGTTATGGTGTTCGCTCCAGGATATACATCTTCTAATGTGAGAAATGCAGCCCTCACCGCAAATGGCACAGTACAGGGAGAAACTCCGCTTGACGAAGGTAAACTTATGAGTGCAGAGAAGTGTGCAGAATATCTTGCACGTGGATTGTATAAGAGAAAAGACAGAATGACACTTACTTTATTAGGAAAGGCAACGGTATTTATGCACAGGCTATTACCTAAACTTACAGACCGTTTGACATATAGTTTTATAAGCAAAGAAGAGGGTAGTCCTTTTCATAAATAGAACTTGTAAGTATGGCAAAATTAAATATTCCATCTGAACCAAAAATCTATATTGCACTTGCAGTAGTTTTTGTAATGTTACTTCTTACAATGCCACGAGCTGGCAAGTTTAAGTATAATTACAAAAAAGGTTCTCCATGGACTTATGAAACTCTTGTGGCACAATTCGATTTTCCAATTCTTAAAACAGATGAGCAGATTCTTTCTGAAAAAGAAAACTTAAAGAATAGCATTTTGCCATATTATAATTATTCCGAGTCTGCTTCCAATTCTGCTTTAAAGACAATAGAAAACATCGAACTCGGTAAATATGCTTATCTAAAACAGAATATTATTACTTCGGTATCGGATATTTTTTCTATAGGAGTTATTGATAATAAGGAATATGACACCTTTGCAAAAGATGATGAACGAGTTGATGCTATTTATATTCAAAAAGGAAAACGTGCAAGTAAAAAACCTGTTTCCGAAGTATATACTGTTTCTTCTGCACAGTCTAAGTTACTGTCTGATATAGCAGAAAAAAATAAAGAAATAAATGCAGATTCTATACTTGAATCAAATAATATTTATTCTCTGATAATTCCTAATCTTATATACGATAATGAAACTACGGAACTCGTTAATTCTGAAAATGAAGCAGTGATTTCTCCTACTTCAGGCTATGTAAGTGCCGGGCAAGTGATTGTGTCCAAAGGGGAATTGGTTACATCGGATATTCAACAAATGCTGGATTCATATAAATCAGAATATGAAAACAACTTAGGATATAGCGGACCGCGTATAAAATTATGGGCAGGAAATGGACTTATTGCTCTTGTACTTGTCTTACTATTGTTTATGTCTCTGTTTTATACGTTTCCATTAATATTTATAGAATTCAACAAGTATATATATATACTGACTATATTTATAATTACTTGTTTTTCAAGTATTTTAATAGAAAATATAAATACGGGTTTGTTATACTTGACCCCATTCACTCTTACAGCCTTATACCTGCTTGCTTTTTTTAAAAAGCGTGTAGTTTTAACCGTATATACTATTTCACTGTTGCCATTACTTATTTTTGCACATAATGGTATAGAACTGTTCGTTATGTACCTTGCTGCAGGAGTAGTTACAATGTATGTATTTGAATACTTTAACAGGGGATGGCGTCAATTTGTAACGGCTTTTATAGTCTTTATTACTCTTACTACCGTTTATTTTGGTTTTAGATTTATAAATGATGTAAAAGGAACATTGGATATAGAAAAAGTTGTTTATCTATTCCTCGGTTCTATGCTATCTGTTGCAGGATACCCTCTTATATTCCTATTTGAGAAAATTTATCGTCTTATATCAAATTCCCGTCTTCAAGAACTGTGTGATACAAATGGAAATCGACTGCTGTCCGAACTCTCCAGTAAAGCTCCAGGAACATTTCAACATTGCCTGCAAGTGATGAACTTATGTGATGCAGCAGCAAAAAGCATTGATGCAAATGTGCTGCTTGTTCGAGCAGGAGCATTATACCACGACATCGGTAAAATGAATAATCCTCTATGCTTTATAGAAAATGATACTCTTGGTACTAAATACCATGAAGGTTTGTCTGCAAAAGAAAGTGCAAGAGATATTATTCGTCATGTTTCAGATGGTATGGCTTTAGCTGAAAAATATCATCTGCCTCAGATAATAAAAGATTTTATTGTTACTCATCATGGTACTTCCTGTACAGGATATTTTTATAATAAGTATCTTAATGAAGGAGGAGACCCTTCGGACACTTCCGACTTCTATTACAAAGGAGAAAAGCCTAAGACTAAAGAACAGACAATTCTTATGCTTTGTGATACAATAGAGGCAGCTTCAAGAACTCTAAAAGACAATAAACCTGAGACTTATGACCTTTTTGTAGAAAAAATGTTTAAAGCAAAAATTGATGCAGGACAGTTGAGTGATGCCGATATTTCTATAAAAGAATTAAATACAATAAAGTCTGTTCTTAAATCATATATAGCACAGATGTATCATTCAAGAGTTGTTTACCCTAAACGAAAAAGGTAATTGTAATCCAAGAATATTTATGTATTTTTGCAAAATGTCAAAGAATATAATAGTATATTCGTAAGGGTTAGAAATAATAATTATACATTAATAAGATGAAAATAGAGAAGAACCAAATTGACGCTTTGAATCTTCAAGTTACTATGAACGTGTCAGCCGAAGATTATACACCTGCTGAGCAGAAGGCTCTTAGTGAACACAAGAAAACAGCTGAATTTAAAGGATTTAGAAAAGGGAAGGTCCCTATGTCTTTGATAAAGAAATTATTTGGCGACAGAGTACTTGTAGAATCTGTAAACAAGGTAATAGGAGAAGGTCTGAATAATTTTATTAAAGAAAATAATCTTAAGATAGTGGGCGAACCATTAAGTAGTGAAGATCAGCCTGAAATAGAATGGCTTTCTGGAAATGATTTTGTTTTCAAATTTGATTTGGCTACTACTCCTGAGGTTAATTTTGAAATAGGTAAAGATGATAAAGTATCTTATTATGAAATTGATGTGACAAAAGAGGCCAAAAATGAAATGCGTGAAAACATGCTAAAACAGTTTGGTTCACTTCAAGAAGGAGAGGTCGCAAAAGAGGATGATTTTGTCATCGCAGATTTATCTAATGGCGAAAAGAGTGTAGAAGGTGCTTATATCTCTGTTCGTAATGTTGCAGGAGAGGCACATAAACATTTCTTGGGTTCAAAGCCTGGTGATGAGTTTGATATTAATATAAATGAAGCCTTTACCGATGATACGGATAGGGCAGCAATGTTGAAAGTGAAGAAAGAGGAGTTGGAAGGTATACAGCCTGTTTTTAAGGTTAAAGTTGTGAATGTAAAGACCTATGTTCCGGCTGAAGAATCACAGGATGTATATGATAAAATTTTCGGAAAGGATAAGGTTCATTCATCTGAAGAATTTGATGCAGCTATAGAAGAGCGTCTTAAAGAAAACTATAAGCAAGAGGCAGATTATAGACTCTCAAAAGATTTGCGTAACTACTTTATGGATAAGGCAAATATTTCACTTCCTGAGGCATTTTTGAAAAGATGGCTATATCAGACCAATGAGGGTAAATTTACAATGGAAGATATAGAAAAAGAATTTGATGCTTTCCTTGCAGATTTTCGTTGGCAGATGGTAAGGTCTTTTGTTATAGATAAATATAACTTGAAGATAGAAGAAAAGGATATAAAAGAAGCTGCAGAAGCATATGTCGCTTATCAATATGCAATGTATGGTATGGGAAATGTCCCTGAAGAGTTGATTAAGCAAGCCGCTGGTCAGGTACTTACTGATAACAGGCAGGCTCGACAGATTGAAGAAAATGTTGAAACTCAAAAAGTTGTAGCAGCTCTTAAAGAAAATATCACCCTTGACAATAAAAAAATCTCAGTAGAGAAATTTAGAGAATTGAAATAGTTATGAATAATAACGAATTTAATAAATTCGCGAGCAAGGGTCGTGGCATCAGCTCTACGACCCTTCATCGTTTTGAAAGTGCTATTACTAATAGTTATATAAATCCACAGATTATTGAGGAAAGAAAATTAAATGTGGCTTCGATGGACGTTTTTAGCCGTCTGATGATGGATCGTATCATATTCTTAGGAGTTCCTATAGATGATGACGTTGCCAATATAATTCAAGCACAGTTACTTTTCCTTGCCTCTACTGATAGTAAGGCAGATATATCTCTATATATCAATACTCCTGGGGGACAGGTTACTTCTGGGCTTGGTATATATGATACAATGCAACTTATAGAGCCTGATGTTGCTACTATTTGTACAGGAATGGCTGCATCAATGGGGTCAGTGTTACTTTGTGCTGGTCAAAAAGGAAAAAGATCGGCTCTTCCTCATTCCAGGGTATTGATTCATCAGCCTTTGGGTGGAGCAAACGGTCAGGCATCTGACATATTGATTGCAGCAAAAGAAATAGAAAAAACACGTACCGAACTCTATAATATCATTTCAGAACATTCAGGACAGCCATTTGACAAGGTCTTTGCAGATGCTGACAGAGATTTTTGGATGACAGCGCAGGAAGCTAAAGAATATGGTATGGTGGATGAAATTTTGTTAAAGAGAAAAAATAAATAAAGGTGGCTAAAAATACAAAATCTCATTGTCTTTTTTGTGGCAGGACAGAGGATGAAGTTCCTATGCTATTGCAAGGAATAGATGGTTGTATCTGTTCAGATTGTGTAAAAATTGCTTGGAAATATATAGATGAATCTGGTGCAGTTAATAAGCAAGATAAAACTTTGCCACAGTTAGAATTAGGAAAGAAACCTAAAGAAATAAAAGATTTTCTTGATAATTATGTCATAGGTCAAGACAGGGCAAAAAAACTACTTTCGGTCGCAGTATACAATCACTACAAGAGAGTTAATCATAATCTCTCAACGGATATAAAAGACGGAGTAGAACTTGATAAATCAAATATTTTGCTTGTCGGTCCTACAGGTACTGGTAAAACTTTATTGGCTAAGACTATAGCCAAACTACTTGATGTACCTTTTACAATAGTAGATGCTACTGTCCTCACTGAAGCAGGTTATGTAGGTGAAGATGTTGAAAGTATCCTGACAAGGCTTTTACAGGAGGCTGATTATAATAAAGAAAAAGCAGAAAGGGGCATTGTATTCATAGATGAGATAGATAAGATTGCACGCAAAAGTGACAACCCTTCTATCACCAGAGACGTATCAGGAGAAGGAGTTCAGCAGGCTATGCTTAAACTACTGGAGGGCAATATAGTAAATGTTCCTCCTAAGGGAGGGCGTAAACATCCTGAACAGGAATTTATACAAATCAATACAGAAAATATACTGTTTATTTGTGCCGGTGCATTCGAAGGTATAGAAAGACGTATAGCCCAGAGACTTAATACTCAGGTAATAGGCTATGGTACTAAATCTTCTACTAAAATAGACAAAGATAATCTGCTTAGGTATGTATCAGCCGAAGATTTACGTTCCTATGGTCTTATACCCGAAATTATAGGTAGGCTTCCTATAATAACCTACCTTGACAGTCTTGACAGGGAGGCTTTGAAACGTATACTTACTGAGCCTAAAAATGCCTTACTCAAACAATATGAAAAAATGTTTGAACTTGATGGCATAAAACTTACAATAGAGCCTGAGGTATTGGATATTATAGTAGATGAATCAATTAAAAATAAATTAGCAGCGAGAGGATTGCGTTCTATTTGTGAAAAACTCTTTGATGATGCAATGTTTGAAGTTCCGTCTTCTGGCAGAAAGACATTCAAACTTACTGCTGCTTATGCAAGAGAACATTTAAATAATAAGGAATGACGACATCTGATTTATATGCACAGATACTCAAAAAAAGAAGTTTTCTTTGTGTCGGTTTAGATACAGTATATGAGAAAATTCCGGATTGTATAAAAAAATCAAATTGTCTTGATGGAAAAGAATTTTCAGGCAGGGCAAACTCAATAGTCGAGTTTAATAAGGCTATTATTGATGCCACAGCGGAATATTGTATATCATATAAACCAAATTTGGCTTTTTATGAAAGTGAGGGCATTGACGGAATGAGAGCCCTTGATGCTACGGTTCGTTATATAAGGGATAATTATCCAGAGATTTTTCTCATTGCTGATGCTAAACGTGGAGATATAGGAAATACGGCAAAAATGTATGCAAAAACATATTTTGAAACTATGGATTTCGATGCTGTAACAATATCTCCATATATGGGAACTGAAACAGTATCTCCATTTCTAAATTATCCTGGTAAATTTGCCATTGCAGTAGCGCTTTCTTCAAATCCTACATCATCAGATTTTCAAATGTCAATTCAAGATGGGAAGCCCCTGTATAGAAACGTCATTGAAAAAATGATGTCTATTTCAAGTCCTGAAAATATGATGTTTGTAGTAGGGGCAACAAAATCAGATCAATTAAAAGAGATAAGGACTTTCTGTCCTGATAACTTTTTACTTGTACCAGGTGTTGGCACACAAGGCGGTTCTGCTGAAGCTGTGATAAAATACGGAGCTAATTCAAAGGGCGGACTTATCATAAATTCTTCACGCGCTGTACTTTATGCCTCAGATAAAGAAGACTACGCGTGTGCTGCTGCTAATGTTGCAGCCCACACTGCAAAATTTTAGGATACAGCGTAAAAGTTGTTCTTTAAAAATATCAGTTAAATGAATTTAAGAAAATATGTAGCAATATTTGCATTATGTATTTGTATATCAACTTATTTTGCTACAAATAGTGAATGCAAAGAAAATTATATGATGAGGGCTGAGAAGTTCTCATCTGATTCGTTATATAAGTACATTGATAATACTCTTCCAGCTGTAGATTGGATAGGAAACAATAGTAAGATGTTTGTGTATTCTCCTACCATAGGTGGTAAAAATAAGTATTATCTTGTTGATACAAATACATTTAAAAAGAGAGAATTATTTATAGAAGATGAACTTATAAAATTATCTGATTCTTTCTTAAAATTAAAGCCCTTAAAACAAGAATTGAGGAAATATCGAATTACTGTTAATTTTGATTCTTCCTGCAAAAAAATGAATTCATTTACCTACAATTACAGGGGGCATAAATTGAGGTATGACATAAGGAAGAAAAAGGTCACGGAAGTGAAACAATCTTCCCTTCGGAATACTTCTTATAAGATTAAAGGAGATTTAAAGAAAAAATTTTCTTACGATAGTCTTTACCGTATTTCAGCAATTAATGATAATCTTTATCTTTTTTATAAAGATGGACGAGATAGTCTTAAATTGACTGAAGATGGAGAACTTTTTCACTCTTATGCAATTGGTAGAGATAGAGATATAAAGAAATCTGGGCTTCAATATCCTGAAGGAGACTGGATGGGTAAAAGTCATAAATATATTATCACAAGAACCGACAAAAGGAAAGTAGGTAGTTTGACATTGGTAGATAACCTATCTGTGCCGAGACCTGTTCCTAATACCTACAAATTTCCTATGCCAGGGGATAAAGATGTTCCAATATGGGAAACATATATAGTAGATGCCGATAAAGGAAAGATTGAAAAGATAAAAGAACTTGAGGCATATCCTGATCAAGAATACCTGATGGAACGTTTTGATAAATACAGGATAGTAGCTGGAAATGCCTACTTTTTAAGGACTAATAGGCAACATTCTATTTTAGAATTGTGTAAAGTTTCACCTGAAGGTAAGGTTAAAGTAATTATCAGCGACAAGACAGAACCTCACTTGAATGAACAAATGTTCGGATTTAAGATTTTGTCCGCTGGAAAAGAAATAATATGGTGGTCAGAACGTTCAGGTAAAGGAAAACACTATTTGTATGATGGAGAAGGAAATTTAAAAAATCAAATAGAGGACAAAGATTTTGTTGCGGGTAAGATAACATATATAGATGTAGAAAATAGAAAATTATATATTGAAGGCTATGGTGGAGAAGAAGGAATTAATCCTAATTATAGATTTTACTATTCTGTACCATTTGATGGTGGAAAACCTGTTCTGCTTACTCCAGGGAACGGCTACCATAGCATTGAATTTTCTCCAGACCATAAATTTATTGTAGATACATATTCAAGAATGGATGCTGTTCCAAAGCATCAGATATGTGATATTAATGGAAATATATTGTTTAAAATGCAGGGGTGTGATGCTACACATCTATTTAATAAAGGGTGGAAATATCCAGAAGTTATAGCACTCAATGCTGCAGATTCTACTACTAAATTATATGGTGTCGTTTATCTTCCATTCCAAATAGAAAAAGGAAAGAAGTATCCTATTATCGCCAATGTCTATCCTGGGCCACAAGATGATCAGGTTCCTCTTAAGTTTACATTAGATGATAATTACAATCAATCTTTGGCACAACTTGGATTTATTGTAGTTAATTTCCAATTCCGAGGAAGTTGTCCGTGGAGAGGAAGAGATTTTTACACTTATGGTTATGGAAATCTAAGGGATTATCCTCTTGATGATCTTCATGCCATAATAGAACAGGTTTCAAAGAGATATTCTTATGCGGATATTGAGCGTGTAGGAATATATGGACATTCAGGTGGTGGCTTTATGACTGTTTCAGCAATGCTGGATCGTCCAGATTTCTATAAAGTAGGAATCGCGGCCTCTGGAAATTATGACAATAATATTTATACTCAGTGGTGGGGTGAAAGTTTTCATGGAGGAAAATGGTTGGGAAATACAAATGAAAATATTAAATTTGATTGTAAGATACCTACTCCGATAGAAATGGCGGGGAGATTGAAAGGAAGATTGCTCCTTGTCACCGGAGATGTTGATAATAACGTTCATCCTGCAAATACAATGAGGATGGCAAAAGCTCTTATAGATTCAAATAAGCGTTTTGATATGCTTATTCTCCCTGGAGTTGACCATGGTGTAGGTGATAGATATTACATTAACGTTATAAGATATTATTTTACAGAACATCTGTTAGGAATTAAATTACCTGACAGGGATATAGTTAAACACTTATAGAAAATTTAAGAAGACATTGCTTATGAAACGAACTCTGACAATTATTTTTACTGTTTTGGGGCTACTGCTGCATTCTGTACTATTTGCACAGGAAAAAATAACAGTTAATGGAGTCGTGAAGGATACAGATGGCCTCCCTATGGCTGGAGTATCTGTCATGGTACCTGGAACTCAAAATGGTGTTAATACCGGTTATGAAGGAGAATATAGCCTGACAGTAAATAAAGGTGAAACAATTCGTTTCAGTTTTATAGGGTTTGAGACAATAGATATTGTAGTAAACAAAAAAAATTATGATGTCGTAATGGAAATGGCTTCTGCACAACTTGATCAGGTTGTAGTTACAGGCTATTCTCAAGTAGAAGTGCGGAAGACTACTGGTGCAGTCGCTGTAATTTCTTCAAATGAACTCAAAGATTCGCCCCTTAAAAATATAGATCAACTTTTGTCGGGAAAACTGGCTGGAGTAAATGTAAAACTTACATCGGGTCGTCCTGGTGCAAGTTCAAGAATACGTATAAGGGGAACAAATACAATTACTGGAAATGCGGAGCCATTGTGGGTGATAGACGGTGTACCTATGCAGAAAAACATGCCTAAATTGAATAACAGTCAGATTCGTTCAGGCGATTTTGATAGCATTTTTGAAACAGGCTTAGGTTCCATCAATCCAAATGATATTGAATCTGTTTCTGTCCTTAAAGATGCTGCTGCAGCTGCTATATATGGTTCTCAGGGAGCAAACGGAGTTATCGTTGTCACAACAAAAAGGGGAGAAGCCGGTAAGATAAGACTTAACTACTATGGTTCCCTTTCTTTGCAGACCCGTCCTGTCAGAGATGCTAACCTAATGAATGCTAAAGAAAAATTATCTTGGGAGCAGGAACTATGGAATGAATTTTCAAAATCTGGTTACGATGCTTCTCGGTCAGGTAAAAATTCTTACTATCCTGTAGTAGGTATAGTGGGACAGATAAGGTCTGGCTATGGTAAATTTTCAGGAATGTCACTACAAGAGCAGGATGCTTATATCGAAAAACTTGGGGCAGAAAGTACGGATTGGTTTGATGTATTATTCAGAAATTCACTGTCTACAGCACACGACTTATCTGCATCAGGTGGAACTGAAACGGTAAAATATTATATATCTGGAGGTTATAAAAAGAATAATGGTATAGTAGTTAAGACTTCTGCGGAATCATATAATATGAATGCAAAATTGGATATAAATCCTACTCATTTTATAAAATTTGGAATTCAAACCGATTTCAGTTATATGAAATCCCTCGCGCCTTCAAATAATGTGGATATGTTTAAATATGCATATTTTGCTAATCCTTACGAGAAACTATATAACAAAGATGGCAGTTACAAAGCTGACGAAACTTATTTCACATTAAAACAAGCCAACGGAGGTTATGTTGTGTCTGTTCCCCCTCAAGGCTTCAATATAATGCGTGAGATAAATGAGACTTCATCTAAGGCAGACGCGTCATCTTTTTCTTTAAAGGGAGATCTTAATATAAATATAATTAGTGGATTGAGTTTTAGAGGACTTGCGTCATTTACATATTCCAACGACCTTTCTGAAAATATTAATGGAAGTGACACTTATGCAGCATGGCTTGACAGACCTTTTGAAAGGAATGCTTTTACTTCAAAAAGAAAGTATGGTTCAATAACTCAATATACATCCCTCAATACCTCTTATCTCTTGAGAGGTCAATTTAATTATACAAAGTCTCTTGCCGTTAAACACCATTTGAATGTAATTGCAGGTTCAGAGATTAGACGTTCCTATGCCAAAAGTTTAACGTCCAAAAGATATGGTTATGACCCTGTTACAGGCAATAATTCCACACCTGTATTTACATCAGACAAAGATGGCAAAATTGACTATGGCAAATTAGTTAGCTTTGGCGTAACAATGGATTCTAATATGGGGCAGAGTATAATAGAAGATGCCTTCGCTTCTTTTTATAGTACGGCTACATATAACTACGACAATAGATATGTTATAAGCGGAACACTAAGAAGTGATGGCTCTAACAATTTCGGAAGTAATAGTCAGTTCAATTCAAACTGGTCTTTAAGTGGTGCTTGGAATATAGATGAAGAAAAATGGTTTAAAAAACATCTTTCCTCATTTGTTAGTACTTTGGGTTTACGAACCGGCTTTGGGTATACCGGAGGTGTTAACCGTAAAGTCTTTCCAGTATTGATTATGGATTATCATGATGGATTTCGTAAGACCCCAGAGGCTTTTTACAGGCGGGGCTTTATAAGTAATGCACCTAATCCTAATTTGAGTTGGGAAAAGAACAGGACATTCAATGTCGGCGTTAATTTTGGCTTCCTTCATGACAGAATTACTGGTGAAATGGCTTATTATAGAAATACGAACAAAGAGCAGGTTACCTTAGTTAGGGTCACATCAACGACAGGGTTTAGAACCCAGAGTTTCAATACTTCTGAACAGGTAAATAATGGGTTTGAATTTTTCATAAGTGCTACGCCGTTAAAGTTAAAGAATTTCAACTGGAGAATATCTGCCAATGTTGCATATAATTACAATAAACTTACAAAGTATATTTCACCAAATGGAAGTCTTTTGGGAAATATATATGTAGGTTATCCATTAGGCAAAATATTTTCTGGTAAATCAACTGGAATAGATCCTGAAACTGGTTTGTATGATTTTGAATTGCGTCCTGATATTTCTATTTATGATACTTCAGATTATAAAAAATATGAGAATTATCTCTTCTATGTAGGAACATCAAATGCACCTGTCAATGGTGGCTTTTCTTCCTCACTGACATATAAGAGATTAACTTTTTCTATTGCAGGTAATTTCTCTATGGGCGCTAAGATTATCAATAAGATAGAGCCACAGTCACAATATACTGATATTGAAAAGAGTAAGAATGAACCTATTCCAAGTTCAAAAAATGATTTGTATGTTAATCATTTAAATGTGAGAAAGGACGTAGTTCACAGATGGACTCCAGATAATCCTATTACAGACGGTTATCCAAGGATAATAGATGCTTATGGACCAAGACTTACAGACCCTCAGGGGAATTTACTTTCTCTCACAAGAACATATATTGAGACTATAACGAAATGTACTTTCTTGGAAAATCTGTCATATTTGAAATTAAGTACGATATCTCTTTCTTATTCTCTACCATCAAAATGGGCAAAGGCAATAAGAGTAAGCGACATAAATGCAAGTCTTCTTTTGAATAATGTTTATATATTCACTCGGTATTCTGGTCTTGATCCAGAGACTCCTGGTGCTGTTTATCCGCAAAGTCGGTCCTATACATTCAGTCTTTCTATAAGTTTCTAATGAGGGTTATTAATATGAAAAAAAATATATTATCTATATCAGTAATTGCTATTGTTTTACTTACTTCTTGTACAAATTTCCTTGATATTAAGCCCTATGGTAAAACAATACCCAAAACTCCTGATGAATTTGCATCTCTTCTTCATACATATCTATATAAAATAGATCAAGGAGAAAGTGACATTTTTACGGATACTCCTTCTATAATTAATTATGAGTGCTATGCAGATAATCTTGATGCCAATTTGACATCTTATCCAAAGGGAGACTTTATACCACTTTACATAGGTAGTCACCTTTCAAATATGCAGCATCTTTATGAAAGACTTTATGCGATTATAAGAGATTGCAACATTATTTTGGATAATCTCAAAGAGGATGGTTCTGCTTTGACTTCTAATGTGTTAGGAACAGCTTATGCAATACGTGGTATGTGCTATTTTAATTTGCTTCGTAATTTTTGTGAACCTGCTGTTAATAATACATCTGGCGAAGGCGTGCCTTTGGTCGCTTCATTCAATATGGAGGACAAACCTGTGAGGAATACAATAGAGGAAACAATTAGATTTATTGAGAGTGATTATAAAAAAGCTCTTGAATATAATATAAATGATGAAGTCTACATTTTCAACAATGATGTCATCAATGCTTTACTCTCTCGTCTTTATTTCTGGGTTGGGGATTGGAGCAATGCTATAGTTTATTCTAAAAAGGTGTTGGATAAATTCCCACTTTTAGCAGGAAAAGAATATGAAGATATGATTCGTTCATCAGTAACCAAAAAAGGTAATATGATATTTAAATCAGGAGGAATATTTAACTCTGGTCAAGAAATGTCAAACCTTAGTTCCATAGAAACTGCAAAAGACAGCAGACCTTTGAGTAGAAAGTTTGTAGGACTCTTTAAGGAGGGTGAAAAAGACATAAGGTATTCTCTAACAATAGGAAGTACGCGTAAATTTGCTAAAATGCCTCTTTCCTGTATCAGAAGCGCTGAAATGCAACTGATAGTGGCAGAATCGCTATACCATTTAGGAGATAAAAATGGTGCATTAAAAGCACTCAACGAACTTAGAAGCAAACGCATTAAATCATATAAATATTTGACAGAAGCTGACTTACAGTCTCCAGATCCAGAATCACTTATAAAAGTAGATGCAACTGGAAAACAACTTACTCCATTGCTAAGCGCAATATTGAATGAACGGACAAAAGAATTATTTATGGAGGATGATAGGTGGTATGAGTTAAAGCGTAATGGCTGTCCTGAATTTTGGGTTGCAAAGCAAGGACGAAAATATACAACTTTTAAGTTTATGTATACTTTTCCTCTTCCAATAATGGATGTTTTTCTTGTAAAAGGCCTCGTTCAGAACCCTGGTTATAATAAGGTCGGATAATTTATAATTAAGTTTTTTTTGAGATTTAAGATTTAATGATTATTTTGATAAGCAATATGGTAAAAAAGATATATATATTAATTGCATTTTTGGCTCTTGCAGCATTTGCAGGGGCTTGTAAAAAGCCTAATGAACTTCCACCTCTAAATAAAGGTTATGCTACTTATTTCATTCTGCCTGAACCTACAGATTTAACGGTAGAAGACCGTGAATATATAGAAAAGGTTGAAAAGGAATATGAAGAAGCTATAAAAAAATAGTATCTTATCATATATAACTAATTTAACAAATACAAGCATGAAAAAATTTTTTTATTTGTCTGTAGCGTTAATTGCTGCAGTTTTGATGTCATCTTGTAAAAAAGATGTTCCTTCTTTAAATACCGTTTCATTTAATTCAGCGATACCTATAATTAAAAAAGGCGCTGCTATTTTGTCAATTACTTCTTCTTATAAGGGAACAGAACCTGTAGTAGTTCCTGTAACATTTTCTGGAGAAGCTGTAAAAGGAAAGGACTATAAACTTTCAACAGAATCATTTGTATTGGGTGGCAGTAAACCTATTACGGAAATAAAAGTAACCTATTTGATTTCTAATAGCGGTAAGACTGTTACTGCTAAACTCAATGCTCCAAAAGGCTTTAAAGTGGGAAAATATCCTGTATCTAATTTTACAATTACTGATAAATTAAATTATAAGACTTTTAAAACTAAGTCTGTTGCAGTATTTGATGTAGGCAGAATATTCGTTAGAGTTGTTGATGATGCCTCAAAAAACAAGAAAGTTCAAACTGAAACAAAAATAAAGGTTAAAGTTCTTGACGAATCAACAGCAAAAGAGGGAGAGAATTTTGAATTTGTAAATGGAAATTCGTGCGTTATCCCTCAGGGTAAATACGAAGGTTATTTGGAAATAAAAGTTAAGGGGTCTATTAGTGCAAATAACGATAAACTTGTCCTTGGCTTTGAAGATGATCCTAGATTCGGTGATGGACAGTATTTAAAAATGACTGTAAAACTCGTAAATTATGGAGGTAAGTGGAAGGTAATATCAATTAATCCTACAAAAGAAGAATTTACAGAAGGCGGTTTTACTTTTAAGGATGAAGAATTTAAAGGTTACCCTGTGCTAAAGAATGAAGATTATTTTACAATTGATAGAGAAAAAAATGTACTTATACCTGAGTTTAAGTCAGATCTTAAAAATTTCTTTGTAGGAGAGAGTAAGATAACAAAGGATAAAATATTGGAAAATTTCCCTTCTGATTACAAGGGCGCAGAAATTACAGCTATTCAGCTCTTTAATCTTGACAATGTTAACAGGAACTTTGACGCCGCATCAAGAAGTAAAGAAAAGAATGCATATGTTGGAGTTATAATGAGTAAAGATGCAAAAGATGATTCTGATATTCTAAAATTGTATCTTCTTGATTATGAGCCAACTACTTTCCTTCAATCAAATTATGAATTTGGAATTTATAAAAAAGGTCAAAGACCTGCTGCAACAGATACATATGGTTATATAGTACTTACATGTAAGAGGGCAAAATAAATTTTGTAACCCACATTGTTGTAGTAATGTAAAAACGAAGCGAACCATATGGTCTGCTTCGTTTTTATTTATATTATTTCGTCTAACTTATTTTGTTTCTGAGACAGAAACTATTCTGTCAACGACATATTTTTCTACTCCTCGCCATGGTAAACTAGCAAGATATTCTTTGTAATGCAGTTCCACTTCTTTACCACTACATTTCATCAGAGAATCGGCAATGGCTTTGTCATCAACTGAAAATTCAAACACATAGGAACCTACAGCTGGATTTGAAGAACTGGAACGTGCTAATCCACGAAAACCTGATTGGATAAGTCTTCCTTCATAGGTTTTAAATATATAACCTTTTAACATAAACTGATTGAGCTCTCCAGCCTTTACACCTTCACCAAATACAAATGAGTATCTGAAGAAGAAAAAGCCCACAAGTCCTAAAATCAGAACTATGGAAAAAATCCAAGTTATTTTACTCTTGACTGTCATTTTTGTATAAATTAGGCTTACAAATATAACTATTTTACATGTTTTTCTGTCATCTCCCAACTAGTAATTGTAGATATATATGGTATTAAAGCATATGCTTTTTTGATGTGTCCTTTATGGTTGGGGTGCCAACTTGCTCCAAGCTCACTATCGATATTATGAATCTTTTCAGTAAAAACCATAAATGAAACATTCTTCAGCCCACAAGTTCTTTCTATATCTTGCAGGTAATAATACATCATTTCATCAATCTTGCTGCCTACGCATAGAATTGGATGAGAGTCACCATAATTTGACTTTATTTCTTTCAAAAGTCTTATATAATTTCGTTTAAAATTTTGTAGGGTTGGTTGCCTCCCAGTGGAGAAATCATTAGTTCCCAAATATATTATAGTAATATCAGGTTTAAACTCATTTTTATTTACATTCCAGAGAATATTTTTATCCATATCTAAGGTTTGCAAATACTTATCTGGCATATAGTTCCCCTTGTCAACATCATTATAATTTCTGGAAATTCCCATTCCTGAATGTGCAATTAGAATATAGTCTGCATCAAAATACCTGGCAATAATTGGAGCATATGAAAAATTACAATTTTCTGTTTCAGGAGTAAATGGATCTGTTTTAATGCTATTTTCTGAGCCATATCCACAAGTATAAGAATCTCCTATAAACTCAATCATTCTACTTTTAAGCCTATCGGCTTGCAGTAACTCACCATCAGTAATTACAGAGTGAATTGTAGTAGTACCCTGACATCCTTCTGTACGCTTTTGAATTATAAGATTGTGTACATTTTGCTGGCATTTTTTTGTGTTTCGTTTGTTAACTTCAAATAAAACTACAAGACTGTCTTTTCCAAATGTAGAAATAACCTTGTCGGGGACTTCATAAGTGGTCTTATCTATCCACACATTAAAATAGTTTTTCTGTGTATCACTCACATTTATTGCAAGATAACTTCCCCTAAATTTAACTTTGGCATATACTCCAGACCAATCAAAACTGACACCAGTTTCATTCTTTAAAGTTCTGCCTACAAATGTAATCCTGTCATCATTAGCAGAAACTTCATTCATTGTCTTTCTTACCTTACCTGATAAATTAAATGCTGTAAGAAGAATAAGGACAGCAATAAAAAACCGTTTCATATCGAATTATTAATAGTATTATATATGGTATTCAACAAAAATAAGGATGCCGTTTCCAACATCCTTACATTATTTGGCAGCATCTGAGCTACATTGTACTGGGTAGGAGAATCGAACTCCTATTGCAAGAATGAGAATCTTGAGTACTAACCGTTATACGAACCCAGCAGTTTTGGGTTGCAAATATAGATAAAAATCCTCTTGATACAAACTTTTATTGTAATAATATACAAAACTGCTGGTAAAATAGTATTTTTGCATTCATGCATACAAAAATCATTAATTATGGCACTGATTAAATCAATCTCAGGAATACGTGGAACAATCGGAGGAGTTCCAGGAACAGCACTTACACCTATAGATATAGTAAAATTTACATATGCTTATTGTGTGAAATTGAGAGAACGTTTACCAAAGCAAGAAGGGGAGAGATACCTTGTTGTAGTTGGTAAAGATGCGCGCATATCAGGAGAAATGGTTGAAAATCTTGTCTCTGGCACCATAATCTCATGTGGTATAGATGTACTTAAAATAGGTTTTGCTTCAACACCTACGACAGAAATGGCTGTTACAATGTCAGGTGCCGATGGCGGTATTATATTAACAGCCTCCCACAATCCAAAACAATGGAACGCATTGAAACTATTGAATGAAAGAGGGGAGTTCTTGAACGCAGAACAAGGACGCGACATATTAGATTGCGCTGAAGCTGGTAACTTTGATTTTGCACCTGTTGAATGTTTAGGGAAAATCACTGAAAAAGATTTTACGGACAGACATATAGACGAAGTGTTGTCGCTTGAAACTGTAAATGTAGAAGCTATAAAAAAAGCAAAGTTCAAAGTGGTACTTGATGCAATCAATTCAGTGGGCGGAATTATAATGCCACGGCTTATGGAAAGACTTGGAGTTGAATGTATTAAGATTAATTGTAAGCCTACTGGTGATTTTGCACATAATCCAGAACCGCTACCTAAAAATCTTATAGAACTTTGTAATACAGTAGTCAAAGAAAAAGCAGATTTAGGTATATCTGTTGATCCTGACGTTGATAGGTTGGCTTTAATTTGTGAGAATGGAGAACCATTTGTAGAAGAGAATACACTCGTAGCCGTAGCAGACTATTTGTTCTCTAAATTGGCAGAAAAAGCCCAAAAATCTGCTTGTTCTCTCGAAAAAGCTGCTTTGCCTTATAAGCCTGTAGCCGTTTCCAATCTTTCTTCTACAAGAGGATTAAGAGATGTGGTTGAAAAATGGGGTGGAAAATATTATGCCTCTGCCGTTGGTGAAGTAAATGTTACAGATAAAATGAAAGCAGTTGGTGCTATTATAGGAGGTGAGGGAAATGGAGGTGTAATTTATCCTGAAAGTCATTACGGCAGGGATGCTATGGTAGGAATTGCTCTTATGTTATCTTCACTTGCTGAAAAGAAAATAAGTATGACAAAATTGAAGTCTTCACTACCACAATATTACATAGCTAAGAACCGTATGGAAGTCTCTGACAGAAATAAGATTGATAAAATTCTTACAGAATTGAAGAAAATATACAGAAATGAAGATATCAATGACATTGACGGAGTAAAGATAAGTTTTGAAGAAAAGAGACAGTGGGTTCATTTACGCAGATCCAATACTGAACCAATTATAAGAATTTATTCAGAGGCAATGACTGCAGATGAAGCCGAAAAACTTGGTAATGAGATAATTGGTGTAGCAAAAAATATAATAGAGGCTTAATATATGTTTTCATTCAGAACAGCACCTCTTGAACAGCAATTAGATAAGGTCTTAGTAGACGGTAAAGTAGGATATTTTTGTACTCAAAATTGTTGGGATACTTTTTCTGGACAATACAGATATAAGATTTTTGAAAAACGTGGAAATCTAAAAGCCTTATTTATGCCACGTGATGCCGAACTGACTCCTGGAACAAATCATATTTTCTTTGATAAATCTGATATTGAAGGTCTTGATGCCATCGTTGTAGAAATACAAGATGTAGGGGCGAGGTATTTTAATTATACAAAGGACGTTTTACTTCTTATGGAAGTACTGTCATCTATGTCCGAAGATGCTCCAGCAATGTATATTGTCGATCACATCAATCCTGCTGGAAGAGTTGTAGAAGGAAGTATGCCAGAAGGGGAGTATGAAAAGTATGTACCTAAGGTTGCTCACCGTCATGGGCTTACACTTGGTGAAATATGCAACCTATACTATAGTGAGATTGGAGCAAAATTTCCTCTGCATGTAATCTCATCGCTTGCTTCTGACTCAAATAAGCAACTTCTTCCGTGGACTATTGCACCAGCTTCAGATATTCCAGGAATGTTTACATGCTATATGTATAGCGGAGGTGGTCTTTGGAATAATACGAGCATAGTACCTGCAATAGGAACAGCACGTCCATACGAATATTTCGGAGCTCCTTTCATAATTCATAGCGATATGGACATTTTGCCTGCACCACAAGGGGTACTAATGCGTCCTTGCTCATTCACTCCTTCAACTGGGAGATATGAGGGTGAAAAATGTTATGGGTATCAGATAATGCTACAGCCAGGAGCAGAATATCACTCTCTATTACACACACTTATGCTTATACGATATTTCAAAGAAAGATATACACAATTTGAAATTTATCCTGAATTTTACAAAAAAATTGCAGATGCTGTTATTATCAACTATATTGAAGGAAAACTGACATTTCAGGATCTAAGGGAGCATATAAAAACAGAAGAACAAAAATGGATTCGTAAAGCAAAGCGTTATTGTCTATATGACAGTTATCCATATAGAATAAAGTAGGTTATAGATATAAGTAAAATAGACAATAACCACGGATAATCTTGTTTTTATTGATTAATTCAGTTAAATTTGCAGTTCAATTATAGTTTATTAAATTTTTTAGAAAATGAAAAAAGGAATACATCCCGAAAACTACCGACTTGTAGCTTTCAAGGATATGTCAAATGACACAGTATTCATCACAAGATCTTGTGCTTCTACAAAGGAGACTATAGAAATTGATGGCGTTGAATACCCTGTTGTAAAGGTCGAGATTTCTAATACCTCACATCCGTTCTATACAGGTAAGGTTAAACTTGTGGATACAGCAGGACGAGTTGACAAATTCTATCAGAGATATAAGTCAAGACAGAAATAATATCATTCTGTTATTTATAACAAAAAGGAGGATCAATATGACCCTCCTTTTTTATTTATATAGTACAAACTATATTGTTATTATCATTTGGATTTTGTCATCACTTTTAACTTCCACTTCATTTACTTGCCTGAGTTTCAAATATATATAATATCTTCTTTCACCACTATCTTCTGTTTTATACTTTTCAACTCCAACTATTTCAAAAATAGGATTTTCCAAATATACATGTTTATCATTAGCTAACGAGCTTGTAGATTCAAATATATTTCCATTAAGAGTCAAGTCGTTTATATGTTTAGGTGTTCCTTTTGAATCAAATTCTCTAACAGCTACCTGCATATTATTGAACCAATATTTTATGTTCAAATTTTTGAGAGCTTCAAAAATTTCAGCATCAGACTTCTTGTCTTTAAGGATTTTTTTTAGTTTAATGTTCAATTCTCTTTGCGGATATAAACTAAGTTCCTTAACTAAGTCTGTAAGAGGCTTAAATCCTGACAATTTGATGGGAATATTAGCAAGAACTGTTTTCTCCTTATCCATAGCAAAAAATTTGATTTGGACTGAAATGTTATTTTCATTGTCTGACCTTTGTTTGTGTTCGACAATTGCTCCAAATTTATTTTTGTCATAATCAAGAAGATTGTTAAGGAAAATATCCAAATGCTCGTATACCCCTCTCATATAATAGTTAGCAGCCATAGTTTTATTGACAGTAATCAAATTACTATAGTACTTAGATTTATCAAAAAGCAGTGAAGGTGCTTCCTTATCTGAGCTTCCTTTTACACCCTTATATGTAATAACAAAAGATATTTGCCCCTCGTTATTATTTGTTGATGTGAATTTTAAATCTGATATCTTAGTGTTCTTCAAATCTTCCTCAGTAAATGTATGCCGTATTTTACCATCTGGAGAAGATGAGGAAAGTTCAATCAATTTTGACATATATTCAGTTGTGAACTTTTCTGTTTTACCAAGCCTTATTATCTCATCAAAATCGAAATCTTTATAAGGGTCAACGTCCTTTTTCCATGTGGCAACAGCACGTTTTGCCATATAATAGTCTGTTATCTCTGGCTGTAAATTTTTATTATTGTCGTTTGTATTGTTTCCTTCGTTCTTGTTTTCAGTTTTCTTATTATTGTTTTTATTGTCCTCGTCATTCCTTTTCTCTGTCGTCTGTTTCTCTGTCTTCTGTTTATCAGCGGGTTTGGTTTGTTGGAATGATTCTTTTTTGCATGCCAATGCCAAGGCACATAATACGAGTACTGATACTAATAGCGCTTTTCTCATTTGTCTTAAAAAAGTATTAAATTTTATTAATTATAAATAGTTAAAGATTAATGCAAAGATATGAATTTATTGAAAATTTTTATAATACTTTTACACCATTAACGCACCTACAAGTCCAAGAATTGCATAGAATTCAGGAAGTGCTGCATATATCAATGTATTAGTAAAAACATTATGTCCTTGTGAAACACCGACAATACCATTTGCGCAAATTTGCCCTTGACGTACAGCAGACAGCATACATACAAGTCCAATGCTAAGTCCTATACCAAATATGATAAGTCCATTAGTCGGGTCTGCTTTAAGTTTGCCAAGCATCATAAAGAAAGCTACGAATCCGTATATGCCCTGAGTCGCAGGAAGCGCAGACAGTACCATATAACTTCCAGAAGCTTCAGGTTTAACCTTTAATGCTCCTTCAGCAGCATTACCTGCTATTGTTGTTCCATAACTACTTCCTATACCGGCGAGGCTAAGTACAAGCCCCAGACCTAAATAACCTAAAATTAAATTAAGCATAATGTCATTTTTGTAATTAAATATTTGTGATAAAATTATTATTATATATATTCTATTGTAGTTCAATTATTTATATTGTTTCCTCTTTCTATGCAGCAACAAAAGGACAACGGTTTTGCTTGAAAATCATTATTTGACGCTGTTTTTAGTCGTTGGGTCAAGCGTTGTTTTTGGCTCTTTCATAGTTGAGATTTTTCCCTTTCCTACAAGTAACCATAACGGAGAAATTTTGTAATCAGTAACAAGATAAGAGAGCCAAGCAGGTTGGAAGATATTGCTTGTATGGTCTTTCTCCAGGGTGTAGAGGTTGAGCCTGTTAATCCCGTACTTTTTAGCAAATGTGGCTTTACCCCTTATCACCTTTGTATCCTTTAGAAACTCGATTGCTTCAAAGAAACGAGCCACTATTTTTTGACTGTCTGCGTTATTCATTCTATTTTGTTTGTGCTTTTACTCTTTTGGTGAATAGAGGGGAAATATTTTCGTTGTTCTTCTGACATCACTTCAACAAGAGGGTCTAACACCTCAATTCGTTTAATTATTTCATTAATATCCATAATCTTTCAGGTCTTTAAGGTAGTTTTAATATTATAATATCCCTTTCGTGGTTTGTTTTTCGATAATAGCCAAAAGACTTTTGATTTGTGCGTCTTTCTCTTTTATCTGTGCCTGCAAAAGTTCATTCTGTATCTGCAACGCATCAGAATAATAATGTTTGTTGTTAATCGGACTATTGGTATTGCTTCCATTTATTAGCACGCCATTATTATTATTGTTTTGCATTTCTTTTAGCATTTCACCCTCTCCTGTAAGAAGCCAATTAATATTTATTTCCGCAAGTGCGGATACTTTCTCGACTACATCAAAAGACGGTTTCCCATGTCTTTTACCTACTAGATTATCAACGACAGACGGTGTTACACCTATTGCAGAAGCAAATGCACTCTTATTACTACTAAATAAGGCGGTTATTATCTGGCTAAATCGTTCGTTAATACTCATATCTCAAATTATTTACTCATTTGCGTAAAATAAATGCAAAAATGTTTTGTATTTCCGTTCGCCCTGTACTTTTAAAAAAGTACACACAAATATATAAAAATTACTGATTAAAAATATAAAACAAAATGAAAGTAGACGAACTATTAACACCACTTCAAAAAGAGAGATACAAGAGAGATATTGCAGTCTTTAAGACTACAAAAAGGCTTTGAAAGATTATCTCGATAGGTCAAAAACGCAACTTGTCAGAATGTTAGTTGAAAAATATGATTTTTCGGCAGACCCGAGATTAGTTCAAGAGATATACAGAGCGGGGATTAATATACACCCAGTAGTGAAGTTCAAAGGCTCTATAGATGCAGGGATTACAAAATTGCAGGAATACGATGCAGATATGCACCCCGTGATGAACAAGGCAATCTATCCC
>CAMQDS010000008.1 GCA_946999645.1 uncultured Bacteroidales bacterium
ATGGAGGAGACTATATTATTGCATATTCCAGCAACAAGGATACATATCCTGATGGGCATCAGATACATTCGCCAATAAGAATCCCAAAAGACACAATAAGACATACAGATCTCGTACTCGGCTGCGTTCAGAAAGAATATTCAAACGGAGCAATTCCAATAAGGAAATAGGATAAAACCATTCCGATGACATCCTCGAAATGATGCAAAAAAGACCGGAACACACACTTTTTCGAGCCTCCTTTTGCGTTAAATGTCTTTCATATAGGCATTTAACCCTATTTTTTACGTCTTTTTACTGCCATAAAGGTCAGTTAAAAACGTTTTATATTGTACTTTTATGCCGAAAAATGACCATATACCCCCTTGTAGCCGTTTCAAAAGACCAAGTTTTGTAACCCTAAACGTAACCCTAACGCCAAAAATTAGGTTTTTCAGACCCTGTCATAAGCCAGAAATCTATACGGAAATACGGGAAATTTCACATATTCCCACAAAGATTATATAGTATCTTTGAAAATTGCTTTAAAATGGCATAAAAACACGTTTAGACAGCCATACATGGCATATAATGGCATTTTATAAGACGCAGGAAGTATGCTGGATAAAAATAATTGCTCGGAGCCGGTTACTGGAGAATAGCCGGTGACCTACTCTATACTGAAATATACCCTAATTATCAGAATACAAGGCAGTACAGGGCATGTTGAGCCATTAATGAATAGAAGGACGCATAAACAAAAACGGGGCGAAATAGCCCTGAAATAACTCTTTTAAAGGTCTTATGTTAAATTTTACTTTGAATACCGTTCAAACACCTTTTGAAAAGTTAAGTCCATGTAAAGCCGATGTTAAGTTATTTTACAATTCGTTTTGAAATCTCGAAGTAGCAAAAAACTTCATAAATCACGCACACTCAATGAAATACTCCTAATCTCCTCACCTTCTCTCAATATAAATTTCGTTTTTACCCCCGTACAACTGGCAAAAGCGATACCACCCACGCTGCTCTTACAGCCACTGCTGAATCGATGAATATGAAAGAGTGGGAAGGTTTTAATGATCTTATGTTGGTTTGTAGACAAAGTCATGTGTACTTTTTTGACTGTAATTCTTAGGGTTACGACCTACTACGCCTATATGATAAGCTTGAGACCAGGCATCTATCTTAAAATAGGCATAGGAAAAGCCATCGCTTTAGGTAACAAATTTTGTTTATAGTTTAGTGTATTAAATAAATCGAAACAATAAACTTTTCGATACTAAACGGGATTATAAACTTAATGTTTAAAATCAAAATTTTCTCTGAAAATCTATCCCCAAGGTTCAAGAAAAGGCGAAATAGCGTGAATGATTTGTGAGTCAGTCAGTTCTGTTTTTTAACCCTTTCGACGCAAAACCTCGAAAAGACAGGTTTATACCAACTTCGGACAGAGCAGCGTTACCAAAACATTACCGCCTCCTTTACAAGTGAAGGTTGGGAAAAGCGGTAACGAACAGTGCAAAATCCGACCTGAACTTCGGGAATTACCTCTCACAAAGGTACTTCGATGAAAGGAAACAGACAAATAAATTGCGGATTGTTTCTTTCTGCAGATACAAAGGCAAAGTCCTGCGAGGACTGGCTAAACGACGAAAAGTGGAGTTTATCCTGTTTTATATGCCCTAATTTCACAAAGTATGCCCCTTGCAAGTTTCATCGGCTTGCAAGGGGCGTTTTCTGTCTGTTTTATTCGTGCATCTCGTTATGAATGAGTAACTTTGCTAAATAAATTATTATTTGAATGTATGTGTCGAAAATCAATACTTGAGATATTTATTGAAGAAATGGAATCTTTTGGTAGAGAACCTCCTTTTTTTACTGAAATAGAGAAGGAATTAAAACAAGAAAGAATATATGCTATAGTAAGAGAAATAAGTATTTCAAGTTCTACAAAGAGGGATTGTATTTCTATCCTTGCTGGGTAAAACAGAGTTTAATGAAGCTGGGTCAATTCAGCTGCAGAATATAAGGATGATAATAAAAATAAGATGGCTATATATAAAGAAGGGAAATTGGCAGGAATTGTAGGGTACACACAGTTGTACCCAAATGGAGAAATATATCCTCTCGAAAAACTCCTTACTGGATTACCACGTATTTGGGCTATTAGGTTAGTTTCAAATATGCAGAATAAGTTGGTTGGTAAACTTTTCTATAATCCTGATTTTAGAAACGAGAAAACAACTCAGATTGATGTGCCGAGATTCTTCTTTGGTTCCGAGAATATAGACCAGTTACTTGATGTAATCCATAGGTATAAAGCCTACTTCGCACGTGAGACACAAAGAAAACAACAACCGATGGAATATGCAACAGGTAGCGAAACGCCGTTGCTTTTGCTGAAATACATTATGGCAATGCAGGAAAGTGATGGCTCTGATGATAGCATTGCGCAATTAGAGAAAAATCTATATACAGCTTTTTTGATAGCCAATGAAATTACCCTCAACAGAAATCAAGGAGAACCACCATACAAGCAGGAGGATGATTTAGAATTATATTTAGTCAGTCTTTTGATTTCGAGATATGCGTATAATGACTTTATAAATCAGGAATCAGATATTAATGAATTGGTTAGGAATCAGAATATCCGAACTACCAAGTTCTTCAATTTTGTGTCCCAACACCCTCAACTCAAAAACTTATATGATGATTTTCTAAAAGTATACGGTCTTACATCATGGAAAGATTATTTGAGAACATATTTAAGCATTTTGGCTTTAGTCAGATATAAAACCGGTGTTATCAACTTTGAACGACTTAGGGATGAGGACGGACTATTATCAGAGCAGATAGTGGATAGAGATTCCATTGATATTCATGAAATCATCCCCTTAAAAGATAATGTGGATTATCAGGCTTTTAGAGAGAAACCATTTGTTAAGATTGCACCTCACGAATATGCCGTCATAGATGTTTCATTTATGATTTATAGGATGTTTGATGGGCTATATTTCATATTCAATGATTTGTGGAAATGTAAGCACTCAGGTAATATGCAGGGTTTTAATACGATCTTTACAACAGAGTTTTCGGAAAAGACTATATTGGCAAATTGCCTGAAAGAAATAGCTAACACACATGGATGGTTTTCGCTTACCGATAATGAATGTATGAGTGTAGTTCCCGAGAAGAAATTAAGTTCACCTCCGGATTTTTATATTCGAGAAGGAAAGGATGTTATACTGTTTGAATGTAAGGATGTCAAGATACCCAAAGAGGTCAAGGCTGAAGGAACCACTCGACAACTCTTGGATGAAGTTGACAGAGACTTTGTGGGCTATCTGGATCCTAAGAAAAATAGATGGCGTCATAAGGGTGTAGGACAGCTTGTTAGGAATGCTAAGAGGATTCAGAAAGGAGAATTTGCTTGGGATAAGAACGTAAATAAAGATAGCAGAATATTCCTAGTACTGGTATTGGCTGATGCGAGACAGGTAGACGCAGGGTGGAAAAACTATTTGCATAGGAAGATGCTTGAAGAGTGCACTCGTCAGGAAACTGATTACAAGAGAATCTGTCCACTGATATTAACGGATCTGGGAACTCTTACTCTTTATAAAGGCAACTTTAAGAAGTACGGATTCCTACAATACTTTATCAGCTACTATAAGAAAACAGCCTTTAATCCCTCGACAATTTGTATTGACGATATGATGACAAATGTTATGAATCAGACCATGTCATTTAGTAGGTATATGAATGGTGAGAGGCTTTTGAACGGTGAAGAGTTGAGAATAGATGTAATGAGCGCAATAACCAAACAGCCTAAACAGTTGGGGCACCACTCTTATGTTACCAAGACGGTGGAATACACTGACCTATTTGACGATAATGCTAAAGAAGCTGTGTCGTACCTCAATGGCATTAATAAACGGTGGTTGATTGAAGGTGCGGTTCATATGATAAGTGTAGATGGCTTTGATAGTTTCTCGATGAATGCAGAGCACGGACTGTTAGTTATGTTTCAAGATTATCGGGAAAAACCTGAAGTTAAAAGACTTTTCCGTCGGTTAAAAGCACAAGAAGAAAAATATAAAAATGCTTGGCTGACTCTAGTTAATCATCATGCACTTTTTAGTCTTCTGACAAAAATACTGATGTTACTCAATGAAAGAGAGGGTATAGGTGAGAGTCTTGAGGCATACAAAGCATTGCTGAAAGCCATTTTGGCAGAGAACAGTATGGAGATGCAACGTGAAAAGGAAATCTTGGCAAGGATAGATGGTGATACAGATATTCGGGATGCAAAGATTATTATGCAGCAGGATGTATTGAATATTGACCAATTTGGAGAGAATAAAAAGGAACTGGAAAAAGCTCAGATTTTTAAATTTTTAGCATTGACAGAATTTGGGAAAGAACATAAAGAAGTGGGTGATGCTATCAGAAGGGTGGTGAATAAGTATGGATTCCGAAACGAGATTAGCTATATGTTGTTGGCGCAAATGCCTCTAGCTGTCTATCACGATAAAGAGAATTTTAAGGAAGGACTTTATTATATACGCCAGCAAGATTATGAGCAGACCGAATCACTGCAATTATGGAATAAATTCGTAAAATACATTTCGGATAAATGTATTGATATTTGGGATACGGATAAGATGAGTACAATCTTTACCGAGCAAGAATTGCTTGACAATACATGTTTTAGGAAGTACCCCATACTAAAAATGTCAGAAGATGAATATCTAATAATATCACAGCCATACTATGCGCATTTATTCTTCGATAGCTTTTGGTGGAGTGTGAAAGAAGAATTAAAGCAGGTTTATTCAGAGAAAGCCATTATGAACTTGCTGACAAAAGAGTTCTCTGAGGAAAAACTATTCTATGAGTCAGTTAAAAACATGATAGGCAACAAGCGTATTCAAATCTACAATAATCATTGTTTTGCGGCGCAACAATCAGCACCCGATATCGCTATCAAAACCCGACATCATTTGTTTATGTTTGAATATAAAGACATAAGGGTTCATAGAAAAGTCGCAGATGGGGGAGATATGAATCTAATGATGGATTTTATTGATGATCGCCTTAATAAAAAGAAAGGGGAAACTGGTGGAAACAAAGGCTTACCACAATTGGTAAGCAACATGGAGGATTTCTTCACAGGGAAAGCCCCTTGGAAAGAACATTATGGGAATGGGAATATAGTAGTACATCCAATAATTGTTGTTAATAGCCGTTTATTTGGTGTGCGTGGGATTAACTACATAATGCAGCATAAGTTACGTCAGCGAATACTTGAAAGTGAAATTCTACGAGAGCATATTGACAAAATTGGAGATTTGTTGGTAGTAGATTATGACATGATGATATTAGTTGCATCATATTCGTATAAAGCCTTTAGAAAATTCCATAATCTTCTGTATAGCTACCAGGCTTATGTGAGAAAAGGACAAGACATAGTAAAACAATTTACTTCTTATCGGTATTATGTAATGAATAAATGGGAATTGGAGATGACAAAGAAAGATAAAAAGAAGTTTGGACATCATTATAAGAAAATGATTAAAGCCATGCTTGGTATAAAAAAATACACAAAGTGAATGGGATGATTCTGAGCAGATATACAGAGAACTATAAACTTTTCATTGAATTGAATTTTAGTTTCTTTTGAACCATCAGTTTACTGTCAAAAGTAACGAGGTGTTTTTCATTGGGGTTTCTTTGCTCCTTTCTTTGTCCGCCTGATACCCACGAAAGAAAGTAGCGGTCGGCAAATATGCCAACTGCGTTACTCTGTCTGTTATTCTTGAACGGTTATCCGTCCCGTCCTTACTTAGGGGTGAGTGGAGAAAGCCCAATTGATTTCCTCGTCGGGAAGGGTGCTGTGAATGTTTCCATCCATCACCATTCCGCAATCCTGAATGACCTTTTGCCGTGCATCCTCCCTGCTCTCGGCAACCACCTCAAACACTCCCGCAAAAATGTATTGCGTCCGTACTCTGTAAACTTTCTTCTTCATATACTTAAAATTCAACCTTTAGTAATATGTGTTCCATCGGCTCACCATTCGATAACCTGCGGTGGGTAAACCAAAAATGATGTGTGCCGTAACCATAGGCAAAGAACTTGTCAAGTTCCGTTTCTTAGGCTTTCCGCTTGACGGCTGCCCTTAGCTCTTCTTCATTGGCGGATAAGGTAATGGCAATGATTACCCTTACAAGGATATGAGGTATCTCGTCCGCCTAATTACATACGATGCTTTCTATTTCTGCTTTCATATCTGTGATATTTTGTAATTGTTACTTATGCTGTCAATCTTATTCTCTGTCTTATCAATTTGCGTTTGGAATTGAAAAAGCTTAAGATTTGGTCGTGATATTCCGTGTTCTTATTGCACACGCCACGACTTTGCACGACTTTGAGTGTGTCCAAACTAACTTCAATCGTTTCAATCCGTTTGCCTTTATTGGTTGCTGAATAGATAAGCGATTTTTCATTTAGATAGTAGGCATTGTCGAACACGCAATGGTGAATTGCCACTCCCTCATCCAAATATTCCTGCACGCTCTCAAAAACGTGGACTTGGATTGTGCCATCCGTGAATGAGATACCGAAGAACATTGACCTTGTACAAGACAAGACCAACTGGAAAAACTGATACCACCCGCGCTGCACTTACAGCCACTGCTGAGTCGATGAATATGAAAGAGTGGGAAGGTCTTAATGATCTGAAGTTATCTAAAGGAACTTCCGATGGGGCTTTCGTTTATGAAGTTACCGCTGGTGAAAGTATAATCTATGGTCAAGTAGAAAAGCACTAATCTACTTAACGATAGATTCTTTTATACAATCTACAATATAGTAAACATCATCATCTGTTACATATGGACCTGCTGGTAAACAAAAACCGACCTTAAACAAATTTTCCTCTATTCCGTTTGTATATACTGGGGCATTGGAATATACAGGTTGTTTATGCATAGGCTTCCAAGTCGGACGCATTTCTATTTTCTTTCCTAACATAAATATGCGTAAAGCCTCCACATTATCATTCGGCTGGCAATCAGTAGTCGCTGAACTGACTTGATGAATTACACCAGCTGCACCTCCTACAGCAGACTTAATAACTTCTTTATAAGCATTTTCCTGACTTAATATTTTAACGTCTTCATCGAGAGTTGCAGCACAAAGCCAAAAATTGGCATCAAAACGACAATCAGCAGGCTGCTTATGAATATGCACTCCTGGTATATCCTTAAAGAGTTCTTCATAAAGTGCCTGTACATGCTTATGGTGTGCTATATGTTCGTAAAGGACCGTCATCTGTCCACGACCGATACCTGCACACACGTTACTCATACGATAATTATAACCAATGGCTGTATGATGATAATACGGATAAGAGTCACGCGCCTGTGTTGCATACCACATAATATTGTCTGCATCTTCTTTATTTCGGCAAATTAATGCTCCCCCACCTGAAGTTGTAATCATCTTATTACCATTGAATGACAAAACTCCATACTTTCCGAAAGTACCAAGAACCTGTCCATCAAAACGGGATCCCATCCCCTCCGCCGCATCCTCGATAACGGGAATACCATACTTATCTGCGATAAGCATTATTTTATCTATATAATATGGCATCCCATAAAGTGCAACAGGAATTATTGCTTTTGGATATTTTCCAGTCTTTTTTTTGCGGTCCAAAATTGCCTCTTCGAGCAAAACAGGATCCATATTCCAAGTTTCTGCCTCTGAGCCTATAAAGACAGGCTTAGCCCCAAGATAAGTAATAGGATTGGATGACGCACAGAAAGTATAACTCTGCACAAGTACTTCATCTCCTTGCCCAACGCCACACCCAATTAGAGCTAAATGCACGGCAGCCGTACCCGCAGAAAGGCATACTACCCTACGGTCAAGTGATTCAGTACCATCACTTTTGCTATTAGCAAACTGTTCCAAGTCCTTTTCAAAAGCATTGACATTTGGTCCCATCGGCACCACCCAATTTGTATCAAACGCCTCCTTTATATATTTCTGCTCCAATCCCGCCTCACTCATATGCGCAAGGCACAGATAAATTGTTTTTCTTTCGGTCATAATTTTGTCAAATATCTATTATACATGTTATATCAATGAAAAATTATCATTCATTAGTTCACCTTTTCTACGAATAACAACATCATCATACATTAGCATAAGTATGTCGTTGTCATATTCACCAATAATAGATTTATTTTCGATTCCATTCATATTATTCCATATCATAGGAAAGAAATCTACACCTGCACCATAAGCATGAAGATATGCTCCACCAAAACGTGGATTCACTTCTGAAAGTAGATATTCTCCATCTTTAATAAAGAAATCCATATCTATAGGACCACAAAATTTGAAGGCTAATGCTATTTTTTCTATAAAAGAGAACAACTTTGGATCCTTATATGATATAGTCTTACTAGCACCGCCTATACGAGTTTCTATCTTCCGCTTTAAAAAAGCTGCAACAGCTCTATGACTTATAGCATCAACATATACATCCGCATCACAATCACCACCTGTCATGAGTTCTTGAATAATATAATCATGTTCACCACTAAACCAATCTTTCTTTGCCTGCTCCATAGTATAAACCTTATGTGCACCAACACTACCACTACCACAAATAGGTTTCATAAAAACAGGAAAAACTATTTTCCCCGATTCTATAGCCTCAACAAAATTTTTCCAATCATGAAATGTGAGAGGAGTAGAAATACCATGCTCCTTGCAATATTTAAACATATCATATTTATTAAAACAACAACGAGCGGTAAGATCATCGGCTGGGCACAGAGGCAATATGCCGATTTCTATAAAACGATCACGATTAGAAGCAAGTACTTCTATTTCAGGATCAATAAGAGTAGTAACCGCCTGCACATTATTTTCCTTACAAATCTTAATAATACTATCTATATATTCTGGTGCATCAATACGTGGAACTACATACTCCTTTGAAGCAAATGCCAATGCAGGAGCAGTCGCATTATTATCAGTTGCGATAATAGAGCATTTATTACCTATTGATTCCTGTGCATTTTGTAAAAGACGACCTCTACGACCACAACTACAAAATAAGATACCTGGTTTCATAATATTCAGTTAATATAGCTTATAAAATATTCTTAATTATATATTCTTTTGGCGTCCACTTTTCTCTAATCAACTCAAAACTATCACCTTTTTTAATATAAATATTTGGGATATATCGAATAAACATTGGACTGAGACACATAGTATAAGCACCAACATTATGATAATAAATATTATCACCTACCGATAGTAGAGGCTCTTGTTCCAATACAAACATACGGTCATACTCCAAACAGGTACATCCGCATACTATCTGCTTATTCACTATTGGCTTTTCTTGTTTATAAAATACTTCATTTAAATAACTTTTTTTCTTAAAAAATGGATCTATATCATTTCTACTACCATCTGTTGTAATAAACCATAAATTTTCTTCTACATGCTTAACATCTATAACTTCACTTAAAAAAGAAAAGCAAGAAGCAACCAAGGCATTTCCAGGCTCTACTACTATTTTTAAATTTTCCAAGCTATTGGCAATAAGTACATCATAAAAAGCTTTGCTATATTCCATATAAGTAGGCTTATTAGGAAAAATACCAAAGTAGCCCCCACCAAGATCCAAATAATCCAACTTCAATTTATACTTTTTAATCACCTTACAAGCAAAAGAAATGGCAGCTTTATAGAAACTTACACTACGACTGTGAGATGTTCTGTGAATATGAAGTCCATTAAGACTAATATTTTTTAACTCTTTAATTTTATTAATGGCATCTAAAAATTCACTCGTTTCATCCGAAAAACCAAAACGGCTATTATCATTATCGCCATCTGCATCATTTGGTGAAATATGCGAGATATTCACATTCAAACGAAGCCCAATATTATATATTTTATCTACAGGCAACTCAGCCAGCCACTCTAATTCACGTTTAGTTTCAATATTTACAATGGCTCCGTTTATAATAGCATCAATAAATGTATCCTTGCTCTTCATTGGACCATTATATACTATATGTTTCTTTTGAAATCCACAGAGTAGAGATAATTCATATTCATCATACGAAACCACCTCTGCATAAGCCCCCATATCACAAGCTAATCTCATGCATTTAGGTATAGAATTTGTCTTAACAGAATAACTGACAATAGGGTCAGTAAATTTTTTTTCTAAAGCATTTTTAAAACCTTCCAAACTTCGCTTTAATTCCATAGGATCAAATATAAAGCAGGGAGTCTGTAATTCATTCATAGTTCTAATTGGTTCCATCGAAATCCTCCATTGTATCGTTTTCATCAGTATTTATATTTTCACATAAAACTACTGATTTCATAGTCATACAAATCACTCTTAAATCTGTCGTTAGTGATATGTGATCCACATACCATATATCAAACTTAAACCTTTCTGTCCAAGATAATGAATTACGACCATGACACTGTGCCCAACCAGAAATTCCAGGTCTAACTTCATGCCTACGTATTTGTTCTTTATTGTAAAGTGGCAAATATTTCACTAACAATGGACGAGGTCCTACCAAAGCCATATCTCCTTTAAGAACATTTATAAGTTGAGGAAGTTCATCAATTGAAGTTTTACGTACAAACTTTCCTATTTTAGTAATACGCATATCATCAGGCAGCAATTCACCATTATCATCACGTTCATCAGTCATGCTTTTAAACTTAATCAACTTAAATATCTTTCCTCCCTTACCTGGACGTTCCTGTAAGAAAAAGGCTCCTGCACCTTTATTTGCAAAATGCAATATAATTGCAAAAACCAACAATAAAGGCCAGATAATCAAAAGGATAATAAAGGCAACAGTAAAATCAATTATACGTTTAAAAAAGTTTTTATACATACCACTCCACATCTTAAGTCCTAATAAAAACGACCTCAAATATACAGAAATAAAGTTGTATTATAACAATACCTTGTTTGCGTGTAATGCCAATATAAAAGAGCAATGTAAGATTATGACATTAACTCCGAATAGAACTTAATCTGACAGCCTTGCACAAAATCCTTTTCAAAACGCGATTCGATCATATGACGAGCATTACTTTTCATCCTTTCACGCAAACAATCATTAGTCATAATTTTTTCCATAGCATGACACAACGAATTTACATCCTTGGGAGGGACAATCAATCCGTTTTCACCTTCAACAATAATTTCACGACAACCATTAATATCTGTTACTATCTGTGGCAATCCCATAGCTCCTGCTTCAAGTACAACGTTAGGAAAACCCTCCCTATATGATGGAAGCACAAAACAATCTGCACTAGCATACATTTCCACAAGGGAATCACCATATTTCGCTCCACAAGCATTGATAGAGATATTGTTTTCTATTTGTCTTATAGTTTCTTCTTTCAAAGGGTCCAAACTACTTTCATATTCACCAACTAACACTAAACGAGTATTTTTATATTGCTCATTCAATCTTAAGAATGCTTCAACCAGCTCATTTATGCCCTTATCTCCAACAACACGTCCTACAAATAAAAAAGTAAATAACTTATTGTCTTTCAAAGTTCTTATACGTTCCGAACTAAAACAAGACATATCAACCCCTATTATATTACCATATCCAAGAACCTTCATTGGCTTTTTTGTTAGCCCGTAATTGATCAAATCATTCATTACTCCCCTTCCTTCTGGAATAACATTTGTCGCACAAGCACATGTAAGCCAATCAGTAAACATTACAATTCTACGTTTTATTCCTGTAGCCGTAGGCCAGACCAAACCTGTAAAGGTATGTATGCGTATCGGCACACGAGTTATCCACGCAGCCAACATACAAATAAGGCCTGCCTTTGGCGTCATTGAATGTACTACTTGTGGCTTCTCTTTAAGGAATAAAAAAATCATTTTCAGCAGAGATACTATATCCTTAAAAATAGAAATGTGTCTCTCCATTTCAACCTCAACACAATGGAAACCGTCTTTATCTCTGAGAGAATCAAGTTCTTTTCCTGAAGAAGAAACTGCAACCAGCTCATATCCCATAGTTCTTAACCTTATCATCACATCTCTACAGAAAAACAAAGACTTTGATACCGTTACTGCACGGATTATTTTTTTAGAATTTCTTGACATTATAACAATCTAATGAGTTGTTATCTCATCACCATTGACTAAAAATAATAAAAAAAATCTGACTAAATATCTTTTTGTCCTTATTAAGTTTTTCACATATTATTGACTCACAGCTATACTTTTTTTCAAATCTTTTTCTGTAAGTAATAAATTATCAGGCACATGTGTTCTATGCCTCATTCTTACACAGAGATCGAGCATATCTAATTTTGAAAAGACAAAATATATCATAATTTTTATATAAATCGTAAATACATTTAATAAAAACCAAACAAAAGATTTTTTATAATTTTTATAATTACTGTATATTTTCAACATCGTTTTATACGATGCGTAACTTTTCTCAAACGTAGCCAAACCAAACTCTCTATAAAAATATAGTGGTTTCCCGATAGCATAAAAATTACTTTTTTCTGCTGTTCTAAGCCATAATTCCAGATCTTCAGCCCTTAATGCCCATTCTGCATAAGGATTAAAGCGAAACCATTCAATACGTCCTACAATTGTAGGATGTAGCAAACTATTAACCTTACCAATATTATATGTCGAATTGATAATATTATTTTCTTTATCTATAGACATCATTGATGTCCCCACTACATCAATCTCAGGATGCGTTTCTAAAAAAACTACTTGTTCTTCTATCCTATTAACAGCCATAATATCATCAGCATCCATTCTTGCATAATACTTTCCTTTTGCAAGTACAACAGACTGATTTAACCTATATATAAGGCCCTTATTTATTTTATCATCAAATATTTTAATTCTATCATCTTTTTTTGCCATTTCATATGCTAACTTAGCAGAATTATCTGTGCAGCCATCTAATAACAATAATAATTCCCAATTCTTGTATGTTTGATTAATACAAGATTGTATAGAATCTTTAAGATACAATTCTGCATTATAAACTGGAATTGCAATAGTAACTAAACACTCCATTATATAATTACGTTAAATTCATAAATTTTATCATTTCAGGAACTATAACTTCCAAGGCAAAGTGATTCTCTGCAAAACTGATTGATTGTTGTGAATATTCTTTATAAATACCTGAAGAAATTATTTCAGCAGCCTTAACTCTCAATAAATCAGCATCTCCATTACAACAAAAACCTATTTTATATCTATCAAACCAATTGTCTGGATTAGAATTTAACGATAATACGGGGACACCTCTCATCCATGCTTGAATAAAAGTATTAGAAATACCCTCTGAAAGGCTTGTATTAACCAATAATAATGCATGATTACATATATAATTATTAATAAAATCATTATCCTTGCCTTCAATAAAAGTTATTCGGTTGTTATTAGCAATACGTTTTAACAACTTCATATTAGTTTCAGTTTTAGGACATTTTGAAGAAAACATTGTGAATAAAATATTTGTATCATGGTATTTTTCCGCAAAATCAATAAAAATATTTGGCTGTTTCATTGGTTCAAATTTTCCAATCCAAATAATCTGATTTCTATTATTAATATTAATTCTATTATTAATATTTTTTCTGTGAAGATTATAAATAATTTTTACTTTTTTAATCTGAAAACGTTGAAGTTCACGGTATTGTTCAATATTCTGGCATATTACTCCTGTTGCTAATTTCAATGTTTTTTTTAGCCATATATTTTTAACAATATTATATAAAGAATTATTTTTTGCATTAAGTGTATAAATATCAGCACAATGAAAATAAAATGGCACCTTATTTATACTTGCCCATGTTGCAACAAAACGTGAATATGGAACAAAGGCCCTATGATATATAATATCTGGCTTTATTTCATCTAATACCCTATATAACTGTTTTTTTATTCCATAATAGAAAAAATCTAACCCCGCTCTTTCTGGTATAATATGAACTTTAAAATCATTTGAAGTATAGCATATTGGTGAATACGATATATACTCTATAGTATGACCTTCACTTTTTAAAGCCTTTGCAATTTCCAATGCCTGCATCTCAGCACCACCTATTTGGTATGGATATAATCCTATAACAAAAGCAATCTTCATTTTTTAAAAAAATTTTTAAAGTAAATTATCATAATTGAAGGTAACATATAGTATATAGGTGTAACTAAAATAGACCTTGAAATATAAATAGAGTATGAAAAACAGATTACTGATATTAATAAGCTATAAATTGACTTACCAAAGAAAAGTGAATAATCTAAAAGAGAAACAAAATATCCAATTAACATCATAATAATTATTATTCCGATAACACCAAAATCAAGATAAATATCAGCCAGCAATGATGCACCATTTCCATAGGTACTATTGATACCTTGTATAAGATATGTGCAGTAAGATGTGGTACTATTTTCATAATCTATCTTTGAATAAATAAATGGAAGTATATGATGTAAAAAAGGCACAGAATAACCAATATTCCTAAGTTGCATGGTTCCATAGAAATAAGGGTGTTTTTGTGGAATATTATCTACGACATAAGTGAAAGTATTATAAGAACCTGCGAGTTCTTCAGTAAACGGCAGAATTGATTTAGTTTCTTCTGTATTATTATAAGACATGATTTCCTGTAATGTTATAAGGTTTGCATTATGCCTTACACTGCCTATTAGTGTCAAACAATAACCACCAATAACAATACATAAAAGTATAGCAATCCAAGATATATTTCTTTTTGAAGCGACTATATATGAAATAGAATAAGCCAATAAAGAAATCATTATCGGGCCTCTATCCCCAGTCATAAATACAAATATAAGATATACAATTAGTGAAAAATTAAAGATTAAACCAGTTGTCTTGATAAATATCCATGGAGAAATTTGAGAATCTTCTATACGTATGTTAAATGAGATACAACTTAAAATAGTAAAAGTCAAGACCTGGATCATAACTATACTATAATTAGATAATGTTCCTGAAGCTTCTTCTAAAGTTTCTTGATTATAAAAATAGTTGCCCGATAAAATATTATAACTATTATAACTTAAATAGATTACTACAAATATTAAAAAAAGTACTTTTAACAATGTTATAAACTTTTTGGGGATATAATTAGTATTTTCAATTTCTGAATACTTCTTATATTTAGAAACACCCATTGCAATACCTATGACAAATGAACTAAAGCCAATTAATGATAAGATTGCACACTTACATATAACATTAGGGGATGAAAAAATAGCAGTATTATGAATATCTATGTTACCGAGAACTATATCTATATTATTTTGAAAAAAAACAATTAAAAATCCAATCAAAAACATATAGGAAATTCTAAAATATTGTTTCCTTAAACAATTTATTTTAGTATTGATGATAAAAAAAGTAATTAGAGGTATAAGTGCGAAACCAAGCACTATATTAAGCATTGTAGCATCATAATATGGTGATACCAATAGCATAACTAAAGATATCATTATTACTACAAAATTAAGAATTATTATGACTGCATTCATTAGCTTTAAATTTATTAATAATTTCGCCAAGCAATGGATTTCTCAAGATGATATTCAATAAAACGTATAATAATAACGCGACCAATATAAAGAGAATATTTAGGTGGTTATAATTCATATTATTATGAAATACACTAGTTGCCATATACATTATTAAAGATGTTATTATTGGATATAATAAATCTTTTAATTGCTTTTTTATTGAATAGTTTAATTTATTTTTTAAAGAATACATATACAATATTGCACCTATGTACATAGAAATAGTAAGACCTACAACAAGGACATATACACCATAAAAAAAAGATACAACTAAAATTCCCATTCCTACAATTGTTTTAATAATATCTATTTTTAATATAGTCATTGTATCTCCTAACGATTTAAAAATATTTCTATATAACGATTGCATTAAAAGCCCCCAGCCTCCCCATATAATGATTTTTAAAAAAGGTGCAGCAGGCATCCATTGCTTACCAAATACAATTTCTATAACTTCAACTGAAAATATAGATAATATTGGGAATAAAGGGAAAACTATTGTTGCAATAATTCTATTAATATCATTTGCTTTTTTTAATATAATTTCTGCAAATACCTCTTTAGATAAAATAGGAAATGCTGCTTTATCTATAGCAGATTGAATAATTGAATTTATTATATTATTTATTCTTGATGCCTGATAATAGTAACCTGTAACCTTTACGGATGAAATTTTAGGAATAACTGATGTGCTAATATTAGTATAGACGGTTTGAAGTAAATTAGCAAATAATAATTTTGAACCAAAATTCCATAGTATTTTAAAAGAATTCAGCGAGAATTCAAACTTTAATTTTCTTTTGTCAAATATAAGAAACACTAAAGATAAAGTTATTGACATAAATAAAGGTTGAAGTATTAGAGCCCATACTCCTTTACCATAAAACGCTGCAATAATAGAAATAACTGATGATATAATTGAGGCAAATAAAGTAATATTCGCAGATTTACTAAACCTAAGCTCTTTTTGAAGCAGTGAATAATGTACTATTGTAAATGAATAAAATAATATAGTTAGGCCTAAAACTCTTATATATAACTTCAGGTCTTGAATAGAATAAAATGTTTCAATTAATGGGGCTAAGAAAAATATTAACAAATATAAGATTATACTAATCACAAAGTTAGATACAAAGAGAGTATTTATATCTTTCTGGTTTATATTTTTTTTCTGAACAATTGCACCACCCAACCCTGAATCAATAAGCATTTCAGCTACTGAAATAAATATCGCCATAATACCATATACTCCATATTCTTCAGGTGATAAAAATCTGCTTAATATTATAATAGAAATAAATTGTATTAAAGCCCCTCCTCCTTTCTCTAAAAAGGCCCACATGAATTTTTTAAACATACATTAAAGTCTGTTATTTACCAAACACCTTTTCTATCGCATATTATAGTTTCTCAACTGTTCCGTAATATTTTGCATACCACTCTGCAAATGCTCTCAGACCATTACGAAGAGGGGTGGAAGGTCTGAATCCGAAATCTTCTTCCAATGGTGTTGTATCTGCAAATGTTATAGGAACATCTCCTGGCTGCATCGGGACAAACTCCTTATGTGATTCAAAGTTATAGTCCTGAGGCAGTACATTAGCACGAATAAGTTCCTCTTGAAGTATTGTAATAAAGTCAAGAAGATTCTCAGGAGAATTGTTACCTATGTTGTATACTTTGTATGGAGGAATAGGAAGGCCATCTTCACCATTTCGCTTCTCTGGTGCATGCTGCATAACTCGCACAACACCTTCCACAATATCATCAATATAGGTAAAATCACGCTTACAGTTGCCATAATTGAATATTTTTATAGTCTTACCTTCACGGAGTTTGTTGGTAAATCCAAAATATGCCATATCAGGACGACCAGCAGGGCCATATACTGTAAAGAAACGAAGACCTGTTGACGGGATGTTATAGAGTTTAGAGTAAGCATGAGCCATAAGTTCATTGCTCTTCTTAGTAGCTGCGTATAGACTTACAGGATTATCCACCTTATCCTCTGTTGAGTAAGGCACCTTCTTGTTGCTACCATAAACAGAACTTGAACCAGCATACACAAAATGCTCCACCTCATGATATCGGCAAGCTTCAAGAAGGTTATAAAAACCAATGAGATTGCTCTCTATATAGGAATCAGGGTTTATGATAGAATAACGAACACCTGCTTGTGCAGCAAGGTTCACCACTACTGCAATTTTATTGTCATTAAATATCTTCTCAACTGCAACCTTATCTGCAATACTTTCATGAATAAATTGCCAATCTCTGTTAAGAGCCTCTATTTCTTTAAGACGCTCATACTTGATATTTACATCATAGTAATCGGTAATAGAATCTATACCAATTACTTTAATGTCCTTTATTTCGTTAAAAAGACGCTTGATTAGATTGCTTCCAATAAAACCAGCGGCTCCTGTGACCAAAATAGTTTTTCCTTCTAATTTTACATTATACTGTACCATAAATTAGTCGCGTTTAAATAAATCCCTCGTATAAACTTTGGCTTTTACATCATCAAGGATGTTGTCATAACGGTTGGCGATGATAGCATTGCTCATTGACTTGAACTTAGCAAGGTCGTTTACCACCTCTGAACCGAAGAATGTATCTCCATTTTCGAGTACCGGTTCGTAAATTATGACCTTTGCTCCTTTTGCCTTTATACGCTTCATCACCCCTTGAATAGAACTTTGTCTGAAATTATCTGAATTAGTCTTCATAGTAAGCCTATATACACCAATCGTAACATCTTTTTCCCTATTCTCATCCCAACTGCTTGAACCAGTATAATAACCAGCTTTTGCAAGTACCCTATCCGCTACAAAATCCTTTCGTGTACGGTTGGAGTCTACGATAGCATGAATTAGATTTTCAGGCACATCAGCATAGTTGGCAAGAAGTTGTTTGGTATCCTTTGGCAAGCAATAACCACCATAGCCAAATGAAGGATTATTGTAGTGGGTGCCGATGCGTGGATCAAGACATACGCCCTCTATTATAGCACGCGTATCCAAGCCTTTCATCTCAGCATAAGTATCCAATTCATTAAAATAACTCACACGCAAGGCAAGATAGGTATTTGCAAATAACTTAACCGCCTCTGCCTCAGTAAGTCCCATAAATAATGTTTCGATATTCTGTTTGATTGCCCCCTCCTGCAAAAGTCTTGCAAAAGTCCTGGCTGCCTTATCTAACCTTTCGTCTCCTTCAGGACGTCCCACAATAATACGGCTCGGATATAGGTTGTCATATAAGGCTTTACTTTCTCTCAAAAATTCTGGTGCAAATATAATATTCTCAGAGCTGGTTTTACGCCTTATTTCCTCTGTATAACCAACAGGTATTGTGGACTTTATGACCATTATTGCCTTCGGATTGAACTTCATTACCAAATCAATCACCACCTCTACAGCCGAAGTGTCAAAAAAGTTTTTATGGCTGTCATAATTGGTAGGAGTTGCTATAACCACAAAATCAGCTCCGCTATAAGCCTCTTCTGCATCTAAGGTTGCCCGAAGATTTAGTTCTTTCTCAGCAAAATATTTTTCTATATACTCATCCTGAATTGGAGACTGCCTTTTATTTATCATCTCCACTTTTTCAGGCACGATATCCACTGCCACAACTTCATTGTGCTGCGACAATATAGTTGCAACCGATAGACCTACATAACCTGTTCCAGCCACTGCAATTTTCATATCATTTTGATTTTAATACATATTAATAAACCTGTTCCTTGGCAATGGGAAAATGCCTATTATCGACCTTAATATTCTGTATCTATCTTTAATACTAATACTTCCGTCTAAAAGCAAAGCACTACACTCAATTACACCCTTATGCCATAATTTATAATATTTCTTATTATCAAGAATTGGCAATAAGCAATATAAAGTATTATATTTAATATAAATAAGTCCTTTTTGAAATTTTTTATCAAGTTGTAAAGACCTATACTTTGAATAAATGTCTTCAACGTTTTTACTTATGTTATGAAACCTTTCAAGGCATTTTTCGACAGAATTTTGTGTAGTAAGAGAACCCCTACGAACCCGATAATTGTAAAAACCATCGACATAACCTATTTTACTGCAATAACAGAACCACTGTAAAGTGACACTTTGATCTTCTCCGAAATTTTCTTCAGGCCATATAATATCGTTACTACAAACAGACCTCCTAAACATTTTATTCCATATGGCGCAGGATAACTTATTGTGCATAATTGCATTTATACAGTCATCCCGTTTTGTATAATAATAACACTTTCCTACATACCCTCCCAACCATTCAAAAGAGTTATCCATGTCACTAACAAATCTAATGTTCCCTATGACGACATCAAGTCCGCCACAGATACATGCCTTGTACATATTTTCATAAATATGCCTATCTACAAAATCATCAGAATCACAATAAATGATATAATCTCCCGTAGCTCTTGAAAGTCCTATCTTACGGGCATAAGGCAAACCCCGATTCTTTTCAAAACGAACAATAGTGACTTGCTTTTTCCTTTGCGGATAATTTTCCATCACCTTTTCAAGTATCTCAATACTATTATCAGGAGAACAGTCATCTACAAAAATATATTCAAGATCATCCAATGTCTGCTCAAACAGACTTAAGGCACACTGTTCTATATATTGTGCTACACCATATACAGGAACTATAATACTAAGTTTAGGCATAGAGTTAAAGAATTATTTCATAAGTTTTGCAAGACATTTCTGGAGAGAATCTCTCCAATATGGCAGACTAACACCAAAGACCTTCTTTACCAAAGCTTTATCAAGTACCGAATAATGAGGTCTTCTTGCTTTAGTAGGATACTCCTCCGTCAAACAAGGATTTATTTTACAATTACTTCCTGATAATTCATCAATAGCAACCGCAAAATCATACCACGAGGTTACCCCCTCATTTGTATAATTATACAAACCTGTATGATCAAAATCTCTCTTGTCAATGATGTTATATATAAATTCTGCTAAATCAGCTGCATAAGTAGGACATCCTATCTGATCCCATACGACATCTATAGACTGTTTCCTGCTTGCAAGATTTATTATTGTCTTCACGAAATTGTGACCAAAAGATGAGTATAACCAGGAAGTCCTAAAAATCATATATCTGCACCCTGAATCAGAAACCGCTTTGTCACCCAATAGCTTAGTTGCACCGTAAACCCCATTAGGTGCAGGCTCATCAGTCTCAGTATAAGGCACACACTGATCACCGCCAAATACATAATCAGTAGATATATGGATTAATAAAGCATTATTTTTTTTCGCAGCCTTTGCTAAATTTTCAGCAGCCTGATGATTGACTAAATCTGCCATAGTAATATCAGTTTCAGCCTGATCCACCGATGTATATGCGGCACAATTAATTATAACATCAACATTTTCAGAAGCACATATTATATCCACTGCTCCCTCATTGGTAACATCTAAAAACAAAGCTTCATTCTGGGGATCATCATTCATACTACTGAATATAAAATGCTCCCTGGAATCCTTAGATACTTTCCTAAGTTCTTGCCCCAACTGCCCTCCGGCACCTGTCACCAATATATTCATACTCAATCCTCCAACCCCTTCATAAGAGGTTCAAGCAACTTAACTATACTACTTTGAATCATTTTACTATGATACTGGCCTTCTATAGCTTTCAATCTGTGACAATCAGACCCGACCATACAGTACCACCCCTTTTCAAGTAAGTAAAATGCCTTATTCATGGCAGTTTCACCATAAACACCCAATAAAGAAGGCAGATTTAATTGCAACAATGCTCCCATATCATGCAATCTTTTATAATCACTCTCATTCATATAACGATACCTCTCTGGATGTGCAATCAAAGGTCGATAGCCTTTCCTCATCATTTCATCTAAAATTTCCCAAAAATCTATAGGAGGAGACCATGTACTCGTTTCCACTAAAACTCTATCCTGACCGTGCAGCAGCAAATCCTTGGCTCTCAATCTTTCCAAGAACAAAGTATCCATCATATACTCTGAAGCGAGCTTCAATTTCACATTACCTTTGTAATGTGACTTAAATTCTTCAAAACGTGATTTAAGACCTGCTGTAGTATTCCTTACATCCTCCATAGTATGTGGAGTAAACCATAGAGTATCTATAGACGCCTTTTCAAGGAAATCCATAACAGCAAGCGACTCTTCCAATGTACTTACCCCATCATCAAGACCATAGAGTATATGAGAATGATTATCAACTGCTCCTTGAAGCAATCCTGTATCAAGTAACGCTTTTCTACTGTTAAAAAAGCCGAACATTACTCTTTCACCTCCTCGTTGCTATAGCCATAACCGTAACCATAACCGCCATAGCCATATCCATAGCCATAACGTCCATAACTACCATAGCCTCTTCTGCCGTAAGATTCAACTCCATTAAGAACTATTGATAAACGTTTATATTGTCCGCCCTCATACATAGCTTCCAAAGATGGTAAATCACGCTTATCAAAAAAACCAGCTCTCATAACAAAAATTGTCATATCGGCATAACCAGCAATAATTCCTGTATCGGATACAACATCTACAGGAGGACAGTCGATAAAGATATACTCAAATCTTTCTTCTAACTTGGCAATCAATTCTTTAAACTTATCCGAAATCAACAGTTCGGCAGGATTTGGTGGAAGAGTTCCGACAGGCATTAAATATAGATTCTTTGCTATATTATACAGATTGTCATCAATATTTTCATTTTTACCACTCAAATATGAAGATACACCTGTTCTATTCATTTCCAAAGCCTTTGAAAGAGTCGCTTTTCTAAGATCTAAGTCAAGAAGTAGGGTACGTGTTCCCTTAAGAGCCATAGTTGCAGCGATATTCATAATAAGGAATGTCTTACCTGCATTTGGATTGAAAGATGTAACCATAAACTTATTGCAACCGTTCCGATTGTTGGCAGTCATCAAATCTATGTTGGTTCTAAGAACTCTGAATGCTTCATTAATCACATCTCTATTGCCAGCCTCCACAAGTATACGTGTATTGTTGTTATCCAATTGATTTTTTTTGTATTTCAACAATAAGCGTTTCTTATTTGGAGCAAACAAAGGAATTTCTGCAAGAAACGGAGCCTGTACATTGCCAGTGACATCATCTTTGGTTTTAACCCTTGTATCAAGTCTATCAATAAGAAAAAAGACAAGGAATGGAAGACCTAAACCCAAAAACAAGACTACAACCGCCACCATAGATGTTCTAGGACTAATCGGAAAAGGAGAACCGTTAGGCTCCATTATAAGACGAGTATTTCCCACATTTACAAGAGCTGCAATCTCATTTTCTTCTCTTTTTTGCAGAAGATAAACATACAACTGCTCCTTAACTTTCTGTTGCCTTTCGATTGAAAGCAACTGAAGTTGTTGACCTGACGTAGAAGCAATCCTCTGCATTATTTCATTTTCTTGGCTTTGAATTTTTTCAGATTGCAATTTAAGTGTTGCAATAAGGCTTTCCACAGACCTGTTTACTGCCATCTTCATTTTTATCAAAGCCTCATTGAGTTCAGCCACTGTAGGGTTTTCAGAACTACTTTCGGAAAGAAGTCTATTCCTGCTTAGCAAACAATCATTATAAGACTTAATCTGATTTTCCACTGCCGTACTTGAAAGTCCTGAGTTTGCAGGAATCAAATCATCAGAATGAGCTGGATCATTTATATACTCCCTTATAAATTTAGCCATCGACAATTGATTATTCACATCAAATGCCTTTGTACCATATTCGGAAGATTGCTTCAGATAAGCCTCAGACACTGCCTTTATATCCGTAATCTTATTTTTTTCCTTGTACTCCTTTAGATTTCCCTCAACATTTCCGAGTTCTTTCTCAATTATACCTAAACGTTCATTAATAAATTGAGTGGTATTGACAGCAGCTTTGTTCTTGTTATCCACCCATTCTTCATTATAAATATCAATAATTGTTGATAGGATATTATTAGCCCTGATAGGAAAATTATCATTTAATGATAAAGTCACCACCGAAGATTCCTTTCCTGAAAGAGCGGCAGTAAATTTAAGGTCAAAAGACTTTGCCCTCGTCATTGAATTTACCCAGGAAACAGTTATTGTATTATTCCATAAATCTAATTTGTCAGTAGGTACTAGCATTATAACCCCGACAGGAGTATTGATAGAGTTATTAAATTTACCGTAAATTTTATCTGACTCTAATTTCTTATCTTTTACCACAAAATTCTTCAAATAGAAAGAATTTGTACCGTCCTTTACTACATCAAACGAAAAAGAACTGATAGGATTATCACCTCCAAGCGAAAGTTTAAACGGAGTTTTCGTAAAAAGTTCGCGCTTTCTTAGGAACTGATGTTCTGTATAAGACGTTTCATAACCAAGTCTTTTTACAACTTTTTCCATCAGATCTGGAGACACAAAAGCCTCTATTTCATTATGTACATTAGTACCTCCGCTCCTCCTCATCCCAGGCATATTACTTGTAAATGCAACTAAATCACGTAATTTCGAATTTTCAGCACTCTCATCTACAATCACCTTAGCTGAACGGGTATAGGTCTTTGGGGTTGCATATATATAAAATGCAGCTGCCACTGCAAAAACAATTAGTGACAGCACATACCATTTTTTATTATTCCAAATAAGCGACCATATTTCAGACAGTTGAAGAGAATTTGTATCTCCGCTGTCAAATCCTATGCTTTTCTTATTATTATTTTCTTGAATCATCATTATTTGTTGTGAGAAATAGTTATTATTAGGTTAGCAATCGTAAGAAGCGTTGCACTTATTGAGGTCCAAAAGCTTACAGATCTAAAACTATTTTCATTTATAGTGGATTGTCCTGCTCTAACCTTATTTGGTTCCACATATATTTCATCATTTTGCTGCAAATAATATGCAGGAGACTTAAACAAATCAGAGTTTCTTATATCAACAACATACACGGTTCTCTTTCCATTCTGCTCACGTACAACACGGATATTGTCCCTCCTGCCGTATATAGTCATATCTCCAGCAAGGCTCAAAGCCTGAAGAATATTGATTTTATCTCCTGAAACAGTGTAAGAACCTGGTCGGCTTACTTCACCAAGTACTGATATTTTAAAATTTAAAAATTCTACTGTCACTACAGGATCCTTAATCTGACCGCTATTCTGCAACTTTTCTTTCACTTTACCTGCAACCTCCCAACGATTAAGTCCTGCAACTTTAATCTTTCCCAATATAGGAAAATCAATATTTCCCTCAGAATCAACTGAATAGCCCATAATTCTATATGAACCGTATGCTGATGTGGTAGACTCTGCTCCTGCCTGATAACTTATATTTGCCAGGTTGAAAGGTGCAGATAACTTCGGATTTCTACTGGATACTACAATGGAAATCATATCCTGAGGCTGTACGAGTATTCCTTGAGTATGGCTCATATGCATAGTCGTATCAGTTTTTACATCCTGAAGATAATTTATCTTGCGATAAGTCTTAGAATCACACGATACCAATATGGCGAGTACACCTGCAATTATTGGCAAACACATTAAAAATCTGTAAGTTATGCTCTTCATTAATTCCTATTTATAAAATTTATGTACTCGTGCCTCAATCACGAAACATTCTTGCGAAATTAAGTCATTTCTTTTATTTTAGCAATAAGTTAAATCCAAATAGCCCAATAATTATTATATTTGTTAACAAAATATTGTAATGGATACAAACATTAAAGCCACGGGCAGAAGGCAGGAGATATATTTATACACAGATGGGGCATCCCGTGGAAATCCAGGACCTGGAGGATATGGTATAGTATTAAAGTGTGGAAATCTCAGAAAGGAAATAAGCGGCGGATTTACAAATACTACCAACAACAGAATGGAGTTATTGGCAGTAATAGTAGGTTTGGAGGCAGTGAAATGGGAAAACGCACAAATTCAAGTATGGAGCGACTCTTCCTATGTAGTAGATGCAATCAATAAGGGGTGGATTTATTCATGGGAAAGAAAAGGCTTTAAAAATATAAAAAATCCAGATTTGTGGTTACGATTTTTAAAAATATTCAAAAAGCATAATGTTACTTTTCATTGGCTAAAAGGTCATGAAGGTCATCCAGAAAATGAAAGATGTGACACTCTTGCTGTTGAAGCAGCCTTGGGCAATAACTTATGTGAAGATACAGGATATATAAAACAAAATAATATAATACAGTGATTGATAATAAATTGGTCGTAGGCATCTCACAGGGAGACGGCAACGGAATCGGATATGAAGTTATAATTAAAGCACTTGCAGATGCACGAATTTTGGATAGTTTTACACCTGTAATATATGGCTCATCTAAAATATTCGGATTTTATAGAAAACTGTTACACAATATAGAACAGTTAGATACATATGTCATAAATTCGGCAAAAGAGGCAAAATCAAAAAAAATAAATATTGTTAATTGTCTACCTGACAATGTTTTCGTAGAACCAGGACAAGCCACTCCTGAATCTGCGAAAGCAGCAATGAAATCATTGGAATGTGCAGTAGCAGATATAAAGAGCGGTCTAATTGATGTACTTGTAACCGCCCCTATTAACAAGAAAGCAATGGTTAATGAAGGCTTCGGATATACAGGACATACAGAATATCTTGAAAAAGAATTCGGAGTTAAAGAAGTAGCCATGTTCATGGTAAGCGATAATCTGAAAATAGGTATTGTTACTGGTCATATCCCTTTAAAAGAAGTGTCTTCATCGCTAAGTAAAGAAAAAATAGTCAGCAAATTAAGACTTCTTGATAATTCTCTAAAAAGGGATTTTGGCATTGACATCCCTAAAATAGGTGTTCTCGGTCTTAACCCTCACTGCGGAGATGGCGGTCTGCTCGGAGACGAAGAAAAAGAGATTATAATTCCGGCTGTGCAGATGGCTAATGACGAAGGGATCAATGCTTTCGGTCCATATTCTCCGGACGGCTATTTCGGGCTGGGACACTATGCTCATTTTGATGCAACGCTTGCAATGTACCACGACCAAGGACTCTCTCCGTTTAAAGCTTTGGCTTTCGAAGATGGTGTGAACTTTACCGCAGGACTTCCAATTGTCAGGACATCTCCAGATCATGGCACCGCTTATGAAATGTCAGGTAGAGATGAAGCCAATCCGATGTCTATGATTTCTTCAATTTACTGTGCTATTGATATTTACAAAAATAGATTAGCATATGACAAATTACATTCAGAACAAATGGTAGTTAATTCATTTGAAGAAAAAGCCTATGATAGAAGACACGACAAAAGTGTGGTAGGAGAAGGAATTGCAGATAAAGAAGATGAAAATGATTAAATAATCATAAAAACATTTAAGATTTATAAATTTTGAGGGCAGTTTATCCACCTTTCAATTAAAGGACGGAAAAATTGCCCTTTCTTCGTATCATAAAATTTGTGGGGAGGAAGTTTCCAGTTGAGCTGGAACAGAAGGGAGTGATGCGGCATCGGCATGTCAGAAGGTGATGATTGAAGGGTGATGATTGAGGGTGATGATTGAAGGGTGGTGAATGGACATGCCGACACCCGTATCCATTATATTTCAACAAATACTGTAAGGAGGAACGTGACGATCATCAATTATTTTTCTCAATACCGCAATAACCCTATCTGGTTCTGCAGGATAAGCAGAATTTAAAAAAGATGACTTAATGTCTTCAATGGTATATTTTCCTTGTTTTTTATTAAGTATAAAATCAGACAGATCGTGTTCAATATCAACATCTGTAATTTTTTGTTCAGTTCCTTTCTTTCTGCAGACGTCACAATTACCGCACACAGATAGATTTTCCTGTCCAAAATACCTTAACATGTATGAAGACCTACATTCATTTTCTTCAGTAACGTAGTCAATCACCGCTTTTATTCTCTCAGAACTTGTTTTTTGTAATTGTTCATAGAGTTGCCGAGATAAATCCACATTTCCAGGACGCAGACGAGGGTGATGAATAGATATTACGTCTGAATGTTCCTGTGGAACGTATGAAATAACATGCTCTACTGATAAGTCATACAAAAGTTGACGTAATCGAGGAACTGTTATAGCGCAATTACGCGCAAAATATTCTTCATCTATTGCAACAAGGTGGTAGAATATTCCCTCACATTTACGCATCATAAGTTCAAGCAAATCTACCATTTTATGCTCTTTGAATTCAATATCATAAAGAGAATCCCTATTGCGTCTTATCATAATTCTTGTCGGAGAGTCAATCGATTCGGAATAACTCCAATGCCCCAAGCGATCAAGATATTTAACTGCATAATAAGTCTTTGCCCTATCAAGTTTAAATGACTTACAAAAATCATTTATATGAAATCGCAACTGTTTCCCCTCTCCTGTATCATATGTTATATTGGCAAAAGCATGAATCTTTTGATAAATATCTTCTATAAAATCGAGGGATGGAAATGAAAGGGTATGAATTTGTTTCAGACGACTTATGTCTGTTGCGTTAAAAAGTAACACAGCATATGACCGTTTTCCATCTCTTCCTGCCCTTCCTGCTTCCTGGAAATATGCTTCGAGAGATTCAGGCAAGTCAAGATGAGCAACAAACCTTACATCAGGTTTATCTATTCCCATACCAAAGGCATTGGTACATACCATAACCCGGATTTCATTTCTTTTCCACTTTTCCTGCCTTTCCATCCTTGTCTGATACCCCAGACCTGCATGATAAAACGAGGATTCTATTCCGTTATCTTTTAGAAAATTAGAAATTTCCTCAGTTTTTTTTCTATTTCTAACATACACTATACCAGTCCCCTTGATTCCATTACACATATTCAGAACCTGTCCAAGTTTATCGCTACATTTACGTACTATATACGAGAGTTCAGGACGTTCAAAACTGGACTTTATCATAAGTTCCTTTTTGAAGACCAATTTTGCCATTATATCCTTTGCTACCAAAGGAGTGGCCGTAGCAGTAAGTGCTATTACAGGAACATTCAAAATCTTTCTCAGTTGTCCTATTCTTAGATAATCAGGTCTGAAGTCATAGCCCCATTGAGATATACAATGCGCTTCATCTACTACCAAAAAACTGACATTCAGTTCAGACAGCCAAGATTGGAAGAGATAGGTACCTAATCTTTCGGGAGATACATAAAGAAATTTATAATCTCCATATGCTGCATTGTTAAGCGCAAGTTCTACTTCCCTACGTTCCATCCCTGCGTGTATTGCAATCGCTTTAATGCCCCTGTCAGCAAGATTACGTACTTGATCTTTCATAAGAGCGATAAGTGGGGTTACAACTATTGCAATCCCCTCCTTCATTAACGCAGGTACCTGAAAACATATGGACTTTCCGCCTCCTGTAGGAAGAACGGCAAGCACGTCATCACCTGACAAAGCAGTATCTATTATTTCTTTTTGGCAAGTCCTGAAACTGTCATATCCCCAATATTCCTTTAAAATGTCAGAGGCTTTCGGTTTTTTTGTCATTTAAATCATTTTAAGCGAGATATTAAGCCTTTATGGCAAAAAAATTGCAGATAGTAGCAATGTTTGTTGATTTGTGCAAAAATAGTAATTATTCATTTGAGTAATGTCAAAAAATAATATAACTTTGCATATAGTATACAAGGTATAACAATACTGAAATTTAGTTTAATTCAAATATCAAATCATTATGCCAAAAATGGATTTAAGCAAGTATGGTATAAAGAATGTAAAGGAAGTTCTTTACAATCCTACATACGAGGTGCTTTTTAATGAAGAGACCAAACCTGAGCTTACAGGTTACGAAAAAGGTCAGGTAACAGAACTTGGTGCAGTTAATGTGATGACAGGTATTTACACCGGACGTTCACCAAAAGATAAATTCATCGTTGTAGATGAAAATTCAAAAGATACAGTATGGTGGACAACTCCTGAATATCCAAATGATAATCACCCTGCAACAAAGAAAGCATGGGATGCCTGCAAAAAGCTCGCACTTAAAGAACTTTCAGGTAAGAAACTCTATGTTGTAGATGGTTTCTGCGGCACACACAAGGATACACGTATGAAGATTCGTTTCATCGTGGAAGTTGCATGGCAGGCTCATTTCGTAACCAACATGTTCATTCGTCCTAAGAACCAGGCAGAATTTGATCAAGAACCTGATTTCATCGTTTACAATGCTTCAAAGGCAAAAGTTGAAAATTACAAAGAACTCGGTCTTAATTCTGAGACAGCAGTTCTCTTCAACGTAACATCAAAGGAGCAGATTATTCTTAACACCTGGTATGGTGGTGAAATGAAAAAGGGTATGTTCTCTATGATGAACTACTACCTTCCACTTAAAGGCATGGCTTCTATGCACTGTTCTGCCAATACTGACAAGAACGGCGAAAATACAGCTATTTTCTTCGGTCTTTCAGGAACAGGTAAAACAACTCTTTCAACAGATCCTAAGCGTCTTCTCATCGGTGATGACGAGCATGGTTGGGACAATAAGGGCGTATTCAACTTTGAAGGTGGATGCTATGCAAAAGTAATCAGACTTGACAAAGAGTCAGAACCTGACATCTACAATGCAATTTGTCGTGATGCTCTTCTTGAGAACGTTACAGTTGACAAAGACGGTAAGATTGACTTCAATGATAAGAGCGTTACAGAGAATACACGTGTTTCTTATCCTATCTACCATATTAAGAACATCGTTCGTCCTGAATCACAGGGTCCTGCTGCAAAACAGGTAATCTTCCTTTCAGCTGATGCATTTGGTGTACTTCCTCCAGTATCAATTCTTTCTCCTGAACAGACAAAGTACTACTTCCTTTCAGGTTTCACAGCTAAACTTGCTGGTACAGAGCGTGGTATTACAGAGCCTACACCTACATTCTCAGCTTGCTTCGGACAGGCATTCCTTGAATTGCATCCAACAAAATATGCTGAGGAACTTGTTAAGAAGATGAAGAAGAGCGGTGCTAAGGCATACTTAGTAAATACAGGTTGGAACGGTACAGGAAAGCGTATCTCAATCCGTGATACTCGTGGTATCATTGATGCCATCCTCAATCACAGCATTGACAGCGCTCCTACAAAGACAATCCCTTACTTCAACTTTGAAGTTCCTACAAAACTCGAAGGCGTTGATACAGGCATTCTCGATCCTCGTGATACCTATAACAATGCTGCCGACTGGGATGTAAAGGCAAGGGATCTTGCTGCAAGATTTATCAAGAACTTCCACAAGTACGAATCAAACAAAGCTGGTAAGGCTCTTGTAGCTGCAGGTCCACAACTTTAGTAATTACACTCCCGTATAGGGAAGATTGAATATAATTTGGGCGGTCATAGGTTTATGACCGTCCTTTTTGTATCTTTGCAGCCTTTTTAATATTATATGAAAGAAAATAAGGACCAACTGTTAGAGCTTGTAAGGAACAATCTGCCAATGACTGGGAAGCAGCAGTTCAGGCTATCTATGCTCCTTGCAATTCCTGCAATTCTCGCACAGTTTTCATCCGTACTTATGCAATATATAGACGCGTCCATGGTAGGACGATTAGGTGCAAATCCAGCAGCATCAATCGGGCTAGTATCTACAAGTACATGGATAATGAACGGTTTTTTCATGGCTGTTATGTCAGGATTTTCCGTACTTGTGGCACATAAGTGTGGAGCCAAGGACTTTCATGGGGCAAAAGATGTTGTAAGGAAAGGCTTATTCAGTGTTTTTATATTTACTTGTTTTCTTTCCGTTATAGGTATCATTTTAAGTAAACCTCTTCCAGTATGGTTGGGAGGAAATAGGGAGATTATAAATGATGCCTCACTCTATTTTTTCATATTTGCAGCCTTTATGCCAATAGGCTCTATCGGTTATGCAGCAAGTGCAATGCTCCAGGCAAGCGGCAATATGAAAGTACCAAGTATAATATACGTATCATTAGGTGCTTTAGATGTAATATTCAATTATATCTTCATTTATATGATGGATATGGGAGTTGCAGGGGCTGCTCTTGGAACTGGCGTGGCAGAAAGCGTAGTATCCGTTTTTGCAGCATGGTATATAACAATAAAGTCAAAAGAACTTAATCTCAAAGGTGAGAAAGGTTCGTTCATTCCTGATAGAGATATTATTAAAAAAGTATTTGGAATAACTGGACCTCTTTGGCTGCAAAATATCATTATGAGAGGGGCATATATAATGGGAACTATAATAGTAGCCCCACTTGGGGCCGTTTCTATAGCCGCAAATGCATTTGCAATAACCGCTGAGAGTTTTTGCTATATGCCAGGTTTCGGACTTCAAGATGCTGCTACCACCTTAGTAGGACAAAGCCTCGGGGCAGGACGTAAAGAATTAGCAAAAAAATTTGCAAAGATTACCGTACTAATGGCAACAGGAATTATGTCTTTCCTCGCAATTTTTATGTATATTGGTGCACCACTGATTATGACACTTCTGACTTCTTCAACTGAAGTTGCTGAATTAGGTGCGAAGGTACTTAGAATAGAAGCTTTTGCGGAAACTATGTACGCAGTGGCACTTGTATCCTATGGTGCTTTTATAGGGGCTGGAGATACTCTGATGCCAAGCCTTCTGAATTTCGGAAGTCTTTGGTTTGTACGAATTTGTCTCGCCTTTATACTTACACCGAAATATGGACTTGAGGGATATTGGATAGCAATGTGTATTGAATTGAATGTAAGAGGTCTTATTTTCCTTTACAGACTGATGAAAGGGAAATGGATGAAAATAATGAAAATATGAAATACGACTTTGACAAAATCACTGTAAGAAAAAATTCCAATTGCGTTAAATGGGACGCAAAACCTCCTGTTGCTCCTAAAGGAGAACTTCTACCTATGTGGGTGGCAGACATGGACTTTGAAGCCGCACCTTTTATTAAAGAGGCTATAATCAAAAGGGCTGAACACGGGGTTTTTGGATACACCTCAGTGCCTGATTCTTATTACGATGCTGTATGCGATTGGTTTAGAAGACGATATGATTGGCATTTCTCACAGAGTGACATAATCTACACTACGGGGGTTGTTCCAGGAATATCTGCCATTATTAAGGCAATTACTTCTCCCGAAGATAAGGTTTTAATACAAACTCCTGTATACAATAGTTTCTTTTCATCCATAGTAAATGACGGTTGCCAAATATGCGAAAGCCAGTTAAAATATTGCAATAAAGATGGGGCAGGTCACTACTGTATGGATTTTGAAGATTTAGATAGAAAGTGTGCAGATGAAAAGGTTAAAGTCCTTCTGCTATGCAATCCTCACAATCCAGCCGGGAAGATATGGACAAAAGAAGAACTTGCAAAGACAGGTGAAATCTGCCGTAAGCATAATGTTATAGTAGTAAGTGATGAAATACATTGCGAACTTGTACGACCTGGTAGAAAGTATACACCTTTTGCAGCAGCGTCAGAGGAAAATGCATATTCATGTATTTCACTTAATTCCCCGAGCAAGTCTTTCAACATTGCTGGCCTTCAAACGGCAAACATTGTATGCAAAAACGAGGAACTGCGTAATAAAGTAATCAAAGCGCTTAACGCCAATGAAGTGCATAACGTAAATCCATTCGGACCAGTTGCGCTTATAGCCGCCTATGGGGCTCCAGAGCCAAAGGGATTTGAAGGTAAATATAAGACACCTGGCGAAGAGTGGTTAGAACAATTAAATGAATATATAGAAGAAAATTATCTATTACTTAAGGAGAGGGTAGAAAAAGAATTGCCTGATTTTATTCTTACCGCAATGGAGGGAACCTATTTGGCATGGATTGATTGTAAGATATTAAAGGATATGACTTCTATGGATATAGAAAAAAGTCTTATTGAAAATGAAAGTGTATGGATAAATGCAGGAAGTATGTATGGAATGGACGGATTTATCAGAATCAATATGGCTTGTCCAAAATCTATTTTTAAAGAAGGAGTGGAAAGAATAATTCACGGTCTTAAAAGACTGCAAGAAAGCAATATATAAAATAAAAAGGCAGTCCTATTTAAGGCTGCCTTTAATTTTATCTCATGTTTGAATTATTTTGCACTTACTGCAACAAACATCCAGACTGCTTTTTCCTGTCCTTTAAGGAAATCATCCATAATTGCCACTGTCGTGTCATCACCAGCCTCTGAAGCAAGTTCAACAATCTTTCTCTCGCGAGCTATAATTGTTTTGTATGTATCCAAAATAAATAGGAAACTCTCACTTCCTGGCTTAACCTCTGCTGTTTCTTTTACTTCAGCAATTTTTAAATACTCACTGAAACGATTTTCAGCAACAGCGCCAAGTTGAATAATACGTTCTGCAACTTCATCTATCTTTGCTGCAAGATCATTGTAAACATACTCATATTTTTCATGCAATTGAAAGAAACCAGGACCTTTTACATTCCAATGGTAACCACGCATATTAGTGTAAAAAACTTGTAAATCAGCAAGCAAAATATTTAGGTTATCAACTACAGTTTGAACCTTCTTTTCATTCAAACCAATAAAATCTAATGTTTTCATATATTCAAAATTTTAATTGTATGTATCTTCTAACTCTTTTTTTCTGAAAGCATTACAAATATAAAAAACATCTCATACATTAACTAACTACCTTAACTATATCATTATCGATTATTTCGATAGTCTATAATATTTAAAATCATCGTCCATATTTGGTATAAACAAATCGTTTGCAATTAAGTATTTATTTGTAGATTTTATTTATATTTAGGTTTACAATTATTTACCTTAAAACTATATCTAACTCTATATTAAGACATTATGAATAAAAAAATCATATATATTGCAATATTTGCAGGTATTTTTTCGGCTTGCAATCGTCATATTACTTCCTATGGACCGGTACCGACAAAAAAGCAACTTGAATGGCAAAAGATGGAGATGAATATGTTTTGTCATTTTGGTCCTAATACCTTTTCTGGTGCAGAATGGGGAAACGGTAAAGAACCGGAAGATATGTTCAATCCTACTTCTCTTGATTGCAATCAATGGACAAAAGTAGCCAAATTGGCAGGTTTTGGAGGAATAATAATTACGGCAAAGCATCATGACGGATTTAGTCTTTGGCCAAATCCATACAGCACTCACACCGTATCGCAGAGTTTATGGAGGAATGGTAAAGGGGATGTATTGAAAGAACTGTCAGAAGCTTGTAAAAATGTAGGTATAAAGTTCGGAGTGTATTTATCACCATGGGATAGAAATCATCCAACTTATGGCACTGATAAGTATAATGAGGTGTATCGAAACACGTTGGACGACATTTATTCTAAATATGGGGATATTTTTGAGCATTGGTTTGACGGAGCCAATGGTGAAGGTCCTAATGGGAAAAAGCAGGTTTACGATTGGACTATGTTTAATTCCGAAATACTTAAATATAGTCCTAATACTGTCATATTCAGTGATATAGGGCCTGATTGCCGTTGGGTTGGAAATGAACGTGGAGTTGCTGGGAGGACAAATTGGTCTACACTGAACATATCAGGATTTACACCTGGAGCTGGAGCTCCTCCTAAGGATACGTTAAATTCTGGAAATATGAATGGAGAAGTATGGGTGCCTATAGAAACAGATGTCTCTATAAGAAAGGGCTGGTTTTATCATGCTGATGAGCATCCTCGCAGTCTAAAAGAATTACTTGATATATATTATACAAGCGTCGGCCGCAACAGTGTTCTTCTCCTAAATGTTCCTCCAGATACACGTGGACTAATCGCATCCGAAGACTCATTACGATTGATTGAGTTCAAAGCAGCCTTAGATGATATATTTAAAGATAATCTTGCTAAGAATGCCAAAATTTCAGCATCATCTACATTTGGATGCAAATACAAAGCTAAAAACTTGTTAAAAGAAGATTATGATAAATATTGGGCAGCAAAAGAGAAAGACAAAACTGCAGAAATAACATTAAAACTTAATGGAGAAAAGAAATTCAACCGAATTTTGCTTGGAGAATACATTCCATTGGGTCAAAGAGTTGCAGCATTCCATATAGATATTTTGTGTAATGACAATACATGGAAGACAGTTGCAACAGAAACCACAATAGGATATAAAAGAATAATTAAGATTGGAACTGTAAAGACAAGAGGAGTAAGAATTATAATAGATAAAACTCTTGCCTCCCCTATTCTAAATACAGTTGGTCTTTATTATGATAAATTTACAGATTAATAAATTAAAAAATCAGAATTATGATTACTGTCTATGTAATGAATACTTGTCCAGACTGTACTTATATTGAAGAACAAATTAAGGACAATCCTAATTTTAAAATAATTGATATAGGAGAACATGTACACAATCTCAAAGCATTTTTATCTTTGAGGGATAATCACGAAGCCTTTAAAAAGGTTCGTGAAAGAGGAACGGTAGGTATTCCTGCCTTTGTCCTTGAAAATGGAGATGTTACTCTTCGTGCAGAAGAAGTTGGACTTATATCTCGTAAAAAAGGACTATCATGCAACCTTGATAATCGAGAAGGTTGCTGAGTTAGAACCAAAAGATTTATATATCTCTTGGGGTACGGTAGAACAAGTCGGATTGAGCGCCTCCTCCGAAGGAAATGACAACACCGGCACTGAGCCATTGGCTCTGAAGTCCTGCCTCAACACAAACACCAATCCTATCCGTTATAAAATAATCGGCTCCGGCTACAAAGCCGTAGTCGTATTTTATCTGTTTAGGTCTCTTGAAGTCTAACTCTTGTTTCATATTTGTAAAGCCTCCGAAGTCTATGCAGAAAAAACCTTTTGCATAAACATCGCAATGGTCAAACAGGGCATAATGGAAGGACAAGGTAGGACCTATTGGAATTTGAGTCCATTCATACTGCCTATACTCAGTACCTTTTATGGGCTTTTTATTCTTTTCATCCCAACCTATTTGGACATCCTTCAGAGTTCTGTTTTCCCTTACTTTACCGTAGCCAAGGCTCCAGCCCGCACCCACAGTGCCACCAAAAGGAAGTTCATAGACACCTATCTCTCCCCTTAATCTAATCGCAGGGATAATGGAATGGATATTATCTTTAAGATAAATCTTGTTATCAATGAAAGAACCTGTAAGACTCCAAAGTTGTGAGCCTCTCACAAAAACTATATCATTGATATTTCTCATCTTTACAAGTTTCTGAGCAGATGCAGATAAAGATAAGCACATAATTAGAAGTGCTATAACATATTTTTTCATACTTCAATTATTTTCGATTGACAAGCACATCATTCAATATTGGCATTATCATTTCAGGATGCTCTAAGAACTCCTTTCTGCCTATCTTACCGTTTTCAAACATCTCTATGATTTCAGGATAATCCTTAAAAATAAATTTCATAGCAGATTTAAGCCCTACTACAATCCCGTCAGAGGCAAACCAGTACGGCTGTGCGACCTCTTCTCCCTTCACTCTGTACAGGTATTTGTATGTATTCCTATAATAAGTAGTTGTAGCATTGGTTGTAGCATCGACGCAAGGCATAACATAGCCTATTAATTTCTCTCCCTCATAAATTTTCCTCAGAAGGACTGGAGCCTTATATTCCTTGCGTCTTGAAATAAGGTTTGGAACTTTTTTTATTGCCCTGCAAGGCACATAAAGGATTTCTTTCTGATCTTCTGTCAGAGCAGGATAAACCAAAGAGATTATGTCCTTGGTTTCATACTCACAATATGCTCCCTTAGGTGTCTCGCTAACACCGACTTTCATAGCACCGTCCATCAGTGATGTTCTAATGTAGCCGTTAATAACCTTACCGTCTTTAAGGGTAAGAATAACTTTGTAATCATCGTCGCCTTTCGCATTTACAGAAAGCTGTACACTACAAAATAGAGTAAAGGCAGCAGCAACCAAAAATAAAATCCTTTTCATAAAAATGTATTTAATTTATTTATAGTAAATTTCTTAATTTACATTAAGTTATATTACTTTGTCCATTCCCAATGTCCTCCGAATTTGTCATCAACCCATTTCGTATTGGATGGTCTTTTGCCTACCCACAGAGCATAGTTGTCAGCCTGACTATAAATTATAGATTCACCTACGGTAACTTCATACATATAATTTCCGTCACCCAAATCCTTTAATTTGAATTTAGACTTGTCAAAGATAGGACTTTTTTCCAAGTATTGAGGGTCTCCGATTGCCTTGGAACTCCACATCTTGCTCTTTACTACAGCGTCAGGAATCTGTCCAGAGAAATGACACCCCCACAGACATACACCCTCACCTGGCAACTTTTTCAACCATTCAGGAATAGTGCCGTGAAGACCAGTACCTTCAAAATCGAGAGCTTTCATTTTATTCTCTGAATTGTTCATAAGATCATTAAGACCCTTCCACTCTTTGATATCGATATCTATTTTATCAAATGCTAAAGAAATTTTTTCAAGTTTTTTAAGGTTTCTTATGCTGTCAGGAAGTTTTTTAAAGTGAAAGTAAGGAGTAATTATAAGTTCCCTTAGTTCCGTCAGTTTACCTATATCCTCAGAAATGACGCCTGAGAACTTTGGCTGGTCTGAGGTAAAACTCAATCCTATACATCTTCCCATTCCACCTTTCTCAGACCATTCGCTTCCATACCACTTATCTTTAGGTACATCTGTACCCCAATTTTTGTAGGAACCACCTTCTACTCCATTCTCTTCCCACTCCTGCATATTCATTGATTTAGCAATAGCAATAAGAGCATCGCGGTCAGTATCATTGTTTCCATTGTTCTTATCTTGTACTATGACAAGGCTCTTCTCTAAAAGTCCCTCCGTATCCTTCACTGTAATCTTTGAAGTTCTATTTTCCCAAAGAGTATTCTCGCTGACAGTGAAACTGATAAGATTCTTTTTCTTTTCGGTTATTGTTACTGCTCCTTCGGTACTTACCACAAAGTCGAGGTTCGTGTTCACTTCTACCTGTCCTTTGAACTGCTTAGAGTCCAGTTTCATATTTTCCTGTTTAAGGTTCAGATATGCCAATTTCAGTTTTACCTCTTTCTGACTTTCACCAGCATTGTTTTTTGCTTTTAGGGTTAATTCTTCAAACTCCCCTGCATTCTCTTTTGCTTTTACAATAATCTTCCCTGATTTTTTTCCAGGACCAAGTTCAAGTTTTGCTTCAATTCCAGGTGTAGTTTGTACCGTCACCTCATCTATGTCTGTATCGCAGGCAATCGTGAACGGCATTTCGTTGCTTCTGTTACACTTTTTTGGATATATAATGTTCGATTTTACACTGATTACAGGGACTGCAGGTGCGACTGGACTCTTCCCGAATTCGAATGTTATTTTCACTTCACATTCCTTGCGTCCGTCAGAGAACACAAGTGTTCCTTCAATCTTTTTTTCCTCTTTAATCGAAGTATCGAAAGAGATAACCCCTTTAGAATTCTTCTTGTCAAAGTTATTTGACAATTTAAGTCCTTGTATTTCTTTTTTAAAACTTACTTTCACTGGTCCCTTCGCATTGTGGACAGAATATTTGAGTTCTACTTTTCGCCCGGCAATTATGGAAAGTTTGTCGCTTTCTGCTGAGACAGAAAAAGAAGTCTTATCTGGGAAAAGGTCTATCGTTAAGTCTTTGGTTATAGTATTTTTACTGTCCTTGAATACCACCTTTACTCCAACGGATTCTTGTTTATCTCTTGACGATGTAAATTTTAGTTTTCCGCTCTGCTTGTCGACACGGATGTCCTCAAATAAGACTCCTTCTGGAAGTCCTGTAACACTTACTTTAAGTTCTCCGTCGGCATCTGTAAAGGTATAATTTACTGTTACCGTTTCATCATAGGCCAGTTCGATTTTCTGTGAAGAAATCTTAACAGACATAGGCAAGTCTTCTTTTTCTTTTCTACATGAAACTACTACTACTGATAAAAGAAGAAAGTAAATGAGAGTTAATTTTCTAATGATTATTTGCATAAATTTAGATGTAAAATTTTAATTATTAAGTTGTTATGTTGTTTATTATTATACTATAAAATTCAAAGATACTAAATTATTTTGTTTTTATAGATTAGCATAGTTTCCCTGCAGACCTTCTTAATGTTCAGTCACATTTATTCGAAGCCTGACCAGTTATGCGTTCTATATTAGTTTAATGGAATTGATAATTCGACCACATTGGATGCCCTCACGCCGTGCTGAGAAATAAGCCTCGGTGGTGTAGGTGTCAATTCCGCAGACATGAATGTTTTCAGCAGGGATTCCAGCATGCTCCAGCAGCCAGCGGTTTGCTTTGAAAAGGTCTATGTGATGTCCGCCAGACATAGGTGTATTATCACCAGCACCACGGAAAGACCAAATGTCATCTATGGGAAATCCAGTTTCCTTGAATTGCGTAGCTACTTCTTCCCCAACTTGGAAACTGTCAGGTCCGATACCTGGACCAATGACCGCTTTCATATCGCCTGGACGACACTTGAAGGCATTTATCATCTCAGTAATAGTTCCTTGAACGATATGCAGCACGGTTCCTTTCCATCCTGCATGTATAGCGGCAACAACCCGTTTCACTGGATCGTAAAGCAGTATTGGCACGCAATCGGCAGTGCGTACTCCGATAGCTACGCCAGGGAGATTGGTGATAAAGGCATCGTACCCTTCTAGTTCCTCCCTCGTCATGCCTGGTTTTCTTATAATTGCAACACGGCTACCATGAACCTGATGACCTTGAGTCACTTCATAGGGAAGGACAGCATCCCGCTGCGTGGAAAATGCTACCACGCCAGCCCCCATGTCATATTTCAACAAAGCATCGAACATAATTCCAAATTTAGTAATAAATGATCATAGTTTATATGAGTATTATGATTATTCTGTGAATAACCCGCACTTTCACCGAATAATATTCGGTGAATAAGAGAAACATTTGCCGAAACGAATAGTATGTTTCACTTATGAAACTGCTGAAACTTGAGTATGCCTATCCAATGACAGTAGGCCCAATGACTAAGGAATAATTTGTGCTTCGACCGCCTTCATCGTTTTTCTTCAGCAGACCTTTATTCACAAGATCCCTGATGTCGTTGAGTGCCGTGTCCGTAGAACACTTGCAGATTTTTGCCCACTTGCCCGAAGTCAGTTTCCCGAAAAAGCCATCGAACTGCATATTTATAATCTTACGTTGCCGCTCGTTGACAGTTGTGTCTTTGTGGATTTCCCAGAAATGAGATTTGGCAAGAACGGATGAAAGAGTATCTTCTGTTGAGGTAAGAGCCTTCTCGAAACAGTCCAAGAACCACAGAAGCCATTCAGTAATGTCGCCATTGCCTTTCTGCGTCTTTTCAAGCACATTGTAATAGTCTTTCTGCATTATTTTTATTTCTTTGGACATACTGTAGAAGCGTTTTGACGAGTGCTCGCTGCGAGAGAGCAGCATATCCGTAATGGCTCGTGCAATACGACCGTTCCCGTCATCAAAAGGGTGTATTGAAATAAACCACAAATGGGCTATACCAGCCTTGATGACAGGATCTGTCCCCTCTTCCGCATTCACCCAACCGATGAACCGGTGCATTTCTTCTGGAATTCGTGCAGGCTCAGGAGCCTCGTAATGGACTTTTTCGTGCCCCATCGGACCGGATACTACCTGAATTTCCCCGGTGCGGTATCTGCCTGCCTCAATTGCATACAGACCGCTTCTTCCAGTCGGGAACAAAACATTGTGCCATCCGAAAAGGCGTTCATCAGACAGAGGCTCTTCGTAATGCCGACTTGCGTCCATAAGCATTTCAACTATTCCGTCTACATATCTCGATGATGGAACAAGTCCGGCAGTATCAATGCCCAATCGACGGGCAATGGACGAACGTACTTCCTCCATATTAAGAGCTTCACCTTCAATCTCACAGGAGCGGACAAGTTCCAGTGACATTGTGGCGAGCATAGACTCGTCTTGGAAATCAAAGCCCAATGAAGTCATACGACCGAGTATCAGCCCTTGCATAGCCCTAACCGGGCCAAGTCTGTTCATCACCGCCTCTTTGTCGTAATTGAAGTTCCACCAATTTTTCCTTTGATGCAGATACATATTCGAAGATTTTTAGTAAAGCTATGAAATTTTCGGTGAATAACCCGCACTTTCCCGCCTCGCAAACACTTTAAGACTCAACTTATCAAATTTTATTACTATTTTTTCTTATTTTACACGCACACTATATTGATATTCAACAGTTTGCGACGTTCTGTTAAAATAAGGTATTTTTTTATGCTTATTATGCATCATGCTCTGGAAGAAGGATCCGGTTGGATTTATCTTCAAAAAGGTATCGAGAGACCCAATAGGCATACAAGGCGGATGGAATAAAGAGGAACGTGTTGCCGTCAATAGTCGCACTACCGCACTTAGATTTTGTGGTTACAATGATTTTACGTATTCCAGCATTTGCCGCCAGAAACTTCCTAAGCGATTTGAGTTGACCTGGGTCTTCGAAAAACTTATCCGACCATTTGATTTCTGCAAGAGAAAATGCTTTCTGCGTAGCAGCTTCAACCCAAACAATGTCGACCTCCCCTTTATCTCTGCCATTGCTCCAATTGGCATAATAGAAGTTAGTCTTGTCTCCGAGTATCCATTGGTCATAGATAGCCGTTTCCACCATTTCCCCGCAAGCATCGTCGTTTTCGCTTATTGGCGTGTAAAGGGCGCAGCGCAATGTAGGATTAGTGAGATATATTTTCATCGATGTGACACGCTGCATTTTCCTTGCATTCTGGTCAATGCGATTCACTACCTTTATCAGGAATGCAGCCTCCAGATATTCAAGATACTTCCTTATTGTATCTTTTCTTATACCGACCTCGCTTGATAGAGTCTCATAAGAGAACTCATTGCCACTGCGGAACGCAATATGGAGAAAGAGTTTGTTAAGTTCCTGAATATCAGAAATGCCATAGAGGCTTGGAATGTCTCGAAGCAAGACTTTTTCAACAATATCGTTCTTTATATATTGACCCGGATTTTCCCTGATTTTCTCTGAAAAAACGACCTCAGGATAACCCCCGTAGTTTATATAATCAAAGAAATATTTATTCAATTTATCAATATCCAGCGTATCGTAGGGGCAGATTGAAGGATCGTTAATCTCCACAACACAACCATCCATTCCTTGGAGGCGGAGAAATTCAAAGAACGTCAATGGTGGAAGCATGAAATCCGTGAATCTGCCGGCACCGCTCTCGTTGCTCTTCATCTTTAATGCAGCCGCGGCTGAACCTGACGCAACGAATTTGGTCTTGCGGTATGTATCGACCATGGATTTAAGATGGACTTCCCAATCCTTCAAGTATTGGATTTCATCATAAAAGACGAAGAACCCGTCCACATCCTCATTGTGAAGAGATGATCGTGCATATGAGAACAATTCATCGAGAGAAACATTACTGTAAATCGGGGTGTCTATTGACATATATATGATTTTCCGGGGATCAACTCCACTATCAATCAACCGCTTGATTGAGTGATAGATCATAACTGTCTTTCCGACGCGTCTCGGTCCCATCAAAATGGCAGCCCTACGCAGTGAAAGATCTGCCACGATCGGATAGAAGAGGTCTATATAAGGTCGGCGGGGCATTAAATCATAGTCATCCGCTATCTTACCGGTAGACCACCATGGGTTGTCAAAAACAAGCCTTTTTATAATCTGCTCTTTCTGTTGCTGGTCGTATTTGCTCACATTCGTACATATTAACTTTACAAAGTTAACAAATATCTCTTAACATAACACATGTTTACAAAATAAGTGTATAAAAACATCTTATTACTACATTATAAATAATAACACGAAAGTTTGACACTCAATTAAATTAAAAATTAATGCAAAACTGTTATAAATTGTGCAATGCGTGCGTCATTCCGTCGGGAAGGGAAAGTCATCTGTCGGAGAATTTGCTTTTCAATGAATTGAGGGTACATGGGATCTAACAAGAAAATCACCATGGGCAAATGAAGATCTGCCTCATGGTGATATATCAAAGAGAAAGTGGGGATCTGCTGCCACCCTCATCTTAAAAATTCAATATATACTAATTTTATTATGCCGTCGCATAGGTAATGGTGTAATCCGGCACAAGTGAACCGCTATAATTTGCATATTCGTCATCAAACCCAATTCCGTCAAGTCCGTACCTGTTGACAGCATAAGCAAGTATGGCTGCAAATTGGGTACTCTGAGCATCTGTCATATTAGCCACGCCAATTCCCTGCCAATCACCGAGAACTGTTAGCAGGACTTTGATTCCTTTAGCCTGGAGAGTGGCTACATAAGTAGCTGCCCCACCATTCTCAAGTACATTGGTAAGTTTATCATTCAGATAAAGTGTAGGGGCCCCATTAACGTCCTTGTGAATGTTAGCCGCAAACAATTCTACGATGTCGATAAACGACGTACCATTAGACATGGTGTAATCGCCTGCATTAAGAGGGTTGACATCATTTGTCTCGACATAAACTGCCATTTTTGGAATTTTCTGATTGAAAGATCTTGTCGAGACCATTGACTTCTCAGACTTAGCATTCTGAATCTGTGGCTGTTCAATTTCATTACATGAAAGAACACTGAATAAGGCTGTAAAAACAGCTGTAACCTTAAATAAGTTTGTCATAATTTTAATAATTTAGTTTAAAAATGAAGTCCATGATATGGATAAAATATCGAATGTATCATATGCTTGAGCCTTTTTATTGGAAGGGCAATTATTTTTGATTGTAACCTTGAAATCTCCCTCAACATTAATTTCTTTTTCCCACAACTGCTTTTTGCCTTCTAATGTAGCGAATGCAACACCATCCCCATACTCAACAATAATGTTGTCATTATACAATTCAGCACCGGATGCAGATGTCAATTTGACGTTAATGGATATACCTTTCCTCATTGATTTATGCATAGTGTGATAGCCATATTCAATCCGCAATTTTTTGCATCCACCGGAAATAACCGGTGATTCCAATTGACCTGGAGCAGTTTTACCACCACTTAACCCTACAATAGATTTAACGGACTCACCCTTAAAAAAGTCTTTAACTTCAAACAATTCAGTAATTGTAGTGGTCCAATTATCCGAAGAAGTGAAATTTCCAAAAGAGTACGGTGATTGCAAATAAGCCGGATCCTGATATAGAGATTCAAGATCCGCACTTTTCCATTTTTCCTCCACGACGACCTTTGCCTGCTGGACAATATTGAAAGACTGGACTTTGGCACCTCCAACACGGACTTCCACCTCAGCAGTTCTTTGAGTTGATTCAGGGTTCGGAGCGACAGAGAATGTCACCTTATCAGTGCGCAGAGCCTTTGTCTCCACAAGGGTAATCCAAGCTTTTGCCGCTTCCGGAATGACTATTTCGTAGTCAAGATTCGTTGTGATCGCTACAGTTACAGAGCCGCCTTCTGCAGGAACCGGTGTCGCATCTGCCTGCACATCGAGTTTACCTTCAGCAACAGAGAGAACTTTTCCGGACATCACCCCATTACCGTTTACAGCCACAATCATGATAGACGCATCCACGACAGGAGTCGGAGCCGTAATCGCGAGTTTTCCCTTAGTTGCTGAAGTAGGATTGACAACTACGGTGTAGCCATTTTCAGTAAGAGCTCTAACAACAGCATTCTCCGCAGAAATGAGAGAATAGTCCACATTAATGGTCTCTCCCGCCTTAATCCCAATTTCATTGGCTTTAATAACGAGTGCGAAGTTCTGTCCTTTAGGAATTACAATCTTCCTATCGGACAGCTCGATAATAACTGTATTGTTTTCCGGATCTTCGCGCACATCCTTTATCAGACCTATTCCAGAAGTACCTGCATCACCGATAACAACCCATTCAGTTCCATTAGTAGAGAAAAGGAATTTACCGTTTTCTACTTTAATCTTAGGAACAGTCACTTCCGCCGTAGCCGGAACCTTCTGACCATTGACCAGCAGCCATTCGCCATCAAGAGTCCAGTAAAATTTATTATCAGTGTCTTGACGGATACTGATAACAGGAGATTTACCGTCCTTGCCATTCACACCGTCAGTTCCATTTTTACCATCCAAACCCTTTTCACCATTGTAAACGGTAACGGTGCCGGATTTTTTGAATGTAATCGTATAGCCGTTGCCGGCAGGCAGTTTCTCGACAGATACAATCTGGTCTCGGTTATTCAAAGCGTCAACCGCAGTAACCAAGGAGGTTAAGTTGCTGTTTAATTTTTCCACGAGCAATCGAAGTTCTGTGACTTGTGATTCGAGTTTGTTAACTCTGCCTTTTATTTCAGTGTCATCATAATTCTGACATCCTGTAAAGGATAATACAAGCACTGAAATCAATGATAGGATTCTTGTAAATATTTTCATATTCTATTCCTTAAGATAAATGGTCTCCGATAATTTGCAGATCCTTACCGGAGACCTGGTTATTAGATATTATAAAATGTTAATTGTCATTGATATAGCTACCAATCCTTGCCCCATTTATTATAGTTTGTAGGATGAGACGGGGTAAAGACGAAATTGGTCAGCCGCCTCACATTTATCTGAAGATCGTTACTATACCATACACCTATGAATTGAGACATAATATTTGCACCTTCGTAAGAGTCCTGAAGAACGGATCGGACATCATAGAAAACAGAGATATTGCTATTTGTGAACTCACTCTTGTCATATTGTCCGAGTGTAAAGAGCGACTCGTCCAGTTTCCTATAGCACGTCACATTGCAGATACCATATCTTCTCGGATTCAGCCCGGCAAAAGGCTTGCGAGGATGACGTTTTGAAACGGCCGGCAATTCAGGATGCCAGGGATCCACAATTTGGACAGGCTCATCACTTCCGCAGTATCCGGACCAGGCATAGTCGATGTATTCGCCAACCTTTATTCCTCCAGTGGCTTCCGTGTCCCAAAAGTACTCGGTCGGTTTCTCGTAGTCCGTAACTGTCAGCAGTCTGTTCGGACCGAGGAGTTCGCGCAGCCTCTTTATGAGTTTCGGATATGAAGTAGTATTCACTTTTGGGAAACCTTTTTCTTCAGAAACAGCATAGTTGGCGTTGCGATCCCAAAGATTGATGCCGTCAAGTCCATAGTAATCTACGATTTTCTTCACAGAACCGGCGAACTCACCAATTTGATTGTCTGTCAAATTGCAGAAACCTATACCCTGTGCTCCGCCGTCAATGCAGATACAGACCTTGCGTCCACTCTCCTGCAGCGGAAGGACGCGCTCGGTGAAATGTTCGAGCACATAGCGAAGATCATTATTCAGTTTAAGTTCCGCCTTGCCGGATTTGCTATTATAATAAATGGATGCCTGACGCAAATTAACTATATTGCCAAGTCCCCTGTGATAGTTTCTGTCACGAAAATTTTCAAGGATGAAATCATTGGCAAGTCTCGGGTCGAAAACTGCGGTATTCAGATAAAATACGGTGAACATATCCTCCCCTTTATAGAGTTCGTACCCATCAGGGTCAGAATATGTGTCCCTCACAGTTACATCAACATAGACGTTCTTTGCCGTTGAGCCGTTCCATAATGAAGAAACGGATAAAGGAAGCAAGTACCTTCCTGCATCCAGAACATTAGCCAACGGGTTCATTGCAAAAAGCCTGAGTTGTGTCACCGCAGTGGATGTAGCCCCTTCATGTAAATCGAGAGTCCGTTTGTCTATAAACTTATAGAAAGGCTCAGGAAGCAGCTTATAATCAATGCCTTTCATACGACTATACTCTTTGACAACCTTCTTATCGCCGACATTGATCTGGATAATCTGTTCCTCTTTCGCAGGATGCGTGGCGTCTGCAAAGAGACCGAAGGTCTTGAACCCGTCCCCCTTTCGCAATACCACTTTCAGCACATTGTCAGCAGTATTCTCGGCACGGAGAGAGATAGTAGTCTCTTTGCCGGAGAGGTCTTGAAGAGCCTCTGGAGCATATTCAATTGACAAATCCCGGCATCCAGCAAGGAGTGTCACAGGTAAAGCCACTAACAGAATCATGTATCTCTTTTTCATATTCTATTCCTCCTCTTTGTTAATTTCCCTGATCTCGATTCCAGCCGGCCAGATTATGTCGCTGACAGCCTTCCCATGGTTGCCGACCCAAGAGTAGTCCTTGACTGTATTGCCTTCGCCATCGTTGAATTTCCAATACCCGATAAGATCTTTCTGTTCCTTCGGATTCTCAATCCTATACATATTTTTCCATATTTCATCCCGGGTCCTGGCAACTCTCCATACTCTTGCCTCGGCAATTTTGCCCTGCAAAGGACGGAAGTTATTGTAAGACTTGCCAATGAAGAACTGATAGGCTTCTGGCATTCCTAAAGCCCTCATTGCCAATGTAATCTTGTTATCCGCTGTCGGCCCTGCGACTCCAGCTTCCTTCACTTCGTTAATCAATTTAGCATTGACATAAATTCTTGCGACCCTTTCATTCTGGTCGTAGGTGCAGGCAACGTGGTACCACGAGCCCGAATAGAGTTTCTTCGCCGGATCGCTCTTTGAAGGCAGTTTTCCGAACTGGGAACCGTTGCCGCTGCCGTCAAACTGAAGACATTGACGTTCGAAGTTTGCGTCTCCGATGCGAAGAAGAAGGTATTGCTCAACTCCCATGACTGTAGAGATATTGCATACACCATCTTTGTTCTCCAAGTCGAAACGGTCCACATTTATGAGAGCCTCGTATGTGAGGGCAGTGAGACCGTTATAGGCATCTGCAACTTTTCCCGGAGTGTCCATAAGGGGGAATTCAATCCAATTATCCGTAAGTTGAGCCGCTACAGTGATTGCAGATGAACGTTTCACCAGATAGTAGACTACGGACGAGCCGTCCATTGTCGGAATATCCCCCGAAGCGAGACTAACAGGAAGAAGATAGGTCTTGTCAATCTCCATGGCACCGGTCTGTTCTTCTCCCTGTCCCATAAGATTTTTTAGCCCTATGGATACTTTCCCTGAATTCACTTTCCCGGCTTCTATGGTAACAGAAACTGGGGAGAAGTCAAGATATTTATCCGGAAGAAGCTGATAATCAGTGCTATATTGATGATTATATGTATCCACTAATGAAGGATCCACTGAAACAGTCGCTTTCACATCCTTATCTGAAGGGTAAGCGAGCATGACGCAAAGCTGTTTTTCCAAACTGCTGACCCTGTTGCCAAAGGTTGCAGCCTGAGTCTGGCTGGTGGCACTCACATCAAGATAAGCACAGTTGTCGAAGACGCGGTTAATAGGCTCGAATCTGTTACAGGAGACGAGTAATGCCAGAACAGCGATACGAATTATGAAGTTATATTTTCTCATATTCTTTACACTTTTTAAGGATTCAATCTATGAATTATGGAACGAAGGTTCGACCAGTTCATATCATAGTGATAATAGTCAGACTCAATGTCGTAAATAGCAAGTCCTGCCATAGGGCCATAGTTTATAACATTATCCGCCATAGCATCAAGCACCGGCAATTCTACATTTTCCGGATTACGGAAAGAGCCTTCCTTCGAGACGGAGAGCAGCATCCTGTCTCTTGGGACTCCTGCTTTCAGAACATCGCTCAGAAAATTTCTGAGATCGAAGTCGGTTTCTATTGTCTCTGACGCAAGCACGAAAAGATCTATCTTATCTATGTCGTCCCCTGATAGGATTTCAGGATTACCCTCAAACACAAGTATTTGATTTGCCGTTTTTGCCGCTGACAGCCTGTCAATCGCAGCAGATGCACTCTCGGAGGTCGATGCAGTGAAAGAAAACCCGTCAAGCGAGTGCTTTGACACTGTGGTGATAGCCTTGTCGATTGCTGTTCCGGCATTTTTAGCTTCGGAGAGATCGATTTGATATAGGACCTTGATATTCACCGACTTCATTCTCGCCATATCTTCTGCGTCATATTCAGAGAAGTTCTCGGCATTGGTGAGACTTACCAAATCAAGACTGTCCGGAAGACTCCTCAAACTACCCTTCTCATTTTGAACGCCATTCGGAGAGTTTTCAAAGCGGATATACGTCAATTTATGTGGGCGGCTCTTGTAATCACGCACCCTTGCCTGGTATTCCGCCCATTCTGTCGGGTTTTTCTCCCACGGCATTGTCTCATTTATACCGACACTCTCTACCTCCGTCCAACCAGAGCAGGCGGCAATGAGCATAGCGGAAAGAGAGATAGCGAGCAGAGGTTTCAATATATTCTTCATTGTCTATTGTTTTATAGAGTTGTACGATTTGCAGTCCCACCAAACTCTGGTACAGAATGTATCTCCGCTGCCCTCGGTAGATTCCGAATTCAGCATTGAAATAGCATCGCTCAAGTTTGCCCCGTTTCCGGAATATTCCTCTACAGGATATGTAAGTCTCCTTGCATGATGATTCAAGTCAACATTATCCGGTCCCAGGTTCTGAGGAGCTGGAAGCAGTTTAGGATAGCCGGTCCTGCGATATTCGGCCCAGGCTTCGTTGCCTAACGGGAAAATTGCAATCCATTTTTGAGTGATAATCTGCTCCAAATTAGTCTCTTCATCTCCTTTCTCATCCCATGCGACTTTACACTCTGTCGTCTTGGACGCAGCACTGTATTTTCCCAACGGGTCTATATACTGAACCGGTGTGCTGGTAACATCACTTAGGTAGGCATCGACTCCCGATGCACCTTTTTCGGCAAACGACAGGCGTATTCCATTCTCGTAGTATTCCTTGGCCTTAACTTTATCTCTGGCAAATCGAAGTTGATACTCGGACAGAAGGAAATTCACCTCCGCTGCATTCATCCATAGAATCGGGCTGTCGGAATTTACAATAAGGTTCGAATAAGCATTTATCGCCTCACTTTTCTTTGAGACAGTCGAACCAATGCGAATTCCAACATACTGCGGATTGTTTCCAGTACTCTTGAGAAACATTTTCTCAAGTCGGGGGTCGTTGTAACCGACCATATAGCAAAGGATGTCAGCTCCGACCCTATGATCATTCCAACTGTTATAAATCAGAGGCATCCTGTTTTCAGTCGGTTTCAATAAAGCATTGTCTTCATTGGAAAGAATAAGTCCGGATGAAATAGCCTCTTCCGCTTTTTTGCGTGCAAGTTCAGGATTTCTGTAGCTTATTCTCATAGACATCCTTAACTTAAGAGAGTTGGCATACTTGAGCCATTGAGATATATTCCCGGAATAGACTCTGTCGTATGTACTCCATCCGGAAGAAGGAAGTCCCACATTGGCAGAAAACGCCTTAATCGCATCATCAAGTTCATCGAACATTTCTTTATAGACAGCTTCCTGCGAATCGTATTTTACATTTACCTTCTCCGTCTTTAATATATCGCTGTACGGAATCGGTCCATAGTTATCAGTAAGACGCTGCATTACCGCCACGCGGAGAAGACTTGCGAAGGCTCGTGCAACTTTGTCCTCTGTCCCCCCGACAATTCCCCGGTATGGAGTATAGAGCTCAGTTATGATGTCCGAGAATGTCGCCTTGAGCCAGCCAGTCGAAGGGTTGAATGTCTCGAAACGAGTCTGCCAAGTATCCACTGTACTTCCGACAAAACCGCCGAAAGGTCCACCTGAAAGGCTTTCAATGAACTGATATTGATGTTCCTCGACAGGAACGACAAGACTTTGCAATGCAAGCACCTTGGTACCTGTACGATAGTTTTTCGCTTCCAACTGATCAGATGTAACCTGATTCGGATTGGTATTCAACCTATCGAAACGGTCTGTACAAGAGAGAAGCGTCAGTGTAATGACGGTGCATATTATTAAATTCTTTCCCATAATATATTTCTCCATCATTTTAGAAATCAAGTTTCACATTTATGCCAAGACTACGAAGCGATGGCATTATGAAATAATCTATTCCCTGATAATTGTTCCCGGTAGAAGCTACGGATTCAGGGTCGAACGGTGCTTTACACCATATCATCCACAGATTGTGGCCCACGAACGACAGCGTAAGGGTTGCCTTGTCCCTAAACCATTTTCTCGGAATCGTATAACCTACAGAGAATTCCTGAATGCGGAAATTGGTAGCATCATAGGTGTAATACTGAGGCAGTCCGCTTTGTGAACCAATCTTCTGATACCATTTTTGAGCAGAAATCATCTGCCTGTTATTCACAAGTACTCCACCGGCATCTCTGGCATCGGCAGAGGCCTTCGACACGCCATAGAGGTCAAGATTGGCTTGAGTAGCAGAATAACAGACACCTCCTATGCGTCCGCTGAATAGGAGTCCGAGATGCAGCCCTTTCCAACTGAAGTCATTGCGCCAGGCCAGGTTATACTTAGGGAAAACTGTTCCGAGAAACAACTCCTTACCATTGTCGGCGAGGCTGACTTCTCCATTATCGTCAAGTTCTATGTAACCATAGTTGTTCCTCTTCAGATCAGACGTAGTGTAAAGGTCTCCTAACGTTCCTCCTTTTCGGAGTATGTATTTAGCTTTTCCAAGCGCCTTAATTTCCAGTTTCTCCAGATTCAGGTTATCACCGGTAACGGGGTTGATAGCACCGTCAGCGAGATCTCTGATTTCGTTTTTGTTCCAACTGAATGTAAATCCGCTGTCCCAAGTGAAGTCTCTCCAAGTATGGTTATAACCGACACTTGCCTCAACACCAGTATTTCTTACACTTCCTGTCTGAAGATAGATTGTAGTGTAGGACGAAGACGGCGGAAGGGAAGGATCAAAGGTCTGGTTATAGGTGTCCGCAAGATACCAGGACATATTCAGGCTCAAATCCTGCCACAATCTCGTCTCGACACCTACTTCATAAGTCAATGTCCTTTCAGGTTTAAGATCACCTATCGGATAATGTGTCTTGTCTTTCCATATTCTGTTTGTTGCATCATATTCATAAGTAGGTTTTGTCAAGAATCTTGGGAAAGGCATACCGACGGATGCAACGGAAGCCCTTAACTTGAAGTAGTTGACCGTTCCCAAATCCCAAATTGATGTTGGCACCCAGGAAACGCCGACTGACGGATAGAAGAACGATCTTTGTGATGAGCCAGCAAGCTGAGATGCCCAGTCATTACGTCCTGTGGCTGTAAGATAGAGCATCTTTTTCCAGCCAAGTTCAAAACTGCCGAACACAGATTGGGTTTCATCGTTCCAACCGCTTTTGGAGGCACGCTTCTTGGTGTCGTCAAGATCGAAGACATTGAAAATATTGGCAAGACCTTTGTCCTGGATAGGGCCTCCATATCGAAGTTCGTCAGTGCCTATATTATTGTATGACGCACCTATATTGGCGACTATTGTCCAGTCTTTGTCCAATGTCCTATTGATGTTCAGGATGACATCCGCATAGGTTTGCTTGTCATAAGTACGAGCTTCCGTATAATGGCCATTGATCCCGCCCTCAGTGAGCGTCGCGATGGATGAAGCATATAGCTTTTGAGTGAAAATGTTGTCAGCATTGTCAATGCGGACTCGTGCAGACAAGTTCAGCCAATCCAGAATATCATAGCCCAAGGAAAAAGAAAGTATGTAGCGTTTCTTGCTATTACAACGCAAGTTCCTGTAGTTGATCCAATACGGGTTCTGCATTCTGAGATCACCCTCAAGGTCTGAACTCCAGAACTGCTCCATAAGTTTTGTTCCGGCATTGTACCGTTCGAAGTTCTTGTATATTTCGAAATTGTTATTCCTCGGAAAAAGATAAACCGGCACCAAAGGATTGGAATAGACTCCTTGGTTGGTCATATTTTGATCCTTTTGGATAATATAACTTGAACTCGCATCTACTTTCAGTCTGTCTTTCAGAAAATAACTTGTGTTGCGAAATGTAAAATTATAGCGGTCATACTTATTGTTAGGGATTATGCCGTCAGAGTTGACAGATGCAGCCGAAAAATACGTCTGGTTCTTGTCTGTACCTCCGCTGACAGTGATAGCGTTAGTATGAGTATGGCCTACCTCGAAATAGTCCTTTGGAGAATAATTGTAGCGTGCCGATTCTGGTATGAAAGGTCCCCAACTGTACGTTCCACTGTTACCTGTCTTACCGCCAAGTCCCGTTCCATAACGGTTCTGAAACTCCGGAATACGGAAAGGTGAGAGAAACTCCGTATTACCTGAGAAACCCACCTTCAACTTGCCGGACTGCCCTTTCTTAGTAGTAATCATTACCGCACCATTGGCAGCCTGCGAGCCGTACAATGCAGCAGCGGCAGCTCCGGTCAGGACGGAGATGGACTGGATGTCTTCCGGATTCAGGTCGGCGATTGATTCCGATGCTCCCTTGGAATCGAATTCTGTTCCGCCACCACCGCCGAAATTATACATCGGAACACCGTCAATGACGTATAACGCATTGGAAGACTGGCTAATGGACTTGTTTCCGCGAAGTACTACCTTGGATGCTCCACCGACTCCGGAAGAGGAAGTATTTATGGCAACTCCTGCCACCTTTCCTGCAAGGGAATTGATGAAGTTGGCATCCTTTACTGAAGTAAGCATTTCAGCATTGACCTCCTGCACATTGTAACTCAGAGCCTTCTGGTCGCGGCGTATGCCGAGGGCGGTAACGACAGTCCCTTCGAGGGAAACAGCCTTTTCATTGAGGATTACGGTAAAGTTACTGTTGCCGCCTATTACAAGCCTGACAATTTCGTAACCGAGAGAATTGAATTCCAGACTACCTCCAAGAAGATTGCCTGGCACAAGAAGCGTAAATCGACCGTCAACGTCCGTAGTCGTTCCGGTTGTAGTTCCTTGCACAAACACAGATGCTCCGGGAATGGGCTGGCCATTATGGTCAATGACGGTTCCGCTGACTGTACGCGGCACTGCTTTCGGCTTATTGGAAAGATAGATGTAATGCCCGTTGATTTTGTAGTCAACGCCAAGCGGAGTGAAAAGTTTGGAGCACACGTTTCCTATGGTCTCGTTTTTCATTGATATGCTTACCTTTAGGGTGAGATCCACTTGGCCGACAATGAAAGTGAACGGAGACTGTGCTTTGATGCTGTCCAGTGCACTGTCCAAGGTAACGTTATTCAACTCAAGATTCAGCCTGATGTCTTCTTTCTGAGGCTTTGCGAAAGACTGAACAACTGAAAGAGCCAGAATTATCATGGAACAGATTAGACAACAACTTCTTTGCAGAATACTGTTTTTGTTCATAAATCTGAAATTATGGTTATAGGTTTTGAGATACCTTGCTTTAGTGTTATCCGACCGGCTTATCTCCTGACCTGTGGATGTTCCGGCGTCCATAGGTTTTTTAATGTGTTCCGGTTACGAATGTGTTATTGTAACGTTTTATGTCATAGCATAAGTTTTTAGATGATTAAACTTCTGTAATTTTCCTAACGGATATGGATTATTCCGGTATTGTAGTCGCGTGTATAACTGAAATCGGCGAAGTACTGGAGACTCTTCAATGCCATGTCAACGCCGTCGCTTATCAATAGTTCTCCTCTGGAGATATTAATCTGAGGCTCAGCACATTCAATCACAATCTGTACTCCGAATGAGCGTTCGATCTCTCTTATGATGTCGCTAAAACCAAGTCCGGCGATGTTAAGTTTACCATTAGTCCATATAGGTTCCTCCGTCCGGCTTCCCGTATTTTTTATAAACCTGCCACCGTAAAGAGTAACGGTTTCTCCCGGATAAAGATATGCCTGCCTGCCTGATTTGCTGTTAACCTTGACCTTCCCTTCAAGTAGGGCGACATTGAATGAGTTGTTCTCCTTATATGCCCTTACATTGAATTTCGTACCCAATACTTCTATATCGCATGCATAGGTACTCACGATGAATGGCCAGTCAGGATTGTGGGTAACATTGAAAAGAGCTTCTCCGCTAAGTTCAACGTTACGCCTGCGTCCTGAGAATTTCACCGGGTATGTCAATGTCGTTCCAGAATTAAGCTTGACTTGCGTGCCGTCAGGAAGGGTTATGTCCATCCTGCTTCCGGCAGGAACATCAATACTTGTCATAGTACGGGCAAGTATTGAATCCGTGTGCTTAGTGGTGACATAACTGCCTGTAAGGAATGCTATTGCAGTTATGGCGGCGGCAGCAGCGACGTAAAGGATTCTCTTGAATATTTTAGTTCTTCCTTTACCTTGCCCTGTCTGTGCGGCTTCAATTTCACGGACAGTATTTCCTTTAGCGGCAAAATGCAGTAACAGAAACATTTTCAGCTCTTTATCAAATTCTTTCTGATGCATTTCATCGTTTCGCAGCCATTCTCCAACAGCCGCATTTTCTTCGTGTGAAGTTTCCTTTGAGAAATACCTATAAAGCAGGTTATGGTCAATGTTTATCATAATCATTTTAACTACTATATATAACAACTAAACCGGGAAAATTCGCCAAAAAAAATGATATATTTGCATAAAGAGGAGATTTTAATGATACCTGATAGGCCGGATGAGATAGAAAAGGATATTTTCGAAGACCTTTACAAAAGCAATTTAAAGGTCTTTGAGGATTTTGCCTTTTTCATACTTGGGAATACAGAGCAGGCTGAAGATGTCGTGGCTGACTGCTTTATCCGGCTATGGAATGAGAGGTCAAGAGTGCCACGGGAAAAGGCCATAGGGTGGATGTACACTTCAATCCGTAATGCCAGCCTGAATCTGTTGAAGAAATCTTCCACCAGAAAGGAGGTAAATGAGTCAAGCTCTGACAATGAGATCTTTGCGGCTACATACTATCAGGCGGCACTTGAAAAGACCGACCTTGCCGGCCTATACGTTGAAGACATAACCAATCGCCTTAAGGATTGCCTGTCCCATGTCCCGGAAAACCAACGCCGTGCCTTCCTTATGAACCGTCTCGATAATATGACATACAAGGAAATTGCCGCCAAATTGAACATAACAGAGTCAGTAGTCGACCATAGCATACGTAATGTCACCAAACTCTTAAGTATCTACATGAAAGACTACCTGCTATTTACATTCATCCTGCTTTTCCTGAAAGCTCACAGTTAACCTTTGATAACCGCAGCAAACTCTTTTCCAACGCCAGAATCAAGTTGTAAATACCGGATGAGGGATTATCTGTCTGTCAATGCCGCCTTTTCATAATCTACCCAGCAATCGTCTATTTTCAACAAAGCATCGAACATAATTATAAATTTAGTATTAAATGATTATAGTTTATATGCGTATTACGATTATTCGGGGCGAATGCGTTAATTGATGAGATCTTAACTTTGAAATTGTGAATATTATTCAGTGGCTGGTATGGGGGTATCGAGTTTTTTGCTAATTTTGTATACCTTAGAAAGGTTGCATTATGCAAAATTCGAACATCAGTTTGGCGTTTATTGGTTATTATTACATAAGTAAAAGTCATATAAAACGACAGACAAAATGATAAAAGTATAGTATGTTTTGCAGCCGTAATTTTATCATAAAGAAATTGAATAGTATCAAAATAATATCATTATGACAAAAGAAGATTTTTTTAATCTTCTGACAGAGGAGGTTAAGTCCTATAAGACATTTTTGGAAACTGACAGTAATGATTGGATTGTAAAGGGTTTTATTGACATTGATAAGAATGTTTATACCATCACCAATGATACCAAAGTAGTTTCCAAAATTATTGAGATTATGTTAATACCAAAACTTAACAAGTTCGCAAGAGACCATGAACTTGAGCTTGAGTTGCCTTCAAAACAAAATTTTTATCCAGACTTAACGTTTAAGGACAGTGAAGGTCATTTGTTTGCGGTTGATTTCAAATCAAGTTATTATGAAGGAGAAACAGCAAATGGTATGACATTAGGTTCATATTGGGGCTATTTTAGAGATAGGGATATGATTAAAAGCATGGACCATACTTATAACTCTTATAGTTCACACATTGTTCTCGGTATGCTATATAAACAAAGTGCAGTGGATGTTAACGAGAAGGATGTTTATTCAATAGATGAGTTATCTGCAATTCATTCAGTGATTGATAATTTTATATTTTTTGTTCAGCCTAAGTGGAAGATAGCAAATGATATTCCGGGTAGTGGAAATACTCGTAATATTGGTGGAATTAATAATATTCAAAAGATGATTAATGGCCAAGGTCCTTTTGCTGAACTTGGTGAAGAAGTGTTTGATGATTATTGGAAAGGTTATTATAACATAGCAGATGCAAGAGCTACCGGTATTGGAAAACCAAAATACAATAATCTTGAAACATATAAAGAGTACTTGGCAAAACAAACAAAGCTTTTTAGCAGACTTTAGATAGCATGCGTGTTATTATTCCTCCTATAAAATCACAAGGGATAAAAACTAAACTTGTTCCTTGGATAAACACTATAATTGTGCGTTCTGGCCTTGATCTTCCAAATACTAATTGGATAGAACCGTTCTTTGGCACCGGCGTTGTTGGACTAAACTCTCCCCTTGGCGGCTTGAGATATGTTGGCGATAGTAACCCACATATTATCAATTTCTATAATGCTGTTCAACTTGGAAATATTACGTCTCAAAATATGCGCGAATATCTTATACATGAGGGTGCATTACTCTCTGCAGCAGATGATAATGGATATGCACATTATCGAGAAGTAAAAAACAGATTCAATGCTAAACACAGCTCATTTGATTTTATCTTTCTGTCTCGTGCTGGATTTAATGGCATGATGAGGTTTAATCGTAAAGGAGAGTGGAATATTCCTTTTTGTAAGAAACCAAACAGGTTCGCACAGGCATATGTTACCAAGATTTGCAATCAAATAGTTGCTGTTCAAAGAGAAATTTCCTCTCACCCTTGGGAATTTCACAATCAGAGTTTTATTGAAACAATTAATCATGCTAATGCTGGCGATTTGATTTATTGTGATCCTCCTTATTATGGTAGATACGTTGACTATTATAATGGGTGGACCGAAGATGATGAAGAAGCACTATATAATGCATTAGCCAATACACCTGCACATTTCATTCTATCCACTTGGCATCATAATAAATACAGAGCGAATAAAATGATGGATAGATTTTGGAATAATTTCAATGTGAAAACTCAAGATCATTTTTATCATGGAGGCGGCCATATAGAAAATCGACATGCAATGACAGAGGCTTTGGTTTTTAACTTTGAATTACAGGAAGTTGAGAATAATGTTGGTGAGGAATTTGAGCAACTTATGTTAGATTTCGAATAAGTAAAAATAAGGGGGGGGCGATACCGGATGCCACTAACTTACTCTGGACGAAGTCCAAGATTTATAAAACGACAGTACGCCAACCGTAGGTTGGGCAGCGTTCAGGAAAGGAGGAGGTGGTGTGTGAGGTTGTGGAGTAGATTTGACATAGGAGCGGATGTATATCTCGCCCTTTCCTTCACTGTCAAGCCGTTCTTTTAAGTAGTATTTTCCTTCCGGTAGATGTTTCATCTTGCCCCAATTTTCTTCCAAGAATAAATCGAATAGTTTGGGGCTGTTTTTACCCTGAAAAAGGGGCAATTTGGGTGCAAAAAAAGCACCGGAACTATCCAGTGCTTAAATCATAAATTATTGAAAATCAATCAATATTATTTCAATGTGTGGCTAATACTCCTCCTCGTTGAAGAAGAAATCATCCTTGGTGGGATAGTCAGGCCAAATGTCTTCTATGCTTTCATAAACTTCGCCTTCATCTTCGAGTTCTTGAAGATTCTCAATGACTTCTTCAGGAGCTCCGGAGCGATTGGCATAATCAATCAATTCATCTTTTGAAGCAGGCCATGGAGCATCATCGAGGCTGCTTGCAAGCTCAAGTGTCCAATACATAGATATGATAATTTTAATGTTTACAAATTAATTCCACCCTAAAACAAGTGGGTCGCAAATATAGGAAAAAAATCTTATTATCAATTTATTTTTAACTATTTTTGCAGCCAAACAAGAATTAGAAGCGAATGGCATATTTGAAAGAAGAACTATACAACGAAAAAACAACAACTGAAATATCCTTTCATATAAAGGAAATACTCCGCCTACTTGGTGAAGACCCGAATAGAGAAGGTCTTTTAAAGACTCCAGAAAGAGTAGCTAAATCCCTCCAATACCTTACAAGAGGTTATTCACAGAATGGAGAAACAATTATAAAGTCTGCCATCTTTGATGAAGAATATAGCCAGATGGTAATTGTAAAGGATATTGAATTATATTCAATGTGCGAGCACCATCTTCTGCCTTTCATAGGGAAAGCTCACATAGCATATATCCCTGATGGTAAGATAACAGGGCTTAGTAAGATAGCCAGGATAGTAGATACCTTTGCATCCAGATTGCAAGTCCAGGAACGCCTTACCGTACAGATAAGAGACTGCATACAAAATGCACTCAACCCTATGGGCGTAGCAGTGGTTTTAGAGGCAATGCACACATGTATGAAGATACGCGGGGTAGAAAAGGCAAACGCAATTACTACTACTTCAGCCTTCTCAGGAGCATTTCTAAAATCAGATAAAACCAGAAATGAATTTTTAAGCCTTATCAGAGGGTAAACATTAAAAAACTAAAACCGGGGCAGCCTTATAAACTGTCCCGGTTCTGTTTTGTATATTCAATAACTTATTTCAAGAAAGCATCTCCGATAACCTTTTGGCTACGAGATATAAAGTCACTGAGAGCCTTACCTTTAAGCATACCGTTTCCGAGAAGTGCCAAGTCTACTACTTGTTTCAAAAGGTCATTGCCCTTAGCGAAAGTTTCAACTTCTTCTTTATGAGCATCAATAATTGCCTGACGTGCGTCATTAGCGGCTTTCTTTTCTTCTTCTGAAGCATCCTTTGCAGCCTCTGCAGGTAATTCAGACTGTGGCTTAACCGTAGCCTTTTCTTCTGCTACTATCTTAGAAATCAGAGGATTTTCCATATTGACTATAATATTATAACCCTTTGGCATTTCCCCATAGAAATTTAGACCACCGCCCAAAGCTGACATTTCCCTGTAACGACGCATAAACTCACTCTGTGTCACCAATATAGGCGCGCCTGTTTCTCCAAGATTGTCGGCATTTACATAATAGTCATTTTCCGCAGGAAGAACTGCTTTGAACATATTAGACAAATCTTCTTTCTCATTTTCCTTGATTTCAAATTTAACCTTGTCATCCTTAGGAATAAGATTATCTACTGCGTCTGAATCTACCCTTGCAAAACGGGAATTTTCCAACTTTTGTTCGAGGAGATTAACAAAATGAGAATCCAATTCACAATCCATTAAGAGGACATCATAGCCTTTATTTTTTGCGGCTTCTATATAGGCATACTGCTCTTCTGTATCAGTTGCATACAAATAAACCACCTTTTTATCCTTATCAGTCTGCTCTTGTTCAATAGCCTTTCTATAGTCCTCATAACTAAAGAATTTACCATCAGTATTTTTAAACAGGGCAAATTTTAATGCTCTCTCACAGAATTTTTCATCACTCAACATACCATACTCTATAAAGAGTTTAAGATTGTCCCACTTTTTTTCAAGATCAGTCCTTTCATTTTTAAAAATATCTTCCAAACGATCTGCGACTTTCTTTGTTATGTATGTAGATATTTTCTTTACATTGGCATCACTTTGAAGATAACTTCTTGATACATTTAACGGAATATCAGGAGAATCAATTACACCGTGAAGTAAGGTAAGAAAGTCAGGAACAATATTATCCACATGATCTGTAACAAACATCCCGTTGCAATATAACTGAATCTTATTCTTTTCTATTGACATTCTGTCCTTAATCCGTGGAAAATAAAGTATACCAGTAAGATTGAACGGATAATCTACATTAAGATGAATATAGAACAGAGGTTCATCTTTCATAGGATATAAAGCCTTATAAAACTTAATATAATCCTCTTCTTTAAGTTCTGACGGAGCCTTTGTCCATATAGGTTCTATATTATTAATCCGGAAATCTTTATTAGTATCAACATATTTCCCGTCCTGCCATTCTTGTTCTTTCCCGAAGTAGACAGGTACTGGCATAAACTTGCAATATTTTTCAAGAAGGGATTTTATTTTACCTTTTTCTCCGTATTCCTTGGAATCATCATCGAGATACAGGGTTACAATAGTACCCCTATCCGTTTTATCTGACTCTTCCATATTATATTCAGGACTTCCATCACAAGTCCACCTTACAGCCTTTGCACCATCTTTCCAACTCAAAGTATCAATAACAACTTTCTTTGATACCATAAAGGCAGAATAGAAGCCTAAACCGAAATGACCAATGATATTTCCTATCTTATCCTTATATTTTTCAAGAAATTCGCCGGCAGAAGAAAAAGCAATCTGATTGATATATTTATCAACCTCTTCTTCTGTCATACCTATACCTCTATCTATAATTTTAATAGTTTGTTCTTTTTCATCCAATTCAATCTTTACATCAATATCACCAAGTTCACCCTTAAAATCTCCAGATGAGGCTAAAGCTTTCATTTTCTGCGAAGCATCAACAGCATTAGCGACAAGTTCTCTTAAAAAAATTTCGTGATCTGAATAAAGAAATTTTTTAATGACCGGAAATATATTTTCCGTGGTTACACCGATTTTACCATTTTGTACCATATATCGTATATCTTTTTATAATTCAACAAGTGCCGAATTAGACAATATTCCAATTCAGCACTCTAATAAATCAAATAATGTTCCTACTTAGCATTTATGACATTTTGTCATAAAATATAAGAACTAATATACTCTAATTATTTCATCTAAAATCTCAGTTCCTCTAAATGCAATTATTGTAGACTTTCCATGCAGTTGTTCATCGTAATTAACTAACATATCTTCAGTTTCATACCGACTTCCCTCCCCGTCATTGCGTCCTATAGTATTTGCTTTAGATCTTACTATCCAATTATATTTTGCAGCAAATTTACCTGTAGCAGGTTTTATCTGTGTTTCAAACTGTAAAACATCATTGAAAGCATAACATTTATCCAGAGCTTTAACTATCCATTTTCCCCCATAATTTATCACTGCCACAGTATACCTATCATATTCATCAGTATACCACCACCCAACACCATCTTCCTTTATGCTTTTATCAAAAGTACGGAATTTACCTTTACCCTTCCAAATACACATATCATCCTCAAAAATTACATTTCTATGTATATTTCTATACTCTTTATTCTGTTTCTCTTTATCAGTGAGCAATATATATTCATCAAGTTTCAGACACAATTCCAACACACCAGTAGATTTCATTACACAAAAATTAGTAACATTATCCATATATTCGATTAGTTGCTCCTGAGGTGAATAAAAATCTTTAACACAAGATGAAAACATGGATGTGAATAAAACTACCAGTAAAAGTTTATGTATTTTTCTCATAAAAGATACCTCCATATTTTAAAACCTATACCCTATTCCTCCTCTAAATCCTATATATAAAGTTCCCAAACCATATTCGAAAAAGCAGAAAAGCCGTTTGCCTGATTTAATACCTAAGGGGGCAACTTGAAAAACAGGACCCACATCCTTACCATAGCTACCTATACCCAAGCCCAAAGAAGAATATAGTACAACATAAGGAGTATTTATATAATTAAAAGTAGTCTGAAGATAGAGAGATAAATATGTAGATATGTCATTACCAGCCCATACAAACTTGCGGACTTCAGGAACATACTTACTCATAGGTCTCGACGTCCTTGAATAGCCAATATTGGCAGACATTGTAAGCCAACTCTTCAATAAAACAGCAAATTCAGCTGTAATTAAAGGAGAAACTTTTACCTTTCCATATTTATTTTTATAAATATCACTTATAGACAAGATGGTATGACTATCGTAAAATCCGTCCCAGCTCAGAATGGCAGAGATTGGGACCAATCCAATACCTGTAGAACATTCATATTTAAACTGTTGCCCATTATCAAAAATATTATTTTCCGCCCACATTTTATTTGAAAGCAAAAATAGGCAACAGGTTAATAATGGTAAGTATACAATTTTTTTCATTTATTTATACATAAATCTTTTTATACTCATTTTAGGCGTCTTTTCAAAAGGCTTATCCATTATTTCAACCTTTGAAATAAGACTGTAAGAAGGTAGCTTTTTATTTGCCCCAAGTTTTATATTCTCTGGAATTTCAGATATAGCTTCTTTATCTAAAAGTGCATTAGCAATAGCCTGTTCATCAAGATAGACCAAGGCGACAAGTTTTCCTCCCCTATCGACAACTAATGATTCCAACACATAATCTTGATTATTTACTACAGCTTCAATTTCTTCAGGATATATATTCTGTCCAGAAGGGCCAAGAATCATATTCTTAGAACGCCCCTTTATGAATATGTTACCCTCTGCATCTATTATTCCAAGATCTCCAGTCTTCAAGAATCCGTCCTCTGTAAAAGCATTAGCCGTCGCTTCTGGATTTTTGAAATATCCAATTGTAATATTATCTCCTTTTGCCTGAATTTCACCTACAATATGTTGAGGATCTTCTGAATCAATACGAACCACAGCACAATCAACTGCCTTACCGCAAGAACCAGCAACATATTTTTTATGATTTTCATAAGCCAGAAGAGGTGTAGCCTCCGTCATTCCATAACCTACGAGATATGGCAACTTTATCCTCTGAAACCACTTTTCTATTTCTGGATTAACAGCTGCTCCCCCCATAATGAATTCTTGTACATTTCCACCGAAAGCATTTTCCAATCCTTGCCTTATTTTCTTAAAAATCAACTGTTTAATCCCTGGTATTTTTACAGCAATTTTCATTATCGGCTTGTCAAGTACTGGTTTAATCTTTGCCTTGAAGATTTTTTCCATAACAAGAGGAACTGTAATAAGCAAGTATGGTTTAACTTCTGCAAAAGCCTTTAACAAAAGAGACGGTGTAGGTGTTTTACCAAGCCAATATATGGCAGTACCATTACAAAGCGGATAGATAAACTCTATCACCAAACCATACATATGTGCCATAGGGAGCATTGATACCATTTTATATTTATCAGATGCAGGAACATGGCGTTGACTAAAATCTACCGTTGCACTGAAATTTCTATATGTAAGCATTACGCCCTTAGGACTTCCTGTAGAACCTGAAGTATAGTTAATCGTACAAAGATTATCCATATTATTTGTCGGGAACACAACATCGTCAGGACCGTAACCGTTAGGATATTTTTCATTAAACATCTCATCCATCTTTGAATAAGCCGCTGCAATCTTATCATTTGCCGAATATAGCAGTTCTCCTGTCTCATCATCTATAACAATCTTAACAGTTGGCATCTTCTTAATATCCAATTTTTCCCACTTATCTGAGTTTGTAAAAAAGGCTACACTTTCCGAATGGTCTACAAGATAATTAACACTATCAGGTGTAAAGTCTGCAAGTATAGGCACTACAACAGCCTCATATGTATTTATTGCAAGATAAGTCATACCCCATCTTGCTCCATTCCTTGCACAAATAGCAATTTTTTCTCCCTTTTTAATTCCTATTTTATCAAATAATAAATGATATTTTTCAATAGAAATTGCCATTTGCCCGTAAGTAAAACTTTCTCCGTGAAATGTATTAAGAGCCGATTTATTCCAATACTTTTTTGTAGCATCCTGAAGTCTTGATAAATAATGCGGATATTTTCTCATAATGTTGATATTTAATTACAATGATACAAAAATAATAAATTATAGTTATAAATAGATAGTGGCAATTTAATTTATATTATATTTGCTTGTATGCTGCGTAACATTAAAATAAATAATGAGTTATGAGAAAAAAACCTATAATTGCATTGATATATGATTTTGACGGAACCTTATCTCCTGGCAATATGCAGGAATTCGGTTTTATCCAAGCCATAGGTCTTAGTCCCAAAGAATTTTGGACTAAAAGTAATGAGCTCGCAAAAGGTCAGGATATAAGCGATATATTGGCATATATGAAATTGATGTATGACGAAGCCATAGCAAACGGCATAAAGTTGAAGCGTAATGAGTTCCGGCAATTCGGGCAAAATATACAGTTATATGAAGGAGTCAAAGAATGGTTCGGCTATGTAAATGACTATGGAGAAAGTAAAGGAGTGAAGATAGAACACTATATCAACTCTTCTGGCCTTAAAGAAATAATTGAAGGCTCTCCTATTGCCAAGTCTTTCAAACATATCTTTGCCTGCACCTATATGTATAATGATAAGGGCATAGCAGAATGGCCTGGAATTGCAGTGGATTATACAGCCAAAACTCAGTTTCTTTTCAAAATAAATAAAGGTATTACAAGCGCAAGAGACTCCAAACGGGTAAATGATAGTACTGCAGAGGACAAGAAAAGAATTCCTTTCTCAAATATGATATACATCGGAGACGGAGATACTGATATACCATGTATGAAAATTGTAAATATGTTCGGAGGTAATTCTATTGCGGTATATGATCCAAGGAATATTGAAAAGAAGGCAGGAGCCGAAAAACTGCAACGACAAGGGAGGGTAAATTTTATAAGTCAGGCAAACTATACAAAGGATGGAAGAATGCTAAAAATCGTATCAAGCATAATAGACAAGATTAAAGCAGAATACGACCTTAAAGAACTTTCAAAAAGAAAACGATAAAAAAACAGGCAGCCCCCCGATGGGCTGCCTGAATTATATACTGTATATCGATTATTATTCGATAACTACTACACGGTTAAGTGCATTCTTTGCAAATCTCTGGTTTGTATCGCCTTCAGCCTTAACAGTAAGTCTGTTTTCAGCAACACCTTTCTTAACGATGTAGTTCTTAACGAAGTCTGCACGTTTTTGTGAAAGTTGCATGTTACGTTTTGCAGAACCAGTAGCCTTGTCAGCAGAACCTGTAACTGTGAAAGATTTCTCTGTCTTGCTTAATACGTTGTCAATGAAGAAGTCAAGGTGAGCAAGTTCACGCTCTGAAAGCCTTGCTGAACCACAGTCAAAGTAAAGTGTTGCAGGAGATGCAACATTTCCTTCTGCACCAACATATACTGTATCAGGAGCCTGATTCTTAAGTGCTTCAATTTCAGCCTTAAGAGCAGCGTTTTCTTTCTCAAGTTCAGCTACTCTCTTCTTAAGAGCATTGTACTGATCTGTTGTGAAAGGTACAGGAACTACAACTGGCATAAGTGATGATACACGGTCGAAGTTGCTTCTGCCAAGATTGAAGATAAAGCCTGCTGTAGCAGTAGGAAGGAACGCATATTTAAATTTCAATGCGTCGAAGAAAGATGCATTTCTTGCAACTGCGCAAGAAAGATCTATGAACAAATCAACATGTTTTCCAAGACGGAAATCATTTACGAAACCAAGACCTGAAGCAAATTCAAGATCCTGAGTCTTAGCAGGCTGATCGATAAGAACACCGAACTCTGCATAAGGGATAATATCCCAGAAACGTGTTTCCTTGTAACCGCTGATAGCATTGGAAATATTCCACATAACGTCAGCATGTACAAAGTGCTGATTCCATTTATTTCCACCTTTTGGTGCTGTAGGCAAAAGAGCCCTTACATCAAAAGAGTTCTGGAAACCCCTATAACCGATTCTTGCTCCAACTGAAGGAGTGAACCATTTTCCAACGAATCCTTCAGCAGCAATACCACCAGGAATTGTAGGAAGAAGACCTTTGGTAGTGAATGTATTGATACCAGCACCAACACCGATGAACCAGTTGTCACGGCCACGGTTTGTAGCATAAGAACCTTTTACTACCTTACCATTCTCATCGCGATTACCATTTTCTTGAGCATTCGCTGAGAAAGCAAAGAGACTTGCTATTGCAAGAGCTCCAAAAATTGTTTTTAATCCTTTCATGTTTATAAAATAACTAATTAACCTATTTTTTCAAATAGTATACTGTACATACTTCTTGCAAAGGTAACAATTTTATTCTGAAATTACCAAAAGTCACCATTTTTTATAATTTCATAAAAGATTAAGGTATATTTGTATTAACGCAATATATATCATTTATGAAATTTAAATTGCATTCTTCATATAAGCCGTCAGGAGACCAACCCTATGCTATAGAGGAACTTTATAAGTCCTTAAAAGCTGGAGTAGATGCTGTCACTCTGCTTGGTGTTACTGGTTCTGGCAAGACGTTTACAATGGCAAATGTTATCCAAAAATTGCAACGCCCTGCATTGATATTAAGCCATAACAAGACTCTTGCTGCCCAACTTTATGGCGAATTTAAGGCATTTTTTCCTGAGAATGCAGTAGAGTATTTTGTTTCATATTATGATTATTATCAGCCTGAAGCATATCTTCCAGTAACAGATACATATATAGAAAAAGACCTGAGTATCAATGAGCAGATTGATAAACTTAGACTTAGTGCGGCATCTGCCCTGATGTCAGGAAGGCAAGACGTGATAGTAGTTTCCAGTGTTTCTTGCCTCTATGGTATAGGTAATCCTCAAAACTTTCATTCTCAAACGATTACGGTAAGAAAAGGAGAAAACAGAAGTATGACAAAATTGTTGTACCACCTTGTTGATGCCCTATATAGCAGAACAGAAACCGATTTCCGCAGAGGAACCTTTAGGGTTCGTGGAGATACAGTTGACGTATATTTAGGAGGAGGAGATGAAGCAGTACGAATTGAATTTTTCGGAGACGAAATAGACAGACTATCTTTAATTGAACCCTCAACTGGGGCTACAATCGAAGAGTTGAATGAAGTTCCCATCTACCCGGCAAATAACTTTGTAACAACTAAAGAAAAGAGTATCAAGGCAGTAAGTCTTATCCAAGATGACCTAGTAAAACAAATTGAATATTTTGAAAAATCGGGAAAGCCTTTCGAAGCAAAAAGATTGAAGCAAAGAGTTGAATATGATCTTGAAATGATTAAGGAAATGGGATATTGTCCTGGAATTGAGAATTATTCAAGATATTTGGATGGAAGAGAAGCTGGTCAAAGACCATTCTGCCTGTTGGACTATTTTCCAAAAGACTACGTGACTTTTATTGATGAAAGCCACGTTACAATTCCTCAAATACGAGCGATGTACGGAGGCGACAACGCCCGTAAATCTACTCTGATAGAATATGGTTTCAGACTACCGGCAGCCGCAGACAACCGCCCTCTTAAATTTGAAGAATTTGAAGAACTTAGCGGGCAAACAGTATATGTAAGTGCAACACCGGCAGAATATGAGTTAGAAAGGACAGAGGGGCTTATTGTAGAACAAGTTGTAAGACCCACAGGGCTTTTAGATCCGCCTATTGAAGTGCGACCAACTAAACATCAGGTAGATGATTTACTTGAAGAAATACATAAAAGAGAAGCAGTTGATGAAAGAGTACTTATAACAACACTTACTAAAAGGATGGCAGAAGAATTGGATAATTATTTGGAAAGAATGGGCGTAAGGTGTCGATATATACACTCTGATATAGATACTGCAGAAAGAGTAGAAATAATAGACGACTTCAAAAACGGACTCTTCGATGTACTTATAGGAGTAAACCTGCTAAGGGAGGGACTTGACATTCCTATGGTATCGTTAGTTGCTATTTTGGATGCCGACAAGGAAGGTTTCCTTCGTTCTACGAGAGCATTAACACAAACGGCAGGAAGGGCAGCAAGAAATGTCAACGGACTTGTGATAATGTATGCTGATAATATAACTAAATCTATGCAGGAAACTATATATGAGACAGATAGAAGACGTGCAAAACAAATGGAATACAATAAACTGCACAATATTACGCCTAAGCAGATAACCACTCATCGCAATGTGCTTATCACAGAGTTGGGCAAAGACAACGGAAAAGTCAGTGCTGCAAACTCTTATGATAATCCTGTCTATATTCCTAATCCTTCAGATTTAGGAAAAGGAAAAATCACTGTCGGCTTTGGGCATGATTATAGAAGGGATACAAATTCGGCATATGCAGACGGCTATATAAGTGCCGACCTCGCAGCAGTACTTCAAGATCCTGTAATCAGATCCATGTCGAGAGAACAGGTCGAAAAGAGTATGGCAGAATCTAAGCGAAAAATGCAAAAGGCTGCTGCTGATCTGGATTTTACAGCCGCTGCTCGTTACAGAGATGAGATGTGGGCATTACAGGAATATCTGAAAGTTTGGAAAGACAAATAGTTTATGGAAAATATACAGAATAAGTTTAGCAACTATGATAGTGATGGTCAAGCCCTTATAGAAAAGGCTTACATATTTGCTACTTCAGTTTTGAAGGAAGATACAAGGTACAATGGAAAACCATTTATCGAACATCCTTTAAATATAGCATCAATAGTTTCCAACGAGATAGGTCTGCCTGCAGAATGTATCGCTGCAGTCTTTCTCCATGAATCCATACGAAAACACCCAGATATAGATATAAAAAAAGAAGGCTTCCCAACTGAAGTATACAAAATGGTAGAAGGGTTGAATAATATAGCAACCATTAAGCCGAAAGATACACGGTTAGAGGCAGAAAAGTATAAGAAGTTAATAGTACAGTACTCCACAGACCCGAGAGTTACCTTACTTAAAATCGCTGACAGACTTGAAGTTATGCGTAACCTCGAGATGTTTCCTAAACTATCAAAAGAAAGGAAAGTACTTGAAACCCTTATGCTGTATATTCCATTGGCTCATCAACTTGGAATGTATAATATAAAAAGTGAATTGGAAGATATATATTTTCGGTTTGCCGAGCCTGAGGAGTACAGACATATTACTAATAAACTGAAAGCAACTGAAAAAGATAGAATTAAACTTTCAGAAGAATTTATAGAACCACTTAAAAAAGAACTATCGGACGCAGGAATATCATATAAGTTAAAGGTTAGGACAAAAACTGCATATTCCATACATAAAAAAATGGTAAAGCAAAAAGTACCATTTGAGGGAGTTTTTGATGTCTTTGCAATAAGACTTATAATTGATTGTAAAGGAAATAGAAAAGAAGAGCAAGACATATGTTGGAAGGTATATTCCTATGTAACAGCCGAATATGAACCTGATACGGATAGGCTGAGGGACTGGATTACAACACCTAAGCCAAACGGATACGAATCATTACACATTACAGTTAAAAACCGCAGGAACGCGTACATTGAAGTACAGATTAGGACAAAAAGAATGGATGAAATTGCAGAGAACGGTCATGCTTCTCACTGGTCCTATAAAGGAATAGAACACGAAGAAGGGTTAGACAAGTGGCTACAAAGTGTAAGATATAATCTGGAACATACTCAGGATATGAATTCAGATGACCTTCCACAGCCCCCCGATAAAGAGATTTTTGTATTTACACCCTCAGGTGAATTAAGAATATTATCAAAAGGAGCATCAGTACTGGATTTTGCTTTCAACATTCATTCTAACTTAGGAACAAAATGCACCGGAGGCAAAGTAAATGGTAAAGCAGTCAGCATAAAAGAGAAACTCAAGACAGGGGATGTGGTGGAGATAATGAGCGGCAAAAACCAGAAACCTTCCGCTGACTGGATGAATTTTGTAGTATCGTCAAAAGCGAGGACAAAGATACGTCAAATGCTGCATGAGGAAGAATATAAGAAAGCAGCAGAAGGCAGAGAAATCATCGAACGACGCCTGAAAAATTGGAAAATGGATTTCCCGGACGATAAGGTTGCAGACCTTATGAAAAAAATGCACTATAATTCGGTTAATTCATTCTTTGCCGCAATCGGGGATGGGAGTATAGATATAAATACTATAAAAAATTATATCATTGAATCTGACAAAGAACTACACGAAATAGAGGAGGCGGAAAAGGAAAATGAAGAAAGCGCAAAGAAAGGCTGGAGTTCTTACTGGTCTGGAGATGATATTCTTGTAATAAATTCAAGAAATCTAAAAGGTCTTGATTACAAAATGGCAAAATGTTGCAACCCAGTATTTGGTGATGACGTATTTGGCTTTGTAACAAGAGATTCGGGCATAAAAGTACATAGGATGTCCTGTCCTAATGCAGCAAGGCTTATTGAAATGTATCCATATAGAATACAAAAATTAAAGTGGGCTGATACCCCGTCTTCCGGGACATTTCAAGTGACTTTAAGAGTAGTAGCTGCAATGGAGTCGTCTGTAATTAATCAGATAATGGATATAATCAATACGTTCAAAGCATCCCTGCGTTCTTTTAATGTAAATGAAAACCAACGCAACAGCACTTATGACATTTCTATGAACGTATCAGTGCCTTCAAATATGGAATTGGACAAGGTAGTATCACAGATCAAACAACTCAGGAATGTAATGAAAGTAAATAGAAAGTAATTCTATTTTTCAGCTATTCTATTATCCAAAGCCTTGCGAAAAGCAGCAGCATTTTTTAAATGCTCCTGGTATGAAGTTGCAAAGAGATGTTTCCCGTTCAATTCTGGGCTTGCACAAAAATATAGGAATTTATGTCCATCTGGATTAAGCACAGCATTCAAGGCTTCATAGGTAGGAACACATATAGGAGCAGGTGGAAGACCGGCATGTAAATATGTATTATATGGAGAATCTACTGCTATATGATGCTTATAAATCCTATCTAACTTATAATCAAAACAATATGCCACTGTAGGGTCTGCCTGCAATTTCATCCCTATGCGATACCTGTTAAGGTAGACCCCCGCAATAGAAGGATACTCAGGTACATAATTAGACTCCCCCGTCACAATAGATGCCACAGTTGCCACTTCAATTTCGGAAAGTCCTAGACTTGCAGCTTTAGACTTATTTTCATCAGTCCAAAATTTATCGTATGCCTGTTTTTGTTTATTCAATATATCTTTCATTGAAGCAGTCCAATAGAGATCGTATGTATTTCTCATGAATAGAGCAAAAGCATTTTCAGGAGTAAATCCGTAAGAGGCTAAAAGAGCCGTATCTCTAAGGGCTTCAAGCACTTCCGTAGTGTCTAACATCATTTGTCTGCTTATGGTTCTTGCTAAGGCAGACCGCAAACGCAAACTACCGGACAAGACCAAATGCACAGGAGACTGCCACCCATAATTAAGCATACGATAGACATACATACTTGAATTGGAAGATGTAATTGTATAATGTCCTGGCTTTATGTACTTTATGTTCTTAAATATTCCTTTAACGGATGATTTACAACGGACTTTACCACTGGAAAGTATTGTTGATAACACTGCATCTGGTGAAGTGCCAGGATATACATACAACTCAACCTTTCCAGTAAAATTTGAGACCTTCCTGTCATAAAATATCCTTGATAAATATATAATTCCAGATAGTATAACTAATAAGCAAGGTATTGACAACCAATATTTTCTACTAATTTTCATCTTAAAATAATCGTATCACCTTCCTTTGGAACATAGCCAGTTCCCATTTTATTCATTTTATATATAGATTTCAATTTCACTCCAAATCTTTGAGAAATTTCCCATAAAGATTCCCCGTCATGATCTATTATATATTTATCAATGCCTTTTGCTGCCTTGTTTTTCTTAGGTCTCAAATACACGATTGTACCTGGCGAGAGTTCCACATCCTTATCCATATCATTATACTTAAGGATTTCTCTTAGGAATAATTCATTATCAGTGGCTATAGATGATAAGGTTTCACCTTCCACTGAATAAATAAACGGTACTCCATTTTGAGAATACAATTGTCTTGATAATGAAAAATTAAAGGTTTCATCAGCATTCAAAGAACTGTATTTTTTTGGTGTTTCCAAACTTAATGGGGTCTGAGGAATAGACATTTTTTCCTTACGTCTATTTTTTCTGTGCCGTTTTTTTCGTGCCTGTTTAATACTTTGTTTTTTATTCTCAGATATACTTTCAGTATCTTTTTCTATAGTTTCTTCGTACACTGGGTCTTTCTCATCACCAGTCATCCTATCATACTCATACAATTTATAAGTTTCAATAAGATTTATAAGTTTTGACGGATATGAAGGGTCTGTGGCATACCCTGCTTTTTTAAGACCAAAAGCCCATGATTTGTAGTCAGTTATACTATTTTCAAATAAGGGTTTGTATCTATCTTGAAACCGTAAGAAGTCAGAATGATCTCTGTATGAATCTTCATCCGAATTATATACCCTGAAACATTCATTTTTACGGTCATCATCATGGGTCATCGTTTTACCAGTCCAATTATGGCATTTTATACCAAAATGATTATTCCCCTTTTTTACAAGTTCAGAAAGACCACAATTTGACTCAAGCAGTCCCTGTGCAAGGGTTATACTGGCAGGCACACCGCTACGGTACATTTCGCGCACTGCCAAACGATGATATTTTCTTATATATTGTATTTGCAAAGATTCTCCAGACGAAAAAGCCGGGAATGTAACTATCAAAGAAATAAGTGCTATCGTACAAAATTTCAAAAAAATCTTCAGGTTCATCTGATTTTCAAACTATAGAATTTCAATTTAATATTATAATACATTAAACATGCCTAACTAATGGAATATCAAAGGTATCTCCATCTGTAGTTGCATAAGTTTCAGGGAAAATTTCCCTACATTCTTTTTCATACTGATGTTCATCCTTACACCTCGATGAGTAATGTCCTATAAGCAATTTGTTTGTTTTAGCTTCTAATGCACATAATGCAGCATCAACTGTAGTGGAATGATGCCTCTGCACGGCAAGAGGAGCAAATTCCTTCAAATAAGTAGTTTCATGATACATCATACTTACACCTGAAATCCATTCATGCAATTCCTTAAAGGGTGCAGTGTCACTGATGTAAGCATAACTTCTCGGTATATATGGCACATAAGCAGCAATATCATTCTTAATAACTTCACCGTTTTCCCGTATTATATCCTCCCCTCTCTTCAGAGTACCAATTTCAGAAAGGTTAAGTCCATATTGACTAATTGCTTCCTTATATACATTATACATAGGCATTTTTTCCCTAAACATATATCCGAAAGTATCGATTTTATGATTTAGAGGAAAAGTTAATATTTCTATGTTCTTTGTAGAATATATAACCTCAGGAGACTTATAAGAAAGCGGATTAAACCGTATTTCATACGCAAGTCCTTCTCCGAAGTATGACTGAAAGAACTTAAGTATAGGACCGAAGTTTGATGGTGCATATATATTCAACGGCAGTGTCCTACCTTTCATCCCCAAGGTAGACAACAGTCCGAATATTCCAAAAATATGATCTCCATGTATATGGGATATAAATACAGAGTCTAATTTCATTATAGGAACTCTATATTTCACCATCTGCATTTGGACACCGTCCCCGCAGTCTATTAAAAAGAAACGCCCATGTACATTCAGTACTTGGGCGCTCTGAAACTTTCCGGATACAGGCATAGCAGAAGCCGTACCTAGTATCCTGAGATTAAAATCCATAAAGATTATTCACCTTTTTCAAGTTTATCTTTGAGGGCAGCCAGTTCTGATATATCTCCGAGTGTTGTCTTCTCAATGTTGGAGTTTAGTTTCTTTACTGACTTCTTAGTATTATCTGCCTCAGCAGCCTCTTTTGCCTCTTTCACTTCCTGATATGTTCTTGTATGAGAAAGAAGGATTCTTCTTGTACTTCTTCTAAGTTCAATCACTTTAAACTTAAGGGTTTCACCTGCAACAGCTGGTTTGCCATCCTCTTTAACAAGTTCACGAGAGAAGCAGAAAGCCTCATTACCATCTTCAAGGTTGATTGTAGCACCCTTATCATTTACTGAAGCGATAGTTGCTTCAAGTTCTGTTCCTACAGGATACTTAGTTTCCAAATCATCCCATGGATTTGTTGTAAGTTGTTTATGACCAAGACTTAGTTTATGGTTAGCCTCATCAAAGTCAAGAATCATTACATCAATCTTATCACCAGGCTGTACCATCTCTGAAGGATGTTTAATCTTGTCCCAAGAAAGGTCGCTAATATGAATAAGACCTTCTATGCCATCTTCAAGTTCTGCAAACACACCGAAGTTGGTAATATTGCGAACAATTGCAGAATGTTGTGTACCTACAGGATATTTTTCACGAATGTTATCCCATGGATTAGGAACAAGTTGTTTAAGACCAAGTGACATCTTTCTTGTCTCTCTATCTATTGAAAGCACCTGAGCTTCTACTTCGTCACCGACTTTAAGGAAATCCTGAGCTATACGAAGCCTTGGAGACCAAGACATCTCTGATACATGAATAAGTCCTTCAACACCAGGCATAATCTCAACGAATGCACCGTAATCAGCGATAAGAACAACTTTACCCTTAACCTTGTCACCTGCTTTAAGATCAGGATCCAAGTTATCCCATGGATGAGATGAAAGTTGTTTAAGACCAAGGGCTATACGTTTCTGCTGCTCGTTGAAATCAAGAACAACAACTTTAATCTTTTCATCCAACTTAACAACTTCCTCAGGATTGTTGATACGTCCCCAAGAAAGGTCTGTAATGTGAATAAGACCGTCTACGCCACCTAAATCAACGAATACACCATATGAGGTAATATTTTTAACTGTACCTTCAAGGATCTGACCTTTTTCGAGTTTACCAATAATTTCACTCTTGAGTTTTTCAAGTTCATCCTCAAGAAGAGCCTTATGTGATACTACAACATTACGGAATTCCTGATTTATCTTAACAATCTTGAAATCCATTGTCTGCTCAACATAAGCATCATAGTCACGTATTGGTTTTATATCTATCTGAGAACCTGGCAAGAATGCTTCGATACCGAATACATCCACTATCATACCACCCTTTGTACGTGTCTTAATGAAGCCCTTAACAATATCACCATTGTCGTAAGCAGCATTTACCATATCCCAAGAGCGTAATTGACGTGCTTTTTTGTGAGAAAGAACAAGTTGACCTCTCTTGTCTTCAACAGACTCAACATAAACCTCAACTTTGTCCCCTACCTTAAGTTCTGGATTGTAGCGGAACTCAGGAGCCATTATCACTCCTTCACTCTTGTATCCGATATTAACGATAACCTCCCTCTTTGAGATTGCGGTAACCGTACCTTCTACAACTTCATTTTCAACAACCCTTGAAAGAGTATTGGTATAAGCCTCTTCAATCTTAGACTTATCTTCATTTCCATAAACTGAAGCCTCACTTTCATATGCATCCCAATCAAACTTTTCTGGGTCTATTGAAGCATTCAAAGCAACTTTCGGTGTTTCTTTTTTAGCAGTTTCAGCAGCTTCTTCCTGCTGCGGCATTTCTGCAAGATTCTTATTTTCTTCCATCTAAAAATTAAATAAAAATTAGTAGTTAAACATTATGTATTGTACCATCTGGAATAACCCAGACAAAATGGTGTGCAAAGTTAATTAAAAAATTGATAATCCAATGATTGAAATATTTTTTCTACAACATCTTACGCTTCTTAAATATAACCAAGATTATCACGAAACAAATTATCATTATAAACAAAAGAAGAAGCCAAGTATATTTCCAATTTGTTAGAGGAAGAAAGACGTTCATACCATAAAAACTTGTCAAAAGTGTAGGAGGCGTAAGTAATAAAGTTATCACTGTAAATATCTTCATTATCTCATTCTGCTTAACGTTAATAAGACCTACTACAGTTTCTTGCAGATATTCAAGTCTTTCAAAACTAAAATTAGTATGATTGATAAGTGACTGTATATCCTGCAGGAGGACATTAAACTTAGGTTCCAATTCATAAGGATACTTGTCACTCTTGATTATATTCAATATAAGACGCTGTTTATCAACTATGTTTTCCCGTACAAGCATAGTATTCTCTTGAAGTTGATTAATATCCAGGAGCAGATCTTCATTTATATCATAACTTTGATTAATCCGTCTGCTGTATTGGGTAATTTCTTTTGTCATAAGCTCAATCATATCAGCGTCAAGGTCAATTCGTTGATCGAGTATATTTACAAAAACCCAGTAACCGTTAGGAAAAAGTTTCGGTCTTGCTGCCAATTTGCGTTGAAGTTCGGTAAAACTTCTAATAGGAACATCCCGGAGGGTAGTCAGTAAAGTACCTACTATTGTGAAAGACACAGCCACCATAGAATATTCTTCAGGACCTGGTATCAAGAAGTTGGTATTAGCAAAAATAGCCGTCTCTGTTTCGGAAAAACGAGAAGAACTCTCAATTTCCTCCGCCTGTGCTCTACTCTGTATATCTGTTCCAAGGAAAGACTCCACTGCACGCTTTTCATCACCTTCCGGTGAAAACAAATCGATCCATATTACATCTTCTTTGTTCAGTTTAATCAAATCTGTTTCCGATTGGGAAACCAATATTTGATCATTAGATGAATAAAAGATATCTATCATAGCTCTTTCCTCCCTTTTAGGAATTTATCCCAATTTTTATAAGACCTCCCGGTCATACGGTTAATATCATAGACTTATCGTCTGGAAACAAGCGAGCCGATTGAAAAATCAAATCAGCCTGCAAATTTAAATATTTTAAAACTAAAAGCCAAATGGCCATTTATTTCAAGATGTGCATAAACTGCCGTATGGCTATGGCTTAAAGACTTGCCTGTTTAAAATTGAACGTCCGAGAGTCAATTCATCGGCATATTCAAGATTGTCTCCAAATCCCAACCCCCTTGCAAGAGTCGACACTTTAATACCCAAAGGAGATAATAGTTTGTATATATACAATGATGTAGTATCGCCTTCGACATCTCCGCTCAATGCTAAAATCACCTCAATATCAGAAGCCACATTAGATGTTTCCACCAGTATTTTAACTCTTTCAACAAGTTCATTTATGGTAATATCAGACGGACCAATTCCATTTAAAGGAGATATTATACCTTTCAATACATGATACAGCCCATGATATTGTGAAGTATTTTCTATACTCATGACATCCCTAATGCTTTCAACGACACAAATTGTATTACGGTTTCTTGTTTTATCAGCACATATAGAACACTCATCAGTATCTGAAATCATCATACATGAGCGGCAATATTTTACATCGTTACGAAGATTATTTATAGCAGATGTAAAATGACTTACATTTTCTTTTGGCTGACGCAAAAGATAAAGTGCAAGCCTTAAGGCATTATGACTGCCTATACCAGGAAGAGACTTAATAGCCTCAACAGCTTCCTCCAAAATGCGTGACGGATAGTTTTCTTTAATCATTTGCTCTTAACGATTTACGTAAGACTTTGTAATAAAAGGAAGACAATAGTTTCATACTTCTATATACTTACCATTATTTTTCCAATATATATATCCGTATACAGCGGCAGCCGAGTATAGAAGATATAAAAAAGACATCCAATACATACCAGATATAAAGCATAATACAGATGACAATATATCTGCAACAATCCATATAAACCACTGATGAAGATAAGATTTTGCAAGCCATACAGTGCCTATTATACTCATAACCGTAACAATTGCGTCCATATAGGATTGTGCATCGTCCAGTAAATCAAGTATATACACAGCCAAAACTGAGCCAGCAATAAATAAGACAGAACTTATGACAACAGTCTTTATGTTAATTCTGTTAAGATGAATAGAAACAGGAACTTTATCATTAACACTCCTTGTAGTTTGTAAAACTTTGGCATCTTTTTTCCATTGAATAAGTCCCCAAACTGAGATTATAACATAATATATATTAAGTCCCATTGAGGCATAGAGTTGTCTGATTCCAAAGGAAAAAGCACAAGCAAGACCTGTGGCAATTCCTATGAACCACATTGCATTAGACTGTCTTATTTCTAAAATCAAATAAATTATGCCAGAAACAAGTGCCAATACTTCTATTGTCTGAATTACTATATTCATTCCAAGCTTTATATGATTATTTTTAGTATGACGATATGCAAAATTACCAATATTTTTGAGTTTATTCTAAATTTGCTTAATTTTAGAATTTATATATAAAAATATATTATTATGGAAGTAGGACAAAGACTGCCTGAAATCCTTGGAAAGGATCAAAATGGCAATGAATTGAAACTAAGCGATTTCAAAGGTAAAAAATTAGTACTCTATATTTATCCAAAAGATAATACCCCAGGATGTACAAATGAAGCCTGCAATATAAGGGATAATTATAAATCATTTATTGATAAAGGTTATGCAGTTGTTGGTGTAAGTATACAAAATGCAGAATCACATAAAAAATTTATCGAAAAATATCAGTTACCTTTCCCTCTTATAGCAGATACAGATAAAAAACTTGTTAGTGAATTGGGTGTATATGGAGAAAAAACGATGTGCGGTAGAGTTTCTATGGGGACTTTCCGAACAACTTTTATTACCGACGAAAATGGAATTATAGAAAAGATTTTCAACCCAGGACAGATAAAGGTAAAAGAACATTCAAAACAAATTTTAGGATAATATATCATTATGGATAAAAATAGTTATGCATTGGGAATGAGTATCGCCCACAATATGATTCAATCTGGAGTAAAAGAAATATCTTTTGATGATTTCACGGCTGGTCTGAAAGCCACTCTTCAAGGACAAGAGCCAGCAATTTCTTATGAAGAAGCAGCCAGGTTGCTCGATAAGTATTTCTCACAATTAGAAGAAGCACAGGCTGCAGAGCAGGCAGAGATAGGAGAGGCAATGAAGAAAGAGGGCGAGCAATTTCTTTCCGAAAATGCTAAAAAAGCAGGAGTTACGCTACTTGCAAGCGGATTACAATATAAGGTAATAAAGCAAGGAACAGGAAAGAAACCAGGACGTACCTCAAAAGTAAAATGCCACTATGAAGGTACATTTACAGATGGAAAAATATTTGATAGCTCATATAAAAGAGGAGAGCCAGCAGTATTTGGAGTTAATCAAGTAATTGCAGGATGGACCGAAGCATTACAACTGATGAGTGAGGGAGCTGAATGGGAACTTTACATACCATACAATCTTGCATACGGAGAAGCAGGAGCCAATGGTTCTATCCCTCCATTTGCAACCCTTATTTTCAAGGTTGAACTTTTAGAAGTTCTATAGCAGACCTCAAACTTACAATAAAAATGGTCGGTCAGATTTAACATCTGCCGACCATAAATTTTATATAGTCACTGAATTATTCAGCCTTACCGTCAGAACCAAGAACGTCTACTATCTTATGTTCGTACAGTTTTTTCATTTCATCACGTGCAGGTCCAAGATATTTACGAGGGTCAAACTCACCAGGTTTTTCAACGAAGACCTTACGAATTGCAGCAGTCATAGCAAGACGGGAATCAGAGTCGATATTAATCTTACATACTGCAGACTTAGCAGCCTCACGAAGTTGCTCTTCTGGAATACCAACAGCATCAGGAAGTTTTCCACCGTGAGAATTAATGATAGCCACATATTCCTGAGGAACTGATGAAGAACCATGGAGAACGATAGGAAATCCAGGAAGCTTCTTTTCAATCTCATGAAGAACATCGAAAGCAAGTGGTGGTGGTACAAGGATACCTGTCTTAGGGTCTCTTGTGCACTGTTCAGGAGTAAACTTATATGCTCCGTGTGAAGTACCAATAGAGATTGCAAGTGAATCGCAACCAGTCTTGGAAGTAAAGTCGATTACTTCTTCTGGACGTGTATAGTGAGATTCTTCTGAAGAAACTTCATCCTCAACACCTGCAAGAACACCAAGTTCTGCCTCAACAGTAACATCGTACTTATGAGCATATTCAACAACTTTCTTTGTAAGAGCAACGTTCTCATCGTAAGGAAGAGATGAACCATCAATCATTACAGAAGAGAAGCCCATATCAACACAACTCTTGCAGAGTTCAAAAGAATCACCATGATCAAGGTGAAGTACTATCTGAGGATGTTCCCAACCAAGTTCCTTGGCATATTGAACAGCACCTTCTGCCATATAACGCAAAAGTGTCTGGTTAGCATAGTTACGTGCGCCCTTAGACACCTGAAGAATAACAGGAGATTTTTTCTCAGCAGCGGCCTGGATAATAGCCTGGAGCTGCTCCATATTATTGAAATTAAAAGCAGGGATTGCATACCCACCTTTAACAGCCTTTGCGAACATCTCTCTGGTATTCACAAGACCCAATTCTTTATAAGAAACCATAATCTATTATAATTATATAATTAGAAATTTATTATCTGTAAATAGTTCTGACGTCAAAAGGCTGCAATTATTTTGCCACATCAAAACATTGTGCAAATTTAAGCCAAAATGTCATATATCCAAATCGCGGACAATAGTTTCCGTCTTAAAAGACATATTGTTGTCATAATATTTTATTTTAACCTTAATTTCTTTGGGAAGTTTACTAATGGCGTCACCTTCAATAGTTCTGCTCCAAATGTGTGGAGATGGTTTTGCCCTTAAAGGAATAAAATCCTTAAAATTGCCATGTGTTCTTCGTATTAATTTGTTATGGAGCCTTTCTAACAGCACTTCAGGAGCAATTTCATTGGTTCTTTCTAACTTTATCCAGTTTCTTACTCCTGGCAGTTTTACAGTTACCAATCCGTCTACGGCTCCACCAAAGACATTAACAATAAGCCTGTTATGCTTTGTCAGCCATGCCGACACCCGCAATCTGTCAGGCTCTTCACAGACTTTATACTCTAACGAATACTTGCCTCCACTATAAAATTCCACAATGTAATAACCTCGGGGAGAACCGCAATTCATAGTAGCCTTAGGTATTCCGTTTCCATTCTTTTGTCCACGCCAAAAACTACCACAAGCAGCCCCAACCTTTATTTCCGGGATGCCCTGAAGAATATATGAACGTGCAGCATAGTGGGTATGAGCGCACATCAAAAGTAATTTTGGATGTAGAACGAATAACGATGACAACGAATCTTTTTTAGCAAATTCAGAAAAAGGTATATGCGCAGACAAGACTGCAAGCATATCTGAAGGCGTTGCTCGCAAAACCGAATCCACGTATACCTTTTGCGACTTAGAAAGACCACCGTAGTATCCGAGGCGTCCATCTTCCACTATATCGTTAAGCAGGACAAATCGCACTCCCCCTGCAATAAACGTTGTGTCCAATGGACCAACAATCCTTGCAAAGGAAACGAAGTCCCGTGGTTTCACCTCATCCACAGTTCTATCAAAACTTATAACCTGCCCTTTCTTCTTGCCATAGAAATCACGATCATGATTACCAGGAACACTTAACCAAGGGCAACTCAAAGAATCAAGCGTCGCTTTTGTCGGTACTAAAAGTGACACATCGTCATTCACCAAATCCCCCAATAAAATCACCAAATCCAAATCCTTTCTACTGCGAAGTTCAGAATATATCGTCTTGCGTGCATACCATAGTTCCCGGCTGTCATCGACCTGTGGATCTCCGACAAAAGCAACTCTGAAAGGACGGCTGTTTCCTATGTACCCTATAAAGCATAGGAAAAATGAAAAAACTATAGAACTTAAACGAGCCACAATGTTTATTTATAGATATAGATTTTTTCTTCACCATTAGCATCTGTAAAAGCGATATAACCAGCTCCAGATGAGGCAAAATCAAAATTTAAGCCTGTAATTTTTTCTTTAACTACAGCAACAGGCTCTGACCAAGACTTAGATGTCTCTTCAAAATTTGAAACAAAAACAGTAGTATTTTTGTTATCATAATATGCTACATATGGAGTACCGTCAGGAGCAATGCTTAAAATAGCCATGTCATGTTTATCTCCATGTATATAAGGAAGTGGAGAACCTACATTTTCCCATTTATCAGTTGAATATTTTTCTACTCTGAAATGATAAACATCTTTCTGAGCAGCATCGTCTGCAGTGAGAAGATAAACAGTACCATTATCAGTAGATTTTATACCCAATATGGCTATACCAGTCTGTGTAGCACCTGGTTGAAGGAAATTATTACGCAAAGAAGTCCATTTACCAGAATTATATTGAAGTACCTCATGTCCATAATTCACTCCATTATTTTTGCTCCTATAAATAAAAGCGCTATAGACATAATTTCCAGAAGAACAGATAGCATTCGACCATACTCCTTGCTCTCCAGTAACAACTTTTTCAGTTTTCAGTTCTTTTCCATCATAAGAAGAAATCAAAAGACTGTTTCTTTTATACTTAGATTTTTTACTTTCATTAATATGATTTACAATGACTTCCTTATCAGATAGTACAGCAATATTTATTTTATTACTGTTGAAATCTGACGATTCATTTTTTATTGTACTCCAATTAGATCCATCATATTTTAGCATTGCCAAAGGCCATACCTTTGCTTGTGGTTGATACAATGAATAACATAAGTACATATTTCCTGATTTACTGAAAGCCATATCAAATGCACTGCTTTTCACAGGTCCAGAAACCTCATTACCAATAGAAACAAACTGCTCATTTTTAAGTTTGAAAACAGAAAGTTTATCGGTTTTTTTATCGTTAATCACCAGATATAGCAGATTGTCTTTAGGATTTATTTTCATCAAAGCAGATTTGACTGGGATCTTATTAAAAGAATTAAAAGGTTTCCATTCCCCTGCTGACTTTATTATTTTAACTGAATATAAAGCATTTGCTTTACCATCCTTGCTTGATACCAAATAGTCAATTGAAGATGAAAAATCATTGGCCGTTATTCCACTTTTTTGAGAAACACCATTAACTGTGACAGTGTTTTCATTTGCAACTTCAAAACTTGCTACAAGTTTGGTAAGTAAAACTGTCTTAGGAAGTCTTACAGTAATATCATGTCCATTTATTTCACCTACTACATCAAAATCAATAATACCAGGATTGTTTTTAGATTCAAATTTAAATGAGGACATTACCGGCTCCTCGTTATTAACTTCATTTGCAGGAGCATCTTTTTTACAGCCTATCAACAACATAATCAAGCTGATAGAGATGATACTAATAATTTGTTTCATTAATTTTATTAATTTAATCATTATAAGTTTTTCTTTATTATAGTAAGTCTCCGACCTATTGCATCAGGTCCAGGAAAACCAATATTTATTCCCTCCCCTGCTGAATTGATTTCAATTATCATGGTGTTATTTTCGTCAGGACCAGCAAGTTTATGAGGCATCCAACGTATCCTTAAAGGCATTCTATATATCCCTGGCATAAAGACTGTTTTCTTCAAAGGAGAAAGAAGAATATAATCAAGACCTTCTTTCAGTCCGGTCCCTGCTTTCACACTATATTCTATATCAATGTTTTTATAGAATTTTTTTGAACTGAGGTAAAAATAATATGTACTTTCCATCTCAGTTAAAGAGTTTACAGTCTCTGAATAAGAACCAGAAACTGAGGATAAATATACAAAACCTTTATTATATAAAGGCATTTCATTTTTAACACAGGAAATACTGCATAATATAAGTATGGATATATAAATCAGACGTTTCATAATCAATTAGATGGGTTTTGCATTATTTTCTTATTGGACTCCAACTCAAGTTGAGGAATAGGCAGGACAAAACGGTAATCAGGGAACTTAAGATTGCGTAATGCTGCATTTGTCTTATAATCTCTGTTAACCATTTCATGCCTTCTGGCAATATCAAAAAGCCTATGACCCTCAAAGCATAATTCTTTCATACGTTCTTCCATAATCAGGGCATCTAATTCCTCCTTTGTAGAATATTCAATAGTTACTGATGATGGTTCTACTCCTAACGCTCTTGCTTCTAAGGCTCTTATAGCATTTTCTGCTTTTTTCTCATCTCCAAGATGCAAAGAAGCCTCAGCAAAAATAAGATACATTTCAGAGACCCTAAATATGAACGGATCATAATGACGCTGTCTAATATCAGCTACGGAATCAGTACAGTAAAACTTCATACATACATCCTCATAATCAACCACTTTCTTTAATTCAGGGTCATAAGCCCTATGTGAAAGCAGAGTTCTACGTACATCCCTTCTATCCTTAAACAAAGCCTTCAACTTTGCAGAGGGAGTAGCCATAGGAGAATGATAATCATATAGTTTCTCTTGATACCTGCTATGTTCATACCCATTCAATCTAAAAATTGACTCTCCTCCTCTTGTGGCAGTAGAAACGAACATTTTTCTATAATCTTTATGACTTGTAAGAGAAAACTCCGACATCAGGACAGAAGAATATCCAACAGCGCCCCGATAATCATTCATATATAATAATACCCTTGCCATCAATGCTTTACAAGAAGAGGGGGAAGCCAGATATTCATTAAACTTGTATTGAGGTGAAAATAAAGACAAGGCTTTATTTATATCTGCAATAATTTGAGCATAGACTTCTTTAACAGAATTTCTTTTCATTTTATCAGTAACAACAGGTATTCCTGTCATTATTGGGATACCAATGTGAGATGCGTCAGGTGTATAAGTATATGTTTGAGAATACGTTTGACAAAGACAAAAATGTGCCAATGCCCGAATAAAATATGCCTGTGCAAGAATATCATTTATAGAATTATCATTAGTCCCATCTTTTAAGGCAGGAGCATATTGAATCAGATGATTTATATTCAAGATAACACTGTAACTTTGTTTCCATATATTTCCAACAGCAGTAGTTTCTTCTGTGGATACAGATGTGAAATTGTATTTCGTTTCCCATTGCGAAGCCTCGCTTGACAAATAGAGCAAATCACCTGCCACTTCTGGGTAGGCAAGCATAGATTTGTCATACAATTCATACAACAGGCTATAAGACCCATTAAGAGACGCCTGCAAAGCAGAAAACTCAGAAAAAAAATTGGCAATGTCACTTTTACCTACCCTATCAACCTCTAAAAAATGACATCCGGATATACCGGTCATACAAAATAGTACTGTTACGATTATTTTTAATTGTTTCATTTCTAAAATGCTAAATTAAGACTAAACGTAAATGTTCTCGTAACAGGATAGCCGTTCATCACTGTCTTATATGAATTCATCCCGAATTTTTCATCGGGCGTAAAAAGATATAAATTATCACATATAAGTGATATACTACCTGATTTCACATGTATTCGAGAAGTAATACTTTCAGGAAGATTATATGAAAGAGTAAGATTTGTCAAATTAAAATTGGTTTTATTGTATAGATACCTTGTAGATAACCGTCCCGAATTTGTAGATTTTTGAGAAACCTTAGGATAACGTGCAAGATCACCTGGCTTTTTCCACCTACCATAATAGATTTCAACTGCTTGATTTCCACTGGTTATATCATAACCGTCTTTCATGTAGTTAGAGGCATAGGAAGCAAGAGCATAACCCCCTAATACATAATTAATCTGAAACGAAAGAGAAAAATTTTTCCATCTGAAATCATTTATAAGCCCTCCATACCCAAAAGGAGTTGAACATCTATCTGGTACTCTGTCATTTAGAGAATAAGTTTTTGTAACATTTCCAACCTTATCATACCACATAGGCATACCATCCGCAGGATCTACACCTGCCCATCTTACAAGATAGTATGTATTTGAGTCATGACCTTCCATCCATATTGATGAGCCGAAACTTGTAGGAATACCCTCATATAAATTCAGTATCCTATTCTTATTATGAGAAAAATTTAAAACTGTAGTCCACTCAAAATCAGATGTCTTAATATTATAAGATTTCAAACTAATTTCAATACCTTCATTTTTAATACTTCCAACATTGGCATATATTCTGTCGTCAGAGATTGTTTTTGATACATATATCCGGCTCAAAAGATTTCTTGTTATATTATTGTAGTATTCTATTCCTATGTCTATAAACCGTCCCAATCCTATATCCAGTCCAGTATTTATTGTCTGAGTAGTTTCCCAGGACAGGCCTGGATTTGGAAGACTTGCAAGTCTTGCCCCTATATTGCCCATATATGAATATGAGTCACTCATAGAATAAGAGCCGGCAGCTACAGAAGTATCAATCCTCGAATTACCTGAAGTTCCATAAGTAGCTTTTAATTTAAGCCTATTAATAAAATCGGAATGGAAAAAATTTTCCTTGTGTATATTCCAAGAAGAGCCTATAGACCAAAAACTGCCCCATTTGCTATACTTGCCAAATGCAGAATTGCCGTCCCTTCTGTAATTAAATGATATATAATATTTTGAATTATATGAATAGGTACCTCTTAGAAAATATGACATCGTCCTTGATATTGATGAAAAGCCTTCTGCATTACGCCCATTACGCCCAGAATAAGAAATCTCCTTTATTTTGTCATTTATAAATCCAGAGCCTGAGGCTGCAGACGATTTATAAGCAGCACTATGAAATTCAATTCCCAACATACATCCTACAGAATGTTTGTCAAAAGTACCTGCGTAATCAAGTCTGTTTGTATTTGTCCACGTTATATAGGCGGCATTTTCTCTTTTTGCATACCCTATTCCGTTACCTTTATCATCCATTCCTTCCAATGTATGCCTTGAGCGATAGTTATCTCCAAGACTATGCTGATATTCCGCACCGAACACTGACGAGGCTTTTAAGCCTTTTACAATTTGCCATTCTATATTAAAATTTCCTATGGTTTTAAGTATTGACTGTTTATTGTCACTAAGTTCTCTATCAGGCAATTTATTGTCATAAAATCTCCTCATTACATTTCTTTTTTTCGTATCATTCCATACTTTATTGTATAGTCTGAACGTCTTTCCATCTTCCAGATATGGAGAGAAAATAGGTAGGGTAGAAATATAACTTTTACCAAGGGGAAAAATATTATTTTCATTGTAAGAAGCAGCAAGAGAAATACCTGCTTTTAAATTTTTAGTAAAATTATAATTTTGATTCATCCTAAGATAAAATCTCCCAGAATAATCTCCTCTTACAATATTTGAGTTTCTATAATAAGAACACGATATATAATTCTTAGTTTTCTTACCTGCACTATTTGCAGACAGAGAAGCATAGGTGGTCGAACCCACACCTATGTATTTGTCCATCCAATTTGTAGATGTTTGGCTATAATTATTGTAATCATTGTCTTGATAAGGAAAATCCGACAACTTATTTCCAGCATTTACCCAGGCTTCTTTTGCGACTTCCAAATATTGAGCAGCATTCATCATTTTGAACATAGTGCTTTTATCCGGAGCAGATACACCAAAATTCAATGTGGCATTAATTTTTAGTGGCTGATTGTCAGAATTTCCTCTTTTGGTAGTTATAAGGATAACCCCATTTGCTCCATTTGCTCCATATATAGTTGTCTGGTCTGCGTCTTTTAAAACAGTAATACTCTCAATATCATTAGGATCTATAAGAGATAGAGGAGATATTGAAACAGACATTCCAGGCATTGCATTATTTTTATCACCAGTATACGTTGGAACCCCATCAATAATCCATAGAGGCTCATTTGATGCAGCAAGGGAGGCTTCTCCCCTAACCCTCACATTAAAACGAGGTCTTGTACTTCCAGCATAATCGGCTTTATTCTCAACCAAAAGTCCAGGCACCAATCCATTAAGTATACCGTCTATACGAGTTTTAGGTTTATCTTTTAACATTTCAGAGTTGACTTGAAAAGCACTGCCTATCATATCTTCCCTTCTCTGACGTAGACCATAGGCTCCTATAACGACAGCCTCTGACAAGGTATTGTCATTTTCCATTAGGATATTTAATTCACCAGAAGAAAAGACATCCTTCACTGCCGTAGTCATACCTATGTAACTAAAAGACAGTTTATAAGATGTTTTATTGCCAGGAAGTACAATTTCATAATGTCCTTTTTCATCGGTCATTACACCTGTATCTGTTCCTTTTATACTTACAAATACACCTATCAATTCTTCTCCGTCAATAGATTTGACAGTGCCGTATACCTTTCCAGAAATATAATCTTTCTCGTTTTTATAATTTTTAGATTTAGCTTCAACAGCAAAAATTAACGTGAATATAAATGCGATAAAGACAATTATAAGAGTTATTCTCTCTTCTATTTTCATAAACACACTACCGTTAAATAATAGTGGCAAAAATAGTTAGAATTTTAAATCTATGCCAATGTTTTTCCCTCAGCCCGCAGAGATTGCGTAGGCTCAAGACATCTTCCTCTCTTTGAGATGAAGGAGTTAAAGGGAGACCTGATTTTTGTTTATCAGTCTGTTTTCGAAGGTTATGCATCTGTCAATTCGTCCTCTATAGAGGTTGAAAGCGTTGAGTCTGCCGCTTTTCTTGATGGTATGTCCGCTGGCAAGCATTTCTATCTCTTCTTGCGTGTACAGCCGCCTGTTTATCATCGCCCGCACTGAAGAGCAGGACAAAAGAAGCACTTTGGAGTGGTCCTCAGGATCAACCTGAATGCAATATCCTTGACGTTTCTCTGTCCCGTCAATCAGTTCGATCTTGCCTTCATATCGCCCGGTCCGTTGCAGTTGTTTTTGCATCAGTTGCGGATCTGGAGCGTTTTCGAGAAGCCAATCCATGCCTTTTCTTATCGGTATGATCGATTCTAAAATGTCATCAATCTTCTTTATTCCTTCGGTGTCGCTTTTGACTTCTGGTATTATATATGTTCCACCATGTTTAGGGTCATCGTTGATGAGTGCCTCACAGTCGAAGATGATAACCTTCCCCGACTTTGTTTGGATGGCATTCAAGTCGTGGATATCATAGAGCATCACATTGTTTTCAGGGTTGGTGAAGCAGAAGATTTTTGAGCCTTCCGGTATATGATAGCCACGATAAAGAAGTGACTCTCTGACGATGTTTGCTTCGACAGGCTCCCGACCTTGTATGAGGGATTGTTTAACGATGACAGAAAAGCCAGCTGAGTCTTGAAATTCGTCCTTGATACCGAAGCCCTGTATTTCCATTTTGCATTCTGGGAAAATGGCGTTATGGATTGATATCCTGTCAAGGAGTTTTTCAAAAGAGCCGTAGTGATTGTAGTCAATCACTTTGAATACGTTTTTGCCGTCATAATAGACATTTGCTTCGCTTCCGCTTGTTTTGAATGTTTTTCCCTTGTCAAGGAGTGATCGGTCAGCATAGTCTTCCCAGCAGCCGTCTTTTTCGGCCCAAGTGCCGATTATTTCTTGGATTTTTGTATACCCCGAAGCTCGGATCTCTTGCGATTCTCCTCTATCTGCTGCGTGAACTGCTCTTGCGATAGCGGATGCTTGGACATTTCTTCTACCTCCTTTATGCATTCCTGAGTGTACTTCGGGAGGTAGCCTTTTAATGAGCGTATAGCCATTTTGTTCAAAATTATTAATGAGATTGAGATGATACATCATCTTCAGGTCCACTGACTCGGAAGCAGCTTTCTTGTCAGAGAGATGCTGTGAGAGCCAGGCGACGGCATTTTCGTCGCGAAGATATGGACTTAAATCAATCATAGTGTTACAAAGTTAATTTTTTCTTCTTGTTTGTCAAACTTATAGTTGCGGAATGAACTATACCGTTAAGTATTTTTATATATCTTTGTAAGACCATCATAAACCATACTCGTATAGAGGTAATATAATATAGAAATGGATAAACTAAAATTGAAAGGAAAAATCATAATTTGTACTATCTTATTGATAATAAATATGATTCCTTTATCAGCACAAAAGACAGGAATAAAGACCAATGTACTATATTTGGCAACGACAACACTAAATACAGGACTTGACTTTAAATTTTCCGAGCATTGGAGTGGTTCTATAATGGCAGGATATAATCCATGGTTATTTTCAGGTGGAAATACTAAATTGTCTACTGGAGAAGTGACATCTGCAAATCGAAAAGCGCTGCATATTTTGGTTATGCCGGAAGTAAGATGGTGGCCGCATAAAACATTCGAACGTCACTCATTTGGTTTACATACAATTTATTCCACCTACAATATATCTGGGTTGCCATATCCAAAAGCATTACAAAATTCAAGATATAGGGGAAATCTATATGGTTTAGGTATTTCTTGGGGCTATCAGTGGTCAATAGGTAAACGTTGGGGAATTGAATGTGCCATAGGCGCAGGATACTTATGGACTTGCTATAACAAATACGAAGCAGGTGCTTGTGGAGAACCGCAAGGCAAAGGACATCATGGTTTTATTGCTCCTACAAAATTGGCACTCAATATTGTATATTATTTAAACTAATGATTAATAAGGTCTAACATCATAGGTATATAAATAGAGGGGGCTGCTTTTCAACAGTCCCCACTATTATTACATACAGCAATTATTTTGCTGATTATTTTGCTGGTTCAAATCCAAAATATTCACCTTTTCTGTCTGTAGGTACTCCTGTCTTCATCCAAGCAGGCAGTGGAGCCCCCATTAAGTAGTAATCAAAGAATTGCTGCAACCTACGAGACAAATCTTTACAATTACGTCTGTGCAGAAGATTATGAGCCTCTCCATTATACTCAAGCATCCAAACAGGTTTACCGAGCCTACGCATATCTGAGAAAATTTCTATTCCTTGATACCATGGCACAGCGCCATCGGCATCATTGTGCATTATAAGCAGAGGAGTCTTAACTTTATCAAGATGAAAAACAGGTGAATTTTCTAAATAAAGTGGCAAGCCACCTTTTTCCCACATATGCTTACCTATACGACTTTGTCCACATTCGTACTGCCCTGCACGCACTATACCAGAACCCCAACGTATGCCACCATATGCCGAAGTCATATTTCCAACTGGAGCACCAGCTCCCGCTGCTTTGAACTTATCAGTACGTGTCACAAGATAGGCTGTCTGATATCCGCCCCAACTCTGCCCTTGAATTGCCATACGTGTACTATCTGCAAATGAATAATTACGGCACAAAGCCTCAGCACCAGAAACAATACAATTATAAGCACTTTCACCTGGATGTCCCACTTTATATACAACATCAGGAATAAAACATATATATCCCCTACTGGTATAAAAAGGTATATTTACAATGGAACGTGATGGTGCAGGTGTGCGATATTCATATAAAGATGGTGAATTTCTTTCATAAAAATAAATCATTACAGGCAACTTTTCATTCGGCTTTATATCATCTGGAACAAAAACAAGCCCTTTAAGTGGAGTTCCGTCATAGGCCTTCCACTTAAACAATTCTGCCCTTCCCCATCTATAATCTGACATTTGAGGATTGATTGAGGATAATTTTACAGCCTTATCAAAGCCTTTATCGGTGAAATACAAATCATTAGAATTGCGGAAATTACCTTTTATAAAAATAATTCTATCACTTGTCCTTGCCCTTGTTACAGTATGGAATGACACTGTATCCTGAAAATATGTCAAAGATTTAGGACGTAATAGATTGATATAGCCTATTCCGTTTCTCATATCGTTTTCGTTGAAGAGACGTAAATAAAGTTTTTTCTCAGATGAAATAGTAACTCTGAAATTAGACTTTACTTCATTGGAAGAAAGCCGTTTAAATGGTACTATATCCATTGTCCTAAAACGAATCTTGTTATTACGACCTTCAAAAGACGTAATATTGACGGCTGTCTTACCATCTGGACTAAATTTCCATACATCATACCTATCAGGAATAAGCACATACTTATCGCCTTCCGCCCAAAGAGGAAAAGTGGAATATGGGCCAGGTGCCATAGGTACGTCATTATCTTCATCGTAAAAAGCAAATCCTATCTTTTCTGTAAGATTGACTGTTTCTCCTGTAGCCACATTATAAGTATAAAAATTCCTGTCATCCAAGTTATACCATATAAGGTATTTTCCAGCAGGTGATACCTTTACTATTGCATTAAGGCTATCTACTATATGACGTCTTGAACCATCATTAAGTGACACCAATGACAAATCCGCAAGGTTATTATATTTCCACATAGAAAATCTCACATATTTTCCAGGATTTGAAGACAAAGCCCACTCACCTTCTCCAGCTTTAAGTTTTGTTATTTCATCTTCAAATGAAGTAGTAAGAGGTATGAGGTTTTCATTTTTTCCAAGATTGATAACACAAGGATAAGTCTTTGTTAATGTAGTACTTAACATTTTCTTTTGTTGTGGCGGAGTATAAGATGCATCCCAGTTCCATATATCAAGGCCCGCTGTTTCAAAATCCACTATAGAAGTGTCTTTAGGAGGTCTTATAGGAGCTGCTCCGATGAATATACGGCTGCCGCTAACATTAAAGTAAGGTTCACTATTCTCATTGAGTGTCCAATTATCTGTACCCCTTACAGTTGTTCCCTGAGCTACAAGTTCCCTTCCTTTGTTCCAAGTCCCATATATTATGCCTTTCCCAACTTTTTTATCAGCATTTTTAGATGCAATGAATAGGGCAAATCTTTTGTTTCCAGTTTTATTAGTATCATTTGACGAGGTATAAGTCAGCATACGGCAGTCTTCTGAAAAAACAGGTCTTCCATATACTTTTGCTCCAGAAGCAACAGTATCTCTACAAAGTTTTTCATCCCTAATTTTTAAGACAATCAGAGCAGCTAATGAAGTACTATCTTTTTTATCCTTTTCAGTAGTAATTGCAATTTCATTTCCTTTTCTGTTAAATAAATATTTATTTACATTGAAAAGTGTATCATATTTTTGAGTTTGAGGACGGTAAATAATAAGTCCTTTTTTGCTTTTACTCTTTACAGAAGATTTTTTTGCTGTTGTATCTTTCTGTTTCCATTCTGACTTATAAGCAATTATCTTTCTATCATCCAAGCCTGTAGCAAAGGAAATAAGATTTGGAATTTTTCTTAGTTCCATAGTGGCAAGATTTAAAACTCCTAAAGTATCAGGGGTCATATCAGCTTTTTTGACTTTCTTTATTTTCTCACGTCTTGTTTTTGCAAACTCTGGGGAAATACGACAATACAAAAAACTTCCATCCGGATCTATAGACACATCAGTACCTCTCGGTATGATAAGTTCTCTTATTCGTGCCTTTTTCTTTACTGGTACGGAATTACGAATTATAAGTTTAGTATCTCCTTCTTGTGGGGCAATTTGATATGCAATAATATTTCCATCATCTGACATTCCAACATATGCTATTTTTTCCCACTTATCGTAGACATCATGGTCTAACGGTTTTTTCCTTGCCAAAAGTGAAGTCGGGATTAACATTCCTACCGACACAACGAGGCTTGCTGCAATTTTTAATTTCATTTGTGTAAAAGTTTTACTCAATTTTAACAAATTTAATAATTCCTGAATAATTATCAGCAGCCTAACCACATTCTTTCCCCGCAACTCAATCTCCCTCGGCAGCCCCTGAAGAAGGTGCAGATTAGTAAAAAAAAGAGTTCGGTATCATACCGAACTCTTTTCTTTTAAATTAAGTATTACTTAGTCCATTCTCTACGTTTAGAATACTGATGCTATTTTCCTTAGATTTTGTATTATAGGGTTGCATCAATCCCCGATGTAGTATGAACATTCACCTCATCGATGTCCGTATCGCAGGCAATCGTAAACGGCATTTCGTTGCTTTTATTGTATCTTTTAGGTAGATTATGTCCTATATAACAATCTCTATCGGATCTGCCTCTATCGGATCTGCAGGCACGACTGCCCATTTTCCGAACTCGAAAGTGATCGCCACTTCGCATTCCTTGCGTCCGTCAGAAAACACAAGTATCCCTTCAATCTTTTTTACCTCCTTAATTGAAGTACTGAAAGTGATTTCCCCCTTTGAATTCTTCTCGTCAAAGTTGTAAGAGAGTTTAAGTCCCGGTATTTCGTTTTTAAGTCTTACATTCACTCTACCATCCGCATTTATGACAGAGTATCTAATTATCTCTGTTTCTCCTGTAGAAATTGAAATCTTATCGCTTTCAGTAACGACAGAGAAAGGTGTCCTATCAGTAAGGAGATTTATAGTCAAATTTTTAGTTATAGTGTTTTTACTATCCTTGAATAGCACCTTCACTTCTACGGATTCTTGTTTATCTATCGATGATTTAAATTTCAGTTTGCCGCTTTGCTTATCGATACGGATGTCCTCAAATAATACACCATTTGGAAGACCAGTAACGCTTACATTAAGTTTTCCATCTGCATCTGTAAAGGTATAGTTCACTGTTGCAGTTTCTTCATAGCCAAGTTCGACTTTTTGTGAAGAAATATTAACAGACAAAGGCTTTTCTTCTATTTCCTTTTTGCAAGAACCTAAAAATATCGATACAAGAAGAAAGGATAAAAAGGTTAGTTTTTCAATGATGTGCTTCATATTGTTTTATGTTAATTTATTGTTTTAAGTTAATTTATTATTTTATGTTTCTCTATTGTTTTAAGTATTATATTATTATTTTATAAGTCGTTCTGTTCGTAATAATATGAATAGTTGATTCCTTTCATGAACATTTCCCTGTCATCGATTCTGGACGTAAGGACAGGCTCAACTAAAGACTTGATATGCCTGCTGTCCGCAATGCTCTCGCACATTGCGGTAAGATATTCGTTCTTATCTATCTGACTCCAGTCAACGCACTTCTTGAGGCTCTTTTTTAGTATCAGGTCAAGCCAGATTCGCGTGCTTCGGCCGTTGCCTTCCATAAACGGATGAGCTACGTTCATCTCGACGTACTTGTTCATTATCTCGTCAAAAGTTTTCTGTGGCATTTTCTCTATTGACTGCAGCGTTTCTGGTAAATACATGCAGTTTGCGAATGAGAATCCTCCCTTTGAGATGTTTTTTGTCCGTATCTGTCCTGCGAAGTCGTACAGCCCAGCAAAAAGATAGGCGTGAATCTGTTGCAGGTTCTTTATCGTTCCGGGATTGGAATCTGTCAGAAGCCCGCTCCCGAAGAGTTGATAGGCTCTTTTCTTGCTTTGCCCGTCAATTGTGTTGTCGCTGTAGGTGAACCAGTCAAGAAAGACTTTGGACTTATCGTTTGGTATCGCTTTTGCCAGTTGTACTGTACCTTTCCCGTCCAGCATGTCTGTCAGTCTCATTTTCAGGTCCAGTGATTGCAGTTTGAAACGGTTAGTAGCACTAACCAGTTCATTTTGCTCTTTCTTGAGTTTATTTTTGAGATACTTCCAGTAGTTACGTGTCTTCTCGTAGTCCTCCTGTCCGTTAATCGCTGCAATAATATCCAAAACGGAAAACCACCATTTGTCGTTTTCTTCATCCCATAGTGCTCGAACTTTTTTATCATTGAAGAAGCGTATTGATATCTTATGCTGATTTTCTTTCCCACTCATAATCTGATTGTTCCATAGTTTTTCAAAGATACGAATTATTTGCCTTATTGTTTTCTTATTCGGTTTTCGGCATTTGTTCTTTCCCGACTTTGGTTTCACCGTGTGTCGGAAGCTCCCAATCCGCGACTAAATATTTTTTCTTTTTTCATAATATTGAATTTTAAATTGTTTTCCATTTTTATTCAGGCGGTAGCACTGCTCCGCCTGAACTTGCAAGAGAAAAACGCCCTACGAGGCAAAGAAAAAGGCCTCCGATGAAGGAGACCATGAAATTTGTAAAATTTTTTCTTTGGAACGCAGTGCATAATAAGGGGTTAAAGGTAGGATTGATATATGGATGTCTTTCGTTTTATTGAACTGATGGTTGTTTCGCTCCTGATCACCGCCTGCATTTTGGATGTTTGTATCTATATATAGATCCAGATCTTCTGAAAAAATTTATGAGTTTATAGGCTTTGAAGTGGCTATGCCGAAATGATTACTTGATAGATCGATCAGTTCTCTAAACAGTTCCCTGTCTTTATGTAAGCACGGTATTTTTGTATTCAATATCATATTTTGATTTATTGCAGATGTTCAGGATCGGATCTTTCCCGACGGAATGGCTTGTCTTTCCAATCGATTTTGAGAGCAGGTATCTGGTTCTTGTCGGATAATTTCCAGCCATTCCTATAAGTTTTCTTTGCTTTGAATCTTCCATTCTTCCAATCATTCCCTTCAGGATGCGGAACAGTTCGTACCCGGTTTTTCCTGACACTTTCTCTATGTTTGTCAGTGCATCAAGTAGTATAGCATCCGACAGGGTGTTCTTGTCTCGCACATATCCGACGTAGGATTTCATATATCTGAAACGACAGTTTTGAATGCAGAACTCCTTGAACCGGTGCTTACCTGCGAGAGTTACCGTTTGGGCATTCTGTTCAGTCAGACCCAGCAGATTATATCCATATTGGCCTGATATATGGGCATCAAGCCTCTTTGAGAAATATCTGATTATTTCATCCTTCTCAAGCGGAAGTTCTCCCAACCCAAATGAGGAAGTTTCAGGTTTATAGAATACACCTTTGGTCAGACATTTGATTTCTCCTGATTTTTTAAGTTCGCAGAGTATGACCGCAACGTCCCCCCTATTAAATTCCTCGGAGATGATAGAATCACAATCGAAGATGATTCCATTCCGTAATGCTCTTATTCTTCTTAATATTTCCTGTCTCTTACTCATACCATAAATATAATAATAATTATATTCTTTTTATTATAAAGTTAGAGTAATTTCTATTGGTTTATCTATTTCTTCCTTACTTTCGTGTCACCGTGAATCGGGATCTCCCAATCCGCGACTAAATATTTTTCCTTTTTCATGATCATTGATTTTTAATTGGCTCTTTATTATTATTCATGCGGTAGCATTGCTCCTCATGGAATCCACTCTTTCTTCGTAGTCTTAACATCTCTCCCTCATATTCAGAAAACGCAGAACTTACCAATCTGGGGAACAAAAATGCAGAACATAAACGCGAAATATAACTGCAAAACATAAGTGCAGAACGTGCGTCAAAGCCGAAGAGAGACAGGGGCTTGGGGCAGCGTAGCCACCCGTGGCTTCGTAAACGGGAGGGACCCATG
>CAMQDS010000009.1 GCA_946999645.1 uncultured Bacteroidales bacterium
TCCCTTATTGCGCTGTCGTTTACAGGCTCATCTGTCTGCTTGAGAGTACACTTGCAGTTCCACCTGTCCCCAGGATGGTGCTCATCCCAAAATGGATCGTTCACAGGTAATGTTAGTTTCCTCTCCCAGTAGTGCCTGTGCAGAGGATCCTGATTCGGAGAAGTGGTCGGCATCCATTGCACGTTAGGATATACGTCCTGCTCATCCTCGAAGTGCTGCCAGTCTGCTGCCCTGTGAGCGCGAACTACTGCAGTGTTATACTCTGTTTTTAACCAACTTCCTACAAAGTGATTCGTAAGACCTTTGACATCCTGTTTCCACTTGTCAAAGGATTTCAAAGAACCTTTATTGTCAAGCAACTTTGCAGCAATCTCATTCTGCATTCGATGCGTTTTGAATGCAGAAAAGACCTCATTCCCTTTCCTTATGCTTTCAAGAAAGGCATCAGATACGTTATAGTTTCCAGATTCAGCAATACCTTCTGCAGCTGCTTCGTTGAATTTTCGCAAGAACTCGTTAAACAGATCTTCTTGAATTTCTGTTTTAATATTGAATCCGTTCCAGATTGATTTAAGGCCCTTTTCAAGGGCTTTTGCATCGAAAATGATGTCGTAGTCCGATTTATTGTCAAAACCTCCGCAATCAGGACAGGGATATAGAGCAACGGCAAAAATTAGCTTCTATGGGTTTACCGTTTGGGAATGTCTGTTGAAATCATATCTATCTTGAAGATAGAAGGATAAAATCATATCAGACAACAGAGGAAAAATATAACATGGTGGCAGAACCCGTTGAAAGTTATGACCAATTCAGTTCGTGCCACTCAGCTCCAGCAGTGGTGTACGTTTGTACTCCGTCATTTCCCCATTCGTGGATATGTACTTGGTCATAAGCGAACGGAGAACGGGGCTTTCTTAGGTGTGGATTACTATACTGTGTCTTATTTACTTACTTGGTGTGACTTTTATACTTAAAATGTATCTCATCGAATTTCTTCTTCTTTTAATATATTTTCAGTCACTTCGTCATGCGGAATGGCGTCCATAACGACTACTGTTATATCACCTATAATCGCTCCTAACATAATTCATTATTCTATTTTGTAGTCTATAATTCTCCTTTGTAAGTAATGTCTTTCCAGTGTTTTGAGAAAACCGTCTCACAGGCATCATCCAGATATTCCTGAAGGAACTTGAATGGAAAGGGGTAGGTCATCAGTTCATTCCATCTTCCGAAGCCGAATTTCAACATGGCGGCAATCTCCATAATCTCGTTCTCAACTGTTTCAGGATGCTCTTTGTTTAAGACAAATATCCTCCTTGCATGAGGCATCTTTTCCATTTTGGTATTTTGCATGATTTGCATGTTCTCGCTGTTCGTGCCTGATATATACGAATAGGAACCATTTGCTTCTCCCTCGATGCCTTCAGACTTCCACAAGTGGAAGCCGATATAGCCTCGCAGATATTCATGCGCCACTTTCTTTCGTTTGAACATGGATATGGTTTCTCTTTCATTTACCACTTTCCCATATCCGTCATCAATCAATTTGGCGTCGAGTATGGGTATCTCTTCCGTATTGATAATCAGATAAACGTTGCCATTTTTCTCCATAGCCATATAATCCTGTCCGCCACGAATCTTGTCATATTCGTTATATCTTAAATTATCGATGACGAACTGCTCGAAATCTTCTCCTAAGCTGTTTTGAGACAGACCGTATTCCTTTATACTCATTGTGCTTGTGGTGTCAACGCCTAACGATGCACCATGCACGAACCCTTCATTAATCTTGTATCGGAAGAATTTCCAATTGGTAATCAGTTCTGTCAATTCGTTGGGCATTCTTCTGTTGATTAACGAATCTTTTACAAGCAATTCAATAAGAATCCTTCTTGCACCTGCCTTGCTTATCTTGTCATCCTTCTCATTGCCGTAGAATGTGATATGTTGAAGCACGTTGCCGGAGTGTGCCATCCTGTATAGGGATTTAGTATAATTGGTATTACTTGCACCATACTCTTTGGGCTCACACAGTTTGATTACCATATCATTTCCGGAAGCTTTTTGTGGAAAGAAAAGTTTATCGTCCATAACAGATAGGGCCTCATTCTTGAATTGACTTGTCAGTTCCCTTGATGCAGAAGTGTCAAATGGGTCTTCAATATAAATGCTTTTTCCTGATAGGTGTTCTTTCAGGAATGAGAGCATGTCATCTCCTGTCTTGCATTCATCATAGTGCAATACTTCAAAATCGCAAAAGTCAACTTCGACGAGACCATCAAAGTCTTCATTGACGGACTCCACTACTTGCCAAATGGCAAACAGTTTTCCGTGAGTATAGTTCTCTTTGTTATAAGGCCAATAGGGAACGTTGTTTTTGTTGTCACTGAATCTTTTCTTCTGCACATATAGTTCTTTCAAGTTGAAGTCTCCATCCTTGAAGTCCTTTATTACTACAGGCTTCACAGATTGCCCTTCCCATAAGCATCCACCTATGTCTTTCCCGACTTTGAAGACGCAGTTTTTGCGTTTCCTCAGTTCTTTGAATGAAGATGGATTGGAGAATGATATGGTCTTGGCCGTAAGATTCATATATTCATTAATCTCTACCTTGAGACAAACAAGTTCTTGCCTTGATTTGGGGGCATTGAAATTCTTGTCATCGCATATTAGCAGTGCTCCATCATTATACATCATCTTATCACTTCTCTTCTTACCAAGCGAGTTGATGGCAAGAGAGGCAATAATCCTTTGCCGTAGTGTATTGTTGTATTCTTCCAGCGTATCGACTTTTGAACGGATATGCTCATATGCTCTTAGGCTGTTCAATACTTCACCCTCTTTACCATTGGCTGTCATAATAAAAAAGCGAGTAGTAGGATAATGTAATCCTGACCATCTTGCCCTTATGCCGGTTACAGACAAGCAAGGTGTGTCTGAAAGTTGCTCGTATGCAAGGTTCTTCAGATCCTTGTCAGTGCCATAGTATGACACTATGGAATATCTCGAAAAGAATACTTTCCTGTCGAGAGTCACGTTGATCTTGTTGGTCGTAAGCGGTAAACTTTTAATATATTTCTCGTCTAACTTCATACTCTATCTCTATTTACAAGTTGCTGAATACGTTCGATGGCACTTGGAATGATTTTCCCATTCTCATCTATAACACCATGAATCTCATGAATCTCATCCATTCCGGTAGTGTTCATGTGCAGCATGTTAACCGTTATCAACTCGCATCCCAGCCGTTTGTGTTTGATTTCCCGTTTTTGGGCAGTGGGCATGTCGCCTTTTTTATCATTATGGTCCGCATTGGGATTCATGTTCTTTACGTCAAATGCGATTCTGTAGCTTCCGTCTTCATTAGTGATAACGAAATCGGCCAATTCGTAATCCTTTCCTTCCAAATGCTTGACATTATCTTCTGTACAATCTGTATAATGTAACAAGATTGCCTTGAATGCCTCTTCTCCAATTTCCCCAGCATAGTCTGTGGCGAGTATCTGTGGGTGTAGTATTATGCCTTCCTTTTCCCAAGTTGTTGCAAAACCGTTTCTCTCAAAATGGCATTTGATGACAGGATTTTTCATCAGCACGTCAAGTCTGACATAGGATGGTGAAATAGGATAGGGGAACGGCTTTCCCTTGCCTTTTGGACAAGCCTTGAAACTTTCATTAAAGTAATAGTTAAATTCACATTTGGAGTTGCGTTTCCAGTCACCATAGCACTTCGTAATAAAAGTCAGTCGCTTGTCACTCTCGTCCAAATCCTCAAGAGTGGCGATTACGGGCTTTCGGATGATGGTCTGTTTGTAGCTCTGGTACATTAACTGACTGATTCTTACATTGTAAGGCAGCTCGTTCTCTTCCTCAACGTCATCGTCAAATTCATCTTCCTCCTGCAGGTGAGGGGTATAACGAAGTGCTATTCTGCGTAGGTGATCCAATTGTGCCTGTGAATAGTTGGCATCATTGCACCGCATGACCTCTTCCGGGTCGATGTCATCTTCTTTTTTATCTCGATGCAATAAGATGTAGTCTGCCAAAGCTCGGAATTCTTTAGTGAGCGATTTTTCCATATTCGAGGCATCAAAAAAAGGCTTCATGGATTCGTCAAATAGAATGTATGTCGTATGAGGCTTATTCCTTGTTCTGCACAATCTGCCAATAGCCTGTTCAACTGTTGTTTGTGCCCATGCCGCTTTATCCTTGATGATTCCAGAATTCCGCTTCTCGCCAAACATGAAATTGTTGGACAATGCATAACAGAGCCACTGTGCGACATCTGATTTGGAAAGACATCCTCTTTCATACAGCATCATCAGTGTTAGCATGGCATTGTAAAGGCTTTTTTCAAATGTCGCCTCATTGCCGTCTTCATTCATCATTAGGTATGCCGTAGGAGACTGTACATAGATGGCATCCCAGTCCTTTTTTAGCTTTTCTCCTTCATTCATCCAGTTGTCGCCACTTGTATATTCAAGACCTTCTGGTATATCATACTGCATGTTGGCACCTGCCTTGAAGCTTCCATAGGCCGAAATAAGCATCAGTTTTGCATCTTTGTCCAGGCTTAGTTCTGACAGAATGTTAGATTCCACGTCTTCCCAGTCTTTGGAAATACGGATATGGACATTGTCCCAACTTGACGGGATTTCGTCTTCCAAAGGACAATCCATGTTCTTGAAAGTTCCGTCTATCAGGCAACTAAGGACGTTAATCTGATCCTTGTCCTTATCTCCCGTACGGTTTTGGAAGAATATCATGCTATGGATGTCTTTGTGTGTAAAGAACCAATGATATGCTTCAATAAACTGGAAAAGCCTGTATAGTTGGAACCTTATGTCATCATTATTCTTAGCAGTCTTTTTCAGTCCTTTGTGTGTGATACTGAACCATTTGTCTACTAGTCCTTCTTTCAAAGCCTCATTAGAAAACAAATTCTTGTATTTGCCAGGCAAAGCGATGGCATTCTCTCTCTTATCGTTATATTCATACTTTTCCAGAGGTACAACTTCAATATGGTGTGCTGAGGGATATGTTTGGGAGACAAGGTTGTCAAAAGTCTCGCGATCTTCTTTGGAAAGCACATGAACTTTCTCTCCAAGCGTTTGCTTTAAGTACTTGATATCACAATTACTTACCACAGACCAGCATGAGGCTGTCGCTGAGCATAGGACAACAGAAGTTCCGTCAGTGTTTAGGAGATCGATCAATATCTTTTCCGGAGTTGTTGCAATCTCCCTGCATGATAGTCTGACCCTGTGCTGGTTGTCACGCTCGTCAATTTCTTCTTGGTAGAGTTGCACCCCTTGGGAATAGACTGAGAAATCGGGCAATTTAATTTTGCAGCCGCCACCAGATACAAACAGATTCTTTCTGTTTGTCATGAATTCGTTAATCTGCTGTTCAAAATGATATTCCGAAGAGGTTTCAAAACGAGATAATAAAGTATGTATCTCCCGTTCCAATGTAGGGTAGCCAAGATAATGATTTGTCGTGGAGGTATTGGCTGCGACTTCTTTTTCCTCGGTCTCGAATTGTTCCCTGCTTTGTTTAAGGGATTCGGCTATGACCTTTCTGAGCTGTGACTTTATAGACGTGGTGTTAGCGATGATTAGAGAGAGGAATCTGTCTAACGGAATTCCCACTGCATATTCTTTCATCAGCAGATTGTCGTCCTTAGAGTGAACAAGGCTGAAATGACGGTCGTTATTCTTATGGCAGATATACGAGTTGGTATTGTCTTCCTTTGTGGATATATTTAATTTCAGAGCAGGACCAGAAAAGAATACTCCTTTTCTGTATGTCTCCAATTCTTCTTTATTGCCTAAGAAGATATTCCTATAAGGAATAATATTGCCTACGACTTTTTCCCAGTTTGTCTTTATGATTTCTTTGGCTTTGTTAAGGCTTCTCTCCAATAAATCACCGTAATAATCATTGGCGATTTGTTCCGGGTTATCAATCAAATCCTTATATTGCAGATAACCATTATACCCCTTTGCAAATCTCTTGCTACCTCCCGCATTTTCGATGGATTGGTCGATGATTGCTGTGCGCATGGCGACTGCGGCCTGGTCGGACTCGTCAAATATAATAAGTGTCTTTTTGTTCTTCTCCGCAATATCATGGAGATATATTCTCTCCGAAAGAATAGGGTCAATGCCGTACATCGCTTTATGAACGGTCATTAGAAGCACTTTTTTTCGTCTGTAATCAACCTGGGGATAAACCTTTGCAAGAGACTTGAACCTGCTTAAAATTGTTTCGAGAGAGACTTTCTTCACTTGTTTTGTTTTTTCGAGGTGTCTTTTATAGGTGTCGAAGAATCCACGGACAGCCCTGCGAAGTCTGGCTTCACTCTCGTTGATTTGACTGAGGATGTAGTCGTTCTTGCCACTTTCGTCAAGAGTCTTGATTAATCCTGCCAATCCCTCATATATCTTCTTGACGTCATTGTAACTGTATTGTATCTCATTGACCTTGTTAACTGCATCCTTCTGTTTCCCTACTTGGTAGAACATCTCTTCTAAAAGCCTTTCGAACAAACCGTTCTTGACTGCATGAGAGATAACTTCGGGATTGTTCTCTATTACAAGCTTGTCAGATGAGGATATAAGACTGCTTTCAGTGTTGACGAAACGGTCAATTTCCCGATTCATGCTGTCCACCAGTTTATTCTGGACGCAGAGGATAACAATGCGGTCAAAATTTTCAGGGTAGTATTCGCAGGTCAGCTTGCCGATTGTATATGACTTTCCGCCACCTGTTGCAATATCGCAGATGTGTAGGCCAGGCGTCGAATATCCCTTGAAGATATTTTCAACGTGCCTGCTTAATTGCTCTTTATATGGAATATTCATCTTTTATTGGATGTTGTTTGTGTATGAAGTTAAATTCGCCTTGTCTCAAATAATGGAACATGCCCGATATTTCTCAAATACTTCTATTATTTATGAGTAAATATGATATAAAGTTAGCAATAAACCGTCAAGAATGCGGACATAAACATTTAAAAGATATAAAATATTAATAGTTGTCCGGTAAAATGACTATCTTGGCTCATAGTTATGTTTTTTATTTAGCAAAAACAAAGATAACCAAAAGGGGTGATACCTCGTGAGAAGTGATTTATTTTGTTTAATAAAGTTTTACCGGACAGCAATAAAAAAATACGACAATGGGATGGGATGTAGTACAAATAGGATTAAGGCATAATTTGCCGGTCCATGATCCTTTTGCAACTGCAAAAGAAGTTGCAAAAGGAATGAATAAGAATATCAGGCTCGTATATAGAAATGAATACGAGTATGATAAGGAAAAGAATGTCGTAAGTAAAGCCAATCATTATGAATTAATCGAATTTGGAAAGTTTGAAGTTAATAATTCCAATGACTGCCTACAAATGATAGTCTCTGATTATCAAAAACACCGCATTCAGGAAGCAGTAGGCATAGACAAACTTCGTAAAGCAACTTTTGTCGGTCAATTCGCAGAATCAATACTGAGTGAGGACTATTATGAATTATATGAAATTGAAGATGATGAAGAGACTCTTGATATCAGAATATTCAAGGAGAATGTAGATCTTGATGTAGAGATATATGGCAGGTGGAGCATATGGGAGGAAGCATTTCATCACTTTGGTTCATATCGGGAATGGTTGCATAATTATCGAATTCAGATATTTAACCAGGCAAAAATGTTTGGCTGTAATGAGGTTCTAATCTGTTCTGATCAAGGCCCTACCGAACCGATATATGATAATATATACTATTCGGCAGATAACCTGAAAGAGTATGCCCGTTCTTTCCAATATCTTGAAGATACAAGTTGGGTCGGGGAGAATAAAAGAGAGGAATGGAAAAAGAATGCAAAACATATTAAGTTCCCCTCATATTTTCAAAATCAAATTGACCTGTCAAATGAAGATTTCGTAGAAGTTATATTCGATGATTTCAGCGATATTGAAAAGTCATGAGCAGAGTATTGTGAAGATATTAAAAATAACGAAACAGATATATGAAAATCGACAAAGAATATCCGGCAACTCATTCCATGTCAACAGCATGGTATATTGCAGATGACGATGGAAACGTTGGAATACTGTATTTCAACGAGAATGGTCCTGTGCCTAAGGAAACAGAGCAAACAGGTATAGAAGACTTGATGTTTGGGCATGATGAAGGTGGTGAAAATAAATATCTTACCATATCCCTGACAAAGTCTCAGATTTTTGAGATGCTTTCTCAGCCACGCCTTCCTGAAGACACGGAAAATTATTACTATTATAATACGGTAATTCAAATCGATACGGATAAAGAAAAAGACTTTTTTGATTTGTTACATGGAGACGATGCCTCGCTGGAAAGGTGTATCTCCAGAGAGTTAGGACTGTATCATATCGATTTTTATGATGCTATAATTGAGGCAAGAGGCAATAAGCCAAGGCATATACGATTAAGATCAACGCTCAAGAGAATGCTGGATCGTAAGATTATTCTCAGAACTTATGAAATGAACAGATACTGGATAAATGATGAATATGTAGACGGTAAAGTCATCCATACGAAAGAGTATGACAACTCTCCGTATTACATATATCATCAACCATATTGGACAGATCATCTCCCTAAAAGAATGAATATCCCGATACAGCCTGTTAAGATTGACCAATTGCCGGAAAAAATACGTGACAGGGTATTACACATACCGCTGAGGTTTAGTGAAACAGAGCATTTCCAACCTGCCGAATGGAGCCTTTGTGATATATATTACGATGACATGGATATGATTATTGTCGATGGATATAAATATACACTTCTACCTCTCACTGATGGGACAGAAGCGTATATCAATATCGATATTAATCCGTTAGACTTCTTCGACTATTGCTCGGAAAAAGAAAAATTTGGTTGCACACAGTGTTCTTTTTCTTGTTACACTTGTCAATCAAGGCAATTTACCAATAGACCAACAGTTATGCATATAGTCAGCCCCTATAGCAAAATAGGATACATGATAAACGTGAAAAGTGATCTAATTAATCAACACTCCATAATTCTACCATTCTTAGGTAAGATTCCCTATAATGTTCCTGGAACTGATTTTATTATGGAAAATGAAGTGAAGAAAAAGGTTTCTGAAGAACAGTTGACAGCTTATTTTATCAAGAACTATCGTTATATGGAAGACATGATAGGGATTCTTCGTCCGAGGGTAATCATTGTGGATGCAAATGCCAGAAAAGCCTTGTCTCAACGCTATGACTTATCGAATCACGAGATAGAGATAGCGGGGGAGAAATACCCCATGTATTTCAGGTCTGAAATCATTTTCCAAAGAAAGGCAATAGAAGAACTGGCCAAAAAACCATATCGAGGTCGAGAATTCCCACATATCATTTCAAAAGAAGATGGAATCAGAATAAAGAAGAGAATGATGAAATTCTGTCTCAATTGTAACAATTAGCCAATAATGTAACTTGTGTTAAAATGGAGACGCAATGGAATCTAACCTGAATAATTAATAAAAAGATGAACATTGAAATACTCTCAATAGACCTGTCCAACTATTGCTCAAAGCAATGTACTTTCTGCTATAACCATAGCACACGTGAGGGCAATACGCTTTGGAAGCCGCAGGAGGTGATAGACTTTGCGTTGGACTGTATAGCTCATGGCGTGAAGTCAGTATCATTGGGTGGCGGCGAGCCGTTTGAGTATGGGGGCATTTTTGATGTTATAGACGCTCTTTATCCAAAGTGTTATTTGTCGGTTACCTCAAACGGCTTGCCTTTAGAGAATGAACTGATATGGGGAATGCTGACAGGGCATAAGCCGGACAAGATTCATATAACCATCCACAAACCTGACAATGAAGCAGAAGTGAACAGGGCGGAACGCCAAGTTCAACGAATCGCGTCAATTGGGGTTAAACCTGGACTGAATTTATTGGTTGGAGCAGATAAGGTTGCTCGGGCTAAAAATGTATATGAACGGATGAGCAAGGTGCTGAAAAATGACCAAATAATTCTTGTACCACAGCGTTTCTCCAATACACCAACTTCTAGACAATTGGCTTCAGTGTCTGGCGGAAAGCCCTTCCAAAGCCCATCTTGCCTGCTGAAATGTCAACGTCCGACGAACTTCTGTTCTGTTTCATGGGACATGAAAGTGAACTCATGCAGTTTTGCTCCTGACAAAGAACCATTGAAGTCGCTTAATTACAGTGGTTTGATAGAAGCTTTGGAACGAGTGAGGTGGAAAAGTTGCCAATAAACAGCCTTTTTGATGAAGTCTGAGTAATATTAAACTACCGTTCATGGTGAAATCAAAGCCTGCTTATCTCTTCTACTTCCAACAAGGCAGATTTAAGTATCTTATTGGATGCTTGTGAGGAGTATATGCTCAACAGAAATACGGCAGAGAAAATTGTATCAGAGGTGATTGAAGCCGTAAAAGGATGGCGAGAATTGGCTGTACGGTCAGGTCTTTCTAAAAGGGAAATGGATACCTTTGCCGGAGTGTTAGATGGACGAATTATGTGAAACTTCAATTACTATTTGTTATAGGAAGAGAAATAATATTAATTCGATGGAAAAAATCAAGAGGTAGAGTTGATTATCTTGAAGCTAAGTACATGACAAAAAATCAAACACATTGATTTTACTTGATCTGAAAGTATTGAGGAGAGCGTCAGCGATGAAGTTCAGACCCTTAAACATGGTCTCGATAGTCCATCTTCCTTATATGCTGAAAGAGGACAGAAGCAATGGAGTTAACGAAACCCATAAATTATTTATATGCGTCCAAAAGTTGGAAGCCGAATATGCTGAATTGCCTTTGGTTTCAGAATTAAAAGCCACTATTGATGATGTGGAAAGTCGTGCGCTCTTCTATGAAATGTGTCATGACTTTGTAGGTAGCGGCATGAGAAGCAGCGATGCCGCATCGGATATTGATGAAACCTTGAAGGACTTTTATGACCGTATAATAGTACGTGCATCAGTGAAGGGTTCAATAATCAAAGGTACCCATCATTTGGTTCAGTCAAAACTTATACGCCAATCGGACGATGACGAAATGAAACTGACACGTAAAGGCATAAAGTTGCTATATGGTGAAGAAAGCGATGGTGTATTGGATTCCAATAAGGCTACAGATCGATATGATTTTGTTAAACGCATAGATAAAACGTAGATAACATGCCGATTGTATCGCCTGTAGAAGGGATGACTAACGTTTACGTTGATATACTGGTATTTGAATGATGGAAACTGATAAGATAACGATATATATGCAGTGCTTGAACTGGACTTGCGGAGAGGAAGCCTACTTTGACATCTTGCTGACAAAAGACGCTGCCGTACACGTGAGTTGGGGAGACAATCACTGCGTCACTTGAGGAATTACTTTGAGGCGTAGCAGTGGGTGGAACATATATACCCCAAGAATTCAAAACTGTCTCACGACAGGTTCGTTATCTACATCGAGTCCTACGTTAATAACCTCGTTGGCATCAAGCACTTCCTCCCAATAGGTTTGATGGACATCTTCAAGCTCCAGACAATGTCCATTTCTATATATGAGACCATAGGCGAGAAGCTTTTCCAATCGGCTCTCATCATAGTCCACAAGTTTCAAAGCATCGTCATTCTTGAACGACACAGTTTTTCGCTTCTCGAACATCTCATGCAGAATCTTCTGCTCGTTGTTCAAGATGCGTATCAAATCTTTTATGGTGCGGAATGATGCCATATGCTAATCGGTTTATAATGATACTGCTATTTTTGATAGCTGTTCTTTAATCTTCTCAAACTGGCAGTTTAGGTCAAGGGTTTTTACTGAAAAACGATTAGCCCCAAAAGTGAATGATTCGTTGGGAGTAATATCTTCTTCAGTTTTGGCATAGAGCAACATACCGCTTGTATTGCCTGTTTGTTTTGCATCGTGGTTTTTGACGTAAGCGTAAATCTGATATAGATTGTTTGTGTGGAACATCTTTTTCCCATAAAGCCCAGTTGAAAGCGTTTTGCCGTAATACTTCGCATCAATTATCAGTGTCCTACCGCTATTATTGCCTGTAAGCATGATGTCGGTATTCATCGTAGGCAGTAACTGAATAGTGGCAGGATCTTCCTTCAAATCCCATTTCACTTGGGAAGGCATTGCATGAAGCTCTGGGAAATGCTTCCTATAGAACTCCAGGATGAACTTCTCGTACAGACGAGACATGGTTTCATCGCCAAATGTCATCGTCTTGAATGTTCCTCCATCGGTAGAGAGTAAAAGGTCATACCACACAAAGTAGCAGATGTTCATAAGCATCATATAGTTACGATTGTCTCTTCGATATTGGAGTCTTGACCAATCTATGCTTTTACCCTCCAAGAACGATACATTGTTGAAATATCCACTCAATCGCTTCAATGACTGCTTGTTCTCCTTTTCAACATCTTTGTGTGAAAGCAAGGCAGTTAAGGTGCAGCGAATAATCTGGTTATAGATGTTGTCAATGGATAGTTCATCAAACTCACACGAAAGCCGTTGCTCATGCTGTACGAGCAATTTGATGGATTCAGGCATATTGATTTTACCACACAGGGATGTGAGCGGCTCCACCTTTTCGATATAGGTCTGGTAGAGTCCCTGTTTCAACTGCTTGCTTACACCTTTGATAAGGATTGCAGCGCACAGATTGGCAATGTTATCAAACTTCTCAGACTTGATTGATTCGTATTGTCGCTCGTTCAAGACCTGAAAAGCATAAGATAACATGTAATAGATATTGCGAATTAATATGCCTTTGTCAACTGTCATTCTACTGTTTTGGTTAATTTCTCAATCCAATCCTTTACCTTGTCCTCGTTGTCAAACCAATACTCTTTGATTGTAGGTATGATGTCGTAGTTCACAACTGCTTGTAAGTGCGATTTTATGTCGTTGTCATCTGATGAAAAACCGCAGAAATAACTGTGGCCAATCACGAAACCTTCGCCCAGGGCGGCATCTTCAGTGATTTCTTTGTTCAATGCGATGATTGTGTCTATGAGATTATCAAACGATTCATTATTAACACTTTTCTTGTAGTCAATAAATGTTTCTGCCTTAAATGCTGGCTGCATTGTGTAGAAACTGAAACGGCGACGGAGTGCATAGTCTATGACCGCAAGACTACGGTCGGCGGTGTTCATCATTCCAATGATGTGAAGGTTCTTTGGAACGGTGAACTCTTCATCTTCCTTAGTTTGATAGCTGAGACGTAATGTTTCTTTACCACGCTTGTCAGCTTCAATGAGCATCAGCAACTCCCCAAAGATTTTGCTGATGTTTCCTCGGTTAATTTCATCGATGATGAAGAAGTAGTCGTTTGCATGATCAAACTTTGCCTTCATGCAAAACTGATATAAAACACCTTCACGAAGTTCAAAACCACCTTCTTCCGACGGCTTATATCCCATAATGAAATCCTCATAGGACGTGTTCTGGTGGAACTGGACAAACTGAACTCTGTCCTTATCAACCACACCCATAATGGAGTATGCCAGTCGCTTGGCAGCAAAAGTCTTACCTACACCAGGCGCTCCCTGTAACACAATGTTCTTTTTGCGCTTGAGAAGCCCAACGAGAGTGTCGTAGTTCTTCTCTTCCATATATACTTCTGAGAGGAAGTCTTGTTTTGTGTAGGTTGGCAAAGCATCTGGCCCTTCCTCGTTAGTTTTATTGTTGATGCCAAGTATGTCGAATATCCGGGCTACATAGTCAGGATATTTGGTGATGTCTGTCAGCGTTTTATTGACTATAGTACCTTCAGTCTCATCCCATTCTCCTTTAGCACGCCAATCGACCTTGCGTTGAGAGCCGTATTCGGAGTATTTGCTTGCATCATAATAGTATTCCGAGGTTACTACACCCCAACCAAGATATTTCTTATGACCTTTCTTGACTATGATGACATCGCCAATCTGCATTTCGTTAGCAAATTCCCAGTTAGCCAGAGCAGCATTCTTGGCGCTCGTGGATACATCGCTTTGTTTGACAATCTCTTGTCGCATTTCCTCTTTTGTCTCATACTGAGTCAGGTCGCCCAATTCATGCCAACCAAGCCCCATAATGCCGCCTGCATAGAATTGATGCCACATGGAAGCCTTCTCTCCTGGTGCATATACCCAGTAGTGTGTTTTGCGGATAGAGGTATATTCTCCTTCACTGTCTTTCACAACGTCGCTGGATGAATGGCTCTCCGAACTTTTGTCATCTTTCGGAACTTTCTGGTTTGCCTCCCTTATTTTTTGATTTTCTTCCTCTGAGCGTATCCATGCCTTCAATGAGAAATCTGGAAGACTTTTTATCTCCGTTTTCCCAGACTCAATATGATGCTTTACCTTCTCAAGAAGAAGCAGATAGTCTTCTCCAGAAAGGGCATTGTTCATTTTTTCATAAACGACATCACCCAAATCAATAAATTCTTTTGTATCCAGATACCAACGATTTCTTCCATCAAGATTGAGGAAGAAGTCAGGGCGAATCCAATACAACCCCATGGTGATATTCCATTTCACGCCTTTCTGTTGCAAGACTTTATCGTATATGTCCTTGAAAGCATTGCGAGTGGCACTATTGGGATTGTCTGCAAAATCTAATGCGGCAACGAATATCTCCCATAAATTGTCGATGTCGTTTGCGCCTCTGTCTTTCTTGAAATAATAGAAGGTGCCAGCTTGCATATTGACAACTGGAATGCCATCAAAATATTCAGGAACAGAAGACATAACATTCAGTCGCTCCGCAAACTCTTTTGCGATGGCGATTCTATTCTCTGTTTTCAGAGCCTTATTGAATAATCCAAAAAGAGTAAATGGGTCAATATCCAAGAAGTCGGCATCAGAATCGTCCAACTTAGGAAGTTTCATTTTGCTGTTCTCGAATACGTTACGAACGATTGTTACCAGTTCTCTACGCTTGCTTTTATACGGAACCAACTTGTCTGCCAGTTCCTGATAGAACTCTATCCACGTATATTTCGATGTTGCCATAATTACTTATCAGTTAGGTTTTCTAATACTCTTGGAGGGCTTCTTGCTCTTGGGCGGTGAGGTTGGTTCGGTGCAGTTACTTCCCAATACAGAAGTTCTTAAAAATGTTTCCAAGAACTTCATCAGTTGTAATATCCATGCCCGTGATTGAGGAGAGGGCATTGACTGCTTCATGGAGATCTGCGGATATAAGGTCGGTAAGTAGGGAAGTGTCAAGACCATTTTTAACTTTCAAAAGACTTTCATAAGCATCTTTCAAAGCTCGATAGTGACGGACATTTGTAACTAATGTGGTGTCACTTCCAGTTGTCATTTCCGACTGCATATTAAATAATGTGTTCTTTAATTCATCAATTCCAAAGTTCTTGGCAGCAGATAACTTTATTATTTTAGTTCTATTAGTAACTAATTTTGTATTAATTAAAGAAACAATATTGTTTAATGTGGAAACATTTTTGTTTTCATTATCATCCTTATCAAAAATATCTTTTTTATTTAAAACAAGTATGATTTTCTGCTCTTGAGAACTACATTTAGAAAGGATATAATTGGCTTGCTCTAATACATCTTTTTCATTAAGGCTTCCATCAATGACACCTATGACAATATCTGCTTTCGAAAGCTTTTCCAATGATTTTTCTATACCTATTTTTTCAATGATTTCTGTAGTTTCTCTTATTCCAGCTGTATCTATCAGTCGGAAATTTACTCCTTCAATTATGAAATTTTCTTCAACTGTATCTCTTGTCGTTCCAGGAATATCTGACACAATAGCTCTGTCCTCTCCAATGAGTGCATTTAACAATGTGCTTTTCCCACTATTAGCAGCACCTACAATTGCTACAGGTATTCCTGTTCTTATGGCATTACCAAGGTGGAAAGATTTAATAAGGTCATTTATATGAGTTGAAATTTTTTTAAGCAGTTCTTTTAGTTTACTTCTATCTGCAAATTCAACATCTTCTTCGCTAAAATCGAGTTCTAGTTCCATCAAAGACAGCATATTGAGCAATTCTGCCCTCATTTCCATAAGTTCTTTAGAGAAACCTCCTCGGAGTTGATTGAAGGCTAATCTGTGTGAAGCAGCGTTTTGTGATGCTATAATATCTGCAACCGATTCTGCTTGAGCCAAATCTAATTTTCCATTCATATAGGCTCTTTGGGTAAATTCTCCATGCATTGCAATCCTTGCACCTGCTTCACATACCAATCTGATAATTTCTGATGTAATATATGAAGATGCATGACAAGATATTTCGGCAGAATCTTCTCCTGTATATGAATGAGGTTTTTTGAATATACTTACCAAGACATCATCCAAAGGAAGATCATCATTATTGTATACAGTGCCAAAGTGTAGGGTATATCCTTTAAAATCAATTGCTTTCCCTTTTTTAAATTTTATTATTTTATCAAGAATAATAAACGTATCCTTACCGCTAATTCTTATTATGCTGACTGCACCTGTCCCAGGAAGGGTAGCAGGAGCCACAATAGTGTCACTATATAGTAAATCTTTATATATCATATTTCTAAATTGTAACTCTTGCATTAAACATTCAATAGAGTTATTGCTACAAATTTACTAAATTATCAAAATCGTAGCACACTCATTTTTAACTTAGAAAACAGATGACTATTCAATAAGGTAAATCTGTAGTAATATTTGCAGATAAATGTTTATCTTCGCTGGGGAATAGGCACCTCGCTTTTATGCTAATGCAATATTTTAATTTCAATGGAATTAACTGCAATATATGGCAATTTTACGCAAAATAGTAGTTTCTGATTTTAGGAACATAAAACTTTCTGAACTTGAGTTTTCTCCTAATATCAACTGTATATCAGGAGGTAATGGAGAAGGCAAAACAAATCTTCTTGATGCCATATATTATCTTTCAATGACAAAAAGTGCGTTTAATACATCAGACCGTTTTAATTTCAGATATGGAACGGATATGTTTGCTATTTCTGGCAAATATGCAATGTTAAATGCTCCTGAATCTGTATTTTCAATACAGGTAAGTTCTTCCGGAGAAAAGAAAGTAAAGGTAGATGGTAAACCATATTCTAAAATATCTGATCATATTGGTAAAATACCTGTCGTAATTATTTCTCCAGCAGATAGTTCTATGGTAAGCGATTCTGGAGAAGAAAGAAGACGATTTATGAATGGGGTACTTTCACAAATGTACCGTTCTTATTTGTCTGATATGCAGCAGTATAATAAAATTCTCCTACAACGTAATCGCTTATTGAAAGGGAAAATTGTTAAGGATGATTTATTGGAAGTGTATGATGAAAGGCTAGCAGATTTTGCCGATAATATATTTAAGGAAAGAAATAAATTTGTTGAGTCTCTTTGTCCAATAATTCAAAAGTATTATTCAGATTTGTCAGGCGATAAAGAAAGTATATCAATAGTTTATTCTTCAGATTTGCAAAAAGGAAATCTTAGAGACTTGTTGTCTGCCAATAGAGAAAAGGACAGAATATTGGGATATACTTCTTCTGGTATTCAAAGAGATGATTTGCTTTTCAAACTTAATGGGCATTCCATTAGGAGGTGTGGCTCCCAAGGACAGCAAAAATCGTTTTTGGTCTCTTTAAAGTTTGCCCAATATGAAATAATGAAAAAAAATTATGGCTTTTCACCTATCCTTCTACTTGATGATGTTTTCGACAAATTAGATATGGATAGAATTTCAAATCTTTTGTCGATGGTGTCAGGAAATGAGTTTGGGCAGATTTTTATAACTGATAGCAACAAAGTAAGGATGTCGGGGATTGTTGACAATCTTACTGAAGACAGATCTTATTTTGTAACAGAGTGTGGTAATTTTAAGAAGGAGTCTTTCTGATTATGTATTATAGTGATAAAAAAACGGTTAGGATAGAAAGGAAGGAAGCTGTACGTATGGAGGAAATTATCCATATGTACATAAAGAGCCTAAAACTTTCTGCAGAACTCAATCGTCAAAGGGTATATGTTGCATGGGCAAAGGTGTCAGGTGCGGCACAATATACTTTAGACAGATATATGAAAAGTGGAGTCCTTCATTGTGTAATATCTTCTTCTATGGTAAGAACTCAACTTTATTTAAATAGAAAACGTATTGTTGATATGATTAATAAAGAATTGGATAATGATGAACTTTTCATAAAAGAAGATAAAGTAGAAAATTATGTTAAGTCAATTGTTCTTAAATAAATGATGAGTAAGTTGAAGTTTGTAATAGATAAATCAATTCCATTTATAAAGGGAGTTTTTGAACCCTATGCTGATGTTTTATATATAGCAGGGAAGGATATTGCATCGTCAGATGTAAAAAATGCCGATGCCCTTATCATAAGGACAAGAACAAAATGCAATAAGGAACTACTTGAAGGTTCTTCAGTTAAGATTATAGCGACAGCAACAATAGGTACTGATCATATAGATTTTGGTTGGTGCAATGAAAATCGCATAATGGTATCTAATGCAGCTGGATGTAATGCAGGGGGTGTTGTCGAGTATGTGTTTTCTGCATTGTATGGAACAGCGGCGAGGAAATATATCAATCTTAATAATTTTACAATCGGAATTATAGGTGTTGGCTGTGTTGGGCGTCGTATTGAAAATATGGCAAGGTATCTTGGTTTTAACGTATTAAAAAATGATCCTCCAAGGGAAGCCGTAGAAGGTCATTTTGAATTTTGCAACTTAGACGAATTACTGCATCAATCAGATGTGGTTACTCTTCATGTTCCACTTACTGAAAATACAGAAAAATTGGCAGATGCAAAGTTCTTTTCTGCAATGAAAAAAGGGGCATTTTTTATAAATACCTCAAGAGGTGAAGTGGTTGATGAGCAGGCTCTTCTAAAAGCAATTCCTAAATTGGGCCCTGTAATTATTGACACATGGAACAATGAACCAGATATTAACAGAGAGTTATTAGATAAGGTGGATATTGCAACTCCACATATTGCCGGATATTCATATCAAGGAAAGCAAAACGGCACAGCAGCCTCTGTTAGAGCAGTTGCAAGATTTTTCGGTATAGAAGACTTATATGAATTTTTCCCTGAAACGGATATACCAGAACACGAATCTGTCAGATTAGATTTAGCTGGTCTTAATCAAGGAGAAATAGCATCTATATTTCAATATAATTATCCTATTTTTACAGATGACTTTATGTTCAGATTAGCACCTGAAAATTTTGAAAAATTAAGGACTGAATATAATTATAGACGTGAAATTTATATTGCATAAAAACCACAACATCATGCTATTAAATAATAATGACCTGAAACAACTGGAGACTCTTAAAATGTCAGAAGTCTCCGTAGAAAATCAAATCAAACATTTTATCAATGGATTTCCATGGATAAAAATAATTGCTCCGGCAACAAAAGAAAAAGGTATTAACACTTTGTCTGATAATGAGAAACAGAGACTTATTTCTTATTACGATAAAGCTAAAATAAATGGTAAAACAAAGTTTGTACCTGCATCGGGGGCGGCTTCCAGAATGTTTAAGGATATGTTTAATGCCTTATCTGAATTGGAACATGGTATAAAGCCTGAAAAAAATTCACCTGCAGATGTTTTGATTTCCAATATAAAACACTTTGCTTTCTATAATGAAAATTTATTCTATTCTAAGTCGGAAAATCCTGAATATCAAATCAATATTCTCTCTAAATTGCTTACAGATAAGGGACTTAACTATGGATCAAAGCCAAAAGGGGTGCTTGATTTTCACAGGTATTCCAATGGTGAAGTTAGGACTGCTATTGCTGAACATCTTATTGAAGCTCAAGACTATATGAGAAATACTGATGGCACTGCACATCTTGTAATAACCATCTCTCCTGAACATAAAGAATTGTTTGAGTCTGCAATTAATAGAGTTAAGTCTGAATTTGAAAAAAGATATAATGTTAAGTATATAATAAATTTGACATATCAGGATAGCAAGACGGATACAATAGCAGTTGATTTAGACAATAAGCCGTTTCGCACTGAGACAGGTACCCTTCTATTCAGACCTGCAGGTCATGGTGCTCTCATATACAATCTGAACAATATTGATGACGAATTAGTCTGTATTAAAAATATAGACAATGTGGCTAATGAAAGAATGCTCCCAATTACTTCTGAATATAAAAAAGTATTGCTTGGCAAATGTCTTGATATAAGGGACAAAATATTCTATTTCTTAAATGAGTTGGATAGGAGTAATAGTCTGCCTTCTAAAGAAAATATAGATTTATATACTGAAATAGAGAGTTTTTTAGATAAAGTTTTGTGTATAAAATTACCTCCACAAACTAATCTTGCTGTAAAAGCAGATATGCTTCGCAAAAAATTGAATAGACCTATAAGGGTCTGTGGTATGGTGAAAAATCAAGGAGAACCGGGAGGGGGACCATTCATAGTAATGGAAAAGGATGGTGCTACTGGTTTACAGATACTTGAAAGTTCTCAAATCAACTCATCCGAGCCTGAAATAATGAATATTTTAAGTAAGTCAACTCACTTTAATCCAGTGGATATAGTTTGTTATCTTAAAGATTACAAAGGCAATAAGTTTAATTTAATTGATTTTGTAGACAATGAAGCCGGGTTCATAAGCAAAAAAAGTTATAAAGGTCAAACTCTTAAAGCTCTTGAATTACCCGGCTTATGGAATGGTGCTATGAGTAACTGGAATACTGTTTTTGTTGAGGTGCCATTGGAGACATTTAATCCTGTAAAAACAGTTTTAGATCTTCTACGTTCTGCACATCAATAACAAGGTATTTCAGTGTCTATCCTCGATGTGATTCTGAAATCATCTGTTTCATTTTAGAATTAAATTCTCTTTCTTTAATGAGTGACTCAAGAGTAATGTGCATTCTGTAACGCCAATAATGGTGAGGTATAGAAGGTATATTAATTCTCTCGTCCGCAGGATTACCAGGATAACGTACTTCTCCACTTATAGATAACCAGTCTTGTAGTGGTAGGATTGTGAGCATTGCCGGTGAATTAAGGTGGCTGTGGACTATTTTTTCGCAAATCCATGGTTCGCAGAAATATGGAGTTTCACCATAGCATCCCAACATATTCCTATAATATCTCCCAGATGCTTCCCTGTCTTCTTCCCACCATGCTCGTAGTGTGCTTGTATCGTGTGTGCCTGTTGCACATACACACATGTACGGATATGTTTCAGGATTAGCGAACTCTACCTTCGGGTCTTTAGGCATTCGTTGAATTTCCAAAGAAAGAATGCTTAATTCTTTCATTGTATCAGGCACGCAAGCAGGAATCATTCCAAGATCTTCTCCGCATGCAAGCATATCAGTGCTTTCCAAAAGAGAAGGTAATTTAGATAGGGCTGACTGTTTCCAGAAATCATTGTGCCTATGGTAGAAGAAGTCCGTATATAAGTTATTGAAACTTTGTTTTTGATAGTCGTTAAGCGCTCTGTATGCAAAGGTATAATGAGCTGCGATACGCGGATGCCAATAGCCTGGGTGATGAGGATCTTCTATAAACAATACATCATCCAACAACCACATAAATCCGTCCTTTAGCCGTTTCTCTTTTTCGTCTTTTTCATCAAATAATGTATCCACATTTCTTTGTGTAGATACTTCAGGAACAAGCCTTCCGTTTTGTATGTATTTTTCCTTTACTTCATTTGACAGATTACCAAAAATTTCATATAGTACCCAATCTTCTAAAATAGGGGTTGAATAGCGGCCGCTATACATATCAAATCCTTTGTATTTCAATTCTTCTGAAGAATATGGAAGGGCAGGATTGAAATATCCAGATAGCCCACGTGTATTTTTATATGGAATTTCCCATATGCGGAAAAAGCCTAAAATATGATCAATTCTAAAACAGTCGAAATATTCGCTCATCTTCCTCAATCTGGACTTCCACCATGCATAGTCGTCTTTTGCCATATTTTCCCAGTTGTAAGTAGGGAAACCCCAGTTTTGTCCTAAGGCAGAAAAAGCATCTGGTGGTGCTCCTGCTTGGGAATCCATATTGAACAGTTCTGGATGTGTCCAAGCATCAGCACTTGTTCTACTGATGCCTATAGGAAGATCACCTTTCAATACAATTCCAAACTTATGGGCATAGTTCACGACATCTTTTAATTGCTGATCCAATAAATATTGTTCAAAACAATAAAAGCCAGTTTCTTCTTTATTGTCTGAAATATAATTGAGAATAATCTTTTTGGAATACTTTGCATATTTTCCCCATTTAGAAAAATCAGCGGTACCGAATTTTTTACTAAGGCAATTAAATACAGCATACGGCTCTAGCCAATCCTTATTTTCAATATAGAATTTATTGTATTCATTGCTCGACAATATTTCCAGACCTTTCTTTTCAAAGACTTTTCTTAGCAGACGCTCCTTTTCACGGTTAACTTTTTCATAATCAATCTTATCCAATAGATTCAATTCCTTTTGTAAAGTCTTATATTCTTTATTTTCAGCTACTCCTGCGTCTGGAAGATTTAGAAATTGAGGATGAAGAGCAAATGAGGAATTAGCATTATAAGGATAGGAATCCTGCCACGTCCCTGTAATATGTGTATCATTTATAGGAAGTAATTGGATGATATTCTGCCCAGTTGAAACTGCCCAATCTACCATCTTCTTTATATCTTTAAATTCACCTGTTCCGAACCCTGTTTCACTTCTTAATGAGAATACAGGTATAGCTGTTCCTGCACCCTTCCATTGAAAAACAGGAAAAGAAGGGGTTAAATTGTATAAGGCAATAACTGTATTTTTATCAGGAATATCAGAAAGTTTATGATTTTCTCCTTCTTCCCAAAATAATAATTTTTTACTTGTTTTATCAAGTACAACAAATTTATATTCTATTGGTTCACAGACATCTATATTTATAGACCATAACGGGAAATCTGAATCATCCATAGGAATAAACTTAGTCCAATTACCTAATTTTTCTCCGCTTCCTGTTATGGCAATTATTTGTGAAGGCTTTACAGTAGCATTCAGAAAAGAAATTAAGATATTTCCACTTTTTTTAGTTGCTTTTGTAGCAGTTTGTCTTTTGAAAATCACATCTTTAAACATTCCTGAATAGAAAGCAGCATCAGCAGGGCAATCTATCCATCTGTCTTTAATTATAAGTCGTTTACCCTTTGGATATACTGGTACTCTATGTTCTTTCCATTCTTTTCTTAGACATGCATTGTCATTCCTGACCTCGAAAGAATAAGTTTTTCCTTTTAATTTTTCTAATTCTATCTGCCAATGCCCGTCTTTAATGTATGTCATTTCATAAACGGTATTGCCATTTCTTAAAAATAATTTTTCACCCGGTACGGTGTTGTAATTAAGTGTAATTAGAATATTCATTATGTGTTATTTAATTAATATTTATAAATCTTTATAACTACTTAATTTTCAAGCCATTTAAGAAAGTCATCTACTTTAGTCCTTGAAACTGTAAGGTCTGGTAAATCTTCATGAGATGTGCCTATAACTTTTCTAATATTATCCTTCAATATTATAGATAGTCTTCCTCCAAAAAGTTTTGAAATACTGTCCACGGCATCTTTTGCTATTATACAACGTCTTGAAATCTTAAAGAATTGTGTTGGATTAAGGTCTTTCATAATGACATCCAATGAACTGTCTATGATGTACATTCTTCCTGCTTTTGTAACCACATGATTATCCTTTGTCTTAGAGAAAAAACAAAGAATCTCGGCCATATTTATGGGAACTATATGGTCGTTAAGGTGTACTAACAGTCGTTCTTTATATGTCTTAGATATATCTTTTTTTGTAATTTTTTGAATCAGACTTCCTATATCTTTTATTTCGGAAGATTTTCGACATCTTTCTACCGCTCTTTTTAGCGATGAAATGTCTATAGGTTTAAGTAGATAATCTATACTATTGACTTCAAAAGCTTTAATTGCATACCTATCATATGCCGTAGTAATTATAACATGGACATTTATATCTATTCGTTTGAAAATTTCAAAACACTTTCCATCAGACAGTTCAATATCCATGAAAATAATATCTGCTTTGTTATTCGGATTATTTAGCCAGTCCACTGTTTCAGATATAGAAGTCGTGCTTCCCAATATTGAAATGTCGCTAAAATTCTCTTCGATAGTCTTTATCAGAGTTCTTGCTGCAATAAGTTCATCTTCTACAATAAGTGCTTTCATTATGTGAGCTATACTATGTGTTGTTTATTTCGAATATTAGTGTGTTTTAAATAGTTAATAATGCAAAGATATTATAATCATAAAGTTTTGCACTTTTTTTTTGAAAAATGTTTGTCTTTGCTTAATCTTTTCTGACGATTTTATTTCATCTCAACTATTTTGCTAAATGCTTCTGGAATATTCAAAGTATAAAATTGAAAAAAATTATATATTTTTTAGTTTCATTCCGAAGACTATTTATTATATTTGTCTTCGAAATGAAATATTAATTGTATCGTTTTTCTCTTCAGTTAATACTGGTCAGGAAAAGTCATTTTAAACATTATGGATAATAACACTATCAACAAGGAATTTGATGTAATCATAATTGGTGGTGGAGTGACGGGTGCCGGAACAGCTCGTGATTGTGCAATGAGAGGTCTTAAGGTGCTATTGGTGGAGCGGAAGGATATTGCTGACGGAGCTACAGGTCGTAACCACGGACTTTTGCACAGTGGAGCTCGTTATGCTGTTACCGATATGGAGTCTGCATCAGAATGTATAAAGGAAAATCTTATTCTAAAAAAAGTTGCAAGTCATTGTGTTGATGATACTTCAGGTTTTTTTATTTCTTTGCCTGAAGATGATCTTGACTACCAGGCGAAATTTGTCAAATCTTGTATTGCGGCAGGAATAGATGCTGAAATTATTGATCCTAAAGAGGCAATAAGATTAGAGCCATCTGTTAACCCTTCTATCGTGGGAGCAGTCAGGGTGCCTGATGGCTCTGTAGACCCTTTTAGACTTTGTTCTTCTAATATAGTCGATGCAAAGTTACATGGGGCTAAGATATTGATTTATACAGAAGTGTTAGAAATAATCAAGAAGGGTGATACTGTTGTTGGAATAAAAGTGTTGGATCATAAGACAGGTGAAAATTCTGAATACTATGCTCCAATTGTTGTGAATGCTTGCGGAATTTGGGGGCATCATATAGCTTCTCTTGCAGGAGTTAATGTTGGTATGTTTCCAGCAAAAGGGGCTTTGCTTATATTTGCTCACAGAGTTAATAATATTGTTCTTAATAGATGTCGTAAGCCGGCAAATGCAGATATATTGGTGCCTGGGGATACAGTATGTGTGATAGGAACTACTTCTACACGAGTACCTTATGAAGAATGTGACGATATGAGAGTTACCCCTGATGAGGTAGATTTGCTTCTTACCGAAGGTGCAAAACTTGCTCCATCATTGGCTTATTCCAGAATTTTGAGAGCATATGCGGGGGTACGTCCTCTTGTATCTGCTGATAATGATCCTTCTGGAAGAAATATAAGTCGAGGTATCGTCCTTTTGGATCATGAAAAAAGGGATGGCCTTAAAGGTTTTATTACTATAACTGGTGGTAAACTTATGACTTACAGGCTAATGGCTGAAATGGCTTCTGATCTTGTGTGCAAAAAATTGCATGTTGATGAAAAATGCCAGACGAGAACTGTACCATTACCTGGTTCTGGGAATGGAAATATTCAAAGAACTACAAGAAAAATTTGGGCTTCTCCGGATATTACCCAAAAGGCTACTGTTGGTAGATTGGGTAGCAGAGCGGCAAATGTAAGTTTAGAATCATCCTATGATCGGAGTTTGGTATGCGAGTGTGAGGAAGTCCCAGTTGGGGAGGTTAAGGCGGCTATTATCGGCTTGGATGTTCATAAACTCATAGATCTGCGTCGTCGTACCAGAATAGGGATGGGAACTTGTCAAAGTGAAATATGTGCATGTCGAGCAGCTGGGATTATAGCAGAGACTGGAACGTGTATCTCAAGGGCTAGAGAGGATTTATTGACTTTTTTGGAAGAAAGATGGAAGGGAATGTATCCTATAGCTTGGGGAGAAACGTTGAGAGAAACAGAATATACACAGTGGGTTTATTCTGAAATATCAGGAGTGTCTGCAAGTAAAGAAAAGGAGGTTTCAAAATGAAATTTGATACGATAATAATAGGTGGGGGGCTTAGTGGACTTCTTTGTGCCATAAGACTTCAAAGTCGTGGAAATAATTGTGCCATTATTTCAGCCGGACAGAATGCTATGCATTTTTCGTCAGGTAGTTTTGAATTGTTGTGTAGAAACAATGAAGGAGAAACTGTTGAAGAACCTCTTGAAACAATTGATTGTCTAAGTGATACTCATCCTTATAAAAAAATAGGCAAAGCGAAAGTTCAACAATATAGTTCTGAAGTATGTTCTATTTTCAATGATGCTGGAGTGGTTCTTCAAGGTCGTACAGACAAAAATAGTTATATGATAACTCCTTTTGGTCTTGTTAAGCCGGCATGGCTTGCTCTTGAGGATGTTACTCTTCTTTCTTCTCCAGAAGAAAGTGTAGGTAAAAATATACTTATAGTAAACCTGAAAGGATTTTTAGATTTCAATGTAAAATTTATAGAAGAATATTTTGAGAAGAAGGGGAGCAGGTGCAGTATTAAGGTCGTTGATTTGCCCGAATTAGATAAAATGAGGACAAACCCTTCAGAAATGAGATCTGTAAATATTGCTAAGATTATGGATAGAAGAGAGATTCTTCTATCGCTTGTCGATAAACTTAAGTCTTTAATATCAGATGAGGATACTCTTGTTTTACCTTCTGTATTTGGACTTAAAAATGATGAGGCATTGGATTTTATTAAAAAAGAAATACCTATTAGAACAGTATTTATAGGAACTATGCCTCCTTCTATCCCGGGTATACGCTCTCAGTTGAAGTTGAAGAGTTATTTTAGACATCTTGGAGGAATTATTCTTGAGGGAGATAGTGTGGTAAGAACAGAAATAGAGGGTAATCGTGTACAAAAAATATTTTCAGAAAATTTTGGTACTCTTCACCTGGAAGCAAATCAATTTGTCCTTGCAACAGGAAGTTTTTTCAGTAAAGGTCTTGTTGCGACAACTGATGCTATCATAGAACCTTTGTTTGGTTTGGATGTAGACTATGTAGAAGGACGTGGAAATTGGTATGATAGTAAATTCTTTGCTCATCATGCTTATTTGGGTTTTGGAGTAAAGACTGATAATAACTTTTTTACGCAAAAAGGCGGTAATAAAATTGAAAACCTGCGGGCAGTAGGAGCAGTGCTTGGAGGATACAATCCTATCGATTTGGGTTGTGGAGCCGGTGTTGCCATTATGTCATCGTTGGCGGTAGCAGATGCGATTATAAATGATAAGGAGGAACTGTGATGCAAGAGAAAAATTTGAGTTCTAATAATTTTGAACAATGTATAAAGTGTACTGTTTGCACTGTATATTGTCCGCTTGTACCTGTAAATCCTGCTTTCCCCGGACCTAAACAAGCAGGTCCAGATGGTGAAAGGCTTCGTCTGAAAAATGGATTTTTTTATGATGAGAGTTTGAAATATTGCATGAACTGTAAACGGTGCGAAACAGCATGTCCTTCTGGAGTTCACATCGCAGACATAATTCATTCTGCAAGAGCTAAATATAGTACTCATAAGCCGTCTCTTAGAGATATAATTTTGGCGAGTACAGATTTTATGGGTAAAGCAGTACGTCCAGTTGCTCCTATAGTAAATGCTGTTACTGCAACTGCACCTGTAAAACTCTTGATGCATAACATTTTAGGAGTTGATAAGCATAGAACTTTTCCTAAATATAAGTTTAGTGGTTTTGTGTCTTGGTTTAAGAAAAATAAGTTAGCCAGCCAAAAAACTTATAAGAACCAATTGCTGTTTTTTCATGGTTGTTCTACCGAATATCAACATCCTGAAGTGGGAAGGGCTTTCGTAAGGGTTATGAATGCCTTAGGATATGGGGTTAATCTTACCAATGAAAAATGTTGTGGAGTTGCCATGATTTCCAATGGTATGTGGAAGACAGGCTTAAGGAAAGCCAGACATAATGTCCGAATTTTTGAGGAGGCAATCAATCAAAATCTTCCAATTATAACAACTGCTTCAACATGTACTTTTACTATGAGAGATGAGTATCCTTCAATACTGAAAGTAGACAATTCTAAAGTAAGAGATAGCATAATGCTAGTTGAAAAGTTTATATATGAATTAGTTGAGTCAGGAAAGGTTAAGTTGGTATTTAAGGAAGGGTACAAGGCTAAATCTTCTTACCATATTCCTTGTCATATGGAAAAACTCGGGTGGAGTATATTTACTTATCGCTTGATGACAATGATACCTGGAATGAAGTTTACTACACTTGACAGTAATTGTTGTGGTATAGCTGGTACTTATGGATTTAAAAAAGAATATTATAATTATTCTCAAGAGATTGGAGCGCCTTTATTTAAACAAATTAAAGAGGAAAATCCTGATTTTGTAACTTGCGAATGTGAAACTTGCAAATGGCAGATAGAAATGTCTACTGGGTATCCTGTATTAAATCCTATTCAAATACTTGAAGCTGCTCTTGATCTTGAAGCGACAGCCAAAGCCAACGGGTGCATATAATTTTGCAAAGGAATAAAATATAAAAAGAGCGACATTAACAAGGAAACAGTCCAAGTGGTCGCTCTTTTTAGTTGTATGAGTGGAACCGTAAGCCGGTTTCTGTTTTTAAATCTGTCATTTATCTTCGCAACCTACCCCCTGACATCGGGCGGGCAGCCCTCATCTGTCAGTATACTTGGTCTTGCAGGCCCTGACATTGTACCCGTAAATTATCGCTAATCAACGATGTAGGCTCTTACCCTACATTTTCACCCTTACTCAGTTATAGTAAAATACAATAATCAAGCGGTTATTTTCTGCTACAATGTAATAAGATCACTCCTATCTGTGCTTTCCACAGCAGGGTGCCCTTTCCTGTCCGGACTTTCCTCACCTTCCTTTTGGAAAGTGCGACAAATCGTTCCACTCAGATTTATGCAAATTTAAGAATTATTTCCCTAATCGGAAAAAAAGCTTAACTTTGCGTCCCGGTTAGAACATCCTTATTTATGAATACAAAATATGTTTTTGTCACCGGCGGCGTTGCTTCTTCGCTTGGAAAAGGTATTATTGCAGCTTCTTTAGCAAAATTATTACAGTCCAGAGGCTTAAGGGTTACCATACAAAAATTTGACCCATATATCAATGTGGATCCAGGTACTTTGAATCCTTATGAACACGGAGAATGTTATGTCACAGACGATGGGGCTGAAACAGATCTTGATTTAGGACATTATGAAAGATTTTTGGGAGTTCATACTTCAAAAGCCAATAATGTTACTACTGGCAAGATTTATTATTCTGTTATCAAAAAAGAAAGAGAGGGCGCATATCTTGGTAAAACCGTTCAGATTGTACCTCATATAACCGATGAAATAAAAAGGAGGATGCTTTTGTTGGGAAATTCTGGTAAGTTTGATGTCATTGTCACAGAAGTTGGAGGAACAATAGGCGACATGGAGTCTCAGCCATTTTTAGAGGCCATAAGACAGCTGCAATGGGAAATGCCTGATGAAGACCTTATAAGTATACATCTTACACTTGTACCTTATCTGAGGGCTGCAAAGGAACTGAAAACCAAACCTACACAACATTCTGTTCAAGCACTTCAGCAAGCAGGAGTACATCCAGATATAATTGTTTGCAGGACAGAAGTAGAATTGTCCCCTGAACTTAGAAAGAAAGTCGCACTTTTCTGTAATGTTAAACCAGGACATGTGATTCAATCAATAGATGCACCTTCAATTTATCAGGTTCCTATGAATATGGAGGAACAAGGGCTTGATGATATGGTATTGGAGCATTTTGGTATTAAAAATCTTCCTGAACCTGATTTTTCAAAACTTAAGCAATTCTTAGATAAATTATATCATCCTAAGCATGAAGTAGATATAGCACTTGTTGGTAAGTATGTAGAACTGCAGGATGCATATAAATCTATATTAGAATCCTTTGTTCATGCCGGTGCCGCAAATGAATGTAAAGTTAGGGTGCATACTTTTCAGAGTGAAAATATAGATGATTCAAATGTTGAAGAAAAACTTTCACAAATGGATGGAATATTAGTTGCTCCAGGCTTTGGTGAAAGGGGATTGGAAGGAAAGATTAAATCAATCAAGTTTGCCAGAGAAAATAACATTCCTTTTTTTGGAATCTGTCTTGGTATGCAGATGTGCGTAGTTGAATTTGCGAGAGATGTTTTAGGCTTAAAGGATGCTGCTTCTACTGAATTGTATCCAAATACTAAACATCCTGTAATAGACCTTATGGAGGAGCAGAAAAGCACTACTATAAAAGGTGGTACAATGAGACTTGGAGCTTATCAATGTAAACTTGCAGAAGGCTCATTGGCACAGAAAATATACGGTGTAGATATGATTTCAGAAAGACACAGGCACAGATATGAATTCAACGGAGATTATTTGGATATGATGGAAAAAGCAGGTATGAAAGCCACAGGAAGAAATCCTCAAACAGGCTTAGTTGAAATAGTAGAAGTCCCTGCGCATCCGTTCTTTATAGGCGTTCAATTTCATCCTGAACTTATGAGTACTCCTGAAAAGCCACAGCCTATTTTTGTAAATTTTGTACTTGCCGCAAGAAAACGTCGTATAGCACGACTTGGAAATGACGATTATACTGAAACAAAGTCAGCAGAATAATCTATATAATAAATGAAAATAATATCAAGTATATTGTTGATTATCATAATGATATTTAACCAGTCAAATCAATCTGCGGCACGAGTCCGTCAGTTCAAAGTTGAAACGGTTAAAGAATTTACTCATGATGATTGCTCATATACTCAGGGATTATTTTTAAAGGATGGAGTTTTATATGAGAGTTCTGGTATGTATGGAGAGTCTGCTTTTAAGTCTGTAAACCTCAATACTGGCAAACCTCTTAGAAAACTTACATTTAATGACAAATATTTTATAGAAGGTTCTACAATTCTTGGTGATGAATTGTTTATTCTTACTTGGGAAAACAGAGTTGCCTTTATTTATGATTCAAAAACTCTCAAATACAAGAAAACAGTTCCGTATCTGAGAGAAGGGTGGGGGTTGACTACAGATGGTAAATATCTGATTGCTTCAGATGGCTCATCCAAGATCTATTTTATGGATAAAAATTATAAAACATTAAAAACCATAAATGTCAATTTAAATGGAAGGAGCCTTCCAAATCTTAATGAATTAGAATATATTAACGGGAAGATATGGGCTAATGTCTATCTTACCGATATGATAGTTATAATTAATCCTGATACAGGAGAAATAGAATCTACAATAGATTGTACTGGGTTATTGCCTGATAAACTCAGAAGTTCCAAGACAGATGTACTTAATGGAATTGCATATAATCCTTTAAACAAGAAAATATATTTGACAGGAAAATATTGGAAACGTCTATATGAAATAAGACTTATAGATAAGAATAACTAATTTATATATTTATAAACAAGCGGGGGTACTGTACGTTATAGTACGGTTGAGAAAGACCCAAAGAACCTGATGCGGATAATGCCGCCGAAGGGAAGGCTATATCTCAAACGCGTAAGCGTTACCCTTGCATAATGTAAAAATTTATGCGAGGTAATTTTTTTTATGCTACAGCACTAATGCTGTTCTCATTTTCCGGATTAGCGAAAAACAAAACTACGGAGGTAATGCCAGAAATTAAAGAACGTATAGACAGCGTTGTTGTCTCATCGTCCCGTGCAAGCAGAACAACTCCAGTAACTTTTACTATGATTGGAAAGAAAGATTTGATAAGGAATAATCCTATCAATTCTATACCTATGTCTCTCAATTTACAGCCTTCAATAATTGCAACTAATGAAGGAGGTACAGGTTTAGGTTATTCAAAAATGAGTGTACGAGGAGTAAGTGGCTCTCAGATTAATGTTACACTCAATGGTATAACACTCAATGATTCTGAATCACAAGAAGTATTCTGGGTGAATATTCCTGCTCTTACTAACATTCTTAGTTCTGTACAACTACAGCGTGGTTTAGGTACATCAGCGAATGGTGCAGGTGCATTCGGAGCAAGTATAAACATGAATACTGCTTCGGTAGGTATTTCTCCGTCTGCAAATATAGAATATGGACGCGGAGCATGGAATACATCCACAATAACAGTATCTGCAGGAACTGGACTTACCAAATCTGGACTTTATGCAAGTTTTGCTTATTCAAAAGGCACAACAGATGGCTATATAAGGAATGCTTTTGCAAATGTCCAATCTGCCTTTGCTGCATTGGGTTGGATTTCAGAGAATAATTCATTACGAATTACTTATCTAATGGGCAATCAGCATACCGGTATAACATGGAATGGAATTCCTATTGCAAAATATAAAGCAGGGGACTACACATACAATGAAGCCGGTGCATATAAAGATCAATTTAACAATATACGTTATTATAACAATGATACTGATAACTATGCTCAACATCATTTGCAGATAAACTATACTCACCGTTTCAGTGAAAATCTATTCTGGTCTACAACTGCCAACTGGACAAAAGGTGACGGGTATTATGAAGAATATAAGGCTGATACAAAAGTTAAAAAATTTGGATATAAACCTATAAAAATAGGTGAAAAACAATATAAAAAAGGAGATTTTATTGTCCGTAAACAAATGGATAACAGTTATTATGTATTAAACTCAAATTTAAAATATAATAGCGACAGACTAAGTGTTACAGCTGGAATTTATGGTTCAATATACAAAGGTGGGCATTTTGGCAATGTTATTTGGTCTAATCTTCTTGGTGACAATCATGATTATTCAGATGGAAAATGGTATGACAATAATTCAGTGAAAAAAGAAGCATCTGTATTTGCACGTGCCGAGTATCATTTTAATTCAGGACTTTCTGCCTATACTGATTTACAATATAGAGGTATATCATATAAAATGGCTGGCCCTGATGATAAATTTATTCCAATTGATTATAGTCAAAATTGGCATTTTTTTAATCCGAGATTAGGAATAAGTTATGTAAAAGACGACTTCCTTAAAGTATATGCTTCTGCAGCATTTGCCAACCGTGAACCTGGAAGACCTGATTTGAAAGAAAAAATACGTTATGTATATGAAAAGAGAGCCGATAAGGTATCATTGAAGCCTGAGAAGATGTTAGATATAGAACTTGGGTTTGATATGAATCTCACAAAGAATTTTTCATATTCTGCAAATCTATATATGATGGAATATTCGGATATGCTTTTAGAAACTGGTATCCTAAATGATGTAGGCTATGCTATTAAAGCCAATACTCCAAGAAGTTATAGGCGAGGAATAGAATTATCTGCAGTATGGCAAATATTGCCAGAGGTTTGCTTAGATGCTAATTTGGCACTCAGTACAAACAAAATTAAAAATTATGATGTTCTATTAACTCTCTATGATAATCCGGATAATTATAACTACTTGGGTACCATTGTAGAAAAACATTATGATAAAGTAACAATGCTCAATTCTCCTTCAGTAATTGCAATGTCTCGTCTAACTGTGTTGCCTTTTAAGAGAATTAGTAAAGGAATATTCAAGAATTTGTCATTGTCAATAGACGGAAAATATGTAGGAAAACAATATTGGGATAATACCGAAAACTCTGATAGGATGACACCAGGATATTTTATTTCCAATCTTTCCGTTTCACAGGAATTTAATATAGGCATGGGAAAATTGGGTTTTGCAGCATATCTTAATAACATTTTTAATAATCGTTATTTTGCTTATGGCTGGGTATCCAGAAGTAAATTTAAGGAAAATAATCTTATTTCTCAGTATGAAGGAGTATATCCTCAAGCTCCTTTCAACTGTATGTTAAAGATGTATTTAAGATTCTAATTAAATCTGTTATCATTAAAAAGCCGTCTTATGAAATTAAGACGGCTTTTTTATATTCTATCAATAAAGACCCGCTTCGCAGCGAGTCTTTATGGGTTAGTTAGTTGTGTATTTATTATTGTTAGCTATAAAAATTTCTAAAAGGTTTTTATTTCGCTTTAACGTTTTAAAAACGTTACAAAGTTAGTTATTATGAGTAATAATGCAAATAAATCTTACTAAATATCGTAAATTATTTTAACGTTTCAGATTTTATCGTCCAAAAGTTCGGGACGAAGAGCCTTTGTTCTTGCTAAAGCCTGCTCATCTTGCCACTGTATTATCTTTTTAGGATCTCCGCATAAAAGAATTTCAGGTACTTTCCAACCATTGTATTCAGCTGGTCTGGTATATATAGGAGGGGAGAGTAAACCGTTCTGAAACGAATCGCTCAATGCAGAGGTTCCATCAGTAATTGCTCCAGGAATTAATCTAACCAAGGCATCGGCAAGAATGGCTGCAGGGATTTCTCCACCACTGACCACGTAATCCCCTATAGAAATCTCCCTTGTTATAAGGTGTTCCCTTATACGATTATCAATACCTTTATAATGACCACATAGAATTATTATGTTGCCTTTTAATGACAGTTCGTTTGTTATACTTTGATTTAGACGCTCGCCATCAGGTGACATATATATAATTTCATCGTAATCCCTTTGACTTTTCAGTTCCTCTATCATTTTAAAAACAGGCTCTACCATCATCACCATACCCGCATCACCACCATATGAATAATCATCTACAGAAAGATGTTTTCCAATTCCATACTTACGAAGATTATGAATATTAATATCTACAAGACCTTTTTTTCTGGCTCTTCCTACTATTGAATATCCCAAAGGACTTTCTAATAATTCAGGAACTACTGTAAGTATATCTATTCTCATTGCGTGTCTTTTTGAAACTATATGCAAAAATAGGATTTTTTGTAGATTTTTAGGTATATTTGTCGCCATATGTGCATACTGTTGTATAGGCACATAGTTATTATTTATAAACCATACTTCTTTTTTATGAATGAAGAATTAACTCCTGATGTTATTGCTACGTCAGATGCAGAAGAAAAAACAACTGCTCCAGATTTTAATGAGGAGCCTGTCGAAGAGATTGAGCAAGAGGAACAGACTGCAAATTATTCTGATTTAAGTCTTGCCGAATTGACAAAGTCTTTTGAAGCATTGTCGTCTGATCCTGATAGGATGAAGAAAGTGAAGGAAGCCGATGCTATAAAAGCAACTTTCTACAAGAAACTTTCTAAGGAAAAGGCAGAAGCTGGATATTCTGAAACTGATGTGCAACCAACAGATGAAACGGAATCAACAACCAGCAATGAGCAAGAGGGTAATAACGTTTCTGTAGGGACTAACCCTTTTGAAATTATAGAAAATGGATTTAAAACCCTATATAACAAATTCAAAAAGGAAAGAGCTGAATATAACAAGAAACAAGAAGAGGAGAGGGAAAACAATCTTAAAAAGAAGCAGGCTGTTATTGAAGATTTAAAGGCGTTAATCGATAAACAGGAAGATATTAATGCTACTTTCCCTGATTTCCGTAACATCCAAAATAGATGGAGAGAGATTGGACCTGTTCCAGTAAAAGATTTTAGGGACCTAAACAACACTTATCAATTCTATGTTGAACAGTTTTATGATAAGGTTCAGATAAATCGAGATATGAGAGATCTTGACTTTAAGAAAAATCTTGAAGTTAAAGAAGATTTCTGTGCCGCTGCCGAAAAATTATCTGAGAATGAGAATATTCTTGAGGCATTTCGTCAGTTGCAAAAACTGCACGAGCAGTGGAAAGAATATGGTCCTGTTGCAAAGGAGTTCAGGGAACAGATTTGGGACAGATTTAAAGCTGCTACGGCACTCATAAATAAGAAATACCAGGATTATTTTGAAGGCTTGAAAGCACAATATGCAGAGAATCTTGAAAAAAAGAAAAAGTTGTGTGAAAAGGTTGAAGAAATAGCTGGAAAAGAAAATATATCAACTTCTAATGAATGGAATAATCTTTCAAAGGAGATTGTTGATATTCAGGAGGAGTGGAGAAAGATAGGTTTTGCCACAAAAAAGGAAAATCAACATATCTATGATAGATTCCGTGCCGCATGTGATAAGTTCTTCGAGAAGAAGAGGATTTTTTATTCTGAATTCAAAAACAATATGAATGAGAATATGGATAAGAAACTCTCTTTGATTGAGCAGGTCGAAGGTCTTAAATCAAGTACAGAGTGGAAAAAGACTACTGATAAGTTAATCAGTCTTCAGCGGCAATGGAAAGAAATAGGTGCAGTGCCACGTAAAAAATCAGAACAACTGTGGAAGAGATTTCGTGCAGCCTGCGATGAGTTTTTCGAAGCTCGTGATAAAAACAGACCTGACAATGACTACTATGAAAATTTAAAAGCAAAGAGGGCGATAATTGATGAAATAAATTCATTTAATACTTCAGATGAAACCCTCAAAAAGGATGCTGCACAGACATTTTTAAACAAATGGCAAGCAATAGGTTTTGTACCTTTTAAGGAAAAAGACAGCATTGTAGAAGCTTTTAAAAAGGCTATGACTGAAAAATTCCCTGACTTTAAGTTTAGCCTCTCAAATAGTTCTCATGGTGGTCATTATGCAAAACAAAATAGAGAGCCAGTTTCAGAAAAAGACAAGTTAGTCAGGAAATACAATCAACTCCGACAGGATATTGATACGTATGAAAATAATATTGGCTTTTTTTCTGATTCTAAGAATGCTGCATCGCTTATTAGTCAGATGCGAAAGAAGATAGATGATGCCAAAAAGGAGCTTAAAATTCTTGAAGAAAAGATAAGAGAGAAAGAGGATGAATAAAAATACTGTAATAGGATTTATACTGATTGGTATAGTAATGTTTGGTTTTACATGGTACCAATCAAAACAATACGAAAAACAAGTAAAATATAAGGCCGAGCAAGATTCAATTGCTGCTGTCAAATCATTATCAACAACGGTTGCAGACTCTTGCGCAAAAGATTCTGCAGTGACTGCAGATACTAAAACAGGTGCATCAGTTCCTAAATCCAAAGATGTAAGTCATAAAGGAATTTATAAGGATTCTCTCTTAGAATATTCTAGAGCCAAAGAAGCACAATTTCCTGTCCTTTCAAACGACAAAATAGAAATTGTATTTTCTACTAAAGGGGCTCAACCATATTCTGTTAGATTGAAGAACTTTAAGAACTATGACGGCTCTCCATTATATATATTTAATAAAGGGCAGAGTGAGTTAGGATATTCGATATATGCAGGAGAAAACATAAATACAAAGGATTTTGTATTTGACATTGCAGAAAGCAATGATTCTGTTTTGGTAATGAAACTTCCATTTTCGGGAGGCGGATATATAAGCATGGAGTATCGTCTTGAACGTAATGCTTATTCTCTTAAGAATGTCCTTAAATTTAAGGATATGGAAAATGTCATCCCACGAAACGTATCTGTATTTGATATGGATTGGAAAGTGACAATACCAAGAATGGAAAAAGGCTATAAGAATGAAAGCCAATATTCTAAATTGGATTATTATTTTTCTGGAGAAAAGAAGGTTTCAGATATAGGTAAAGGTAGAGATGCAGAAAAACGAATAGACAATAAACTCAGTTGGTTTGCTTTTCAGCAACAGTTCTTTTCTGCTATTTTACGTGCTGAAAACGAATTTTCAAACGGCAATCTTTCTATAAAATTTATTCCTCAAGAAGATGAGAGTCATAATCTTATGACATGTGAAGCCAATATGAGGACTGATTTTACAATAGGTTCTGAAGTGAATGTGCCATACGAATTTTATTTCGGACCAAATCATTTCAAAACTTTGAAATCTTATAATCAGAAATATGAAAAAATAATTCCATTGGGTGGTTGGCTTGTCGGATGGTTTACAAGATTCATTATAATACCTCTATTTGATTTCCTTCATAGGTTTATATCTAATTTCGGTATTATTATACTATTAATGACCATCTTCATAAAGATAGTAGTACTTCCTTTTTCATATAAATCATATTCTTCAACTGCAAAGATGCAGGCAATAAAGCCTGAAATAGATAAGTTGAATGAAAAGTTTCCTAAGCAGGAAGATGCTATGAAAAAGCAGCAAGCAACAATGGAACTATATCGAAGGGCTGGAATAAATCCTATGGGCGGATGTTTGCCAATGTTGTTTCAATTTCCTATTCTTTGGGCTATGTTCAGATTTTTCCCTGCTTCTATCGAACTAAGACAGCAAGGGTTCCTGTGGGCGGAGGATTTAAGTGCATATGATTCAATTAAGGATTTCGGTGTAAACATTCCGTTACTGGGCGATCACATTTCCATTTTTGCCTTGCTTATGGCTGTTTCCATGTTCTTCTATTCAAAAATAACTACATCTGGACAGATGTCAGGTAACGATCCTAATTCATCAACTATGAGGTTTATGAGTATTTATATCATGCCTATAATGATGTTCTTTATCTGTAACAATCTTTCATCTGGTTTGAGTTATTATTATTTGTTATCCAACCTTATAACAATGCTTGAGACCTTTATAATCAAGAAATTCTTTATAAATCCTGATGAGATTATGGCAAGGTTAAAGGCAAGTGAAGGAAAACCTATCCAAAAGAGCAAGTGGCAATTAAGGCTCGAGCAGGCTCAAAAGATGCAGCAGGCTATGGAGAAGCAAAGGAAACAGGGACGCTGATAAAATGATTGCTGAGAATATAAATAAAATTTTAGAGGAATTGCCATCAGGAGTAAAACTGGTGGCAGTTTCTAAATTTCACCCTGCTGAAAATATAATGCAGGCTTATAATGCTGGACAAAGATTGTTTGGAGAGAGCAGAGCACAGGAATTTATTGAAAAGGTAAAAGTACTTCCAAATGATATAAAATGGCATTTTATAGGTCATCTTCAGACTAATAAATTAAAACTTGTACTTCCATACGTTGAACTTGTACACTCTGTAGATTCTTTAAGACTTCTTGAAAATATAGACAACTGGGGAAAAGACAATAACCGTACAACTAATGTCCTGCTTGAACTTCGTGTCGCTAAGGAAGTTACAAAACAAGGTCTTTCTCAAGACGAAATTTTGGATATATTGAAACATTCATCTGATTTTGGTAATATATGTTTTAAGGGGCTGATGGGAATGGCTACCAATACAGATGATATTGACGTTATAAAGGGGGAGTTTAATACAATAGCCTCATTTAAATCAAAGATTAAACTTAAGTTCCCTGACTTAACAAACTTTAATGAACTTTCATTGGGAATGTCTGGAGATTATAAACTTGCTCTGGAGTACGGTACCACTATTGTCCGTATAGGTACAGCTATTTTCGGGCCAAGGAATTATTGAGAGTCTGTATCATAGATTCTGCTATTTTTGCTGATACATTTCCGCTGCCAAGTTTTGCCCTTATTAATTCATAGTCGTGCAGCATATTTTCTCTGTATTCTGTATCTTCAATCAACCTTCTTGTTTCAGATAAAAGATTTTCAGGAGTAAAGTAATATTGTATCAGTTCTTTAAAAGCTTTACGACCGAGTATAAGATTACCCAAACTTATCATATCGATTTTTATTATATGTCTTCCGATATTGAAATTTAATGGGGAGCAAGCATATGCAACTACCTGTGGCGTCCCTATCAGGCAGGTTTCTAATGAAGCTGTACCTGAATTAACTATGGCAACTTTGGCATATTTTATTATTTGGTAGGTATGATTAAAAATCACTTGAATGTTATTATTGTTTTTAGGAATATATCCTAAATAATCTTCTATTGTTCGAGAAGGCGCTCCAGCTACAATGAACTTATAATTTTTATATTCATTTAATTCGTTCAATTTTTTTGCATATTCCATGCATATTGGCATCATTGAGTTTATTTCACTTTTACGGGACCCTGCCAATATAGCAATGTAAGGTTTATCCTTTAAATCATATTTCAATAGAAAATCTTTATCCCCTGCATTATTTTCCATAAAATCTGCCACTGCATCAGTAAGAGGATTGCCTTCATACACATAGTCAATCTTTTGTCTATCAAAATAGTCTTTTTCAAAAGGGAATATTATAAAAAGTTTGTCTACATAATTTCTAATCATTTTTATACGATTCTGTCTTGACGCCCATACTTTTGGGGCTATGTAGTAGAAGACCTTAATACCATTTTTGTGAGCAAATTCAGCAATTTTAAAATTAAAGCCTGGGTAGTCAATCAGAATTACCACATCAGGTTTCCAACTGACTATATCAGATTGACAGGCTTTGAGTTTTTTTACAAATTTCCCAATGTGTAAGATAACTTGAGAAAAGCCCATCACTGCATCATCTTTATAATTATTAACCAAGCCATTTCCGTCTTGATTATTCATATAAACGTTTCTCATAAGGTCACCTCCCCATATCCTAAAATCTGCTTTTCTATCTTGCAGATATATTTGCCTCATAAGATTAGAACCATGCAAGTCCCCTGATGCCTCTCCAGCAATAATATAGTATTTCATTATTTTAAAAATTCGTGTTAAAGCCTGACTTTTCAAGTCTTTGAAATTCCTCTTTATCAAAATTGATTATATTGTGAGGAACAATAGAAATATAGCCATTGTTTACAGTAATATTATCAGCTTTTGTAGGGGTAAAATCATAATCTTCATATTCACCAACCATTTTATAAACTGTCTCCTCGTCTTCCTTTCCTAATTCAACAAATTCTTTTACCCATCTTCCTAAACCCATTTCGCAAACACGTATACCTTTTATCTCATCTGGAGATTTAGTCACAGGGAAATTTATATTATAGTAAAGCCCGTATTTTGAAGAAGGATGAGATAGTAATTTTTTTATTATACCTGGCAGGTAAGTTTTTATTGATGAAAAATCAGGATTTGGTTCCCAAGTATCAAGTGAAACACCTATGGCAGGTATTCCATTGAGGGCAGCCTCCTCAGCCGCTCCCAACGTTCCTGAATAACAAGCTGCAGTCGAGGCATTTGAGCCGTGGTTTATTCCGCTTACTACAAGTTCTGGAATATCTTCTGACATTAGAACGCTGATTCCGAACTTTACACAACTTGCAGGTGTTGCATCGAGGTAGGCCCATTCGCACCCAGATATTATTCCAAGGGACTTGTAGGCTATTTTTTCAGAGCCAAGGGATACCGCAGTACTCATGCCGGATTGTGGAAATTTTGGTGCAATAACCGTCACATCGCCAAATCCTTTCATTATATCGGCAAGAGCAGCAAGTCCCTTAGCTTGGTATCCATCGTCATTAGTAAGAAGAATCTTCATATTATCTCTAATTAATTTATTATTAGTATCTACATCTTGGCTGAAAGTCAATATTTTCTTAATTTTCGGCTGATAAAAACAAAAAGACAAACAAAGATGAAAATCAATTCAGGCAAAGATATGAATTTTAAGTTTTTTTTAATAATTTATCAAATTAGACACTACCATCAGCAACATTGAACTTGCTTGTTGACTCTACTTGTGGTAGTTATAAGTAACTTCTCTAAAAACTATACCTCAATTTTTTAAACATTTAAACATAAAACTATGAAAAAGACAATATTTATACTGTTAGCATTGAGTTTTTGCTATTCATGTAATAAAAAAGGACCTGAACAACTGGAAAAAATACAACTTACAGAGGCAGAGGTTGTTCGGATATGGAATGTAAATGACAAAGTTTTTTCTTTATTTGAAAAAGACATTAAAAAATCTACAGATAAAAATATAATTTTATCCCCTATAAGCCTTGGAACTTTTGTTGCAATGTCAAATAATAATTATTATCCCTCAAAAAATGAGACAAAGGAGGATAATAATTTGTTTACTAAAATAGTGAAAGAACATTCTAAAGTTAATGTAGGTAGATTATCTAATGCAGTGATTTTTAATGAAAATGCAAGGTCTATTGATAATTTTAAAAACACACTTGCTAAGAATTACAAGGCAGATGTATTTAAGATGGATTTTAAAAATACTAAGAATGTTAAATCTAAATTGGAAACTTGGGTAGCTGAAAAAACAGAAAATACAATTAGAAGTCTACCTATAGAAATAAATGCAACAGATAAATGGTGGCTTGTTAATGCAATGTATTTCAAAGGGCTATGGAAAAATCCATTTGATACCAAAAATACAAATAACGGTGAATTTAATAATATAGATGCTTCAAAATCAAAGGTGGATATGATGCATTTAAAGTTATATACAAGGTACTTTAAAGGTGATTTATTTTCGGCGATCATTCTTCCTTTTAGAAACGATTACAATATGACTGTCATTCTTGCTGATTCAGAAGATTTTATTCTTGATGGTAAGATATTTAAATCAATAAGAAAAATGTCATCTGTTACCGAAGTTAATCTTACACTTCCTAAGTTTGAGGCAAAATATGATGAAAAGGTAAATCTTACTACTATAGGAGGGGAAAATTCTGCCATACATGTTTCATATATATCTGTAGATGAGCAAGGTGCTGTTGCCTCATCTGTATCTATTGGTAAGGATATAATGGATATACCTCCCAAAAAAGTCGATTTTATAGTAAACAGACCTTTCTTTTTTGTGATTTCAAGTGATGACGGTAATCAAATCCTTCAAATTGGAAAGATTGTTAAATTATAACTTAATATTTAATTATAATTTTTGTTTCAGCCTAATAATGTATTTTCTTTATTTTTGGCTGATAAAAACAAAAAGACAAACAAAGATGAAAATCAATTCAGGCAAAGATATGAATTTTAAGTTTTTTTTAATAATTTTGCAGACGTCACAAAGGTGCAGTGATGTACCTTATAGAATTGAAAATATGTTTAACATACAAAATAAATCTAATTAAAATGGTAAAACTTGGTATTAACGGATTTGGCCGTATCGGTCGTATGGTATTCCGTGCTGCAGTTGAGAATTTCTCAAAAGACATCGAGGTTGTTGGTATTAATGACCTTTTGGATCCGGAGTATCTTGCATATATGCTGAAGTATGATTCAGTTCATGGTCCATTCTGTGGCGAAATTTCTGTAGAGGGTAATACTCTTATTGTAAACGGTAAGAGAATTCGTCTTACAGCTGAGATGGATCCTGCAAACCTTAAATGGAATGAGGTAGGCGCTGAAGTAGTTGTAGAGTCTACAGGTCTTTTCCTTACAGATGAAAAAGCACGCAAACATATTGAAGCAGGTGCCAAGAAAGTAATTATGTCAGCACCTTCTAAAGATGCAACTCCAATGTTTGTATTCGGTGTAAACGACAAGACATATGCTGGTCAGGACATTATCTCAAATGCTTCTTGTACAACCAACTGTCTTGCTCCTATATCAAAGGTACTTAATGACAAATTCGGTATTGTACGTGGTCTTATGACAACTGTTCATGCTGCTACAGCAACACAAAAGACAGTTGACGGTCCATCAAAGAAAGACTGGAGAGGCGGTCGTGGTATTCTTGAAAATATCATCCCATCTTCTACAGGTGCAGCTAAGGCAGTAGGTAAAGTTCTTCCTGAACTTAATGGCAAACTTACAGGTATGTCACTCCGTGTTCCTACATCAGATGTTTCATTTGTTGACCTTACAGTAGAGCTCGCAAAACCTACTTCATACGAAGATATTTGTGCAGCTATGAAAGAAGCTTCTGAGGGTGAACTTAAGGGTGTTTTAGGTTATACAAATGAGTCTGTAGTTTCAACAGACTTCCGTAATAACTCTAATACCTCTATCTTCGATGAAAAAGCAGGTATCCAACTCGATTCTACTTTCGTAAAAGTTTGTGCTTGGTACGATAATGAGTGGGGTTATTCAAACAAAGTTCTTGAAATGGCACGTGTCATAAGCAAGTAATTTAGTTAGAACATAATATACTCGACCCGATTGGCTGATAAATTGTCAATCGGGTCATTTTTATAATAAAAACAAATCTTATATTTGCAAGAAGTAAGCTATATGGTTAATGAAATCACTCAGAGAAATCTTCAGAATTGGTAAAGGTCCTTCTTCAAGTCATACAATGGGACCACAACATGCTGCAGAAATGTTCCTGAAAGAATATCCGCATGCAGCATCGTTTGAAGTTGTTCTGTATGGCAGCCTTGCGGCAACAGGAAAAGGACATATGACGGATGTGGCTATTAATGAAGTCCTTTCTAAGTCTGCCAGTGTAAATATTATATGGCATCCTGATATCTATCTTCCATTTCATCCGAATGGTATGAAATTTACAGCAAAAGATGAAGAAGGCAATGAAATAGGTCATTGGACTGTTTACAGCATAGGAGGTGGAGCATTATCAGAGGGTAATTCTGTAAAAGAAGATAGGTTTAATACCAAGGATATCTATGATATGCATATGCTTACAGATATACAGAATTGGTGTGAAAAATATGGTAAGAGTTATTGGGAGTATGTGGATAATTGTGAAGGTTCTGATATCTGGGATTATCTGCATGAAGTATGGAAAGCAATGCAGCAATCTGTAGAAAATGGTCTTGAACATGAAGGGGTGCTTCCTGGTCCATTGCACCTTGCCCGAAAAGCCCCTATATATTATGTAAAAGCATCAGGGTATAAGCAAAATTTACAGGCAAGAGGTCTTGTCTATGCATATGCGCTTGCAGCAATTGAAGAGAATGCTTCTGGAGGCCCTATAGTTACAGCACCTACATGTGGTTCTTGCGGAGTAGTGCCAGCGGTACTTTACCATGCTTATAAAAATCACAATTTTGGAGAAAAAAGAATTTTGCATGCGTTAGCAACAGCAGGACTTTTCGGAAATGTTGTGAAAACCAATGCGTCAATATCAGGTGCAGAAGTCGGCTGCCAAGGTGAAGTAGGCGTTGCTTGTGCTATGGCATCGGCTGCAGCAAGTCAATTGTTTGGAGGAACTCCATCTCAGGTTGAATATGCTGCCGAAATGGGGCTTGAACATCATCTTGGAATGACGTGTGACCCAATATATGGACTTGTTCAAATTCCTTGTATAGAAAGAAATGCTTTTGCCGCAACTCGTGCTTTGGATGCAAACCTATATGCTTCTTTTTCGGATGGCAGACACCGCGTTTCATTTGATCATGTTGTTGAAGTAATGAAACAAACAGGAAAAGACTTACCATCATTGTATAAAGAAACCTCAGAAGGAGGTCTTGCAAAGGTCAAATTTGATGGATTGTATCCGGAATAAATAAATTCTTTTTTTTAATAATACAAAATTAGTAAATTTGCAGTGGCTAATTAAACTTTATTTACTAATTATGGAATTAAAAGGATCAAAAACAGAGCAGAATCTTCGTACTGCTTTTGCAGGGGAGTCTCAGGCTCACACAAAGTATCTTTACTATGCTTCTAAGGCACGTAAAGACGGATATGTTCAAATAGGAAATCTTTTCGAGGAAACTGCAAAAAATGAAAAGGAACATGCCAAAATATGGTTTAAATTCCTTCATGACGGTGACATTCCTTCTACAGAAGTTAATCTTGTTGATGCAGCAAATGGAGAGAACTATGAATGGACAGATATGTATGCAGGATTCGCAGAAACAGCAAAAGAAGAAGGCTTTACCGAACTTGCATTTCTATTCTCTAAAGTAGGTGAGATTGAAAAAACTCATGAAGCACGCTATCGTAAATTACTTGGAAATATCAAAGAAGGCATAGTCTTCTCAAGAGATGAAGATATGATTTGGGAATGTTCCAATTGCGGACATATCGTAATAGGAAAAAAAGCACCGGAACTATGTCCGGTGTGCAAACATCCTAAGAGTTTCTTCCAGGTAAAAGCAGAAAATTATTAATATCAATTTTGCCTCATACAAGGAATAAAATAGAATATTATATTCATAATCACATATATAGAGAAGGTCAAAAGAATTATTAAAGACCAGTTACTCATGGTGATTATGACAACAATAGAGAGGATTGCAATAATTGTTAAAAATGCGATCCTCTTCATTTTTGTTATACTATCTATTTTCTTTCCCTTACCAAACTTCATTGCAAACATTGGCAGTTCGCTTACCATAAGTGCAGAAAGTACTATTGCAAGAACAGGAATAAACCATGCAGTTGCTACAATCTCTGCTATCAATGACTCAGGTTTTATAAAAGCATAATATGTAATAGCACCGCAAATCATTGCAGATGAAGGAGTGGCGAGTCCTATGAAACTATCCCCCTGACGAACATCAATATTGAATTTGGCAAGTCTTAGTGCAGAGAATACTGCAATTATAAGTGGGATAAAACATAAAATTTCATAGCCTCCATTCTTCATAGTCTTAAACAGCATAACAGCAGGAAGCACCCCGAAACTTACCATGTCAGAAAGTGAGTCCAGTTGTTTTCCTATTTCTGAATAAGCCTTTAAAAGTCTTGCAGAAAAGCCATCCATAAAATCGAATACAGCGGCTGCAAGCATCAAAGGAAGAGCATAATCAATATGTCCTTCTACTGTAAAAATCACCCCAATAACTCCACAAAGAAGATTCATAGAGGTGATAGTATTAGGAATAAATTTTAGTATTTTCATCTTATTTTATACCAAGTTTTTTCTTGAGTGACTTTGGAAGAGCATCCTTGTGAACAATAATATCCAATACTTTAGCCTTTGTATATGCCTCAGATAAATACCAAATACCCTTATATTTACCAGTTTTGCCCCAAGAATTTTTAACCATTATATATTTGTTTCCATACTGGTCTTTTGCTATGCCGAAAGCATGCATACCATGGTCGTCAGTAGTAGACTTGATATCGAAGTCTTTTTGACGGCTTTCTTGAGTTACCTCTTCTTCTACTGGAAGTGTATTCACTTCTTCTTTGTTATCTTTTCCTTTTCCTACCCACCTCTCTTTATCTGAGCCATGAGAACTGTTTTTCTTATGGTCAGTCAATCTTGCGTAGCCAGTCCTGCTAAAGCCTTCTTCACTTACATCACCTCCCCATGTGGCTGTATATCCATGTTCAATAGCATAGAAAAGAGCATTTATTAATTCATCCAATGGAACATTATATGCCCTATCAGCCCTCCAATTATCACATACCTCAAGGGCAAAGCGGCTGTAGAATGGGTGATGGGTAAAAGATGTAAGACTTACATAATCATCAGGATTGATTTTATAATAATCTCTGTATGATGCAGGAGTCCATGTTTTTCCTTCATATTGGAAAGTCTCCGGGCATTCTCCAAGGTATGCATTAATTATACCTGTAAATCCTTTCTTCCATGCAGTTGAAAGGGTCTTATTCGGTTTTTTATTTATAGCCTGAACATATGCAAGAGTTGTAGCATCCAATTCACCATGAACAGGCAGAAGAGTACCATAATTTAATCCTGGCTGTACCGTTTGCGGAACTATGCCATATTCCTTTACAATATGAAGTACATCCTCACATTCACTTCCAGCCGAAAAAGACATATTTCCATCCATTCTTATATACTTATCAGCTCTATCCTGATAAGATTTGCTCACAGTAAACATTTCTGAGAAATCAGGATATTTAGTAGTATCTTTAATAGAATTAATTCTTATAGCTTCTGACTCTAAAAAAGAAGTACCGGTAAAACACCAGCAGGTGCCGGAACGATTCTGATCTTTAATAGATGTTATTGGATTTTCTTTAACTACAGTAAATTTAAGTTCTTCTTTTGCAAAAGCTGAAACTTGTAAAAAAGTTGCAGCAAAAATCAGTATCAGACTATTCTTCATTACTTATTAAAATCATTATTTAATTCTACAAAGTTATGGTTTTTTTGTAAGTTTGCAAGGCTATGAATAACTGTAAAACCATATTATATATCCATGGAATGGGTGGAGGAGGGGATAGTCGCATACCTGCTATCCTAAAAGAAGTGTTTAACTGCATGCACTCAGATAGAAATATAGATATAGTAATCAAAACATATAACTTCAATCCTGAAGAAGCAGCCAAACAAATAAAAAGTTGGGTAGTAGACTTTAGACCAGTACTCGTGATAGGAGAATCCCTTGGAAGTATTCATGCCATAAGAATAAAAGGTATACCACATATTCTTATATCTCCTTCATTAGGTGCTCCAGGTTATTTCGGCCATTTGGCTTTTCTTTCATTAATACCAGGAGTTAGATATATGCTTAATAAAATATATAAGCCAAGGTCTGGAGACAGACAAGTTATTGATTTTAAATATAATATACTAAAAAAATATATTGGACACGAAGCTGAAGCCTTAAAAAATACACCTGTACATGGCAGTAATGACGTCTTTTATGCATTCTTTGGGACACAGGATCATTATCGTAAAACTGGAGTTGTAAGTATACGTAAATACGTGAAATATTTTGGGAATACATATGAAATTTATGATGGAACTCATTTTATGGAAGAAAGAAACATCTATGAAAAATTGATTCCGAAAATATTTGAATTTTTAGATAATGATTAAACTTATTTTGTAATACTGCATAAAATAAACTCAGCCCTAATAATTTAAGGCTGAGTTATTAATTATGTCAAAATAAAAGAATTAAAAGAATTAAAAAGCTAATACAGTTCGGACTGTATTCGTATTTCTAACACTTCCAGCTCCAAAGGCAAAAGCATCTGTATATATAAATATTACAACAAAAGCACGTCCCGCTTTGGGTTCATATGAAGACCAGAAAGTAGTTTCTCTTTCTATTTTAGAATAATTTAATTCTCCTACTTTTTCTAATTTTGAATGTATTCTATCCCTAATTTTTTTAGCCATACCCTCAAAACCAAAACCATCGTCATTTGATTCCTTGACTTTGTCAATATCTTGCTTTTCTAAAATGTTAAGACCTTTATTCCCTAATATATCTATCCACTCACTTGCACTCGGCATATACCAACCTGTGGTAGTTTCAGGAGACTTCACTGTCTTTTCAAATTTTACAACTGCAGCAAAGGCGGGAAACTCTTCTTCAAGTTGTGACGAAAACTTATCTATTATCCTTTTTGTAAGTGTATATCCATCAACTCCTTCATTATATATAACCTTAAGACTATTAGCAGAAAAAGTGGTTGAAACAGCTTTGAGATAAAATCTCCACTTCGCTTCATCTGATGCATTTTTAAGAGCCAGTACCAAACCATGAGGGGTATTAACTCCCTTAAGCGCAAGAGCTTTTTTGATACCATCTCTTAAACGGGCATTATTTTCAGACTTATACATATAGGCAACTATACCTATAACATCAGCCTGCTTATCAGCCGTAAGTGCATCGGGTTTGATGGTAGAACCGTCTTTAAGCATAAAATCTCCTGCTTCTGTTTTGCTATAATCAATATTGCCGTCATTATTTTTTATAAGGGTAGATACAACTTCTGCTTTTGTTTCTTTAACAGCCTTATCTCCACTCCAAGAAGAGGTAGCAAGGGTAAATTTGAGTGCTTCACCTTCCTTTGTTATTTCAAGTTTGTATAGGGTATTACGGAGAATATTAATTAGTTTATTACCATTCAATGACTTAAACTCTACGATAACGTCATAATTCTTATCTGTACCTTCAGTAAAGGAAATCTTAAGAGAAGGTGCTTTATCTGCAATTCCATACTGCTCATATGAATAGATTTTCTCCTTAAATTCGGCTGTTCCATCTGCCTTTCCATTTAGTTTTACATCTGCATATTCAGTATTGGCTGCCAAGAAATCAGGATTGAAGTCCTTTTTCTTCTTGCCGATAAGCACTGTCTTTGTAGCAATATTGTTGAATATTATCTTGTTAATTGTAACACCTTCAACTTTATTCACAATATCAAGTCTTGCAGCAGCACGTTTAAGTTCTATTTGGTTTAGTTTTGATTCTTTGTCTTTTGCTGAAACAAGACCGATAAAAGCACTTGTCATAAGCATACCTGGCTTGGTTTCAGGGCTAACTTTATCTTCTACAAGTTCTTTAAAATCCTTTATAGTTGAAGCAGATGTCAATGCTTTTAGTTTACCTATCATCTCATTCCCTGGATTTGCAACAAAACAGATATAATAATGTCCATCTTCCATTTTCAGGAAATAATCCATACCTGCTTTCAGTTCAGCGGAACCATTATGTTCAAGAACATTGAAAAGTTTATAAAATTTTTCTGAAGAACTGGCACTTCCTACCTTACCGTTTACTGCTACTCCTGTTGCATCATTGAACACTACTGCATACAGGCTTGTAACCTTCTTTTCATCGGCAGTCTGGACTTTACTCGCATTTCCTATTGCCCCGTCAAAAGAAAAACGTATATTGCCTTTCTCGTTTATCTCTTCTTTTTTTATATCGTTTGCAAGCTTCTTATCACAGGAGGACAACATCAATATTGTCGCAACTGCTGCCATAAATATTCTTATAAGTTTCATATTACAATAATTTGAAATAATTATTTATAGTGATGGCTGAGCTTCAGGAATAAAATCATTAGATGAATTATTGGTATCTTGTGATTTTCCATTTGCAAGTTTCTTACGTTTCACACAAGTGCCATATGGATTATCATTAAAACTTCTTCCACAATATGTATAGCCTTTATCCATCCTTTCATTCCATGGCAGGGATACCAGACATTCAGGTCTTGACATATTAACAGCATCAAGAGCCCAATCTTCAGGAATCTTCCATGCTTTAATTTCCGATTGTCTACCATTCATCACAAATGTTTTTTTTGCATTCCATTTGTACTCTGATAGGAATTTTTCAGCAGTCATGCCTGCTGGAGGCAGAGCCAATGCAAGCCCGTAAAATCCTCTTTGATGTAATACAGTATAACTATAACTCTTTTTAACCCATACCAACATATTTGGTACATCAGGATTATCGGTATCTTGTATTATATTTTTGGATTCTTCATAAATTTCAAAATTAGCCTTACTTAAATCCTTTCCTGTAGGTCCTGATTCTTTTTCAGATTTGAAATTTTTTGCAGCAAAAGCAATTAATAGTGTTTCTCCTGGTTTTAATTTACAGTCATATTCAGGAATCTGGAAAATATCACTTACAGCCAAGAAATCATCCTGCGGAGGATATTTGAAGTAGACATTAGGCCTTGCTGCACCAGAGAGAATTTCACCAATAAGTAATAAAGTCCCATCAGCAAGGACTTTATGATCAGAGTTGTTTTTTATAATGATGTACTGACAACCCTTAGAGGCATCATTAAATTTAGTATCTCTGATCTTATTACCGATAAAATATACCTCATCAATAATAAGATCTCCTGCTTGAGGAACGCTGGTATACTGTGTAAAATTAAGTATTCTAACAGGTTCTCTATCCTTTGAGACAAGTCTTATTTGACAACTTCTGTTCTCTGTTGTCGCATTTTCATCAACACTAAGGGTAATTGAACTGCTGTTAACACTTATGACATTAAGCCATTTTTCACTTTCAGGTATAACAACATTGTAGTCTATAGCACCAGGCAGATTTATGACTACTTTTCCAGATTGGAATGAAGCAGTAGCTCGCACTTCATTAGAAGCCGTTGCATTAATTGCTAAATCAGTTTTTTGTTTAAGAGGTAAAACTGAATCCTCTTCTTTCTGACAGCTAAATAGAACAGCCAGACCGATTAAAATCAACGATAATTTTTTGTTCATAAAATAAAATTATATAGAACATCATAAATTTTGCTGTCAAAAATATGCTTCAATAATTTTCTGTGCAATCCCTATTTATAGGTATTTTAACATACTTAACTACCTATGAATTTGAGAAATATAAAAAAATAGGAGCAGATAATTCTACTCCTATTTTAGATTTGATTATATATCAAAGATTTACTTTGTTCTGCCAGGATATGCTTTTAAACCTTCTGATAAAATATTAAGGGCTTTTTTAAGTTCCGGTACCTCAAGTACATACGCAACTCTAATATGATTAAATCCCGTATCTTCGCTTTTGTAGAAAGATTTAGCTGGAGTTACCATAGTGGTTTCACCGTTAAGCCTGAAATCAGTCAGCATCCATTTAGCAAAAGCCTCCCCGTCATCTACAGGAAGTTCTGCTATAGTGTAAAATGCTCCTGTAGGCAATGGGGAAAATACCCCTTCTATTGAATTAAGAGTATTCACTGCATAATCTCTTCTTTTTCGATATTCTTTATTTACAGCATCAAAGTATTCCTTAGGAGTATCTAAAGCACCGAGAGCTGCAAGTTGTCCAAAAATAGGAGGACAAAGTCTTGCCTGTGCATATTTAAGAGCAGCTGCTATCACTTCTTTATTATGGGATACTATATTCCCGATACGACAACCGCAGAGGTTATACCTTTTAGAAACAGAATCAACCATTATTACATTTTGTTCTGCTCCTGGAATATTCATAGCGGAAAAATGAGGCTCATCAGTATAGCAAAATTCCCTATATACTTCATCGGAAATCAGAAATAAATTGTATTTCTTTACCAATTCACCAAGGGCAAGCATTTGCTCTTTAGTATATAAGGTACCTGTCGGATTGCCAGGATTACTTAAAAGAATAGCTCTTGTCCGAGGTGTTATAAGTTTTTCAAACTCACTCATATCCGGTACCTTAAAGCCTTCTTTGATATTTGTACGTACTGATTTTAGTGATATTCCATTGATAAAACAGAAGGTACTGTAATTAGTATAATAAGGTTCCATCACAATTATTTCATCTCCTCTGTCGCAACAAATAGACAGTGCAAAATTGACTGCTTCACTGCCACCTATAGTTATTAGGAGTTCTGGAACCTCTATATTAATGCCGATTTTCTTATAATATTTCTCAACCATCCCTTCTCTCAGGGGCATAAGACCAGCAGAGTTGGAGTATGAAACATGGTCGAGAGAATTATTCTTAACTGCTGATAATGAACATTCTGGAGATTTAATGTCTGGTGCACCTACATTAAGATGGTATACCTTTATCCCCTCTGCCTTGGCAGCGTCTGCAAATGGAGCCAACTTCCTTATTGCCGATGACGGCATCTGCTTTGCTATATTTGAAATATTAACCATATTGATGATTTTAATTAAAATTTTAAAGAACCGGTAATACAAAGATAGTGTTTTTTCCCTACCTTTGCAGGAATGCAAAATAAAAAATCGTAGTTTATTTTATGGCAACTTTCAGACAGAGGGCTTTGGATGAGGCTGCATCCCATAATCCAGAAAGATATTATATTGATGACAGACCCATATCATTATTTTTTGGCTGTAACGTATTTGATAGCAATAAAATGCACAGATATATGTCGCAGCCCGCATATAACGCAGTCATTGATGCCATCAACTTAGGGAGAAAAATAGATAGAAATGTGGCAAATGAAGTTGCCACGGCTATGAAAACCTGGGCTCTTGAGTTAGGTGCCACACACTATACGCATTTGTTCCAACCTCTTACAGGAATGACAGCTGAAAAGCATGAAGCATTTATCTCACTTGATAAAGGTATACCTTTTGAAAAGTTCAGTGGAAGTGCTTTAGTACAGCAGGAACCAGATGCATCAAGTTTTCCAAACGGAGGACTTAGAAACACGTTTGAAGCAAGAGGATATTCTGCTTGGGATCCTACTTCACCAGTATTTTTGTTCGATGGGACATTATGTATTCCGTCAGTATTTGTATCATATACGGGTGAGGCTCTTGACATGAAAGTCCCGAACATAAAGTCTCAGCAGGCCCTTAGTCTTGCAGCTACTTCAGTAGCCAATCTTTTTGATGAAACAGTCAAGTCTGTACATGTTAATTTGGGATTGGAGCAGGAATATTTTTTGGTAGATGAAGCATTGTATAATGCTCGTCCTGATTTGAAGTTATGTGACAGAACAGTAATAGGGCATACTTCAGCCAAGGATCAACAACTTTCTGACCATTATTTTGGAGCAATTCCTTCAAGGGTGGAAAACTTTATGAAAGACTTTGAAACCCAGGCATATAAACTTGGCATCGAACTATCTGCAAGACACAATGAAGCCGCTCCAAACCAGTTTGAATGCGCCCCTATATTCTGTGAAGCCACTAAAGCTATTGACCAGAATATGCTGCTTATGATTATTATGCAAAAGGTGGCTGAACGACATCATCTTAAAGTTATATTCCATGAAAAGCCTTTCAATGGTGTAAATGGTAGTGGAAAGCATTGTAATTGGTCTTTGGAAACTGATACTGGTGTTAATTTGTTTTCGCCGGGCAAAACTCCGATGAAAAATCTGCAATTTCTATCTTTCTATGCAGCAGTGGTAAAAGCTATATATGACCATAATTTATTACTGATGACATCAGTTTGTTCTTTGAATAATTCTTATCGTCTTGGTAGTCATGAAGCTCCTCCTGCTGTTATGTCTGTTTTCTCAGGTTCTACCCTTACCAAAATTTTTGATAGTATCCTGAAAATGGAAAATATGCCAGACGATAAGGCAAGTGCAGAATCAATAAAGATAGTAAGTGCAATACCTGAAATCTTCCCAGATAATACAGATAGAAACAGAACTTCACCTTTTGCCTTTACTGGTAATCGTTTTGAATTTAGAGCATTAGGCTCTTCCATGAATGCTGCATCTGCTACCTTTGTCTTAAATTCCATTGTTGCTGAAAGCCTTAATTTCTTCAGAGAATGTGTTGAAAAATTGGAAGAAGAAGGAGAAAGCAGGCAAAATGCAGTGATGTCGGTAGTACGTAAGTTCTTAACTGACTCTCAAAATATTATGTTTGAAGGAAATGGATACTGCAATGAATGGCGTATTGAAGCAAAAAAGAGGGGACTCGATATAGTAGATAATATTCCTGATGCATTCAAAGTTTATTTGCGTAAGGATACCATCGATCTTTTCAAAAACTTAGGGGTTCTTACTCCTGCTGAAACGGAAGCAAGGTATGAAGTATTCAATGAAACTTATGTGAAGAAATTACAAATCGAAGCAAGAGTTATTGGAGATATATGTCTTAACCACGTTATTCCTGCTTCTGTCAATTACCAAAATGTGTTGATAAAGAGTATACAAGGGGTAAAAGAAGTTTTTGGAGAAGAATATACAGAACTTTGCAAAGCAGATATTGATACATTTAGAAAGATTTCAGGATATGTAAATGCACTTTCATGTGATGTTAAATCTCTTGTAGATGCCAGAAAGAAGGCTAATAAAGTAGATGATATGTCAAAAAGGGCAAGATTATATTCTACAGAAGTTTTATCTATGATGGAAAAGGTAAGACAAAGTGCAGATCATCTTGAAATGTTGATTGATGATGAATTGTGGCCATTGCCTAAATATAGAGAATTATTATTTTTCTAAATTATTTATTGTGAATAACTTAAGGCTATCTATTTTAATTATTGTTTTAGTTATATCTGCTTCCTGCTCAAATAGGGGAAAGTCAGGCTTTACTCCCGTAAGATATGTGCAGAAAATATTAAATGATACTTCATCGAGAGAATATTCAATTTTATCGACATTTAACAATAAGGATATATCAGGTACCATTGCAATAATAGGTGAAACATCTGATGTATTAAAAATGGCTGATGACTTAAAGACATGTGACAGACACAATAATGTATCAGGTAAACTCAAATCTGATGGATTACCTGACTTTTCTGGAGAAACAATATCCGCATTTTTTGATGATGCCAACTGTGAATTGTATAAGCAACCATTGAAATACCCAGACTCTCTCAGAACTGTTACAACAAGAAATTTCATGGCAGCCATAGATACGGTTTATTATGAAAATCCTTATGATAAGGAATTGTGCATGAATAAAAAGAGAGCCAAAATAGTTATCTTATCCTCTTTGATGTCTTCAATTTATGGAGAGAAAGATATTGATACTTTATGTAGAAAAACAGGGGCTGGTATACCAGTTTTTTCTGCATTAAATTCAGCCTTGAAAAGGGTATCAAAAGATTCTTCTGACGTACTTATTTGGACGAAAACAGATACATTGGCAGCATGTTTAAATAAAAATATTTCTTGCATTGCCATAGGGGCATGCATAACAGGTAATCCGATAGAGCGATTTAAAAATCTGCTTGACAAATATCTCGCAACCGGAAATAATAAGCGTATATCTTCAATAATTATTGATAACTCATTTATAAATTCAGATTCGCTTAGAACCGTAATTGACAGTTTGTATAATGTTAATGAATACAATGAAAACGTTATACACTACAGACATGTTCTTTCAAAAGAAGTTAAAATTATAGATCCATGTCGTACTGTTGCAGAAGATGTATATAATTACTTAAGAAATACAAATGGCTTTACACATAGAATACAATATCCTGAAATTCAGATGTATACATCTGAACAATCAAAAGATATAGCACCTTATGTGTATATACCGGTAAGGTAATAGATAAATTATGTTTGTTACAAGTATAAGACAGGAAGAAATAGAGAATTTAAAAAACGGAGCATTTGAAGGCGAAATTCACGTCATAGACTCATTAGGCAAAGAATATAATGAAGCAATAAGATACCTTAAGAACAAAGAAATAATAGGTTTTGATACTGAAACCAAGCCTTGTTTTTCTCCGGGACAGAATAAGTCAAATACGGCATTATTACAGTTATCTGGTTCGACTAAGGCTTTTCTTTTCAGGATTAATAAAATAGGAATGGATCCTAAATTATGTAGAATCCTTGCTGATGAAAAGATTGTCAAAGTTGGAGCCGCGGTTAATGATGATATAAGGGGACTTCAGAAATGGAACAATTTTAAACCTGCGGGCTTTATTGACCTTCAGAAAATAGTGTCTGAATATGGTATTAGGGATAAAAGTGTAAAGAAAATGGCTGCTATTATTATGGGCATAAGAATATCAAAGACACAGCAACTGTCAAATTGGGAAGCCGAGCAATTGTCTTATGCACAACAGTTATATGCAGCTACAGATGCGTGGGTGTGTCGTGAAATGTTTAAAGTACTGTCTAAGAGTGAAAAACACCCACTTATTGAAATAGATACATTAGTATAATTATGGCAAAAATCATACTTAAAAAGGGTAGAGAAGATTCTCTCAAAAGATTCCATCCTTGGGTATTTTCAGGGGCAGTAGCACAAAAGAATGGAGATCCGGCAGAGGGTGATGTGGTGAGTGTATATGCTTTTGATGGCACTTTACTTGGTTGTGGACATTACCAGATAGGCTCTATAGCAGTAAGGATGCTGAGCTTTGAATCTGAATACATTACTTCCGAATTTTGGAAGAAAATGTTAGGAAGGGCACTTAATATGAGAAAGGCTTGCAATTTGGATAATCCAAACAATGAAAAAACTAATTGCTACCGTCTGGTGCATGGAGAAGGAGACTATTTGCCTGGACTTGTTATAGATTATTATGCAGGGGTTTGTGTCTTACAAGCCCACTCTGCTGGTATGTTCAGAGCAAAAAAACAAATAACTGAAGCATTAAAGGAAATTTATGGCGACCGTCTACTCGCCGTATACGATAAAAGTTCAGGAACTGCACCATTCAAAGCAGGTCTTGAACTTATTGATGGATATATCTATAGAAAAGAAGGCTTTAATATTTCAGAGCAAATAGCATCAGAAAACGGGCATAAATTTTATATTGACTGGACTGAAGGGCAAAAGACAGGGTTCTTTTTGGATCAGCGTGAAAACAGGTATTTAGTAGAAAAATATTCTAAAGGACGTAACGTATTGAATTTGTTTTGCTACACAGGTGGGTTCTCAATTTATGCTTTAAGTGGTGGGGCGGTGCATGTTGATTCTGTTGATTCATCTGCCAAGGCTATGTCTATGGTAGAAAAAAACATAACTCTCAATGGTTTTGACAATTCTGTACACACAGGGTATTGTACAGATGCAATTGATTTTATACAGAAAGCGCCAAATGAAAAGTATGATTTGATAATCGTAGATCCACCAGCTTTTGCAAAGCATAGGGGAGCACTCAGTAACGCTTTGAGAGCTTATCGCCGTCTTAATGCAGCAGCAATATCTAAAGTGCAGAAAGGTGGTTTTATATTTACATTTAGTTGTTCGCAGGTCGTTGATAAAGAAGCATTTGCATTAACTATTTTTTCTGCTGCAGCAAGTACTGGTCGAAGTGTAAAAATTATCAATCGTCTAAATCAGCCAGCAGACCACGCCGTAAATATTTACCATCCAGAAGGAGAATATCTTAAAGGTTTACTACTATATGTAGAATAAAAATTTGCACTTCAAACAAAAAAGCTTATATTTGTAATCTAAATAATTCGGTGCGTTGGCCGAGTGGCTAGGCTCAGGTCTGCAAAACCTGCTACAGCGGTTCGAATCCTCTACGCACCTCCAAACAGTCACTTGTTCTTCAGGTGACTGTTTTTTGTATTTACAAAACTTCTGTACTGAAAATATATTTTATAGTAGATTAATTAAATCGGTTTACAAATATTTTTTAAGAAAAACAATATTTTTACAGAAAAATATTTTTAATATAAATAATTGATATGCAATATATTATATAAAAAGTCACAAAAAAAATAAAAAAATATTTCATAACAATTTGTGATTGATATAAAAAGCCGTACCTTTGTATCGGGTTGATGAAGGGGTTCTCCCTCATACAGCTCATTGGTTATTAGTTTTAGTGTTATTAATTATGTGGTTAGTATGAGCCTCACGCGAGATGCGCCAGTGCTCATTGTTCTAAAAGGACCTGAATCTTCAGGGCCTTTTATTGTTGTATATATATCTATACATGATTCATTAAGTTTTTTAATGTTGAACTCTTATTTAAGATGAATTATTATTAATTTTATATCTTTGTTAAAATTATTTAATAATATACGCCACTATGAATTTCTCTAAACTTATTAGTTTTTCTTTGTTGGGGTTACTGACGATTTCATGTGCAACAAAAGAAGAAAAACAAGTTGCTGCTTTAACTCAAAGGATAGTTCCTGAATATGCAGATAGATTTAAATTTATACAACTGAAATCTTGCGATACTACTGATTTATTTATTCTTAAAAGTTCAGGAAATAAAATAGTTATTTCAGGAAATAATGCCAACTCAATGGCTGTCGGACTTAATTATTATTTGACAGATTATTGTAAAACAAATGTGTCCTGGTATGTTTCAGAACCTACTGTTATGCCTGACACTCTTCCTTTGGTAAAAGGTGAAGTAAAGGTTAAGGCAAAGGTACGTAATCGCTTCTTTTTGAATTATTGCACTTTTGGTTATACAATGCCTTGGTGGAAGTGGAAAGATTGGGAAAGATTAATAGACTGGATGGCTCTAAATGGCGTAAATATGCCTCTTGCAATTACAGGGCAGGAAGCAGTTTGGGAAAAAGTGTGGCAGAAATATGGAATGACTGAAGATCAAATACGAACCTACTTTACAGGGCCCGCTCATTTGCCTTGGCATAGAATGTCAAACATTGACAGATGGCAAGGACCTCTTCCTCAAGGTTGGATAGATTCTCAGGCAGAATTGCAGAAAAAGATACTTAAAAGAGAAAGGGACCTTAATATGCATCCTGTGCTTCCTGCTTTTTCTGGTCATGTTCCTGCAGAAATCAAAGATAAGTTCCCTAAGGCTGCAATTACCGAAATTTCTTGTTGGGGTGGCTTTCCAAAGGAAAATAACTGCTATTTTTTAGCTTCTACGGATTCTCTGTATGAAAGAATCCAGAGAGATTTTCTTTCTGAGCAAGAAGAAATGTTTGGTACAGATCATATATATGGAATGGATCTTTTTAATGAAGTAGAGCCTCCTACATGGAATCCTGAAATACTTGAAAATATAGCGAAAACTGCATATAATTCACTTAAAACTGTAGATAAAGATGCTATTTGGATGCAGATGGGGTGGTTATTTTATCATGACCGTAAACATTGGACGCCTGAAATTATTAAAGCATATATGAATGGAGTTCCAAAGGGGAAACTTGTAATGTTGGACTATTATACTGATAATGTGGAGATATGGAAAAATACTAAAGGTTTCTATGGACAACCTTATATACATTGTTACTTGGGAAATTTTGGTGGTAATACTCTACTTCAGGGGGATGTCAGAAAAACTGATGAAAAGATTGATAATGTTATCAAAAACGGAGGGAAAAATCTATACGGAATAGGTTCTACATTGGAGGGCTTTGGCTCAAATCGCTTTATTTTTGAGTTTGTTTTCAGAAAGGCCTGGAATATGGATAATACTTATAGTGAGCATTTAGATAAGATGGCTGATGCTATTGTAGGAAAAACAGATACCAATTCGAGAAAAATATGGAGAACTTTATGTGATAGCATATATGTAACATGTTCTAAATCCTCTGGCCCTATTACTAATATTAGACCAAGGATACAGGGGGTTCATCCAGATGCAAGGTTGGCAGAAATTAATTATAATACTGAACTGTTGGCTCGATTGTGGAAAGAACTTGTTTATACTCAAAGCAATAGAACTTCTTATGAGTCTTACGTTATTAGTATAGGTGCAGAGGTGTTGAGTAATAGATTTTCTGTGTTAAAGGATGAATTTGCAAGTTATATGAAAAGTAAGGATGTGCCTAATATGAAAATAGTAGAAAAGAAAATGATGGATGTATTAGATGCTATGGATTCTCTTACTGGATGTGACCCTATGCAGTCTGCTGATAAATGGATAACTGATGCAATGGATTTTGCTGAGAATAAGGGCGAAAGAGCATATTATGCAAAAAATGCTGCTACAATGATTTCATATTGGGGAGGATGGCTTGCTTTGACTGATTATGCAAACCGTTCATGGTCAGGACTAATATCTTCTTATTATAAGGTAAGATGGGAAAGGCTTTTGACAGGAATAATCAATTCTATGGAAAAATGGGAAAAATTTGATTTGGAAAAGTACGATACTGAAATTAGGAAATTTGAATTGTCTTGGGCAGATAACTATGTTCCTAAAGAATATCCTCACGTTATGAAGAATCCTATTGAAACTGCTAAAAAAATTATTGTAAATCTTGATTTATAAATAATTGTAATTCTTTATAAACTAAATGAGTAGGTAGACCCATAATATTGAAATAAGAACCTTCTATTCGTTCAATACCGATATATCCTATCCACTCTTGAATACCGTAAGATCCGGCTTTGTCATAAGGTTTATATTTATCTATGTAATAAACTATTTCAGATTCGGATAATTCGGAAAAAGTAACTTTAGATACTTCAGTTATCGTCTTAGTATGCAATGTACTACGTAAGGTAACTGAAGTAATTACTTTATGTTCTTTGCCGGAGAGTGTATTAAGCATTTCAATTGCTTCAATTCTTGATTTCGGTTTTCCCATTATGGTCTTTCCGCACAGAACCATAGTGTCGGCAGTCAAAAGTAACTCATTGTCCTCTAATTTTCTATGAAAGCCATTGGATTTTCCTTCGGACATCAGACGAGGAACATCTTCGCCAGGAATATCAGGAGAATATATTTCTTCAAATGAATTATCTGTATCTATAACAAAGTCAATATCAAGACCTTTTAATAATTCTTTACGGCGGGGTGAATTGCTTCCTAAAATGATTTTTTTACCTTTCAGATCCATTTTAAAATCTGCTTTTATATCTTTTTACATCAAATATCCATGTTCCTTGGTGTTTCATTACACCTTCAATGAGTTCTCTTATGCACCCTTTTCCACCCTTGGCTTCTGTTATCAGGTCTGCAACTTCTTTTACTTCTGCTACTGCATCTGAAGGACATACTCCCATCCCAGCTGCTTTCATTACTTCCAGGTCTGGTATATCATCTCCGACATATGCAACTTCTTCAAAGGAAAGTGAATATCTTTTACAAAAAGCTGAAAAATCAGCCATTTTATCTCTTGAACCGAGAAATACATTTTCTGCTTTTATCCCACAACTTAAAAATCGAGCTTTTATAGAAGGGGAGCGTCCTCCTGTAATAACGCCCATAGGATAGCCCCTCATTGCTGCCATTCTTAGTGCAAAACCATCTTTTGAATCGAATGTCCTGAATAACTCACCATTCAAATCACAGAAAATACCTCCGTCTGTGAATACTCCGTCCACATCGAAAGCAAATGCCTTTATTATATCTAAATTAACCTGCATATCAAGATTTTGGACCATTATTAAAAGGTCCGAAGTCATCTATATTGAAATTGTCTGAACTGTTATTTCCCATTTCAATGTCTATATTGCCAAAAATAGATTCATATTTAACTATGTTATCACGAAGTGCCATAAGCAACTGTTTTGCGTGGTCTGGAGTCATTATGAGTCTGTTAGTTATTTCTGGTTTAGGAATACCAGGTAATATTTTTGCAAAATCAATAATAAATTCACTCTTGGAATGAGTAATTATTGCAAGATTAGAATATTCTCCTTTTGCAATTTCAGGTTTTAATTCCAAACTTATCTCTTGCTTTTCGTTTTCCATTTTATTATCTATATTAAAAGTCTACATCCTTACAAATATAAAATAAAATTATTCCCTTTTCAATTTAAATCTAATAACAGATAGTAAAAAGTCGTATATTTGTAAAATGTGGTTATTTAATGCCCTTGGTGAAAGTTTAATAATAATAATTATTCTGAAAATATGGAACTTCCTATAAAGTATAATCCAGCCGATGTAGAAGATAAGTGGTATGCTTATTGGCTTAAAAATAAGTTTTTTCATTCAGAACCGGATGCTCGGGAACCATATACAATCGTAATTCCTCCCCCAAATGTTACAGGTATTCTTCATATGGGGCATGTCCTTAATAATACTCTCAATGATGTACTTATTAGAAAAGCCCGTATGGATGGGAAGAATGCGTGTTGGATTCCTGGAACGGATCATGCTTCAATAGCAACTGAAAGTAAAGTCGTTGCAAAACTTAAAGCACAGGGCATAAGTAAGGAAGATTTGACAAGGGAAGAGTTTCTTAAATATGCGTGGGAATGGAAAGAGGAACACGGAGGAATTATTCTTAACCAACTTAAAAAATTGGGAGCCTCTTGTGATTGGGATCGCACTAAGTTCACTATGGATCCTGAACTTACAGAGGCCGTAATTAATACTTTTGTATATTTCTACAACAAAGGATACATATATAGGGGAGTACGAATGGTAAACTGGGATCCTGAAGGACTCACAGCTGTAAGTGATGAAGAAGTCATTCATAAGGAAACCAAAAGTCATTTCTATCATCTTCGTTACTATATTTCAGATGGTAATGGGAAACCTACTGACAAATATCTTGTTATAGCTACTACTCGTCCAGAAACAATAATGGCAGATGCGGCTATAAGTGTTAATCCAACAGATGAAAGATATCATTGGCTTCGTGGTAAAAAGGTTATTATCCCATTGATTAATAGGGAAATACCTGTAATAGAAGATAGTTATGTAGAAAAAGATTTTGGAACTGGTTGTCTAAAAGTTACTCCAGCACACGATGTAAATGACTATGAAATAGGTTTAAGACACAATCTTCCAGTAATAGATATAATTGATGAACACGGTAGGCTTAATGATAAGGCTGTAATCTTAGTAGGTGAGGACAGATTTGTGGCGAGGAAGAAGATTGCAAAAATGTTGGAAGAGGCTGGAAGTCTTGAAAAAATCGAAGAATATATATCGCCAATAGGATATTCGGAAAGAACAAATGCCGTAATAGAACCAAAACTTTCAACCCAATGGTTCCTTAAAATGGAGGATTTGGCTGCACAAGCACTTAAGTCTGTGGATAGCGGCAGAACAAGGTTGATTCCTGATAAATATATAAAGACATATAGGCATTGGATGGAAAATGTTCACGACTGGTGCATCAGCCGTCAGTTGTGGTGGGGACAAAGAATTCCTGCATATTACTTACCTAATGGCAAATATGTAGTGGCTGCAACATTGCAGGAGGCGCTTTCTAAGGCTAAAGAAATTTGTCCGGAAATTACAGAAGGTGAATTGAAACAAGATGAAGATGTGCTTGATACATGGTTTTCTTCTTGGTTGTGGCCTATTTCAGTCTTCGATCCTGCTAAACCAGGACACAAAGATGTAGTACCAAATAAAGACTTGTCATATTATTATCCTACTAATGACTTGGTTACAGGTCCTGATATATTGTTCTTCTGGGTAGCGAGAATGATAATGGCAGGCGATGAATTTATGGATAAAGAGCCGTTCAAAAATGTTTATCTGACAGGAATTGTAAGAGATAAACTTGGGCGTAAAATGTCAAAGACATTGGGTAATTCACCTGACCCATTAGATTTGATTGCAAAATATGGGGCGGATGCTGTACGTTTGGGTATGCTATTATGTTCTTCTGCAGGAAACGATATATTTTATGACGAATCTCAAATCGAACAAGGTCGTAACTTCTGCAATAAAATCTGGAATTCATACCGTCTTATAAAAGGTTGGACAGTAGATGATAATATTAAGCAGCCTAAGGTCAATGCTTTATCTGTTGATTGGTTTAAAAACAAATTAAACAAGGTAATAGAGACAACCGAAGAACACTACTCAAAATTCAGGATTTCAGATGCCTTGATGGGTATATATAAGTTATTTTGGGATGATTATTGCTCATGGTACTTGGAATTGGTTAAACCAACATTCGGAGAGGCAATCGACAAATCTACTTACGACTCAACAGTTAAATTCTTTGAAAATTTACTTAAAATGATTCATCCTGTAATGCCGTTTATCACTGAGGAATTATGGCATGCAATGGATGAAAGAAGTAGCAATTCTACAATTATGTTTGCCGAATATCCAAAATCTGAAGGTTACGACAACAATCTGATAGATGGTTTTGAATATGCTGCAGAGGCGGTAAACAATATAAGAAGCATTAGACAACAAAAGGGTCTCTCTTATAAGGAAAAACTCGATGTTCAATATAAGGGTGATTTTCCGTCCGCTTTAATACCAATAGTTGAAAAGTCAGCTAATGTTATATTAAGTAAACAGGAAAAAGAAGAAAATAACTCTTGTTCAGGACTATCATTTATGGTTAGAACTACTGAGATGTTCGTTAAACTAACCAACCTGATAAATGTAGAAGAGGAACTTGAAAAGTTAAAAGAACAACTGGATTATAGGAAAAAATTCCTTGATTCCGTAAGGAAAAAGTTATCGAATCAAGGTTTTGTAAGCCATGCTCCAGCCTCTGTTATAGAGATTGAACGGAAAAAAGAGAGCGATGCCCTTTCTAAGATAGATAGCATAGAATCACAGATTAAATTATTGTTAAATAATAAATAAAACAAAATAGTTAAATATAATAACATTTTTGTTATGCTATATTTCGAGACAAAATTCCCCGTTCGTTACTATGAAACTGATCAAATGGGCATAGTTCATCACTCAAATTACATCAGATATTTTGAGTGTGCAAGGAATGCTCTTATGGAAGCTGGAGGATACCCTATAACACAATGTGAAAATGACGGGATTACTATTCCTGTTGTAGGTATTGAATGTAAATATAGGTTTTCGGCAAAGATGGGAGATGTCCTAAAAGTAACAGCATCAATAGATAGTATACCGTTGGCAAAATTGGTTATAAAACAAGCTGTTTATAATCAGAATGGTAACTTATGTGCAGAGGGGAAGGTTACTCTTGGCTTTTTGGATAAGAAGACAGGAAAGCCAGTACGTTGTCCAGAGAGATTGGTACGACTTATAGCAGAGTCTAATAAGTAAACAAGATGTAATGATTTCTATTAATAATCTCAAAGTAACTTTTGGTGGTTATAATTTGTTTGAAGACCTGTCTTTTCATATAAGTGAGAATGAGAAGATAGGTCTTGTAGGTAAAAATGGAGCAGGAAAGTCCACATTAATGAAGATTATTTGTGGAATAGATTCTCCTACGTCCGGAGAAGTGGACATGCCTAAAGATTGTACTGTCGGTTACTTGCCTCAAATAATGAAGCATCATAAGGGACGTTCTGTAATAGATGAGACTCTTACCGCATTCGAGCATTTACATAAACTTGAAGACACAATTAAACAAATTAATATTGAATTAGCAGAACGTACTGATTATGAGTCTAATGAATATTTAAATCTGATTAACAGACTGAATGCAATAAATGATACCCTTTCATTGGAAAGCAGTGAACCTCCGCAGGTTAGGGCTGAAAAAACGTTGCTTGGGCTTGGATTTAAGGAGGATGATTTTAATAAAAATACTGAGACTTTCAGTCAAGGTTGGAATATGAGGATCGAACTTGCTAAAATTCTTCTGTCTCAGCCGAATGTTCTTTTATTGGATGAGCCTACTAATCACTTGGATATAGAATCTATCGAATGGTTGGAGGATTATCTGAAATCTTATAGAGGTGCAATTCTATTGGTTTCACATGACAGGCGTTTTCTGGATAATGTAACTTCGAGAACTATTGAGATATTGCTCGGACACATACATGATTATAAGGTCCCTTATAGTAAATATGTTATACTTCGTCAAGAACGAATGTCTCAACAACTTGCTGCTTATGAGAATCAGCAGAAGATGATAGCAAAAACCGAAGATTTTATTGAAAAATTTAGGTATAAACCAACAAAATCAAATCAGGTTCAATCTCGTATTAAGGCTCTTGAAAAAATAGAACGAATTGAAATAGATGAAACAGACAATACAAAATTGACTGTAAAATTTAATCCAGCAGAAAGATCTGGAGATATTGTATTTCAAGCAAAAGATTTAAAAGCTGAATATCCAGGTAAGACGGTTTTTTCAGGAGCAAATTTAGAAATTAAAAGGGGAGAGAAGGTCGCATTTGTCGGAAGAAATGGTGAAGGAAAAACAACTCTTGTTAAGATTATTATGGGTGAACTTCTTCCTGGAGGTGGTTTAGCAAAGATAGGACATAATGTTAATATCGGATATTTTGCTCAAAATCAGGAAGATATTTTAGATAAAAACGATACTGTTTATGGTACACTCGATAAGATAGCAACTGGAGATATACGATTGAAACTCAGGGATATATTAGCTCAATTTCTCTTTAGAGGAGAAGATATAGACAAGAAAGTTTCTGTTTTGAGTGGAGGGGAAAGAGCCAGATTGGGTATGGCAAAATTGATGCTCAAGTCATGCAATCTTTTGGTTCTCGACGAGCCTACAAACCATATGGACATACGTTCAAAAGATATACTGAAACAAGCCTTATCTGCATTTAGTGGTACAATTATTATTGTTTCACACGATAGGGATTTTTTGGATGGTCTTGTAGATAAAATGTATGAATTCCGAAACGGCCGGGTGAGTGAGTTTATTGGTTCTGTGACTGAATTTCTTGAAGCAAAGAAACTTGAATCTCTTAAGGAGTTGGAAAGAAAATATAGTACACCAGAAAGCAATGAAGCCTTAGTATCAGGAGGTAAAAAGGAGTTTGAAAATTTGAAATCCATTTCAAAAGAAGAAAAAAAACTAAATAAAAAGATTGAACAGTTAGAAAAGAAAATTGCTGATAATGAGAAGAATATAAAAGAAATAGAGCAACTTCTTTCTAATCCGGAGCAGAATACTGATATTATGGCACTTACAGAAAAATATTTGGAATATAAAAAACAGGTGGAGAGAGATACAGAATTGTGGAGCAAATTAATTGAAAATTCATAGATTCAATCTTAGTAACAATGCTTATAATAGATTCTCATTGTGATACTCCGTCACAAATTATGCGGCTTAGAGACCTATCTATTGATAATAAAAGGGGACAGGTTGATTTTCCTAAACTAAAAAAAGGTGGTGTAAGCACTTCATTTTTTGCTTTATATACATCAGCATCTATGCAGCCTGATGCTGCAACAAGGTATGCTCTTGAAATGCTTGCTGGGATATACGATTCTGTAAATGAAAATTCAGATTATGTTTCTTTGGCATATGGCTCTAAAGACATTTTAGAGAACTATAATCTCGGAAAAATTTCCATTATGATAGGTATGGAAAACGGGGCTCCCATTCAGTGCTCTCTTTCGCTACTGAGACTATTTTATAAATTTGGGGTACGTTATATGACTTTAACTCATAATGGAGATAATGCTATTGCAGATGCTGCTGCTCAAGGCTTTAAATGGGGAGGATTAAGTCCATTTGGTATAGAAGTAGTTGAACAGATGAACCGTCTCGGAATGCTTATAGATGTAGCCCATTCTTCAGACAAAACATTTTGGGATTGCATTAAATATTCACATTCACCAATAGTATCCACACATTCCTGTTGTAGAGCTTTAACTTCTCATAGAAGGAATATGACAGATGAAATGATACGGGCAATGGCAGACAAAGGGGGAGTTATACAGATAAATTTTTATCCTGCATTTATTTCAGATACTTTCGCTGCAGACTTAGATAAATGGGAAAAATTGCACCCTGAGGCAGAAAAAGTTGAACAAGACTTTATTGATGATCCTGGAGATAGTGCTAAGAGAATGGCTTGGGAAAGATTGCAGGATAGTATGAATCTGCTAAAAAGACCTGGAGTTAAGGAGGTTGTAAATCATATAGCCCATGCTATAAATGTAGGAGGTGTGGATAGTGTGGGCATTGGGTCTGACTTTGATGGCATAGATGTTACCCCGATAGGTCTTGAGAACGTATCTAAAATTCAGGCTGTATTTGATGAAATGAATAGACGCGGATATAATGATGATGTGATTGAAAAAGTAGCAGGTAAAAACTTTCTTAGGGTTCTTACTGATGTTGAATCTTTAAGGCAATCTTGAATTTAATTCTTCATTAATAAATTCAAATAAAAAACGGAGGGCTGTATATGCAAATTTTTTTATTGTATGTTCCCTGTCATTTTTATATTGGAATTTAAATGTCTTTGTCCTGTTTTTAGAAGCAACTCCAATCCATACAGTTCCTCCTGGATTTACCCCGTCGCCTTCAGTTCCTGCAAGTCCAGTAGTTGCCACTGCAAAGTCAGTCCCAATCAATTTCCTGACACCTTTAGCCATTGCCGAAGCTACTTGACTACTAACTACTCCGTATTGATTTATTACTTCAGGTGATACGTTTAATACATTCTCCTTCACAGCGATAGCATAAGATACTACAGAGCCATAATAATATTCGGATGCACCAGATACGAGTGTTATAAGATGGGCAATCTCTCCTCCAGTACATGATTCTGCTGAGCTTACAGTCTTGTCATTTGCTTTAAGAATACGTCCTATTTCAGCACTTAAATTTTCGTCAGAAACAGTTGAAATATCAATTTTATTCATAGTTTGTGTCATTTATTTTTTTTACTGAGATACTTTAGTATCCTTTTTACAAAGGAAGGTCCTTCATATATAAATCCACTATATATTTCTATCAAAGATGCCCCACTATTAAGCATTTCATATGCTTGCTTTTCAGACATTATTCCCCCCACACCTATTATAGGCAGTCTTCCGCATGTTTTATTGTAAACATATTTTACCATTTCCAGGCTTTTTTTGTACAATGGTGCACCAGATAAGCCACCTTTACCTATTTTGTCGAGTTCGTTCTGAGATGTTTCAAGCCCTGCACGAGTGTTTGAAGTATTTCCTATAACAATTCCATCAACTCCAGAACGCATTGCATAAGAAAGCATATCATCCAAACTGTCATATTCCAAATCTAAAGATACTTTAATGAGAATAGGTTTATACTTATCCATACATGTCCTTCTATTTAATATTGGATCTATAATATCTGAAATAAATGAAGGCTCTTGAAGTGCAGTTACACCAGCTACATTAGGACATGAAACATTAACTACAAACATATCTACAAAGTCATACAGCATCGAAAAAGCATATTCATAATCGCGTGTAATCTGTTCTTCTTGTGACGTTGTATTCTTAGATATACTTGCTGCTATTATTACCTCAGGGTGATCGTTTTTCAGATTTGAAATAGCACTCAATATACCTTCGTTGTTCATTCCCATCCTATTAATGATTGCTCTGTCTTTTGGAAGTCTGAAAATTCGAGGACACGGATTACCAGTTTGTGGTTTTGGAGTTAAAGAACCTATTTCAACAAAGCCAAATCCAAAATCTGCAAATTCATTATAGCATTTTCCGTTTTTATCCATTCCAGCAGAAAGACCTACAGGATTAGGAAAATTTATTCCAAATACATTTCTATGTAATTTTGGGGACTCATATTTAAAGAGAAGACGAACAAATGCCCTTATGATAGGGAACTTTTTAAACATTCTAAGAATAGATAGGATCAGATTATGAGCTGACTCCGCATTCATCCTAAAAAGAAGAGGTCTTAGAAAACTTTTATACATATCTGATAATTAATAGACATGCAAATATATCAAAATAAGACCAGAATGCCTTTATTTTATTTCTTCAAATGTATTGTCAGTATAAAAAACGAGAATATGATCTATCTTGCGTGAAGACACGTCTGATCCCTGCTGAGTAGTTGTAGTTTTTTGCTCATTTATACTTACAGGTTCTGAAATATTGACTTCAGAGGAAAATAAATTTTGGTTGCTATCTGGCTCAACATTATTCTCTGGTGCTTCATCAAGCTTTTTTCTATCCAAATCATCATACATCTTACCGTTTCCAAATAAAAGCCATTTAATATTAAGGCGAGGGTAGCACCGCATCAGACTGCTGATAAAATCAAATCCTGGCTTATTCCTGCCTGAAAGAATATGAGAAACACTTGCCCTTGTTACCCCAATAGTATCTGCAAATTGAGCTTGAGAAATATTTTCGGCATCTAAAAAACTCTGTAATCGTTCGTTCATAACAGTAACTATTAATATTACAAATGTAAACAAAATAATATTATTAACAATGGTTGATAACGATGAATATATGTTAATCAATAATCAGTAACTCATAATGTATTTATATTAATACCTAATAATCACATTAGATAATATAATATAATATATTGGTTATTAGTGTAATATATATATAAATATACCCTAATAACTGCTAAATTGCAGGTATCTGGCTAAGAATATGGATAATATATCTTAATTATATTACGTTATACATTATATGATATTATGTAACTACTTGATTATAAAACTATAATACTTCTAAAAATTACAGTATAAGCAATTCTTATTTTACAAAAGTAATTTAAAACAATAGTAAACTAATTTTGGGTAAAATATGCTGTGAATTAACTTTTGTTTCTGTGGGTTGTATTGTTGTGACTGTTGATAAAGTGTTTAATAAATGTTGATTTTTATTAATTTTGTAGTGTTTGAAAAAATTGATTTAATGATACCAGAAATACACATAGAGGACTATAATTATGATTTGTCCGATGATAGGATAGCAAAATATCCGCTTGCAGAAAGAGATGCTTCTAAACTTCTCAGATATAGAGATGGAAAGGTTGATGAATTTATATTTCGCAATTTGGCAGATTTACTTCCTAATGACGCACTTATGATATTTAATAATACTAAGGTAGTACCTGCAAGGTTGTTCTTTCATAAATCATCAGGAGCTAAGATTGAGGTATTCTGTTTGGAACCAGATACTCCTGTTGAATATAATTTGGCATTTGCTACAGATAAGACTTGTCGTTGGAAATGTATTATAGGTAATGCTAAAAAATGGAAAGATGAAACATTGGATTTGTTTACAGGAAATGATGATTTAGGTGCTGCAAATCTAAATCTTAAAGCATCTCTTGTAAGACGTGATGGTCAGACTGCTATAGTGGAGTTTAGTTGGGATGGAGGTGTGCCATTTTCTAATGTATTGGAATTATGTGGAAATATTCCAATTCCTCCCTATCTTAATAGAGAAACGGAGTCTATCGATATAGAAAGATACCAGACTTTGTATGCAAAACTTCGTGGCTCTGTTGCAGCTCCTACTGCTGGTTTGCATTTTACTCAAAGGGTCCTTGATCAAATAAAGGCAAAGGGAATAGATACAGAAGAGGTATGCCTGCATGTTGGTGCTGGAACCTTTTTACCTGTAAAATCATCCAATGTGGCTGAACATCCTATGCATAGAGAGCCTTTTTCTATAAGTTTAGATTTATTAAAACGCATTAGAACCTCTGGTAAAAAAATTATAGCCGTAGGAACAACATCTGTACGTACTTTGGAATCTTTGTATTATGCAGGAGTTGATTGTATAGAAAAAGGTAGACCAGAGGATATAGAGCAGTGGGCTCCGTATACAAGGGATTATAAGTATTCAAATGAAGAGGCTTTGGATGCTTTGATTGCTTATCTTGATAAAGAAGGACTTAATTCGTTGAGACTCGGAACAAGAATTATCATCGTTCCTGGTTTTAAATATAGGCTTACTGATATACTTGTAACTAATTTCCATCAACCTGAAAGCACTCTTATATTATTGGTATCTGCTTTTGTTGGAGGAGATTGGCGTACTATATATGATTATGCTCTATCTCATAATTTTCGTTTTTTAAGTTATGGAGACAGTTCATTGCTTTTCAAAGCAGAGAAACAATAAAATTCATTATTATTGGAGTTTGAAAGGTTTTTTTTTAGATTTGCGAAATAATTAATACTAATATTCTTTAGCAACCTATGTGTGAAGATATAAATGAATTCAGCAATATCAGCCCCTACTCGGATGAAGAGGCTGTTGAAGCACTTGGAAAGTTGGCTGACCATCCTGCGGTAATTGAAATATCAAAATATTTGTTTCCAAAAGAGGAACCGACATTTCTTAAAGATTGTCTGAAAAGTATCAAGAGCATTGAAGAATTTCAGACCATTGTCATGTCTAAAGCGATAGAATGGGTTTTGAAAACTACTGCTCATAATTTTTCGTATGACGGCATAGAGAATATCAAAAAAATTAATGGGAAATTTCTTGCGATTTCTAATCATAGAGATATAATTCTTGACCCTGCAATTACTCAGGTCGTTTTATATAAGAACGGTATTCCGATGACAGAGATTGCAGTGGGTGACAACCTATTGTCAAATAAATATGTTGAATATCTGATCCGTTCCAATAGGATGATTAAGGTTATTCGTGGCATAAATGCACGTGCTTTGTATTTGTCATCTCAATTACTGTCCAAATATATACGTTATTGTATAACATCAGGTAAAAGTTCTATTTGGATTGCACAACGTGAAGGAAGGGCTAAGGACGGTATAGATACTACGGAGCAGGGCTTGCTAAAGATGCTTGATATGAGTGGAAAATCTGATTTTGTATCTAATTTTTTAGAACTTAATATACTTCCATTGAGTATTTCATATGAATATGAGCCTTGCGATATATTAAAAGCGCGTGAAAGACTTATTTCAAGGACACAAAAATATGTTAAAGGTCCTCAGGAAGACTTGATTAGCATAATGACAGGAATAAAGCAACAGAAGGGTAATATACATTTAAATATAGGCTTGCCATTGACTAAAGAAGAGATTGTTGAAGCTTCAGCTTGTACAAAGAATGACAGGTATCAAAGTATCAGACATGCTGTTGATATTCGTGTGATTGAGGGGTATAAACTATGGAAAACCAATTATATGGGATATGATTTGGTGAATAAGAGTTATAAATATACTGATTATTATACTCCTGAAGATGTAGAACAGTTTACCGATTATATAGAACATCAACTTGATAAAGTTGAAAAAGAACTTAATCGTCAAGAACTTAGAGAAATACTTCTATGGATTTATGGAAATCCAGTTAAATCGATGGAAGTTCTTTCAGAAGAAAAGAAATAAAAAAAAGAGGAATTTATTATTCCTCTTTTTTTATTGTTACGTCCAATTGAGGGAACGGGAAATTGATACCCTTCTTCGGCAGTATGGTGTATATTTGCTTATTTATATCATAAAATACATCCCAATAATCTTCAACCTTTGCCCAAGCTCTGGCAGTAAATTCAATTGAACTATCTTTCATATCTGATAAAGTAACTTTCGGGGTTGGCACTTTATATGACAGTGATTCTTTAATTCTCGAATCGTTGTTCAGTATTTCAAGTAAAGTAGCAATTACAAATTCTGCATCTGAACCATATTCCACATTTACTTTCCATGAAATTCGATGCATTGGGTTGTGACTGAAATTATCTATATTCCCGTTTGCAAGTGAGCCGTTTGGAAGTATTATTATTGAATTTTCATATGTACGTATCTTTGTGCTGAATATATTTACTTCAGTTACATAGCCTTCATAGTTTTGAGTCTTAATATAGTCTCCTGCTTTAAAAGGTTTGAACACAAGCAACATTATTCCTCCTGCAAAATTTTGTACTGTACCACTCAAAGCCATACCTATTGCCATACCTCCAGCTGCTAAAATTGCTGCAAGTGATGTGGTATTTATACCAAGAGTTCCAATCGTTATAATTATCAAAATTATAGTCAGGGTGATAGATAGTAGACTTTTTACAAAAGATACAATTGCCGGTTCGGTATTCTTTCTTTTAAAAATTCTATCTAACAAACGTATTATACGTTTAATAAGCCATGCCCCTATGATATATATAGCTAAGGCTGCCAATACTTTAAGAGCAAAATTAATACCGTTGTCTATCAATTCCGACATTACCTGCTCAGGGTTATTTGCAACTTTAGAAGCAAAGCGTGCTACTGCTACTCTAGCCGAATCTGCAGAATATAATGCAGTATCTCTGGCAACGTCCACAATTGAGGACGCAATATTTCTTAATAATGGAAACATCATTTTACTTGAATAAACTATTTACCGCTGCAATAATTTCTTCTTCTGGCATATCCGGATCTAAAATAAGGTTAGGTCCTTTTTGAATAAATCCTTTTTTTGTCGCATTTAGAACGCCACCTCCTGTAATATTAAGCATGACTACATCTTTTGGGGCAACACTGCCATCTTCTATGGCTTTCTTTAGTCCAGCTATGGCACACGCAGCAGCAGGGAAAACATCACAACCTTCAGTATTAAAGAACTGGAGCATCCAATAAACTATTTCATCATTGGTGACTTTATACATTCCACCTCCTGAGGCTTTGAGTACATCATATAGTCCTCCAGCGATAGAATAAGGTGGTTTTCTGTTAGAAAGTACTTTTGCCAATATTACTTCTGCATTTCTTCTTGATTTTTCTGGAGTGATAGGTAGAAGTTCTTTAGAATCTTTTTTCCAGGAATCATACATAATAGTATAAGGTGCATTTTGACAAGCATATATCCTCATTTTATTTGCTCCAAAACGACCATCACCTTCAAGTCTCATTGCATTTTCCCACGCTGAAATTGCTCCAGTACCACTTCCTACTGCTTGAAAATATGCGTCAGGAATACGGCCAATAACTTCTGCAGCAGATAGCAGAGTTGTTCCCATCCCATCTCTGCGTGCGATATTTTTAGCACCACCTTCTGCTAAATATCTTTCATCGCTGCATAATTTTTCACCGATTGCAATGGCATCATAATAATCACATCCATGAGGTGCCGCAACAACTTTAACGCAATTCTTTATCGGTTTTCTAAACCATAAATCATGTATATTATCTTCAGGAATACAAATTACAATAGGAATATTATTATCAGAACATACTCTGGCAAAAGCCCTGGCTGTATTTCCAGCAGATTGTACAACAAGTATCTGCTTATGCTTTTTTGAAAGTTTTGAGCAAACAGAAAATGCTTCTGTCTCTTTAAAAGAGCAGGTTTCCATTTTAGCCCCTATTTTGGGCCAGTAACCTGAAAAAGTAATATATAGATTTTCGAGTCCAAGAAAATTTCCTAACCCCTTGCTTTTATAGGTTATAGGTAGATGTGAGTGTTTTAATACCCTTTTTATTGGCATCCAATCTGCATATCTATAAAGACCTTTTGCTTCGTCGTTGGGAGAAAATGTCTTATTCTCATATACTGCTCTCAAAAGAGAAGGAATGTCACATTCTGGATCTGTTAATGTCCATTCACAGTCATCGAAAATTCTTCCGGTGGCAACATTTAATAATTTGTATTTTGTTGGTTTAAATGCCATAACTATTTAGGTTTATATATATTATTCTTTAATAATCAATCTTAAAATGAATAAGATTTCTAATAAAAGAAAAGCAATACTATCATATTTATCAATTTTGTTCTTTTCTCCAGTAAATGCAGCTATCCATATCATAATTGCACTTAAAAACAGTACTGAAAAATCAACAATATCTATTGAAGATATTGATATCGGACAAATTATTGAAGAAACGCCTAAAACCATAAGTATATTGAATATATTGGAACCCAATATATTCCCAAGAGCCAGAGCTCCTTTTTTCTTCTTAGCAGCAACAATGCATGTGGCTAATTCGGGGAGAGAAGTACCACCTGCGAGAATGGTTACAGCTATGAACTTATCACTGACTCCCATATACTTTGCTATATTTATTGCGGAATCGACAAAAAGCTGCCCTCCAAAAATTAGAGCTGCAAGTCCTCCTATAATAAAAATGACAGCCAAAAGCGAACTATACTTAAATTTTATCTGAGTATCATTTGTATTACTTTGGTTTTTCTTCCTTAAAGAACTATAGATATACAAAACAAATATTACCAGAAAAATAATTCCATCAATCCTGCTTATATTATTCTCTCCAACTCCAAATAGTTTATAATTCATTCCTAAGATAAAAAGCAGAATAGTAGTAACTATATTCATAGGTATATCCTTCTTCTTATTTTCTTTAGTAATCTCTATAGGTACAAACAAGGCTGTAAGGCCCAAAATTAAAAGGGTATTGAATATATTGGAGCCTATAACATTTCCTATGGCAATTTCTGAATTTTTATTAACAGCTCCGACAATACTTACTATAGCCTCTGGAGCAGATGTTCCGATAGCAACAATAGTAAGCCCTATTACAAATTCACTTAGCCCTAATCTTCTTGCCAAGTCGGAAGCACCATCTATAAGAAAATCAGCCCCATAAATTATAAGGGCAAGAGCTGCAATTAAAATTAGTAACTGTATATACATATAAATTTTTTGAGCCGAATTACAAAATTAATAAAAGTTCTTATTATATCCTTTTTTATTAAATCACTAAAACTGTGAATAAGATACATATGAATTTATATCACAGTTTAGACATTAACACAACATTTTCTACATGAATTGTATGAGGGAACATATCTACAGGTTGTACTGCCTCAATTTTATATAGTTCAGAAAACATTGCAAGATCTCGTGCTTGTGAAGCTGGATTACAACTTACATATACTATTTTAGCAGGAGAAGCTTTTATAATAACCTTTGCTACGTCTGGGTGTATTCCAGCTCTAGGAGGATCGAGTATAATTACATCGGGAGTACCATTCTTTTGTATAAACTCTTCTGTAAGAACATCTTTCATATCCCCGGCATAAAAACTGCAATTTGTAATTCCATTACGTTTAGTATTTGCCTTTGCATCTTCAATGGCTTCTGGAACATATTCAATACCAATTACTTTTGCAGCCTTAGACGAAATAAATTGTGCAATAGTTCCTGTTCCTGTATACAAGTCATATACTACCTCCTTACCTGAAAGCCCAGCAAAATTTCTTGCAACAGAATATAACTTATATGCCTGTGCACTGTTTGTCTGATAGAATGATTTAGGTCCTATTCTAAAATGTAGGCCCTCCATTTCTTCATATATGGCTTCATCACCTTTATATAAAATACAATCAAGGTCAGAAATAGAATCATTCAATTTATTGTTAATGATATAATATAATGATGTTATTTGAGGAAATGTTTCAGCTATGGCATTGAGCATAGCTTCTCTGCTTTCCTTATCATTATATGCAAAGCAAACAATCAGCATAATATGACCTGCTGAATTATTTCTTATAAATATATTTCTTAAATAACCCTTATTTTCCCTTATATCATAAAATTCAAGTAAATGCTTTATCGCATAATCCTTTATAAACTGACGAATTTCATTCGATGGGGATTCCTGAAGCCAACATTTATTGATATCCAATACTTTATCAAAGAATCTTCCGACATGAAAACCAAGCCCTTGTCTTTGTAAAGGTGATATTTCATCAGGATTTTCATCAGGATATATCCATCTTTTTGATGAAAATGAAAATTCTAATTTATTTCTATAAAATTGTGTTTTATCAGATGGAACAATAGGGTAGACTTCAGGAATTTGAAGATGTCCTATTCTGAATAATTGGTCATACACCTGCTGTTGTTTTGCCTTTAGTTGTATACTATAAGGGAGGAGTTGCCATTTGCAGCCTCCACATATGCCAAAATGTTCACAGAAAGGCTTTAATCTATCTTTAGAAGGAGTTACGATTTTGGTTATAAAACCTTCCATATAGTTTTTTTTCTTTTTTGTAACCTTGACATTAACTATGTCTCCAGGTACTGCAAACTCTACAAAAACAACGGCTCCATCAACGTGTGCTAGTGCTTTTCCCTCTGCTGCAACCGCCTCTATCAACACATTCTCCAATATAATCTCTGATTTTTTTCTTCCCATAATGTTTAATTCTACTCCTCGTTCCTTACAGCAGCCTGAGATATATTAATCATAAAGTCTCCCATCGCTTCAAGTTCTGCAATAATATCAAAAAAATAGTTAGTGGAATAATAATTTCCTTCACGCATCTCAATTTGCTCAATTGCCAAATTTCTAAACTTATCTCTTGTCTTATTAATATCATTTTCAGCCTCATAGGCATTTGATATATCGGACAGATTGCCATTCATAGCTTCTCTTAGGTTAGAATTCATTACATCATATGCTTTATCTACTTTATTAATAAGTTCATTCATACGACTGATTGCATTATCATCAAACTTCATATTATGAACCCTTTCCCGTTCAAGAATTCTACTTATATTCTCACAACTGTCTCCAAGACTTTCAAGTTCTCCTATAATCCTAAACAGTAAACGTATTTCTTCACCATCCTCAAGGCTTATTTCTGTAGATTTAATCCCATTTAAAAAATTAGCAATCTTTATTTCAAGTTTATCGCTTATTTCCTCATATTCAACAAGTTTCATTCTATACTTTTCAAACTTATCAGGATCTGTTTCATTGAGTGCTTTAGGTACATATTTGAAACCTTCATGGCTAATTATCCCGAAATGCTGAACCTCTTTCATAGCCTGCGCAATAGAGATCGCTGCAGTACCGATAGGATAGTTTCCTATATATTTAAGAAGACCGTCATCAGCCTTTTCTCCACTTGGGAACATTATATTTAACATATTGACTATAATGTCACTAAACCATACTAATATAAGTGTTCCTAAAAGATTGAAGAGAGTATGAAATATACATATTCCATAGAGTGGGGAAGTAGTAATAAGTGAAATAAGACCTATAAACGGTCTATAAAATATCAGGATAATTACTGCTATGGAAATGTTGAATAAAAAATGGACAACTGCTGCCTGTCTTGCCCTGACGTTACTTTTACTCGATAGAAGAGTAGTTGTTATTGTTGTACCTATATTTGCTCCAATTACCATTGCACATCCCATTGAAATATCGAGCCAACTATGGCACATTATCAAAGAGAGGACTACAACAGCGCTGGATGATTGTAGCATGGCTGAAAGTAGAATACCTATAAGTACAAAAATCAGTACTGATAAATTTCCCTTGTCAACCAGACACATAAGTTTTTCAGGAAATAGTTGTGTGGCTTCTAATGCACTTACCGAAGATACTGTAAAATTTATTCCTAAAAATATAATGGCAAAGTACATTATTATGTCTCCCAAAAGTTTTACTTTGGCTCTTTTGGACATCGACATTGCAAAACCAGCTCCAAGAATTATAAAACAATAGGGGAAAATATTAAAAGTAAATCCAAATAAAGTAATAAGCCAAGCCGTTATTGTCGTTCCGATATTTGCACCCATTATAATGGCTACAGATTGGGAAAGAGATAGAATACCTGCACTTACAAGACTTATTACCGTAGCAGTTGATTCTCTGGAAGTTATAATAGATGCAGTCAAACCAGCACCGCCAAGAATACGGCTTGCTGCATTACCTTTCATAAGTGGGATAAATTTTCTAAGTCCGTCACCAATATATTTTTGCAGTCCGCTGCTCAACTGGTATAGACCGAATAAAAATAATGCTAAAGCACCAAGAAGGTTCAAGATGTTTAAAACCATATTCTAATTATTTAAAAATATATGCAGGGGATTCTGTCTAAATATACAACTTAACATAATATAAATTGTGTAACTAATATATATTTTGAGTGTAATTCCTTAGTCGTTAATTTCTAACGTTTGGTTATTTCATCTACAAATTTAGGTATATCAAATTTTTGAGTATCAAAAGCCTGACTGAATGAAACACCGTCTGAAAGAATTTCCAACTTCATTGCAGTAGCTATTTCATTCATTAGTTTAACACTTGCAGAGGCCCATGTAAATGAGCCAAAAGCCGCAAATCTATGATTTTTTATCATTCTTAATTTAAGTGCTGACATAAATGCTTCTGCAGGAGGAAATATACTCCCATTATATGTAGGAGCTCCAACAACTATAGTGTCGTATATAAATACGTCCCTTAGAGCATAAGAAGCACCCTCATCAACAAGGTTGTGAATTGCACAAGTTATGCCTCTTTTTTCGATTTCTTTCTTAATCTCAAATGCGGCTTTTTCAGTATTTCCATACATAGAACAATATGCCAAACAAACTCCAGGTTTTGTTTCGTACTTACTTAACATATCATAGATTTGGATTACTTTAGAATTTTCATCGTTCCAGATTGGTCCGTGAGTACTGCAGATCCTTTTAATCCCTAACGGGGATAATTTTTTTAGTGCATTCTGTACTGGAACTCCGTATTTTCCAACTATGCAGGAATAATATCTTATCATTTCAGAATGATAATCTTCAAGATGCTCATTAAGCGGAGCATTTACTCCCTTAAAACATCCGAAAGCATCTCCTGAAAATATTGTTTTCTCTTCCTCAAGCCATGTTGCCATTGTTTCAGGCCAATGTACCATAGGTATCATAAAGAATCTCAGCGAACAAGAACCTAAAGAAACACTTTCACCATCCTTAACCGCTGTAACATTGTCTGTAATTCCATTAAATCCAGCAATCATAGGAATAGCTTTGGCACTTGCAAGAATTTTTATATTCGGATATTTTTCTCTTATATTAGACATTAGAGCAGAATGATCTGGCTCCATATGGTTCACTATCAAATAATCAATCTGCCTATCCCCTATTTCTCTTTGTATATTATTAAAAAATTCTTCCTTAAAGGCAGCTGCAGCCGTGTCAATTAGTGCAATTTTATCATCTACAACTAAATAAGAATTATATGATATACCTTCTGGCAACGGCCACTGGTTTTCGAAAAATTTTATTTGATAGTCATTAACTCCGACATATCTTATTCTATCTGTAACTTTCATAGACTCTGTTATAATTATATGCTTATTAATAAGCTTTAGAATAATCCAAAACAACTCACAAATATAACAATACTATAAAATAAGTGCAACAAAGAAAAATGGTTAGCATTGATATTATTTATAAATCTTATTTTTAACGTCTGAATAATTTTTTAATTTTGCCAGTTAAATTATATATGAACAATGAAAGCGGTAATTATATATTCTGGAGGAATGGATAGCACTACCCTACTCTATGACTATAAGGACAATATATCATTAGCTATTACATTTACCTATGGTGCAAAGCAGGACAAAGAACAACTGGCATGTGCTGTTTCAAATTGTAAGTTATTGGGAATAAAACATATTATAATCCCATTGGATTTTATAGGGCAATATTTCAAAAGCAGTATAATTCAAGGAGGAGAAGATATACCACATGAAGACTATAATGAGGTAAATATGAAAAGTACTGTAGTTCCGTTTAGAAATGGAATAATGCTGTCAATTGCAACGGGCATGGCTGAAAATGAGGGCCTGGATACTGTATTGATTGCAAATCATGCTGGTGATCATTCAATATATCCTGATTGTAGGCCTGAATTTATAGATAATATAAGCAGGGCTGCAGAAAAGGGTACATATAATAATGTAAAAATTGTTTCCCCTTATTGTAATATGACTAAAAGGGAGATAGCTTTGTTAGGAAAAAAACTTTCTGTTCCATTTGAAAATACATACTCATGTTATGAAGGAAGGCATTTACATTGCGGTAAATGTGCTACCTGTATTGAAAGAAAAGAGGCTTTAGCTGGTTTTGATAAGACAGAGTATGAAGTGTAACAAAATTAAGTATTAGGAACAAGTAACTATGTATTACGTAAGTAAAAGAATGGAAATATCTTCCTCACACAGATTGCACCTTTCTTATGAAAGTAAATGTGAGGAATTGCACGGACATAACTGGATTGTAATTGTGCATTGTAAATCTAAAGAGTTAAATGCTGATGGAATGGTTACGGATTTTACAAAAATTAAAAAGGCAATCAGTGACCGTCTTGATCATAAAAACCTCAATAGTGTATTGGATTTCAATCCTACAGCAGAAAATATTGCTAAATGGATATGCGATAATGTTCAAAATTGCTATAAAGTTGAAATCTGGGAATCTGAAAATAATAAGGCTGTTTACGAAAAGGATACGTATTGAGAACTTATAGAATAAATGAAATATTTTACTCTTTACAAGGAGAGGGATACTGGGCTGGAACACCGATGATTTTTGTAAGATTTAGCGGATGTAACCTCAAGTGCGGATTTTGCGATACGGATTTTGAGAGTTTCATTACAATGACTGAATCAGAAATCATGGAAAAAGTAAAAGCTTTATCGTTATCGTGTAAAAAAGTCTGCCTGACAGGAGGCGAACCTTCTTTGCATATTGACAGTGAACTGATAAATGCTTTTCACTCAAGTGGATATGAAGTACATATAGAAACAAATGGCACACATATTCTTCCTGGCGGCATAGATTGGATTACTTTGAGTCCGAAAGAGGATTGGTGTTCAAATGCTGAAATCAAACTTAAATATGCCAATGAATTGAAACTTGTATATACTGGACAAAATCCTGAAAAGTGGCTCGCTTTAGATGCAGATTACTACTACCTGCAACCATGCTCATGCAAAAATACAACTGAGGTAGTAGATTATATTATGAAACACCCTCAATGGAGGATAAGTTTGCAGATACACAAATATTTATCTATCAGATAAATACTCTCTTGCTTCCATTGTTATTCAATTTTTTTGTTTTGATATTTTATTTTTTAACTTTGCAATAAATACACAAGTATTGGCGGTTTTACGAAACTCGCATAAGCAGGGGGCTTTAAGCTCCCTGTTATTATTTTAGCTTTCTTATGAACTTGAAATCCTTTGGATATTTATCTGCTAACTTGTCGCAAATGTCAATAAACGGCTTCCCATTAAGGGTGTGGTTACTACTCAATTTGATTTCAATGCCAACGACAAAATCGAAGTCCTGCCAACGTTCATGGTCTGCCGTTCTATATGCAATAAAAGAAAAGCCACAAAGGGTAATTCCCTCGTGGCTTCATGTCAAGACCTTGATTTTGTGATTTGAGGACGATTTTGTCGGTGTTAGCAAAATCGCAAAGAGCATCAGTCGATGTCGGCGACTGCGTTTATCTCCTCGGCTAATGCAGTCAGTCTCTTTGCCATATCCTTAAACGCCTCGGCAATCTTTCGGGCTTCCTCGGCTGTAAATTCTTTCTTCGCTCCTCCTGCCGGGCATCCGTTCAGCTTCTGTGAAAACCAGCTTTGCGATCTATCCATGTACTGTTTTGAGAACTCAGATTTATTTATGATGTCGTCTAATTCGATAAAGGCGTTATATATTGCACCACCTCTGTAACTTATAACTTCCTTTCTTTCCTCTTCATGTCTTTGAGGATTGAAAATTATTCTTTTTCCTTGATACATATTTTTTGTAATTTTGCCCCAGGACCTTATCTCCGGGGGGTTGGTAAAACATCTTGTTTTGAGGACTTAGAGCCTATAAAGGATGCCTCGAATTAGGTTAATGACAGATTGATTGCTCTCAGTTTCTATCAAGTCCAAATAATTGAAAATTTGAGCAATCAATCTTCTTTTTAAACTCCTTTATTTTCTATGTACAAAGATAATGATTATTTTATTAATTATCAAATATTAATGGATTATTAATCAATATTTTATAATAATTAGTCAGAATTAGAACGGCAAATCTTCTTCGGAGGATTGTTGCTGCATTGGTTGTGGATTGCTTTCAAATTTGTATCTTTGACATATAAGCGACATTTTTCTCTTTGATGAAGGAATTGTCGGAAAGTTGTGGATTGCTTTCAAATTTGTATCTTTGACATATAAGCGACATTCAAAAGAATACGAACAGGAAGTACCAGCCCGTTGTGGATTGCTTTCAAATTTGTATCTTTGACATATAAGCGACATTAACGACTGCTTCAGGATGCACGCAATCAGGGTTGTGGATTGCTTTCAAATTTGTATCTTTGACATATAAGCGACATTGGTGGTAATGCTTCTGTGGCTGATGATGCAGTTGTGGATTGCTTTCAAATTTGTATCTTTGACATATAAGCGACATTAGTTCTTTTTGTACATCACTTTTGCAAAAGGTTGTGGATTGCTTTCAAATTTGTATCTTTGACATATAAGCGACATTAGGGATTATCATAGTTTGCTGCCTTTGTAGGTTGTGGATTGCTTTCAAATTTGTATCTTTGACATATAAGCGACATTTATATTTTCCCACGCATCAAATGGACTATAGTTGTGGATTGCTTTCAAATTTGTATCTTTGACATATAAGCGACATTACAATATGTGTAATAACTTATATATCAGTAATTAATAAGATGTTGCTACAAAATAAAATCCGATGAAAATTTTCACCGGATTTTATTATTTAATCTAATTTCATATTTCAAAATAATTCCAATTGAATATAAGCCTTAGGCGTTTCCTTTCTTTCATTCTTTGAGAATACCTCCATGTCTGAAAATTGCTTATCTGTGATAGAAGTTATTACCACATTTCCCAACTCCGGTAAAAAAGATTTTACCCTCCTAACGTGAGCCTTTGCATTTTCAGCACTTGCACAATGCCTTATATAGATGGAAAACTGAAACATTACAAAACCATCCTTAATTAAATTCTTTCTAAAATCAGCAGAAGACTTACGTGCTTTACGGGTATCAGTAGGAAGATCAAAAAAGACTAAAACCCACATAATTCTATATTCAGAAAGTCGCGTATCCATTTATAATATAATAGGATATATAATTTTTCTAATTTCACCTGAGAAACATTGATACAAAGAATATGTGGTTCTCGATACGGCTACCATAAGAGGACTCTTCCGACTATCAAGATTTACATCTAAAGTAGGAATTTCAAGCAAACGCAGCTTAATTGCATCAGTAATTATAGTCTTAGAATTATTCTCCGTAATTTGCAGGATAAATTTATCAACATAAGGTCTATAAGGTTCCATAATATCATCTGCAAGACAATAAGCATTATATCTATTATGATGATGAACCCCCATAATAGGCAATAGTCCGCTTCCAATTAAGGCTCGAGCTACAATGGCACGTAGTATTGCATATCCATAATTAAATACACAATTAATATCTTCACCATCCTTATTCCTTACAAATAAGGGATCTGATGGGAACAAGGTTTTCCAATAATATACAGCAGCCCGTGCTTCCAAATTATCGGAATCACCACTCTTTATGTTTTTTGCCCATACAAGCATGTTGTTATGTTTTTCACCTGTAACCCATCTGAGTACTGCCTCTTGATTAATAATTTTTGCACTTACAGTCTGTTGCCATATTTGCTTCTTTAAAGGAAGTGAAGCTTCCAACTGTGAACGAAATCGTTCTTGATGGATATTATTACCTGACAATGTTAGCAATAGGCCTATAGGTATATGATTATTGCCACAAGAAACCAAGGCTACATTATTATCAGATAATTCGGAAATTAATGCCTGAGTAATAGTAATTTGAGGACAATCAAGTACCATCATACCTATATCCTCTATAGGAATGGTTCTTATCAATTCTTTCTCTGCAGAACCTTCTTTAGGCTTTCTAATGCATAATTGTCTATTTGACAAAGAAAGGTAAGTAGGATTACTAAAATATAAGGTGCGTTTTATCATACTATAGTTTATTTTGGAAAACTTATTCTTCCAAGATTATCAATATAAAAATCATAACCTTCTACAAGCATATTACATTTTTTAGCATTCCACCTAAGTACAGGAGTTGAATTTTTATCTTCAAAAGTACTTAAAGCTTTAATATTATTAATATTTGCCAATAAGTTATGCTTTAGACATAAGTATATATTATTACTCGTGTGATCTTGATTAAATTTATATATGATATATAACCTGTCTGCATAATTATCCGGAGATAATTCATCAGGAGACTCCTTATATATAAGCACCTTTGTCCCGACTTTAATTACATACTTCAAAGAATAACCAGGCTCTCCAAAATATCTTTGATAAACAGATTCATCGGTAATATCTTCATTATATTTATTTCTGATCATTGCAAGTTCCATAAACTGCACAATCCTACTTTGTACATAGTTTCTATCTCTATTTTCAAAAAACAGGCAAAGATAATTCCCATCATTTTGAACATAATATGAATTCTTATATTCAAATTTAGAAGGATAGGTCTGTTCTTTTAAAGTAAGCACACCATTTTTTGTAAGCCTTCCCTTTCCACCAGGAGCATAACACCTGATATGACGCATAGGAGCAAGCTTTCTTCCGTTTTTATCTTCACGTATTTCTTTACCCTCACTATCCAAAAGCCAAATATTTTTTATAGCCTCATCTATCTTCATTCCCTCAGTGAGTCTTTTATTAATTACATCTCTAAGCCTGTTTTTAATCCCTTCATCTACTACACTTTCTATAAATTTATCTATATCTTTTTCTGTTGCTTTATTCAAAGAGTCGATACGCTGATTTATAACTATATTGTAATCTTCCCCTTTTCTAATCATTCCATAGAATGTGTCTTTATGCAAAGAACACCTCATACTATCACCGGTAGCATACATAACTACCTTCTCTCCTTTTTTATTTCTTGCTTTAAAGGTCTTTCGTGCAGGTGTCAAAGTTTGATCTTTACTAATATAATTGATTAAGATATTGTCTTCAATGTATTTTTTAATACCTGAAACATTATTCAGACCATTCTGTTCCTTCAGGTCTTCCAGTTCATTTGATATATATGATTCATTATCTCCATATTTTTTTGCTTCTTCTTTTTTATAAAACAAATTAAGCATTTTATTTCTCTGAGCTTTAGACGTAATAAGAATAAGCATGGTAGCGTCTATTGCATGGTGGGAATGATATAAACGGGACTTCTTTTCATCCTCCTTTTGCACCCCTACTAAGCGTCTAATTTCGGCTGTTATAGATCCGGGTACAACCTCAACAGAATTGAAAGCTGATCGCAAATAATGAAGAGCATACTTAGTAATTATCCTGGTATCAACCAATTGACTATTTCTAAAATCTTCATTTACCTTATCTGAAGTAATTGTAAAAGTCTCTACTTTCTTTTTCCAATAAATATATTCAAGTTCCCATAAATGACGCTGCCTTATATATGAGTCTTTTTTATCCTTTGTCGATGCACTTTTAGCCTTTGCAATATTAAATTTTATATTCTTATCTATTTGTTTGAGTCTATCTATCCACGGCTTAATTCTCATAAGAATTTCACTATGATTAGGCAATTCAGATGGTATACAGTTCTTTTTTATTTTTCTATTAAATTCACTTGAACATATGGTCAAATTTGCCATAGAATTATCCATTCCCCTACTCCTTGGTATTGTATGCTCTATATCCCATTTATTACCATCAAATAAGGAAGTCAGAGATATTGTTGCACCAGTGTACAAACAACGGAAATTTTGTTCCCTCCATAGTTTATACTTTTTAATCAGTAGTTCTTTTTCACCTTTAAAACTTAAAAAATTATCTTTTGATTTCTTGGTATTATCGCAATTTTCCATCTGCTCAAATACCAATTTTACCTTTTCAATAGCATTTTCCAATTCAGAATCAGATAGGGTGTATCCTTGATAAATTTCTGATATAATTGCCTTAAATTCAGCATTTTCTCTTTCTTTTATATCCTGATACGTTTCAATAGCCCATCTCATATTTGCATCATTCATTTCACGAGCCATTTCCACCACAATCTTAGTGTCCTCATCAATCAGTCTGTTCTCTAACATAGAGTTGATCAGATTTCTCAAAATCCTGAGCGTTCTCATAACAGACGGATTTTTAAAAATTCCTACATCCGGATTGCCAAGAAGCCTCAAAGACATTGCTTCACCATTAGTCTCAACTACTTGAGGTTTTACCTCAGGATAAATTTCAATCTGCGAAGGATGATATAATATTTTTGTCTTTTCAGGGGAAACATTACATTTTTCTATAATATAATCGATTATGGCTGTTTCAGTCTTAGGTAGTACAAGATATGCCCTTTTACGATCCTTGAAAAAGGCCTGATATAGATTTTTAATCGGTTCAATAATAGATTTTTGAATATCACTATCAAGCTGATTCCATTTATTCTTTCCGTAATGATCTATAGCAGCATTATATATCGCCTCATTATCACTATCTGTTAGTTCATAATCATAGTTCTTTTCTGCAAATTTAGCTGTAAATGATAGAGCTTTATATTTGGAAATCAACGAATTAACAATAGCTATTGTAATTCGTTTTTTGTTATTAAGAGTGATAATATCAGATAGTTGTGATTCTATCAATTTGCCATATATATTCCATTTTTCATATCCAAGAATTTCAGGAATTTTTGCTAAAAAGACGGCATTACTATAAATATGTCCTTTTCTCAAGAAAACATTAATCTTGCTAATAGCCTTAAGACTTAGCATAGAATAACCTTGTGAAAGCGTTCCCCAAAGTCTGCATAAATCTTTTACACCATCTTCATCCAATTTCAACTTATACCGTCCGAAATTTTCTACAAATTCTGCATCGTCAAATGAAAAACAAATATGCCATATATCTATATAATTGTAACTCAGCTTATGTTCTCTACCTGTTTTCTTGTCGACTCTTACTTCATCTGATTCTATTATTCTATCTTTCCAAGATTCACCCAATATTTTTTTTAGTCGATAAGATACAGGACAACCTGTCACACTAACATTATCCTTATAATTGATTGTCTTATCTTCTTTTGATAACTTTTCTCCTATACGTTTTTCAACCCATTTCCTTATATCTTCAAAGTTAAAATTGGACTTTGCTCTTCCTATAAAAAGATCATTGTATAAATCCTTACGAAGATTGTTATCTAAAAATTTTAATTCAGAATCTGTAAGCCTTTTAATTTTAATATTATTTATAAAACTCAATGCTCTGAACTCTTCATATAGAGGATGGCTTTCAGGGCATCTCCTCTTATTTTTTTCAAGTGTACATTTCCCGATATTTCCTGTTTGAGACCGAAGAGGACGCTTATAAAAAATAGTACCTTCTCCTTTTTTAGTACTTGAAATTTTCTTATGAAAATCTACTTCATCTCTAAGACCCTTCTGAAACTCAAATATATAATTCACTTCATCTAAATATTGCTGACGAATAGGAGTATAGATACTTCCACGTAGTCTTACACCCTCCCTTTCCAACTTAGCCAAAGCCTGTCCTACAGTCTTCAGATTATTGACTTCCATATATTTCCTTATCGCCGAACTACTTTTTTCTTCAGATTTCTTAAGTTCTATGCTTAAATCGACATTCTCATCTTCTGTATCTATTTCTGCAACAGTATCCCCCTTACTACTCTTAAACCCACGTCTTTGAGCAATATGATATAATGCCCTACCCAGTTTATATCTGTCAATAACTTTGGAAAAATCAAATTGTGCCTTTGTAAGTTCATCTCTCAATTGATAGGGACTGCTATAATCCGGAACACCGTCTTCATTAAAATCCAAAGAAATCCAACTATTGAATGCTGAATTTTTTAGGGGATATGCTCTATGCGGTTCGGAATTTTTGTCGTATTTATACCATTTTTCAAGTTCAATCATTTTCAATGGACAGCAATTTTTTTCTATTAGCAAGTCAAGAGTTGCCCAAATTCTATATCTTCTTGATTGGTATAATCGTCTTTTTGACCTATATGCAGTTCTCTTTGAGGCATAAGAAAATTCATTTCCCTTTTCACTACCAACACCTGCATCAAAAATAGCAGAACTAAAATAATCCAATTGCTCTTCTATTTTTCCCGGTTTATCAGTATTTCTAAGTGATAGTCCTATTGAATTCGTACCTAAATCTATACCTAAAAATTTTCCCATGATACTATTGCATTATTAAATATTCTTGCTTACTTTTACAAAAGATACAAAGCTTGAAAAGCTATACACAACAAGGCTATAAGCCGTAGTTATCTTGATCCTGCGTACTCCGTGGGATCTTTTTAATTTATATTTCATGACTTTTTCAGTTTATGGTTAGTGTTACTAATAATATTATTCATAAATGTGAGCCTTTTCAGCATAAAAAACGTTTATGCTAATAAATTAACCGTTGTTAAAGTTAGAAATAAATATAAATTAGAACAATACCCGGAACTGTACTTCTTACGTTATTTTCTTTCTAATAGGTTCATTATATATACTCCCCTAGAGATTTACCCTCCGCTTTACTTGCACTGCCCCGGCTCGTTTTAGTTGTTTCTGTTTCTTTGTTTTCTATTTTAAGTTCTGCACAGTTTTATGCAGAGTGATGATAAAAATTAATTAATTTTTCAATTGAATAAACAATGAATTACAATCTGTCAGACAAATTCGATAGAGGAAAATTTGTAAAAAGAGCAAACCGTCTATTGAAATATAAACGTAAAAATGTATCTTTAACTGACGAATCATATAGGACACTAAAACAAAATTCTTACATCCATATTCTATGTGGAATTTAGCAGTAGAGACAGGAGTAACAGAAGCATATGCAAAACAGGTTTACTTCAAGAGACTTGCAAATCCGTCTGTCTTTATAACAACAACAAAAGATAAATTGTCAGGACAAACATTTAATTATATAAAAAGTACAAATGATTTAACAATGGATGATATGAAAAAGATACTCGAAGATCAAATAACAATAATAAAACACGATATAAAAACAG
>CAMQDS010000010.1 GCA_946999645.1 uncultured Bacteroidales bacterium
GCAAGTGTACTCTCAAGCAGACAGATGAGCCTGTAAACGACAGCGCAATAAGGGAGTTTAAGCCTGTTCCCGCTCAAAAGGGACTTGAAAACAATCCGGGCAAAGACGGCAAGCTATTCTCAGACAAGCACTCGTATTTTCCTAATTCTTGTTCTTCTTGCCCTTTTAATAAAAGTTCAGGCTTTAAAAATGTTCTAAACTCTCTATTCATAAATAAGAAAAAGGATTGTTTCAGATGTTCGCAAATAAAAGAAGCGATCCCGGGTGATATTAAGGAAGAAATTAAAAAATTGCAAACATTAAAAGGCAAAGAATATTGGGTGCAATTAAAGAAAATTTCAAAAAGGAATGACTTCAAAAAGATTGAAAAAGGAATATATTCAGCGATGTCAAAAAAGGATCCTGATTACAAGAAAGTTCTCAATGCTGCACAGATATGCAAAAAGGATGGGTATGAGGTTTATTTAATGCCGAATCCTAATGCATTAGCAACTGCTGATGTTATTTTATATAAAAAGGGAAGATATGGACTTTATGATGTAAAGACAATATCAGGAAAGAGTTCTGTAAGCAACAGGCTTGATGACTCAATAGAACAAGCGAATAATGTCATCCTCAATATCACAAGTAGATACAATGCAAAAAGGCTCTCTGATGAAATAACAAACTATTATTATAGCAACAAAGAATTTAATGAACTAATAATATGCTATAAAGGAACAATAAGATTAAAAATAAATAGAATAAAAATAAATATGGAGAATGATTAGCAATATAATAAGGTAAAAAAATACCGAAAAGGTTTCCCTTTCCGGTAAGTTTAGAGTAGTGTCCACGTAGGTCTTGCTCTCACAGCGATTCTCCCTGGCCAGTCACCGAAGTGACACCGCGAATATAATGAATTAATTTAATAAACAAAAAAATTGCACGAAAATGTCAGCACCAATGTAAATACGCCAAGACTTATGCCCAAATCTATCATCAGGCAATTTGAAGTGAAAAAATTTTACAAAGTTGTGTCCCTATAAATGTAGATCTAATGGCGACAACATTTCGTTTTATCCCCAATAAATGCCGGCGAGAACTATTAACTCAAATCTGCTACTAAGACTGAAAAAGCAGGGACAACGGTTGCGGCAGATAAAATTAACTCTTTACCTGTAATTACATCAATTGCTTTCTGATCTCCATTTACAATTTCTGCATAGTTTTGCCATGGGATAGTCACATCATGACCTGAATTATTTACAAATACAAATACCTTATCGTTTTCATTATATCTAAAAAATGCATAGGTATTGTCTCTTGTAATGAAATGCATGGTACGACCGTTGTGAATTACATCTTTTCCTTTTCTCCAATTGAAAAGCTTAGCCGTATAATCATGCAATTCAGCAGCCATACTATAGTTCTTATTATTAGAGAGTTGTGCCGCTTTGCGTCCTTCTTTTGTAAATAGATTAATATCATCCGATGCCCATCCACCAGGAAAATCAATTCTCTTTGCTCCATCACTAAAATCTCCTGGTTTCGCCGAAAACATCATTTCGTCTCCGTTATATAATTGAGGTATTCCTCTAAGTGTAGCAAGTAATGCAATGGCTATTTTCATTTTTGCTATATCATGATTAAATGTATCTCCCATACGTGAATGATCGTGATTTGCAAAGAAAATCATCATTTTAGATAAATCGTGATATACAAAATCATTAGAAAGACAATCATATATTCTCGTCATACCCTTTCCCCAATCGGGATTATCCCCACTTTCGCAAATTGCTGAAGTCATAGCACTCCATAGTGGAAAATCCATAATTGAAGGCAAATTGGAATTAAATCCATCTTTATTTTCATTATCTCCCTGCCAATAAGCAAGTTGTGGGTAAGATGTAACCCAGCACTCCCCTACAATATTTATATTAGGATATTCGTCTCTTATGGCTTTGCACCATAAACTCATAGGTTTCTTTTCATTGTATGGGTAAGTATCAACTCTTAACCCATCTATACCTGAATACTCTAACCACCATATTGCCCATTGTTCAAAATATTTAAGCACAAAAGGATTGTCTAAGTTCATATCTGGCATAGACGGCACAAACCAACCGCTTTCCTGGATTTTTAAATCATATAGAGACGCATTTGGATCCATATTAGTAGAAAAAGCAATATTGGTAGAAGTGTATTTAGGAAAAATATGCACCCAATCCTTAAACGGCATATTTTTCATCCACCAATGTTCTGTGCCACAATGATTAGTCACTATATCCATTATTACCTTAAGTCCTTTAGCATGTGATTTTTGGACAAACTCCTTGTATAATTCATTATTGCCAAAACGCGGATCTATGTGATAATAATCTCCACACGCATAACCATGATAGGATTCAAATTTTTGATTGTCAAGCAGAAGAGGTGTAGTCCAAATAGCCGTAGCACCCAAATCTGATATATAGTCTAAATGATCTATAATACCTCGTATATCACCTCCATGCCTTCCAAGGTTTACATTTCTATCTGCTTTCTCAAATGTATTATTCGTGGAATCATTAGATGTATCTCCATTTGCAAATCTATCTGGAAAAACGAGATAAATCATATCAGCTGTAGTAAAACTCTTTCTCTTCGATGAGCCAGGAGTTCTCTTTGCTATTTCATATGGATATTTGAACTTCTTTTCTCCTTTGGAAAATATAAGATAATATGTTCCGGCAGATGCAGATTTATTTATAGATATATCAACAAAAATAAAATCGGGATTATCAGCCTTTTCTATTGATTTAACCTTTACTCCTCTACCGCCTTCTATTGCTACATTATAATCAGATATACCTTTACCCTCTATCATTAATTGAAGAGGCATTTTCATTCCTACCCACCACGATAAGGGTTCAACCCTAGTAACTTCTTCGGTTTTAGCATTCTCTATGGAAGCTGGATTAAACCTATTGCAAGAAATAACAGATACACAGATTACTATACAATACAGTAAGTTTTTCATAGATCTCAAATTATTTTTTCAATATCCTATATTCAAATGGCTCTAATGGTATTAAATTTCCAAATAGTTCCCTTTTGCCTGAAATAAGATTTTCAAAAGGAACGTTTACCATATCTTGAGGCAAACTAACAATGGAATTATGATTTCTTACATTAACAATAACTACATATAACCCATCGGAAGTTTCTTTTTTATAGGCAAGTACATCTTTATTTGAGAATGATACTGGGAATCCTTTATGCAACTTTGGATTTGCACTAAAAATCTTTAATAAATGTTTATACTCCCAACGAACATCATTATTTGCCAGCCAATCTACTTTTTGATACTTAAAGAAGTTAATTGTATCTGGATATGCCACTTCCTGTTCACCATAGACGAGGGCTGCACCATTTGTAAATATAGTTGACACAAAAGCTGCCATTGCTCCCCTTACTCCGCCGAACTCGCTTATTGTGGATTTTTTAGTTGCTTCATCATGATTTGTAATAAAACGCAGCTTTATTTTACCAGAAGGAATTTTAGAATATTCAAGTAAGTCAGTATCAATAAGTTTTGTCGCTGAACTATCTTTACAAAATACATTCCTTAATGAAGTTAAATAATCCCACCCATAATTCATATCAAAACCCCCTTCAAATGTTTTAGGGTCATTTCCTTCTGCAAGCATTAATATCTTTCTGCCAGCTTTTTCTCGTATAGCCGATATAGCTTCTTTCCAGAAATCAGATGGTACGAAATCTGCCACATCGCAACGGAAGCCATCTACCCCTGCCTTCTCAACCCAATACAACATAGCATTAATCATAGCAGTTCTCATCTCTTTATTATCATAGTTTAAATCCGCTACATCTGTCCAGTCTGTACCAGGAGTATATATTACTTCCCCTGCCTCATTTTGAGTATACCAATCTTTATGTTCCTTCATCCACACATTATCCCATGCTGTATGATTTGCTACCCAATCCATTATAAAAGCCATTCCCCTCTTATGACATTCATCCACAAGGGTTTTAAAATCATCAAATGTTCCAAATTCAGGATTTATGGCTTGATAATCTGCGATACTGTAAGGTGAATTTTTGGATTTAACCTTGCCGATAGGATATACAGGCATTATCCATACTACATTAGTACCCAAAGATTTAATAGAATCCAAATGCGGTAAAATGGCATTAAGTGAATTTGTAGGAGAAAAAAGTCTCGGATTAATCTGATACATAACGACATCTTCCGGATTGGGCATCGTATAGCATTTTTTATTTACATTAGAACAAGATATTAATGCTAATGTTATAGCACAGGCAGACAAAAAAGATCTCATAATATTATTTTATTACAAAAACTACAGAAGAATATGCTCCCAATAAGAGCTTATTATCTGACAATTTAACATTTCCATTAACAAAAGCCGTTTTTTCTATTTTTTCCTTAAGTGGTAATTCTTTTTCACTATCGCCAAAATTATGTATAACGAGCATATTATCAGCATCATTATTCATATACCAGGATGCTATAGAATTATATTCGGCATTATCTTCATTATAAACTGGATTACGTTTCATTTTTCCCTTGGCTATAGCCGTATAATTATTGCGAAGCCTACCCAATTTTCTATACAATCGTAAAAGTGAATTTTTATCTTTCATCTGACTTTCAACTGAAATTTCAGATGGCTGTATATCAGGGTTGATTTTACCCGACAGACTTTTCTTTGCTTGCTTATGCCCTGCTGCATCCCATATGATTGGAGTACGGACAAACTCATCTCCACCATTTTTTGTCCCCCAATATCCTAACTCCTCACCTTGATAAATATACGGCTGTCCTTCTGATGTCATTAATACACAGGCGGCTAACTTTATTTTTGCCTTATTGTTTCCAAGTTGACTTGCTGCTCTATCTTCATCATGATTGGTAAGTTTGGTGGCGGCAATTGCTCCTTGACGATATGTTTTATACAAATTTCTATATCCAATAATATCTTTGGAAAAATACCTCCCCGTACCATTATTTAAAGCCCAAACCAACCTGTACCAAAAATCAAATTCAAAATATGCAGGAAGTCCTTTATAATATGGTGCAACTTCGTTTGCCCCTGAGAGTTGCTCTCCTACCATATATATGTCCCCACTATGACCAGCAGCTTTAAATGTAGAATTACACCTATCGTACCATTGCCTTAAGAAATCAGGGTTTTCACTGGAATTTGCATTGTGATATATATGTTTCACAGCGTCAAGCCTTAAGCCATCGATTCCCATATTAATCCATTTATCTGCTGATTCTGCTAATGCTTTAAATGCAGGTGATTTATATGCCTCATATGAAGGTCCGTAATTAAAATCAGCAAAATATCCAGTTTGGAAATGTGAATGATATTTTAGCGGTGCGTTGAACACACAATCTACACAATCTGAAGAATTTGTCAATCTGAAAGGCTTACCTATAACTATAGGCTTACCTCCAGATGGAGAGCCAAACTTTGTCCCATCGTCCCATTTGGTATCAGATGTTCTTAATAAAAAGCCCCAATCGGAGTCGAAATCTACAACTATTTCATAGATATTGTTTCCCTTATCGTAGAGTCTGTACAGTTTGTTTTTCCCAAAATATAAGAATTTCATTATGCTCATATCAGGGTTTGAGGTCTCTGCCTTCTCTGAAGATTTTAATACAGTAACTTCTGGGGAATTTGCATTAGCCCAGTTTACAATAAATTTAAACCTTCCTTTTGCACCAATTCCAGACTGCCCTGGAGCTGTAAACCATTGAGAAGGTTCATATCCTGAAGCTCCCTCAGTTGCTATCATGGGAATATTTCCTGATGTAATATCGTACTTCGGAGACTTACTCAGAACATAATAATCTCGAAAAGAATTAGTATTAGAGTCAATAGCTTTTTTAAACCAAGGATGATTGACAGAAGAATGATTTAACACATAATCAAGATAGATTTTGATACCTTTATTATGGGCTTTAGATATAAGATTCTTAAAATCCTCTTCTGTTCCATAAGTTGGATTGACAGAATTATAATCTGTAATATCATAGCCATGATAGGATACAGAAGGTTGTATTGGTGAAAGCCATAACGCAGTAACTCCGAGACCGTCCAAATAGTCAAGATTTTGGGTAATTCCATTAAAATCGCCTATTCCGTCTCCATCGCTGTCTGCAAATGAATAAATAAGAAGTTGATATGTAATATCTGACTGCTTTTCTCCTATAAACCTCTCTTCCCCTTCATCTATATTAATTTTTTCTGGAGAAACTTTATTGCAAGAAAGTCCTAAGACTACAAAAAGCAACAGAAACAAATACCTATACGGGCTCATTTTTATTTTAATTAGCAACTTGCAGTCCGATCAAAGACTGCAAGCCGTGAAAGTTATTTATTTAATACTACCTGTTCCAGCGTTAAAATCAAAAGTGATTGTCTGTCCGGCTTTTACAGGAATAGCAGCTGGATCGTTTCCAGCACCACGATATTCTATCTTACCGTTATTGATAATAAACTCTGCATGCCACCAGTTATCTTCTTTATCAAGAATTGAACTTGCAACATAGGAACGCAAGTTTCCATCACTTGTTGCTTTTATTGTCATAACCTTACCTGCTTCTTTATAAGCATTCGTTTTGACTTTCCAACCACCGAAAGCATCACCGATACCATAAACAGAAGCCTTTTCAATAACTATTTTACTATTCTTACAATCTATACCTATGCAATAGATGCCATTTTTACCTACGGTAACATTACCAGATGCGTCAAAATTAACACCTTCTCCGATATTTTCATTAAGCTTATTGAAATCTCCGCCCCATCCTTTTTTCTGACAGAACTTAAAGCCTTTACCAGCTGTTATATATCTTACAGCCCAGAACATACCTGCTTGTTGGTTGAATGGTATCATAGTTACAACGTTCTTATCGTCCCAATTCCAGTTACCAAATTCTTCACCTATCATATACATTTCAGTTGGAAGAGCTGAAGGAGCAGCCTCTTTAATCAATTTGGTTTCACATGTATAAGATGCTCCAAGTTCGCCACTCATTAGTTTGAATTTAAGAGTGATCTCATAGGTCCCGCCTTTTTCGACTTTGATGTTATCTCCGCCCTGTGCAAGACCTTTTTTACTGTTTTTTGGCCAGCCTAAATTTGTATTTGCCTTTACTTTTCCAGCATCGTCAAGTGTTATTTTCCATCCACCACCATATGCAAACTTAAAATCACCATTTGCAGGTAACTCACAATTTTTTGCTGTAAAAATAATTGTTCCGTTTTCTTCTTTCTGTTCCATTTCGGTAAAGCCCCAGCCATTCATTGTACCTCTAACACCCCATGCAACAGGAGCAAGAATAATCTGAGGACCTCCTGCAAGGTCTTTTTTCTTATTAAGGTCAAGTACAATATGATACAATCCTTTTTTACTAACCTTCATAGCAGGAGCAGCATCTCCTATTTCAAGTTTTCCTTTATAAATGGCAACTTTAGGATTTTCTCCATAAATCTCTTTTTTTGTATCAGGTTTAAATTCTGCTAACTTAGCGCTATACCTCAATTTTTTGCCTGCCTCATATAAGAGAAGTTCAAAATCTTTATTAGCATCGAGTACAACATATTTTTCAAACATGCCGACACGTTTGGTCTGATTATCGGCTTCATTTACACCTGCTGCCATCATATAAGCTGCCTTAAGTTCAGATGCACCGGTAGCAGCACCAGCAACATAAAAGCCATCTTCAACCACATCGTTAAGATTGTTATTTATCTTATCTTTTTTGCATGAAGCAAATAAAGAAGATACAAGTGCAAAAGCACATAAAATGTAACTTGTTTTTTTCATAATCGGGTGATTAATAATTATTAGTTTGTTTCATTATAAATTAAAGTTTCAGCCGCGTTTATTCGTTATACCCTGGATTTTGTGTCCATATTGCATGTCCTTGTTCGTCTCTTACAGATTTTTCAAGAACGGAATATGGAATAGGAAACCATCTTCTATAGTCATCGGTACCAGTGATATATTCCACATATGAAGGATCATTGAATTTACCGAAACGAATGAGGTCACGCCTTCTGATATTTTCCCAGGCAAATTCACGTCCTCTTTCATCAAGAATTCCCTCAAGGGTAAGTGCCTTAGGATATGCAGCTTTAAATGCAACTTCTCCATCTGCATCATAAGCGAAAGCTCTTCTTAGCATTGTCTTAAAATCCTCTGTTTGTGCTGATGATGATCCTGATCCTCCTCTTAGAAGAGCTTCTTCTTTCATCCAAAGTACGTCGGCATAACGGAATAAAACAAAGTCATTCTCACAGAACTGATACTTTTTATCCTTATCTATTTCATACTTAAACATTCTTGCTCCATCGCCCCATAAAGCTCCATCCAGAGATTTTATTTCCTTTCGTATAACCGCAGGGTCTCCATTTTCATCTTTAAGAAGGGTCTCACCATTTGAACTGTATATAGGACCGAGGAACCAACCCCATTGTTTTTCATTCTTGGTGCCTTTTCCCTCATTTCCAGGTCCTCTTACATCAGACCCGGCATACCGATCTATAAAACTTGGACGAGCGCAGAAACCATTCCATGGCTTTTCTATCATATCGTACGTCTTTTGCTGACAATAATGCATTGTAAGCATTTCTATACGAAGTTTATTTGACATACTTCCATTGCTTCTTGCATCAAAATCGCCATTACCGTTTTCAACAATAACAAAAATATTTTCCTTACTTGCTGAATTATCTATTTTGAAATTAGTGAAAAAGTCAGGTTCTATTTTATATGATCCTGAGTTAATAATCTTATCGCAGCATCTTACAACAGCAGTATAGAAATCATTAACTGATGAGATTTTAATATCAGATGGAAGGGTAACATTGTCAGGTGTACAACCGAAAGATTCGGCATTAAGATATAGTCTTGCAAGCAGAGAGTATGCAAATCCTTGTGTGACACGACCATAATTCGTTGCCCTGTTGGCATCATTTACAACAGGAAGATTTGGTGCATTCTTTTCAAGACATGTTACTAATTTTGACCATACATCTTGTGGTGCCATTAGCGGCTCGGTTTTATCCTCAAACTTTTCCTTATATGGTATCCTTCCGAAACAATCAAATAACATATAGTAGTAATAAGTTTTTAATGTTTCCAATTCTCCTACATATTGTTTGTAGACAGATTCTGACATTATTGACTTATTTGCTTCCAAAGTACTTAGAAGTTTGTTACAAAGGACTGCCCCTGAGATTGTTGTATTCCATATATTCTTGAAGGCATTTGCCATAGGATCCCAATTGTGAGTATTAAGATTTCTCCAATAACCACCATCGGACCAGTGTTCACCTGGCATACGTATTGGACACAAACATTCATCTGAAGTAAGAGATGCTACTCCCCAATAGCCCCAGTGATCGTGCAACCATTTCACATCAGCATAAGCCTGTCCTACTAAAAGAACAACATTTTCCTCTTTAAACATCATATCTTTAGTAGTCGGATTGCCATAGTTCTTTTCTTCTAACCAACTATTACAAGAAAATAGTATTGGCATAGTTAAAGAGGCTGATATTATAATTTTTACTATATTTTTCATCTTTATCACAAATTAAAACAAAGAGATATTGATACCAAAAAGAATAGTAGCTACAGTAGGATAGAAATCGCAATTGTCTATACCTGCATCCCATACACCTGTAGTATTAACCTCAGGATCTTGTCCGCTATAGGCGGTGATAGTAAATAGATTCTGTCCTGTAAGGTAGATACGCATAGATTGAATATACTTATTATTCTTTATTGGAAGATTATAACCTAACGTAAGATTATCCAGCTTAACGTAAGAGCCATCTTCAAGATAAAAATCTGAGAAATGAGACTTATCCGCATAGATAGTATTAGATTTATTTACATCTTTCATAAATATATTCATAGATGCAGAAGCCTGCGGACCATAAGCCCATCGAGTTAAATTTAAAATCTTATTACCAACTACCCCCCTGAAGAATGCTGTAAAATCCCAATTTCTGTAACGAAGTACGTTGTTCCATCCGAATGTAAAGAGAGGTTGTGCATTACCTATAACCTGTCTATGTGCATCAGTTGCATTTGCAGCAGAAACTACGCCACCTGCAGGTGTATTGTACATCCATGTTCCGTCTGACTTAAATCCCTTAAAACTGTATCCATAGAAAGAACCTACCGGTTTACCTTCTATCAGTATTTGAGTATTTGTATTCATCAAACCGTTTTCACCTACACCTCCTGAAGTTGTTTCTTTATAGTTGAAGCCTTTAGAAGGATCGGAAAGTTTAGTGATATTATTTCTGTTGAATGATATTGTAGGGGTAGTAACCCATGTAAAATGTTTGGTCTTAACAGGAACAGCACTCAAAGACAACTCAAATCCGTAACTGTCCATTTGTCCAGCATTTGCTAGCAATGTATTAAATTGATAGGGTGGTGTAGGCACTTCATAATCCCAAAGCAAATCTCTTGTCTGTCTATAATATACATCAACACTACCATAAAGTCTATTGTCTAAAAAAGCATAATCTATACCGAAGTTATATTCATACTTTTTCTCCCATCTAAGGTCAGGATTAACATTCTGACTAACGCCGTACGTATATACATATTGTCCGTTATACCAGAAAGTACCACCATTTGAAAGCATAGCTACTGAACGTAAGTCGGATGCTAAGTTATTACCAGTAACACCGTATCCTAAACGTAGTTTAAGGTCATTTATCCATTTAGCATTTTGCATCCATTTTTCACCACTCAATCTCCAACCTGCACTTAAAGCAGGGAATAGCCCCCATTTATGGTTAGTACCAAAACGAGAAGAACCTTCACGTCTTAAAGAGGCAGATAATAGATATTTCTCTTTATAGTTGTAGTTAGCCCTCATAAATAAGGCGACCAAAGTATTTGAATTTCTTGAAGAAGAGGCATCTAAATACTTTTTAGTAGCATCGCCATTGCCTATCTGATAATATTTTGCATTATCTGTTGGAAATCCCTTATTAGAAATTTTCATTTCATCATTCATAAAATTCTGATATGACAAACCAGCAACTGCAGCAATACTGTGACCACTAAAATTTTTGGAATATTCAGTAGTAACTTCAAATAACTTATTATAATTGAAATTACTTTCCCTTCCTGCTTTCCCTGAACCTGCAACATCAGTACTTATTTTATGATTGTACCAAAATTTACGGTTATCTCCTTCTTCAATAGCACCGAATGCACTCACTTTCAAACCTTCTATAGGCTTTATATTTAATGTTGCCTTAACAGACCCTCTGAAATAATTTCCATCACCGTAAGACTCTCTTTGAGCCATATTCTCAATAGGGTTAGATTGTCCAGTACCTGAAGGACCGAAATATCCTGAAGTTGTAGACTTGTCAAAAACAGGATATGTTGGATTGACAATGGCGGCTTGTTTAAAATTCCCACAGAAATAATCATTTCTATAGTGCATATATGACATATCATATTGAAGATTAAGCCAGCCTTGAAGTGCTTTCTGAGATGCAGCTATTTTGGTTATAATTTCATTTCTATTAGAGTTTTTAGCAATACCTTCTGCATTCTTATAATTAAGGGATGCCCTATAATTGAACTTTGAAGAAGAGCCTACAATTGCTATGTTATGGTTGTGGGCAACAGCCGCTTTGCGTGTAATTCCGCTCATCCAGTCTGTATCATAACTCTTTCCATCTGCATCTTTGTATAATGTAGGTACGACCTTTCCTCCAGAGAGTTCCTTTAGGTTTCTAAATTCTGCTGGAGAAGCCATTCCTATATTACCATTTCTGATAGATACAGATGCGTAGCCTGAATACTCAACTCTCGTATTTGCAGTATCAGAAAAATTATCTCCCCTCTTTGTAGTGATAATAATTACTCCATTAGTTCCTCTTGTACCATAAATAGCCGCAGCAGAACCATCTTTAAGTACATCCATAGAAGCAATTTCATCTGAAGATATATTATCTATATTGCTAACTGGAACTCCATCAACAATGAAAAGCGGTGTTGTACCTGCTCCTTTGTCAAGTGTGGAGAAACCACGAATCTGAATGTTATATCCTGTATTGGTAGGATCTGATGTTGTTTTAATAATATTCAAACCCGCAACTTTACCTTGAAGAAGTCCCATAGGATTGGTCTTTACGCCGGCATTAAAGTTTTCAGATTTAATAGAAGCGACAGAACCAGTAACTTCCTTCTTTTTCTGGGAGCCGTAGCCGATAACTACAACGTCTTCAATTAACATGGCATCTTCCTTAATAGTAATCTTAGCTGGGATTTCAGATGCTTTGAAGACTTGTGTCTTATAACCGATACAACTTATTTCAACCATTGCATCTTTACTAGACACTGTCAATGAATAATCACCATTGATACCTGTAGAGGCTCCAGTAGTAGTCCCCTTCTCTAAGACAGTGACACCAATCACTGGTCCGATAGCATCAACGATTTCACCTTTAATCAAATATCCGTTTTGGGCGGATACAGATACTCCCGACAGACCTATCAGCCATGCAAGAGAAATGGTCAATATTCGTTTCATTGGATTTTTGTTATAAAGTATCATTAATATATATAAATTAGGTTATTATTTAACGTTTTTTTCTTTCACGAAATACACCGAAATCGCAGCAAGAAGCATAAAAGAACCAGCAAGAACCAACATCATCGGAGTATTCATTTCAAAACAATATTTCAATATAATTCCTCCTAAAGCGCCTATTATTATCTGAGGTATAGTTATAGTAAAATTAAATATACCCATAAATACTCCAGTCCTTCTTGCATTAAGAGCTTTGGATAATATGGCATAAGGCATAGAAAGTATTGCTGCATAAGCAATTCCGATACCGATCATAGGAACCATTAATGCATATTGATTGCTGAGTAAAGGCAAACAGCAGAAACCTATTGCTCCAAAAAGCAGACAAACGGCATAGACAATTTTATTCCCGAATTTATTTGCAATATCAGTCATAAATATTGCTGCAATACATGCAGGAATAGGATATACTGCATTGAGTATTCCCACCCAATTGGAAGCATCCGAACTGCTCAATACTGAGCCAGAATTATCTGTCACTACACCTTCTATTGCAGGGAATAGAAAAGTCCACATAATAAAAAGTGCGCCCCAAGAAAAGAATTGTGTAACACCAAGTTGAATCATTACCTTAGGTGTCTGAGATAAAAGTTTTATAAAACTTTCTTTTTGCTCACTATTATCAGTTTTTTCAGTAATGCCATTATATTCTGCAAATTCCTTAGGCGGATATTCTTTAACTTTAAATACTGTAACGAGGACTGAAATAAGTAAAAGTGAACCACCTATATAATAAGCCCAAGATATTGCAGGAGGAACAGCACCAGCTTGTGGAGTCATATCTACTTCCACGATACTCATAATCTTAGTAATAAGCCATGGCAATACTCCACCTATAACTGCACCTAAGTTAATGAGGAAAGTCTGTATTACATATCCACGTGTCTTCTGATGATCGTCCAACATATCCGATACCAAAGCCCTGAACGGCTGCATAGTTACATTGAATGATAAATCCATGAATAACAACAATAAGGCCCCCATAATAAGTGGTGCAAATGCCAAAAGAACAGGACAGTTTGGCATCAACATAAGAGCTATTGTTGAAATAATGGCGCCGCCTAAAATGTAAGGTTTTCTACGTCCAAGTTTAGTCCAAGAATTGTCAGACAGCATACCGACTATAGGCTGTATAATCATACCAGCAATTGGAGCTGCAAGCCAGAAAAGACTGAGTTGACTTGTATCGGCACCTAATGATTTGAATATACTTGAAGTATTAGAGTTCTGCAAGGAATACCCTATTTGTACTCCTAAAAAGCCGAAACTCAAATTCCATATTTGCCAAAATGAAAGCTTTGGTTTTTGCATTGTTTTGTTATTAGTGTTATATATGGCGGTCTAGTTATTATTAAACCGAAACAAATTTAATTTTAACGTTTTATAAAATAAAGTTTTTTTTGATGAAAAGTCAAATTTTAGTGATGAATGGGACAAAAGTTCGGATGAATAGATTGAATATAATATTAACACATAAACGGAACATCTTCTGATTCTTATAAAAACAATTTGTATAAATAATCTAATTGTGGCATCTTTATAGCGTTAAATAAACACCTTAATTAATGAAACACTTAAGTATCGGATGGATAATAACCATATTTGCCATTTTACATTCGGCAACTGCAATAATTTGTAGGGCAATAGATATTGATGATAGTATAATACTTACAGTGCTTACTATGGCTTTAACTGCAATTATCTGTTTAAAGAAGCAATTAAACATAGAATTTATCTCTGTTAATATAATCTTAGTAAATATAGTCGGTTATATATTAGGGATAACTTTCGCAAGTATAATAGGAGAGGCTCTAAGATATTCACCTGCTATTTATGCTTTATCTACATTCATTACAACCCAACTGATAGGCTGGGGCCTGTTATGGTTCATTTCTATTTTTCCAGATAGCACAAAATCAGAAAAAACTGATTATACTAAAGATTCCTATATAAACTGGCTTCTTATTGCGATTGGTTCAATTCTATTTGTGAGAATGATTTTAGGAATTATACTCAATCTGTTTGAAGAAGGCACTATTTTAAATGCACTGTCAGACTTCCTTTCAGGGACAATAATACTATTCATTTTAGTAGCAGCAACTATCTTGTTTATTCAGTACCTGCATCGGAAAGAGCCTAAGTTCAATACAACAGATATTTTTATAGCAGTCTTTGTCTTTTTCATAGTTACATCGGCAATATCAGCAATGATGGTAGGGTATGGTCTTCCCCACCCTTCAAGAACAGTATTATTTACGTTCAAAAGGTTTGTAGAGTTGTTTATAGTCGCTATGATTTGCGAGGCGGCAATTTATTCTATTATATTTTTAGTCGATTATGCTCTTGCTTCACGAAAGAATGTGGAAAACGAGCGAAAAAAAGCAAATATCGCTAAATCACAATATATCAATTTAAAACAGCAGGTAAATCCGCATTTTCTATTTAATTCATTGAATATGTTAGACTGCTTAATGGCAGAAAATGAAACTCAGATGGCTCGTGAATATCTTATGAAGCTTTCAGGTATCTATCGATATATGTTAAACAAAGAAAATGAATCAATAGTATCTTTGGAAGAAGAAATTGAATATTCTGAAATGTATATACAACTTCTAAAATTAAGATTCCAAGACGGTTTAAAAATACACAAAAATATAAGTAAAGAATCACTGAAAAAGTTTGTTATAACCTATTCTGTTCAGATGCTTCTTGAAAATGCCACAAAACACAATTCAATCTCACCTGAAAAGCCTCTTCATATTTATATAGATGTAGACGAATATACAGTTACTGTAACAAATAATCTATTACCTAAAATCAATCCAGCGCCATCAACAGGAATAGGGCTTCAATATATACGGAAAAATTATATTGATATGACTGGAAAAGATATTATAATCAATAAGACAGAAGATAATTACTCAGTATCTTTGCCCTTGTTATAATTATACAATCAGACTTCTTGACTATAATATAGCCTGCACTTTATCAGAACACTCACGGAACTGCAATTTATACAGGAATATGTCACTAAATACTATAGGAGTATGAGCATATGCAATTAAAGAATCGTAAAAATATTTTTACAATTCTTTAATGGTGACTTTAAGACAATGTTTGTCGCTTTACTTTGCCTGAGAACTTAAAATAAAATTTAAATCAGGCATATTATGAATTTCAGTTTAGCAAAGAATATGTTTCAGTGGTTCGGGGCGGCTGTCATTGGGCTGCTGTTCCAAGGTTGTATGAAGGAGAACCAAGGTGTGGATGCCCCGTATTCCGTACATAAAAGTAATGAACCATTAGAGTTTAGATCAGACCTTTGTATCGCACGTTCACCTGAAGTTGTCACTAAATTGTCGGAATGTTACATCTCGGCATGTATCAATAAAGTGAATGGGAAGAAAAAAGACCTTTTCTCAAACGAAGTATTCACGGTCAAAGACTTACTTTTCCGCTCTGCAAGATTTTGGGACGAAGAATACGAGGGATGCAGTTTTGCTGCAGCCAACGTCAAAATGGAGTACTCACCTAAAGGGGAACTTATCAAGGTAGACGGTATCAACACAGACATCGTTAGTGCTTACATAGCAAAGTCAAAGTACAGACAGGTGAATGAATTAAAGTTCAAACACATACTTGCCCGTGTAGGTAGGCTTTCATTTGGAAATTTAGAATGGTGCGATGAGTTTCTGTTAAAGTTGAAATATTGTTCTTCAGGAACTTACAATATTTCCACTGGAGAATGGACAAACAAGACTGGAGAAAAAACAATAGAACTCAAAGCAGTACCAGACAATGACTTATGGATAATTCCAGGTAAGTATGAAACTAAACTCTCCTTCAAAGACAAAAACGGTGTTTGGCATAAACGCTTTATCGAAATAGACTTCAAGCCAGGTATTATAACAAGCTTCACAGCCATACTGAAAGGGGACACTGTTATCAATAAAGAATGGGAATACGACTCTCCCGATATTGAAGTTAATGAGATTCCTATTATTCCTGCAAGCGGAGGAGAAACCGAAAAACCTATAATTAAAAAAGTCACTCAAAGAAGAACACGTAAATTCACACTTGCAGATGGAACAGTAAGTTACGGAGAACAATATTCCGAAACTATAGATTCTTATGACGTTGAGTACTCTCTTAACGGAAATTCATTTTCTCGGGACTTCACTCCCCTGCATATTTATAGCCTCGTAATGACAGAAAGACCTGAAAAAACCGTTGGGAAAATTTATCTAAAGATAACAAGCAATGGTAAATCGGCAATAAAAACCTTAAATGTAAAACAGGAGAAAAACGAGTTTGTACCACAAAAGATAGAGATACCAATATTCAGGTATCCTACAACCGATATAGAAGAAGAAATTTTAAAACCTATTCTGCGTTATTATATCAAAGGTACATGGACTTCGGGAGCACAAGACCGCGTTTATAAAAAATTAAAGGCTTTTTATGAAGTGTTATCATGTACTTACCCTCTTGATTATGATGGAAATGATTTCCCTGACGGATTTATTCCATATAAATACTTCGATTCATCAGAAGGAATATTTCGCCTTTATTCAAACTATTATGACCAAATAAATATAAGAATAAAAGTAAGTCTTTCATACAATGAATTAAAGGCGTCAAAAGAATGTTCGATTTCACAAACTGGAACTTATGATACCAATTATAATAAGAAAGAACCTAAAAAAGAAAAGAACGAACATAATTAACGATTAAAATGGTACATATATGAAAAAACATATTTTTATTATGGCTATAGCCGCACTGACTGCTTGTGTCAAGACCATATCTCCAGAAGTTAAAAACCTGGAAAACGAGCAATCCAAATATGTCAAATTTGAGATAGCTCCACCAAGGACAATTAATCCTTATAGCGGAGAAGAAATCACAACACGCTCTGCCAAATATGATGACCTCAATTTTGAATTCAAATCTGGTTGCAACATTTGGGTGTATGACCTTACCACCAAAGAACTCGTAAATAATAAGCCAGAGGAAGGGTTATATACATACTTTATGGCGGAAGAAATGAAACAGGTTCCGTGCACATATATTTTTCCATGGAAAGAGGATGTTATGATGAAACCTAAGAGATATTTAGCTTTTGCTATTTATAATATGGACGAATTACCTCCTCCTCAGACACTTGAAGAAGCAATGAATTTCAAGTATAAATTTAAAAATTACGACAGTTTCAAGAGCAACGGCTTTCCAATGGCGAGTAAGCAGAACTTTTTAGTCAACTATACCAGTGATGGTTACCCCTACGTATCATCAATTTTTACTTTTGTACCGTTGGTGTCATTATATGAAGTAGATTTCACACCTAAAGACAATCCAAAATTTGACATTGAAAAAGTTACTGTTCATAATGCTGCGAGAGTGATACTTCCTTTCAAACCTCAAACATCTTTCAAGGCAGAAAGCGAGGATGATGTACTTTCCGAAGATGATTATATGACAGTCGAAGAAATGAAAGCAAACAAGGGCTATCTCTATATGCTGGAAAATAGGCAGGGCGAAATATTTAACGATGAACTCTACCGTATTGAAAAAAACATTAAATCTGAACTCAAAGGAAAATGCTTCCCAACTTATATTGAAGTGAAACTTAAGGAACCCCTATCTAACGGCAAACCTAACGTTAAAAAATACTTCTGCGGTGCTGGAAAGACTGCCGAAGTGGAAAGGAATACACTTGTTCATCTGTACTATGAAAAAAATAAGGAACCTGGAATTTCTATCACTGAAGACAAATTGAATGTTCTTTATGTTACTGAGAAGAAGTTTAAAGATTTGTCGAAGTATGATATGGATTTTCCGAAAGAAATTATTAGGAATTACTTTAATGGTGGTGAAGAGCAAAGAATAAAAATGGAAGTAACTCCTAAATATCATACAGCAATCACTGTTGCAAAAATCAGTGATCCTACTATGGCAGACATTAAAATTAATAATGATACTGATGAGTTGTCAGTGATACCTAAAAAACTAGGAAGATTAACTGTTACATTAACTCTTGATGGAAAAGAATTTAACTTTAATATAAATATCATACAGGAAGTGTCTTTTTATATTTCTGAAAAAGGATATATGTGTTTTAGTGATTTCGTACAAGGAGGAGATATAAAGGGTCTGATCCAGTGCTTTGTAGAAGGTAGCGTTACCGTGACTAATTTAGATCAAACCTTAACAACGTATACAGACTTTAAAGCAGTAAAAACACTTTTTACCATAAGAGATGTGGATACTTATCACTTCCTTCATTTTCCTGATAGCGATATTATTTATTATGTAAAAGAAATGGAATCTCATGGATATGAGTCATATGATTCAGAATACCCTGTAAAAGGTGAAGATGGAAATCCGGTTTACAGAAAGGATTACGTTACTATGGCTGCAGGTCCAACGTGTATAAATGTGTCTATTGTATTACCAGACCATGTGTATTTAAAATATGATTATGCCAAGTCATCATCTTCACCATATAGAATAAGAAATTTCAATATTGTTTCCTCTGAAAGATTAAACTATCTTTGGAACTTGTCCCAATGGGATGACGATGGAGAAGATGACCGAGAATAAGAATTCATAGCACACTACCTCAAATGACTGATTTTGAACAATTTATAATTGATAACGAATATTCAGATACTTCAGTGCTGTTACTTTCAAAAACCAAAGATAACGGAATTGACATAAATCTTGCTGTCAATACTATTGATGGAAGAAAAAAATTGAAAAATAAACTGCCTCAGTGGTACAAAAATCCATCTCTTGTTTATCCAGACCGCTTAAGTGTAGAACAATGCAGTTCTGGTGAAACAGCAGAATACAAAGCAGATGTTGCAAAATCAATTATTGGAGGCAAAGGAAAAATAGCAGATATTACAGGGGGACTTGGCGTAGATACTTGGGCTTTTTCGCATATAGCTTCTGAAGTCCTATATAACGAACAAAACACAAAATTATATGAAGCAGTATGCAAAAACTTCATACAACTTAAGGCAAATAATATAATTACATTTAACGAAACCATATCCGCAGAAAACACCGCTTTTCTATTTAATAATTTCAAACCTGATTTAATATATATTGACCCTGCAAGACGTTCAAATACAGGTAAAAAAGTATTTAGAATTGCAGACTGTGAACCTAATTTACTCCTCTTAAAGGATAAACTATTCGAGTATACTAATGAAATATTAGTAAAATTGTCGCCGATGGCAGACACAAGCAAAATTTCAGAAGAACTGGGAAAGGAAGTAAGAGAAATACACATAATAGGTTCTAAAGGAGAATGTAAAGAATTACTTGTTCGTCTTAGTAAAGAAAGGCAAGACGATCCAATAATAAAAGTATATGATAATGGAGCCAGTATTACATTTTCTCAGAAAGAAGAGAATATAGCAGAAGCCAATTTCATTGAAAATGATATAGACATTGTAGGTAAATATTTATTGGAACCAGGAAAGGCACTTATGAAAAGTGGATTTTTTAATGGATTATCGGCAAGATATGGGCTTCAAAAATTCGACATATCAACACATCTTTATGTATGCTGCGACCTTCCAAAAGAAATAATTAAATTATGTAAAATATTTATTATCAAGAAAATAACTAAACTAAATAAAAATTCTATAAAAGAACTTTCAAACAGTATAAAGGAAGCAGAGGTAACTTCTAAAAACATACCTATGACAAGTAATGAATTTCGTAAAAAATTAAAGGTGAAATCAGGTGGTAAATTCCACATATTCGGGATAAAAACAAAATCTATGGGAAATATGATATTAGTTGCAGAAAAAATAGTTTCATAATTATTTATTGACTTTGAAAATCCTTTACCTTATGCTACTTTTGCAGTTTTATTGTAATAATAGACAATATGCTTACATATGGTTCATCTCTGCATGCTGTTGCAATGATACTATTCTTAGTAGCAATAGGATTAGTGTTAGGCAGGATTAAAATTGCAGGAATTTCTCTTGGCTCAACCTTTGTCTTTTTCTGTGGAATTATAGCAGGTCATTTAGGCTATGATATTGACCCGAAGATGAGACTGTTTGCTCAAGACTTCGGACTTATAATATTTGTATATTCGCTTGGTATTCAAGTAGGTCCTGGTTTTTTTAATTCATTCAGAAAAGGTGGCATTGAACTCAATCTGATAGGTTTCGGCGTAATATTTATCGGTACTGCAATGTCAATCCTATGCAGTTATATACTTCCTGTAAGCCTACCAGATATGGTGGGAATACTATGTGGAGCAAGTACTAACACGCCAGCGCTCGGAGCAGCGCAACAATCTCTGCAACAGTTAGGAATGGATAGCAGCGGACCGGCATTAGGATGTGCAGTTACCTATCCATTAGGGGTCATTGGAGTTATCATAGCACTCATAATATTGAGAAAATTTGTCGTAAAACCGTCAGAAGTACACAATACAGGCAAATTAGATGAGGCTAATACTTATATAGCTACATTTATTGTAAATAACCCTGAAATTTTCGGAAAAAGTATTTTAGAAATTGCACATAGCAGCACTGATAAATTTATAATTTCAAGAATATGGAGAAGAGGTGATGTTATACTTCCAAACTCTGGTAGTCTATTGGAAAAAGGTGATCGGTTACTCATAATCACAAATCCACACGACGAGGCAGACCTCACCAGAATATTTGGAGAAAAAGAAGCAAAAGATTGGAATAGTACCAATATAGATTGGAATAAAATAGATCCTCACTTTGTATCTCACTGCGTTGTTGTCACAAGGTCAGAAATAAATGGTAAAACTATTGGTTCATTACGATTAAGAAATCGTTTCGGCGTAAATATAAGTAGAGTATTGCGTTCTGGTATCATTCTATTAGCCACACCCGATCTTGTTATTAGAACAGGTGACAGATTGATTGTGGTGGGAATGGACAATGATATGGATAAGGTTGAAGATTTGCTCGGAAATACAGTTAAAAATTTGGACGAACCTAACTTAGTATCAATATGTATAGGCATAGTCTTAGGACTTATACTCGGTTCAGTGCCAATCGTAATTCCTGGTATCTCTGCTCCTGTAAAATTGGGACTTGCAGGTGGTCCTATAATCATAGGTATACTTATGGGAGCATTCGGGCCTAAGATACACATGGTTACATACACGACAGACAGTGCTAACCTTATGTTACGCCGTCTCGGACTATCGATGTACCTTGCATGTCTTGGAATGGGTTCAGGTTCAAAATTCTTTGAGACAGTATTTCGTCCTGAAGGTTTGCTTTGGCTTACACTCGGATTTGTGATTGCAGTAATTCCAGTGCTAATAATGGGATTTTTCGCAATAAAAGTAAATCATATTGATTTTGGTTCAGTATCTGGTATGTTATGCGGTGCAATGGCGAACCCAATGGCTCTTAATTATGCTGCGGAAAACATAAAAAATAACCATCCTGCACTCTCATATACACAAGTTTACCCTTTATGTATGTTCATAAGGGTAATTATTGCACAACTTACAATCCTATTTTTTATATAGAGCCTATTTACAATATGAAAGGATTGCTATTTTATCAGAGACTAAATAGCAATCCTTTTTGCTGTCAAAGTGGGTTTATTCCTATGCTCTAAATTTCAGCACTTCATTATAATTTTCTATTCTTATAAGACTCTATACAAGATGGAATAATCCTATTATAATCCTTACTTGAAAATAATGGCGATGAAATAATGTAATCTGCTGTACTCCTATTAGTTGCAAAAGGAATATTGTAGAGTGAAGCAAGCCTTACCAACCCCATAACATCGTTCTGATGTCCCTGCATTATCAAATTGTCACAAAAAAATACAAGCATATCAACCTTACCCTCTGCTATCATTGCTCCCATTTCAAAATCTCCACCAAGAGGACCACTCAGTAACGAAGTTATTTTAGGCATATTCTTCTCCCCTACTTCTTCTTTCATAACCATAGTTGCCAGTCTACCTGTAGTGCCAGTACAAAACAAATTGCAGTCTTTTAAAGAACCAGCATTAAACCTTATCCAACTCATTAATTCCTGTTTACGCGAATCATGCGCAACTAAAGCAATATTTTTTACCATACTATTATTCTTTTAAAAATTATTATTTTCAATATTTATACCTTGTGTCATATCCCTATATTCTGTCGGAGTTCTCCCTTCCTTATTTTTAAATACAGTAAAGAAATACTCAAAATATTCAAAACCAACCTCTCCTGCAATTTCCTTTATAGACAATGATGTATTTGTCAGCATTTCCTTAGCCTTAGACATTTTAACTTCTAAAATATATTGTGCTGGGGAAAAACCTGTATAAAACTTAAATATTTTACGGAAATTTGAATATCCCATATTCACACTATCAGCAAGTCCGGTTGGTGTTATAATCGCATATTTCTCATTCACTAACGTTCTTGCCTTGGATATGGTATCTATAATCCTCGATGACTTTAATGAATAATTCCTATTATAAAAATAAGCGGCTCCGAATAAATGATTTAGAATTCCATACAACAACTGCTGATAACCTGATTTCTGCTCCACAGCTGTCCGTATCGCTTTTTTATACAAACTGATTATTTCTTCATTTAAGCCTACAGGCAGAACTGGGACTTCTTTTGAAAAGAAATTTTCGGACTCTAATTGTTCTATTAAATCACCCTGAAATCCAATCCAATATTCCTCCCACCCAGTTTTATAATCAGGATAATATGAATGCCATTCTCCAGGAAACAGCATGAAAAAATAACCTTGTCCTATCTGAATACCATTATCCCTGCCCAAAGTTTCAGAATATAATACTCCCTTTCCCTTACTTATATATAGCAATTGATATTCATTCAGAATACGACCTTTTTGTGATGAAAACAAATATCTTGAAGGGTGATCTGAAGGAGGATATGGCATTCCTGGCCCTACTTCCTGACACCCCACGGAATTTATTGTAAGTTTCCATTTATGGTCATTAGGGTTTGATAATAGATATTTTTGATGTATATACATACAGTTTTAGTATTATTTATATAAACTGCAACTAAAGGCAACTTATTATTTTGCAATTTAATAATTTTAAATAGATTTAGTACATTTTTAGTTATTTTTGTACAATATGAACTAATAATCAAATCAATTTAAAAATGAAGCATAAAATAACAATTATCTTGCTCCTATTATTCACAACAATTTCTCTTTCTGCTGCAAACTATATTCCGTCAGAAGGGAATTTGAAAGCAAGAGAAAAATTTCAGGATGCAAAATTCGGAATATTCATACATTGGGGATTTTACTCAATGCTTGCAGATGGCGAATGGATAATGAATAGCCGTGAAATAAATTATAAAGAATATGCCAGACTTGCGGGAGGATTTTACCCATCACAATTTAATGCAGATAAATGGGTTAGTACAATAAAAGCATCTGGGGCAAAATATATAACCATAACCTCGCGTCATCATGATGGTTTTTCTATGTTTGGAACGAAACAGAGTACATACAATATAGTTGATGCAACTCCATTCAGAAGAGATATTCTGAAAGAACTTAAAGATGCATGTGAAAAAGAAAATGTTACATTAAACTTCTATTATTCTTTATTAGACTGGTATAGACTTGATTATCCAATTGGAGAGAGCGGAAGACATACTGGCAGACCAACAAATAAACAGAATTGGAGAAGTTACTATAACTTCATGAAAGCCCAATTAAAAGAATTACTTACAGAATACGGTAATCCTGGTATGATATGGTTTGATGGAGAATGGGATCATAAAAAAGACAAAAAACCTTTTGATTGGGAATTGGAACAGTTATATTCTTATATGCATAAAATTAAGCCTGACTGTCTTATAGCAAATAACCACCATCATGCCATTTTACAGGGAGAAGATGTTCAATTATTTGAAAAAGATCTTCCAGGCGAAAATAAGGCTGGGATGTCAGGAGGGGTTAAAATCGGAAGTTTACCTCTTGAGACCTGCGAAACAATGAACAATTCCTGGGGCTACAATATTACAGATAAAAACTATAAGTCGGCAAAGGAGATTATAAGATTACTCGTAAATGCAGCGGGAAAAGGAGGCAACCTCTTACTTAATATTGGACCAAGACCTGACGGTAATATTCCAGATGAAGCAGTAAGCCTCCTTCAAGAAGTCGGTCAATGGCTTTCCAACTATGGAGAAAGCATATATGGTACAAGAGCTGGTCTTTTTCCACCACAATACTGGGGTGCCTCTACAACAAAAAACAATATCGTATACATTCATATACTCAATTACAATAATAAAAACATATATCTTCCTACAGGAAATATTAAATTTAAAAATATCTCATTGTATGGAAAAGATGTGAAACTAAGGTTTAAAAAATGTAATGAGGGAATATTAGTTGAACTACCTGAAATTCCGACAGGAATTGATTATATACTTAAACTTGAAAAAGTTAAATAGTGTATTACAATATTATAAAAATTCTAATTTTTATCTTATCAAAATTAGTAATCCTCATAATAAAAGGTTATCTTTGCATAAAACAATTAAATTTATATGGCTATGATAGAAATAAAGCAAGTTTATAAATGTGCAAAATGTGGTAATATTGTAGAAGTTCTGCATGCAGGAGGTGGTACACTATCTTGTTGCGATGCTCCTATGGAGTTTCTTACAGAAAATACCACTGATGCTGCTAAAGAAAAGCATGTACCTGTTATAGAAAAAATAGAAGGTGGATATAGGGTAAGTGTAGGTTCAATTGAACATCCAATGCTTGAAGCTCACTTCATACAGTGGATAGAACTTATAACAGAAACAGAAGTGCTGCGTAAACATTTATCTCCAGGAGAGAAACCTGTAGCAGAGTTTAAAACAAATTCTAAGGCTATAAAAGCAAGAGAATATTGTAATCTTCATGGTTTATGGGCTGCAGAAGTGAAGTAAAATAAAATCATATACAAAATGAACCCCGACAGTTTAATTTAAAACTTTCGGGGTTCTTAATTTTTAGTCTATTTTATTCCTCTACAGGACTGAAATCTGATTTTCCAACGCCACATAATGGACATACCCAATCATCTGGTAAATCTTCAAAAGAAGTTCCCGGAGCTATTCCACTATCAGGGTCACCTACCTGCGGATCATATTCATATCCACATACATCACATACATATTTCTTCATATTCAAGATAATTTAAGATTCTCTATTAACTTCTGCCTGCAAATATAGTAATTTTTAAGAAATTAACATATATCATATTTCTAAAGTTAGACTCGTCAAAGTGTAGCAAAATCTATATAAGATTTAAGATCCATATAATCATTTATCAATCTAAAAGTGAAATAAATTTACTAATTTTGTGATACATATAAAATCTATTTTTGATGCACACTATAAAGGCAATCACAAATATTAAATCATATCTTGGAACGATATGCCTTTGCATTCTGATGTCTTGTTTACATCTCACATTACAGGCACAAGTTACACTTGATAAATGCAAAGAATTGTCGAGAAAAAATTATCCCGCAATTAGGCAATTTTCATTGATTGAAAAAGCAAGAGAATATTCCTTGAAAAACGCAGCACTTTCATGGGTGCCGAAAGTAACAATAGGACTTGAAGGAACAATCCAAAACAATGTCCCTACTCTTCCTGATAAATTAAATCCTTTTCTAAAAATGGCAAATATTTCTTCAAATAAGATGCAAAAAGGTCAGTACAAAGGGTTTATAGATATTAGCCAGACAATATGGGATGGTGGAAAATCTAAAACAGACAGGGATATTGCAAGATTTGAAGCTTTAGAAAACAAGGCAGAAGTAGAAACCACCCTATATGAAGTAGAGAGTAAAATAGAAGAATTGTATTTTTCTATTTTATTAATTGACAATGGTATTAAGCAGACTAATGGTCGTTTAGCGTTGCTTAATTCTAATTACGACAAAATTCTTTCCTATGTTAAAAATGGAATTGCAATGACAAGCGATGCAGATGCCATAGAAGCAGAAATACTTTCTGTCAAGCAAGGACTGTTGCAATTGAAATCATCACGATTATCCTACATACATATGTTAGGACTTTTCACTGGCAAAAACCTGGAAAATGAAGAGTTTGAATTACCAAGTCTTCCATCAAGATTGAATTCAAATGATTGTAACAGACCTGAAATTGAATACTTTAATGCATGTATAAATAAATCAAATGCCCAAAGCAAATTATTAGACGTGGCAATTATGCCTAAAATAGGACTGTTTGCACAAACATTCTATGGCTATCCTGGATTTGACTATTTCAATAGTATTATGAGCAAAGATTTATCTTTTAATGCCATTGCAGGAATACGTCTTGTGTGGGACATCAGCCCCTTTACTACAAGAAAAGTAAGAAAGGCAGAAATAAGTACTGCTAAAGAAAAAATTATGATTCAAAAAGAGACTTTTCTTTTCAATATGAACCTACAATCAGAAAGCCAGAATATAGAAATAAGTAGACTTAAAAATTTACTTATTGATGATGATAAAATCATAGAATTGAGAACTAATATAAGGAAAGCTGAAGAATCAAAACTTCAAAACGGTATAATAGATATTACGGATTTACTTGCAAAAATTACAGCCGAACATGATGCCGTAATGAATAAAAATAATCATGAAATAGAATTGCTTAGAGCCGCATACGCTCTTAAACATATAAATAATACACATTCAAATGAATAAGGTACTGATTTTAATAATTCCAGTTCTGCTTATTGCAGGATGTGGTTCAGATAAAGACTATTTTGCCGAGGGAACATTTGAAGCCACGGAAATAACTATATCTTCTGAAGAAAGCGGAAAAATAATAAGTTTAGACATTAATGAGGGAGATTTTATTAAGGCTGATAAAACAGTAGGAATTATAGATACTGTTCAATTTCATTTAAAGAAACTGCAACTCGAACACCAACTGACTGCTACCATTAAAAGCAGACCCAATGTAGAAGCACAGCTATCTTCTCTCAATACAAGACTTGACAATTTAAAAAAGGAGAAAAAACGAATTGAGTACTTACTTAAAGATGGAGCTGCAACAACTAAACAATTAGATGATATAAATGCATCAATAGATTTAACTAAAAGCAATATATCTACATTAAAATCAACTCTTGACAATACGATCTCGTCAATTGATGCCAACTCTGAGTCAATTAGAACAGGTATTGAACAAGTAGAAGATTGTATCAAAAAGTGTCATATCAAATCTCCTATTACTGGGACAATTCTTACTAAATATGCTCTTCAAGGTGAATTGGCTATTATGGGAAGACCTCTTTTTAAAATAGCAGATTTAGACAATATGTTCTTGAGGGCTTATTTTACATCATCTCAACTTGCAAATATAAAAATCGGTCAGAAAGTCAAAGTTATTGCAGATTTCGGAGGTGAAAACCATTATGAATATCCTGGGACTATTTCATGGATTTCTGAGGAATGTGAATTTACCCCAAAATCAATTCAAACAAAAGATTCTCGTTCTAATTTAGTATATGCTGTTAAGATAAAAGTCAAAAATGATGGAAGAATTAAAATAGGGTTTTCAGGTAAAGTAGTGCTGTAAATGATAAATGAAAATTCCATATCTGTAAGCAATCTTACAAAAATGTATGGCAAAACCATGGCTGTCAATAATGTTTCTTTTGAGGCAGGTTATGGAGAAATATTCGGTTTAATCGGTCCTGATGGAGCAGGAAAAACAACGATATTCAAAATTCTTTCTACTTTGCTTTCCCCGAAGGAAGGAAAAGTCTTAGTCGCTGGTTATGATGTTGTTAAGGAATACAAAACCATCCGAAATATCATAGGATATATGCCTGGAAAGTCATCACTTTATGGAGATTTAACCATTACAGAACATCTTGAATTTTTTGCTTCTCTTTTTAAATCAGATTTAAATGAAAGTTATTCTCTAATTGAACCTATATACAAACAATTAGAGCCTTTTAAGAACAGGCAAGCAGGGAAACTGTCAGGGGGAATGAAGCAAAAATTGGCTCTTTGTTGCGCACTTATTCATAGACCTAAAATACTATTCTTGGATGAACCCACAACTGGAGTTGATGCAGTATCCAGAAAAGAGTTCTGGGACTTACTAAAAAACTTTAAAGATAAGGGACTTTCCATAATGGTATCTACTCCTTATATGGATGAAGCAGGCAAATGCGATCGTATAGGATTAATTCACAATGGATCTATTTTGGATATAGACACTCCAGAAGGAATTAAGAAACACTATACAGAAACTCTATATGCTATTAAATGTGATAAAATGTATGAGGCACTCAAAGCCGCAAGGGAATGCAGCAATGTAAAAGTTTGTTACATCTCTGGTAATAATCACCATATTGTAGCAAACGATAATTTCAGCCCTGAAATCTTTATCAAAGAAATGGAAAATAAAGGATTGAGTAATATTAAGATAGACCGTATCTCTGCAGATATAGAAGATGTATTCATAAATCTAATGGGAGGAAAATCTAATGCTTGAAAGTAGTAATATTATTTCAGTTAAAAATCTGACTAAACGTTTTGGAAATTTTACTGCTGTAGATAATATTTCTTTCGATGTAAAAAAAGGTGAGATTTTTGGTTTTCTTGGAGCAAACGGGGCTGGTAAGACTACAGCAATGAGAATGCTTTGTGGGTTAAGTTTCCCTACTTCTGGAGAAGGTACTGTGGCAGGATTTGATATAAATCATGATGGAGAATTGATCAAACGACATATAGGCTATATGTGTCAGAAATTTTCACTCTACGATGATCTTACTGTAAGAGAAAATATGCAATTATATGGTGGAATTTACCGCCTTAAAAAGCAAGTTCTGAATGAGAGGATTGAAAGCATACTAAAGCGTTTGGATTTCGCAACTATCGGAAATACTTTAGTAGGGTCAATTCCTACTGGATGGAAACAGAAACTTGCATTTTCTGTGTCTACTATACATTCACCAGAAATAGTATTTCTTGATGAACCAACAGGAGGCGTTGATCCAGTTACTCGCAGACAATTTTGGGAAATGATTTATGGGGCAGCGGCAGAAGGTATGACAGTATTTGTGACCACTCACTATATGGATGAGGCTGAATATTGTTCAAGAGTTTCAATAATGGTAAACGGAAAGATAACGGCTATTGGTACGCCGTCAGAACTTAAGAAAAAATTTAATGCCCATTCTATGGATAAAGTGTTCCGAATGCTGGCAGGAAATTCAAATAGAGGAGAATAATATGACTACTGAACTTATTGCCTTCATAAAAAAAGAGACCTGGCACATAATAAGGGACAAAAGGACAGTTATGATAATGTTAATACTGCCTATTATTATGATGATTCTTTTTGGTTTTGCAATAAGAACAGATGTGGATAATGTAAAAATTGCCGTCATCATACCTCATAATTCTGAGATGATACGCAGACAAATCGCAAAACTTGAAAGTAATCCACATTTTATAATTATAGGAAGTACATCTCATAGAAATATAGATGAAGTTTTCAGAAAAGGAGAAGCTGATGCAATAATTGAATTCGCCAAAGACTATGACAGAATAATGAGTGATGATAACGTTACAAATAAGTCTTCTGCCGTTCAGTTCATAGTCGATGCTTCCAATTCCAATACTGCAATGACGATTGCTTCATACTTGAATGAAGCATTTTTAAAAGGAGAGATGGCAGCACAAAAGCCTGTTGTAAATATGCTGTACAATCCAGAAATGAAGAGTGCATATAATTTTGTTCCAGGCATAATGGGATTGATATTCATCTTGATTTGTACAATGATGACTTCTGTTTCTATTGTAAGAGAAAAAGAAACTGGAACAATGGAGGTAATCTTAATTTCCCCTGTCAAGACAGTCAATATCATAGCGGCAAAGATGATTCCTTATTTCCTGTTATCATGTATCAACCTTGCAACTATCTTGATTATAGCAAAATTCATGTTAGGTGTTCCCCTATCAGGCAATCTTACTGGTATCATATTCCTGTCTTTACTCTACATTGTTCTATCCTTGACTTTAGGTATACTTATATCCTTGATAACCACAAAACAAAGTATTGCTCTTATTGTTTCAGGTATGCTGATGATGATGCCATGTATGATATTATCCGGAATGTTATTTCCTCTGGAGAATATTCCTTGGTTTCTTAAATGGCTTTCATATATAATACCGGCAAGATGGTATATAGATGCAATGAAAAAACTGATGATTGAAGGGACCACATTCAGTGCCGTTCTAATACATACTATAATAATGTCATGTATGATAATAATAAATGTAACGGCTTCCCTACTGACATTCAAAGATAAATTAGATTGATATGAGCATTCTTGGAGTACTTTTAAGAAAAGAATTTCTGCAATTCGGAAGAAACAAGTTTTTTCCACGAATGGTCTTAATCTTCCCTATATTGATAATGCTGCTACTTCCATGGGTTACAACTATGGATATAAAGCACATAAATGTAGGATTGGTAGATAAGGACAATTCTACTTTATCACATAGAATTATTTCTAAATTATCCCATTCGGAATATTTTACATTATCAGGTATATATAACAGTTATAATGAGGCTTTTAGGATACTCGAAACTGGGAAAACCGATATAATTCTTGAAATTCCATCCGGATATGAGAAATCAATTATAAGCGGCACGCCTAAACGTACCTGTATTTCAGCAAATTCTGTTAATGCTACAAAAGGTAGTTTTGGGGCACAGTATCTCAGTAGGATAGTAATTAACAGCGGAAAAGATTTTATTACCGCATCAGGTATGAACGTCCCCTCTAACCTTACGACTACATTTTTTTTGTATAATCCATATATGGAATACAGAAATATAATGATACCAGCATTTTTTGTAATTCTGATGATACTGATTTGCGGATTTTTACCAGGACTTAATATTATAAATGAAAAGGAAACTGGAACAATAGAGCAGATAAATGTAACACCTGTCAATTCGTTTACATTCATAATGGCTAAAATAATTCCATATTGGATAATAGGATTTTTCGTCTTAACGCTGTCAATTATTATAGCCTGGCTTATCTATGGATTATTACCTATAGGCTCCTTAATTGATATATATTTTTCTTCAGCTCTGTTTTTGTTTTTCATATCTGGCTTTGGAGTAATTTGTGCAAATATATCTTCAACCATGCTTCAAGGTATGCTCATAATGTTTTTCTTCATTATGGTAAACCTGCTTATGAGTGGACTTCTAACGCCTGTCTCTTCAATGCCTCGATGGGCACAATACATAGCGGCTATTCTTCCTCCCAAATATTTTATTGAAATAATGAGAGGAATCTACCTTAAAGGAGCAACTCTTACTGATATGTGGCAGAGTTATACAGCCTTAGGTGTCTTTGCAATAATTACAGATATAATAGCCGCCCTTACATACCGAAAAAGAATATAATTACTACCTTTTAAAGGTATCCAAAATCCCTTTTTGCAATGTTTTAAAAATTGCGGATTACTTGCAAATTTGTATCTTTGTAAGATTTTAATCATATATATGAAGTATGTTCAGTCAGAATAATAAAACTATACCTGTACTTCTTCTTACAGGTTATCTTGGAAGCGGAAAAACCACTTTGGTAAATAGAATATTGTCAAATAAAAGAGGAATCAAGTTTGCGGTAATAGTAAATGACATAGGAGAGGTTAATATTGATGCAGATCTAATAGAAAAAGGTGGTGTTGTAGGCAAAAAAGATGATAGTCTTCTTGCCCTTCAGAACGGATGTATATGCTGCACTCTTAAGGCTGATTTAATTGAACAACTAAAAGAAATTACTGCACAAAATCGTTTTGATTACATAGTAATTGAAGCCAGTGGTATATGTGAGCCTGAACCAATCGCTCAGACTATTTGTTCAATACCAATGCTTGAACCTCAGTATTCAGAAAGAACTTTTCCTCGACTCGACTGCATAGTAACGGTAGTAGATGCGCTGAGAATGCAAAGTGAATTTAATTGTGGTGATACCCTGCCACTACGCAATTTCGATGAAGAGGACCTGGAAAATCTTGTAATCCAACAAATAGAATTCTGCAATATTATAATTCTCAATAAAGCATCTGAAGTAAAACCAGAAGAATTGGCAAGGATAAAAACAATAGTACATACCTTGCAACCTAAGGCAGAAATACTTACAAGTGATTTTGGAGATGTGGACTTAGATAAGTTGCTGAATACTGGACTATTCAATTTCGACAAAACTGCAACATCAGCAGCGTGGATTTCCGAAATAGAGGGACACCATGAAGAAGAAAATGAAGAGGAACATCACCACGAACATCACCACGAACATGAAGGCGGTGAAGTGGAAGAATATGGTATAGGCACCTTTGTATACTACAGACGTCCTGCCTTTGATATCAATAAGTTCGATGCATTTGTGGCTAAAAGATGGCCTAAAAATGTCATACGAGCAAAAGGTATATGCTACTTCAATGATGAAAAGAACAAGTGTTATCTATTTGAGCAGGCAGGTATTCAAAAAACAATAAAAGATGCAGGTCTATGGTTCGCTAATCTTCCACAGTGGCAGTTAGAAGAAATGATGGCAAAAGACAGTAATCTAAAAAGAGATTGGGATGATAAATATGGAGACAGAATGATTAAAATTGTCTTCATAGGTCAGCATCTTGATAAAGAAAAACTTTCAAAAGAACTTGATAATTGTCTTGAATCATAAATAGTCTCCCATTTTTAATATATATTGTATATCTTTGCAAAATTATTAATTAAGTGAACCTTTATGCGTACAAATGAAGAGAGTGATTGTTTTGACAGTTTCCATTCTGTACTGCTTCCTTGTATACTCTCAAGAGGCTGACAATTATGATAAGAGTGCCGTAGTTTCCATAATTACGAGACTTGATTGCAATCCTCATATCAAGCCCACTCTCTATTCCTCATTTGAAGGAAATATTTCACGCAATTTATCACTTTATATATGCAACCATTGGTTATCCGATGCTCCTGCTGAATTATATAGAAATACCCTGCATAGTGATAATCTAAATTGGGTAGATTTTGCCAATATAACATATCACATTAATCGCTTTTACGTAAAGGCAGGTAAAGATATGATACCTGCCACAGGATTAGAAAATGATGAGAATGATTATGATGCTCATTCCGAAATGTTATCATCATTTTGGAATTACTCGAATTCTTATCAATGGGGATTAAGTGCAGGATATACTTCACAAAACAAGAAAAACTCATTTAGTATCCAAATTTCTGCTTCTCCTTTCGGTATCCACCCCTTCACAAGCGGTCTTTACTGCTATAGCGGTGAGTGGAGAGGAAGTTATGGTGTATTTAGAACAATATGGAGTGCAAACGCAATAGAGACACAAAAAGGTCAATTCCAATATGTAGTAACACTTGGACAAGAAGTTTCAATTAGAAATTTCAAATTAGGAATCGACTATATGAATAAAGTAGGAGATGAAGAGAATATAATTTCAGATGGAACTTCAATAATTGTAAGGAATTCTTATGTATCTGATAATAAGAAATTTGAAGCAAAATTAAACATCGGAATGGATAAACATGCAAAACTCAAACCTACATTCTTGTGCGGAATTGCTTTACACTGGTTTCCATTTAACAATAAATCTCTAAGATTGCATGTAGTAACAGGTTATAATACTAAAACTAAAATTATAGGGCATACTATAGGAGCAATCTACTATTTCAATTTAAAAGTATTTTAGATTTCAGATATAAGACAATGGATAATAAAAAAGAGCTGATCATCGATATTGAAAATGTATCAAAATCATTTGCAGGTCAAAAAGTTTTAAATAATATCAGCCTGCACATAAAGAAGGGTGAATTTGTAACTTTTTTAGGTCCATCCGGATGTGGGAAAACTACTATGTTGCGTATAATAGCAGGATTCTTGCAACCTGATGAAGGCTCCATAATAATGGAGGGGAAGGAAATTTCCGATACTCCACCATATCTGCGTCCTCTTAATACGGTGTTCCAAAGATATGCACTGTTTCCTCACCTTGATGTTTATGACAATGTTGCTTTTGGTCTTAAATTGATTAATACACCTGAAAATGAAATAGAAAAAAGAGTTAAGCGTGTGCTGCGTATAGTTGGTATGGCTGACTATGAAGACAGAGATGTTGAGTCACTTTCCGGTGGTCAACAACAAAGAGTAGCCATTGCCCGTGCTATCATAAACAGGCCAAAGGTTCTGCTCTTAGATGAACCGCTGGCTGCATTGGACCTTAAAATGCGTAAGGATATGCAGATAGAGCTGAAAGAGATGCATGCAAAACTTGGAATAACTTTTATCTATGTTACTCATGACCAAGAAGAAGCCCTTACTCTGAGTGATACGGTTGTGGTTATGAATGAGGGGCAAATTCAGCAAATAGGATCTCCAAAAGACATTTACAATGAACCAGTTAATTCATTTGTAGCTGATTTTATAGGAGAAAGTAACATATTGAACGGACAAATGATAAAAGATCATTCAGTGTCATTTATAGGTAAAAAATTCCAGTGTATAGATGCAGGTTTTGGAGAAAATGTGCCAGTGGATGTTGTAATCCGTCCTGAAGATATACATATATCGAATAACAATATTGAAGAAATGCAATTTAGAGGTACAGTTACCTCATGCACATTCAAAGGCGTTCATTATGAAATGTACGTCAATACAGATAACGGATTTGAACTACAGATACAGAATTATTTTGCATTTGAAGAAGGTACTGAGGTTGGAATGTCTATTAGGCCTGAGGATATTCAGGTAATGAAAAAGGAAAGAAATTGCAATACTTTCAGCGGGGTTATGGAAGCAACAGACAAGGTCAGCATAATAGGAGGTACTTTTTCTTGCAGGAATATAAATTCTCCTATTGGTAAAAAAGTAACCGTAACAGTAGACTTTGACAAAGTGGAACTTTTAGATGAGCCAGAAAACGGTATTTTGGAGGGCGAAGTGCATTTTATCCTTTATAAAGGAAATCACTACCATCTTACAATTAGAACAACAGAAGGTTTTGATATATATGTTGATACAAATGATGTATGGGATAAAGGAGATAAGGTTGGTATCAATATAGCTTCTAAAAATCTCAATATAAGGGAAGAAGATGAAAATAATTAAACGCTCTACATGGGCTGCTCCATATTTTGTTTTTTTGGCATTATTTGTAGTACTGCCACTTTTTATGGTTTTATTTTATGCTTTCCATAATATAAGCGGAGCTGTAACCTTTGATAACTTTATAAAATTTTTTCAAAGACCAGAAGATTTCAATACATTCATCTATTCTATTGAAATTGCAATAATGACTACAATACTATGTCTATTATTGGGTTATCCTGCAGCATGGATATTGAGCAATTCATCATTGAATAGGTCTTCTATAACCATAATGCTTTTTATTCTTCCAATGTGGATAAATATGCTTATCCGCACTTTAGCAACAGTTGCACTTTTTGATTTTTTGAAACTTCCTCTTGGAGAATCAGCTCTTTTATTTGGAATGGTTTACAACTTTCTTCCATTTATGATTTATCCTATATATAACACTCTAAGTAAAATGGATAATTCATACATAGAAGCTGCTCAAGATCTCGGGGCAACACCAAAGGAAGTCTTTAGAAAAGTAACCCTTCCATTGTCTATGCCAGGAGTTGTCAGTGGTATTCTTATGGTTTTTATGCCTACTATATCTACTTTTGCGGTTGCTGAACTCCTCACTATGAATAAGGTAAAACTATTTGGAACGACAATTCAGGAAAACATAAATAACGGTATGTGGAATTACGGAGCAACACTCGCCTTGATTATGCTGATAATAATAGGTTTAACATCTTTACTTCCTGATGGGGACAAGGCAAGGGAAGACGAAAAAGGAGGATTGTTATAATGAAACGATTTTTTGCACAGGCTTACATATGGCTACTCCTAATAATATTATACTCCCCTATACTGATTATTGCAGTATTTTCTTTTACAGAAGCAAAAGTTTTAGGGAATTGGACAGGTTTTTCCACACGGCTCTATGCTAATGTATTTAATTTAGGAATTAATCAATCATTAATTAAGGCTATAGAAAATACACTTACCATAGCCATAATTTCTGCATTGTGTTCAACCATTTTAGGTACATTTTCAGCTATAGGCATCTTCAATTTACATGGTAAAAAAAGAAAAATAATTAATTTTCTCAACGATATACCAATGATTAATCCAGATATTATAACAGGCATATCGTTATTTCTTCTTTTTGTAGCAGTTGGTATTACTCAAGGCTATGGAACAGTTCTGATTGCACATATTTCATTTTGTACTCCATATGTTGTGCTCAGCATATTGCCAAAACTCAGACAAATGAATCCTAATACGTACGAGGCTGCATTAGATTTGGGAGCCACTCCGTTACAGGCTCTTCGTAAAGTCATAATACCGCAAATACGACCAGGTATGTTGTCAGGTTTTATTTTGGCATTTACTCTGTCTTTGGATGACTTTGCAGTTACACTCTTCACGAAAGGAAATCAAGGCTTGGAAACTCTATCTACCTACATCTATGCCGATGCAAGGAAAGGAGGCTTAACCCCGGAGTTAAGACCTGTAATGACACTTATTTTTATTATTGTACTTTTACTACTTATAATTATTAATATTCGTTCTTCTAAATCTATAAGTAAATGAAAAAAATCCTAATACTGATTGTTGAAATAATCGCTTCTCTAATTTTCAATATCAACGCAGCTGATAGAGAACATACTCTAAAAATTTATAATTGGGCAGATTATATTGATGAATCTGTGCTGAAAGAATTTCAACAATGGTATACAAAACAAACAGGAGAAAAGGTAAATATTGTATATCAGCTATTTGATATTAATGAAGTAATGCTTTCTAAAATAGAACTTGGACATGAAGATTTTGATGTAGTCTGTCCTTCTGACTATATTATAGAAAAAATGCTTCGTGCAGATATGCTGCTTCCAATAGAAAGAAATTTTGGAAAGACACCAGACTATACTAAAAATATCTCTCCATATATTATTGAAAAATTAAATCAAATAGATGGGCATGGTAAAAATGCTAACGACTATGCAGTGAGTTATATGTGGGGTACTACTGGTATACTATACAATAAAAAATATATCAAACGCGATGAGGTATCCACATGGGAGTGTTTAAGGAATCCTAAATTTAAGGGCAAACTCTTAATGAAAGAATCCTTCAGAGATGTATTTACCTGCCTTCTTATTCATCTTAATAGAGAAAAATTAAACTCAGGTGAAATTAAACTAAAGGATTTGACCTTTAATGCTTCAGATAAAGAAATAGCAAAAGTTGAAAATTTTTTAAATGACGTTAAAGGGAATGTTGCGGGCTGGGAGGCTGATTTCGGTAAAGAATTGATGACTAAAGAAAAAGGCTGGCTAAATTTCACATATAGTGGAGATGCCGCCTGGGCTATAGAAGAAGCAGAAAAAGTAGGGGTTGATTTGGACTATGTCATTCCAAAAGAAGGAAGTATTGTATGGTTTGACGGCTGGGTAATACCAAAGTATGCACAAAACATAAAGGCTGCAAGATATTTTATCGATTTTATGTGCAGAAGTGATATTGCAAAGAAGAATATGGATGCTATTGGTTATGTAAGTTCAGTCGGTGGAGATGAATTGTTATCCATGGTTGAAGATACATTGAGATATTCTCCGATTGATGCATCCTATTTTTTTGGAGAAAAAGCAAAGGCGGTTTGCATAAACCCTATACAGTATCCTGACAATTCTATTATCTCAAAATGCGGAATGGAACATGACAGTGGAGATAGGACAGAAGCCTTACTTGCTATGTGGTCAAGGGTAAAAGGTGATAATGCCACAAGAAGTACTTATGTAATAATTATAATTGCAATAGTGTCGCTTATTGCTGGTTATTTTGTATCAAAGACGAAAAAAAGAAAAAAAATCAGCCGTAGCCATAGACGCTAACGACTGATTTTAATACTCCAAGACCTTAATTGCTGCCACCCTGACTTATCAGTAAGTCTTATCATAAAATGGTAATCTCCTTCATCTATATCGGCTGGTATAGGTATATCAATATTAACCTTATATGATTTAAGTTTAGATGGTATTGTAAAGTCCTTGTTATATATCCAAGGGTGAACAGGCTGTTTTTTAGCATCAAGTGTACATTCCTCATGTTCAGTACTATGAGTATGATGATCAAAATTATTATGTACTTCAATGTTAAAACTTCCCAATTCTACATCATCCGAAAAAACAAGTCTTACAGGAATAAATGTACCTTTTATAAAGACATTGCAATTCTTTGGTGATGCCTCATTTCCTGAGGCTAATATTTCAGGCTTATTTTCATCAATATCTGTCTTATCCCTGTGACAAGACAGGAATAAGACAGGTAAAATGATAAATGATAAAATAAGTTTATAATACTTGTTTCTCATTATTTTGTGACTTTGATATGCACTTCTGAAGTTGCTGTCTGACCTTGCTTGTCAATTACAGTAAAATGAAGATGATATTCTCCTTCAGGAGCATTTGCAGGAATATCAATATGTTCATGAAATTTGGTGTTTTTCACTCCAATGTACTTTCCTTCTTTAAAGCTCTTTTCAATTTCAAATTTACCACCCTCTTTATGTATCTCTACATTGATTTCTTTAATAAGTCCTTCAGCCTCAATTGTTCCTTCAAGATGCATATCTTTTCCTATAGTAGCAACTTTGCTGTTTTTATGTCCTACCTCTGTAAGATTAATAACAGGTTTTGCAATAACATTTGAAGATTCTTTCTTGCAAGAAGAAAGTGCTGAAACTGCAAGCAGCACAGAAGCTGCAAATACTAAAATTTTTTTCATAAAAATAAAAATTTAAAAAATTAAACAATAGTGTTAAAATTCAATTCCTAATAATACCGTTACATTACGCCCTGGTTCAGGGACATCAATAAGACGATAAAAACTTGTATGGTCATAATATTTTCTATTGAATATATTATTTATAGCAAGATTCATTTTTAATTTTAATTTATTAATTGATAATGTATTACCAATATTAATATCTGTTGTATTGTAACCAGCGGTCGGAAGTTCTGGTGGTACAATATCATACTTATCTCCTACCACCCTTTCAATAATAGAAAGATATGTATTACTTTTTCTTGAAGGGATAGAGTACTTTAATTCACATGAAACAGACCATGGAGGAGAGAAAGGAAGTGTATAATCTTTTTTAATTCCTGACAACTGTACTGCATAAAGATAATCTCCCATTATAGTACAATCCATATTTTTAATTATACGAATATTTCCTTGTGCCTCAAGTCCCCATCTAAAGACTTCACTTTGCACATAATTATATGTCTGAAGTCCCTCTGTATATTTAGAAGTAGGATTAAGATAGATATAGTTTGGAAAATAATTTACAAATGGGTCAATTTGAAAACTAAATGCTCCATAAGACCAAGAAATACCAGCATCTGCCTGATATGATTTTTCTGCGTTCAAATGGGAGTTGCCTTTTTCATATCTAAAGATATGATAATTAATACCATCTGTTCCTAATTCTTTTGCAATAGGAGCCCTAAAACCTTTACCTATATTAGCCTTTAAGACCCAATTATTAGTAAGGTAATTTATACCGATAGACCATGTAAAACTATTAAAATACCTGCTAAGTTCATCAGAACGTCTTTTATACACCATATTGCCTCCTTCTGGCGTCTTAAACCAATCATTGTATGTATGTATTTCAGTATTTATAAAGTCATACCTGACTCCTCCGCTTATTATTAAATTATTTTTAACTTTATATTTATCAAATAGATAAGAACCTATGGAAAAGGTTTCAAAGTCTGGAATTATAAATCCCCACCCTTTTCTTCTGTTATGCTGATATTCCGAATTAACTCCTAAAGAAATACTATGACTGGTAAATATCCTACTTTTAGCCCCAAGATTTACAGTAAAGGTATTTTTATTAAACTGCCTTTCCAATGGATTGGAAGGAATAGGCATATATCCGTGAGATACAGGTTCAGAACATTCTTTTCTAAGATTATTCTGGTATGAAATAGCTGAATATAAATTAATTTCACCTAAATCAAACGATGTATTATTAACTATTTTAAGATGATTGACACTATGAAATGGTAAGTCTATATCTCTTCGACTTTTATCATAATCAATTTCTGACATCCTGACTTCAAGACCATGTGCATTTGCAAAAAATCCTGATTTTGAATATATATCAGACACTCTAAAGTCAGTTTGGAAATTTCCTGATATATAACCTAATGTTAGGCTGCCATCTTCCTCTCTTCCTGCTGTATTACGCAATCTCCTATCCTTTAACTTTATATAATAAGAATAATATTGTATACTGTCTGCAGGTATTTTATAATCCGCATAATCTATTATAGTAAAATGACTTCTAAAATAAAATGCTCCATTTCTGCCAGCAACTTTAGCAGAAACACCTATTGATTCATTATTACTCCTTGCAAATATATTGGCTTTGGCTTCAATTTTATCCACAGGCAAATAATTGCTATACAGATTAATAACTCCTCCTATGGCATCAGATCCGTAAAGTAAGGCAGACGGCCCCTTTACTATATCTATCTTATCAAGATCAAATTGATCTATTTCAAGCCCATGGTCTTCCCCCCACTGCTGTCCTTCGTGTTTAATACCATTTTCTGTAACTACCATTCGGTTAAAGCCAAGCCCTCTTATTGACGGTTTTGATTCGCCAGAACCGATACTCATAGCCCTTACTCCTGGTATTCCTGACAAGCTCTGCATAAGACTGCCCGAAAACTTGCTTTGAATATATGCCTTATCTAAGGATACTATATTTTGAGGCAATTTCATCATTATTGCCCTCCTGTCCGATTTACCCGACACTACAGCCTCATCTATAACAAGACCATTAAGGATTGAAGTTGTATCTTTTTTCTGTGCAGATAAAGACAAGGCAGACAGGAGAAAAACTATAGTACTAACTATATTTTTCAACATCTGTATTTAAATTGTGATTATTACGAGGCTCTACGCCTCAATTATCTTTTTACTCTAACTCTGGATATTAGAAATAAATATCCGCTTTTATCTTAAGAAAGGCAGACAGGAGGGGCCCTAAGTCCGTTAGAGAAAGAAGAACTAAGAATTACAGAACAGATATACGGTTTAAACGGTATATCATTAAATTCAAAAATTGATTCGAAAATTACGGGAGTGGTTTCAGTAAATGGAGAAACTGTAAAATGGCAAATTGCACAATCTTCGCTGTATTCACCAGATTTACTATCTGATAATAGAGAAACTGAAACCCCGTTTGAATTATGAAAGTGAGTTACCTTTACCACAAAAGCCAGCATCAGTGTCATAAATAACACTGATCCTATAACAAATCTTTTGAGGTCTTTTATCATTTAATTCAATTTTCAGCGCGAAGGTATATATTTTTCGTTTGTCTACAAAAAAATTCGTAATTAACTTTGTCCATATAACTATTTCGACTTATTCAAAACTTAAGAGACAGAAAGAATATGCAGTTATAGTTCAAAATAGAATCATTATAAATAGAATATTATGAAGACAGATATAGAAATAGCAAGAGAGGTAAAGTTAAAACCTATTGATGAGATTGCCTCTGAAATAGGTATAAGCAGTTCAGATATAGAACAATATGGAAAATTTATTGCGAAAGTTCCAGGTTCATTAATAAATAAAGAAAAAGTAAAAAAGAGCAAACTTATATTGGTAACGTCTATTACTCCTAACAAAGCAGGTATAGGAAAAACCACCGTATCGATAGGTTTGGCATTAGGCATGAAGAAAATTGGTAAAAATGCCATTCTTGCACTTAGAGAGCCATCTTTAGGCCCTTGTTTCGGAATGAAAGGAGGGGCTGCCGGAGGAGGATATGCACAAGTGCTACCGATGGAGAAAATCAATTTGCATTTTACTGGTGATTTCCATGCAATAACATCTGCCAACAATATGATTTCAGCTTTGCTTGATAACTATATATACCAACATAGAGCAGAGGGCTTTGGTATGCGTGAAATTTTATTGAAACGTGTACTGGATGTAAATGATAGGTCACTAAGACAAATAGTTACAGGATTAGGACCATATACTAACGGGGTTGAAGAACAATCTGGATTTGACATTACTCCAGCTTCGGAAATTATGGCAATTCTATGCCTTTCAAAAGATATAGACGATTTAAAAGAGCGCATCGGGAACATTCTTCTCGGTTACACTCTTAATAACGACCCGTTTTATGTTAAAGATATGCAAATCGAGGGGGCAATCGCAGCATTATTGCAAGATGCTCTAAACCCTAACTTAGTACAGACAACTGAAAACGGAGCTGCATTTATACATGGTGGACCTTTTGCCAATATAGCCCATGGATGTAATTCAATCCTCGCTACTCAAATGGCAATGACTTACGGTGACTATGTTATAACTGAAGCAGGATTTGGAGCTGATCTTGGAGCGGAAAAATTCTATAACATAAAATGTAGGAAAGCAGGATTAAATCCTGCTCTGACAATATTGGTAGCAACAATTTCTGGGCTAAAGATGCACGGAAATAATAATTTGGAAAAAGGACTCTCAAATTTGGATAAACACATAAAAAACATCCAAAATTTTGGTCAAACTGTACTTGTGTGCCTAAATCGCTATGCTTCAGATACAACTAAAGAAATTGAGACTGTACAACAACATTGCAAAGATTTGGAAGTGGACTTTGCCGAGAACGATGCCTATGCAAAAGGAGGAGATGGAGCCATTGAATTTGCGAGTCGTGTAATAGAAACCATCAACAATAAACCCTCAAAAGCATTACAATTTACTTATAGTGATACAGACAGTTTAAGTGAAAAAATAGTTGCAATCTGTACTAAAATTTATGGAGCATCATCTGTATCATATTCAAAATCAGCACAAAAGAGACTATCTGAAGCAGAAAAATTAGGCTATAATAAATTTCCTATATGCATAGCAAAAACACAGTATTCATTTTCGCAAGATGATAAACAATGCGGAGTACCTACAGGCTTTATTATTGATATAAAAGATATTATAATTAATTCAGGTGCAGAAATGATTGTTGCGGTAGCAGGAGATATAATAAGAATGCCTGGACTGCCAAAAGTTCCTCAAGCACTTAAAATAAACATTGTTGACGGAAATATAGTAGGGCTATCATAGCAAAAAGGGACGGAATATGAAATAATTTCATCCGTCCCTTTAAATTTAATCTATCTGAAGTTATTAATTAATAAGTTTCTTTGCTGTAGACATAAGATTATCTTCAAGTTCAGAATAAGGTACTGTAAAAGTCGGAGTACCAAGAGCATAGGCAGCAATTTCATACTGATTATAAACAAACTCTACGCCTTTTTCTGTAAATAACGGATTACAATTTGGAAGATTGATTGTATCATAATTTTCCTCAAAGAGTAGATTTTGTTTCAGCTCCTCATCTGTAGTTATATTCCAATATTTCTTAAGTCCCTTTATAATAAGATTTTGGAAATTAGGAGTATCCGTATTCTTAAATAATTCCCAGCCAATCCTACGTCCGTCGCTCTTACGTAAGGTCACACCAGTACGACTATAACTACCATGAGCCCCTCCTGCATACTGGCTTATCTCACATAAGTAAGTAATATACGACGGTGTCTGTGCATATACTTTCAAAGAAACTGAATAACTTAACTTTATATCAGACATATCTTTTTCAAAGGACTTATATAAAGATTGAAACCCAGATACAGTTGCATCAAAATCATTTCTAACTACTTGCTTAATATTACTGCAATCATCCATATACTTATCATTCAGTGACTCATTAATAAATTCACCGATTGCAAGATTGATAGATAATGTTGTATCTTTAGGATACTCTACTTTAAATCTGTAATTTCCCGTTTCATCATTGATAACAAGACTGTCAGTAACTGTTTCAATTATATCTGAAGCTACTTTCCCTGTATTTCTATTACCGCAAACACAACTGCTAAGCATAACAGAACACACTGTTATACTGCTAAAAATTAATCTTATTTTCATAATATCTAACACTATGTTAAAATTTTAATGAAGCAACCATTCTTAAATATTTCTTTCCGAAACAATCTTGAAGCCCTACTGGCTCAAAACCACATGATTTATATAATCTCTGCAAACCTTGATCTGTTGCTAAAACTAATAGAGATGCTTGAGTAAAACCAATAGACTTACCAAGTTCCAAGAACTTCATCATAAGGCTTTTCCCAATTCCTCTTTTTCTAAATTCCGGAGATACAGCAAGAGAATCCATATAGTACTCCCCTTCATGTGTTTCATCAGGCATTTGAGCATAATCCATATCCAATTCATCTTTAAGCAACTTAAAAGTCACCTCTCTCATTCCAGGATAACGACCTCCGTCATATGCAATCATACACCCTGCACACTTTCCATCTACTTCAGCAACAAGGACATTTTCATAACTATAGAGAGTATCATTTCTCTTAACAATTTCTTCAATTACCTCTAAATCTTTTTTAGGAGCAGACAAGAAATCGCCAACACCCAAAGCCGCAAGCATTGCTTTGGAAATAAAGCCGGCATCATCTGCAACGGCCTTTCTAAATATTATACCTGTCTTATTCATAGTACACAAAAATACTAAATATCATAAATATTACAAAGTTTATAAAAATCATCATTTTTGAATTTTATATAAAAACTCCGACACTGGAAGACATAATACACAAAAAAGTCATATATTTGCCAAATATGGGGATGTATTGGTTTTGACAGCATTGATGTCGGACAGTAAGCACGCCGGGCGCAGTGAATCGGCCCGTTAATCCCGGTTCTCAAAAATTTAGTTGCTGATAACAACTACGCACTCGCTGCATAGAATGACTAGGTCATTTTAGCTTAATTTCAGTCGCCTAGGATGCGACAGAAACGAGTATCCCTCGGACTTTAAGCCGATTATGTTCCGAATTAGGGGTATCATTCAAATCGGACGCTCGGAGAGACTCCTTTAAACTCCGCTAAGACTTAAAGGATAAGTTGCAGTTAGCATGCAATCCTGCAGGCTGCAAACGAAAATCAAAGGAAGGCTAAGCGTGTAGAAAGCTATCTGGTGCATTGTTTGGACGGCGGTTCGACTCCGCCCATCTCCACAAATATCTTATGAGGAACGGCTAAAACCCCACATAATTAAAAGAATTAATTAACTAAACCACTCATACTTGTTATGGGTCGAAATCAAAAAATATGTGTCAAGGCAAAAGAGCCAAGCGAAAAAACTGATAATGATAAATTGCTCCACATATCTCTTTGGCATGACTTCTAACGGATATTTCCAATATCCTATGGACTTTCTTAAAACTCGACTACAGATTCTTGCAAAAAACTTCAATTCGGAATCTCAAATTGCAGTCTATAGAGAATCTAACTTGATGTACTATGCATATATGCGACAAGTATCATGGAAAGAGGTTAATTCTTATATAGGGATTTGCGTCGTGGTTAATGGTAAGGCTACATATAATCTTGCATCGCTGTTTAGGATGTTTGAGTCGGTATACCAAGGGATGGTTATTGAAGGCAAGGTATTGACTGTTAACAATGATGGCGCAACTCATTTTTTGAAGATAATCAATAGTTCTCTTCTTTCTGAGTACGACCGTATTTCTGAAGTAATCAAGAAGAGTATTGCGGATGGTGAGAACTATTTTGAAGAGATGCCACCTATCAATTATTCTTCTTATATTGATGACTATCAAGTAGTACCACTTACAGATGGTGCGCTAAAAATCAGAAGTAAGATTGAGGATAATAATATAGTCTATGTTATCAAGAATAATGGTATAAACAATTCGGCGTTTAATGGGATGACTCTTAAAATAAAGCAATTAAGCGAAGAACTGGAACTCCAGAGGGTTATGTCAGCAGAACTATCACATAAACTAAGACAAGTAAAAAACAGAAATTTTATAGCTAACTTGTCACTATATTTAATCATTTTTCTTGCCTGTATAGTGATAGTATTCATATATATGTATATGAATCAGTTAATTACAATTAATTTATAAGAATTATGGACTTTGTTCATTATATAATTGTTATTCCTATTATTTTCTTGATAATTTTCTATCAATTAAAAATATTTAGGCGAGCTGTAAATAAAATCAACACATTTAAGGATATTTTTCCTTCAAATAAATTAGCCTATTCTATTGATCAAGTTAGCATTACCGTCGACGAACCTTCTGAAACTTATTTAGATAGAGATAATACTTCCGATAATATCTGGGACAATGATATGTTGGAAGAAGAAATGCCTTTTACAAGAGAAGTTGAAATATCACAGTTATCAATCAAAAGTACTAATCCTACGCTCACAAATATCAAGGTTGCCATCAATATGTACCTTCAGAAAAACAAAGGAGCTGTGAGTGATTTTTCCTTGATGAAGGATATAGTTGAAAGATATTGCGGATCTGAGGAGGAGGAGATAGCCACTATGCAGACTATCCCGCTTTATATGGGGCTGATGGGTACAATGGTGGGAATTATTGTAGGCATTTCTATCATTGCATTCAACGGCGGAGTTGACAATCTGACAAATGTTTCTTCAATGATGATTTGTGTTGCCATTGCTATGGCTGCAAGTTTTGTTGGCATACTATGTACTACCATTATATCTTGGAAGTCTAAAGGTGCAAAGACAGATATTGAAACCAATAAGAATCTATTCTATTCATGGCTTCAAACTGAACTTTTACCAGTTCTCTCAGACAATTCTGTGACGGCATTATCTCTTCTTCATACAAATTTGATGTCTTTCAACCAAACATTCCAAGGCAATATCAAAAAATTTGATAAAGTTCTGACAAGTGTTAGACAGGTCTCAAAAGATCAAGCATATGCATTGGATGCTATTAGCAAAATTAATATAAAGGATGTGGCTAATGCTAATGTTATTGTATTAAATGAACTACAAAAATGCACTGGGCAAATAGGACAATTTACTCAGTATCTAACCAATGTAAATAGTTATCTGAATGCTGTTAATAGCCTTAACGAGAATTTGAATAATCACCTTGACCGAACAGCAGTAATTGAGAATATGGGAGCTTTCTTCGCAAAAGAGATGACTCAAGTGCAATCAAGAGAAGAATATATAAAACATGTAGTAGATAGTGTCGATAGTTCTTTGGAAAAAACCTCTAAGCAAATAACAGAATCATTGAGCCAATATATGGAAACTCTTAAGAGTCAAGCTACAGCGGACGCTGAGATATTCAAGGAAACTTATAAAAAACAGCATAATGAGTTTGTTGAAAAATTAAAGGAGCAGCAGGATGCCATCTCGCAAAATGCTTCAAATATGGAAGAAATCTTTAGGAGTACGCAAGATTTGTCGGAAATAAGTGTCTCGATAAAGTCTCTTGCAGATAAATCAAGGGAAAATTCCAATCGGCTTGATCAAATTGTTGATATGATTGAATCTGGAGCTTATAGAACGACATCAGGAAAATGGATTAACATTCTGAACATAGCCATTAAGATTGTAGCACTTCTTGCGTTTGTGATGTTTGTATATGAATTTGTTATTAAATACATCCTTAAATAGATGGTAGAGAAAAAGAATAAATCCTATTTTTGGGCAAGTTATGCAGACCTTATGACGAGTCTTTTCTTCGTCATGCTTATGCTTTTTGTTGTTGCAGTAGTTCAACTAAACAAAGAGAAAGATGAGGTTATCTGCATGAATATCAATCTACAAGCGAAATTGGATAAGGCTCAGGAAATCGAGGATGCTACCAAGGGACTAGATGAAAATTATTTTGAATATAAAGAAAACTTCAAAAAACATAAACTTAAGATTGATGTATTTTTTCCAAAGGGACAGTCGAATATAGCCAAATATGTTTCAAATGAGACAAAAGACAAACTGCTTAAAGCAGGCAGGAGCGCAAAATCCTTTATAGAAAAGACCACTAAAAAATATCCGGGTATACAGTACATACTTATCATTGAGGGGCAGGCATCAAGAGATTCCTTTATGGGAAATTATGAATTAAGCTACAGCAGAGCACTTGAGCTTAAGCGATTTTGGGAGGCAAATGACATTAAATTTACAGAACAGAATTGCGAGGTTCTAATCTGCGGTAGCGGTGATGGTGTGCAAAGTGGTACTGGGCTAATGAGAGAATCTAACGAACACCTGAACCAACGTTTTTTGATTCATATATTGCCCAAACCGGGAGTCATAAATGAGGTACGTAAATAGATAATACATATTTTATTAGATAATTATGGGACAAAACAACACCTTGAAAGTCATTTCGATTTTCGCATTTATCGCATTGGCATCAGTCAGTTGCTGGGCGACACAAGAGTCATTGCATCTTCTTCTTTCATCCTGGCCTCAGTTCTTGTGCTGGATCGTAACCATAGCATTCTTCATTATTGCTTCGTGGGGAACCAAATTGATTGTTGATAGCTTTAACCAGAATGTTTATGTTGAAAAGAGAGGCGGAAAGTTAATAGCTGGCATATTGATCGTTCTTGTATTCTGGCTTCTTTTTAGTATGCCGACCAATACGCATACTTTCTTTTATAGAAGTACGATAGAAAGTGTCGCAAGTACAGACATTTCCACCACAATGGGATATTTGGATCAGCTGAAGAACAATACTCTTACAGAAACCAAGATCAGAGATAAGCAAACTGAATTTCAAAATAAGGTTTGGAGTTTATTTGCTGAACTTGAATCAGAAATAAAGAATGATGCAAATCCAGGATTCGGTCCTAATGCCAAACGCATTCTTGCGCAGTTCGCTACACTTTTGGAAGTAGATAAGGTTGAGCCTCTATCATTTTATGATAAATCCGTACAAGCTCGTGCGAAACTCGTTGATGCGTACCGTAAAAAGATCAGTATTCTTATGCAAAGTAAACTCACGAATATTCGTAATTCAATGACTGCCCCGGACGAGAAAACATATAAGGGTCAAGCTTCTGCTGACTTTCAGAATCTTGAGTATGCCGAAAATATGATAAAGAGTGGGGACATCGATTTGAACATCGCTGAGCAAGTTAAGGAGGTCAATAGCCGACTTGTTAGAGGATATTCAACAATAAAGACGTATAGTAATTACATTGAGTTCAATACAGGAGATAAAGAAATATATCTTCCAGAGGATACCGAAGGTAATCCTGTTCAAGCTGTGACCAGGGTTGAACGTATGCTGAGTGTCTTTGATGTATGGAAAGACTATCTGACAGGCAAGTATGCAGGGCGAGGCTTGATTATATGGGTTATTCTTTCTATCCTTGTTGACCTTGGAGCATTTATATTCTTCGACCTCGCTTTCAAAAAAGATCAATACACAATATAGTAATCAAATTCAAGTAAAATATTATGGCAAAAAAATTCGATTTTGGAGAATCATCTATTAACGAACCTCTTGACGCACAGACTCCTATAGTTTCTGAAGAGCCTACAACAAATAATGACAATACCTCTGTGGCTGGCCTTAGTCAATCAGAGTATAATGATCCAAATAGCATAGTCGTCACTATTGCAGATCAGAATGTTCCTATCGTTGTTTTATTCGGTCCAACTGAGTGTGGAAAAACGATGACTCTCATTCGCCTAACAAGATTCTTACAGAAATATGGATATAAAGTATCTCCTATCCGTTCGTTTAGACCTGCGGCAGATGCCCATTATGCCAAAATGTGCGAAGGATATAATGAACTCGTCAATTCACCAAACGCGGCTCAAGGTACGGAGATGATTAGCTTCATGTTGGTTGAAGTGCTTGATAAAAGCGGCCGTCGCATCTGCCAGATTCTTGAGGCTCCTGGCGAATATTACTTCAATCCTAAAAAGCCAAATAATACTTTCCCTGTGTACATCAATACTATTATTAACAGTAATAATAGGAAAATATGGATTTATATGGTTGAACCTAACTGGAAAGACCCTTTAGATAGAAGTGGCTATGTTTCCAGAATACATCATCTTAAAACGATGATGCGTGGACAAGACATAGCTATTTTTCTCTATAACAAGGTCGATAAGTCAAATTTCGTGATTTCTCCAGGTAGAGTTAATATAGAGGGCGTAAAGAATGATATCAGCAATATGTATCCAGGTATATTTACGCCTTTCGTTAATGAAGTACCTATCTATAAATGGTTAAAGCCTTATTTATGTGAGCTCGTTCCTTTTTCTAATGGTATGTTTACAGAAGCGACACATTCAGATGGTTCAGTATACTTAACGTACCAGCAGGGAGTGGACGAATATCCTCAAATGTTGTGGAATACCATAATGAAAAAAATTCGTGGGTAAATATGAAAATAGCAGAATTTGTTTTTCACGGGGTACCGCAGGGTTTTGATGTCTGGGGTACATCCGGTGATTCGTACTATGAATCATTCTACTGTCCACTCGACAAATATAAAAACGCCAAATCTGCATTGGTGGTTGAAATTAGAAAGGACTCAAATAAGTTCTTCTCATACTACTCATACATAAGGCCACAAAATATTATTGCAGAGGGAGGTCGTGAAGGTTCATATTTTGGGATGTCTCTAAAAATGGAAGGAAATTATTGCACAGATGTCCATTCCTTGTTTAATTTCTTTGATACACTTTATGTTAAAAAGATTTCAGGAAGACTTTTAAGTAATAACGGAAATTCCGAGAAATTCTTAATTGCAAATTTCAAGGATGTAGAAGGAGAATTAAAAGAAATCTCAAAGTTGGCAATAAGTCAGATTGCCGCAAATTTTGAAGGCGACATTGAAGTGATAGACTCTACTTTCACAAAAGAAAAGGCGTCAGAATCCATTTATTACAACATCAATGATGTAAATTGTGAGACTTTTTTCAATGATACCAAAATATATGGCAAAGTCTATGTTTCTGCAGTATATACATCTAAAAATGAGATAATAGATTCTCTATTGTCTTCGAATAAAAAATATGAAGAAATCAAGAAAGAATATGAGGATCAAATTGATGTTCTAAAAAATAAACAGATACCCGATCTTCAGCAGAAACTAAATGCATTAAAATCCACCAATAGTTCTCTTAAGCAAGAAGTTGATCGGTTGAAAAAGTGCTTAAACTTAGATGCTATTGCCGATAGATTTGAGACAAATTTGTCCGAAATGTTGGAGATTCTTAATTCTGTTAAGAATAATAGAGCGATAGAGCAGCCTGGTTTAAAACCAAATAATAGTCATTGTGGGTGTTCATCTCATGGGAGAGGACAAAATCCTACTAAGATTATTCTGTATATTATTGTTACTGTGGCAATTATTATTGCCGGCATTTTCTGCATCAAAAAAATTAAAAGTTTTCACAATGATGTAAATAATAATAAGGTCGTTACTAATTCTTTCAAAGTTAATAAACGATGAAAAAGATTATAAGATACTCATTGATAATTACCACTATCTTACTTTTAGTGTCTTGTTCTAGCAGTAAGAAGTCAAAAAAGGTTCATATTCCTTATGTAAACTATTCGGAAGAAATGGTGCCGGATGATGAAACTATAAATGTTCCCTATACATTAGAAGGGGGTGTAAAGTATGTTCAAGTAAAGATTAACGGATTGAGCACCGACATGATTTTTGATACAGGATGTTCCAATACTCTAATATCGCCACTTGAGGTCAAGCAACTGTTAAAACGAGGTCTTCTAACTGAAGCCGATTTCCTTGGAACAGCCAAGTGCAGCATTGCTGATGGAAGTGTAGTAGAAGATTCCATTTTCAATATACGTACGCTCGAACTTACAGATGGAAACCGAACAATAGTCTGCAGAGATGTTCGTACTCAAGTTTCTTCAAGTGCTAATGCTCCTGTTCTTCTAGGTAATGGTGTCTTAGATAGAGTTGCCTCCTATACCATAGATAATGACTCAAAAGTTATTCGATTCAAATTGAAGTAGGTTGAATCATTTCAGCGAATCAATTTCTGCTTTATACACTGCATTTAGAGAATCTAAGGTTGGTTTGAGTTGTTGCGGAAGAGGAGCGGCTGACGGAGATTCCATTTTGAGAGGATTTATGGGCTTACCGTTTTTCCATACACGAAAATCAAGATGAGGTCCTGTTGCTGCTCCAGTAGAGCCAACAAAACCAATCACAGTTCCCTGCACTACCCTCTGTCCAATCTTAAGTCCTTTAGCATACCTTGATAAATGCAAATATGCTGTAGTATAGACAGAATTATGACGTATTTTGACGGTGTTTCCTCCACCGCCTCCCCAGCCTTTATAAATCACAGTACCATTTCCTGTAGCAAGTACGGGAGTTCCTGTCGGAGCTGCGTAATCCACTCCCGTATGAGTTCTAACTTTTCCTGAAATTGGATGCCTACGGTGATATGAAAATCCGGAACTTATACGTGTAAATTTCAACGGAGCCTTTAGAAAGGCTTTTTTAAGACTTTTTCCTTCTTCATTCCAATAATTTTCTTCTCCGTCATTAAGTGGTAATCGTATTGCCGGCATAACTATACTGTCTCTAATAAATTCAGCATAGAGAATAGTATTCACATCTATTACCTGGCCATCACATAATTCTTCATCATACAAGATACGAAACCTATCTCCTGATTGAAGAGAAAAGAAATCAACAGTCCATGCATATATATCAGAAAGACCTGCAATCAACAAAGGCGATACTCCGCTAGCAATCATATCATTCCATAATGAAGAAGAAATCGTTACATCAGCAGACCTTCGTATTATTTCAACGGGTTTAGAAACTTTCCATACTGAAAAAGGAGGTTCACAGCTAAAAACAGTGATATTCACCTTATCTTCTTCATAGACAAGATACTTAAGTGACTTAAACGATGTTGAATCAACATCATAATATGCTCGATAATTGTTCCCTGCCCTCATCTTTTTCATATCAAACAAAGTATCCGCTGCAAGAGATAAAGAATAAACATCATTTTTATCCATTCCAAGTCTTTGCATAAGGGTAGAAAAAGTTTCACCGTTTAGTAATTTTCCTTCTACCAAATCAAAAGAATCGGTACAAAAGCCTAACGGATATATAGTATCCCTCTGCATACTCATGTCTGGAGCATTTCTCCTAAACATATTGCATGATGGCAATGTGATAACAAAAAACAACACTAATAGTGTTGAAACTGAGAAAAAAATTCTACCACGCATTGTTTTGCTTTAATTAATTCTGTTTTTCATTAAGGAAATACTATAATAGCACTTTTCGCAAACCTAATGAAAATATCTTAAATTTGCATAAATAATGCAAAACATCTATTTTTGACGGTGCAAAAAACTTAGACAATGAATTGTAGAACCATCACAGTATCGTTATTAACTGTTGTTTTATCAGTGCTTTCAAGTAAGAATATGTCAGCCTATGTTGGTTTTGAAGCCGGATACCAGAGATATTCATATAAAACAAAAGTGGCAGAAAAGGCAAGACTATTCAACGGATTTTACGTTGGAATGAGTGATAATATAAAACTTTTCAAAGCTATTTCCATTTCACCGGGACTCCAATACTCATTCGGGAGCAGATATGATGAAAGAGTAAGCTTTTTAGGATTATCTGCTAAAAAGACTACACAGGAACACTTCATTGAAGCCCCCTTGAGAATTAAGTTATTATTCCCATTAGGCCGAAGAAGTTCCCTAATACTGTACGCTGGTGCAACTTTCAGTTATTCAATTTCAGGCGAAACCACATATGAATTTAACAGAACTTCCAAAGAAGATCCCCTGTTATCATACAAATACGACTATTACAATGGAGATATATCATCTGAAAATATTCCTGACAAAATTAAAGAATTAATCAATAAAAATTTAGACAAGAATAAATATAACAGATTCGATGTCCTCTTAGGCGGAGGTGGCGGAGTATTTTTCGGAAACACGTTAATTATTCACATAGGTTATGAGTTGGGAATGATTAATAGATATTTGAATAATGACAGTGATTCAATCAGTAAAAATAACTTGCATATAGGAGCAAGTTTTCTATTTTGATAATTTTTATTGTCCGCCCAATCTTTCAAAAAATATAAGTACATCATCCCAAGAACGGAACTGTTCAGAACCATATTTTATTACTGTTCCCATAAAGTTCTCGGATACAGGTTCCTCCCCTGATATTATATAGTCCCCCATAAAGAGTTCTGGATGAGCGGAGATTATTATCTTATTCCATACATAAACCCCAATATGATTATATGCCCACTCTACTTTGCCTGCAACCTTCTCAGGACTGTTAGGAGATAGACCTATAAGAATATATAAATCATACATTTGAGCCAACTTAGCAATAGATTTTACAACCCCATTAAAAGGCTCACCATTTCTATCATCATATATTGCACCTTCAAGCGACACACCCAACACCCTCTTCTGTCTATGCTCTTGAATGTCATCAATCCATTCTATTACAGGCAAAACAGAATGTAGAAAAGTGCTGTCATTAAGATAATGCTCACCTTCAAAATGAATTGCATTCTTATAGTACAAAGAAAACTCATCAAAGCAATTTGTCATAGTATCATGAGTACCAAATAGACCAAAGACATGATTTCTATCGCCAGACTGAAAGCATAAGCGAGTAACATCCCTGAATTGTTCAAGTAAACTCTTAGTGACCATAAAAGAAGTAGTACCATCTTTTCTCGGGCTATGGTATTCTTGCTTTCCTAAACCATTGTTTTTCAATATAGTATCAGCAAGTCTAAAAGCTGGATTTACAAGAATACGATAGTAGCCTTGAAGCATTTCTGCAAACATTCCTCCCATAGAAGTACCTACAATCAAATCAGGCTCCTCTCTTGTACAAATTTCTTTAAGCAACTCTAAGGCAGCAACAGGTTCCACAGGTAAATCTGGGGCAATTATTTCAGTATTCGGAAGAAGCAATTTCATCGTCTTAACTGTCCCTGTCTGTCCAGAAGACGCGAAACCATGTACATATAATATTTTCTTACCTGACATTAAGTCTGGTCTTGCATATTCATATAATTCCATTTCTTTAATTATATATAGATATACGAAGTTAGTTCAAAAACACTAAATTTGAACATAAATATAACAAGCATACATGAAAAACGTAATTATTTTTATTTTAAGCAACGTTCTTTTATCTTGTAACACAGAGCCGAATTTACATAAGAATAATTGGAATATAAATACATACGAAACTCTTAATAACCTTATCATAGAAAATGGGAGGAAGTCTCCAGGTTACAATCCACAATGCCGTCCATATGCAGTATTCGATTTTGATAATACTAGCATAGAAGGAGATATAACACTGACCACAATGACATATATGATTGAAAATCTTAGGTTTAAGATTGATCCATCTATACTTTTCGATATTCTTGTTAAAGACCTTGGAGACATCGATAGAAATTTCACATATGACGGTATTACTGATATTAGTATAAGAAGACTTGCCTTAGATATTTGTAAGGATTATAACTTTCTATATACTAACTATATAAGCTTATATTCTAAAAAAAATAAAAGAGCTTTTGAAAAAATAAAAAAGAGTCCTGAATATCAGGATTTCAGGGCAAGACTATGGGTTATGAATAACATCATATATTTGCATTATGATTATGAAGCAAGTTGTCTTTTCCCTTTGAAATTATTTTCAGAAATGACATCAACAGAAAAAGATAATTTGGTTAGAGAAGCAGCAAGTTTCAATTTTTCAAAAGGTAAGCCATATACAGAATTATGGTCAGCAACTCAAACTGGAAATAAAGGAAAAATAGAAGTCAGTGTTCCTAAGGGATTAAGTATCTCAAAGGAACTGAAGGACTTATATAAAACATTGAAATACAATGGATTTGATATATATATTTGCTCCGCATCAGAAGAGAGGATAGTAGAGGTAATTGCAACAGATCCTAAATATGGGCTTTCAATAGATAAAGAGCATGTCTATGGTTTAAGATTAATCAGCACTACCGATGGGAAAATAACTGCATGCTTTGATAAGACATATATACAGACATATAATGAAGGTAAAACAAAGGCAATAATGAAATACATTGCCCCTTCACACTGTGGAAAAGTTCCAGTTCTTGTTGCAGGAGACAGTAATGGAGATTATTCAATGCTTACTGAATTAAAAGGCATGCAAGTAGGACTAATAATCAACTGTAATAGTGGAGGAAATATTAGAAAACTTGTAATAAAAGCCGTTTCAGATACTTCAAAACAAACTTACCCGAAATATTTAGTGCAAAATCCTTCTCCATCTATCCTGTCATCTTCTCCTACATTTTGAGGATTGACAGACATATTCATAATAGAAACTGATTAATTTTCATATATAATATTAAACATAATAAGGAAAATTTTGCCGTTTTCGTGGAAAAAATGCTAATTTTGTCGAATATTGTGACCTATTTTATACTGAATATATAAAAAATAAATATTTAAAACTATGGCAAAAGAAAACCTAACAGAACAAGAAAAGCTTCAACAGGAGAAAGTGGAAGAAAAAGTATCTGCTGTAGAGCAATTTTTCAATGAAAATAAAAAGATTATTTGGAGCTGTCTTGGGGCAGTCATAGTAATCGGCTTGCTTATTCTTTGTTATATTAAGTTCTATGTGCAGCCTAAATCGGCTGAAGGACAAGCTCAAATGTATCCAGCTGAAGCCTCATTCAGAGCAGGCGAATATGAAAAAGCACTCAATGGAGACGGGAACGTGCTTGGTTTTGCTCAGATAGCAGAAGAATACGGAGCAAAAGCTGGTCAATCAGTCTTTATGTATGCAGGTATTTGCGAACTGCAACTTGGTAATTATGAAAATGCACTCAAATATCTTAAACAGTACAACGGAAAAGATGAAATTCTTGCAGCGCGTGCAATAGCTTGCCAAGGCGATGCTTATGTTGGACTTGAAAAATATAAGGAGGCTGTTTCATGTTATGAAAAAGCAGCAGGAAGAGTTGATAATATATTTTCAGCCAGTTACCTTTTTAAAGCTGGAACTGTATGTGAAGAACTCGGAGATAATAATAAGGCATTAGACTTTTATAAGAAGATTAAAGATCAATATCCTCAATCCATTGAGGCATATGATATTGACAAATATATTTCAAGAATAGAAAACGCACCTAAAGCGGAATAAAACGGGGAGAATATATGGGAAGAGCATTTGAATTCAGAAAAGAAAGAAAATTGAAGAGATGGGGACACATGGCTCGTGTGTTCACAAAACTCGGAAAGGAAATAACGATTGCAGTAAAAGAAGGAGGATCCGATGTAATAGGAAATCCAAGGCTTAGAGCTCTGCTTGCCGAGGCAAAAAATGAAAATATGCCGAAGGAAAATGTAGAGCGTGCAATCAAAAAAGCAACAGAAAAGAATACAGGTGACTTCAAAGAAGTAGTATACGAAGGATATGGTCCTTTTGGTATTGCATATCTTGTTGAAACAGCAACTGACAATACTACAAGAACTGTTGCTAATGTCAGAAGTTATTTTACCAAATGTGGTGGAACGCTTGGAACAAGCGGAAGTGTAAGTTTCATGTTCGATCATAAATGTGTCTTCCGTATAAAGGATAACGATAACATAGATATTGATGCCTTAGAACTGGAGATGATTGATCTTGGTGTTGACGAGTTATACAGACAAGAGCAGGAAGATGAAGACGAAAATATTACAAAAACTATTGTAATGTATGGAGATTATACTTCCTATGGAACAATCCAGAAATATCTAGAAGATAATGGATATGAACTGATTTCAGGAGGTTTCGACAGAATTCCTAATGTAGAACTGAAAGAAGTAACACCAGAACAGAGAGAAACTTTGGATAAACTTACTAATCTCTTGGAGGAAGACGAAGATGTAACCAACGTTTATACTCTTATGGCACCTTCAGAATCTGAATAAACACATACAAAAACATATCATAAAGCAGTCGTTGTTATATATTAAAACGGCTGCTTTATTTTTATATTCATTCTCCAAAGAATAAAATATGTGCTAATGAAAAATGAAAGATATTGTCTTATAAAATAAAAATCACTATATTTAAAGACATTTTGACAACCGAATAAAATTCACTTATCATGGATAAGCTACAAGAACTTACAGATAAATTGTACAAAGAAGGCCTTTCAAAAGGAAAAGAGGAAGGCGAATCCATTGTAAATAATGCTAAAAAAGAAGCAGAAGATATAATCGCAAAAGCCAAAGAAGAAGCTTCGAAAATTATTGAAACTGCAAACAAGAATGTTAATGACTTGAGAGTAAAGGTTGAAGGAGACTTAAAAATGGCTGCTTCTCAGTCTATTCAAGCGACTAAACAGGATATAGAAACTCTGATAGTTCATAAAATGACAGATAATGATGTAACCTGTTCTTTAAACAATAAAGAGTTTGTTGAAACTATTATTAAAGCGGTAGCAGAAAATTTCAACAATTCTCAGGCTCAGGATATAGAACTTACCCTCCCAGACTCACTTAAAGCAGAACTCGAACCATTTGTAAAAAATCAACTTACAAAAATTCTTGATAAGGGTATAGAGGCTACATTTTCTAAAAAAATTGCAGGAGGTTTCAGAATAGGTCCTAAAGATGGGAGTTATTTCATCAGTTTTACTGATGAAACATTCAAAGAACTAATTTCTGCATATCTAAGACCTGCCACTAAAAAACTTCTGTTTGGGGAGAAACTCTAATGAATAATTACGAGTATATAATTGCATCTCTTCCAGTTATTTCCTTGGATAAGGATAGTTCCACAGAAATAGACTCAGATCAGATTTTATCGTTTATAAAGGGACAGTGTTCCAAATGGGACAAGTCTCTTATTGAAATGCTTTTGACTGGAATGGAGGGGAAAGAGCCTGATTATGATTTTTATAAAAAAGCAATATCTCATAAAAACCGTTTTATTAGGGAGTATTTCAACTTTGATCTGTTGCTTAGGAATGAAAAAGTGAATTATCTGAATAGAGAACTTGGACGACCTGCTGGAACGGATATATTTATAAAACCTATAATAAACAATGAGACAAATATTGAAAAAATACGTTCAGTATTTATATCTAATGATATATTGGGAAGAGAAAGTAAGATAGATTCTCTTATGTGGAACCGAATTTCCGAAATAAATACTTTTGATCTGTTCAATATCGAATCTATACTTGGTTTTATTGCAAAACTGCACATAGTATCAAGATGGATTAATTTGGATCCAGAATCCGGAAAGAAGATGTTTTTAACCCTATTGAAAGAAATAAGGGGAACTTTCGCAGATATAAAATACGAAGGATAACCAAGACTAATAAAATTAAAATAATATGAAATCTACAGGTGTTGTTACCGGAATTGTTTCAAACCTTGTAACCGTACTTACAGAAGGACCTGTTGCAGAAAATGAACTCTGCTATATATCCTTAGGTGATGTAAAACTAATGGCGGAAGTTATCAAGGTAAGCGGCAAGCAATGTCAAGTACAAGTATTTGAAAGCACCAGAGGACTTAAAAATGGCAATACTGTTGAATTTGAAGGCAGAATGCTTGAAATTTCACTTGGTCCTGGTCTGCTTTCAGGAATATATGACGGGCTACAGAATGACTTGACTTCAATGGAGGGTGTTTTCCTTAAAAGAGGAGAATATACAGTTCCCATTAATGGTGAAAAGTTGTGGGATTTTACTCCAATTGCAAAACAAGGAGATAAAGTCATTGCCGCCGATTGGCTTGGTGAGGTTAACGAAGGACGACTCCCCCACAAAATTATGGTACCATTTTCATTTAAAGGAGAATATACCGTAAAGTCTATAATACAAAAAGGGCAATATAATGTAAATCAGATAATTGCCGTACTTACAGATGAGAACGGAGAGGAAAAAAATGTAACAATGGTTCAAAAATGGCCCGTTAAAGTTGCAATAAAGGCGTACAAGGAAAAACCAAGACCTGAAAAGATTATGGAGACGGGAGTCCGTGTTATTGATTCGTTCAATCCGATAGCAGAGGGCGGAACTGGATTTATTCCTGGACCTTTTGGTTGTGGTAAGACGGTATTACAACATGCTATTGCAAAGCAAGGTGAAGCCGACATAATAGTAATGGCAGCCTGCGGAGAACGAGCAAACGAGGTCGTTGAAATATTTACAGAATTTCCTAAACTTATCGACCCTCACACCGGGCATCACCTGATGGACAGAACTGTAATTATATGTAACACTTCCAACATGCCTGTAGCAGCCAGGGAGGCTTCTGTATACACAGCCATGACAATATGCGAATATTATAGGGCAATGGGACTTAGATGCCTGCTTTTGGCGGATTCTACATCAAGGTGGGCACAAGCATTAAGAGAGATGAGTAACAGAATGGAGGAACTTCCTGGAGCAGATGCTTTCCCAGTCGACCTCTCTTCTATTATATCAAATTTCTATGCAAGGGCAGGAATGGTCATTCTTAATAATGGTGAAAAAGGGGCTGTGACATTTATAGGTACTGTATCTCCTGCAGGAGGTAACTTGAAAGAGCCTGTTACGGAATCTACAAAGAAAGCAGCAAGATGCTTTTATGCACTTGAGCAGAAACGTGCAGACCAAAAGAGATATCCTGCTGTAAATCCTATAGAGTCATATTCTAAATATTTGGAATATCAGGAAATAGTTGATTTCTTAAATGAAGAAGTGGAAAAGGGATGGGTTGAAAAAATTGCAATGGCTAAGAATATTGTTCGTAAGGGACGTGAAGCTAATGAACAAATAAACATTCTTGGAGATGATGGAGTTCCAATCAGTTACCACTCTACATTCTGGAAATCTGAACTAATTGATTTTTGCTTTTTACAGCAAGATGCTTTTGATGCAATAGATGCCTTATGCCCTATTGAAAGGCAAAAATATATGTTGGATCTCATACTTGATATATGTAATACGGAGTTCGTTTTCGATGATTATGAAAAGTGTCGTGATTATTTCAAGGATATGATTAACATTATCCGCCAGATGAATTATTCAGAATTCAATGGAGAGGCTTTTGAAGATTATAACAGACAATTGACTAAACTCATTAAGGAAAATGTCAAATAAAGCATACCGCAAGATATATACAAAATTGGAGGCTATTACAAAGGCTACTGTAGCCTTGAAGGCTCAAGAAGTCAGTAATGAAGAACTGGCAATAGTAGATGGAAGACTTGCTCAAGTAGTAAGAACAAAAAATGACTTGGTTACATTACAGGTTTTTTCTGGAACTGAAGGCATACCTACAAATGCAGAAGTCACTTTTCTTGGAAATCCGCCTACAATTCATGTAAGTGAGCAGTTAGCAGGGAGATTTTTCAATGCCTACGGGAAACCAATAGACGGCGGTCCTGAGGTTGAAGGGGAAGAAAGACAGATTGGAGGTCCTTCGGTAAATCCTTACAAAAGGGAGCAACCATCACAATTGATACCTACTGGTATTGCCGGGATAGATCTTAACAACACAATCGTGTCTGGGCAAAAAATACCTTTCTTTGCGGATCCTGACCAACCGTACAACAAAGTGATGGCAGATGTGGCTCTTCGTGCTGATGTTGATAAGATTATTCTTGGAGGTATGGGCCTGTCTAACGATGACTATCTGTTTTACAAGCATTCTTTTGAAGCAGCAGGAGCCCTTGATAAAATTATCTGTTTTGTAAATACAACAGAAGAACCTCCAGTAGAACGTCTTTTGATTCCAGATATGGCACTTACTGCAGCAGAATACTTTGCAGCGGACAAAAATGAAAAGGTGCTTGTGCTTCTGACAGATATGACATTATATGCTGATGCTTTATCAATAGTATCCAACAGAATGGATCAGATTCCATCCAAAGACTCAATGCCTGGATCACTTTATTCAGATCTTGCAAAAATTTACGAAAAAGCCGCTCAACTCCCTTCTGGTGGCTCAATTACAATTATAGCGGTAACTACACTTAACGACGGTGATATTACCCATGCTATTCCTGATAATACAGGTTATATTACAGAAGGTCAGTTGTTCCTAAGAGCAGATTCTGATACAGGAAAAGTAATAATTGATCCATTCCGTTCACTTTCAAGATTGAAGCAACTTGTACAAGGCAAAAAGACAAGAGAAGATCACAGTCAGGTAATGAATGCTGGCGTGCGTTTGTATGCAGATGCACAAAATGCCAAAACAAAATTGGAAAATGGCTTTGATTTAAGCGACTACGACCACAGATGTTTGGATTATGCAAAAGAATATGCCACGAAACTTCTCTCAATTGATGTAAATATTAAGATTGAGGAAATGCTGGACACCGCCTGGGAACTTTTTGGAAAACACTTTACAAAAGCTGAAACCGGTATTAAACAAGCATTAACAGATAAATACTGGAAAGGAAAATAAATTTGCATTCATATTATTATGGCAATTAAGTTTCAATACAATAAGACATCACTTGCAAATTTGGGCAAACAATTAAAGATGCGCCAAAATGCTCTTCCTACTCTAAAAAACAAAGAGTCAGCATTACGACTTGAAGTACGAAAAGCAAAAGCCATGTCAGAGAAAGTAACAAATGAACTTGAAGCCTCTATAAAGAAATATGACTATCTTTCAGCCTTGTGGAATGAGTTTGAACCATCTCTAATATCTATCACAGATGTAGATTTATATACTGTTAAAGTTGCCGGAGTAAAAACGCCAGCGTTGAAAGAAATACATTATGATATTCGTCCTTTCAATGCTTTTGTTAAACCAGCATGGTTTGCGGATGGCGTGTCTATTCTAAAAGAACTGTCGAGGCTTGGAATAGAATCGGAAGTATATACTCAAAAGAGTATAATACTTGATTATCAGCGAAAAAAGACAACTCAAAAAGTAAATTTGTACGAAAAAGTACAGATACCTGGATACCAGGAAGCAATAAGAAAGATAAAGCGATTTATGGAAGATGAAGAAAATCTTAGTAAGGCTTCCTCAAAGATTGTAAAGAACCGTCATGCTATGGAAGAGGAGGATAATGAGATATGATTGAAAAAATGACTAAATATTCCTTTATTCTTCTAAGCGGAGAAAAGGAAAATTTCCTCGAAGGACTTCAGAATTTAGGAGTTGTGGATATAACAAGATCCAACAAACCTATAGATGAATCTTCAGAAAAGATGTTGGCTTTTTCTGAAAGTTGCAAACGTGCTCTTGCAATCCTAAAAAATAGGAAAAGGAATCAATTTAAATCAGTAAAATTACAGATTCCAGTAGAAGATGTAATTACAGAAATTTTTGATTTACAGAAAAAGATAGATTCTTTAAATAATGAGATTGCATTATCTGAAAAAGAACTGGAAATAATAAAACCTTGGGGAAGTTTTAATGTATCAGATTTTAAAAAGATCGAAAGTATAGGCTATAGTATTCATTTTTTCAAAACCTCCAAGAAATCTTTTTCAAAAGATTGGGCTGACAGGTACCCACTTAAAGTAATATCTGATAACGGCAGCAGCATATATTTCGTAATTGTAAGTAAGGATAATGAGCATGATTTTCCTATAAGTGAAATTCCGGCACCAAAAACGGATTTTAAATCACAAGAGGAAGAAATAAAAAGACTTAAACAAGATCTTGACAATTACGAGTCAAAGTTGGACGAACTTGTGCAGTATATTCCAGATATAGAAAATCGATACTGTCAATCTATTTCTGAAATTGATTTATATATTGCAGGCGTTGCAGGAGAAGAGTCTGCAGAAAATCATTTGTGTATATTCGAGGGCTTTGCTCCTGAAAGTGAGGATAAAAATCTTACTGCTGCATTTGATAACATGCCGATACTCTACATAAAGGAGAAAGCGAATGTTCCAGATAATCCTCCAATTAAACTTAAAAATAACCGATTTAACAGGATATTTGAAGTTCTTACAGATATGTATGGGCGACCTGCGTATAATGGTTTTGACCCTACCCCGTATATTGCAATATTTTTTATGCTATTTTTTGCATTCTGTATGGGAGATGCTGGATATGGTATAATACTTACCGCATTGGGCTTTGGATTAAGAAAAGTAAAAAGTGCAGAGAAACTATCCCCTATCGTCATAATTTTAGGAATAGCAACAATTTTAGTTGGATTTATATTCCATACTTTCTTCTCAATGGATATTATGACGTGGAAGTGTATTCCTTACTGGATGAAATATATTATGCTTCCATCAAAAATTGCAGGATACGATGGTACTATGCTTTTAGCAATAATCTTGGGTATAATACACATTTGTATTGCAGTTATTGTAAAAACAATTTATGCTACAAAACAAAATGGTTTTGTCAATTCATTGAGTGTTTGGGGCTGGACACTTCTTATAGTCGGCGGAGTGATTGTAGGTGGAATATATACTATTGGTGTATTAAATGATGTCCAGACCAAGTGGATAATTATAATACTTGGCAGTATTTCAGCAATAGGTATATTCTTCTTAAATAATCTCCACCGAAATCCTCTCATAAACATAGGAGCCGGACTTTGGGAAACATACAATACTGCAACGGGACTATTGGGTGACGTTCTCAGTTATTTACGATTATATGCACTGGGGCTTGCTGGCAGCATGTTGGGTTTTGCATTTAATGATCTTGGAAAGATAGTACTGGGCGATGGTCATTTCGGATTTAACTGGATATTTTTCCTATTAATAGTACTTATAGGTCACATACTAAATATGGCAATGGCTGCACTTGGTGCATTTGTACATCCACTTCGTCTAAATTTCTTGGAATTTTTTAAAAATTCAGGATATGAAGCCGAAGGAAGAAATTACAAGCCATTGGTAAAACCTGATAATAAATAATAGAACAAAATCTTACGTGTGTTAAATACGCACACCCTCAATGATAACCACCGCGCTACTTTTGACAGGTAGTTGACTCATACTTAGCAATAAGTTCTCTCAACATAGAAAGTATGTCATCAAGTGGAATACCGCTGCGCTCACTCATCATAGCAACTGTGGCTTTAGGAATAATGATGCGTGCAAGAGGCGAATTAAGCATTTTGAAAGCAGAGTTCACACTTGGCAAATCTTTCCGTAGTTGCGGATAAATTTTGAGCAAATCCTGTAATCGCGTTTTAGAAGAGAGTTCTATTGCCGAGCCTTCATTTGCAGCAGGTTTGTCCTCTGGAGCATAATTGCTCTTCTCCATTGGCTTTTCCCCTTGTGTATCATTTGACCACGTCAGCAGTGTGCGTGAACCTTGAAGTTCGCGGATTCGACTACAATCTTGCATCATTTCGAGTATTCCTCTAAATCGGCCTTCTGCATCACGTACAGCTACATAACAAATATAGATGAACACTCCTGGTTTGTTAATCCAAAAATCCACACTGTCCTGCTCACCAGAACGGAATTTTTCAATAATTTCCTCAACGATGTGTACACTTGTACGCGGATGGCAGTTCTTTACATCACGTCCAATAACGTTCTTGCTGCGTGGGAAGATACGGTGGTTGGTATCTGAATAGAAGCATACTAATTCGTTTTCATCTACATAAGATATATCAACAGGTAGATGCTTGTAAATGAGGTTGATTTGTTCGAGGGAGAGTTTACCCGTCGTAACATCGAGCAATCGGTCTTTGTCACCGCCTCCCAAGCCATATTTACTAAGAAGTGCAGATAGTTCTGAGGCGAAACCGTCAGTAGGTGTTTGGGGTATGTCCTTCTTTTTATCAGTATTTTCTTCTACATCAATCCATGCAAAGCCAATTTCGTAATCTCCAGAACGCATTTGCTCAAATTCTTCTGGGGTAATCATTGCTAAGGCAGTTGGATAGAGTACAGATTCTTCTTTTTGTAAAAGATCCAGCACATCATCCACGATAGTAGGCTGCATCGCCAAAAAATCCTCTTCTTTGTCTTCTTCAATAAGTTTTTTAGCATCTCTTATTTCATCTCGAACAAAGTCATCGAGCAGCCACATTGTAGTAGTCGGTCGGTCAAATCCTTTCTTCTCAAGTATGGGGTATAACTGGTTCTGCTTACGAGACAGGTGAATACGGAAAGCCGATATTTGATCGTATAATTCGAGCCACTGATTTTTTATAATCGGATATTGTACAAGGTCCTTTATAGATGACATGAAGCGACGCATTTCATCATTCTCTCTGTAGTAGCACATAATAGGGTGATTTAGAGGAAGATTTGGGCGACTTGTATCCATAACTTCATTAAACAACTCAATCATTTTTTGAATATCTTCCTTACGACACTCATTCTCTTCTATGGTTTTAAGTTCCTGTTCTGCCAATGCGATTTCATAAGGTCTGATTTTTCCAACTTGTTCCCTTATTCTGGTTCTCCCCTCTTCCAATGAAATATCACCTCTTTGGTATGCTTCTTTTATCTCAAGTATTTTGCCGAGCTTCTCAAGGTCCACATTCGGCAGATATTTTTTCATATCCATAACGTTATTGCCTTTTATTAATTCTATTTGTAGCCAACCTCCACGATACGCCATTCGTCATTATTCGATATTGCTTCATCATTTGTATCCCTTTCAGAAATTGGTGGATTTTACTCACGTGAAGATATTGCTGATTACACAAATATATTAGATTTATTTTGAATTATACAAAATAACCTTCAAAAGTAACGCTAAAGTCTTTATAAAACTCGAGACTTACTCCTTAAAATTGACTGAACAAGACAATAGTGCATTACTATCTTTTAGTTTTATTTGCTATATTTGACGTCGTGAATATTCATACCAAAAATAGTGTGAGTATAACGACAATTATATCACAAATAAATTGGTCTTTTATCGACTTCCATGAAGCCCTAACGTATTAACAATATTAGCCAAATGGTGCAAAGATGCAGGGATTAATAAACACATTACATTCCATTCAGCACGCCACACCTTTGCAACAATGCTACTCACTCTTGATGTTGATTTGTATACCGTTAGCAAACTATTGGGGCATAGAGATATTCAAACCACGCAGATATATGCTAAGATAATAGACAAGAAGAAAATAAATGCAGTCAATAAAATACCGTCTATCCTTGCAGATGAAAAATAATTAATATTTATGCTTATATAAAAAGCATTTGATTATATTTGCATTGGAATAAGCATTGAGGTTCATATAGTAGATTAGAAATCAAAGGCTGCCCCGTTGAGAAATGGGGCAGTCTTTTTATTGCATTTCTAATAACTTCGTTATATACTCTCCTATAGATTTACCCTCCGCTTTACTTAATCTCTTTAACTGTTCCTTAATTTCTGACGGTACTCTGAATGCTATTGTAACCAATGGTGCATTGCCTTTGCATTTTCTCCCTGCTCCTTTTCTTGCACCGCCCCAACTCTTTTTTGTTTCTTTGTTTTCCATGTTAATATTATTATTTTTGCAGCACCGCCAAACAGGGGCTGCTTTTTCAGCCCCCTTTGGAAATTAGAATTTATATTCTATTGTTATTCTTAATTTCCAAATCTTAAAAATTACCGTGATTTTCATCTTTTTAAGTATTTGGCGGTTTTTCTACTCTTTTCAAGGTTTTCGATTTCCCCTTTTGCAATGCTCATCTGATTGCATTACAAAGATATACATAATTATTTGAATTAGCAAGCCTTTTCAAGTATTTTAAACAAAAAAACACCCTGCAATTACTACAGGGTGAACACACAAAAAATATAAAAAATGAAAAATTACAACAACTTACGTTATCTTTTCTATTACAAAGATAATGAATTTGTCTATTAAGTGAATGAATAGCAACTACATACCCAAAGTTTTCGGTCTTCTCCCAAATGTACATAAATAAAACGGGCTTCCTCTCCTGCATTTACAGAATACTCGTTTCGATTTTCTTTCGTCCATATATGCACGCCCTCAGGTGGTCGGACTATTACCGTACTATATAAACTTTTCACATAAATTACTTTGCCGATATAGTGTTCCCCTTGAAAGTCGACAAAAGACCCCAAAGGTATCTCCAAATGCTCCGCCGTTGAGAAGGCATCATCTCCCATTATCGCCCTGTATCGATAACTTTTATCGTCCACTTCCACGGTTGCGAGCAAATCGCCTGAAGGTCTAAAAATATATATCATATCTATGAATTTTCAATATTGCAAGTTACGGATTTTTAATTTAAAAACGCTTTTTACATAAGCACAAAGAAAAAAGCCCCGATATTAGTCGGGGCTGCTACTATCATAAAATTATCGTCAAATAGTTAAGAGATAGCCGATAATTCTTCCGTCAGCCTTTATGATATTTTAGGTGATTTATAAGCTGCTGTATTATACCAATTAGTTTCATGCTTGTAACGCGAAACGGCAATGGATGGACTTATCCCTTTGGCTTTTGCTGCTTTAGCTATTGTCTTCACTATTCTAAACGGAGAAAGGTTTTTGCACCCTGTTCCCATTATATCGTTCCAAATATTGTCAGGAATTAATAATTGTCTTGCAAATTCATTAGCCTCCCTCTCCCTTGGGTCTGTGGAATATAAATTATCTTCTATTGAAATAAATGAGGTTTCATCTCCGCATAAATGCCTGTCTATATGACAAAGCTCGTGCAAAATATCAAAAGCTAATTTATCCATATCATTATATCGATATGTTACAGTAATAACAGGTGTATCTCCAACCATTGACGAAAATGCATCCACCGGCACTTTATCCAATTTTGGAACATTAATGTATAAAATGCCATATTTATTTAAGCAAGTTTTTATCTGTTGAATATTCAACGTCATTAAATTAGCCATTTTAGCTATTTCATAAGCTGCTTTTAATGCATTACCTTTTCCATATTGATAAGGCAATGCCAGGGCGGTCAATATGCTTATTTTATTAAGAATGAGCCATGTCAGCATATTCTTTTCATCAATCAAGACTTTTTCACTGTGTTTATATAATCCTGTGATATTCAACTCCAATGCTTCGGTAGAAAGTAAGTCGAAAGGAACAATTCTTTTTATTTCCTTAACACGGCTAAAACATGACGGATATGATATATTTAATCTACGATATAATAATTTCAAATTAAATAAGTTATTGCAAGCTTCCTCAAATTCTGCTGCTTCTTGCTCTGCCTTACTCCTTTTATCTATTGCCATACAGTCGTATATGTAGCCCGAGTGTAAATTCATCCAATTCTTATATGAAATACCGAGTGCTTTTTCCAATTTAAGGGCTAATTCTTCGTTTAAATTACGTTTACCTTTGATAAACTCATTTAAGTGGGTCGATTGCATACCTATCATACGGGCAAAATCTTTTTGTTTAATGCCACGCTCTTTCAGCTCTTCTCGGAGAACTTCTCCTGGGTGTACGGCTCTTGCAGGTACTAAAATATTATTTTTTGTTTCCATAATGAGTACTATCAATTTCTATTAATTCAATTTCTACTCCATCGTTTATCTCTGTAAATAATAAACGTTCAATATTTCCATTACATATCCTTACGGAACTCATAGACTTATATAGTAACTTTTCGTAATGCAAAAAGCTGTATTCCTTAAGTTCTCTTGTCATTTCTACACAGCACATAACTCTTACCGCACGGATATAGCCTTCTATTAATCTCCTATTCTTGCATAACTGTTTATATTTTCGGTCTTTGGTCTTTCCTGTTTCATACAGTTCTTGCAATGCAATATCTTTAAAAGTTATTTTCATTTAAGGGAAATATTCTTTTATGCAAAGATAAATAAAAAATTACTTATTTTGGTAATTTTTATATCAATTATATACAATAATATAAAGCAAATCTATAAATTAATTTACATATAATATAAATATTATGTATCATTGTATCAGTTAAATAAAGGAGGTTTTTATATGTATCAAGGCAAAAGAAAAATTCTTAATATAGACGAATATAACGAAAGACGCAAAAAATGTATAGAATATAAAGCGGATGCAACTTTTACCGCGTTCAGTGAACTGGAGGACTTAATAAGCAAATCCGCAATAGCTAAACAATATTTTAACCGCTCTCAAAGTTGGTTTTCCCAAAGACTGAATGGCTGCACTGTATTAAAAAAGGAAATGGCTTTCAAAGAAACTGAATACCACCAATTAGCAGCTGCTTTCAGGGATATAGCTAAAAGACTGAATGCACATGCCGATGAAATAGACGCGGCAAAGTTTGAATAATACAAGAGGGAGTATCAGATATTTCTATAACAAAAAGCCACGGATTTCTCCGTGGCTGCTGCGACATGTTTTCATAAATTCAGCATACCATAATAAAGGACATGAAAATTTTATTTTATATTATCCGCTGCATTTATAATTCTTGCCGCCAAGTCTTTTAAATTCTCTTTTAATGTCTGCATTTCCAAAGGCGTGAAACCTCCAACTCCTCCATTACCGTCATCTCCTCGCATTTTATTGTAAAACCATGAAGCGGATTTATCAAAATACTCATGGGCAAACTCCCCCCATGTAATAAAATCATAAATATCATCAATCAAGGGAATAATTTTAGATTTTTTATAACGGTTTTCAGGATTTAGTTCTGTATTCATATTTTTTTTCATATCATTTATTATTATGGTACATAATATACGATAAAAAAATATAGTATCCAAATATTCAGATAGTTATTTAACAGAGGAGAACTGTGATTTTAGAATTTGGTAAGTAACTTTAGTATTACGGCTATTATCTTCGTGTAGTTCTTTGCTGCTGCAATGACTGCCACCAAAAGGAGCAATACCCAAAAGCCTGCCTGCTGTGTCTTCTGCCACCAAGAAAGGGGCTTTTTGACCATTATAGGGACTTTCTCCACTCTCACCCTATAAATAATGCTGTTTTTGCGTACCTCTTTGGTCTTTATTTCAACCTTTACGGGCGTGGGTTTAGTTTGTAGCGAATGGTGTAGAAATCCTGCCGTGTCTTCTTTTGTGGAAGTGGTGTTTTAACTTCTTTTGTCATATAATTCTAAATGGTTTATGTGCTATTGCAAATATAATAATATGCTTTCGATAAAAGCATATTTAATAATAATATTTAACTTTGAAAAACATATAATGCAATTTC
>CAMQDS010000011.1 GCA_946999645.1 uncultured Bacteroidales bacterium
AATACTGAATAACTACAATGCAGAGTTCTGTTTTCCTGTTGAAGATATTTTGTAACAAACACATCTATAATATTAAAGAAGTTGTCAAAACATGGCAGCGTGTTGAGCGAAAAATTCGCTGTTTGGGTAAGACGGATATAACCCGTCTGTTTGCTAAGCCCTTGCAAAATGGACAGGCGGATTTGTGCGGAGGTTGTTTCTTTTCTCGGTATTTACAGGTCTGGCTTGTGGCATTCGCCAAAACCTTTCCTTTCACATGGCTCGCCATTCTTTCGGTACGCTGACATTGGAGGCTGGTATACCGATTGAGAGTGTTGCCAAGATGATGGGACATGCCTCCATTGCCAGTACTCAAATCTACGCCCAAATCACCGACCAAAAGATTTCAAGGGATATGGACAGGTTGATAGAGAAGATGTGAGATAAAAACGAGTGAGGAAATACTGTATAGACGTTTCCTTCACTCGAACATTCATTTTCCTTCCTGTTTTAATGTTGTGTATGCCCGATTTTATCCATGTATGTTATGCCCAAAGCGGATAAAACGAACACAATATGAATGCTAATTTGCATAATCGTGTGCTGCGTATCGATATTCTCGGCTACGAAAGTTTCCAATAAATGGACGGCAGAAATACTGATAAGTGAAATCATCAATTTATGCTTTAAGGCATTTGGATTTATCTTACCAAGATAGCCGAACTGATTACTGTCCTTATCCTTCTCTATAATTTCCAGTCTGCTGACAAACGTCCAGTATCCTCCAATGACGCACACAATAATTAAATTCAAAACCATTGAAACATCCACAATGCCTATGGCCAGCATAAGCATGGTCTCTTCTGTGAAAGTCTCTATGTTTATCAGGTTATGTACTACTTCTTTACAAAAAACGTAAGAATACATTCCCATCACTACGCACATACCAAGATACACAGGGACTTGAAACCATCGGCTCTGAAATATACACCACTCTATAGCCTTTTCTAATTTATTATTCATGCTATTATTTTTAAAGTGTTTGCATCAAAAAGTCAACTATCATTAAGTGACGCTGATGAATTTTTTCTTTGTCCCAAACTTGGTCTTGCTCCGTCATTCTCTGAACCTCTAATTGTTGTTGCAGATGTGTATAACTATCACGCTTTATTTGAAATCTACCATTGCTTAGCGAGATATTATGACTACCTGACAACAGCAAGTAATTGCCCAAGCACTCCAAGTCGTGGTTGTAAAAGTCCTCGTCATATTGGCAATACCCATTATCAGCTTCTTGGTTTTCAGTCAGAGGGGCGATATGTTCAAGATGTGGTTGGTCAATGTCATCAAATCTCAATGGCTTATACCCTGCTTTTCCGCATAGAATGAGATGATTTTCATATTTCCACAATAGTATCTTGGCTGTATTGTGGTTCATCCCCATATTTAGAGCACGTAATAATTCGTCATTATTCCAATAGCCCCACCAATCATTTCTATTCTTCATCCCCTGAATATGATTGACTACGGACACCGCACTATTATCCATCTTCTGAAAAGATTCATTTAAGCGCCACATAAGATTAGCTCTTGTGCCAATAATTCGGTCGCGAAGGAATATTTGCTCCAATGCCTTTGCCAATTTATTCATATCCTTTTGGGGCATTTCTTTTAGCAACGCTTTAATAACGAATGGGAACATTATACCTCGATCTGAAGAAACCAATAGTTCATGGAAAGTGATATTTCTCTTTTCTTCTTCTAAGAAGTTGCTTATTTGGCTGAAACAGGATGCTAATTGTAACGTAAAATCCCTTATGAATGATATACAACTATCGGCTTTGCCTAATTCCTTTCCTACAAAAGTGATAGAGTTTATATCATCTAATGAATTGCGATAAACTTTTATAGTGTAATTCAATACATTATCCTCATCTATATTGCCCTCTATCTTAGAAATAGACTTATAGATATGTTCAAACCGCTCTGTAATTTCAGATAATATGTATTGTTTGTCCTCGATAGGCGCATACAGATGTATGTTATACATAAACTGTGCTTTGATAATTTCCAAGTTTGTAGGCTTCTTGCCACGATTATTTTGGAAAATAAACATTTGCACAGCTTCACTTTCATCCTTAACCACATGGGTGGTGCAAGAGGCGTTCGTAATCGCTTTAAGAAACTGCAAGAGTTCTTCTTCGGTTTTGTTAGAAAGTTTATTGCACAAATAGTCGGAAGCATCAGCAATCCTTTTCTTTGAAACTGTGTCTATGTCGTTCCGAGTATGAATTGTTTGGTCTATCACATAATCACGAAATAGTTGATTATCATATTCAACTGTAGCAAATCTATATGAAGTTCCTTGCTTGATAGTATTGCAATAAGCTACATACAAATCGTCATCAAAGTCTCTGATACTTTCTGCATTTTTAATTTCTTTCAAACGCCTATACAGTGCAGAAATAAAAATTACAGTTGTCGTTAAGCGTTGTTGTCCGTCTATAATAGCATATTCAGATGTACTCCTTTCTTCAAAAAGAAAATGACCGAAATAATAAGGAGTAGAAGAATGACTTTTAACGTAGTCCTGCAAATCCGACAAAAAAGTATTTACTTGCTTCGGGTTTTTATCGTATGAGTCTGTATCCCACGAATAGGCACGTTGGTAGTTAGGCACTACAATACGTTTGCCCGAGAGCATTGCAGAAATGTTAGTTAAAGATTCCATAGAAAGCAAACTGTTTATACCCATTCCTACTTTATGAGTAAATTTTACTCATAAAGTAGGGAATTGACTTGTGTGTTAGCGGGCAGAACGTGTATTGATTTTCTTGCCGAAGCGGTCGTAAGTATCTAACCAAACATTTCTTCGTACGACAAAGTTTTCTCCTATAACACTTGTAATAATACCGATATTTTCACTAAGTGTCTTGTACTTCCTTCCACTTTCATCATAAAGGTCATACCATGCACCATGTCTTACGATGATGAAATGAGGCCCATAGCCTACTATTTCTCCAATGTTCTGTGATAACGTTTTAGTTTTCTTTCCTTGCTCGTTGATAATATCATACCAACCATTTTTGGGTTCAATCATTGATATAGCCATAGCGTTTCTTCTTTCCCTGTCAATTCCTCCCAGGGTCTTTTTGTCTTGATTTTAAATTAAAGAAGCGTGGAACTATATACTCCACGTCTTAATGTACTGGCCCTGAGAAAGCCATTTGTGACAGATGTGGGAATAACAGCCCCACGCTATAGCGTGGAGACTATTACGACCTTTCTTGTCACATTGTTGGGAAGTTTCTCAGGCTTCGTACATACAAGAATAGGGCATAACGCCTCTTTTTTACCAAAATGTATGAACACATAATATGCTCAACTGCGAAAATACTATTTTTCTGTGATATTCCAAAGAAAAACAAAGCTTAATACAAAACAACAGTAAAATAGAAAAAAAAGAGGTGAGACAAAGAAAAACCTGCACCATTATTGATGCAGGTTTCTGTTTACATAATTCTCTTTCAGAATTCGTTGCAGGTCAGACATGCGGTAAAGTATCTTTCCAGCTATCTGCGTGTATGGGAAAATCCCCTTGTCCCGATAATGCTGGAGAGTCCGCTTACTGATGTTTAGTATTCGGCATACATAATAACAAGCAAACTCTACTTATAGGCTATTTGATTGATATTTAATTTTTTGGTTTTGATATTTTCTTTTTATAGATTTGCAACAGCTCTAAAACATCGGAGTTAGGGACGAGACCAACGCTTTTTAGTTGCTTGAGTACCACTATTCAGCCACTCTTCGGGGTGGCTGTCTCATTTTCAAACTCAAAAAGCACCATTTTTGTCCCTTGTCCCTCGATTGCATGTTTTGCCCTCCTTACTATCTGTTTGTAACTTGTAAGGCTCTTTAACTCTGCCGAGATGCCGTTAATACGGAAATTATAATGTTTTTTTTATCCGAAACCTCAGATTATCTGAATATAACAAATGAAAATCTTTGTCTGACATATCCAGCCATTTCAGTGCAAGTTTATAATCTCCAAGAATATAACATATATTTGCTATATTATATTCAGCAGAAGATCTCTTCTCCATATTGTCTGTATTAAGAAGATTCATCCAATAAGACATTGATTCTTTCCAACGGAACTTATAAGCTGCCTCGATCCCATTTTCCCAATCTTCTGGAGAATCATAATATATAAACATAAAGTCTTCAGTTTTCCATTTAGATGAGAATATTTTAGAGGCCTCTTTACCAGTTTGAATGCCTGTTTCAGGAACTTTACTCCAGATATTTTCCTTTATCTTATCCATACTCTCTTTTTTAGAGGCGTAGATATTTTGCATTATTAGCATTCCTTTTTCAGAATATGTACGTAAGGTGTCCTTTCCCATAGAGTCATAAGCATACAGCTTTAAATTTGCTGAAAAAGTAGCACTGAGTACATCGGCTGAATCCGCTTTCTCCTTTCCCGAATCATGTCTGAGACAGAGGCTTATACTATGAGGATCCTTATCAGGTGTTACATCAAAAAGAAATATAACATCTTTTCCAGTCTTCATAACAAGACTTCTAAGGGTATCAATTGATATTTGTTTACCGTTTTGAGGTCTGTCTAAACTCCATAAATCAATCCCTGCTTTTCCATTAAAATAATCCTTTTCAAGGGACGATTTGAAACCAAGGGCAATACTCTTATTGAATACTGTATCTTTTGCTGTTTTATCATTTAAATATACAACCGCAATACTCTTACCAGCTATATCCATTCCAGAAGGAGACGGCTTACGTATATCTAAATTCATATAAAAAACTCTTGGCACACAAGAAGATATAATCATAGCCAAGATTAATAGCAATGCAAATCGTTTCATATTACACTAATAGTATTCATGAAAGTAAGCAAAAATCATTCCTCACAATAGCCTAAGAACTTTCCTGATAAATCGTACTCATCAACCCCAGTAATCTCCACCTTAATAAATTGACCTATAAGTTTTTCCGGGTCTGACGTTCCCATAGCCTTTGCATCAAAATCCACTATAATTTCCCCATCAACTTCAGGACTTTCAAATTCACTTCTGCATATAAGTTTACCGTCTACACAATCATCAACTAAAACTTCTACAACTGATTCCAGTCTTGAACGATTGTAATTCAGCGAAATTTCGCTTTGGGCTGACATTAGGCGTTCATACCTGATGTCTTTAATTTCAGGAGAAACATCGTCTTTGAAATGCTTTGCATCAAAAGTTCCCTCTTCTTCAGAATACCGGAATGCTCCTAATCTCTCGAATTTTGCTGTATTGATAAATTCCAACAATTCTTCAAATTCTTCTTCACCTTCACCAGGATGTCCAACTATCATGGTAGTTCTAAGAGCGATTCCAGGCACTTTTGACCTTATCTTATCTATAAGTTCCCTCGTCCATGCTCCTGATACATGTCGATGCATCATATCTAATATCTTATCTGAAACATGCTGGAGAGGAATGTCTATATATCTGCAAACTTTTGGATTGACTGCCATTTGCTCTAATACATCTTCCGGGAAATCTGCAGGATAGGAATAATGTATCCTTAACCACCTGATTCCCTTTATTTTAGAAAGTCTTTCCAACAGAAGAGCTAAAGTCCTCTTATGATAAATGTCAAGACCATAATAAGTTGTATCTTGTGCTATGAGTATCAGTTCTCTAACTCCTTTGTCTGCAAGTGCTTGTGCTTCTTTTTCTAAAATATCAATTGGCACAGATCTGTGAACTCCCCTTATAAAAGGAATTGCACAATAAGAACATCTCCTATCACAACCTTCAGAGATTTTGAGATAGGCATAAGGGTAGGCTTTCCCTGTTAAATATCTGTCATATATGTTTTCTGAAGTTGATTTAACTCCAAGATAACGCAATATAGGACTGAGTTCTCTGGCTCCAAACCAAGCATCAACTTCCGGTATAGATTCTGGAAGTTCTTTTGAATATCTTTGTGATAAACAACCAAATACAATCAGTTCACCTATATTTCCACGGGCTTTTTCCTCAGCTGCCGCCAATATAGTCTGTATGGATTGCTCTTTAGAATCTCCTATAAAGCCACAAGTGTTTATAAGAAGATAATCTACTTGTGACGAATCTTCTTCAGAGTGAATATCAAAAATCCCATTAACCCGAGATAAAAGATGTTCAGTATCTACAGTATTTTTGGAACAGCCAAGAGTAATTACTCTTATTGACTTCATTCCTGAAAATAATTTCTACTCTACAGATGTATTAGACTCTTCTGCTTCTGTATCGTCTTTAAAGTCAAGACTTGCATAATGTTTAAGTTCATTATACCATTCTGCAATCTTCTTCATATGAGAAACATAGAATCTATCAGCGTCATAGTTAGGAACAGCCTTAGCAAAGAGTGATTTTAAAGTTTCTGAATCATCCTTTGAAGTTGGTGCATCACTCCCCTCAAGAACGCTCTTAAGTTTAATCAGGACTTCCTTAAGTTTTATCTCACCATCATCTGTGTAGATTGATATATCAGCCAAAGATGTAATCTTACTTTTAATATCAAAACAGTACCGTTTCTTATCAGACAGGGCTTCAACAATAGCTCCGTTTCTTGCCTGACTAACATATAGAAACAGACCTCGTTTCCCTGATACTGAAAGAATTACGGATAAATCCGTCTTGTTTGTGTTTTCCATTGTTCTTTATTTTTTTGCAAATATAATATTTTTAAATACACTCTCTGTATTCAATTTAAGAGTATTGAAATCAGAATCATTGTATATAACAGCGTCAATTTTCCGGTCAGTATTAAAATTTTGATGTTCAATTCTTTTGAGAACTTGCTCGGTACTGCAATTATTTCGTTGTTTTACCCTTTCTATACGCAACTCCTTTGGAGCATCTACTAGAATGATATAATCATAGCATCTGTCAAACAGGGGTTTACACATCATAATTGCAGATTCCAAAACAACTATTTCAGTATGTTGTTTATTTTTCCAATTAATAATATCTTCCAATAGAACAGGATAGATAATTGATTCAAGTTTATCTAATTTTTCTTTTGAAGAAAAAATTATTTTAGAAAGTGCAGAGAAATCAAATTTTCCATATTTATTGACTAACTCTATATCCAAAGACCTTTCCAAATTTTTGACAAGTTCTGAATTTGTATTATATAATGTTTTAACGGCATAATCTGTATCGTAAACAGGTATACCCTCGCTTTTAAGTATTTTGCAGACCTCAGATTTGCCGCTTCCAATTCCCCCCGTAATCAATACTGTTTTCATCACTTTATGCTTTCAACACAATTGAAAATTTCTGGTTCAATACTATATTCGAATATACTTTCTGGCATATTCGATATATGAACCATACAATTACCATTTATAGAAGTTTCAAAATCATTATAGTCAATATAAAATTGAACTTTATTTAAAGGGTTAGTTGAAATTGGAAATGCACATTTGAAAAGAACTTTTGCAATCCCCGGATGAACAATAAGTTTATGATCTTTAGGGACGTTTTTTACGACTATGGGCATCTCAGCCTTTAATTCAACGTATCTTCGTACATCTAAATTATACTCGGCAATTTCATCAGAAATTCTAATTCCCTTAATTTTATCCAGTTTCACGGTACCGTGAGCAGGAATTTTAAGGTTTTCCAGTGAAAAAGATTCAGTGTACACTTTGTCTATATTATCCAAATGAGCAGGTTCTCCATAAATATAAACCGAATCAGGTACCATTTTCATATTCCCTACATTCATATATTGAGGAGCATATGATATTCTGCACATCGGTTCTACAGGTACTTTTTTACTATTTTCAAAAGGAAACCTGAAAAATAAAGTATCTGAAATGAATGTATCCAAATATACTTTATCTCCAAAAATAGGCTGTATGTAACGGTTTAAGTCAGTAGCCGTAACATAGTATAATTCACCTTTATAATAATGAATATCACCCTTATCAAGATTTAATAATTTAGGCTTTTTGTGAGAGTCTCTGCTCAAACGTATTATATCAAATCCAGTTGTCCGACACCTTGCAGATATAATATTGGAATTGGATGACATTGACGAATGACCATTAATACTTGCCTGCACTTTTACTGGGACTATGACGAGTTCTGTATATCTAAGTGACAATTCATGTATCATCCATATACTGAACGCCAAAAGAAGGGACATAGTAAATATAACTATGTCCTTTCCATTTTCCTTAGATAATGTAATCCACTTCTTGAAGTTGCGGAACATACTATTTTTGTTCAGCCGAAGAGAAATCTTTTAGGATTGAATTCTTGTCTACCATTAGTTTTGTATCACCATCGACTTTTATAAGTACTGTGCGCTCTTTTATTTCATCTACAACACCATATATACCTCCAGCAGTCACAACTTTATCTCCCTTTTTAAGAGAAGCCCTGAACTGTTCAAGTTCTTTTTGCTGTTTACGTTGTGGGCGAATCATAAAGAACCACATTATTACAAAAACCACAGCGAGCATCGCCCACATAGACCAATTTCCACCGGCTGGAGAAGTTGGGGCGGAAGTTTGTAGTAACATTAAAATATTCATATTGTTTTATTTAGTATATTATTTTCCTTTATCATTTTATCCAAAAGTCCGTTTACAAATTTACGACTTTTTGGTGAAGAATAGTATTTTGAAATTTCTACATATTCGTTTAGTGTAACCTTAATCGGTATTTCTTTAAAACCTTGTGCCTCAGCCATTCCTAATGCGATTAAAGCCATATCTGCTGAAAACAATCTGTCGCTGTCCCAATCAGGTACAGATTCGCAGACTATTTTGAAATATTTTTCGTAACCTGTAAATGCAAGTGTTACTAATTTTTTGGCAAAATCTCTATCACTATCCATATTAGCATCCAAATTCTGCCGTTTTATCTCATCGCTTTGATAAAGATTAGGAAGTGTCCATGGATGACCTTTTGCAATGTCCATAATGCTTCTACAACAATATGTCAAGGAGTATGCAAGATCATCTGTCCAATAGATTGACATATCTTCCAAGAGCTTTTCAAGTTCTTCTGAATCAACAAATTCTTCTTCAAAAATCTTTACAAAAAGTTCAGCATCGTCCTTTATAGACGTTTCAGGCTTCTCCATATAAGTTTTGAAATAATCTTTTGAGTTGATTGAGTCTAAAATACTACGCAGGAGTATATCATATTGATCCCATGAGAACTTTTTCTTCTCAATAATTTTTTGAAAATCTGGATCAGACTCCAAAATAGTTGAGATTGAATTATTTGCAAATCTTTCATTAGGATGCATTTCCTCTTCTGTAGGGTTAAACTTATGTTTGCCTGCCTCAATCCTTTCCTTTGCCAGTTTTGTCAGTGGAATAATTATAGAAAGCATAAAAAGATACAAATCTCTTGTCGCTTCACATGATTTATTCATCTCATTCAATGCATCATCAAGGCTCATATTGCCTTTGATTGCATATTCGTATATCACTTTAAATGCTTTTATCCTTAGAATTCTTCTATTCAACATAACAATAACACTAACGAGTTAGAAAAAATATTCCTATATTTTTCTACAAAGATAATTGCAATTTCAGAAAAATCCCTAAATTTGACAATATTTACTTTTAAAACTTAAGGATTTATGTACAGTGAAGATTACGAGGGGGCAATTTCCCAAGAACGTTCCGGAGAAGAAGTCTATTCAAAACCGGTAAAAGCTGGAAAACGTACTTATTTCTTTGACGTAAAGGCTACGAAGGGAAATAATGATTTCTATCTAACTATTACCGAAAGTAAACGAAAGATGGATAGAGATGGGCATTTTACCTATGACAAGCACAAGATTTTCCTATACAAGGAGGACTTTGAAAAATTTGCACAGGGACTTAATGAGGCAATAGAATATATCAAACATGATTGCCTAAAAGATGCACCTATTGAGGAATTTCGCCCACACACTGAAGGTGAAAAAGAGCTTGGCTCTAAGGAAGAAGAAACTTTTTAAAGAGAGCAGAAAAATGGAGGAATGGGCGTAATAGTCCATTCCTTTTTGTTAAATTTCCTAAATTGTACCCTATTCATTATTCAGTTTTTTAATAGTGGATATGATGCAAGGTCTTTTTGTACATTATAAATCAGTTTAAATGAATAATATACTCCTAAGAAACATAATTTGTAACGATTTATCCTCGGATATACTAATAGAAGACGGAGTTATAAAGAAAATCTCTCCAACAGGTTCTTTGCGTCCAGTAATACATTATGATATTAATAATACAGAGGTCTTCAACTGTAATGGTAAGCATGCTTTTCCTGGATTTATAAATATGCACACTCATTCTGCTATGACTCTAATGAGAGGTATGGAAGAAGATGTCGCTTTTCAGGAATGGATTCAGAATATTTGGCAGATTGAAACTGATTTAGACAGCGATTTTGTATACTGGGGAGCGATGGTTGCAGCTTTGGAAATGATTAAGACAGGAACGACCACATTTAACGACCAATACTGGTTTTCTTCTATGTCTAAAGATGCTGCCTTAGATATGGGAATACGCCCTATAATCTCTTATGTTATACTGGATAAAGGAGATTCAGTTAAAGCAGAAATTCAGAAAGAGCAATGCATTAAAATGTTCGAAGAGTCAAAGTCTTGGGATAAAAGAGCTATATTCGAGATTGCCTTCCATGCTATTTATACCGTAAGCGAAAAAATGATTTTATGGTCACATGATTTCGCAAAAAAACACGGACTAAGACTGCATATACATCTATCAGAAACAGAAGAAGAGGTAAATAATTGTAAATTAGAACATAAAGGTTTAACACCTGTAGAATATCTTGAAGAACTTGGAGTATTAGATGATAAAACAATTGCTGCACACACTCTTTGGTTGTCTGATAATGATATTGAAATTTTAGGCAAACACAAGGTAAATTGTGTACATAATATCAATTCAAATACGAAACTTGTTTCGGGCTACAAATTTAGGTATAACGAATTAAGAGATGCTGGTGCCAATGTTTGTATAGGTACAGATGGATGTGCCTCTTCTAATAATTTGGACATGTTGGAGGCTATGAAAACTTCTGCTTTGATACAGAAAGCATGGAGAAAAGATCCTAAGGCTCTACCTCTAAATGAATTGATTGATGCTGCTACAGTAAATGGAGCAAAAGCTTTTGGCCTTAATACTGGTATAATAAAAGAAGGAAGTGAAGCAGATATACTGATTGTTGATACTGACAATACCTTCTTTTTGTCTCCAGGCAGTTTTGCCGCAAATTTTGTCTATTCTGCACATAGTGATTGTATTGATTCTGTTGTTGCAGGAGGGCGTTTTGTTATGAAACACAGAGTTGTTGAAAAAGAAGAAGAGATACTTAGAGAAGCCAGAAAAATAGTAGAAAAAATTAAATAACACTTACATATATGGACTCAAGATTAGAACGAATTTATAACGCATCATCCTATGTCAAAAAAATTCTGGATGAAAAAGAGCTTGTACCTCAAGTGGGAATAGTATTAGGAAGTGGTTTGGGAAAGTTAGCAGATAAAATAACAGATTCTGTAACAATACCATATAGAGATATTCCAGGATTTCCAGTATCCACAGCAATAGGGCATAAAGGAAACTATATAATAGGAAAGTTGGGAGGAAAAACTGTAATAGCAATGCAGGGCAGAATACACTACTATGAGGGGTATCCGATGGATTTGGTAACTTTACCCATTCGTGTAATGAAAGTAATAGGTATCAAATATCTGTTTGTATCAAATGCTGCAGGAGGAGTAAATTATGACTTTAAAATAGGAGATCTTATGATTATTACCGATCATATAAATCAACTTCCTAATCCACTAATAGGACCTAATTTGGATGAATTTGGTCCAAGATTCCCTGATATGACCAGACCATATGATTTGAAACTTATAGCCCTTGCAAAAAAAATAGGTAGCCAAATGGGGTTGAACCTTAAGGAAGGAGTATACTTTGCAGGTACTGGACCTACATACGAAACCCCTCATGAATATAAATACATAAGGATTATAGGCGGAGATGCTACAGGTATGTCTACAATACCGGAGGTAATAGTTGCACGCCATAGCAACATACCAGTATTCGGAATGTCTGTTATTACTAATGAGGCTCACGATAATTATTCAGAAGATTATGTGAACGATGGCGATGACGTGGTAAAAGCAGCTAATGCTGCCGCAGAAAAAATGTCCGAATTATTTTCACGGATTATTGAAGAACTTTAATTCTCTAAATTTTCTATCCACATATTTACAGATGCATCGGATGGCATTCTCCAATCTCCTCGAGGTGAAAGACTTACAGAGCCTAACTTAGGACCGTCCGGCATACATGAACGTTTAAATTGCTGGCTAAAGAATCTCCAATAGAACTTCTTTAGCCATTTTTTTATAGTTTCCTCTGTATATAATTCGTTGTTATCAGAATGAAAAGCTTTCAATGCAAGGAACAATATTTTGGCAGGGCTGAAACCATATCTGAATACATTGTATAAAAAGAAATCATGAAGTTCATAGGGTCCTACAATATCCTCAGTCTTTTGGGCAATTTTTCCATTTTTATCAGCCGGGGTAAGCTCAGGACTGATTGGAGTATCTGTAATATCAAGCAGTATTTTACGTACACTATCCCCTATCGCATTTCCTTCTTTTGCAAATTTATTCTCTGCAAGCCACGTTACCAGATGTCTTACCAATGTTTTAGGAATACCAGCATTGATCGCATACATAGACATATGATCCCCATTATAAGTCTCCCAGCCTAATGCGAGTTCTGAGAGGTCTCCTGTTCCAAGAACAATACCGTTTTCTTCATTCGCAATATCCATAAGCAGTTGAGTCCTTTCCCTTGCCTGTGAATTTTCAAATGTTACATTATGAATTTCCGGATTATGTCCTATATCCTGGAAATGAAGATTGACCGCTGGAACTATGGAGATTTCTCTGCTATCAACGCCTAATTGCTCCATTAACTTCTTAGCATTCAAATGCGTTCTGTCAGATGTCCCAAATCCAGGCATAGTAACACCTATTATATCACGTCGGTTTTTTCCAAGACAATCATATGTCATACATGCTATAATAAGGGCAAGAGTACTATCCAAGCCACCCGAAATGCCAATTACAACTTTATTGCAATTTATATGCTCCAATCGAGTTGCCAGTGCAGTAACTTGCATTGAAGTTATTTCTTCGGCACGCTCATTCAGTTGTGCAGCATTGTGGCTGGGCAAAAACGGATGAGGTTCTACATATCTTAACAGTTGTTTGTTAAAGTCTGTTTTTGCCTGATTTCCCACATCTTGGTATGTGTAATGCTTCATATATGACATAATTCCCTTGCCATCAGGAGTAGAGAAACCGAAGGTGTTTGACTTGTTACGTAATGATTTAAGCATATCTATATCAATATCTGCTTCAGTTAGTGAAACCTCCATTGAAAATCTCTTGTTCTCGGCAAGACAACTACCGTTTTCATAAACCATTGCAGCTCCTCCGAAGACAAGATCTTGAGAAGATTCTCCATAGCCGCAAGACGCATAAACATAAGCGGATAAAGTACGTGCAGACTGGTTGGCAATAAGACTTTTTCTATAATTGTGCTTCATTACGGATTCATTGCTTGCAGAAAGATTGAGAACTATATCAGCACCTGCAAGTACATGATATGATGAAACTGGTATAGGCGTCCATAAATCTTCACAAATTTCTATTGCAAAGTCAGCCTCCCCTACCTTGAAAATCATATTAGGACTCATTAGTACTGTTTTACCAGCATAAGATACTTCTGATTTTGTTTCCCCCTCTTTCTGAAAATCTTCTCCAGTAGAGAACCAACGTGTTTCATAAAACTCTCCGTATGAAGGGATTCTACACTTGGGAACTATGCCTTTTATTTCTCCGCAATGAATTACTGCGGCACAATTATATAATTTATTATGAAAAGTTACAGGAACCCCGACGACTACAGTAGTGCTGAGGCCTCTCGTATGGTCCATAATCGTTTTTATTCCTTCTTCTGCACTACGAATTAGTATGGTCTGCAAAAATAAATCTCCACATGTATATCCTGTGACACTGAGTTCCGGAAAAACAACAATAGATACTTCATCTTTTTCAGCTTTATCAATAATAGAGCATATAGAGTCGACATTATATTTTACGTCAGCTACTTTAACTTTAGGGACAGCAGCAGCAACCCTTATAAATCCGTAATTTTCCATAACGGTGCAAATATAAATAAAATTATAGTCCCCAAATCGCAATAATAGCAATTTGGGGACTTAAAGACTGAAATTTTACTTATTTACCAAAAATTATTTTACTTTTTCGTAAATGTAAAGTTCATGTATTTCGCCTGTATAACCTTCATTTTTGAAAGGTCCTTGTGACATACCGAGAATAATCTGAGTTCCTCTGTTGTTCAATACAACTAAGTCGTCATTTGTTGGATCAACGCATAGACCTTCAATTTCTCCTGCACGACGGAAATCATTCATTTCCCTGAAAAGGTTTAATCTTCCTGCCTTTGCACCTCCTGCAATAAGACCTGTACGTGTTACAACTTTTCCGTCTTTAATTTCTACGCTATACGGGTCTTTTTTAACAGGTTCTGTCCCCTGTACAAGTCCTGTGTATGCAACATCTGAAATATCTGCAACGTAAATATTATCAGCAATATGGAATGTAGATTCTCCATCATCAGCTGCAAATAACATTTTACCGTCTGTAATATAAATTCCCTGACACCAGTAAGGGGTAGGACGGCACTGCATCTTTGTATAATACTTTCCTGTTTCAAGACTATAACAATATACATAACGACTGTCAACCCAATCACTCATCCATACCATTTTCTTATTTCTATCAACAGCAAGTCCAGAACATTCTACCTGACCTGATTCTGCACACCAAGGAATTGAACGTTTCCACTGCAATGTTTCAGCATCATAAATATCTATAGAAATATTATAACCGCGACCATATTCGAACTTTTCATTACCAGTATAGATTTCTCCTTCGTATATATCTATATCGCCAAAATGATTTGCTTTTTCAGGATTACGGAAAGGCTTATCATTTTTCAATACCATTTTACCAGTTTTATCGTACTTGTATAAGGCACGTGTGTCACTGACATAGTAGTAATTTTCATCAATAGCAATACCTTGACGACCTGCTACAGGAATTACCTTTTTCAAGCGATATTCTGTCCCAAGATGTTGAGCAAACAATGGCATGGCTACAAAAGTCAAAGCCATAAAAATAAAAAATTTTTTCATATCAAAATGTTATTTGTGATAATGTTCATTATTAAAATTTAAACAATCCCATAAGTTGTACTTGATCCATTGAAGTATTATTTTTATAGAAGAAATGGCTGTAATTGAACTGGAATTTCATCCATTTGAAAACCTCATATGTCAAACCTACGAGAACACGATTGTAATTAGCATCAGTTAAATCATGATTTATAGAATCTGAATACATGTCCCATCTTGCCATAGGAAGGAATTTACCAAGATGATATCCTGCAAATACATAGGATGAAAACTCATTTATATAGTTTTTACCATTTACTGTAGATCTAATAAAACCAGCCTCTGAACGAAGGTCCAAACCATTAGGATTATTGTACCATACTCCTCCTACAAAACGATGCATAGGATTGCCATTTTCACTTGCGCCTTTCATAGCCTTTGAAGAACCATGATCCATAGTCTTATATTTACCAAAGTTATATGTAGCCTTAATATTAAAATACTTGAATGGGCGTACTGTAACACTTGCATAAATATCTTTGTAATTGTCTATATCATCAGAACAAGGTAAAGTACCGTTTGTTACAGCTAAATCATAGTGGAAATAACGGAAACCTTTACCAGAATCCCACAAATCTCCAATGAACATAATTCCAAGGTCACGACCATAGTCCACTAAATTATAAGTATATGGATTGCGGCATGACATACGGTATACTATATTTGAGAAATCAACGGTCTCCAATGTAGACGGAGATATATCATAGTTCTCATATCCGAGAGGTGTATAGAATTGTCCGAAACGAACTTTAAATTCAGGAGCAATCTTCCATGTTGCAAAAGCATCCATAACCTGCAAATTCTTCTGCCCATTTCCATTTTTTGAACCAGCTACTCCATTGAATGCTTCAACCTGTAAACGAAAATCAACATTTTTTGCAACTTTCCCATCCATTATAAGACGTAGACGTTTTGCTTGAAATGTTGATGTCGATATTCCGCCGGAATTGGAGTAATTTACACCTGTTTGAAGATAACCCGACAACTTGGGTAATTCACCTTTCCACTCTGCAGCAAAAATACTACCAGAAAAAATTGCAGTACATGCAATTAGGGATAAAATTTTTTTGTTTAACATATTAGTTAGTTATATTAATTATTTGAGTTCAAATTAATGAACCGCTGCTAATTTAGTTTTTTTTCCTGAGATTGCAATTAAAATAATTTATTCTTATTTTTGTGCAAAGATAGGTGAAAAGAAAAATGCTCGAAGATATTAAAAAAAATATCGAAAGGTTAATAGCTCTGTATGAAGGCGAGAAGCAGGAGAAATCCAATCTTCTTTTGCGTCTAAATGAGAGCGAAGCCAAGAATGAAACCTATCGTAAACAGATTACCGATCTGGAAAGAGAAGTAGATAATTTGAAACTTGCTGAAGCCTTTGCTGCGTCTTCGGACAATAATTCCGAAGCAAAAGAAAAAGTAGAAAAATTAATAAGGGAAATAAATAAGTGCATTTCCCTATTAAGCAGATAAGAATGGAACAACGAATAACGGTAAAAATAGCAGAACGTGAGTATGTATTAATGTCTCCAAATGAAGAGACTGAAGAATATATAAGACTCGCTGCAGCCACGATTAATAAGAAAATATCTGGCTATTCTGCTAAGTTCCCTGGGAAGAACCTAGTTGATATTCTGTCTTTTGTCGCTTTGAATGAGAGTATTGGAAGTATAACATTGCAAAAAAAGATAGAAGTAATACTCGGAGAAGCAAAAGAGCTTAAGAAAGATACAGATAACTACCTTGATAGTATAAAGGAAAAGTAGCCGTCAGTCCCCTTCGGCTGAAAACAACACGTTCTAAGGAACCGAGTATACTCGATCCGGGGATGGCGGGCCAAGGTTACCCACATTGGGGATCCCTTTAGGGACGTTGGATTACTGAACCGGAACGGAGCTCAAATCTTTTTTTAAAGATTTTTCTGACCACTGGACGGACGGCTTTTTATACAGAATACAGACCGGAACCTCTTTAAAAGAGAAGTTACGGTCTTTTTTTATAAGATATTATGTAAAAAATAAAATATAATGAATATAATTTTGCTAATCATAGGTTTAATTGTCGGAGCAGGAGCCGCACTAGCCACATATATTGCCATACAAAAGTCTATTCTTAAGGGCAGAAAACATGAAATTATCCAAAAGGCTGAGTTAGAGGCTGAAAGTATAAAGAAGGATAAAATTCTTCAAGCAAAAGAAAAATTTTTACAGATGAAAAGTGACTGTGAAAAGTTTGTAAATGAGAAGAATATCCAGATTAAGGATGCTGAGAATAGAATCAGACAAAAGGAAAATAATGTCAATCAACAAAATTCAGAATTGCAGAAGAAGTTAAGAGAGGCAGAATCTATGAAACAGTCTCTTGCTCAACAGCATGAAAATCTTGCAAAGCAGTCTGAAGAATATGAGAAATTAAAAACTGCTGCAAATAAGCAAATTGAAAGTATTGCTGGTATGAGTGCAGCTGAAGCAAAACATATTTTAATGGAAAATATGAAAGCTGAAGCACGTTCTGAGGCTCAAGCATATATAAATGACACAATAGATGAGGCAAGACTGAATGCTAACAGGGAGGCAAAGAGGATAGTTATTACTACTTTGCAGCGTACAGCAACAGAAACTGCAATAGAAAATGCCGTTACTACTTTTCCTATAGAAAGTGATGAAGTTAAGGGTAGGATTATAGGAAGAGAAGGACGTAATATAAGGGCTCTTGAAGCTGCAACAGGAGTCGAAATCATTGTAGATGATACGCCTGATGCAATATTGCTTTCTGCTTTTGATCCTGTAAGACGAGAAATTGCAAGACTTTCACTTCATCAACTTGTTATAGATGGACGTATACATCCTGCACGTATTGAAGAGGTTGTAACAAAGGTAAAAAAGCAATTGGACGAAGAAATCCTTGAAACTGGCAAAAGAACCTGTATAGATTTAGGTATACACGGACTTAATATTGAACTTGTAAAACTGATAGGACGAATGAAATATCGTTCATCATACGGTCAGAACTTGCTGCAACATTCAAGGGAAGTTGCAAACATTTGCTCAATAATGGCATCCGAATTGGGACTTAATCCTAAATTAGCAAAGCGTGCTGGATTATTGCATGACATTGGAAAAGTATCTGAGGATGATCCAGAACTTCCTCATGCACTTTTAGGTATGAAATTGGCAGAGCAATACAAAGAAAATCCTGAAGTTTGCAATGCAATCGGGGCTCACCATGAAGAAATAGAGATGTCATCTATTATTTCTCCTATAGTAATGGTCGGAGATGCGATTTCAGGTGCTCGCCCAGGAGCAAGACGAGAGGTAATCGAATCATATATCAAAAGATTGAAAAGTATGGAAGACTTAGCGTCATCATATCAGGGAGTAACTAAAAGTTACGCCATTCAAGCAGGAAGAGAACTTAGAGTCATCGTTGGAGCGGAAGACGTATCCGATGAACAGGCTGGACAACTTTCTTCTGATATAGCTCAAAAGATACAGAATGAGATGACATACCCTGGGCAGGTAAAAATTACAGTTATAAGAGAAACTCGTTCAGTTGCTTATGCCAAGTAGATCTGGCTTTAATATAGTACTATAGGATGAAAAAGTTAATTCTATTTTTAACGACAGTCATTATTGCATCAGTGGCTGCCTTTGGTCAGAAAAGCGAAAAAAATGTAATATGGAAAACTGGGTTAAATAAAATCGATTCTGATTTATATGAAGTTATAATTACAGGAAAGATACTACCTGGATGGCATATTTATGGAATAAATCATAAAGATACTCCTACACAATTAAATCTTTCTTTACCTCAAGGATGTTCTTTGTCGGGAAAAACTTATGAAATAACGGAGAGCATTTTGCAAAATGGAGAACCAGTAATTTTTGATGAAGCAAAAATCGCTCAGAAAATAAAGGTTAACCCAGACAAATTCTCAGGAGAAAAAATTAAAGGCATTATACATTGGATGGAATGTACGGATGGTATGTGTTCTCTTCCTACGGATTTGGAATTTACCATAAGTATTCCTGCTAAATCTGTTGTCAATTCTGATACGATTTCAGACAAAAAGGATGTTAACAAATCTGTTATCACTGATAACGTTTCTGTTTCACCTACTGTAAATAAGAATATTACTCCTGATAGTCCCAAAACTGATGAGGTGCCGATTTTAGCACTGATAATTGAAGCAATATTGTGGGGATTTGCAATGCTTCTCACACCTTGTGTCTTTCCTATGGTGCCGATGACCATATCATTTTTTATGAAAGGTTCGTCATCCCCTACTCAAGGTCGCTTTAAGGCATTTATGTATGGAATCTTCATTGTTCTTTTATATACCCTTCCTATCACTATAATCATAGGTGCAACACGTCTCTTCGGAGGTGAAACGGTAACTGCTGATATATTCAACTGGCTTGCAACACATTGGCTTCCAAATATAATCTTTTTTGTAGTCTTTCTTATATTTGCAGCATCATTCTTTGGCGCCTTTGAAATAACACTTCCTGATTCAATTGTTAATAAGAGTGATAAAAATTCTGATAGAAAAGGTCTTGCAGGTGTATTTTTTATGGCTCTGACTCTTGTCCTGGTATCTTTTTCCTGTACAGGTCCGATAGTTGGGTCTGTATTGATTAAATCAACTCAAGGACAATTTTGGACACCAATGATTACAATGCTTGCTTTTTCAGTGGCTTTTGCACTTCCTTTTACAGTGATAGCTCTCTTCCCTTCGTTACTGGATAAGATGAAAAAAGGAAATGGTGCATGGCTCAATTCTGTAAAAGTTATCTTGGGATTTATAGAAATAGCTCTCGGGCTTAAATTTTTAAGTATACCAGATCAGACCTATCATTGGGGATTACTCGATAGAGAAATATATCTTGCTATATGGATAGTCGTATTTACTCTGTTAGGTCTTTATTTACTTGGTAAAATTCGTTTTAAACATGATGAACCTATAGAACATATAGGTATATTAAGACTTTCTACCGTAATTGTAGTATTTTCTTTTGTAGTATATATGATACCTGGAATGTTCGGGGCTCCTTTGAAAGCACTTTCAGGATATATACCTCCTATGGAAACACAGGACTTTGCAATAGGAAACCTGCCACAAAATATTCAAAATGACAATAGTTCTGTTAAAGATGAGAAAACAATTCCGCTTGCTCTCGGTCTTAGGGGATATACAAAAATAGAAGATGGTTTAGAAGAGGCTAAAAAACAAGGAAAACCGCTTTTTATAGATATAACTGGGCATGGATGTACAAATTGCCGTGAAATGGAGCAAAGAGTGTGGAGCGATCCTCGTGTGAGGGATATGCTTAAAGATAGATTTGTAATTACGGCCCTATATACAGATGATAAAACCACACTTGAAGAGAAAGATTGGGTAAAGGCAGAAAACGGACAGATACTGAAAGATTTAGGACGTGTAAATGCGTATATAGTAAGAAATCGTTTTGGGGTAAATGCCCAACCAAATTATGCTATTCTTTCGCTTTCTGGTGAGTTATTGGTGCCTGTCAGAGGTTATAACCTTAATGTTGACGAATATATAGATTTTCTTCAATCTGGAATTAATGCTTTTGAAAAACAAAATCAGTGAATTGGTATGTGAAGAGATTGTCTATAGGATTTTTCATTTTGCAGTATTTGTTCTTCTTCAGAAGACGGTACTGCAAATTTTTTGAATTTTTCCCAGATGTAATTAACGGCAAGAGAAGATGGATGAACCATATCATCAGCATAAAACCTGTAATCCCTTAAATCATCCAACAGTATTTCATAAGATGGGAAATAGTCTACAACATTCGGAAATAATTTTAGAACTTCATCTATTGCAATAAGCAACAAACTTTTACTTATCTGATTGCCATGAGCTCCGTCTGCTAAATGCCTTATAGGACTTACTGTGAATATGAACTCTTTTCCTCTTATTTCCTTTGTGTCTTTGGAAAACTTACTGATTAGTAATTTTAATAGTGTAATTTCATGTGATAATGACAATAATTCCCTACTAAATTCTGACGCATTCCTTTTAAGACAGTTTGATACTGTTTCACCAGTAGTTTTTAGATTATAACACCAAGAAGTACCGAGAGTTATAATCACTTTATTGCAGTCTTTGTAGAAGTCGGATGCTGTTTTTAATGATGTATTTGCATTCTCTAAAAATGCCTCTTGATTGGGTCTTGCAAAAGATGTATGATGAGAGAATGAGCAGATTAAACCAGCTCCTGCACCCATTTCTATACAGTCTTCTTTTGTAAACGGTATTCCTGATGCGAGCCTTTGTATAGAATTGCAAACAGAAATAGGATTATATAGTGTTCCGAATGGGTTAAGACATATATTAAAACCTCCCTGTCTTAACTTCATCCCTATTTCATCTGAAAAACAACTGCCTATAACTAATATTTTGTCTTGAAGAGAGATACTTACACAACTTTCCCCAACTTCTACATCAGTCTTGAATTTAATCATATCTTATAAAACCTTCTTTGCAAAATTACTAAATTTGTAGTTATGAGAAAAATAATAACGATACTATTGGTTTATAGCGGAATGTCGTTAAACATTCAGGCTCAACCATTTGATTTTTGGAGATTTAGGGATAAACAAAATTCTCAAAAAGAAAATCCTGTTAAATTTGACTACAGAGTTAATTTTGAGTATAATTTAGATAATCGCGAATTTGATGTAGGAAAGAATCTATATACAAATTCTATGACAATAAATGCCGCACGATTGACTCCTCAAATAGGATTTAAGGTCAATGATAAGTCTATGACTCATAATGTAATGTTGGGTATAGATGTATTGAAAAATATGGGAGAATCTCCTGTTAGTAAGGCAGATCGGTCACTTGAAAACTCAAGTCTTTTGAGAGAGTTGCTATTGTACTATAATGTAAAAGCTAAATCTGGAAAAGCTCTGATTTCTGGCTATGCTGGAGTATTTCCACGTTCTTTTAGTGTAGGTGAATATGATAATGCTTTCTATTCTGATTCTCTGCGATTTTATGACAATAATATCGAAGGTGTATTGTTAAATGTTATCAGTTCTAAAGCAGTGTATGAAATTGGATTAGATTGGATGGGACAGTATGGAAGAGGAAGAAGGGAGCGGTTTCTTATATTCAGTTCAGGAAATATTCATTTTAGTAAGTTGATTACTGCAGGTTGGTCATTTTTTGGATATCATTTAGCAAATATGGTAGAATATGGAGGAGTTGTAGACAATATATTGGCTTCTCCTTTTATTAAGTTGTCACTTGGAAGGGATCTATGGATACAGGACTTTTCTGTTAAACTTTCTTATTTACAAGGATTTCAAAGAGATAGGTTGGTTTCTTCAAAATTTGTTTTTCCCAAAGGAGGTCAAATTGATTTACGGATTATGAATTGGAATACTGGAATTGAAAATAAGCTATATATAGGGAAAAGTCTTATGCCATATTATAACAAAATCGATGCAGGCGGTAATAAATATGGTAGTCTGCTATATTTCGGAGATCCCTTTTATAGAATCTTCCATAATGATAAAACTCAAAATGCTGTGGGTTTATATGACAGACTTGAACTCTTTTATCAGCCACATATATCAGATTTTATAGATTTGAAGATAAGTATTATGGGACATTTTGCTACAAATGAGAATGGAAAAATAGGATTTATGGGTTCCCGACAGAAGTTGTCACTTATATTCAATCTTGAAAAGTGGAGAAATAAAACAAGAAACAATAAAACATATTAGAGAAAAATTAAATATGAAAACCAATTCTTTTATAATAGCAGGTATCCTCTGTTTTGGTCTTGCTTCGACCTCATGCAATCGTTTAAAGGATGGAAAATATCATTTGGAATTATTGACAACCAATGATATACATGCAACTTGGTTTGACAGTTCTTATGTAGGAGGACATATTCAAAAGTCTATTTTTGCCATCAACCATTATGTGGATAGTGTACGTAAAGCAGCAGGTGAGGAAAATGTACTTCTTGTAGATGGAGGAGACTGTTTGCAGGGAGATAATGCTGCATATTACTACAATTATGTAGATACATTGAGTCCGCACATATTTCCAAGGCTTGTATCCTATATGAAATATGATGCTATTGCTGTGGGAAATCATGATATTGAGACAGGACATAGAGTGTATGATAGAGTAACCAATGAACTTGCCAAATACGGAATACCTTTTCTTGCAGGTAATGCTATAAGAAATGATAATGGAAAGCCATATTTCCAAACATATAAGATATTTAAAAGAGGAGGTCTTAAAGTGGCTGTATTAGGTTATACTAATCCAAATATAAAGGCTTGGCTTTCAGAGAAATTATGGAAAGGAATGACGTTTTCGTCTCTCTTGCCGTTGGTACAAAATGATGTAAATCGAGTTAGAAAGACAGAGCGACCTGATGTTGTAGTGACAGTGATGCATTCCGGTGTAGGCAAAGGAGATGGAAGTTTACTGGAATCTCAGGCCCTTGACCTTTATAACAGCCTTAAGGGTGTTGATTTTCTTGTTTGTGCACACGACCACTCTGCATTAATACTTCAAAGAGACAGTATTTGCCTTATTAATTCTGGAAGTCACTCTAAAAACTTAGGGCATGGAGTTATAGATGTGACAGTAAAAAATGGAAAGATTATATCTAAAACCTTATCAGCAAACTTAATCCCAGTAAAGGCAGAGATGGCAGATACAGCGATGCGAAATGCCTTCAGAAAGGATTTTGAAAAAGTAAGAAAGTTTACGCTTAGACCTATAGGCGAATTAAAAGCAGATTTACTTACTCGGGATGCTTATAAGGGAATGTGCAACTATATGAACCTCCTGCATACAATTTCACTATCTTGCCCTCCAGCTCAAATTTCGTTTGCGGCTCCACTTACATATAATGATAAAATAAATAAAGGAACTCTGGTTTATAATGATTTGTTTAAATTATATCCATTTGAGAATCAATTATTTATTATTAAAATGACAGGCAAGGAAATAAAAGGCTGTCTTGAATTTGCATATAATACTCAGATAAATACAATTACTTCTCCCACTGAGCATATTCTTAAAATAAGTAATAAAGAAAATAAAAGATATAATCAAGTAGGTTGGTCTTTTGACAATCGTCCATACAATTTTGATTCGGCAGGTGGAATAAATTATACGGTAAATGTTACTGCTCCTTTTGGAAAGAGAATTGAAATTCAATCACTTGCTAATGGAAATCCTTTTTATTCAGACAGTACCTATTATGTTGCTATGACATCATATAGAGCAAGTGGTGGAGGAAATATTCTTCGTGAGGGGGCAGGTATTGATACAGATAAAATTAACGATAGATTAGTAGAGAGTTATCCTGAAATAAGACTTCTTATATATGACTATATAAAGAAAAACCGGATCATAGATCCGGAAATTATAGGAAATCCTGCTCGTATAGGAAAATGGAAATTTATACCTGAAGATATTGCCGATAAGGCACTTCAAAGAGATATGAATCTTCTATTTACGAATCCGAAGTAGGCTTAACGTCTAAAGCCTCTCATGCGCTGCATAAGATTACCTGTTATGGCACCTTGCATCAGTTTGCGGGTGCCTTCAAATTGTTTTAGCAATCTGTTTACTTCTTGAATGGATGTACCTGAACCATCTGCAATCCTCTTTCTTCTACTTCCATTTATGATTTCGGGATGCTCTCTCTCTGACGGTGTCATAGACATTATAATGGCTTCTATACCTTTAAAAGAACTATTATCCATATCTACATCTTTAAGAACCTTTCCCATTCCTGGAATCATGCCTGCAAGGTCCTTAATATTACCCATCTTTTTAATTTGCTGTATCTGATTATAGAAGTCCATGAAAGTGAATTGATTACGTGCAAGCTTTTTCTTAAGTTCGCGTGCCTGTTTTTCGTCAAACTGTTCCTGAGCCTTTTCAACCAAAGATACTACATCACCCATTCCGAGTATACGATCTGCAATACGTGCAGGGTGGAATAGATCGAGGGTTTCCAACTTTTCTCCAGAGGAAATGAATTTGATAGGCTTACCTACTACAGCCTTAATTGATAATGCAGCACCGCCTCTTGTATCTCCGTCCATCTTTGTCAGTACAACACCATCAAAATCCAAACAATCATTAAAAGCCTTCGCTGTTTCTACTGCATCCTGACCCGTCATGGCGTCCACAACAAACAAAGTCTCACTTGGATTTACTTCCTTATGCAACTCGGATATTTCATCCATAAGTTCCTTATTTACTGCAAGACGACCAGCAGTATCTATTATTACGACAGATATTCCTTCAGATTTGGCATATTTGATTGCCTCCTTTGCTATCTTTACTGAATTTTTTTCGTTTTCATCAGAATATACAGGAACATCTATTTGAGAACCAAGGACTTTCAATTGCTCTACAGCCGCTGGACGGAATGTGTCACACGCTGCAAGCAGGACTTTCATTCCCCTCTTGCTCTTGATATTAAGGGCTAATTTTGATGAAAAAGTAGTTTTACCTGAGCCGTTTAGACCAGCCACCAAAATTACTGCAGGATTTCCTTTTATATTTATATCATTGTTCTGACTGCCCATGAAGTCTGTAAGTTCATCATGAACAATCTTCACCATCAGTTGCTGAGGTTTTATTGAAGTCAGTACATTTTGTCCTATCGCCTTAGTCTTTACGCGGTCACAAAAAGCCTTTGCTGTCTTAAAGTTCACATCGGCATCTAAAAGTGCCCTTCTTATATCTTTAACTGTCTCAGCTACATTTATTTCAGTAATCTTGCCTTCCCCTTTAAGTAATTTAAAGGAGCGTTCAAGCCTTTCAGACAAATTTTCAAACATATCTATCGATTATAAGTAAACATCTGCAAATTTAGGTTATATAATTTTAATAATACTACTAATTTGCTTTAATTTATATCTTGTAATAACTAAATAAACACTACACACACACTTTTTCGAGTCTCTTTTTGGGTTAAATACCTATATAAAAGGCATTTAGCTCTATTTTTTAACGCATTTTCACTGCCATATCGGTATAATTAAAACGTTTCATAGCGTACATTTGAGCCAAAAAATGACCATATACCCCCTCGTAGACGTTTCAAAAAACCAAGTTTTGTCCTCTTAAATGTCAACACCAAATATGAAAAGCCTCATAGAGAAGATAATGCAGGAGATAAAGCGACTGCAGGAGAGAGTGCTGCCTGTTAAAGTCACCTTACAAAGGAACAATAAGATTTAAAATAAATAGAACAAAAATAAATAAAGGCTTATGGAGAATGATTAGCAATATAATAAGGTAAAAAAATACCGAAAAGGTTTCCCTTTCCGGTAAGTTTGGAGTAGTGATCTCGTAGCAATGTTACGTTTGCCTTGCTTACATTGATGGGTTAATTATTGCCCGTCGTAACCTTCACCTTTCCTGTTTTCATATTCTTGTCGGTCACCACAATCTCTGTCTCACCAATTCCTAAGCCGATAACAGTGATAAAGTTTTCATTGTCATGCACCTTTACAAGAGCAATACTGCTATTAGTAACCTTTACATTGTATGGTGCCGTTCCATTCTTGATGTTTACGTTCTTTGCCCCCATTGGAGTCAACTTGAGCGAAGTAGGGTCGAGCGTAAGTTGCTTCTCCTCCTCTTCTTTCTTTCGTCTTGCTTCTTCCTCCTGTCTCTTCTTCTCCTCTTCCTTCTGCTTCTCCTCTTGTTTCTTCTTCTCCTCTTCCTTCTTCCTCTCCTCTTCCTTCTTCTTCTCCTCCTCCTTCTTCTTCTCCTCTTGCTTCTGCTTTTCCTTCTCTTGTTGTTTCATCTCATTACGATTATTTTGATTATAATTCGACTTGTCGCAAGAATTAAAGGTTACGACACACGCACATAGTATAAGGATTAGCCACTTTAATAAATTTTTTATTTTCATTGTTATTTTATTTTAATAAGTATTATACTTGTTTTTTATTCAAAAAAAGACAAACGTTTGTAAAGGTAATCATTTTTCTGCAAATTACTACTGACTTCTCATAACACGACAAGTTTTTTTTGTGTTTCTTCGCCCTGACGAGGCTGGAGCGAAGACATGGCAAACGACTCTTACGCTGACCAAAAGACGAGTATCCTGTATATTTTATTCATAAAACATCTTTGCTTTAACTTTTGAAAACTTTTTGTTAATCTTACTAGTTTTTGAAAGATCCCACAAGTTTTTGTTAAGAAGACGCAATGATAAAACAGTAGGGATCCAAGCTTGAGTCCAACCTGTTTCTATAGTCCAAGCACCCCAGCCAGAGTCCGAATTGGAGCCACGATATTCCCAACTCTTGAAATCAAAAGCACGGAACCAACCTCCATCAAGATTATTATAATCATCACTTTTGATTTGTATACGAATAAGAAACTCTGCCAGTTTGTCCTCCATTCTCTTATATTGAATATCACCTGTAGCGGCATAGGCTTCGTGTAAGCCTAAAAATGTAAAATTACATGTGTAAAGCAGATCCGCCACCATATCGCCATTTTCCTGAATTAGCGGAGATTCACCATTGCCATAGTCAGCATTAGATGTCGGTGCTGCCATATCCCCCATTCCTGGTCTTCCCAACTCTTCCCTTATAGCACCTGAAACATCTTGAGAGCGTTCTATATCATTGGCAATCTGTTTTAACCACTTTCTATATATTGGCTTATCATCTACTCTAATCAACCATGCAAGAGGCAGTAACATTCTTCCCCTTTCCTGCTGAATGCCATTGGTCCATTTCCAATTATCAGGATAGGCTTCCATCATCGTTTCAATCCCTTTTTCAGTCCTCTCTAAAAGCGGCTTCCACTTTGTATGACTGTACAGCCACAAGTAGGAAGCCCAGGTCCATGCCTCATAATGAGGTTGCAATCTTACTTCCGTCCCTTCCCAATAATGTTTCCATCCGTTCTTGAGCAGCTCTGGATTTTCAAGACGCCATCCCCTGAAGCCATTAACGCCTGTAGTCCTGAAATTTCCCAATATATTCATTACCAGCTCCTCATCCCAACGATTTGTATTAAGGAGAGCCGAAGTTCCAATGCAGCCCAATATTGCTTTAATGTCATTATCTTGATACAACGCCTGTGCATTTCCCGGAGCCCAGAAAATCAAGCCATAATTTGGTTTTTTCGCATCCCTTTGAAACAAACCAGAACGTATATAAACCCAATCAAGAAGATTTTTTGCAACTGTTTTGCATTTAGAGTTGCCATCCAATTTCCACCGTAAAGCAAAAGCAAGAGAACTTTCGCCATTAGAATCACTTCTAAGCCACCATCTTGTAGGTTGACTGCCATCGCACCTGACTTTGGATACAATACCTTCAAGTACACCAAAGCGACCATTCCCAGACTTAGACTCAGGGCGTTCGCAAGCAGAATCGATAACAGGCACGGTAGTATGCATATTATTTTTATTAAGATGCCACAAACTTTTATAAGTGTTCCAGCCTTCCCTATTCAGCAACATGCCAGAATTAAAATACCAGTCTATTCCCCTTTTTACTGCCGACATTTCTGCCCCCTGAGGTATCTCAGCCATTCTTGAATATGTTGGACGTACGGAAGGAGCCCAATCCATTTCTACTTTAGAGTACTCCCCCTCTGTAATAAAATTAAGTATATAGTTCAGAATAGAACTTATTGCCTTTTTAGGAGCATACCTTCCTTTAATGAAGTTACTAAGTTTAGTAGTTGATACCATTAATTCGGGAGAAAGTTTCAGAAGAATAGGAAACTGTTCTTCTTCTGCCTTTAGACCATAACAAGCATAATCAAAACCAGCAACTTTTGCAATTTTAAGCAGAGCCGACTTGGAATTAAGTTTAACGAAACGACAGTCATGAAAATCCAATATATCATACTTATTTAGACCTTTAATGGCATCAGAAGTAACAACAATTCGTTTCAATCCAGCTTCATAAGATGTAACCTCCCCAAACTCAGGAATATACGATGGATATTCAATATAAAGTTTTAATTTTTTCTCCGATACTTGACGGAATATTTCTTTGTCTAAAGGTGTACAAGTTTTAGGATAACCATCTGCCAGAATTAAGACCTTGTCACCAATATTCGCATGAGATATAGCTTCATCTGGAGTATCAAATCTTGTACATGGAATATTATTACTACACAAAACACCTAATAAGTCGTTATCTGAGGAGCATGAAAATATCAATGAAGAGTTTGAGGCTAATGCCTGTATAGAACTTACAGCAAGAAAAAAAAGACAGACCAAGAAAGAACATACAATTCTGTCTTTTTGTCCCTGCCTACAATCAAATAAGTGAAAAATCATATCGTATAAGTTATTTATCCTTCCCATATATGCAAATATAATACATTTTATACACCCCTACCGTATGGATGCCACTCTGATTGTCTTGTTTTCCTCTTTTAAATAATTTAACATTAGTTTCTCAACAAAAATATATAATTCTTGTGCTAAATAAAGGCACACTGCATTTAATCTCTTACACAAAAGATTCTGTTACAGTTATCCCGTTTATTGTTTATTAAATTAAATATGCTAACTTTATAATTCGCATCCTGATTTAGGAATAACGGTATAAAAATAATCACATATCTGATATGGATAAATTAATACAAATTGCTTCAGAGTTCGACATTAAAGGGACAATAAAAGAAATCAAACCCCTCGGAAATGGTCTTATAAATGATACTTATAAGGTCACTACAACTACAGGTGATACAGACTATGTACTTCAGAGGATAAATAATTCCATTTTCACAGATGTAGACTTGCTTCAGCACAATATTGAAGCCGTCACTTCTCATATAAGAAAAAAACTTGAAGTAGCTGGAGAAAAAGATATAAAACGTAAAGTGCTAAGATTTATACCTGTAAAAGGTAGTTCAAAGACATATATTGAAAAATCAGGAGAATTTTGGAGAGTTTCTGTCTTTATTCCTGATGCACTTACATTTGAAACTGTAGATCCTAAATTTTCAGAACATGCAGGAAGGGCTTTTGGCAATTTTGAATCTATGCTATCTGATATAAATGAAAAATTGGGTGATACAATTCCAGACTTTCACAATATGGAACTTCGTGCAAGACAATTACAAGATGCTGTAAATGAAAATAAAGCAGGAAGACTGAATGATCCTGAGGTCAAAAGTATACTCGAAGATATATTTCTCTACAAAGATGAAATGTGCAAGGCAGAAAGATTATTCAGGGAGGGATTGCTACCTAAACGGATATGTCACTGTGATACAAAGGTTAATAATATGATGTTCGATAAATCTGGAAATGTTCTTTGTGTAATTGACTTGGATACAGTTATGCCTAATTATGTATTTTCAGATTATGGAGATTTTCTTCGTACTGCAGCCAATACGCAGCCAGAAGATAGTCCGAATATAGAACAGATTGATTTCAGAATGGATATTTTTAAAGCCTTCACAAAGGGATATATAGAGGGTACAAGAGCCTTTCTAACCCCTATAGAAAGGGAAAATCTTCCATTTGCAGCCTGCCTGTTCCCATTTATGCAGGCAGTTAGATTCTTTACAGACTATCTAAATGGTGATAAGTATTATAAGATTAAATATCCTGAGCATAATCTCGTAAGGACACGAAACCAATTAACTCTCTTCCATAAAGCTATGTCAAAAAAGACACTGATGAAGGAGTATATTGATAAATTATAAAAATTGCCGTAAGTACTTATACTTACGGCAAAAACAAAATATTACAATATTTATTCTAAACAAATTGTTCCTTAAGTAGCTCTATTTTTTTATCTGCATCATCCCCTCTTGCTCCAAAATAAAATTTAATCTTAGGCTCGGTTCCTGACGGACGTACAGATACCACATCTCCAGCTTCGTTAAAGAATTGAAGTACGTTAGACTTAGGCAGCCCCGTCTTTTCAGGGAAGTTATAGTCTATAATCTTCACAACTTTAGATCCACCCATACTTTCAGGCGGATTCTGCCTCATATCCGCCATTCTTTTTTGGATTTCTTCAATCCCTGCCTTTCCCTTTCTTACAAGAGAAACAAGAGCTTCTTTACAATAGCCGTATTTATTATAAATTTCCTGTAAAACATCATAAAGAGTCATGTTCCTATCTGCTGCCCAAGCCGCACATTCAGCTGTCATAGCACAAGCAATCTGAGCATCTTTATCTCTTACAAACTGCCCAACATTAAATCCAAAACTTTCCTCTCCCCCACATATAAACTCTTTATCCTTTTCATTTCGCTTTACAACCTCTGCTATATACTTAAAGCCAGTCAAAACATCATAGCATTTAACTCCAAAACTTTCAGCAATACGACTCAGTAACCCAGTAGTAACAATAGTCTTAACAATGTATTTAGAATCATCAAGTTTGCCAAGTTCTTTCCACCTTGTAAGAATATAATAAGTTAAAATTGAAGCCGTTTGATTGCCATTAAGTCTAAGCATCTTACCCTTGTCATCCCTTACTGCAATGCCCATACGGTCAGCATCAGGATCTGTCGCCATAACTATATCAGCACCTTCCTTATTAGCAACAGCCAAAGCCATCTTCATCGCCTCTTCTTCCTCAGGATTTGGAGAAGATACTGTAGGGAAATTTCCATCACTTACATCTTGTTCAGGAACATGATAAATATTCTTAAAACCTATTCTATTAAGACATTCAGGCACAAGCCTTACTCCACAACCATGAAGCGGAGTATATACAAATTTAAGTTCCGGATGCCTTGCACGTGAGTCCGGAGAAAGCAATAATGACAGAATATCATTCATATATGCCTCGTCCATTTCCTTTCCCATAAGTTCAATTTCACCACATTCTTCTGTAGGATCAAACTTAACTTGTGAAGGTTCTACTATTTTTGCTACCTCGGCTACAATCTCTTTATCTACAGGAGTTGTAATTTGAGCACCATCAGACCAAAATACTTTATATCCGTTATATTCCTTAGGATTGTGCGATGCTGTAATCATAACTCCAGCAACAGCTCCCTTAGAACGTATTGCATAACTCAATTCAGGAGTAGGACGTATATTATCAAATAAATAAACATGTAATCCATTTGACGAGAAGACATCTGCGGTTATTTTTGCAAATAACTTACTATTATTTCTACTATCAAATGATATACAAACTTTCAGGTCATCTCCTTGCACATTTTTCTTGATATAATTTGCAAGTCCCTGAGTAGCCATACCGACAGTATATTTATTCATGCGGTTTGTACCTACTCCCATAATTCCCCTAAGACCTCCTGTTCCAAACTCCAGGTTTCTGTAGAAAGCATCCTCAAAACCTGCAGGATCAGTATTCTTCAATTCGATAATTTTACACTTGGTTTCCGGATCAAAATCTCCAGACAACCACCTTTGGGCAACTTCTCTATATTCCATACCTATATTTCTATTAAACTCGTATTTGCAAAAATAACAAAAATAAGTACCTTATCTATTGAAAAATTCATCTTTAAAATTAATTAGATAAACTTTTTCAACTCCTCGCGTAATCGCCGTATAAAGCCATTTAAGATCATCAGTAGTCAATTCATCATTCCAAAAAGGGTTATCTATAAAAACACATTTCCACTGACCGCCCTGCGATTTATGGCATGTAATGGCTTCAGCATACTTCAACTGCAAAGCATTATAGTAAGGATCTTCCCTGACTGCTTCATATTGTTTTTTCTTATTTGAGAGATGAGCATAATCAGCCATAACTCCCTGATACAATGCATTCTGCTGTTCATATGTAAGACTGGCTGCCTCTGACTCGAGAGTGTCAAGACACACCTTAGCTTTTACTTCCCTGTCGCCATAATCAGAGAAAAGAAGTATCGCATCAGCAAAGTGAAGTCCATAGCGTTCCTCATAATGCCATATACGACTCAACTTTGCCATATCTCCATTGGCTATATAATCCAAGTTTTCTACATCTTGAACAAAGTGATAGCAATTCTTCACTATCATCAACCTCTCATCTTTCACCATACTTTCTTCCTTATACTGAACCATAGCTCTTATACCTGCATTATATTTGTTTGCCCGCTTATTTGAACGACATAAAACAATCGTTTCATCTTCACCATAAGTACTATAAGCATCGGATAAAGTTTCTATAAGTTCACCACCTGAAATTAAGTTAAAATCCTCATAGTTAATATTTTTAAGATGAAGTTCATCTGGTGTATATACAGTACCATAACTATCTGACGCTATAAGATTCCTTAATATAGTAGCATTATACAATATGCCAGACTCAACTTTTTGACGAACAACAGTAGTAAGACCTGTAAATTTTGCCCCGCCTACCAATGACATATATTCTTCAGACAAAGCAGGACTTTTTTCCAATCCGACTGGGGGTAATTGAGCAGAATCACCTATCATTATAAGCTTGCATCCTATTCCCGACCTTACAAAATTGACAAGATCCTCTAACAAATTGCCAGAACCGAAATTAGTCGGTTGATTATTAGAATCAATACCTATAAGAGAAACTTCATCTACAATGAATAAGGTATCTTTAGCCTTGTTATAAGATAAAGAAAATTGTCCGAAACCATCATTTCCTACAGATTTTTGCCTATATATATGCTTGTGGATAGTATATGCCTGCTTTCCGGCATACGATGATAAGACTTTTGCAGCTCTTCCTGTAGGAGCAAGCAGGACAGTAGGCATATGAAACTCCTTCATAGATGCAATAACTGCTGCCAATGCAGATGTCTTTCCTGTTCCTGCATAACCATTTACAACCAAAATATCTCCATCGTCAGAGATAATGAAAGAAGCTATATCCGAAAAAAGTTTTTTTTGACATTCGGTAGGTTCAAAATGGAAATGAGATAAAAAGGCATCTAATAGGTATTGCTGCTTATCCATATTGTAAATCTTATTTACTTTTTCGTTCAAACATCATATACACCACAGCAAAAACCGGATAAATTTCTACCCTACCCAAAAACATATTTACAGAATATATAAATTTTGCTATATCTGGTTCCATTCCATAATTTCCAAAGGTTCCGAGCGCTCCTACTGAAGGACCTATATTACCCAAAGTAGATAATGTTGCAAGCAACGAATTTGAAGTATCTACTCCAAAAGACAAGCATAAGACAACAGAAATGATTAGAATAAAAAAGTAGAGAGCCATAAAGAGTATATGAGGAAAAACTTCATCATCTTTTACAATATGATCTCCAAGTTTTATTTCAGATATAGACGAAGGATGAACAGCTCTGTATATATGTTTCTTAATCACATTCCACAGAATTACCAATCTGTCTATTTTTATACCTCCTGTAGTAGAGCCTGCCATACCGCAACAAGAGCCACATACCAACAATAATACCTTGGAAATAGTTAAAAAATCATTGCTGTCAGCAATAGCAAATCCTGTTGTAGAAGTATAACTCAAAACATGAAACGAGCCATTAAGCAAAGCAGAACCCCAACTCGCAATTGCTCCCGAACTTTTAAGCATTGCAGCAATAGCTATAGAGACAATAAGCAGAAAAAGAGTATAAGTCTTGAATACGGCATTATTAAACGGTCTGAAAGAATGAGATATAACAGCCATAAACAGCATACCGAAATGTAGTGAAGAAAGATACATAAACAGCATTGTAGTAAGTGTAATTCCAAGCGAATTAAAAGAAGCAATAGAAAGATTCTTTGTACCAAATCCGCCAGTAGAACAAACACTAAACGCATGACAAATTGCATCAAACGGTCCCATTCCAGCAATCATATACATTATGAATGCAACAAAATTCAGCCCCAAATACACATAGGTAAAAATATATACACTCTTATTGACCCCTGTATTATATCCTTCCTTAGACAAAGAAGACAGTTCCATATTGGAAAGTCTGAGTTTTATAGGAGATGCCGATGGAATAATCAGTAGAAGAAATACAACGACTCCCAAACCGCCTATAAAATGAGTAGAAGCCCTCCAGAAAAGCAAACTTTTGGGTAGAGATTCTACAGAAGACAATATAGTTGCCCCTGTTGTTGTATAGCCGGATACACTTTCAAACCATGCATTTGCAACTGAAAACGGACCTCCCCAAAGCACATAAGGCAACATCCCAAAAATAAAAGACAGAGTCCATGAAAGCACAATTATCATATATCCGTCTTTAAGTGATATTCCCTTAGCTTTGCGTACAAAAATAAAAGGAAATATACCTACCGTAAATGTTATTACAAAACTTATAATAAGAGCTGCAAGAGCACTGTCATTTCCCTCTCCAATAGAAATGAGAATAGACATAAACATAAATAATGCACTGACCAACAGAGCAAAACCTACATTTTTTGATATAATTTTCAGATTCACCCTACCTTATCATTTAAGTTTCGACGATACTTCCTCTCTCATCTGTTTAAGATGTTTTTTCAACTGAAGATTTTCCTCTGTTATCTCTGTTATTCCATTATTCAATTCTGATAACTGGTCATCTCCGTCAAATGTATAATTATATTTTTTACCTACGGCTCGGTAATTTTCCATACCAGAGAGCATCTTATATATAGGATTAACGTAATAGACAAGCAGCATAAACATAAGCAGAAGGACTAAAAGAATACCGACAGCCACAGCCACAGCACCAGGAATAATACTTCTATAAAATCCCCTCTCAAAAGTCGCTGAATTTTTTTGAAGTTGCCTATATATCGCGGTACTTAATACGTCCATATTATTTTTAAGTTCATTAAAAACTGGCTGCAATCGCTCAAAATACCATGTACGCGTATCAGTGAAATCAGACTTTAACACATCAGTTACTTCCAAAGAAGTAAGCATATAGGCAGAATATGAATACTCCACAGAATCCGCAAGATTTGCAAGATTATTTGCAGAAAGGGCATTTCTAAGACTGTCACAATAGGACGTAAATTCTTTCTGGTCAAATTCTGGCAATTTAATTTCTCCTTCATCTCCTATAACAGTCAGAATTTTAAGATTATATGCATTAGTCACATCTGCAAGCCGTCTTGCTATATTAATACTGTTAATATTTCCTGCTATAAGTTCCGATACATAATTACTCATTCTGCTATATTCCAAAATAGATATTGCACTTGAAATGAGTAATATCACAGCAATAGAAAGCAAACTGAGAGTCAACTTAGTTCTCATTGAAAGATTGATTTGCTTCAATCTGTTTCTTAATTTTCTAAACATCTACAAAGACTTAATCTAACCCCACAAAGATACTAAAAAACCTAATTTCACATTAATAAATAATATACATAAGTTTAGGTATTAGAATAAATTTCTTTATTTTTGCAAAATACATATTAATCAATAAATATAAATGAACGCGGAAAAAACAGTAACCAATCTAAGGTTTGTCTTCTCTCTTGCCATAGTTGCTGCAATAGGTGGTATTTTATTCGGATATGATACTGCAGTTATTTCAGGGACAACAGAAATAGTAAGAGGACAATTTTCTCTTAATGATGCTGGAGAAGGATGGTACGTAGGATGTGCTCTGATAGGCTCAATTATAGGAGTTATCTGTGCAGGTATGCTAAGTGACTTCTTAGGAAGAAAAAAAACAATGATAATATCTTCCGTCTTATTCAGTATTTCAGCCATAGGTTGTGCTGTATGCGGCAATTTTCAGCAACTTGTAATATACAGAATCATAGGAGGTATCGGAATAGGTATAGTATCTATAGTATCCCCTATTTACATATCAGAAATTGCGGTACCACAAAAGCGTGGTTCTATGGTTTCACTGTATCAACTTGCAATCACAGTCGGCTTTCTACTCGCATATTTAATCAACTACTTTATTCTTAGAGATGCAGATATAGATTCAGAGAATGCCAATATTACGGTTAGTATGTTTAACTCTGAATATTGGAGAGGAATGCTAGGTTTTGAAACAATTCCCGACATACTTTTCCTTATAGTTATCTTTTTCATTCCTGAAAGTCCGAGATGGCTAATTGTTAAAGGCAAAGAGGATAAGGCAAGAGCCATTCTTGGTAAAATATACAATTCAAAAGAAACAGTAGAGGATCAACTCGAAGCCACTGCCAACTCAATCAAAGGAGAAGAAAAGACAGAATGGAAAACATTATTGGAACCAGGAATTTTCAAAGCTGTAATTATAGGCTCTGCAATAGCCATATTAGGGCAGTTTATGGGAGTAAATGCCGTACTATATTATGGTCCTAAAATTTTCCACGACGCTGGTCTTTCAGGTGAAAGTTCAATGTTCTCAACAGTTCTAGTAGGTGCAGTAAACTTTTTAACCACCATAATCGCCTTGTTGATTATAGATAAGGTTGGAAGAAAAAAATTGGTATACTGGGGAGTATCCGGTATGATAATAAGCCTGATAATGATAGGGACTTACTTCAAATGGAGTGCAGATTTAGGTCTTGGAAGTGCCTTTTTACTCACATTCTTCCTTTTCTACGTATTCTGTACAGCAATATCAATCAGTGCAGTAGTCTTTGTACTCCTTTCAGAGATGTATCCTAATAAAGTTAGGGGATTAGCAATGAGCATTGCCGGATTGGCTCTATGGATAGGCACCTACATTATAGGACAACTAACACCTTGGATGCTTACCAATCTGACAACAGCAGGAACTTTCTTCCTCTTTGCATTTATGTGCATCCCATATATATTGATAATGTGGAAAGCAGTACCAGATACAACAGGAAAAACTCTTGAAGATATAGAAAAATATTGGAACGCTAAAAAATAATTAAACTTATGAACAGATCATTTCTAACCCGGATCGACGGAAAAAACACAGAGACAAAACGGAAAATAATAGGTCTTTGTATAAATGATGATTATAGTATAGCCGAATTAAGTAAAGAATTGAATAGCAGTATTCCTACCATAACTAAACTGGTTTGTGAACTGATTGAGGATGGTTTCCTTGAAGATATGGGAAAACATGGTACATCAGGAGGTAGAAGACCAAGTATTTATGGGATGAACCAATCCGCTGGATATATTGCAGGTGTAGAAGTAGCAAGACAACATATTTCTATAATAGTAACCAATTTTAAGGGGCAAATTACTGATTATCAGCCTAATATTCCATTTACATTACAAAGTAACCCCAAATCATTAGAAAAACTTGCCACTATTATTAAATCCCAAATATCACAAATCGGCATAGATATGAGCGAGGTAATAAGTTGTGGATTAACTCTTTCAGGACGTGTAAATTCAGTAACGGGATATAGTTTCACATATTTTATAAGTGAAGACCACTCACTTTCTTCCTTATTGGAAAAATATCTTGGAGTTCCTGTTACCATAGAAAATGACTCCAGGGCTATGACATACGGAGAATTTTTAGCCGGAGGAATAACAAACGAAAAAGACATTCTATTTATCAACGCAAGTTGGGGACTTGGCATGGGGATGATTTTAGATGGTAAACTTCATATAGGAAAATCTGGATTTTCAGGTGAAGTAGGACATTTCCCAATGCTTAACAACGACTTAATATGTCAATGCGGCAAGGTAGGTTGCCTTGAGACAGGGGCATCAGGTTCAGCTCTTCATCAAATAATCATTGACAAACTCAAAGAAGGTCGCAACTCAATACTGTCAAAAAAGTTTGACAAAGGAGAAGAAATCACTTCTGAAGATATAATAGAAGCCATTATGGAAGAGGATGTACTTGCAATTGAGGCAATAGAAAATATCGGATTTACTTTAGGAAGAGCAATTGCAGGACTAATAAATATATTCAATCCTGAATTAGTAATAGTAGGAGGTAAACTTTCAACAGCAAAAGACTACCTGTTATTACCAATAAAAAGTGCAGTAAATAAGTATTCTCTAAACCTTGTTAGCAAGGATACACAAATAAAATTAAGTAAGTTAGGACTAAAAGCAGGACCTCTCGGAGCATGTCTGCTATCGAGAAGTCGCCTTTTAGGACTTATGTAATTATAAATCCTATCTTAAGTTCAGTCTATTCAGGTCGATAAGAATCTTTAAGAGAAGTAGTTTTATTAAAGATTATTTTATCGACCGAACTGTCTTTATCCTTAATAAAATATCCCGTACGTTCAAATTGTACAGCAATTCCGCTATTATCTTCAATCAAAGCAGGTTCAGCATACGCCTGGGTAATTACCAATGAATCAGGATTTAAGAACTCCTTATAGTCCTTATCTTCAGGAATAGAACCCATATCAGCCTTAGTAAACAATCTGTCATATAGACGAAGTTCTATACTTTTCATATACTCCTCTGCTACCCAATGAATAGTTCCCTTCACACTCCTCCACTCACCTGCTCCTGGACGAGATTCAGGATCGTAAGTACATTTCAATTCTACTACATTTCCTGCTTCATCTTTGACTACCTCATTGCACTTGATGATATATGTATATTTCAAACGTACTTCACCATCTGGTTTAAGCCTAAAGAACTTCTTAGGTGCATCCTCCATAAAATCTGCCCTATCTATTAACAAAGTACCAGTAAAAGGAACTCTTCTTTTTTCGCCTTCAGGTGCAGCAGGATTAAGAGGGCAATCAAACCACTCCACTTTACCAGCTTCCCAGTTAGTCAAAGTAACCTTTATTGGATCTTGAACAACCATATACCTATTGGAACGCTCATTAAGGTCCTGACGTACACACCATTCAAGTAATTGTATATCCATTAACTGATCACGCTTTGACACTCCTATTTTGTCACAAAACATCTTTAGGGCATCAGCAGTATAACCACGCCTTCTCACTCCACATAAAGTAGGCATACGAGGATCATCCCAACCGCTCACCAGACCTTTCTGCACAAGTTCAAGCAACTTTCTCTTGCTCATAAGTGTATAAGTCAAATTCAATCTGGCGAACTCATACTGATGTGACGGCCATATTCCTAAAGTATTTATAAACCAATCATACAAAGGCCTGTGAACATCAAACTCCAAAGTACATATAGAATGTGTTATATGCTCTATAGAGTCACACTGTCCATGTGTATAATCATACATAGGGTAGATGCACCATTTATTGCCTGTTCTATGATGTGATTCATGCTTGATACGATACAAAAGCGGATCTCTAAACAACATATTAGGGTGTGCCATATCTATTTTAGCCCTAAGTACCTTTTCTCCATCGGCATACACCCCTGCCTTCATTTCCCTGAACAATTTTAGGTTCTCATCAACACTTCTATCTCTGTAAGGACTATTTTTACCAGGCTTATCCACTGTTCCCCTTCCCTTACTTATCTCTTCCTGATTTTGGTCATCCACATAAGCCAAACCCTTTTTAATCAATTCTTCAGCCCATTCATATAGTTGGTCGAAATAATCAGAAGCATATCTTTCTTCAGCCCAATCAAAACCGAGCCACTTAATATCCTCCTTGATTGAATCAACATATTCTGTATCCTCTTTACTTGGATTGGTATCATCAAATCTAAGATTAGTCTTGCCGCCATATTTTTGTGCAAGACCGAAATTTATACAGATACTCTTGGCATGCCCGAGATGGAGATATCCATTTGGTTCCGGAGGAAACCTCGTCATAACACTCTTTACCTTACCTGAGGCAAGATCCGACTCTATTATTTCCTCAAGGAAATTAAGGCTTTTAACATCCTTTCGGTCTGTTTTTTTAGTATCTTCCATAAAATTCTATTTTTCTTTTAACATTCTGCAAAAATAATGAATTATTAATAAATTTGCAGACGGATATAGGATTTTTCGAATATAGAACCATAATAAAATCCTGTTCCGATTAATTAAATCTAAGCATTATGATAAAATCAATGACGGGCTTTGGCAAAGGCGAAGTTCAATTGGAAACAGGTAAGATTACTATTGAAATAAGGACAATAAATGGGAAAAATGCAGATATAAGCATAAAAACATCCCTTATTCCAAGAGATAAAGAACTCCAACTAAGGCAAAAATTATCTGAAACACTTAAACGTGGAACGATTGATTTCTTTTTAAACTATGAGCCAAATGCGGCAGAAACTGCCAAGAAAATCAATGAAGGTTTAGTAAAAGAATATTACAATCAAATCTGTCAGATCAAACAAGGACTTAATATTCAAAGTTCTGAATCAAATGATTTCATTTTATCTGCCATATTGCGTTTCCCAGATATTATGGATATGAAAAAGACCGAAATTATCAATGATAGTAATTGGAATGAGGTTGAGAATGCAATTGATGAAGCTATCAAAGGAGTAAATAATTATCGACAAATAGAAGGAGCCGCTCTCTACAAGGATGTAACAGGAAGAGTAAATAATATTTTAGAATTAGAAAATCTTGTAGAAAGTTTTGAAGCAGAAAGGATTGAAGCCGTCAGAACAAAATTGATGAAATCCCTATCAGATTTAAAGCAAAAACCAGATCAAAGCCGTTTTGAACAAGAAATGATTTTCTATCTTGAGAAATTGGATATAAATGAAGAAAAAGTCCGCTTAAGACAGCATTGCAAATATTTTCTTGAAACCATAGATAAAGATCCAGCACCTGGCAAAAAATTAGGTTTTATAATCCAAGAAATGGGACGCGAAATAAATACCACGGGTTCTAAAGCCAATCATACAGAAATACAAAAAGCTGTAGTTAAGATGAAGGACGAGTTGGAAAAAATCCGTGAACAATCAATGAACATCCTATAATCTGTTATGTGGATATTATTTGCTGTTCTATCTGCATGTCTCTTAGGATTTTACGATGTATTTAAGAAAAAATCACTGAGCTCAAATGCAGTTATTCCCGTTTTGTTTATAAATACTGTTATATGCTCAATCTTTTTTCTTCCTGCAATAGTAGGTTCATCAGCAGGTATAATATCTGAGACCGATAAATTCTACATACCTTCAGGCAAGCTGCTGGCACACCTATACGTATTAGGTAAAGCGGTCTTAGTGCTTTCATCTTGGATTTGTGGTTATTTTTCAATTAAACATCTTCCCATAACAATAGTAGGACCGATAAATGCGACAAGACCTGTAATGGTGATGATTGGAGCAATGCTTATATTCGGTGAAAAATTGAACCTATGGCAATGGCTCGGTGTCCTAATAGCAGTTTTTGCAGTTTTTATGCTAAGTTCAAGTGGAAAAAAGGAGGGAATCAATTTTGGGCATAATAAGTGGATTGTTTTACTTTTTACCGGAGCATTATTCGGAGCATTATCCGGTCTCTATGATAAATTCCTTATAGCCTCTCCAACTGATGGTGGCATAGGCTTAAACAGATACTTTGTACAAGGTTGGTATAATGTATATCAGGCAATTATAATGTCAGTCTTCTTATTGTTAAGGACAACAGGACATTTTGGGCATTTGGATAAGTTTCAATGGCGTTGGAGCATTCCTCTTATATCAATATTCCTTACGGCAGCAGATATAGCATACCTATATGCTCTCAGCAAACCTGGAGCACTTATAGCAATAGTATCCATGGTAAGGCGTGGAAGCGTCATTGTTTCATTTACATTTGGAGCAATGGTCTTCCATGAAAAGAACCTAAAAGGAAAATTTATCGATCTTATAATGGTCGTTGCAAGTATGGTATGCCTTATGATAGGCACGCTGTATGCCTGATTGCAGGCTAAACTGATTTAACAATTATCACCTCTATTCCCATTTCTTGAAGACTATCCAAATACATTTGAGGAATTTTATCATCAGTGATTATACGATCAATCTTATCGCAATCACATATTTTACTAAACCCTTTTTTACCGAATTTAGAACTATCTGCCAATAGGACTGTTTGTTGTGCCGTTCCCATCATCATACGATTAAGACTGGCCTCCATCATATTAGTAGTAGTAATACCAAACTCTAAATCAATACCATCCGCCCCCATAAAGAGTAGATTACAATTAAAGTACTTCAACATTCCTTCGGCAAAAGAGCCAACCACAGAAACAGAACTCTCTCTCACTACCCCACCCAATTGAACGACTTCTACATTTTTATTTTGAGACAATAATGACGAAGCGGATACAGAGGCAGAGATCACTGTAACATTTTTAGCCTCAACAAGTTCCTTCGCCATAAATAATATGGTTGTCCCAGATGCAATAAGAATAGAATCGTGTTCCTTAACCATAGAAGCAGCAAACTTTCCTATTGCCCTTTTCTCCAATACAAACTGCTTTTCTTTCTCATTTATGTGCCTATCTCCTATATATGGACTTATAGGTATTGCTCTTCCGTGAGTTCTATAGAGTTTATTTTGTTTTTCTAAAGTAGTTAAATCCTTACGTATAGTTACCTCAGAGACATCAAGCCTTTCAGCAAGATCGGTAACAGACACACTGCCTTGTAACTGAAGTATATCCAGTATGGCAGTCTGTCTGTCAGCAATAGATGTCAGAACTAAATCTTGAGGTTTATTATCTTCCTTGATATTAAGCATAACCTAATCTTCAACTACAACTTTACCTACATAAAGGCCCCAACAACCGTCCTGAACTATAGGAATATCCTTACCGTCCAAGTTCTTAGCATATTCCATTTTTTTCAAAAATGTATGAGAATGACCACCAACCACAAGGTCTATATTTCTTGTACCTTCAATCATCATTCCATCTGTAAATGGAGAACCTGTAAATCCAATGTGTGTCAAAGCAATAACAAGATCACACTTTTCTACTTCCTTTAAATAATTAGCCCATTTAGTTGCAACTTCAATATCATTGAACTTAGGCATTCTGTCGGCTATTGTCCTATCCACTACAAGAGTAACATCAGTAAGCATTCCAAAGATGCCTATCTTATATCCACCCCTATGAATAATAGTATAAGGTTTAACATATTTAGAAAGTTCAAAAGAGGTAAAATCATAATTGGCACACACCACAGGGCATTTCATATTCTTCATTCTTCTTGCCAATTCTTCAGGACCGTTATCAAATTCATGATTTCCCAATGCCACACAGTCATATTTCATAGCATTAATGACCTGAACCTCAAGATTGCCTTTAAGACGTGGAAAATAAGAAGTTCCCTGGCTAAAATCTCCAGCCAACAGCAATAATACATTATCTTTACCTTCTGCTTTTCTTACACTGTCTATATAGGCAGCCCTCTCTATAACACCCCCCATGCCTCCATTTTCCATACCTTCTCTTATAGGTTCAAAATGGCTGTGAGTATCATTCAAATGAAGTATTACAAGCCTCCTTGCATTTATATCGGATGAAATAAATACCAAGAACAAGGCTGATAGTATAATAATATATATCTTTTTCATATTCTATAATTTTAATCAGTCTAAAATTTTAACCCTTCCATCTGTATTATAATCAATCATCTTGCCTTCTGCAGTAAGTCTCTTTACCCTTTCAATCATTATATCCATAATATATTTTCCAGTATCTATAAGTTCAACAGCATTTTTTGCGACATAAATGCCATCGCCACCAGAAAGCAAGAACGAAATAGTACAAACCCCATATACTTTCTCATCATCAATAGGTTTGCCGTCAATCTCTGCATCAATAAGTTTACCCCCTTTCGCAACACATCTCACTCCCCCAAGAACCTCAAAATTATGTGCCGCCATACTTTCTAAAATTGCACGCAAATCTTTTCCCTTCAAACCAACATAACAAATAGTATTTCTAAAAGGGAACATAGAAATTATATCATCAAGCAATACATTCCCTTTAGGCATATCAACCCTTATACCGCCAAAATTTGCAATTCCAACATCTATTTTTTTACCAGTTTCTTCTGCACAAGCTTGCATAAGTTCATCTATGAACCAATCAGAAAGAGCGCTTTCTGGTCTTTTCTTAGACATAGCTTTTTTTGACTTGGCAATCACAGTCTTAACTTCTTTCATCGCAGGCTGCGCATCAAGCATTGCCTTAGCAACATCATAGGTAACACCATGGTTCTTTTTAAATATTCTGCCATTAGGAGCAATATACTTATTGCCCTCTATTCGTCCCATATCTGCATTTACATTCTCTGCATTAGTCGATTTAACACCTGTCCTTTGTCCCTGCATTTTTGCCCTTGACCAGCTCATATGTTGTGCCTGAGCAAAAGATGAGATAGCAAATAATGTAATTAATGATAATATTATTATTCTTTTCATATAATTATTTTTGTTTAATCCATTTCCATAAATCTTTGAATGTAGACTTCTTTCCAAACATTAGTATGCCAATATTATAAATTTTTGCCGACATCCAGGCTAAGAGCACAAATGTACCAGCCAGCAATACTAAAGATAGTGCAATCTGCCATACAGGAACACCTAACGGTATTCTCGACATCATAACTATAGGAGAAGTAAACGGTATCATAGAACCCCAAAATACTACAGCGCTATCCGGAGCTTTAAAAGCATATATTGATATAAAGAAACCTATGAGCAACGGTATAGTTACAGGCACTGCCAACTGTTGTGTATCTGCCTCATTTTCAGATGCTGAACCAATTGCAGCAAAAAGAGAAGCATACAATAAATATCCAAGTATAAAATATACAATGAAATAAGACAGTATGCTTACATAATTAAGGCTGCACAGTGTAGATAAAATCGTTCCCTGATTAGATCCGCCTAACAATACGCCATTCACATCTCCGCCCCCCAAAGTGCTTGTCACAGAAGGATTTGCAACACTCGAAGCAAGTTCAGGACCCAAAAACATACCTACTACTGAAATTAAAATGCCTGTAAGGACTATCCACAGCAAAAATTGGGTCACTGCAACAAGGGCTATTCCTATAATCTTACCGAACATAAGTTCAGTAGACTTAACTGATGAAATCAATACCTCAACCACTCTACTGGATTTTTCTTCTACCACTCCTGACATCACCATACTACTGAACATTGTTATAAACATATATATAATCATACCCAACGCCATAGATATAAACATATATATATTAGAATCAGTTAAGCTTAAATCTCCACTGTCATTCAACTTATATGTGGTAAGACTTATATGAGAGCGTACATCTTTCATAATTTTATCCAAGCCGTCAATATGATATGAGGCTATCCTATAATCTGTGACAGCAGTATTTACTGCATTTTCTATAGTCTTAATAAGTACTACTCCAAGAGGCTTCTTTGAGAACGAAACTACAGAAACAGACTTTGTTGTACTATCAAGAGGAGACACAGACAGCGTTGCATCAAGTCCAAGGGCATCCATTTTATACTTGACAGAATCTGGATTCATAGACGAATAATCCAAAAACTTTACACTGTCATCAGATTTAAGATAAGAAAGAACTATACCTGACCTATCCACCACAGCTACATTTTTAGCCTCCTCTTTAGCAAGACCCATAATAATAGCCGGAAGTAAAGTTACAGCGGCAAATAGTATAGGACCTAAAAATGTTATAATAAGAAAGGATTTTTTCTTTACGCGAATCATGTATTCGCGTCCTATTATAACCTTTATTATATTTAAATTCATATCAGTTCGCTTCAGTTACAAGTTTTATAAAAATATCATTCATTCCCGGAATAATTTCTCTAAATGAATTGACACATACTCCTTGCTGTATTACAGCTTGTATACAATCATTCGATGAAACACCTTCACAAGCAGATAAAATAGCAGTTCTGCTATCCTGATGCAAAGTATCTGAAATAACATTAAATATTCCCTTAGCACTGACGAGAGGCGAATTTCCTGTATACATAAGTTCAATATTATTATTGCCGTATTTTTTTCTTATTTCATTGACGCCTCCCGTTATTACCAATTTAGATTTATTTATAAGTGCTATATTTTCACACAATTCCTCAACTGATTCCATATTGTGTGTAGAAAGAATTATCGTAGCGCCCTCTCGGTTCAAACGTAAAATTTCTTTTCTTATAATATCTGCATTTACAGGGTCAAAACCAGAAAAAGGTTCGTCCAAAATCATAAGGGAAGGTTTGTGGACAATAGTAGTAATAAATTGGACTTTTTGAGCCATCCCCTTAGACAACTCTTGAACTTTCTTATGCCACCAATCCTGAATACCGAAACGCACAAACCATTCTTTAAGTGCTGATTTAGCTTCCGAAATACTCATACCCTTTAGCCGAGCAAGATACATAGCTTGCTCCCCCACTTCCATTTTACGATATAAACCTCTTTCTTCCGGAAGATAACCTATCCTTGCCACATCACTACGAGTAATAGGTTTACCTTCAAAGTAAACGACACCAGAATTTGGAATAGTAATTCTATTAATTATTCTGATTAGAGTAGTCTTTCCTGCCCCGTTAGGACCTAACAAACCAAAAATTTTCCCCTTTGGAATATCAATAGACACATTGTCAAGAGCAGTCTTCTCTCCAAAATTCTTACATATGTTTTTACATTGTATAATAGTCTCAGACATAAAGTAATTTTTTGCTAATTTAATATTTTTGCTACAAGTTCAATCAGAAGTTCTCCTTGAGTTGCTTCCCCTATATCTCCACCCTTACCTTTGTAATCATATTCTTCCAAAACAGATATTATATACATACATTTACTTATAGGATAATTTCTTATGGCTGCATCATATTCTTTATAGAAATATGGATTTACGGCCAAAACACCTGCTTTCTGTTCAGAAGACGGACGCGGATTTTTTAGAAGTAAAGCTTCATATTTTAATATTCTATAAAAGTGATTATATAATGCACTTATAGCCATAGGCATAGCAAATTTTGGAGAAGAAGCCAGTCCAGAGGCAATTTTCATCGCCTTTAAATTATTTCTATAAGACAATTCTTTAGTAAGTTCAAAAATTGAAAAGGAGCGACTTATTCCTACATTTTTCTCAACATCAGATATACTAACTTCAGAAGTTCCTACTGGAAGGCTTTTAAGCATTTTATCTGTTTCCGCAACGATTTTTGATAAATCTGTACCTGCAGATTCACCCAATAAGGCTGCGGCATCAGGAGATATAGATAAACCTATCGATTTATAATATCTGTTTATCCAATTTTCAATTTCATAATCCCTTACAGCAGGAGAGTCTAAAACAACCCCATTTTTGGATATACTCTTATAAAGTTCCTTACGTTTATCAAGACTTGCTCCATGCATAAGAATAACCAGAACGGTACTTTCCATAGGTTCAGAGCAATATACCGACAGTTTTTCCAATGACTTCATACTCTGCGCTTCCTTCAATACAACAAGCCTACGCTCTGACATCATAGGATAAGACCTCGCTTCAGTTGCAACAGTATCTGCATCTGTATCAAGTCCATAAAATATAGTCTGATTGAAATCCCTTTCACTATCAGACAAGGCATGCTCTATTATGGCATTACACACCTTGTCAGGGTAATATGGTTCTTCACCCATAAGAAGATAAATCTGACTGAACTGACCCGCTGCTATATCCATCATGATTTTGGACACCTGCGACTGTATATCAACGCCCTTATTTGCCATCCTACTTTAATTCAAATTTTGAAGACAACCTTAAATCTGAAGCAGAAGAAGCAGCATAAACAATATATTCTCCCGGCAAAAGAACCCAATCATGCTTATCGGTATCAAAGAACCTCAAATCCTTTTTATCAATAACAAGATCAATATTTTTAGATTTTCCAGCATCAATAAATATCTTTTTAAAACCTTTGAGTTCCTTAACCGACATAGGAGTAATAGATTTAGGTGCAGAAACATATATTTGGACAATTTCAGATCCGCTCCTTTTACCCACATTGCTGACATTCAAGCTAATCCTTATTTTTTCACCTTGTTTTTTAACTCTCATATCAGAATAATCAAACTTAGTATAACTAAGTCCGTAACCAAAAGGGAACTGCGGCTTAATATTCTTAGCATCATACCACCTGTATCCTACTAAAATCCCTTCATCATAATGTTCATCCCATATATCTACACTATCTCGCTTAATACCTGGATACTGAACAGCTGTTCTAACAGGAATATCATTGATTGAAAACGGAATGGTAAATGGCAACTTTCCTGACGGATTAACATCACCTGATAAAACATCAGCCAAAGAATTTCCTGCCTCGCTACCTATATACCAATCCTGTACTATTCCAGCAACTTTGTTAGCCCATGGCATAGAAACAGGAGAACCTGATATATTTACAACAACTAAGTTTTTATTTGCAGATGACAGAGCCTCAATAAGTTCGCCCTGACGGTAAGGTAGTTCCAGTTGTAACCTGTCTGCCCCTTCGGAATCTTGATGTTCAGACTTGTTAAGTCCTCCAATAAAAATAACCATATCCGCCTTTTTTGCCGACTCAACCGCTTCTGCAAGTAATTCTTCAAATGAACGGGATTCGCTCAAATCTTGACCTGTTTCAACACCATTAAACTGTCCTGAAGAATCCCCCACATAACCACGGTTCCAGATAATTTCAATTTGATTGCCGAACCTACTTTTAAGACCATCTAAAGGAGAAATTTCATGTTCAACTTTCAGTGAAGAACTTCCTCCACCTACAGTCATCATCTTAACAGCATTCTCACCAACAACAAGAATTTTCTTCACGTTAGAATTTATAGGCAAAATATTATTATCATTTTTTAACAATACAATACCCTCTGCCCCTATTTTCCTTGCAGCTTCATAATGTTCCGGGCAAGTAAAACGTCCGAATTTATGTTCAGGACTCATACTTGTCCTAAATATAAGTCGCAAAATTCGCCTTACTTTATCATCCAACTCAGTGGTACCAACCTTGCCTTCTTTAATTTTTTTTAGATAAGGAGTAGCCAAATGATAATTATCATACTTAGCATCTACAAGAGTATTAAGACCTTCCCAAGTTCCAAACTCCATATCAAGTCCATTTGTAATAGATTCGTCATCATATCTTGCACCACCCCAATCACTTATAACAACACCATCAAATCCCCATTCCTTCTTAAGAATATCATTTAATAACTTCTTGTTGTGAGAATTAAACTGACCATTATACATATTATAGGAACCCATAACAGCCCAAGCGCCGCCCTCCTGAACAGCGGCCTTAAATGCAGGAAGATATATTTCATAAAGAGTTCTATCATCAACCATAACATTTACATCCAGTCTGTGTAATTCTTGATTATTCAAAGCAAAATGCTTTACACAGGCGGCAACTCCGTTAGCCTGAACTCCCTTCACATAAGGGACTACCATTTTTGAAGCAAGGAATGGGTCCTCTCCCATATACTCGAAATTACGACCATTCATTGGAACTCTACAAATGTTCACGCCAGGGCCAAGCAAGACATCCTTTTTACGGTATTTTGCTTCCTCCCCTATACTTTTGCCATAGAGTGCGGAAAGTTCTGGATTCCAAGTTGCTGCAAGACAGGTTAATGCTGGAAACGCTGTACACGAATCATTTGTCCAACCTGCCTGATCCCATTCATTCCATAAAACTTCAGGACGTATACCATGAGGTCCATCTGTACACCACACGTCAGGTATGCCAAGACGCGGAACTCCACTTGAGCTAAACTTCGATCTGGCATGCAGCATTGCTACCTTTTCTTCAACTGTCAGCCTTGAGATAACATCTTCAATTCTAGCATCAATGGACGCAGTTTCGTTCAAATATATTGGTTCTGTTTTTTTTCGGACTTGTCCACAAGAAAACAAAAGAAGCAATATTGATGTTTTCAAAAAAATATGTGCTAATTTCATATTGCAACATGTTAAAACAGGCGACCATCGGGCCGCCTGAAATATTTTGCATTTATAATTCGGCTTTCTTTTCCTTATTCCTTACTATCTTTTCCTTCATTCCATCCACACAAGTATTTACTGCTTCTTCAAAAGTTCGTGCCGTCTTTTCAATAATTAGAGTATCCCCCGGCATACCTATTTGAAGTTTAACACTTTTATTTTCCGGCTTTTCCATAAGAGACAAGACCACATCCACATAATCAATACTTTCGTCAAATCTCTCTATTTTTGAGACCTTTTTGTTTACGAAATCCAACAACTTCTTGTCTGCGTTAAATTTAAGGGACTTAATTCTGATTTCCATATTTCCTCCTCTTTTTGCTCTCGGATGAGCGTTGTTATAAACCTTTTTAAGCTTTCCTATGGAATTATGAGTATAAACCTGCGTTGCTGCTAGAGAAGAATGCCCGAGCAATTCCTTTATAGAATTAAGATCAGTTCCGGTGTCCAATAGTTCTGTGGCAAGTGTGTGCCTCAACATATGCGGGAACATTTTTCCCATTGTTCCTACGCTCTGCAACTCTTCTTTTACAACCCTCTCAACTTCCATCGGATATAGCTTTCCGCCTGTACCAGATAGAACGAGAGGAGCATCAGCAGGGATTTCCTCACCCTTCATAATAGCTACTGATTGTAAATATAATGATATTTCCTCAGATAATGATTCCAAAACAGGAATTTCACGCATTTTATTTCCTTTTCCAGTAACACTGATAACATTACGGTTAAAATCCATAGACGAACGCTTAAGACCTATTAATTCAGAACGTCTCATACCAGTATCATATAACAATTTAATGATTAGTCTGCGACGCCTGCCATCATAGTATTTTTGTGCCACTTTTCCTCCGTCAGTCAACATATTCAAGTTTTCAGACAAGGCATAATGCTTGGTATTTTCAAAGTAGCGTTCCATTTCATCTCTATGAAAAATGGCAGGCAGTCTTTTCTGCATTTTTGGCCTCTTTATAAGTTTTACAGGATTGGTAGGTATTAGTTTCTCTTTAAGAAGATATTTACAAAAAGAACTTATTACAGACAAATGTAAATTAACCGTACGAGGATTCTGCCCCTTTTCATCAAGAAGAAATACCTCATAATTACGTATTGTCACAGATTTAAGTATAGAACAGATTGTTTCTTGATTCCAAGGCGCCTCTGAGCCAGTAGAATAGGTCATAAAATCCTTTAGTACATCGCAATAGATAGCATAAGTACGTGCAGAATATCTCTTTACTCCAATTATGTATTGAAGGTATCTATCTACTAAATCCATTTCTAATGCTGTGGTTCCTCATCTTTAGCCTCATTAACGGGGTTTACTGGCATAAGACCCAACTCACCAGCTTTTGCAATCATAAGTCTATTGGCAGCCTCAAAATTGTTTTCTATAACTCCGTCCATTATTGCATTTTTTACGTATTCTTTCAAAGTACCTATTATTGCAGAAGGCTCTATACCAAAGACTTCCATAATATACTCACCTGTTATCGGATTCTTAAAATTGCGTATTGCATCCTTAGATTCTACCTCCGCTATTTTTTTCTGCACTAAAGTAAAATTCTTTTTAAGCCTAACAACTTTTGCAGGATTTTTAGAAGTAATATCGGCATTGCAAAGCAACATAAGATCTTCAATCTCATTTCCAGCATCAAAAAGAAGTCTGCGCACAGCAGAATCTGTAACTCCCTCATCTACCAATGCGACAGGACGATGATGAAGAGCGACAAGTTTCTGGACAAATTTCATCTTTTCATTTAGAGGCATTTTAAGAGACTGAAAAATTTTAGGTACCATACGAGAACCCACCACTTCATGACCATGAAAAGTCCAGCCGATAGCGGGAACATATCTCTTACTAACAGGTTTACCTATATCATGAAGCAAAGCCGCCCAACGTAGCCATAGATTAGGGCTTGTTCTAACAGTCTCAATATATCCACTTCCTCCCTCAATAGGAGCATAGTTATGCACACACCCTTCTTCAATAGCCTTTCTTTCCTCAATTACGACATGATCGACAACTTGTATCGTATGAGTAAAATTATCCTTATGTCCGTGACCGTCAACTGTTTCAACCCCTTTCAATGCAGATAATTGAGGCAAAATATAATCTAACAGACCTGTATCATAAAGAAGTTGTAAACCAATAGAAGGCTTTGGGGTAAGTAATATTTTATTAAGTTCCTCTACAATTCTCTCTTTAGATAAAATAGACATCCTGTCTTTCATTCTTTTCATAGCCTCTATAGATTCTGGGACTATTGTGAACACCATATTATCATTAGAAAGACGAGAAGCAAAACGTATGGCTCTGAGCATTCTCAGAGGATCATCGCTATATGTAATATCTGGGTCCAATGGGGTTCTTATTACACCTGCAGCAAGATCCTTTATACCACCAAAAGGATCTATCAAAGCCCCATAATCATCTTTTTGTAGACTGAAAGCCATTGCATTAATAGTGAAATCACGACGTTTTTGGTCGTCCTCCAACGTACCATTCTCAACTATAGGCTTTCTCGAATCCCTTTGGTACGACTCTTTTCTTGCACCAACAAATTCTATTTCAGTACCATGATAGCGGAGCATCGCTGTTCCAAAATTCTTGAACACAGACACTTTGCAGTTATGATGTTCAGACTTACTTATTTTTTCAGCCACAGCAGTAGCCAAGTCAATGCCGCTACCTTCAGCCACAATATCTATATCATTTGTCTTACAACCAAGAAAACAATCTCTAACGTAACCTCCAATAACAAAGGCACGCATATTCATATCTTCAGATACAGAACTTACAATTTCAAAAATAGGATTATTCAAATAATCATTCAAGACTGTTACAGACATCGGCTCTATCCTCTTATCATTTTTTCATAAACAGGAACTTCAGACAGAAATTCAAATTTATCCCCAACCCTTTTACATATATAAGTTTTCTCTCCATTAGTTATAGCTATATACCTCACATCCAACACCATATTGTATTTCATAACCTGCTCTACAACATCATTACACAATTCCACCTCAGGTCTCTTACATTCCACAACCATAAGTGGTTTCAGTGTTCTATCATATACCAAAATATCAGAACGAAAATCCTTTTTAATTCTACCTTCTCCGAATTTCATTTGCACCTCACTCATCATCATGTGCATTGGAATTTGCATTTGTTCATTCATAAAACGAATAAACCACTGCCTAACTTTTTCTTCAGGAGTAAACTCAACCTGCTTTTTACGTAGCGGATCCCAAATCTGCATCTGTATTTACAAAATTTCCCTAATTATTTTGCAAATATAATCAGAATAGATTGCATTTACACCTGAATTGCTGTCAAAAAGTCAACAATTTAAGACAAAAAGTCGCATATAACTGTCAATATTTCAATTATTTAGAATACATACGCCTGGCATAAAAATTGATTTTTACTCAGGTGTCTGCAAAAAAATAAAACATGCAGACAGAAGTTTAACTTTAAAATAGGAGATAAGATTATGATACCGACAAGAAGAAATAATAATAATTGGTTACCAAGCATTTTCAATGACTTTTTTGATAATGAACTTACATATTCACAAAGTCCGAAAATCCCATCTATGAATATAATTGAAAATCAAGACAATTATGAGATGGAAATTGCAGCTCCTGGAATGACAAAAGAAGATTTCAATTTAAGTCTAAATCATGACGGAGATCTTGTAATTAAAATGGAAAAACATTCAGAGGAACAGAAGAAAGATAAAGAAGGTCATTATATTAGGAAAGAATTTTCATATTCTGGATTCCAAAAGACAATGATACTTCCAGATAACGTAGACAAAGACAAAATTTCAGCAAAAATGAATAACGGAGTCTTATACGTTGAAATACCTAAACTCAAAGAGAGTCAAAAAGAAGATAATGTAAGACTTATCGACATAAAATAAAAGCATAATAACTATAATTTAAGTTGGCGTGACGAATTGATGTCAGTTAGTTAGTTACGCCGTAAGTCTAAAAAAAGACCTTGCAGTTAATTGCAAGGTCTTTTTTTTGTGGAGATAGTCGGAGTCGAACCGACGACCCTCTGCTTGCAAAGCAGAT
>CAMQDS010000012.1 GCA_946999645.1 uncultured Bacteroidales bacterium
CCTTATTAAGCCAAGGCATCCTCCGTTCGCTCTTCTCCTCTTTCTCTCGTGAATCAGCTCTGTGTTTTCATATATCTCCCGATACATGCTCACTCGCTGTTTCTTTGAACTCTTTTCCTATGAAATTGCAGTCCCTAATCAACGTCTTCTCAGACTTCTTCCTTGATTACAAACTGATTTTTTCTATCTTACCTCTTATTCTCTCTCAATATTTTCAATGATCTTATTCCGTTACGAAATACCATTTTTAAATCTGGTCTTTCTCAAACGGGCTGCAAAGATACGCACTTTTTTTATTCCTCCAAATATTTTTGAGAATATTTTAATATTTAAGTAAGGAATTTAAATATTCATCCGTTATTTCAGGAAGAACAACGTCGTTATTTTTACTGCGCTGCTCTTTAATCTGCGAATTTAGTTTTCTCATTGCCTCACTCATTTCAGAGAACAAAGTCTCGGAAACATTTATCTCTGCACCGTTTTTAAGATTACATACATAGTATCCGTCGACAATCTTCACATGAGAATAAAAACGATAATTTGCAATCCTACACAATTTCATCAAATCATCAGACACAGAAGACCTTGTTTTACTTATTCCAGTTGCAACATCTTTTAAACTAATATCGATAAAAAGACTATCTCTATCATTTTCCGATATAACCTCTACCTTGGTTGTACTATCACCAGAATTACTATTTTGCTTAACATTTTCTTTACAACTAAATATACCAAGCAAACAGATTAGAATAAAAAATAGATTAATGTTTTTCATAATGTATATTGAATTAATTATTAAGGTGTATCAGAATTAGCAACACTGGATGTAGTAAGAATTAATAATACAAAGATAAAGAATATCAATTAGTTAAGTTTCATAATAACATCGTTTTTGTAAAGGTATTAATTTTTTATTATACTCCAAATATTTTTAAATTATTATAAATGTCTACAAGATATAATTTCAAAAAGAGCTATCTTTATAAAAAATAAACACTGATGGAAAATATTCTAAATAGATTTTTAAGATACGTAAATATAGATACCCAATCGAATGAAAATTCAAATTCCCAACCAAGCACAGCGAAACAGTTAAATTTACTGAAATTACTATGTAAGGAATTGAATGACATGGGAATACCTGCCCAAATAGATGAGTATGGTTATATTATGGGCAAAATTCCGTCAAATATTGACATGAAAGTGCCTGCAATAGGCTTTATATCACACGTAGATACATCTCCTGATGCATCTGGCAAAGATATTAAACCACAAATAATAGAAAATTATGATGGGAAAGACATTGCTCTAAAGGGCGTCCCTGGCTTGTACCTAAAACCTACCGAATTTCCAATACTAAATAAGTACATAGGGAAAACGCTCATAACTACAGATGGGACTACCCTTTTAGGGGCAGACGACAAAGCCGGTATCGCTGAAATAATGTATGCAGCAGAATATATTATGTCGCATCCTGATTTTAAACATGGAGACATCTGCATAGGTTTCACTCCAGATGAGGAAATAGGTCGCGGAACAGTAAAATTTGATGTAGCAAAATTTGGAGCCAAATATGCCTATACCATTGACGGTGGCGAAATAGGAGAATTGGAATTTGAAAACTTTAATGCCGCCTCTGCCAAAATCCATATCTCTGGACGAAATATCCATCCTGGGTCAGCCAAAGGCAAAATGAAGAATGCTATAATAATTGGAAGCGAATTAAATTCATTACTCCCTGTAGAGCAAAGGCCTGAATTTACAGAAGGTTATGAGGGTTTTTTCCATATAGTATCATTTATAGGTACAGTTGAAGAAGCCGATATTTCATACATTATACGAGATCATGACAGCAATAAGTTTGAAACAAAAAAAATGCTGATTAAAGACTGTTGTGAATTTATAAACAAAAAATATGGAGAAGGGACGGCTAATCCTGTAATAACAGATCAGTATAGAAATATGAGGGAACAGATTGAGCCTCATTACCAAATTGTAGAAAAGGCAGCAAAGGCAATGGAGATGGAAGGTATACGCCAGAAGATACAACCTATAAGAGGAGGGACAGATGGAGCCAATCTAAGTTTTAAAGGGCTACCATGTCCTAATATCTTTGCAGGAGGACACAACTTTCACGGAAAAATGGAATTTGTACCTTTAGAAAGTATGGAAGCGGCAGCCAAAGTAATTCTCAATATTATAAGTTTATTCACAAAATAATATACTTGGAATTTTATTTTATCACTAAATTAGCATAGAAATACATAGCACATAGGACTATTAATAATTTTAGGTATGCACAATCTTCTTTTATTCGGCAACTTGGGTGCAGGAGAAATACTGATCATCGCCCTTGTAATATTACTTTTATTCGGTGGTAGAAAGATTCCAGAACTGATGAAAGGTCTTGGCAAAGGACTAAAGAGTTTCAAGGATGGGATGAATAATGTAGAAAACGACATAAATAACGATAGTGACTCAAAAGAGTGAAATGACATTTTGGGAGCATCTTGAAGTTCTCAGAATGTCTTTATTCCGTATTCTTGGTTTTGTATTTGTGGCATTTATTCTATGTTTTACAATAATGCCACATATTTTTGATGAATTTATATTAGGTCCTACCTCATCCGATTTTTTCTTATACAAATGGTTTTCTTCTTTAGGTCATCTTCCTTTTACTCCTGATTTTTCAGATAATACATTTCATACGGATATTATAAATATTAATATTGCTTCCCAATTCATGACACACATGAGTATCTCATTTTGGGCAGCAGTAATTCTTTCTTTTCCATATATACTTTATGAAATCTGGAAATTTATCAAACCGGCATTATTTCAAGAGGAAAAAAGAAACGCAGCATATGCTTTTCTATCAGGTACTATAATGTTCTATATTGGCTGTGCCATAGGATATTGTATTGTTTTTCCATTGACTTTCAGATTTTTAGCACAATACACCTTAGGTGAGCAAATCATTAATCAAATAAATTTGAATTCATATATAGATATGTTTTTGCTCTTAGTGCTTACTATGGGAATTATATTTGAACTTCCTCTTCTTGTATGGATATTATCAAAAATAGGACTACTGCATAAAGAAACACTGAAAAAATATAGGAGCTATACAGTGGTTGCACTTTTAATACTCGCAGCTGTAATAACTCCTACAGGGGATCCATTTACATTAATGGTAGTATTTCTTCCGCTCTATCTGTTGTATGAGCTTTCTATTATAGTAGTAAGAAATTAAACTTATTTAATAACTTTTAACTCTTTTCCTACCTTTATGAATGCCGCTATGGCTTTATCAAGATGTTCACGTTTATGGGCTGCAGATAGTTGCACTCTTATCCTTGCCTCTCCTTTTGGTACTACTGGATAATAAAATCCTGTAACAAAAATCCCTTCTTCAGCCATTTTAGCCGCGAATTGTTGGGAAAGTTTTGCATCATAGAGCATAACAGCACATATTGCACTCTTTGTAGGCTTTATATCAAACCCTGCTTCAAGCATTTTGTCTCTGAAATACCTTACATTTTCCTGCTGAATATCGTGAAGTTCATTATTTTCTTTTAGCATTTTGAACATCTCAATCCCTGCTGCAACTATCATAGGTGGTAGAGAATTGGAGAATAGATAAGGACGAGAACGCTGACGCAACATTTCTATTATTTCCTTGCGACCAGTCGTAAATCCACCTACTGTGCCACCGAATGCCTTTCCGAGTGTGCCTGTAATTATATCTATTTTTCCATAACAATCAAATTGTTCGGATACGCCACGACCTGTTTTTCCAACGACACCTGCAGAATGACTTTCATCTACCATTACCAAGGCATTGTATTTTTCTGCAAGTTCACAGATTTTATCCATAGGAGCAACATTTCCATCCATTGAGAATACTCCATCTGTACAGATTATACGGAACCTTTGTGCCTGTGCCTCTTTAAGACAACGTTCCAAGTCCTGCATATCAGCATTTGCATACCTATACCTCTGTGCCTTACAAAGTCTTACGCCATCTATTATAGAAGCATGATTGAGTGCATCTGATATTATAGCATCATCTGCTGTTAGAAGTGGCTCAAAAACACCTCCGTTTGCATCAAAGCAAGAAGCATAAAGAATTGTATCTTCTGTATGAAAAAATTCAGACACTGCCTTTTCAAGTTCTTTATGCAGGTCCTGAGTTCCACATATAAATCTTACAGATGACATTCCGAAACCATGAGTTTCCATAGCCTTAATTGCAGCCTTTATCAATCTTGGAGAGTCTGCAAGTCCGAGATAGTTATTTGCACAAAAATTAAGTGCTTTTGATCCATCTTCCAATACTATTTCTGCTGATTGGGGCGAAACTATATTTCTCTCATTTTTATAAAGACCTGCATCTTTTATAGAATTCAGTTCCTGTTGCAGGTGTTCTTGAAATTTACCGTACATAATAAATTTAGTTTTATCGATAAGTATGCAAAAGTAACTTTTTATAGTTGATTTACCTACTTTAATATATATTTTTGGCTATCTTCGCATAATTTTTAAAGACACTGTAATATGAAGAATGTGCTTGTCATAGGTTCAACCGGTCAAATCGGCTCAGAACTTACAATGAAATTGAGAAGAGAAATACCGGATGGAAATATTGTTGCCGGATACATACAAGGTGCAGCACCAACAGGGAACCTGTTAGAGAGCGGACCGGCAGAACTTGCAGATGTACTAAACGGAGAACAATTATTACAGATAGTAAAAAAATACAAGGTCGATACTATATATAACCTTGCAGCCTTACTTTCTGCAGTGGCAGAAAAAAAACCGCTATTGGCATGGAAAATACAGATAGACGGCTTGCTTAATATACTGGAAATTGCAAAGGACAATGGCTGTGCAGTATTTACGCCAAGTTCAATAGGCTCCTTCGGACCAGAAACACCTCACCAGGGAACACCTCAAGATACTATACAACGACCTAAAAGTATGTATGGAGTTACCAAAGTGGCAACAGAGTTATTGAGCGACTACTACCACAATAAATACGGAGTAGATACACGCTCTGTACGCTTTCCTGGACTTATTTCAAATGTTACCCTACCTGGAGGTGGAACAACCGACTATGCAGTAGAAATATATTATGCAGCAGTAAAGGGAGAAGAATTTATATGCCCAATAAAAGCAGGTACATATATGGATATGATGTACATGCCTGACGCACTAAAAGCTGCAATAGATATTATGAATGCAGACCCTACAAGACTTATACATAGAAATTCATTCAATATTGCTTCTATGAGTTTTGATCCAGAAATTCTATACAACAAGATACGGGAATTTATACCTGATTTTAAGATGAGGTATGAAGTTGACCCCCAAAGGCAGGCTATTGCCGAGTCATGGCCTGACAAGATGGATGACAGTGCAGCAAGAAAAGAATGGGACTGGAAACCTTCATACGACCTCGACAGTATGACTATAGATATGATAAAATGCCTTAAGAAAAAGTTTAACAAGGCATAAGGACTTATTATATTTTATGATTTTGCGGCCTGTTACTTAACGTGACGGGCCTTCTTCTTTTCTTCAAGTTCTTTACGCTTCTGGTACATGGCTTTATATTTTTCAAATAATGCCTTGTCCTTAGCCTCATGAGCCTGTATTGCTTTAAGCATTTTAAGTTTACGTTGTCTTAACTTTTCGGCTCTTTCTTCTGCAAGCATTTTTTCCTTTGCTGCATCCAAGCTATCAAGTTTTGCCCATTTTGCCTTTAGCAAAGCTGCTTTTTCTACCCGTTTTTTTAGACGCGCCAATTTATTTGACTCCATTGTGGATAATAACCGCTCCTGCGGAACTGATATTGTATTTTTTTGACGCAGACTATCTTTTGGCTCAGTCTTAACCTTAACAATCTTTGCATCATTAAGGACGGGAGTTACGGTGTCTTTTTTCTCTAACAGAGAATCACGTTGCTGTACTCTACGAGCATTTTCTTCCTTTCTTTTTGCCATTTCCTTATAGACCTTAGCCATATATCCAGGAAAATAAATGTCTGTCTGAGTAAAGGAAGCTCTCGGTCTACCTTCATATTCTGTTCTTTCAGAAGGTCTTATATTCTGAGATGTAATAGCATAACGATTTTTTGGACGAAGATTTGGTAGCCATTTGTATCCTTTAAGGGATTTGTCATCGGGAGACATCTGAGCCAACGGATAGGCATCACTCTTAACGTCCTGAAAATATGAAAGTTTGTCTATATCTCCTCCCTTAAATTCGGCATAAAGCATTTTCGCCTCACTTTTATTAACAGTGGAAAAAGTACTGTCTTCCATAAGGTAAAAAATTGCAGCCGCGTCGCCTAAAACATCGAAACGTCTCAACGCAGAAGTAGAGTCGAAATAAGCTAACATTTCTGCACCCCTTATCTGATCATAACTTACCGTATCTGTTTCCTGAACAATAACAAAGGCATTAGAAAGAAGATCTGCCTTTTGCATACGTCCGTTTTTTATTACAGCATAAAGACTATCAGCGGAATATTGATGTCGTCCCTTTTCATTCCATACCAACGGAACCTTAAAGAGCCTTACAATAGAGTCCACATCCGAATATTCCAAAGAGTCGCAGGCAATCTGGATGTCCTTTCTAAACATCTTCACATTTCTAATAGCTGTAAGAAAGCCCATTTTTGTAGAATCCTTAGGAAGTACCTTTGGCACAGTATCTATTACATGCAAAGAATCCTTTACATGCAAAGAATCCTTTTGGGGAAGTGGCGGTATCTGTTCTTTAGCAGCCTTATTCTGTTCTTTAGTAACCTTATCGGTTCGTTTCTGTTTTAATTCCTTACTTTTTGCTTCTGCTAATTTGTTAGGATCGTTTTTAGCCGCCTCTTCTGCCGCTTTGGCTGCTTCAATAGCAGCTTTCTTCCTATATGCGGTAATTGCATCTGTAGATAAGTTATTGAGCCTGGTTTTTGACTGGGCAAGAAATACGGAATCAATATCACATTTCTTTATAGTACGATATACCAATGAATCCGCTCCAAAATACAGGCTATCTTCCTTATTTTCAGTATCTTTAGTAATACCCACGATTGCAGGTCTCCTTGTCATTTCCAATCTTGACAAAGAATCAATATATACAGCTTTACCGGCAAGAGCATACACATTATTAATAGAATCCGACACCTGAACGTTTCCATACATTTCTATATCCATTGTTCTCCTATGGAAATATAAAGAATCAGCCCAGCCCTCTCTTGTCTTTGTGAGACCATGGACATTGGTATTAAATAAAAATATATCTTTATTTCTATCGTACCAACCGTCATTGGAAGAAATCATATCATCATCTTTCCAGGCATCAGTACCATAACCAAATTTTGCAAGATTTTTGGATGCTTCATATTCCAATCTTGTGGTCTTTACATAAACAGAATCTGTAAACATATTTACATTATCTGAAAATGTAAATGTCTTTATTTTTGAATCATAAGTACCTGTAATACTTTCTATTACTTGACCATCTTTATCTTTGAGAGAGCCTCCTTCCATAAAAATAGCCACACTGTCCTTGGTATTATAATCCAAACATTTGGTGCGTAATATATTACGGTTCTTATCCTCCAGTTGCACCAAAGTTCCCCTGAACTGTGCCAAATTCAAAGGAATTATATATTTAAGATTATCGCTTGTAAGTACGGTTTCGTTCTGAAGAATTTTAACGTGTCCTATAGCCTCAATCTCTTCTGTATTCACATTCCATAATGCCGTATCACATATTAGAAAAGTGTCATTGTGGAGAAATCTTGCTGGACCTGTTACTTTTCTATAATTAATTCCGTCTTTTTCAATAAGTTCCATAGATTTTGCACTTATAAGACTCACCAAGGAGTCTACCTTCCCCGAAGTGCCTTGAGCATTGACACATATAGGAAATAGAACTGCAAATAATATGAAAACTGACAGGCGTTTCACTTGTATAAAATAAGAACTATTTTATTTCAGACCTTTCGGCAGCTTCTAACAGACCTTTACGTTTAAAATTACAGGTTTTAAATAAAGGATCAATGACAATATAAGTTGTTTTGAGTTTTTCATCTATAAAGTCATCTATAGCCTTTTGTGCAAGTTCATTTTTTGCCTTTTCTTGCAAAGTGCTGTAATCCTCATCAAAAGAAGCTATATGGGCAGGGACTATCTTGTCTACTTTTATTATCTTGTAGCAGGTTTTTCCATCAATATATCTCATATTTGGATTTTGACGTCCTTCATTATCTGTTGATTGGAAAGGTTCTGATATTTCTCCTTCTTTTAGATGTTCTATAGCCCTGTAATCATCAGGTTTAAGACGATCAATTTCAAAATAAGACGAACCAGTATTTGGGTCTGCCATCTGTCCTCCATTTGTTCTCGTGGCAGCATCTTCAGAATAGAATTTTGCTGCAAGGGCAAATGTTATTGCTTTGGAATTGATTTCTTTTTTCAGACTGTCCAGTTTTTTAAAGGCTTTTTCCCTATCTTCTGCAGTATATCGAGGCTTCATAAGTATATGCCTTGCATTGAACATTTTACCTTTTTTTTCAAGGACTTCAATAATATGAAAGCCATCAGGGGTTTCTACAATTTGGGAAATGACGCCTGGTTTAAGAGACATCGCAGCATCAGAAAATGAAGACCATAGGAGATCTTTTGAAATCATACCAAGTTCTCCACCTTTTGAAGCAGAACCCGGATCTTCTGAATAAAGCCTTGCTAATGTTGAAAATTTTTCACCATTGATAATCCTTTCTCTTAAATCCAATAGTTTTTCCTTGACAGCAAGACAAGCGGCTTCACGATCTGGGTATATGCAAATCTGGCTCAATCTGTATTTAATCGGAATAACAGGTAAATCTTCCTTCGGAGTTTTAGCGACATATTGCCTGACATCATAAGGTGTAAGTTCAGGTATTTTAGCTGCTATGTTTCCTTGCATTTGCTGAATAAGGCTCTGTTCTTCCATAACAGTCTGCCATTCATTACGCAACTGCCTTAGCGATTTACCGAAGTATTTTTCTACATTCTCTTCTCCGCCTAACTGAGCCTGAACAGTGTTGATTCTATAATTCAACTGATTGTTCACCATCTCTTGATTGACATTAAGCGAGTCAAGCCTTGCCTGCATCAGAAATAGTTTGGACTCCATTATGCTTTCTAAAATATTGCACCTGGCGTTTTTTTCGGAATATCCGCCTGAAGCCATCATCATCCTGACTTCGCTTTCAACCTTACTTATTGTTATCGCTTCATTTCCTACGACAGCAATGGTCTTATCAATAAGACCTGACGGATAAGACTGCTGCGAAAACGCATAAAGTGGAATTACAACCAATACGGTCGATATAAAAATTTGCTTTAGTATATTTTTCATATGAAAGTTTCTAATATATAACCATATTTCCTTCTTTCAGTGCCTTTTCTTTCAACTCTTGTTCCAAACCCAATAATATAGCACGCTTTCTTGTACTCAATAACATATCTTTGATGTTATCTCTATAATAATCTATCGGACCTGGTTGTCCAACATTTTTAAGATCGGTAATATAGACAAGATTGATATTACCTTCATCATCAATCTCTTCTACATATCCATTTTTTATTTTTGCCATAAATTCTCGGACAGTCATACCTAATTCCGAAGAAATAACAGAAACAGGTATCCATTTTTTACCGAAATTTGAGTATTTTATTATCGATAAAAATGCAGAGTTATCTCCGAGATTTATCTCATCTTCTGAAACAGATAGCATTTGTTTAAGTTTTGCAAGATTAGAAGATTTAGCAACCTTTATAAAACGGACTTTAGCTATTGGTGCATCCAACCTAAAACGATTACCGCCCTTTTCATAATACTCTTGGATTTCCTTATCTGTAACAAGGGTATCGAGATGTTGATTTATATATTTCTGCTCATACCTGTATTTGAGTAAAGACTGCCTATAATCTTCAAGTTCCTCATTTACATCAAGTTCAGTTTTAGAAAGTTCTTCCTTGGCAACATCCATATACAACATATTTGAGGTCCATAAATCTATATATCTATGTGCCATTATTGTACTGTCATCCTTGGAAATTCCTTTAGGGATATATTTAACGACATCGGAAGAATATAGTTTATGCTTGCCTACTCTTGCCACTAAATCGCCTTCCCTTATAAAAGAATTAATCATCCTGCACGACGGACACGCCGACAGGATGAATATAAATATGCTGAATCCTAATATAGTATGATGAATTTTCAATTTTGCTCTATCTGGAATAATTAGGTGATTCTTTTGTTATTGTCACATCGTGCGGATGACTTTCAAGATAACCGGCATTTGTAATCCTTACAAATTTTGCCTCTCTCAAATGCTCTATGTCTTTTGCTCCTACATAGCCCATACCTGCACGCAGACCGCCGACAAGTTGGTATACCACTTCTGAAACAGTACCCTTATATGGCACTTGGGCAACAATACCTTCTGGTACGAGTTTTTTGACATCTTCCTCCATGTCTTGGAAATAACGATCTTTTGAGCCGTGTTCCATAGCCTCAAGAGAACCCATTCCCCTATACGCCTTAAATTTACGTCCGCTAAGTATGATTGTTTCGCCTGGAGACTCCTCTGTTCCTGCAAAAAGTGAACCTGCCATTATTGTACTTGCACCTGCAGCAATAGCTTTAACTATATCTCCGGAATATCGGATACCTCCATCTGCTATAACAGGCACTCCGGTATCTTTAAGAGCCATAGAGGCAAGCATGACAGCTGTAAGTTGTGGCATTCCCACGCCTGCTATTATACGGGTAGTGCATATAGAACCAGGTCCTATGCCTACTTTGACAGCGTCTACCCCAGCGTCCGCCAATGCTTTAGCACCCTCTGCAGTGGCAACATTTCCAGCGACTATCTGAACTTCGTCTTTACGGAAAGCATCACAAGCCTTTCGTATTACATCAAGAACTCCCTGAGAATGACCGTGTGCAGTATCAATAACTACGGCATCTGCTCCAGCAGCCACCAGCATTTCTATTCTTTCTATGGTATCAGACTTTACTCCCACGGCAGCAGCGACAAGAAGACGTCCCATAGTATCTTTTGAAGCAATAGGATTGTCTTTTATCTTCATCAAATCTTTGTAGGTAATAAGGCCTGCAAGCGTTCCGTCTTGATTGAGTACAGGAAGTTTTTCCACCTTGCTGTGCATCAATATTTCAGTTGCGTCTACCAAACTTATGCCTTTAGGAGCAGTAACAAGATTTTCGGAAGTCATCACCTCCGAAATCTTGAGTTTCATATCCGTACGAAACCTTAAATCCCTATTTGTAACTATACCTACAAGTTTGTTTGAGACATCAGTCACAGGTATACCACCGATATGATGTTTTTTCATCATAGCAAGTGCGTCACCCACCGTGTCATCTGGCCTGATTGTAACAGGATCGTATATCATACCATTTTCTGCCCTCTTTACCCTTCTTACCTGCTCGCACTGAATTTCAATCGGCATGTTTTTGTGGATTACTCCTATTCCTCCAGCACGTGCCATTGCAATGGCGAGTTCAGCCTCAGTTACAGTGTCCATAGCCGAAGATACTATAGGAGTTTTAAGGGATATTTCTCTTGTGAATTTTGTAGCAACACTCACTTCACGAGGAAGAACCTCCGAATGTGCAGGAATTAACAAAACGTCATCAAAGGTTAAACCTTCAGAAATTTCTGGTATTATATACTTCTGCATTTTAGTAAGTTTATTGTTGCTTGTTTTCCGATACTATTGAACTGAGCCTTACATATAAAGCATCAAGTTTTTCAAACATTTCTTTGCGGAGTCCGGCAAAATAAACTCTTTTATTTCCTTCTACCTTAACATTTGCCTTGTCCTTCATATCATTATAAAGGTCTACGGCTTCTTCTATTATAACGGCAACTTTGTCAGAATCCTGTTTAGGATTTAATGTAAGAAATAGGGCAGAATCATCTACAAAGTCCCCTACAAAATATTCAACATCTTTTTTGAAATCTCTTAGATTCATAACTGTTTATTTTAAGTGTATTGTGCAAATATAGTTATTTTTTGTCATTGTTTTACCTGCTTTTCCTGGGGAAAATAGAAAGGATTATCAAGGATATTTCTAATTTCAGATTTATTTGAAGCGCCTATGTAGCGTCTTACTTTTATAGGAACTCTATTGTAGTAATCAGGCGATAGTGCAGATAAAGAATTGATCCGCACTATTTGTGACGAATGTATGAATTTACCTCCACCTATATACATACCTACATGTGTCACTTTTTCAGGATTATTTGCGGAAGCAGGAATACCGAAGAACAACAAATCTGCAGGCTTAAGTCTATTAATATTAAATTTACCGTCCTCTGTGAAAGCATCTACGGCATCTCCGCAAAGGGATTGAGGACCGGAATCACGAGGGAGCAAAATCCCGTTCATAAACCACACTTGTTTTATAAATCCGCTACAATCAAAGCCTTTCACTGAAGCTCCGCCCCACATATATGGGATCCCAACATACCTCATTGCAGTTGTCACAATATTTTGCATAGTTGGAGAAAGGCTTTCTGCCCAAGATTTAAACCTGTGCAAATCCTTTTGTTTTACATATCCTTCACGCCCTGAAGGCAAAATTACTCCATAAAATCCGCCAAGAACAACGGATTTTCCATTCTTTTTCCAAACTCTCAAAATATCACCCGACACTAAATCGGATATTGGTATTGAAGCCGATGAAGGAGAAGAATATACAGTTGAATACATTGAGGTGCATATATATTTATCTTGCATTATATAGTCCTTCAATTCATTTTCATCCATACTAATAATCCCCATTTCATTTACCCAGCCTATATATGGCTCCATAGTTTTTATTTTAAGCCAATACTCTTTTTTGTCCAATATCTCCACTACTGTTCCCATAAGTGCTTGATTACCAAGTTCAGCAGTATATTTTGGCTTTTCTCTGATAAAATTAACCGAAAACTCTACTACTCCCATTTGCCTTGCAAATAAGAAAGAACAACAAAGACAGGTAATAATTAAGACTATTATCTTTTTATACATTATTTCATTTTTTACAAAATTATGAATTTTACATATACAATAGTTATTTTTGCAGATATATGGAGGATGATTTCAAATTTCCTGACGGGAAAAGATATAATACTTTTGCGGGATATTACAAGAAAATGTATGGCGAGAGAATACAAAAACTCGTCATAGATGCTGGGTTTACATGTCCTAACAGGGACGGCACTCTCGGAAGAGGCGGTTGTACATATTGCGACAATGCGGCTTTTCATCCTGGATATAGTACTCCTGAAAAAGAGATACTTACACAAATACAGGAGGGAATAGAATTTAACCGTATAAGATACCCGAGGGCTAAGTGCTATATTGCTTATTTTCAATCATTTTCAAACACATATGCTCCATTGGACAAGTTGAGAAGCTTGTATGAAACTGCATTGTCCGATGAAAATGTTGTAGGTATAACGATTGGCACAAGACCTGACTGCATAGATAGAGAAAAGTTAAATTACCTTTCGGAGCTAAAAACAGGAAAAATTCTTTCTGGTTGGAAGCATGGAGAATTTGACATGCCGTTAGTTACTATTGAGTATGGTATAGAGTCTTGTTACGATAGGACTTTGAGGCGCATTAACAGAGGACATGATTTTGCTTGTGCAGAAAAGGCTGTGAGAATGTCAAAGGAGTTTGGTATAGATACAGGAGCCCATTTTATACTCGGATTGCCTGGAGAGGACAGAAAAATGCTTGTAGAACAATGTAGCGCAATTAATTCTCTTCCACTCAAAAGCATCAAGTTTCACCAGTTGCAGTTTGTCAAAGGTACTGTAATGGAAAAAGAGCAGGAAAGACATCCAGAAGATTTTCTCCGGCTGTCACTTCCTGACTATCTTGACCTTATAATAGATATTTTAGAACGTCTTAGACCAGATTTATACATAGAACGAGTTGCAGGTGAAGTACCGCCTCGTTTTGTCAAGCAAACAGACTGGGGACTTATCCGCAATTTCGATATTCTGCATAAATTGGACGAACGTCTTGAAGAAAGAAACACCTTTCAAGGACGCCTTTACTGCAAATGCTGAAGGTGCTTTTCCCAAGCCCACGCAGCAGACAGTGTTTCTTCGATTGTTCGTTCCGCTTTCCAACCAAGTTTTTCGTTTGCCAAAGTAGGATCTGCCCATATCGCCATAATATCACCTGAACGCCTTGGAGCAAATTTGTAATTGAGCTTGAGTCCGTTCACCTTTTCAAAAGCCTTTACTAATTCCAATACGGATAGGGGTCTCCCTGTTCCAACATTGAAAATTTCATAATCTTTTTCCATTTTTCCGTCCAACATTCTGCGTACAGCATATACATGGGCTTTTGCAAGATCAACTATATCAATATAATCCCTCTGACAAGTACCATCAGGTGTAGCATAGTCATTACCAAAGATATTAAGGCACTCGCGTATTCCTGCAGCAGTTTGGGTAATGAAAGGTACAAGATTATTAGGAACTCCACGAGGTAATTCGCCTATCAATGCAGAAGGATGAGCACCTATTGGATTGAAATATCTCAAAGCGATGCCCTTAATCGCTCCATTTGGTCCACTGGTATTCTCATAACGAGCATATGCAGCGACAGCATCTCTCAATATATCTTCGCATATTTGTTTTGTATTTCCATAGGCAGATGTAGCGCTCTGACGCGGAGAACTCTCTGTAACAGGCAATTTGTCAGGTTCACCATAGACTGTGGCTGATGAAGAAAAAAGTACATTGCAGCCTCCGTGAGATTTTGCAGCTTCAAGTACATTTATAAAACTTTCAAGATTATTGCTGTAATATTTAAGTGGTTCTTCCACAGACTCCCCTACTGCTTTAAAAGCAGCAAAATGTATTACCGCGTCTATTTTGTAATCTGTAAAAAGTTTATTTGTAGCAGACTTATCACAAAAATCCATTTTTACGAAAGGAATATCATTTCGTCCTGTAATTTTCTTAACTCCTTCAAAACAGGTCATATCGCAATTAGAAAGGTTATCTGCAACAACTACATCATAACCAGCCGCTATAAGTTCAACAGTCACATGACTTCCTATAAATCCTGCACCACCAGAAACAAGCACACGTTTTTTCATAATATATTATTTTAAATAAGTATTCTGATTATCTCAGAATACCGTTTTTCCTTTTGGAACAAATATACAAACTTGTAAGGAAAAAATGACAAAATCAGGGCAAACACTGGAAATTATCACCTTGTCCAAAAACATCTCCTAAATCCAAAAGACACAAATTATATCAAAAAAATATATATTTGTCGACTGTAATAGTAGTAATTATGATACTTAATATCTTTTTAAATCTTATTCTTTCGGCAGTTGCAGTAAATATATTTCAGCCCAACTTACCTATATTGGTTGACGGTAAAGAGAATATAGTCACTGAGATATGTGTAGAATCACCAGATACAAACGACACTTTGGATGAAGCAGTATTTGAATTTCAATCCGAAATGAATCAATCTGCTTTTAATAAGATAGAATTTTTTTACTCTGGAGGAATGTCTGTTATTCCATCTCGGACAGATTCTTGGGCTATAAATGATGCTGTAAATAGGATTTCAGGAAGCCAGAAAATATTCAGAAATCCAAATTATGTAAAAAAGATATGCAGCGGAGATTACATCTGTGGGGAAAAAATAATATACCCACACTTTCCACTCAAAAAAGGGAAAAATTATTTTTTCCTGAGTGTATCATTAAAGAAAAGACACATAAAAGATATTTCTTCGGTATTTTCAGTAAAAGTAAATAAAATAGTAGTAAGCGGTGATAGCCAGAAACTTACAGGAGATTTAACCAAGTCAATAAAAAGACAGGGTAATCCGATTCGCCAGCATAACGATAACGGTGTTTATGCCTATCGTATTCCCGGACTTATTACTACTAATCTCGGAACACTTATAGGCATATACGATGTTAGATATACGACCTCGCTTGATTTGCAAGAGAACATAGACATAGGTATGAGCAGAAGTACAGATGGTGGGCTAAACTGGGAGAAGATGAAGATTATCATGGATATGGGTGAATGGGGTGGACTACCTGAGGCTCAAAATGGTATCGGTGATGCATCAATACTAGTGGATGAGAATACTGGAGATATTTTTGTGGTTGCAGTCTGGACTCACGGTTTGGGAAACGGAAGGGCATGGGGAAGAGTGGGGACAGGAATAAAGCCTGAAGAAACTGCTCAAATAATGCTTGTAAGCAGCCGCGACGATGGCAGGACTTGGTCTAAACCTGTAAATATCACACCTATGGTAAAAGATCCTAAGTGGAGTTTTACCTTGCAAGGTCCAGGACGTGGTATAACTATGAAAAACGGGACACTCGTATTTCCTATGCAATTTATAGGTCCTGATAATATTCCTTGTGCAGCTATAATGTATAGCACAGATCATGGCAATACGTGGAAACACAGTAAGCCTGCACGCAGCAACACGACGGAGTCTCAAGTAGTCGAATTGGAAGACGGAGTGCTTATGCTCAATATGAGAGATAATCGTCATACAGGACGGGCAGTGTATACAACTGACGATATGGGTAGGACATGGAAAAAACATCCAACATCAGGCACACTCATAGAACCCGTATGTATGGCAAGTATTATAAAAGTGCCAGCAGATAAAAATGTATACGGCAAAGATTTACTCATATTTTCCAATCCTGCCGACCGTAAGAGTCGCAAGAATATGACAATAAAAATAAGTACTGATAACGGAATGACATGGAAGAGTGAAAACAGTCTTCTACTTGATAGTGAATGTGGTTGGGGCTATTCCTGTCTTACGATGATTGACAGTGAGACAATAGGTATACTTTATGAAAGCAGTACTGCACAAATGCTGTTTCAGGCTGTAAAACTAAAGGACATACTCAAATAAAATTTTAGTTTTCCTTTGCAAGGGAAGCAATAATTTTATCTAAAGTACTTTTTATTTTCCAATTAGGTAATGTACAATTATTTACCATAATAGAAAAAATTATGGTATCCTCTTTTCCTCCTTCCGACGGAGATATATAACCGCTATAACATCGAACTCCTCCCATAGAACCACTTTTACTAAAGACTCTACGGCGCACCTCTTCTGTTTCATTTTTAAGTCCTATTCCAGGATTATTAAGAGTATTTAGATATTTTTCAAACTTTTCAGTGTTCATCATTGATTTAAGGAAACTACAGAAAAATTGAGGTGAAACATAATTTTTTCTGGACAGTCCTGAGCCGTCTTGCAGTTTTACGCCTTCCGTATTTAATCCCATTTTATTCAATAGGTCATCTATGGTTTTTGAGCAATATAAATAATTTGCAGACCCTGCATATTTTTTTCCTAATTGTCTGAAAAAAGTTTCTGCGTAAAAATTATCACTTCTATGATTGATTATATATGAGATTCGTTCAACAGAAGGAGACTCAGTATAGCCCAACACCTTCAATTTATCGCTTTCTGCAGCCTGCTTCAAGGACATTTTACCTTCATAAAGGTAACGCACCATACCGCTTTTATCCACATCAGCCGCTTCCCCAATTACATCTATTCCATTATCATTCAAATAGTTTGAGAAATAGAAAGCACAAGTATAAGCCCCAAATTTATTACTGAATTTTACAATATGATACTTTCTATCCAATGCAAAAGTTCCTCTAATTTCTGCATCAGTAGAAAAATCATTAGTATACAAATAAAGTCTCTCCCCCGTACCCTTTTCTCCAGTAGTACAACTATAGTTGTATTTCATCCATGGGGTATCTGGATATATATTGTCTATTTTAAGCGGAGTTCCTGTTTTAAATCCTGGAATAACCTTAAAATCTATAATGTTTCTGTAAAAACATAGTCCGTTACCACCTGTACCATAGTAAGTACCAAGATCTTCGTACTCCCATGACGGCTCTTCTATATCACCTTCAAAATATCTTCCATCGCCAATAATATCGCCATTAATTTTCTTAATCCCAGCCTCATCAATAAACGCCTTCCATTTAGCAAATAGATCCTTTGTAGGTATTGCTATAGAGTCTTCGGAGCCTATTGTAGGATCACCTCCACCAACGATATATACGTCTCCGTCTAATGTACCGTTGTTAATTTTTCCAGTATAAGTTATTTCAGTTCTGAATTTGTAATCAGTCCCAAAGTTTATTAATGCCAATCCTGTAGTTATAAGTTTGGCATTAGAAGCAGGAACAAGTTTATGTCTGCTTCCTATGTTTACTATTGTATCACCTGAATTTCTAACTGCCAAAATTCCGTAAGAAGAACTCCCGAATACCTCTTCGGCTAACTCCTCTATATCGTTATTTCGTGCATAAAGATTTGAGATAAAAGATGATAGCAGGATAGCCGAAATTATTATAAAATATCTCATCTATCATGTAATTGACGTAGGTGCAAAATTACAAAATAATTTCGCATATCCTGTTTAAGTGCTGCCGTAACTTGGGAATATTTCAACGAGTAGAATTCAGTGTTCTACCTGGGATGTCATGAATTATAGGTCTTGTGGATTTAACATTATTTTCCACCATCCAATTATAAAGTATATCTCTATGATTTTGAAGAATAATACTATACCTCTTGTCTGTAGCAAGATTTTTTCTTTCTCCCCTATCGAAAAAAATATTAAATAATTGTTCTCTGTTTTTACCTTTATCGTAAAGGACATACTTATATTTTTCGGTTCTAAGCATCCACCCTCTTGTCTTTCCATTATCAAATGTGGTTTCACAAATTGCATACTTTCGGGGCTTAGAGTTGTTTTTTGCGGCAGAAATAAATGATATACCTTTTGTCCCTTTATAAGGCTTTGCTCCAGCAATATCGCAAATTGAAGCAAAAATATCAATTCCATTACTTACAAGGGCGCTACTCTTAGAACCTGCATTTTCACATCCAGGAAGACAGACAATTAGAGGAATATTTACAACTTCTTCATACAGAGCAGATTTTTGATTCCAGTTATGAGAGGCAAGACCATCTCCATGGTCGCTTGTAAATATTACTACAGTATTTTCCTGAAGATTTTGGCGTTCCAACTCCAAGACAATTTTTTGGATTTCGACATCAATCTTTTCTACTAACCTGTAATAAGTATAAATATATTTTCTCCAATCTTGTTTTGTATATCTTATTGTAGGATAGGCAGAATAATTTGCCTGTTTTTCCATTAATATAACGTCAGGGTCATCCACATTCCGTTTAAAATTATCAGGTAGAGGAGGACAATCTTTTAGTCTTGGCTCTTTAATATTTCCCCAAGGTAGGTTCTGATTTCTTGCATATTCGCAAATATTATGGGGATTATCAAATGAGGCTACAAGGAAAAAAGGTTTGCTGTGTTTTTGCCTTATAAAGTTAACTGCCGCTTCTGCAAGACCTAAATCATTATGACCATGTATATTTCGGAAACCATATACGCCATCTGGTATTTCAGACTCGCTGACATGCCATTTGCCAGCATATGCACAATCATAGCCTGATTCGGAAATAAGTGTACCTAAAGTCTTGTTTTTCAAAGAATCACAAAGCAAGGAACCGTTCCTAATCATACCTATTTCATCAGGATAGCGACCAGTGAACATTGCTGTCCTTGAAGGACCGCTCAAAGGTGCTGTGCAATAAGCATTTTGAAAAACGACACCGCGTTCTGCCAATCTGTCAATTCCAGGAGTATTGAGATACGGATTACCAGTATATCCCGCTGCTTTTGAAGTAAGTTGGTCTGCAATTATCAATATTATATTAGGACGGTTATAACTCTTTGATTTAGAAGCGACTCCATCCACATTCACAGAAGGAACATTCGCCTGCACCCAAAAGGATGCAGACGAAAGTAACAATGCAGTCGTTAAGGAACTCTTATTCATATAAGTTCTAATAACCGTTATTCTGTTTTCCGAAAGAACTGTTTATTTGAATTTCATCCAATGGAATAGGGAAAAGTTCATGCTGACCTTTAATAAAGTTGGTGCCTGCAACATATTTGCCCTTCATGTTCTTTTTCATTTTATCTTGAGCAAGTTTGAGTGCATCACCTAAGATACCCCAACGAACGAGGTCGTACTTACGCTGACCTTCAAAAGCAAGTTCAAAGCCTCTCTCCCAGTATAACACTGTTCTTATTTTTCCTGCCTCGTCAGTATCATCTATAAATGGAAGATTATATACCTTAGGGGCTTTCATGAACTTGGAATAATTGCTAAGAGACAAAGGAGTTGCTTTTGCACGTGTACGTACCTCATTTATAAGCCTCCAAGCCTCAGAACTGTTGCCAATTTCATTGTATGCTTCTGCTGCCATTAGTACAGCATCTGCATAACGCAAAGGACAGAAATTAGTACCGACATTATTAGGATTTACAAATCCTATAGGCATCCATTCCCTTCTCCATTTTCCTGGATACCAGTTAACTGGCTTATTCTCAACCTTTTTATGTACATGTTCAGCTTTATCCCACTTATACTTATATGTGCAAATCATAACATCACGACGCACATCACCATCTTCAAAGAAACCTTTCCAATTTGGCAATACTCTGAAAAAGGCATTTGCTCTACCCATAACGGCATGCTGATCTGCCTTAGAATCAGGTGCATCTACTTCAGGACCATTATAGGTACCCCAGTTACCAGCATTTTGACCATATATAGGACCTGTAGGATTAAATGCTATTTCCCAAAGACTTTCTTTCTGATTTAATATACCTTGAGAATAACTCTTAAACAGTTCTAGATAGCCTCCATCATAAAAGCCATTGTAACCTTCATTCTGTATTGCCTTAAATTCTTCAACTACTTTTTCAAAGTATTGCTTTCTCACAGCATCGTCAGGCCTTTTCATACTACCGTCTGTCATAAGTGCATATCCAGCACGTTGGAGATAGACCCTCATAAGTAAAGCATGGGCTGCTGCCTTGCAAGGGATTTCAGGAGAAGTTTTTGCACTTGCCTGAGGAAGATTTACCTTAGCAAAATCCAAGTCTTCTATAATACTTTTGTAAATTTCTTCTCTATCTATACGTTTACCGAAAGCTGCAGAATAATTTCCTGTTGGTTCTACTTTGTAAGGAGCATCACCCCAATATTTTATAATATCAAAAGCAAGGAATGAGCGAAGAAAACGAGCCTGTGCATCTAACTGTTTCAAGTATCCATTCTCAGAATAACCTGCCATATGCTCAATACCACTTATAGCACCATTAGCTCTATTTATGCCCTCATATTTAAAATCCCAAAGATCTTTTAACCATGTATTTGTATTTTTAACCAAATAATGGGCAATATCTCTTCGCATATTATCAGTCCCTGTGCCCTTTATAAAATAAATATCATCGGAGGTTGGCATAGCCATCTCGTTTCTACCGTAGTGATTTTCTGTAGAGAGTCCGCTATATGCCCCAATAACAGCCATTTTAGCCTTAGCTTCTGTTGTGAAATAAGTTTCCTGGGCATAATAAGATGTTGGTCTTTCCTGTAAATCGCAGGCAGATAGACCGACAAGACTTAAAACTGCAATTACTATATAATTTTTCATCATTACTTTCATTTAACAACCCTTAAAATGTAAGATTTACTCCAAATACGAATGAGCGGCTTCTCGGATAACCACCGAAATCTACACCTGGCACAAGACCGCTCTTGAAAGTAGAAACCTCAGGATCAAAACCTGTATATTTTGTCAAAGTATATAGGTTCGCACCTGTAGCATATATCCTGAGTTTTTCAATTTTCATTTTCTTCACAAGTTTTTTTGGAAGGGTATAGCCAAAGGTAATATTGCTTAGTTTTATATATGAGCCGTCCTCAACAGCCCAAGAATGGATGTATGTGTCACCCTGCTCACTATCATAATAGGCTGCAAAGGTTTTGCCTTCATTTATTGCAGCAAGAGCCTGAGGGTCTGTAATCTTATTGCCTTTTTTGTCTATTGTCATGAAACGATGTTCAGAACTTGCCTGGCTTAAAGCATTTCTATTTAACTGACCGATACGGGTATTAGTAAGTTTTGTAGCATTGAGTACCTTATTACCATAACTATATGTAATATAAATACTTAAATCAAAATCTCTATAGATGAAATTATTGTTAAGACCTCCATATATAATAGGATTGGCATTTCCTAAAATTGTTTTATCGGATTCTGTTATCTTACAATCTTTGCTTCCATCTATATTTTTAAATTTCCAATTACCAGGTAACACGTTTTCTTTTTTACCAAAAAATGGAATACCGTCTTTAAGTATATATTTACCAGTAGTTTTATCGTAATTAAAATCAGATACTTGATAAATTCCATCTGTAACCAAACCGTAGAACTGTCCTAATGGTTTGCCAACTTCTATTTTATGTGTCTTTTGCTCATAACCGAATTTGGCTTCCCAAAGTTGCACCTTGTCGCCTGAAAGTTTTCTTACAAAATTTTCATTATGAGATAAGGTCAATGCAGTTTTCCATGTAAAATCTTTGGTTACTATATTTATAGTATTGATTGTCAAATCTATACCTCTATTTTCAGTTTCGCCTGCATTGATATACATATTCTTATAGCCTGAAGAAGAAGGTATTTTTGCATTCAAAAGAAGGTTACTACTCCTGTTTATATAAAATTCAGGAGAAATTACAATCCTCTGATCAAGGAATCCCATATCAAGACCTATATTGAATGTCTTATTGGCTTCCCATTTCAAATCAGGGTTTGGAATCTGCTTGGAAACATAACCTGACTGGGTAGAATTACCATTAGGATAAATCACAGAACCCATCAATGCAAGACTCTGGTAACTAGCAATCCTATTATTTCCAGCAAGACCGTAACCTAATCTGAGTTTTAAATCTGAGAATATGTTTAAATTTTTAATAAACGCTTCATCAGACATTCTCCAGGCAGCTGAGAAAGCAGGGAAAATGCCCCATCTATTGTTTTTACCAAATTTTGAAGAGCCATCGGCACGTACAGAAGCCGAGAAAATATATTTTCCTTTAAATGTATAATTTACTCTTGTAAAGAATGATAACAGTTTATCATCGTAATTTTCATAAGACGATGGAGGAGCTGGAAGACCTAAAGAAAGATCCGCAAGACCTATTTCATCATTAGCAAAATTAGTAGCGGCTGCTTTAAAATTGCGGTTCCAAGCCTCAACCCATTCCTGACCTGCCATTATGTTCAAATCATGATTTCTTTTCTTGAAATTATAAGTTAAGACATTGGAAGTCTGAAAACTACCATATTCTAAATTTTGAATACTTCCATTAATTCCTGCTCTTTTACCTATTACAGATTTATCACCAAAGAATATATCATATCTTCTTGTTTGATAGCGCATTCCGGTAGTATTTCTATATGTAAGTCCCTTAAATATCTTATAGGTAATGCTTCCATTTGCCTGGATAGTTCTATAAGACTTATCGTTTGTTTCCTCACTTGCTGAAAGTAAAGGATTTTGCATAACATTACCAGAATCGTCCATAATAAGGGCATCTTCATCTTCAAGGAGTTGTCTGTCATCTCCCTTTATACCTATTGTAGGACGATATTGAAGAATATGCTGTAATTTATTAAATCTATCATTATCTCCAGATGTTCCCATCCCATACACCTTTCTGTAATCATATGTCAAACGAGCATTTACAGAGAGTTTGTTATTAATTTTACTGCTAATGCTCATATTAATATTATGTTTACGGTTTCCACTGAACACCATCGCACCCTGCTCATCAAAGAAAGAATATGCCATGTTGTAATGAGTCTTTTCATTACCACCTTCAACACCTATACGATAGTTTTGGATTACTGCATTACGTCCAAGTGTTTCTTCCTGCCAATCTATTCCTTTACGTCCTGAATAATTTGCTTCAATATCACTGAACTTACCATAGTTCCTTTCAAATTCTGAAACAGCCTTATTCAAATCATCCTCTGTTACTGCAGGGCCTATACGCCTTTCATAATCAGCGAGGACAAATTCATATGGAGAAAGGACAGAAAGTTTCCTTGCTATTTTCTTAAATCCTACATAAGAGTCGAATGAAATATGGGTAGCACCCTTTTTGCTGCCGTTTTTTGTTGTAACTACAACCACACCGTTAGCTCCGCGTGCTCCATAAATTGCTGTAGAAGACGCATCTTTAAGAATATCAATTGTTTCTATTTCTGCAGGATCTACGGAAGAAAGTCCGTCTTCAGATGGGAAGCCATCAATTATATAAAGTGGCTCATTGCTCTGTGTAATAGATATACCACCTCTGACTCTTATTGATATACCTGCATTAGGAGAGCCTTCAGATTGTGTTACTCTAACTCCTGCCATACGTCCCGAAAGTGCTTGTGTAATATCACTGACAGGGACTTTTGAAAGTTCTTCACTTCCCACAGATGCAACTGATCCCGTAAGATCTTTTCTTTTCATTGTCGCATAACCAACAGCAACAACTTCATCGAGCATTAAAGCATCTGCTTGCATTGTAACATTAATGACTGAACGTCCGTTAACTTTTATGTCAGATTGCTTCATTCCCAAATAAGAGAAAGTCAGCACTGAAGAAACTCTATCAGGAACCTTTATTGAATAGGCTCCATTAATATCACTTATGACACCGGAGCCTTTTACTCCTTTTATGGTAACTGTAGCACCAATGATTTCTACGCCTTCAGAATCTGTTACCTTACCGGTAACAACCAGTTCTTGGGCTTTTCCTGTCCATCCACCACATAGCGTAAGCAATGAAGTAAACAAGAATACAAACAATAGTTTATGCTTGTTCATGTTATTAATTATTATGAATTTAAAATATTTTCGCAAATATAGGTTTTATGATATGGGGCTGCCTTTCAAATCATCCAATATTATTTAAATTTTGTTCAAAATATTGATAATTCTATCGTAGAAATAAATTTAGAATAGAGAGATACTTATTGATTTTTAAATACCGCCCGGACAAGTGATGGAATATCTGTCAATTTTATGACTTGTATATCACCGACAGCGGTTTTATCATAATTTGAGAATTGTGAAATATAAATCTTCTTAAATCCCAGCCTACAGCTTTCCATAATTCTTCTGTCTGCCTGAATGACAGGACGGATTTCCCCACTTAATCCAACTTCTCCAGCAAAGCAAACATCAGAAGGTATGACAAAATCAAAATTAGATGCCAATACTGCACAAACTACAGCAAGGTCACAAGCAGGATCTACTACTTTCATACCTCCTGCCATATTGAGGAAAACATCCTTCATGTTGAGTTTAAATCCTACTTTTTTCTCTAATACCGCCAAAAGCATATTTAACCTGCGGACATCAAAGCCTGTTGCCGACCTTTGTGCCGTACCATAGGCAGCAGTACTTACAAGAGCCTGTACTTCAAAAAGAAACGGTCGCACTCCGTCGAGCATGGCCGCGATTGCAGTACCGCTTAATCCACTCTCATGCATTGGCAAAAGTAATTCGGACGGATTTGTTACAGGTCTAAGTCCAGCTCCAGTCATTTCGTACACAGCCAATGCTGATGTAGAACCAAAACGGTTTTTAATACCACGCAAAAGTCGATAAGACCCCTTGTCATCTCCCTCAAACTGAAGTACCACATCAACTATGTGTTCCAAAATTTTAGGTCCAGCAATATAGCCGTCCTTAGTAATATGACCTATTAGTATTACGGGAATTCCCGAAGATTTTGCAAAATGAAGCAACATTGATGTCACTTCTTTAATCTGAACCACAGAACCAGCAGAAGATTCAACATTTGATGAATACATAGTTTGAACGGAATCCACGATCACCAAATCAGGCTGCATTTGGACAGCCTCTTCCAGGATTGTTTCAATCAACGTTTCACTATATATGTAACAGTTGGCAGTATCACCTCCCAATCGCTCTGCTCTCATTTTTACCTGACGCGGACTTTCCTCTCCAGTAACATATAGGGTTTTCAATTCCGGACGCCTTAGCGGTATTTGAAGTGAAAGAGTGGACTTGCCTATACCCGGTTCTCCGCCGATAAGGATAAGAGAACCTTCAACTATCCCTCCACCGAGCAACCTGTCCAATTCCGCATCTCCAAGACATATACGGTTTTCCTGTGCGGAGCCTATTTCACTCAGATGTTCAGGCTTGTTTTCATGCCCCACCGTGCTGTACATTATATTTCCAGGACGTTGTTTGCCAGTAACAACTTTCTTTTCCACCATAGTATTCCACTCTCCGCAAGCAGGACACCGCCCCAACCACTTAGGACTTTCATTACCGCAATTAGAACAAAACCATTCCGACTTTTCTTTACCCTTTACAGCCATAGCATATAAATTTGCACCTTGTCAGGCATATAAATATACAAAAAAAAGACATCCGGAAACCGAATGTCTAACAAAAATTGACTTAGCAAAAATTACTCTGCAACTTCAGTAGCAGCAGCATCAGTTGCTTCTACTGCTGAGCTGTCTGTTTTATCTTCAACAACAGCAGCTGAATCTTTAGCTTCTTCAACTGTCTCAGTAGCTTCTTCAGTTTCCTGAGCTTTCTTGTTAGCGTTGTTACCGCATGCAACTGCTGCTACCATCATAGCAACCATTGCCATAGACATAATGACCTTTTTCATAAGCCCTTTAAAATTAAACAAATCAATAAAATAAGTGTATTCTAATTTAACCCGAAAAGCCATACACCATGACTTTTCGATTTTCAGAGGGCAAAAGTAATGCCTATTTTTATAAAAACAATACTTTTTTTAAATTTTTTACTTTTTAAGTTCAAAAACCTCCAAATTGTCCACTTTCCCGTCATTTATATGAAATCTTAGTGCTGTTCTGACAAGATGCCAGCCTTGTATTCCGGCGGCTCCAGGATTCATCATAAGTAAATGATATTTTACATCATTCATTACCTTTAATATGTGAGAATGTCCACACACAAATAAATCTGGCTTTTCAATTTCAATCTGTTTCCTTGCCCTAAGATTATAATGTCCCGGGTATCCTCCTATATGTGTCATAAGCACCTTTACTCCCTCTCTCTCAAATACTTGAAATTCAGGACATTCAAACCTCAATTTCTGGTCGTCACAATTACCGTACACTCCTATTAACGGCTTAAATGCAGCCATTTCATCATACAATTCTACTCCACCGCCAAAATCTCCGGCATGCCACAACTCATCTACTGGTTCAAGAAAGGCTCTAAATTCTGGACTGAACACACCATGGGTATCTGATATAAGACCTATATACATTACAAATTAGTCCTCCATATAATGCAAATATACAGACGCAGCAACTGACAAAGCGGCAGTTTCCGTTCTTAATCTTGAAGAGCCGAGATGAACGGGAACAAAACCTGACGAAATGGCAGTTTCAACCTCTTTTTGAGAAAAATCTCCCTCTGGACCAATCATCACTATAACAGATTTGCCATGGAAATTCTCAAGTGCTTTTTTGATTGAAGTTTTTCTTTCTTCAAAACAAAAAGCAATCAGTTTGAGAGACTGTTCATCAGACTTATACTCTGCAATAAAATCTTCTATACTGATAGGAGCGGTAACTTCTGGAATTTTTGCTTTAAGGGATTGTTTTGAAGCAGAAAGCATTATTCTTGAGAGCCTGTCTGTTTTGAACACCCTTCTTTCTGAATGTTCCCCTATTATAGGCACAATGCAGTCCACCCCAAATTCTGTAACTTTTTCTGCAAACCATTCATAGCGGTCGTTGTTTTTTGTGGGACAGACAGCCATGATTAGAGAATAATGGTGACCTCCCCAATTATCATACTTTTCTAAGACTTTACACTCGACTAATTTAGGTAAAATCGTCACAATCTGGCAACGAAACATAGTCCCTTTGCCATCTATGAGATTAACTTCATCTCCGACTTTATGCCTTAGTACCTTTATACAGTGATTTGCCTCGTCACCTTCAAGTGTACACAATGTCTCAGAAGTATTTTCAGAGAAGAATATCTCCATATTACCCTCTTATAACCTTGATTTCACCATTTAGTCCAACTTTGATTATCTGAGAAGATACACGGGTTGAACCAGCCTCTAATTTGGGTTCTACAATATAATCGACAGAATTTTTAATTTCTTCATCTATGTCTGCAAATACTTGCGGAGTAGGATTTCCAGATATATTGGCAGAAGTAGAAACAATAGGGCGTCCCAATTTGAATACAAGATTTTTACAAAATTCCATATTCGGTATTCTAATGCCCACCGTGCCATCGTCAGCAACAGCATTATATGCAAGGAAGTGTCTATCTGCCTTTGGCTTTTCTCCCTCTTGAGGCCTTGCACCTGCATATGCACCAGGATATATGATAGTCATAGGTCTGTCATTTACCTCAACTAATTGTAATGCTACATCAGGAATTTCATGAACAAATTTAGCAATCATATCCAAATCACTGGCAAGCAAGACCAAAGCCTTACTGTCAGAACGATGCTTAATATCATATATTTTTGAAACTGCCTCAGGATTGGTGGCATCACAACCAAGACCCCATACAGTATCTGTAGGATACAATATTGTTCCCCCATTACGGAGTACCTCAAGTGTCTCTGAAATAATTTCTTGCTGTGTTTTCATTGTATAATTCATTAATTAATATCAAGTTCTGCTGTTATAGGAAAATGGTCGGAATATTTAACCTTATCTATTTTCCATGAAGTTGCATTATATCTTTTAGGAAATAAAATATAATCGATTCTAAGAATAGGCAAAAAAAATGAATAAGTGCCACCAAAGCCAGAACCTGCCTCGACAAAGGCATCTTTACGATTATATGATAAACGATTATATGTATATGATATTGGGGTATCATTAAAATCCCCTGTAACAATCGATTCGACAGGACTGTTTTCTATATCTTTTACTACCATATCAACTTGTTTAGGCCTAAGGACAATAGCCTTTTTCATCCGCTCTTCTGTATCCATTAAAATTTCTTTATTGCGAAAACTTTTAGCTATACGTGCCAAAGATATATTGTAACTCTGGAAATGACAATTATATATTCTGAGTATGGTACCATAAATATCGTAATCACAAGATATAGCCAAATTTGAACTTCGTTCAAATGACAATTTATTCTTTCTTTTTAAAGGGAAACGGCTTAAAATTACATTACCATAACAGCCTTTTGCATTTGTATATACATAATATTCAATATCATAGCCTGGAAAATATTTTTCAAAACTATTACGTATTTTATCTGCACTGCTGGAGGCAAATTCCTGTAAACAAATTATATCGGCTTTTTTTGAAACTAAAAACCTCATTACAGAATCGAAGCAATTTTTCATAGAACCCATTTTGAGTTCTTTTGAAGACAGAGAAAACCTGCCTACATTATATGAAATAAGTTTTACATTGCCTTTTACTTCTTCCGTTTTATCTGCATTTGCTGATTTATCTGGACAACGGTAATATAAACCGAACAAAAAGACGGATGGAAATAAGATAAAAAGTGCTATCAATGCCTTTACAGACTTATGAATAAGTGCTATGACCAAAAGAAATACATTCAAAAGTACAAGAGGAATGTATAAAAGCCCGAACACGGACATAAACCAGAATTTTGTCGGATTGACAAATACTGACAAATAACTTAGGGCAAGCAGAGATGCCGCTATCATCATCAAAACCCCAAGAGTAACACCTAAGAAAGTTATTTCTTTTTTCTGTTTCACAATTTAGGACATTATATCCATCGGTCTCTATCATAGAGGCTTCTCGTATGTTTCCACCATAATATCAACAATAGACCGAAAAACATTCCACCCAAATGAGCAAAATGAGCAACCCCGTCTGATGTATTGAAAATACCTGTCGATAACTCAATCAATATAAAAATGATAATCATCCACTTTGCTTTTAATGCAACTGGAGGAAAAATAAGAGTTATAACAGAATTTGGATAAATTAACGCATACCCCAACAGCACTCCGTATATAGCGCCTGAGGCTCCTACCGTAGGAGTTCTAAGTAGATTTTCATAAGCAATTCTTGCTCCTGGAAGTCCAAGTCCCATCTCCTTAACATAGTGCATAACTTGCAGATATTCAACTCCTATATGCATAAGCAACGCACCAATGCCCGTTATAAAATAAAACAAAACAAATTTTTTAGAGCCTAAGGTACGTTCCAATACCATTCCAAAAATAAGGAGAGAATACATATTAAAAAATATGTGCCAAAAGCCTCCATGCATAAACATATAAGTCACCGGCTGCCATATCCTAAAAAACGGAGAAGTAGGATAGAACATAGCAAATTTTTCTATCATAAAATCTCCACTTAAAGCTGTGGCAATGTATATTATTATGTTTATTAAGATTATATTCTTGGTCACAGGAGGTATAGCAGACAAAAATCCGTTTCCTCCATTATCATATCCATTAAAATACATAATTAAAATTTCTTATCAATTTCATCAATAGACAAGATACTCATTATTCTGTTACCCGATGAAGTAAATTCTGAGTTTGTACAACCGAATAATGTATCTATAAGTCTTTGGGCTTCAATTGTTGAAGTAAGAGATTTACCTGTTGCCGAACCAATTTTCGCAAATTTTTCTGCTATTGAAGTCTCCATAATACTTGCAACGCAAGAGTGATTTTCATTCAGTACTACAAGTATATCAGACACTAATTCCTCTACACTACTTTCATCAAGTGAAAATCCTTCAGGCACTCCATTTACTACTATAGTATCATTTCCAAATGGGACTATATCAAATCCGAGTTTAGACAAAAGGTCTGTATATTCATCAAAAACCAATCTGTTATCAACCCCAACAGTCACCCTCACAGGAAACAATGCTGTCTGAGAAACATGCCCATTAGCATTTATTGCATCTAAGAATATCTCAAATAATATTCTTTCTTTTGCACGTTTTATATTTATAATTAAAACTCCTGATTTAACATAGGTTAAAATATATTTTCCTTGCAACACTATTACGGAAGAAGACGGTAGGGTATTTTCATCAAAAAGTTTTCCATAATCATCTCTCTTATCTACAGCATTACTATAAGTACTTCTGTGATAATCACTTTCATGGTAGGTAGGTTTGTCTGAAGAATCCTTTTCCAAATTTGATGGCTCAAATGGATTGAAAGAAGGATCAAAATCCACATTCGGTTGCATAATTTCAGGTCTGAATTTTTTGAATGATGAACCGAATACTGGCATTTCAGGGACATTTTCTTTATCAAAATCAATACTTGCCCCAAAAGAATTACGACCGAGCGATTCCTTTACACAAGCATATAAAGTTTGAAATATCACTGAATCATCCTCGAACTTTATTTCTGTTTTGGTAGGATGAATATTTACATCTATCGTATCTGCAGGAACATCAAAACAAATAAAATATGAAGGCGTAACTCCCTGAGGGATCATACCTTCGTAGGCTTTCATCACCGCCTTATGCAGATACGGGCTCCTGAAGTAACGTCCATTTACAAAGAAGAATTGATTCCCTATGGTTTTTGTAGCAGTATCTGGTCTGCCTATATATCCAGATACCTTTGCCACAGTAGTTTCGGCATTAATATCTACCAATTTATCGACAGCTACATTGCCCATTACATCCTGAATTCTATATTTCAGTGATTTTGCTGGACGAAGTATATATATTTCTTTCCCATTATGGTTTAGAGAAAAGGAAATTTCAGGACGTGTCAGAGCCACCCTAATAAACTCATCCACAATGTGCTTAAATTCTACATTATCAGACTTTAAGAACTTTCTACGCGCTGGCACATTATAGAACAGGTTGCGAACCATAATATTTGTCCCTACAGGACATGCAATCTGTTCAGTAGATATATTGGAGGAGGCTGCAAATTCTACTTTGCACCCTACCTTGTCATCAGAAGTGCGTGTTTGCATGGTAACCTCTGACACTGCTGCTATTGATGCCAAAGCCTCCCCTCGAAAGCCGAAAGTCATAATTTTGCTAAGGTCTTCCGCACATGACAGTTTGGAAGTTGCATGACGTTCAAAGCAAACGAGAGCCTCATCAGGCGTCATTCCACAACCATTATCAACCACCTGCACAAGAGTTCTCCCTGCATCTGTAATAACAACAGCTACGCTATCAGCACCAGCATCCACAGCATTTTCCATCAACTCTTTCACGACAGATGCTGGACGTTGCACAACTTCACCAGCCGCTATCATATTAGCAACGTTTCCCGGTAGGATTCTTATAGCCATTATAGAAGTCCGTAAAATTTAATCATATAGTACATGACTATAAACAATAATATCATGCTTATAACCCCGATCAATCCGAATGCTCTTCCACTACTGCGTTTGGTTGCATAATTTCCGTCCCTGAAAGCCCCATGAATATAAGTTCCTGGAGTGTATTCTTTTTTCTCTTCAGACCCATCTACTTTTCCAAACTTTTGTTTGAGTTCTTCCTTCTCTTTATCATAATATATAGGCTTGTAGTCAAAGACTCTATGTTCCTGTTCTCCAAACCATCTAAAAAATCCCATATCTCAATGTTTATGTTTTCTCAACAAACCTTAATTGACAAATTTAGCATTTTTTCTTTACTTTTGTAGAAAGTTAAACCGAGTATAATGGAGACAATTTCAGGATGTCCGTTTAGAGTAGGTAACGGATATGATGTTCATCGAATCGAGGCTGGTCTTCCCATGTGGTTGGGAGGCGTACATATAGAAAGCGACTTTGGTTTTGTCGCCCATTCAGATGGAGATGTAGCCATTCATGCTCTATGCGATGCTATTTTAGGGGCTTTAGCATTAGGTGACATAGGACACTATTTCCCAGATAACAGCGACAAGTGGAAAGGAATTGACAGCAAGATATTACTTTCAAAAGTAGTTGAAATGGTGGAAAATAAGGGGTGGAAAATAAGCAATGCAGATATAACTTTAGCATTACAGAAACCGAAGATTGCCCCTTATATTGATGTTATGAGGAATACTTTATCTGGAATATTAAAGATACCAAAAGATTGTGTTTCAATTAAAGCATCTACAAATGAAAAATTGGGGTTTGTAGGAAGATGCGAGGGCTGCCAGTCATGGGCGAGCGTGCTACTTTATCAGCAGAAATTATGATTTTTTGAAAACTATCGCCAGGAGAAATTCCAGGAGTATTTAAGATATTATTAATCTTTGTAGCGGGAATGGGGCTTGAACCCATGACCTCCGGATTATGAATCCGACGCTCTAACCAGCTGAGCTACCCCGCCATATCGTTTCACAAATTCAATCCGTGGTTGTCAAACGACTACTATCATTGGAGTGGTTGAGATAGAAGGATTCGAACCCTCACTGACAGAGCCAGAATCTGTAGTGCTACCATTACACCATATCTCAGTAATGTCCACGTATTTCTACTGTGAGAATGCAAAGGTACAATAGTTTTAATAAACTGCAAAAGAATTAAAGAAAAATATAAAGTTTCCTGAAAAACAGCCCTAAAACATAGATAAGAAACGCTTTTTAAAAATTATTATGTACATTTATAAAATTTTGTGTTAAATCCAATTCATAGAATATTGCACAACTCAGTTTCATCTGCGATATAGTTATATAGCTGATATGAATAAAAGCACCCTTACATTTCAGGATGCAGTACGTTTATCTGGACCTCTTGCCTTTAATATTATGATTAAGCCAGCTGGGTCTTTGTGTAACTTGGACTGCCATTATTGCTACTACCTTGACAAATCTGAGATTTATGGTGGGAAGGAGCCAAGGATGAGTTATGAAATGCTTGAAACAGTTATCAAGGAGTATATAAAAGCAAATGAAGTACCAGAAGTAACTTTTAACTGGCATGGTGGAGAGCCACTTGTCCTTGGTCTAAATTTTTATTCAAAAGTTGTTAAACTTGAGCAACAATATGCCGATGGGAAAATTATCCACAATACAATACAGACAAATGGAACTCTTCTTAGTCGAGAGTGGGCTGACTTTTTAGCCTCCAATAATTTTCTGACAGGCATTTCATTAGATGGACCTCCTGAAATTCACGACAAATACAGAAAAGATAAGGGTGGCATTCCAACCTTTGATAAAGTAATGAGAGGAATTTACCTTCTAAATAGTTCTGGAGCCCAATTTAACACTATGTCTACCATAAATAAGGCAAGTGCTGGAAAAGGGTTGGAAGTATATGAATTTCTTAAATCGATAGGAAGTGCATATATGCAGTTTATGCCTGTTGTTGAACATGTAAAGTATCCTGTAGACTCCAATGGTAAGAAACTCAAACGTAATAGGCCATATATAGTAAACCCTTCGATGTCAGGTGCAGAATTGGCACCTTGGTCAATCAGTGATATAGACTTCGGGCGTTTTATGTGCGACATATTCAATTATTGGGTTCGTAATGATGTAGGACGCTATTTTGTGAATTTATTTGATGCCACGCTCGCAAATTGGTGTGGCGCTATGCCTGGAACTTGCGTATATGCAGAAACTTGTGGCGGAAATTCCATTATAGAACATAATGGAGATTTATATCCTTGTGATCATTTTGTATATCCTGAATATAAACTTGGAAATATACTTTCAGATGATCTAAAAACTATGATAATGTCCGATATGCAAGTGAAATTTGGAATAGATAAACGAAATTCCCTTCCAGAAAAATGCCTTCGCTGCGAATGGAAATTCACCTGCAATGGAGAATGTCCAAAACATCGTTTTAATAAAACCGAGAATGGAGAGTTTGGATTAAACACCTTATGTGCAGGATATAAAATGTTTTTCAGAAATGTAGCGCCTTATATGGATAAAATGAAAGAATACCTCTCACTGAAACAAGCCCCAGCTAATGTTATGACATGGGCAAGAGCAAGAAAATTATAATTGTAAATTAAATTAAATAATCTTTCAACGCCTCCCTTAAAAGGGATAATGTCTTCTGTATAGAGCGTTTTACCATTCTTTCAGATATTCCTTCTTTAATTGCTATTTCCTTATGTGTCATATCTAAAAAACGACTTGACATAAAAATGCTTCTTGATTGGTCAGGAAGACTGCTTATAGTCTTTTTAAATATATCTTCGACTTCTGTATAAAATAGGAAACTTAAATCTTCCTTTGCAAGAAAATCTGTTTCCAAAATCAGAAACTTATATTCATCACTATTGATTTCCTCCTGCAATTTCAGACGTCCCATCTTGTCCCGCAAATAATTAAGACAACGATTTTTTACCATCTTGAGTATATATGCCTCGACAGATAAATTAATGGAAATTTTATCCTTGCTACTCCAAAATTTAGCAAAAGCCTCATCTACTATATCTTCTGCTATATGCCTTTCTCGTACATACGAACAAGCAATAGAGATAAATTTATCTCTATTGGCTGCAAATATTTTTCCATATTTGCCAGGAGAAAGGTCTAAAATATCCATATTTATCAAAGATACAAAATGATAATACTTTATTTACCTTACTTACATAAATTATGTAGTTTTATTTCATAACCCTTAATACAAACCAAGAGAGGATAGCAATCTATCCTCTCTCAGCATATTATTCAGGCAGTAAACCTTTATTTCTCAGGAAGTGATACTGCAACCCACTTAATACCAGGATTACCTCTGTTTTCTCCTCCATACTTTTGGATATCTACTTCACCATACAACTTGTTTCCATTATCAGTAGCATCCTCTATGAAATTACCTGTTCCCTTAGTAAACTTCCAATAAGAGAATAGACCTTCGGACTTAGGATCAACTGTATAGAAATGGTTTTTAGCATTTATTTCAGCTTCAGTAAGAGCCTTCTTCCAAATACGTACCTCTGTCATCTGACCATAAGTATCTCTATTGGTTTCGTAAGAATAACCAACCCAGAAGCAACGATCTCCCCAAGGTTCATACGACCAATCAGGTGAAAGATTAGGATAACTATAGCCAAGTCTAAATCGACAAGAGCCTACATTTTTACCATCGACATAGGCTACAACTTTTCCTTTAGCATATGTAACAGCAATATGATACCATCTCTTAGCCTCAAACTTAAACGGAACATTGTAATTGCCATTTGCTGTGGCTATCTGCAAATGATCCAAAGAATTGCCAACGTCGCCCATTCTGAGAAGATATTTACCTTCAACACCCATTATTGTATAAATCTGCCCTGAAGATTTAGAGAAGTCGTCAAACCTTACCAAACATTCAAGAGTAAAGTATTCTTGAGGACCTAAATACCCATTTTTGCCATCCCACTTAGGGAATAAACGATTTCCTTTCATATCGGCAGCCCAACTGATTAATGTTGACATCTGACTAATTGTAATCTTAGCTTCAAGAGGTTTAACTCCTTCCTTTGCATTAGTCTGTTTAAAAGTCACATCTGCTGAACGTTTGCCATCGGTAAGTTTACCAATTTTGAAAATCACTTTCCCGTCTTTCTTTTCTCCAAGCGTTATCCAAGACTTTCCAGCTTCTGCTATATTAACCTCATATTCAACGTTAACAGCCATAGGAACAATTAAATCTCCACCGTCAATAGGAGCCTTAAAGAACTTTTGTTCAGGGACAAGTACACGTTTAGCTAATTGAGTAACTTTAACTACTACAGGTTCAACTCTTTCTGCGGAAATCGTAATTTCAGCATTTCTGTCTTTTAAACCTTCAAGGACACCATATGTAAAATACATAGTGGCACCGCCTTCAGATTCAATCGTAGTACCATACTTCAGCCAACCTTCTCCACCCTTAATTGCATTCTTAAGAGACCTGTAACCAAGTGAAGTTTCGAACTTTAACGACAAGCGTCCACCTTTTTCATTAAGTTCTATTTCATTCTTATCTACAAGTTTTAAATGTTCAGGTTTAGCAGAAAGCCCCAAAGATGTAACAGTAAAGACATCTTTTGCAGAGCCACAGGTAAATTCCCATTCTGCTACTTTGTTATCATTTTCAGAATTTGGCTTAACAACGAAAGATACTATTGCTCCGTCTTTTCCCTTAACAGCAGAAGGTGTAATCCAACTGCTATAATCTGCTTTTCCCTTCATTGTCCACTCCCCAGAACTTGAAACTATGACTTTTGCTGTTCCTCCCTCAATACCTATGGTACTAATCTTTGGTGTAACAGTTATCTCATCTTTTACTATCGGTTCTATCTCTTTAGCGGCCTTATTACAACTTAGCACAGCAAAACAAGCCAAAGCCGCCAATATTACTTTTTTCATAATTTATATTGTTATAGTATTATTAAAGATTGTGTCGTTTAGGATCGTATTTTCCTTCACCTAATTTATTATAAACCCCTGTAGGATACTTAATATCTTGCCCGTAAAAAGCCTTTGCAGCTTGTCGGAATGCAGGGAATACCTTACCAAGATTCTTTGGTACACTGCCTGTACCTGAAGGATCAAAGGCAAACCACATACACCATCCATAACCATTTGCCTTAAGAGTTTCAGCCCAATTTCCATAAGGCATATAACCTCTGTTTATTTCAATTGATGCACCGCTACAATTTTTCATTGTAAGATCTCCATAAGGAGCTGTAGCACTACCATAATTGGCAACATAGAAATCTATAAATTCTGATTGTGGATGTGTAACATTATTTATTACTACAGGAGGTACGTTATAAATTGCACCCCACTCAAAATATGATACTTCTGTAGGCCAAGGACATTTTTCCTTCATAGCCATTTTCAGTTCATACATAAGACGACCAGCAGCACCTGCACTACGCCCTTTAGCAAACCACTTATTATCTATAGGGCCAGATGAATATTCGTCATCCAAATTTACTCCGTCCAATTTATATTTTTTACAAGCATCAGCTACTTCCTGAGCCCATTCATGAGCACCCCAATCTGAAAGTTGTGCCAACCCAGAACAGTCATGATTACCGAGAAGACCGAGATAAACCTTGATCCCTGCCTTACGCAAAGGCTGCAAGAATATTTCAGAGTCTTTTAGCAAGGCTGAAACATTAGGATTGTTGTGAAGATAAACAACATCATCTACTGAATTGTAATTAATATTTGCAGCAAATAATATAACTGCGTCAAAGAAAGGTGTTCCATCTTCAAGTACATATTCAAGAGCATTAAGAGGGTTTACATCATTTACTTCAAAGTAAAGTACATTCTTTATCGCTCTGTCTTGTTTCATTGTTACTACATAATTAAGACGAGAAACAGTCTGCTTTACTGTAGCATTTTTTATACCCTTTATGAAAACAGGAACAAGATATTGAGTTCCAAAAGATAATCCTTTGCAATTCAATAAAATTTCAGCTGGTTCTGATTCGGTTTTCCCAGCAGGAATTGTCAGTTTTAATTTTTCAGGAAGAGTTACTTGTTCCTTAGGGAAAAGTTCAAAACTTTGTTCATTCATAAAGTTATATTCACCGACATATTCAGCATCTAAAAGAAGTTCAACCTCAACATCTTTATTTGCTTTTTCATCTATTGCTGCAACAAGACTAAGTGTCTTAGCTTCGCCTGCTTTGGCAAATATATTTGACTCTCCAGACTTATTTACAAGTTTTACAACTACACCGTCGGAACTTGATCCATTATCTGAAAAACCACTCTGGAAAATATTTATTTTAACAGGAAGAGCTTTGCCAGCTTTGAAAACAATACGTCCTACCCTTGCTTCTGAAGATGTATTATCTTCTACCTTAATTTCCAAGGTGTTCTTTTTAGCATCTTTTTTTGCTTTAACCCAATTTGGAACTGTAAATTTCCAATCTTTTGTAGCAGTAACCTTTAATGTCACCGCCTTATTGGCAGATGCCTCAAAAGACATCGAAGCAGACGGCTCGACAGACAAGGTATCATGTTTAACTGTCTCTTTATTACAAGAGAGCAATACCCAAGCGGAAATAACTCCCACAAGGCCAAGAAATAGTGATTTAATCTTCATAAAATAGTTATTTAGTGATTATTAATTGTTTTTTGTTTTTGTCGGTAATTCTACTGGGAACCATACAGGTGTATGATCCACATTCAAATCTTTTTTATAAATAGAGTAGTCCTTAATTTTCTTTCCTGTGCCTTCACAGAATTTCCAATAAGCAATCAAACTCTCATCCATATCTTCTTTATATAATTTATAAAAGTGATTAGGTTTATTTATTTCTTCAGCACTTAAAACCCTGTTCCAGACTCTTGCCTCAGCTATCATACCATTAAGACTACGATCATCGTTGTAAGAATATCCTATCCAGAAACAGCGTGGTTTTCCTTCCATTTCATCAGAATGTGGTGCGCTGAAATCGACTTTTTTAAACCATACGGTCTCGGTGCCTGAACCATCCTTCTTAGGTCGCTGAGCAATTGCTGAAACATCGCCTTCAGCACGAAGACGTCCATCCAAATAGACTTTTATGTAACCTTTATTAAAGGTAACTGCTATGTGGTACCAACGGTCAGGACGTAGTTGCAAAGATGGACCACTGATGTCCCCTCTATAAGTAGAATTTCCTTCCTTATCAACTACAGCACAAGCAATCTGAATTTGGTTTGCAGGAATAGTTACATCGCCTACCCTTATAAGGAAATTATCTTCTATACCCATAATGGTTTGGATTTTACTATCGTTATTGAAGCCTTGGCAATTAACAAGAGCCTCCATTGAAAATGTTTCCAAATCCTTAGCTTTTTCAAACCCATCCCAGACAGGCCAAGCCTTATTGGTTTTTATATTAGCTACATAATTTACCAAAGAAGCCTCTTTGATGACATAGTAGATGGTCTTAGCACGAGGAAGTACTCCTACATCATTGGATTCAATTGATACAGGTAAAACGTACGACTTACTGTAATCTAACTTATCTAAATTTTTAAATGTAAGATTGACAGTTTTACTCAAAACATCGCCAGGACGTATCATAGTAGAAAGGTCCTTGAGATTACAGTTCTCTTCAGGCAAGAGTTCAGCTTTGGAATCATACCAACCTTCGCGGTATATACCCAACAATTCAGGTGACCTCTTAAGTTTCAGTGTAACAGGTATTTTGAGTGGCTGCGCCATGCCGACTTCCAATGAACGGGTTAAAGTTGCAATTCCCTCATCCGTAGCAACACGCACCTCATTTTTCATATTATCAGAAATGATAAATGCCTTATTTTCAAAATATTCCGGATTCTTTTTACAAGAAATGACAGCAAGTGCAACTATAGATATAATTGATATTTTACCGATTATTTTCATTGTATATTCTCCTTATTCATTAGTTTCTTCTCTACTATTCATCTTTGATATTGCCTTTCTGATATTTTTGAAAGACATCTGCTTACAAAAGTAATCATCTTGTGCATTAAATACAGAAAGACCAAGAATCGTATATTCCTCATTTTTTTCGGAAAGTACCCAAGAAGCACCATCTATAGGAGCCACACCCTTTTGCTTTGGGTCATCTAAGGATGGTACGGTAAGTTCCATAACAACACGATCCTTGGGAGCGTAACGACCTAAAATTCGTCCTGGAAGCACAGAAAGTTTCTTTTCCTCACCTGCAATTATTGTAATGAACTTAAATTCTTTCAGGAAATCCATGTCAACTATATTCCTGGCACTTCCCCTAAAAGCAAGAATAAGGTCAGGATTAGAAGTATGAAATTCTTTTACGGAACTAATATAAGCAATTTGAGATTTTTCAGCATAAGGAGTAGAAGTGTTACCATGATAAGATACCATTAACCCATCAAATCCATATTTTTTGCAATTTTCTAATTGTTCATTGGTCTTTTCCTTGAAAAATGCTATCATTTCTTCCATAGTAGCAGGTTTTTGCCCCTTATCTGAACGTGCATCTTCCAATAATCCCCAAGCCTTATTAATTCTTTCGTAGTCTATTAAAAGTAAAACTTTTGTACCTTTTTTCTGACGTACTTGAGGTATCTCTTTTGCAATTGTATTATTTAAATTTCCTACAACATCTACACATATGTAATCAGCACTATCAGGCATAGCCATTATATGTTGGCTCTGTGAAGAAGGTACATTAGATACCCCTTTCATAGTTACAACCATTATCTTGTGTTCTGATTCTTTATAATCCCTTAAATCTTCAAGGTAGGAGTCATATTTTTCAGGATTTTCTTGTTCAATAGTCTTACGACGAAAATCCAAATTCTTTGGTTCTGTCCACTTTGAACATGAAACAGAAAAAGTAAATATTACCAAAGAAGCAGCCAAAAAATTTAATACAGATATTATTATATTTTTCATATCACTGATTATCAAGTATTTATTTCTATTCCTTAACCGCAGGATTACAGTCCCACCATAGTCTTGTACTCATCTTGTCAGGTCCTTTTAACATTGAAGAAACCGCTTCATTTACATTTTGCTCATTGTTAGTGTATTCTGCAAGCGGATACCTCATTCTCCTTGCCCCAAAAGTAGATGATACCATTCCATCACTTTTGTTTCCTGCATCTGTAGCAGGCATAAAATGAGGAAATCCTGTTCGACGATGATCTGCCCATGCTTCATTTCCATTATTAAAATTGGCAATCCATTTTTGAATGATTATCCTTTCCTGTTTTTCAGCGACATCTGCACCGTCATTCCATTTAACAGTTAATTTTGACAATAATGTAGGATAACTGTTACTGCCTGCAGGGTCTACATAAGACTCAGGACTATTTTTGTCATCTTTTATATAATCTTCTGCCCCTGAAACACCATTAAATTCAAAAGATAACCTTATACCTTCGTTATAAAAATCCTCAGCACTTCCAGGTCCCATATTAAAGCCAAAAACAGCCTTTGCCTCTGCTTTAAGGAAAGAAACTTCAGACGCATTTAACCAAACGAGAGGGTCTGAAGGGGATATTTTAATGCCTGAATATTTACGTCCCATACTATTAAGAGAAGGTTTAACTACACCTACCCTTATTCCAACATAAGGAATACCATCAAATTCAGAAGGAATAAAATATACAGAGCGACGCGGATCGTTATATCCATTCATATAACAAATTATATCAGCAGCAGCATGTGTATCCCCACCAGTATTACATCCTGCAGGCTGATTATATTTTATTGCAGTGTAAAGAGGATTACCCTTATCTCCAAAAGCTACAGGACGAAGTGTTGCATTATCTGTATTATTTGCAAAAACTCCTATTTCATGATTTACAGCCTCCTCAGCAAACTTTTGTGCTTTTGCTTTATCGGCATACACAATACGCATAGCCATTCTTAATTTCAAGGAATTTGCAAATTTACACCACTTTACTGCTGACCCATCGTAAATAGGGTCTGCCTTAGGAGAAAATCCTGAAAGTTTATTTTCTGTGAGAACTTTAATATCTTCGTTAAGTTCAGCAAACATTGCATCGTATACTTTTTCTTGAGAATCATACTGAACAGTAATCTTACCGCCTTTACCTATTTGTGTATAAGGTATAGGTCCAAAGGTATCGGTTACCCTAAGCATAGCTGTAACTTTGATTATATTAGCCACAGATAATACTATCGGATCTTTTGTTATTCTCTCCAATTCATTCAAGTTTGAGTATAGAGTAGGTATTATCCTATCACTTGCCATAAAGACTCTTGTCCAATCATCAGATGCGTTAAAATTATCTATTGTCTTTTCAAAAGCCCCAGTTGTTGAATAATACCCTCCCATAGGTCCTCCAAGCAAGCAATCTGTAAATTGAGCAGTATTAACATCTGTCGATACAACAGTACCACACAAAGCAGTAATTGCAGCACCTATTGCATATCCGTCAGTTAGTGTCTGTTCCTTACTGACTTCATATGGATTAGTATTTATATCTAAATAATCTCCTGTACAACAGGTCATAATTGAAACAGTGATAACTGAAAGACCTATATTTATAATAATATTTCTCATCATCATAATAAATTAAAAAGAGAAACGTACATTAAAACCAAAATTACGTAGAGAAGGCATCATAAAATGGTCAATTCCCTGATAATAGTTACCTGTTGTAGCAACTGATTCAGGATCAAAAGGAGCCTTATTGTATATCATAAGCAAGTTTCTCCCTACTATAGAAAAATTAAGTTCAAACAAGTTGTACAAAACTTTCTTTGGGATGGTATACCCTATAGAAGCCTCTTGCAAACGTACGTTAGTTGCAGAATAAGTATATTCCTGAGGAAGCGGTGTTGATCCACCGACAGAGCTATACCATCTATTGGCATCTATAAGATCTTGCCCATTAATAAAAACGCCTCCAGCATCACGAGCAAGAGCAGAAGCCTCAGAAACGCCATAATAATCAAGTACGGCTTGTGTACTCGAATATACTACACCTCCAATTCTGGCTGATACCAAAGCCCCAAAACTGAAATTTCCCCAACGAAAATCATTTCTCCAAGAGAGATTTGCTTTTGGAAGAACAGAGCCTAACTTAACATAGTCTTTAACAGATGTAACAATTTTAGGTGTTATAGAACCATCGTCATTAACCACAATCCTACCATTAGAATCATAATTATAATCTACTAATGAGTATAAATCTCCCAATGTTCCACCCTCTCTAAGAATAAAGTGTGCAAGTCCAAGACCTTTCATATCAAGATGTTCTACACTAAAACGCTCGCCAGTTGCAGCATTGAGTACATTCTTGGCAAGAGAGATGATTTTATTTTGATTCATAGAGAATGCAAAATCAGACTCCCATTTGAAACGCTTCCAAGTCTTATTGAAACCAAGAGCAACTTCACATCCTTGATTTAATACATCTCCTGACTGTATGTATATGTCAGAAGAACCAGATCCGGTAGAAATTTGAGGATTGAAAGTTTGATTAAGGGTATTTGTCCTATAATAAGTTGCTTCTAAATTAAACCATTTCAAGAAACGCATTGAAAGACCCACCTCTATGGAATTTGTAAGTTCAGGCTTAAGATCATACATAGGGTACTGAGTTTGAGTATTCCAACTCAATCCACTTGGATTCCATTTATACATAGGGTTTGCTATATACCTTGCGAATGCGGTACCAACAGATGCATAAGAGCCACGAAGTTTAACATACTCCAAATTCTTAGGCATATTTGGAATTAACTGAGAGAGTACAACAGAACCACCTACTGATGGATAGAAAAATGATTTCTTATTAGAATGAGGTCCAGCAAGTTGTGACGGCCAATCATTACGAGCAGTAAGTGTAAGATAATAAGCTCCTTTAAATCCAACTTCAGCAGAAGCAAATAATGATTGGGTCTGTTCTCGCCACCCCTATTGTAACCTTGTAGTTTTTGGAGAATTGCTAAGATTCTGTACGTTAAATACATTTGCAAGTCCAGGCTTTTCAGCAGTAATTACGCCGTCTGCTATAGGACCCCTATTCTTGAAAGCATCACTACGCATATCAGTTATTGACGCACCCATATTCATCTGCAATGTCCAATCAGAACCAAAGCGTTTGTTTATATTTACGAGAAAATCCGCATACATCTGACATTCTTTTGTAGATGTAATTCCATATAAACCATTTGTAGATAATTCAGTAAGTTGTGGAAAAGTAGTAGCATAGAATTTTTCTGTATACTTTGTAAATGAATGATCCATACGTACCCTTCCTGCCACATTCAACCAATCGAGAATATCATACGAGAGTGACGCGTTCAACATAAAACGCGTCTTGTCGTTTACCCTTAAGTTTCGATAATTTATCCAATATGGATTTTGCATTGTCATACCTGCATCTCCTATTGGCCAATACTGTGTAGAAAGTTTTCTTGCCACATCATACCTTTCATACATACGCACAGCATCCCAATCGCCACCTCTTGGGAAAAGATATGCACCTACCAAGGGATTGTTATATGTTCCCTGGTTAGTCATATTTCTATCTTTTTGCTGAATATAACTTGCTCCAAAATCCAAGTGCATCTTATCATTCAGGAAATAAGTAGTATTTCTGAAAGTCAAATTTTTTCTTTCATACCTATTATTGGGGACTATACCTTTTGACCCTATTGAAGAAGCAGATATATAAGTCTGATTATTTTTTGTACCTGCTGAAAGTGATATACTTTCAGTATGCATCACTCCAAGTTGAAAATAATCTTTTGAAGGTGAATAGTTAGGATTATTAGACTTATTCATTAATTTTCCCCAACTGCGTAAATCAGAGCCTATAGATGAATTTAAATCACCTGTTCCATATCTATTTTGAAATCGTGGAAGTACGAAAGGATTGAAAAATTCGACGGATGAGGAAACATTAACTTGTACCTTTCCCTCTTTTCCTTTTTTGGTAGTAACTACAATTGCTCCATTTGCTGCATCAGAACCATAGAGAGCAGCTGCAGCGGCTCCCGTCAGTACAGATATAGATTCTATATCTTCAGGGTTAATATCTGCGATAGGATCAGATGAACCTTGAGAGGCAAATTCTGTACTTCCTTCCTTAGCACGCGTATACATAGGAACACCATCAATTACATATAGTGCATTTGATGATTGTGATATGGATTTTTGACCACGCATCACAACTTTGGAAGCACCTCCAACTCCAGATGACGAAGAATTAATATTAAGACCAGCAACCTTACCATTAAGTGAATTGATAAAATTGGCATCTTTATTACCGACAAGAAGGTCTGAAGAAATTTCTTTCACATTATAGGACAAAGCCTTTTCTGAACGCTTTATACCTAAAGCAGTTACAACAGTGCCTTCCATTATGACAGAGTCATCTTCTAAGGTAACTTTAAAGGTGTGTCTGCCATTCGTTTTCAAATTAATAGTTTTATATCCGAGACAAGAAAATTCAAGTACTGTATCGGATGGTAAATCTCCTGTAAGTGAAATTGAAAATTTACCATCTAAATCAGTGCTTGCCCCCATAGTAGTTCCCTTAACAAGGACTCCAGCACCAATAATGGGATTTCCATTAATATCTTTAACAGTCCCCACTATGTTCTCACTCCCTTTTTCTGCAGATTTACTGTTTTTATGTGACAGATAAACACTTGCCTCAGAAACTTTCCAAACTATGTCAGTATCTTTAAATAAAATTGACAAAGTTTCATCAAGAGACTTATTCTCTACCCTTATTGTCTTCTTTTCAGAAAGGCTTATCCTATCACAAAGAAATAAATAGTCCGTTTGGCGCTCTATTTCATCAAGAATAAGTCCAAGACGGGTATTATCCATTTTAAGCGTGATTTTGTTCCTGTTTTGTGATATTGCAGGAATAGCAATTAGCATAAAGCTAATAATCACAAAATACCTAAACAGGCTTTTAATTAGACGATTTCCCATTGTCTACTTATTAATTATCAGTTTTTAGTGTTATTCTATATACATTCCTCAATGGAATGTTGTATAATTCTATCGCTATCTGATATATACAGTACCAGTAGCGTTATCTTTTTCAAAAGTAAAGTCAGAAGCCATCGAAAGGACATGAAAAGCATAGTCTACTCCATCTGAAACTCTTATCTTTCCCCTCGTAAACCCAAGAACAGGTGCTTTATCACGTTCAATAACTACCTTTATATCAAAAACTTTTTCAAATTCACTCATCAATTCCTCGAAATTAACCCCTGCAATATCAATCAAACCCTCCTTCCAACATGTAACAGATTCAGGATTATCAAAATGTCCTACTGTCCATCTTTTATTACTAAACTTAACAATATCATTTGGTTTCATAATAAATTCAGGAGCATTGTCGCCCTTACCTTGTATTTTTACAGAACCTTCAACAAGTGAGGTATAAAAATATTCCTTATCAGGGTCAACTTTAACATTAAATTTGGTTCCAAGTACTGTTATATCACCTGCGTATGTATCTACGATAAAAGGTTTACGTGCATCTTTTTTAACCTCAAAAAACACTTCACCCGAATTGAGCCTCAGTTTTCTTGAGTTCCGAGAAAAAATAACAGGGATTTCAAGTTCTGTCCCAGAATTGAGCCATATAGAAGTGCCGTCTGCAAGAGTCATATGCATACTTTTTCCACGAGGCACACTAATAGTTTCCATTTTTGAAGAAAGTCTGTCTTCAAAAATACGACTCCCTATATAACCTGAGAACAAGACAATAGCAACTACTGCTGCTATATTAGAAAGGTATAAGACAATTTTTTTAACAACAGACTTATGTGCTGTTATTGTTTTAACATCTGTTTCTGCCACATTATTTAAAACAAGTCCTTCAAATATAGTCCTTGTTTCATAATATAACTTAGCATGCGAACCATCAAGATCATTCGCAAGCCAATGCATAACAGCTTCTTCCTCTACTTTATCAGTTTTACACTTAAAATATTTCAAAAGCAGAGATATGTCCACTTTTCCTTTCATAGTACTGTTATGACACATATGAATGGTGAATGGACCCCTAAAATTTTATTTTTTATTTAAATTGTTGCTGTCAAGACTAAATTCACATCCACAATATTGTTGATTGTAAAAATTCTGTTCTTTGATTATTTGCCCCCTTCGTTCTTGAAGGCCACCTTTTCTCCAATTCTGAGGCCACCATATTACATTTGGGAAAAGACTGCAAGCATATTCTCCAGCAGCATTAACTTGATCAAGATTTTTCCATCTGGAAGAAGCCAAAGTAGTAGTAAGTACTTTATATCCATGTTCATAGGCATATCGTGCAGCCCTTTCAAGACGAAAAGCAAAACAATGGAAACAACGCTCTCCCATCTCTGGCTCATCTTCATATCCTTCTGACATACAACGCCAAAGATTATGGTTATAATCATCATCTACGATTTTCAATCCATTCGCAGCCGCATATCTTGAACATTCATCTTTTCTAATCAAATACTCTTTATATGGATAAATATTGGAATTGCTATAAAAAATAGTGGGACGGATACCATTTTTAAGAAGGCACTCTATTATAGCCCCTGAACAGGGAGCGCAACAAGTATGAAGTAACACTTCTTTTTCTCCTCCTGGTACTTGTAATGCGAATTTGTCTTTATTTTTGCCCATATAAATACTAACTGACGCTTAACGGCAAAATTACATAAAATCCCAAAATAGGAGATTAAAAAATTTGGAGTTTCGATAATAATAAGTAATTTTGCAGTCCCAAAGTAGGAAAGTATGCGGATGTGGTGAAATGGTAGACACGCTACTTTGAGGGGGTAGTGGGCGTTGGCCTGTGTGAGTTCGAATCTCACCATCCGCACAAAAAAGGGGAAACTTTATAAAGTTTCCCCTTTTATTTTATTACAAACTTCCTTGCTATTAAATAAAGAACATCCCAATACGAAAAGCAATGAATGCAAATATCCAAGCCACTACCATAGTGTAGGTACAACTGGCTACTGCCCAACGCCATTTTCCTGTTTCATTTTTTATAGCCACAAAAGTTGCTACGCAAGGAAAATACAACAAAACAAAGACCATATAGGCAAAGGCTGAAGGCCACTTCATATCAGCGGCAAGTGCTGATTGCAACTGCGTATCCTCTGATAAATCTGCTCCTTCGGTTATCCTTGCCCCTTGAGAATACATAACTCCTAAAGTGCTTACTACCAATTCTTTTGCAGCTATTCCAGTCAAAAGTCCTACATCCATTCTCCAATTGAAGCCAAGAGGTTTTAATGCAGGTTCTACTGCTTGTCCAAGTACACCTATATATGAATTTGCCTGCTGATATTCATATAGGCTGTCTACTTGTGCAGTCTGTTTTTTAAGTTGCTCCTCAGAAGTATTGCCAGAAGCAACCATTGCAGAATATTTTTCTTGAGCAATCTCTAAATCTTTATTTTTTGGGAAATAGCCTAAGAACCATATTAGTATGGAACAAATCAATATCGTTGTTGCCATCTTTTGAAGATATTGTTTGCCCTTTTCCCAAGTATGTCTCCAGATTGCTTTTCCTGTAGGTATCCTATACGGAGGAAGTTCCATTACAAAAGGAAGATCGTCATTCTTCATGAATTTGCTAAGAATAAAAGCCGATAATATCGCTAATACAACTCCTAAAAGATATATTCCTAAAAGGGCCAATGCTGCATACTTAGAAAAGAAGGCTCCAGCAAATAGTACAAAAATAGGAAGACGTCCTCCACAGGACATGAACGGAATAATAGCAATAGTTATCATCCTGCTTTTCCAACTCTCTATTGTTCTTGTTCCCATTATAGCCGGCACATTGCAGCCAAACCCCATTACCATAGGGATAAAGGATTTGCCATGAAGCCCTATCTTGTGCATTAATTTGTCAACAATAAAAGCAGCACGAGACATATAACCAGAATCTTCCATCAGGGAAATGAAGAAATAAAGAATAAGAATATTCGGGAGAAAAACTAAAACACTTCCTACCCCGGCTATTACCCCATTTACAACCATTTCTTTAAGCCATCCATCTTTCATCATCATTCCGACAAATGTTCCGAATTTTGCTACAAGAGCTTCAATCCAGTCCATAGGATATTGACCCAAGGTAAATGTAACCTTGAACATTATATAAAGTAGAAGTATAAAAATAGGGAAAGCAAGCCACTTGTTTGTAACCACTGTATCTATTTTGTCAGTCAGTGTCTTCTTAGGTTTTTCTTCTTTGTGGCGAACATACGTTTCTGCCAATGCTCCAGTTATAAATGCATATTTAGCATCAACGATAGCAGATTCTATATTCGTTCTCATCAACGATTCTATACGCTCTTCTTCCTCTACTTTCGCCGCTATTATAGCATTTCTTTCTGGCAGTTCTTCCACTACCTTTTCTATATCCTTGTCATTTTCAAGATATTTTATTGCAAGATAACGAGTAGAATATTTAGTTCTTATTTTATCATCTTTCTTAATTAAATTCTGTATTCTGTTAATACTTTCTTCAATTTCTTTTCCATGATTGATGTGTATATGTCTTGCCTTAACAGAACTATCATTGTTATAAATACCTATTACTGTATCGAAAAGTTTATCTATTCCTTCTCCTGTTCTTCCTACAGTAGGACATACAGGCATTCCTAAAAGTTTACCAAGTTGTTCAATATCAAGACTATCTCCTTTTGCTTCCAATTCATCATACATATTAAGAGCCATTACCACTTTTTGGTTCATATCTATGATTTGTGTGGTAAGATAGAGGTTTCTCTCTAAATTTGAAGCATCTACAACATTTACAACTACATCTGGAACTGAAAAAATAAGATTTTTCCTCACATATAATTCTTCAGGACTATAGGCTGAAAGTGAATAAGTACCTGGTAAATCAATAAGAACTATTTGATAGCCTTTATAGGAAAACTTCCCTTCTTTAGCATCAACTGTAACGCCACTGTAGTTACCAACATGTTCATGACTTCCTGACGCTATATTAAAAATAGATGTTTTTCCACAGTTTGGATTACCTACAAGAGCAACACGAATGGTATTGTGGCGTTGTTTAGCAAGCCTTTTCATTTCTGTGTCAACTAATGCCTGCTCATCGCAGTCATCTGCATATATAATTTCTTCAGGATGTTCTGATTCAATATGTTGCAAAGCCTCTTCTTCACTCAGGACATCTATAAGTTCAGCCTCATCTCTACGCAATGAAACTCTATATCCGAGGATTTCATACTCTATAGGGTCCATCAATGGAGCATTCAATATGACAGTTACTTGTTTACCTGTAATAAAACCCATTTCTATGAGCCTTTTACGGAAACTGCCATGTCCATGTACCTTGACAATCACTCCTTTTTCACCTGTTGATAATTCAGAAAGTTTCATATTTATAGTAGTTTTTAGAAAAACAAATATATAACTTTATACCGAGAAAGGTATAAAATTCACCGACAGAACTTTCACAAGGTCTGTCGGTGCAAAAACAATTAAAAGTATCTTAAATCATCTTTAACTATATGGCTGATAAACTTTATTTATCTGGGACAAAGGTAGTGTGATAATAAAAGCGTGTCAATCCCAATTTGTTGGTATTTTTACAAGACATCTGGTTTAGTTGATTAAAAATTGCCCAGATTAGCAGATATAAAACAGAAAAGACCTTGCAATGTACTGCAAGGTCTTTCCTTATTGTGGAGATAGTCGGAGTCGAACCGACGACCCTCTGCTTGCAAAGCAGATGCTCTAGCCAACTGAGCTATACCCCCTTAATATGCCTGAATTAATCAGACTTCGCTACTCTGTTATTTAATGACAAAGTGCTTATATCAATCTGTAGTCCTGTGCAGACTTGAACTGCAGACCCCCACATTATCAGTGTGGTGCTCTAACCAACTGAGCTACAGGACTGTATAAATAATGAAAGATTAGTACATTCACTTTTGCCTTGACTTCCAACCGACAACGTCCTTTGGAAAAGCTCCAAAAAGGAGGTGTTCCAGCCACACCTTCCG
>CAMQDS010000013.1 GCA_946999645.1 uncultured Bacteroidales bacterium
CCACAGGGTTGGATTCAGACTCCACGCCCCAACACCACACCGAATACCAACCCCGACCCACCTGTAAGCTGGAACGACCCGAGTAACCCTGATGACCCGCAGGCTAGTTATGGTTATATTCCAAATGACACTACAAAAGAAGAGACCTTCTTCTATCACAGTGACCACTTAGGCAGCACGTCTTATATCACAGACGACAAAGCCAATATCACCCAGTATGATGCTTACTTGCCCTACGGTGAACTCCTTGTAGACGAGCATTCATCGAGTGAAGACTTACCGTATAAGTTCAATGGCAAACAGTTTGATGAGGAAACTGGCTTGTATTATTATGGTGCAAGGTACTTGAATCCTATAGCAAGTATTTGGTATGGGGTGGATCCGTTGGCAGAAACCGCGGTGATTATAGCAATTTTGATTGCTATCAGTTGCGAGGCTCAAAGCAAGTTACCTGGGTAAATATAGGAATAGTCTCATATTTATTAATGGCAAATCAGTAAATTACAGACTTATAACAGTGTATACATTAATTGATAAGAAAATTGTCAAAGATATGTATGAGATGGAATTGTGTTCTAATAGAACAATAGATTTAGACTCTATTTTTTGGATGGAAGAAAAATTATTTTGGAATAACGGGTTGTTTAGGCAGCCATACTGGTAAATCTTTTTTATCTTCGCGTAAGTAATAGTAACGGGAAAAACAGAAATGAAATGAAATATAGTAGAATATATACTTGTATATCAGTTGTAGTGTTGATGTTGCTGACATCAATGATGAGTGCTGGGAGCAAACGTGGTGCTACTTCGGTAGCAATAGTGGTTGACAGTGTTACTAATGCAATTGTAGGCGGTTCTGTTGAAAAATATGCAGAATCTATTAGAGCTATTGGTAAAAATACATTTATAATAAATGTAAAGAGCAGTATTGATGCTGGCAAAATAAGAGATACCTTGCAGTATTTATATAGTTATAAGCGATTGGAAGGGGCTGTATTGATAGGCGATATTCCTATACCTATGGTTCGTGCTGGAAATCATTTAACTACAGCTTTCAAAATGGACCCGGCTTTATCTTGGCAAAAGTCATCTGTTCCCTCAGATAGATTTTATGATGATTTTCATCTGAAATTTAATTATATAAAGAATGATGAACATAATAATTTGTTGAGGTATTACGAAATTGCAGATAATAGCCCTCAAACAATCAGATGTAATATATATTCTGCAAGAATAAAGCCTTCCAAATCCGACACGAAATATTCTTATTATGAATTAATAGCGTCATTTTTGGAAAGAGCCGCAGAAAGCAAAAAACATAAAGAGCGTCTTGATTATGTAATGCACTTTGGTGGGCATGGTAATAGTTCTGAAAGTTTTAATGCAAGGATTGATGAAAATATGGCGTTGTATGAGCAATTAGGTTTTGTATCTCCCTCAGAAAAAGTTTGTTATCTAAATTATGATGAGGACAGATATGTTAAGTCGCGTTTTCTTAAAGCCTTAGCAAGTCCTGATTTGGATATAGCCTTTATACATAGTCACGGTGCCGTAAAAAAGCAATATTTAAGCAAACAGCCCTATACCTTTGTACCAAAAGAACATTTGGAATATGCAAAAGCTCAATTTAGAGATAGGTTGCGGAGTGCTAAAGATACTTTAAAAATTAAGGCTGAAATTATACGTCAATATGATATACCAGCTGATTGGCTAGATGGCTTTTCATCAAAGGCTCTTACCACCAAAGACTCTTTACAAAATAGTTTAACGGATGTCAGTATTGAGGATTTGAAAAATTACAATTCAGGAGTTAAAGTTCTAATTTTGGATGCATGTTTCAATGGGGCTTTTATATATGATGATTATATAGCGGCTGAATATGCATTTGGTAAAAATTCTTCCACTCTTGCTGTTTTTGGAAACAGTGTAAATATTATTCAGGACCACCATAAAAATGCTATGATGGGTTTACTGTCTTATGGCGTATCAATCGGAAATATGGCAAAATATAATATGACCTTAGAGTCGCATATATTCGGTGATCCTACTTTCTTTTTTGAAGGGAAAAAGTCGGGATTTGGTAATTTTGACAACGTTGTAACATTCCCTACTTTGCATGATGCTTATAAAATGTACAAATCGAGTATACCTGATATTTCATGTTTGGGAATGCGTTTATTATACCATAATGGTAAAATAAGTACCGAGAAAATAATGGAGAGCCTTACGAATGATAACAGAATGAATGTTCGGATGGGTGCTCTGTCTTGTATTGCTGGTCAAATGTCTGATTATTTGCCCAATGCTATTATTGCTGGACTGAATGATTCGTATGAACTGATAAGAAGAATGTCTGCTCGGTATGCTGAAAATAATGGCTCAGAATTACTTATAAAATCGATATTGAAACATTATTATGATCCTTTGGAAACTTCACGTGTTAGGTACCATTTGTTAAATTCGATAAAACAATACAAGTTTTCGGAGTTGAAAAATCAAATTTTGCCGCAAGACTATAATCGATTTAAAAGAATGTGTATGTCTGACAGTTCAGATATTTCATGTTTAACGGATAGTACTGTATCTGTTAAAGAAAAACTGTCAATAATAAAGGCTCAACGGAATAGCTGTCTTGCAATGGCTGTTGAACCGATGTTAAAAATTATCGACTGTGATTTAAATGAGAATTTACGTCTGGCTGCTGTTGAAGCATTAGGCTGGTATAAGTATTCATACAAGCGTGAATTTATAGTTCTAAAGTGTAAGTCACTTGCAGAAAAGACAACTGATAAGAAATTGAAAAGAGAACTTTATAAAACTATTAGAAGGCTTACCGTGGAATGAAAAGGACGAGCGTAATATTGATAGTCCTTTCCCTATTGATTACACTTCCTGTATTCTCAATGCGCAGGAGCGGTAATTTGTCTTTCTATGGCACTGTGAGTACAATAGAAAACTCTAAGAAAATCCCTGTAGAATTTGCGGCTCTTATAATTCAACCATCAGGTTATTATGCAATTACAGATAGTTTAGGACATTATTGTTTTGATAAATTAGAACCTGGTAAATATGATTTATCTATACAGTTGATAGGCTATGTGACTATTGATACTACTATAGTTTTATCTGAAAATCGCACAAAATATAATTTTATTCTGAATGAAAATACTTTCAGACTTAATGAAGTAAATGTAATTGCTGAACATAGTAATGCTTCTGGTGCTACTTCTTCTAAGATTTCCCGTCAGGCAATTGATCACTCTCAGACTGCTTCTTTGGCGGATATAATGAGCCTTCTACCTGGAGCTGATTTTACAAATCCTGATTTATCATCGACTAAAACTATATCACTTAGAACGGCAATGCCAACCTCAATGAATAGTTTAGGAACTTCTATAATTGTTGATGGCTCACCGTTATCTAACAATGCCAATATGGAGGGACTTAACACAGCAATAACAGGGGTATCATCTACTATTGTTGGTTCAGCAGTTTCAATGGCTGGAAGTATTCCGAATGGAGGTCTTGATGTACGTTCTATATCCACTGATAATATTGAATCCGTAGATGTTATAAGGGGTATCCCTTCTGTTAAATATGGAGATATTACTTCAGGAGCTGTAGTAATAAATTCAAAGGCAGGGATTGAGCCTCTTAATATTAAACTAAAAACAGACCCTAAGATTTATCAGATTTATATTTCAAAAGGATTAAAATTGAATAAAAACTTAGGAGAGTTGCATTTGAGTACAGGTTATACTTATAGCAATGCAAAGACAACGGAACGCTATGCTTATTACCAAAGGTGCAATATAAAAGGATTATGGACAAAGAAATTTGATAAACTTTTTCAAACGACTTCTATAGAGTTTAAGTTTGGAAAGGATACAAGGAACAAAAATCCGGATGATAAACGCTCATCAACAGCATCTGCAGGAACAGATTTGGGCTATAGAATTAATACTACTGGAACATGGAATATAAACAAGGGCTGGATTAAAACTTTGAAGTATTCAGCATCCAACAGTTTTCATTATAGAAAATCGTTCTATGAACAGGACTGCATAAATGCACTTAATATATATTCAACTAATATGACTGATGGTACCACAGTTTCCAATATAAAAGGAAAGAGAATATATGATGTTTATGGCCAGGAAATTACAAATTTTGGAGAAGATGGTATGAACCGATTTGCTACTTTTATGCCGTATTACTATTTTTCTCATTATGATTTTTATTCAAAGGAATTGAATATATATGCCCAAGTTATTCTGAATCTTCATAAATCCTGGGAAGCTACAAGTGAAAATATTCTTATCGGAACTGATTTTAAATCAGATGGTAATCTTGGACGTGGCTTGGTGTTTAAGGAAGGTTGTCCTCCTCCCAAAAGTCCTAATCCAGAGTCGGGATACAGAAGTCGTCCTTTATATGAAGTTCCTTTTATTAATCAATATAGTGTATTTGCAGAAAATGTTTTCAAAACAACTTTTCTTAATAGAAATTTTTTGATTATCTCTGGTCTTAGATATGATTATGTGAATGGACTTAAATGCATATCTCCTCGTATTAATACGGATATTACACTTTTACGCGATATATTATCTTTGAGAGCCGGATATGGAATTACTGCAAAAGCTCCGACTTCAGGTTACTTATATCCAAATAATGCTTACTATGATCAGGCTAATTATAATAGTTTAGATGCAGATGATCCTGCAAAGCGATTGGTGATTGCAACTACTTATGTGTTTGATACAAAAAATCCAAATCTTCAAATGGCAACAAATAGAAAAATAGAAGTTGGAGCAGATATAAAGTTTATGAAAAAATATAAGTTTGCTATAACATTTTTCGATGAACTTATGGAAAATGGATACGACTTTAATCTTACTTTTTCTTCTATACATTATATGCCATTTAGATATTATGTATCAAAAGGTGCTGATAGTGAGGGTAATCCAACTTTATTACGTTCTGTGGATACACACAAATTTTTCCTGAGTTATATGCCTACTAATAGCAGGTGGCAACAAAACAGAGGAATTGAATATGAAATGGATTTGGGACGATTTGATAAGATTCGTACATCTTTAAGCCTTAATGGTGCATGGGTTGTGACAAGAAATTCAAGTACTGGGTATAGTTTTGATATTAATGCTATTCATGGGAGTACATTAAAAAGTCATGTAGCGGTATATGATCCTATGACCTATACATATGAATATGAAAAGGCAATGGCAGCTCTTCGTATAACACACAATATTCCATCAATTGGTTTTGTTGTAACCCTTACTTCAGGTCTTAGTATTTTTACAAAAAGTAGAACTTTATATAAAAATGAAACTTTCCCTAAGCATTATATCTCAAATGATGATGGAAAAGTATATCCTTTTACAGCTGAAATGGCATCTAATCCTGCTTTTAGTTATATGATTGATCCTCTTTCAAATAGTCGTTTTATAACAGAAAGGCACAAGTCATCGATTGTTTTTAATATAAATGTATCAAAAGAGATAAAAAATTTTCTAACCGCTTCTTTTTATGTAAATAATTTATTTAATTACCGTCCATTAGACCAATCTGAAGTATCTAAAGGCTCATATACAGAGCTTAATAATCCTATCTATTTCGGCTTTGAACTTAAAATGAAATTATTTTAAAAAATTGTAGTATTATGAGTAAAGTAAAATTTTTGTGGATCTTTGCCTTAGTGGCAGCACTTATGAATATCTCTTGTAAAAAGGATGTGCAGAATGCAAAATATTATAGTGTTGAGGTAAATATAGTAGCCCCAGAAAATGGTTTTGTAGCACCTAAATCTTATAAAGTTGTATTTAATAATGTTGGAAATGGTGAAAACATTACCGCAAATTTCACTGATTTAAAGGGGACTGTAGATAAAATTATAACAGGTACCTATAATATAACCATATCTGCTCAATATTCAGGTAATGGCTTTTCTATGAATTATCTTAGGTTCAGTTGAAAATTTCTCTGTATCAAAAGAAAATTTATCTGTTAACATACCGCTTAAAGTTTCCAAAACATCTGACCTTGTTTTTAAGGAAATACATTATAATGCGGCTCTAAATTTAAAAGGAAAGCCCTATCTTAAAGATACATACTTCGAAATATATAACAATTCTGATAAGACAGTTTATGCTGATGGACTTTGTCTTGGAGATGCTCGTTCTTATAAAAAGTTTAAATTTTCTTCTCCAGAACTGAAAGGGAAAGAAGATGATTATATATTTATAGGTTCATATGTGTGGAAGATTCCTGGTGACGGGACCAAGTATCCTATTGCTCCAGGAGAGTCTTTTATAATTGCAGCGTGGGCTAAAGATCATAGCAAGGAGTCTAAATCGTTGGACTTATCAACTGCTGAGTTTGAAACAGTATGTCAAAAATATCTTGATAAAGGACAGACAAATTGCAATGCAGTGGATATGATTTTGGAGTGTACTATTTCTCCTAATAGTTTGGCAAATCAACTTGGACAGTTTCGTGGTGCTGCCTGGGTTCTATTCTATCCTGAAGTCGCTTTGCGTAAAGATGGAAAGTATTTGGAGTCCAACAAACCAAAGAATTACGGACAGGAGGTGCTTAAAAGTTCAGTGCTTGATGCCGTGGATTGCGTAAGTAAAGAGACTGACGATAAACGTTTGCCTTCAGATATTGATGCTGGAAAAATTTGGTGTAAATCTACTGGCGGTAATCAGAGTATAGTACGTAAGGTGGCTTCTACATCTAAGGATGGCAGAAAGATTTATAAGGATACTAATAATACTTCTGAAGACTTTGAGATCTCAAATAAACCAGAGATTAGACGTAATGGAGCCAAACGTCCTTCTTGGAGTACTTGGAATACAGCACAATAGTTATTTATGCAAAGAATAGCTAAGGTGTTATCATTTATATTGTTCGTGCTTGTGCCTTTCGGGATACAGGCACGGACTTTAAATTTTATAGACAAGACCGATATAGCGCAGCATTTAGATAAAAATCTATGGTTTGCTGGAAATAATGCAGCTGGCATATCTTTTTCTTCTTTATCCGATTATAATATTGTCAATTCCAGTTTTAAATATAAAAACGGGGATTTTTCACTTATGCAGGAGGGAAAGAATAGCAGTGTCGTTAGTTTTGATACTCAAGGGGCTGTTAAGAAGGGAAAGTTTAGCCTTTGGGGACTTTTTAATTATAATTTGGAGAATATCAATAAGTCATATTTTAATACATTACTTTTTAATCCTTTTGATGAAAGGTTGTTATATAACGTTGCAGATACTGTGGAAAGTACCTGGAATAGGCAATGTTATCAAATGACGTTTAAGGCATCCGCTCCTTTGATGGAGGATAAACTGTCTTTAGGTATGCAAGTGTCCTATTCTGATAGGATAGCCTCAAAACAGAATGATCCAAGGGCTGAATCGTATAGTTATATTTTGGATGTAAAACCTTCATTTGTATGGAAGTTAGGAAAAATTAAAATAGGGGGATATGCTCTCTATTCGCATCTTCTCGAAAGAACTGCACCTACATTAAGTAATGGCTCTGAGATACAACGCGTATATATGCTTAAAGGTCTTGGAAATTTTATAAATGAAATAGTAGGGCAATCTGGTCTTAGAACTATGTATTATTTTATAAATTCATACGGAGGTGGAGCAGAATTTGCATTTAATGCGCCTTCTGTGCAAATGATTTGTGATGTTGGTGCAGTTGTGAATAATTCTATTACGAGGCATGGTGCTATTAATCCTCGAATGATAGGTAATGTCGCTGTATTTGAATACTATACGTCGTTTGATTTTCTTTATGGGAAGAGATTTAATAATAAAATTAGTTTAAGAGTTGATAGACATTCATCCTATGGCACAGAATATACCACAATAATAGATAAAGATAGTGGTAACTGGAATATTGTGTCAGATGCAGTTATGAGTACATATGAAACAACTTCTGTAATGTTGTTGTGGCGAAAGTATATTATGCACGGTGATACTCGTAGGTGGCTTTTAGAAACTAATATACTATGGAAAGATAAACGGGACAGGTATTTACTTCCTAAATCATGGCTATTCTACGATAATCTGAAATTTACATCAATTGTAAAGAGACATTTTAATGCAGGTGGTTCTTCTTTAGATCTTGGAGGCATTTTTTCTTTGAAAAAGAATATATCGGGTGAATATGTTTATTCAGGTTCAAAAAGTTCGTCACCTCCTGTTCGAAATTGGTATACTCATGATACTAAGGTGCTTACATCTGACTACATTAGGTGTGGAATTGATGTTGATTGGACTTTCCCTATAAAAAATGCAATAAATTTCAGTATACATTCTGATGTGGGGACAATGTATGCTCTTTGCAATAGGGGAATGTATATGTTTGATGCTTCGTGCGGAATATCCATTATATTTTAAAACCATAAACCCCGAAAGTATTTCTCTCGGGGTTATATAGCGACAATAGGATAACCTATTAACTTGTTGCAAGAACGCTTTAGAACCTATCTTCTGAAGATACGGTCAGTTTCTTACGGCCGTGACGGCGGCGTGATGCAAGTACGCGGCGACCATTGGCTGTTGCCATACGCTCACGGAATCCGTGCTTATTTACGCGTTTGCGTACAGATGGTTGAAATGTTCTTTTCATTATATGATATTTTTATATTCTCTCAGCAAAAAGGACTACAAAGGTAAGATTTTTATATTCAATTGCAAAATAATTTTTAATCCAGCAGGCTTTATGTTATAAGTTACATCCATTCATAGTTGTAATTCAACCCCTTGTAATCTCGCTGTCTGAACCATTCTAATAATGTAATATGTTTATTAAGTAATGGAAACAAATCAGTATCTAATGCTTCAGATAATGAATCAGGAATACACGAAAGTTCAAACATAACAGTAGAATTATTTATCCCGATAAGGTATTCACAGCAATAACATTTAACAAAGTAGAGACCTTGCTCATTGTCATTTTCAGATAATATAACATCAAATAATGAAATGGGATACTCATAAAGTTCTTTATATTCCATTTTTTCAAAGAATATACTTTCGTTTTTGGTTATTGAGTCTGTTTTCATTTTTATAAACAACTCCCGGTCAATCTCTGGTACTTGTTCACATTCATATTTACGTGCTTTCATAGATATCGATTAGTTAAATGAATATACAAATGACAAACAAAATACAAATAAAATATAACTAAAAACAAGAAGGTAAATTTATTACGTACTTTCCTTCAAAATAATTGTCATTATTCCAAGTGCTGATTTTCCAAACAGAGATACTTCCTTTTGTCATTCTATACCTGCTCATGAGTTGAGCTATCTCTTCAGCAACATCTCCTCCTTTAAGGTATAATATAGATTTAGAAAATCTGCCTTTTACCCAAGGATAAAATTTGTCAAGGGAGGTGACGGCTCTTGATACTACATAATCAAAATTTGTAGTAAGACTTTCCGCCCTGGCATTCACGACCTTTACATTCTTAAGTCCGAGTGCTTCTGTTACAGCGGCAGCCACAATTGTTTTCTTTCCTACGGAGTCGCATAAAGTGAAATCGGAATTAGGAAACATAATGGCAAGTGGAATACCTGGAAATCCACCTCCAGTCCCTAAATCCAGAATCGAAGTGTTTCCAATACTCCATTGTTCAAAAACAGATGGCTTTTCACTCTTTAAATAGGCTGCAATGGCAAGAGAATGAAGGACATGGTGCAGATATAACATATCAATGTCTTTTCGTGAAATGACATTGATCTTGCTATTCCAATCCTTATAGATATCTTCCATTTTTCTGAAAGATTCAATCTTGTCGTCTGACAACTCTGGAAATTTTTCTGAGATAATATCCTTGAATACCCTAAAATCCATATTATTTATTCCTCCATATCAATAATACTCCGGGTAATCATTTCTTTAGCACGCCTTATACGCGTCTTAATGGAATTGATAGGAAGACCTGTTTTATGTGCAATCTCTTTATATCCAATATTATCGATAAAACACATCTTTGCTATATCTCTATACAAATCAGGTAGCCCCTCTATACTGTTTACGAAATTTTCGTGGATTTGATTTTCAATGATATTGTCAATAGGATTGTGACAATCATCTGGAACATCATTGGCAACATTATTACTCTGTTCCAAAGATGTTGTAGTAACATTCTTTCCTCTTGTCTTCGCCTTATCTTTATGGTCTAATGCGGTGTTTCTGGCTATAGTAATCATCCAAGTGGAAAACTTATTCTCAGGTTTATATGTATCAAGTTGTTTGAAAGCTTTTTCAAAACTTTCAATACATATATCTTCAATATCTTCACGCTCTGAAATATAGCGTGAAATATGTGCAAAAATGCCAGCGTGATATCTTGCGTACAATGTGAAATAGGCTGCTTGAGAGTCTTTACCAACAGCCATTTCCACCAATTGGGCATCCGTCAAATCAGTGAGCTTCGAGCCAGTTTTTCCCATAATTGCATTCAACAGTGAGTGGTATTCTTAGGCTTACCACATTTTCCATTTCATCTTTAATCAACTTGCACAACGCTTCAACTTCTGTGCCTATGGTATCGAATAAAAGTTCGTCGTGAATTTGAAGTACCATTTTGCTTTTAAATCCTGCTTCAGTCATTTTTTTATCAACAGAAATCATTGCAAGTTTAATTATATCGGCTGCAGTTCCTTGTATAGGAGCATTAACAGCATTTCTCTCTGCCAAACTTCTTACAACTGCATTTTTGGAATTTATATCTGGCAGATAACGACGTCTTCCAAATATAGTTTCCACGTATCCCGTTGATTTTGCCTGTTCTATTGTTTCAGATATGAAAGATTTTATTGAAGGGAAGGCAGCAAAATAATCATCAATCAGTTTCTTTGCATCTTTACTCGGAATATGCAGCCTCTGCGACAGTCCAAAAGCAGAAATGCCATACATAATACCAAAATTTGCAGTTTTCGCAATTCTTCTTTGCTCAGCTGTTACATCATTGTAGTCTATTCCGAAAATTTTTGCGGCAGTTGCAGCATGTACATCAACTCCTTCATTAAAAGCCTGTATAAGGTGTTTATCTTTACATAGATGTGCCATTATTCTCAGTTCTATTTGAGAATAATCAGCCGATATGATGTATCCAGTATTGCTTCCTGGAATAAATGCCTTTCGGATTTCTTTTCCACGCTCGGAGCGGATAGGAATATTCTGCATATTAGGGTTGGAGGAACTCAATCTACCAGTGGCTGTAAGAGCTTGATTGAATGTAGTATGAATACGTCCTGTTTTAGAAGATATATAACTTGGAAATGGCTCTATATAGGTAGATAATAATTTTTTTACAGCCCTAAATTCCAATATTTCATTTATAACTGGATGTTTGTCAGAAATGGAAGACAGTGTCTCTTCATCTGTACTATAATTTCCCTTTGCATTTTTCTTGGCTTTATAATTCAGTTGCATTTTTTCAAAAAGGGCTATACCAACTTGTTTTGGTGACGAAATATTTAGATCCGGTTCACCTGTCATTCCCCTGATGGTATTTTCCCTTGAAATCATTTCATCTCTAAGTTCACTGGCATATGAGTTAAGTTGATGGGTATCAACCTTAACTCCATTTCTTTCCATTTTAGCCAAAACACGGATAAGAGGCTCTTCTATCTCATTATACAGGGACGAAACAGAAGCGGAATTTAAATCTTCCTCAATCTTTGAACAAAGCATGTATACGATGCCTACAGTCCTTTTATTATTTGTATGCTGATTTTTATGGTAATTTGTATCAAAGATTGACATTTGCTGGTTGTCTTCCTCTTCGCAGTAAAGTTCCATGTCAAGATAAGACTTTGCCAATGCTTCTGGCTTGTGACTTATCTCTGGGTTAATGAGATAGTGCATAAGTTCGAGATCCATTAGTTTGCCATTCAGTGCAATCCCAGATTCGCTAAGTTGATTTAATTGTAACTTAAGATTAATGCCGCACTTTGCAATATCTGCATCCTCTAAAATAGATTTGGCTTCTTTAGGTTCTGCTACTGATACATAACACTTGTCATCAAGTTCTGCTCCGAAAGTTATATCGGCTATGTCTGAAAAAATATCTTCATCAAAAGAACCTGTAACAATGCTGCATTTTTTTGTTTTTAAAGCGATATTAATAAAGCGTTCAAATGGCACTTCATTAATTTCGGGACTGTTGCTGAGATTAGAATTTACACTCTTTTCGATTTCTATGTATTTTTTTAGTGAATTAAATTCATAGTTCTCAAAAATAGTTTCTATATCAGGAGAATATGAAGTATTGAGCCTCATTTCATCTTTGCTGATATTTATTGGTACGTTTATATCTATGGTTACGAGTTCATGACTTAGTTCTATATAATTACTTGCATCTTCAAACATTTCTTTTTGTTTTTCTGTCAACTCATTTAGATGCGTGTAAATATTTTTTACGGTTTTGTATTTATTTATAAGTTTTTGTGCGTTTTTTTCTCCGATGCCTTTTACTCCTGGAACATTGTCAGCGTTATCACCGCAAAGTGTAAGTATTTCAATTACTTGTAATGGTGAATCTATTCCATATTTTTCACATATGGCACTCTCATCTAAGATTTCATCATTTTCTTTAGCCTTTCCTGGTTTAAATTGCACAATATTTTTATCAACAAGTTGTCCGTAATCCTTGTCAGGGGTTACCATATATACAACCATTTCTTCACTCTGAAATCTCTTTGCAACCGTTCCAATAACATCATCAGCTTCATATCCTGCAACCATAAGTGTTTGAATATTAAGAGCATGACAAATCTCGGTAAGTGGATTTAAAGCTTCAATTACTAACTGAGGAGTTTCACTTCTATTTGCCTTATAATCAGCATATAACTTATTTCGGAATGTTCCTCCTGGAGGATCAAATGCTACTGCAATATGTGTAGGTTGTTCTTTATTTATAAGTTCAAGAAGATATTTAGTAAAACCGAAAAGAATGGACATATCATAGCCTTTTGAGTTAATCATAGGTCTCTTTAAAAAGGCATAATACATCTTAAATATAAGAGCATGTCCATCAATAAGAAAAAGTTTATCTTTCATAATATTCAAATATCTATGCTTGTCCTGACTTATGCAAACGACCTATTGTAGGCAGAAGAGCTATTATATATCCGACTCCTGCAACTGATATGGCGGTAATGGCTATGTCTGCGAATTTAGGTATTACTGGATATGCAGAAACCATAAAGTTACCCGGCATTTTAATAAATCCGAAATATTGTTGAGCATAAACAAAAGCCAAACCGCAAACAATTCCAATGAGCATGCCAAGTAAAGAAATCATCCATCCTTCCAATACAAATATACGTCTTATAAGAGAAGATTCGGCTCCCATACTCCTCAATGTATTAATATCTTCATCCTTCTCAATCATAAGCATAGAAAGACTACCGAATATATTAAATGCTATGATTACAATAATAAATACAAGAATGAGCCATACAACAATTTTCTCATATTTCATCATTTTATAGAGTGACTCATTTTGTCTGAATCTGTCTTTTACGCTAAAATCGGGGCCTAATATTTTTGAAATTTCATTAATGGTATTTCTCAACTCTCTATTACTTGAATTAGGTCTTAACCTTATTTCTATTTCTGACACCTCTTTGTTATATCCGAGAAGTTCCCTTAGTTTTTCTATTGGAACAATTAATAGCCCCTCATCTATATCAGTATTAACCGAAAAAATACCGGAAGGATAGGTAGTGATACTTTCTATTGACTCTATGGGTGAAGAAACGGAAAAGGACTTTTTCTTAGAAGGAAAACTAAGTATGACTGGAGAAAGAAATCGTGGATTAATTCCTAACTTAAATGCCAGTCCTGCACCGACTACGGATAAAGGTATCTGACCTTTATGCAGGGAAAATTTCCCATCTACAATATGTTTGCTTATTGGTGATTCTTCTTCATAAACAAAATCCACCCCTTTTGCTTTGGCTACGCCCGTATGATTTTCATAGGAAATATATACATTTTCTTGCAGTATACTACACATGTTGTATACCGCTTCCATGTTATAGATTTTTTCAAATGCCTTATCATCAGGGATGAAGACTTTACCCTTTACTTTTTTGATAAGTATATCTGGCTCTATTTCACTCAATGACTTTCTGACAATGTTATCAAAGCCGTTGTAGATAGATAGGATTATAATAAGTGCAGCCGTCCCGATAGCCATGCCTATGGCACTTATCGCAGATATCAGATTAATTACATTATGTGATTTTTTTGCGAAAAGATACCTTAGGGCTATGAAAAGCGGTAAATGCAAGGAACTATTTTTTCAGAAGTTCATCAATATGCTCGGCATAGTCGAGGGAAGTGTCAAGGAAAAATGTGATTTCAGGTACAATCCTTAACTGTTTTCCTATACACCTCCCGAGTTCTCCTCTCAAAGCTCTGCTATTCTCTTCAAGTTGTTCCATTACACATTCAGCCTTTGATGAAGGAAATACGCTTATGTAAATCTTGGCAATGCTTAAATCTGGACTTATTCTAACTTCGCTCACTGTCACCATCGCACCTCCGAAAGCCGCCATTCCCTTACTGCGTATTATCTCCGCCATATCTTTCTGAATCTCTCGTGAGACTTTCAGCTGTCTTGTACCTTGCGTATTTTCCATACTATTTTATAATGTTAATTATATAATAATTCTTTTTACCTCTTTGAACCAATATGTATTTCCCATCTATGATATTATTTTCAGAAATCACATAGGAAATATCACTTATCTTGTCCTTGTTTATGCTTACGCCATTCCCTTGAACTAATTTACGAGCTTCTCCTTTTGATGGAAATATAGACGTCGTAACAGCAAGAAAATCAACAATATTGCATGGAAGTGACTCTGCTGGAACATCGAACGTAGGTACTCCTGAGAAAACAGCGAGGAATGTTTTTTCATCCAATTTCCTTAACTCTTCAGATGTTGAATTTCCAAAAAGCATAGCGGAGGCAGCAACTGCATTGTCGTATTCTTTTTCTCCGTGAACCATTATGGTTATTTCCTTTGCAAGAAGTTTTTGCAACAGTCTTTGTCCAGCATCTTTTTTATGTTCCTCTGAGGCTGATTCTATTTCTTCTCTGGATAGTGTAGTAAATATCCTTATGTATCTTTCTGCATCCTCATCAGATACATTAAGCCAAAATTGATAGAACTCATAAGGGGAAGTCTTTTCTGCATCCAACCAAATATTTCCGTTCTCTGTTTTGCCAAACTTTCTTCCATCGGCTTTTCTTATAAGTGGGCAGGTCAAGGCAAAGGCTTCTTTACCGAGCATTCTTCTGATAAGTTCTGTACCTGTTGTAATATTTCCCCATTGATCACTGCCACCCATTTGTAGAAGGCATCCTTTATTTTGATATAGCCATAGAAAATCATAGGCTTGAAGTAATTGATAACTAAATTCAGTAAATGACATACCTTCAGAAGAATCTCTGGAAAGTCTCATCTTTACAGAATCCTTTGCCATCATATAGTTCACTGTAATATGTTTCCCTATATCTCTAATGAAATTTAGAAAAGAATAGTTCTTCATCCAGTCATAATTATTTACTAATTCAGCCTTATTCGGAATATCTGAATCGAAATCAAGAAATCTTGATAGCTGGGCTTTAATACAGGCTACATTATGGTTAAGTGTTTCTTCATCGAGCAGATTACGTTCTGCTGATTTCATTGAAGGGTCTCCAATCATTCCTGTTGCTCCTCCTACAAGGGCAAAAGGTTTGTGTCCGCAATCCTGGAAATGTTTGAGAATCATTATACTTACCAAATGACCTATATGGAGTGAGTCAGCAGTCGGATCTATGCCTACATATGCTGCTGCAGGACCTTCTAAAAGTTTCTCTTCAGTACCGGGCATAATGTCTTGTATCATGCCTCTCCATTTAAGTTCTTCAATGAAATTTTTCATCGGTTTAACTATTTATAAATTTTTACATTTATACAAAGTTAGGTAATTTATAAGTGCAAGCAAATCTTATAGGGCTAAAATCAAAACAATTAGTTAAATTTGCAAGTACAGTTGCATTTCGTTGCGGCAGATATTGTGAAAATGAAATTTAAAATAAAGATATTATGAAAGTTATTATTAAAGACACTCCTAAGGAGGGATCATTGTGGGCTGCACATTATATAGCAAAGAAAATAAATGAAAAGGCAGCGATTACAGATAAGCCTTTTGTTATAGGTCTTTGTACAGGCTCCACACCTCTGCAAACTTATGCAGAACTTGTGCGTATGAACAAGGCAGGAGAGGTATCTTTCAAGAATGTCATATCTTTCAATATGGATGAGTATGTAGGACTTCCAGTTGAACATCCAGAAAGTTATCATTCTTTTATGCATAAAAATTTCTTTGACTATACAGACCAGAAGCCTGAAAATATTCATATCCTTAATGGAAATGCACCTGATTTGGAAAAAGAGTGCGAGGATTTTGAAAATGAAATTGTAAAAGCAGGAGGTTTCGACTTATTCTTCGGTGGAGTAGGAGAGGATGGTCATATCGCTTTTAATGAACCATTTTCATCATTCAGTTCACGTACGAGAGTAGTTACCCTTACTTATGATACAAGAGTTGTCAACTCAAGGTTCTTTGATAATGATGTTAATAAGGTGCCTAAGCAGGCTTTATCTGTAGGAGTTGCCACGGTAACTGGGGCTAAGGAAGTATTGATTGAAGGTTTTGGTCCTAAAAAGGCGAGAGCAATTCAAGCTGCAATAGAAGGTCCAATGAGTCACTATGTTACCCTTTCAGCACTCCAAGAACATCAGTCATCTATCATTGTACTTGATGAAGCATCAGCAGGAGAACTTAAATTGAACTCATACAAATACTTTAAGGCATTGGAAGAGGCTGAGAAATAGATATTTAACGTTATTAAATAAAATAATAAAGATATGAGAAAGAAAATCGTAGCAGGCAACTGGAAGATGAATACTACAGTTCCTGAAGGCGTTGAACTTGCTAAAGCAGTAGTTGCAAAATCTGCAGAAGTACCAGCAGGTGTAGGTCTTATCGTTGCTCCTCCATTTACTCATCTATCTTCTGTAGCAGAAGTGCTTAAAGGAAGTAAAGTAGGTTTGTCAGCACAGAATTGCGCAGACAAGGAAAAAGGTGCATTTACAGGTGAAGTTTCAGTAGATATGCTGAAATCTGTAGGATGTGGCTATACAATTTTAGGCCATTCTGAAAGAAGGCAGTATTATGGGGAAACAGATGCAAAACTTGTTGAGAAAGTAAAACTTGCTCTTGCAGGAGGTCTTGATATAATTCTTTGCGTAGGAGAAAATCTTGAGCAGAGAGAGGCTGGAAAACATTTTGATATTGTTGCAGACCAGATAAAGAATGTTCTTTACAATTTCACGGCTGCTGATATGGCAAAAATTATAGTAGCATATGAACCAGTATGGGCTATAGGAACAGGCAAGACAGCTACTTCAGCTCAGGCAGAAGAAATTCACGCACATATACGTAAGGTTCTCGCTGATAAATTCGGTGCAGAAGTTGCCGAAAATGTTACAATACTTTATGGCGGTAGTTGCAAGCCTTCAAATGCAAAAGAACTTTTTGCATGCCCTGATATTGACGGAGGTCTTATTGGCGGTGCTGCTCTTAAAGCAGACGACTTTATTCAAATTGCATTATCATTCTAATTAGAATACAACAATATAAAAAGAGAGCCGATCATATTTTGATACGGCTCTTTTTCTTGTTATAAACTTTATTTTCTGCTCATTGAATATGGCTTTGAAGACTCGGAGGTTCCTCGTTTCATTGATGGAGTATTACTCATTGTGAAACAGATATTCGCCCCGTTTATCAAATCCTTATAGTTGAGGTAATTTCCATCCCAGACTTTTCTATTTACAGTCATTGATTTAATATAGAAGTTTTCAGAAGAATTATTCAGGGCTTCTATATTTATTTTTGTCCCATCGGGTCTTGTAATAATTGCCTTTTTGAATAAAGGAGAGCCTATTGCATATTGCAGACTTCCAGGACATACAGGATAAAATCCTAAGGCAGAAAATACATACCATGCTGAAGTCTGTCCATTGTCTTCATCTCCGCAATAGGCATCAGGTGATGAAGAATATAATTTATTCATTGCCTCTCTTACTCTTTCTTGTGTCTTCCAAGGTTTGAGAGCATAGTCATAGAGATAGGCTATATGCTGGGCAGGTTGATTTCCATGTGCATAATTTCCCATATTTGCCACTTGCATCTCTTTTATTTCATGAATACAAAATCCGTAGTAACTGTCATCATATATAGGTGGAACAACAAATACTGAATCTAACATATCTACAAAACTTTCTTCACCACCCATTAAATTGATAAGTCCTTGAATATCATGAAATACGGACCATGTGTAGTGCCAAGAATTTCCTTCAGTAAAAGCATCTCCCCACTTATATGGGCTAAATGGCTTTTGAAAAGAACCGTCCTTATTGCGACCTCGCATCAAATTATATTCATGGCTAAATACATTTTTGTAATTCAATGCTCTTTTCTCCCATTTAGTTATCTCTTCTGCAGGCTTTCCTAACCGCTTCGCTAATTGCATAATGCACCAGTCATCATAGGCATATTCCAACGTTCTTGCCACATTCTCATTTATACCTACGTCATATGGGATATATCCGAGTTCATTGTAGTATTCATATCCTAATCGCCCTGATGAACTTACAGTAGGATGAACATTTTCTGTCCCATGTACTAAACCTTGATATAGAGTATCTAATGCTTCTGTATTTACTCCAGAAAGTATAGCATCGGCTACAACAGAGGCTGAATTATTGCCTACCATACAGTCCCTGTGTCCTGGACTTGACCATTCAGGAAGAAATTTATTTTCCTTTAAAATATTTGCCAAACCTGACTGAATTTCCTTGTTTATATCTGGATAAACAAGATTGAGAAGTGGAAATAAGGCACGGAAAGTATCCCAAAATCCTGTGTCTGTATACATATAACCTTTGCTTACTTTACCATTGTATGGACTGTAATGTACAGGTTCGCCTGACTCATTTATCTCATACAATTTTCGTGGAAATAGGGTACTTCTGTAAAGGCAAGAGTAAAAAGTTTTAAACTGTTCTTCAGTTCCTCCTCCAACAGTTATTCTTGAAAGGATATCATTCCATCTTTGTTTTGCCTGTGTTTGTATCTCATTAAAGGATTGATCTTTAACCTCGTTTAGATTAATTCTTGCCTGCTTGTCCGAAATAAAGGAAGAAGCCGCCTTTACTTCTATTTTTTCTCCTTTTACAGTCTTGAATTTAAGTACAGCCATAACATGGTCGCCTTCAACTAATTTATCTGTTGGAACGATAACTTCTTTGCCATCAACTATATAGCTGAAATCTTCTATCTCCTTATCTATATGTAAAATGAAGAAATTGGCAAAATTGTCAGGCACTCCTCCGCTATTATATTTAGAATATCCACAAATTTCTCCAAGTTCCTTATTTACTATTATGCCAGAACCTTTATCAAAAGCATCAATAACAAGACCTGACGTTTTGCTGTCGGGAAAAGTAAGACGAAATATTGCAGCTCTTTCAGTTGGAGTAAGTTCAACATTGATGTCATGGTCTGCTAAATAGACCTGATAATAGTAAGGTTTTGCTGTTTCACTTTTGTGCGAGAACCAACTTGCTCTATCATCTTCTGAATACAAAGAGGCATCTCTTACCGGCATAATGGAAAACATACCGTAGTCGTTTATCCATGGTGACGGCTGGTGTGTTTGCTTAATTCCTCTTATTTTATGGGCTGTGTAAGTATATACCCAACCATCTCCGTTCTTGCCAGTTTGTGGTGTCCAAAAATTCATACCCCATGGAAGGGCAACAGCAGGATAAGTATTGCCAGTTGAAAGAGAATAATCTGAAAGCGTTCCTGTCAAAGTAGAAACATAATCCACAGGAGACTTTACAGTTTCTATCTCTTTTTTGGTTCTGCAACTTATTATTAAAAATGGAATAAAAAGTATTCCCAAAATCTTTAATTTATTCATAATCAATACCATTTTGCAGGATTTGAACCCATTGTGAACTCAAGTTCCCCTCCCTTCTCTATATCTTTAAAATCAATATAAGGCTTATTGTAATTTTTACCGTTTAATCTTATACTTTGTATATAAATATTTGTATCAGAGTTATTTAGGGTTTTAATTTTAAATTTTCCTCCTTTTACCTTTATTTCTGCCGAATTTAATAGGGGAGAGGCAAACCAAAATCTTGTTGAGGCTGGCTCTACCTGATAAAAGCCCAAACTTGATAATATATACCATGCACTCATCTGTCCCTCATCTTCATTTCCTGAAAGCCCATCGGGAGAAGTAGAATACATAGTTTTAAGCACTTCTCGTACTCTTTCCGCAGCCTTGCCAGGAAAACCTGCCATAGTATAGAAATATATTATATGGTGACTTGGCTCATTGCCATGCACATATTGTCCTATTAATCCGCTTATGTCAGGGGAAACATTGTCGCCATCTATATGACTGCTTGTCGTGAAAAGAGTATCGAGCCTTTCTACAAGTTTTTCATTACTTCCGAAAAATTCTCTTAGCCCTGAAAAATCGTGAGGAGCAAGCCAAGTATACTGCCATGCGTTGCCTTCGCAATAGTCATTTTCACGGTGATTTGATGCTACAGGATTAAAAGGAGTCCTCCAACTGCCGTCCGAAAACCGTCCTCTTGCCAAAAGGGTCTCTTTATCAAGATAATTTTTATAAGAAAGACTACGTTTAGCAAAGAAAGTTGCATCCTCATCCTTCCCAAGATATTTTGCGGCATTGGCAACTGCTGCATCAGCGATTGCATACTCCATATCATTTGCAATCGATTCGTTATATAAATCGGAAGGGATGTAGCCATATTCTTTTCTTAGCTTTTGTCCTCTCTCATCTAACATCACAGATGTCTTTAATGCTTCAAATGCCTTTTCATTATCAATGCCCTTTATTCCTTTTACTATCGCGTCTGCCACTACAATAGCTCCTGGATTTCCTACCATACAGTCGGTTTCATTCCCCATTAAATGCCATACTGGTAGTTTACCTTGCTCTTTGAATATATGTAACATTGTGTTTATCAAGTCTTTCATTCTATCGTAATGAATTATTGATGCCAAAGGGAAAGCGGCTCTGTATGTATCCCAAAGAGAAAAAATAGTATAATTTGTAAAACCGTCAGATTTGTGAACTTTATAATCACTTCCCATATAATCTCCGTTGACATCATTATATGTAGCAGGGTGAATCATAGAATGATATAAAGCCGTATAGAAAATCTTACGCACAGCAGCATTGTCGGTTTTTATCTTTATTTTTGATAATTCCTTATTCCATGCCTTATCTGCAGCCTTTACTTGATCCTCAAAATTCCAACCAGGAATTTCCTTATTCATATTTATAATAGCATTGTCTTCACTTACAGGAGAAAGACCAACTTTTAGCAAGATTTCAGTACCCTTAGGCAGCTTTCCGAAATTTGCCCTTGCATATAGTTTCCCCAGTCTTTTTCCTGTTGTCACAGAACTATCTATTATTTCCAATGATTTGAAAGGTTTTGAAAATTCAGCAGCAAAGAAAATCTTTTGATTCTTTGCCCATCCTGTAGAAAAACGATGACCTGTTAATTTATTGTTTCCAATAGGTTTTATATCTGCATTAACAGTATTATCCCAACATCCTCCATTTTCCAAATCAAATACTATAGCGGCTGAATCTGTATCATCAAAGGTATATCTATGAAAACCTGTACGATTAGATGCTGTCATTTCTGCTTTTATCCCATAGCGAGTTAAAGGCACACTGTAATATCCAGGTCTTGATATTTCCTTGCTTCTGTCTGCATAAGACCAAAGTCCAGATTTTATATCTTCCTTATTGCCTCGTGCATACCTTACCTTCCCTGTAACAGGCATAACAGTTATGTCAAATAGGTCTCCTATACCTGTTCCTTCCAAATGTGTATGAGAAAATCCTATAACAGTAGAGTCAGATATATGGTAACCTGAAGTCCAGTCCCATTCCTGAGGAACACTCGTAGGACCTAATTGTACCATTCCGAATGGAACATTTGCTCCAACGAAAACATGACCGTGTCCACCGCTTCCTATTTTTGTATCTACATAGTCAGTATATTTTTCAGTATCAACGGAACAGCCTGCCGATAGAATAACAAAAGTTATGATAATATGAATTGTCTTTAATTTCATAATAGTGGATTTTATTTACAGTAAAACTTGATTTTCCCACCTTCTATCAAAGTCTTATGAGAAATTCTAAATTTTCCAAAAGGTTTATTCCCTATTTTTATGGAACGAATTATTTTACCAGGAGTTTTCTCGATTGATAAAAAATTTTTCCCATTACAGTATTTTGGGTTCAAACTAATAGTAATTTTGTCAAATGAAGGTGTAGTTAAAGTGTAATAAGGCTCGCCTGGACAGTCGGGGTAAAATCCCATCATCGAAAATACTGCCCATGCAGACATTGTCCCAGCATCATCATTACCTGGTATACCATTTACAGTATTCTTAAAATATTTTGCCAACAATTCTGAAACTGTTTTTTGAGTTCTCCATTCTTCTCCCTTGAATCGGCTGAAAAGATACGGATATGCTATATCTGGCTCATTTGCAGGATCATACAGACCTTCATCGAAAACTCTCTGCAATTTATTGACAAATACCTTTTTCCCTCCCATAATCCTTGCATAATTTTCAACATCATGAGGTATATAGAAAGTGTAATTCCAAGCACTTCCCTCGTGAAATCCTGGCACAGGCTCAAAATTTTCACCTTGTTTAGGATTAAAAGGCTTAAGAAATTCGCCTGTACTTGTAATAGGTCTCAATGTCCCAGACTCCTTACTATAATAATTTACATATCCTAATGAGCGTTTATGCATAACGGCTGCCATTTTCAGGTATTCATTTTTTCTTACTTTATCCGTTGTATTATTTGCCAAATCGTTTGCCAATAGTGACAAAGCATAATCTGCTACATAATATTCGAGAGCATGTGATACAGAATTATCTCCACTGAAATCTGCTGCATAAACCCCAATAGGAATATATCCTTTTTCAATGTAAGGGTCTATATCGGGACGCATTTTATTATCCTTTCCTTGCGTACATGATGATTTGACGGCAGCATCATAGGCTGCTTCCACATCAAAACCTTTTATCCCTTTAAGCCATGTATCGGATATTACTGGAATTGCAGGGTCACCCTCCATTGTAAATGTTTCTCTGCCAAATAGTTCCCACTTTGGCAACCAACCCCATTCCTTATACATATCAACCATACTACTTACCATATCTTCCTGACGTTCAGGGAAAACCAACGACATCAGTTGGTGAAGATTTCTATATGTGTCCCAAAGAGAAAAGATAGTATAACGATTATGTCCTTTACTGACCCTACCTACAAGTGTGCTTCTGTCTGTCCTTAACGGACCTTCTTCCATGAGCGGATAATCTCCAGTTACATCATTAAGTACTGAAGGATGGATTAGTGTATGGTATAGTGCAGAATAAAAGACTGTTTTTTGGTCATCTGTTCCTCCTGTTACCTTAATCCTGCCTAAATCTTTTTCCCATAATGATTTAGCCTGTTCTCTAACCTTGTCAAAATTAAAACCAACCTGCTCTGTATCAAGATTGATACGTGCATTTTCACAACTTACAAACGAAACACCTATCTGCACTTCTATCTCTTCTCCAGATTTAAGGTCATCAAATGAAAACCAATATCCAATATCATCACCGGCTATTTCCCTTTGATAGGCTGTGTACAATTTATATTTTCCACTGAACTTATCCCATTCTGCTTCTGCCGTCATTGGCTTTTGCTTTTTCCAAAATCCTGATTTTGAAGGAGTTTTGCTAACTCTCATTACAAAATAAATAGGAAAAACTGCTTGAGGATTATAACAAAATGTTCCTGCAAACCTCATTCCCTCCACTTCGGTGTCACTAACTTTACGTAATATACCACCAGTCTCGTTGGTAAGTCCGCAACCTAAATCTAAAAGTATGTGTCCCGTGCCTCCAGGAAAGGTATAGCGTTCAGCGGATGTCCTCATTGTAGCTGTAACCTCCGTTTTTATACCATACTTACTTAGCCTATTTGTATAATAGCCAGGTTCTGCTTTTTCATCAGTGTAAGTACTCCCATACAGATTATTTTCCACAAATAGTTCTCCATTAGTCGGCATTGTTATTATAGAGCCACCTTCAGGACAACCTACTCCGCTTAAATTAATGTGAGCATAACCTGTAAAATAACAATTATCACTGCTATAAGGTGCAGACCACCACCTGGAATCTTTATCCCAAGTGTTTAATGTAGAACCTGTTACATTGAATGGAGATACACTCATCATTCCATTAGGACAAACAGCGCCTGGATTTGTTGTACCGAAGTTGCTTGTTCCTATAAATGGATTAACATAAGAGGTAAGATTATGTACGCTATCGTTCTGTGAGTTGCTATTATAGGCTATAGCCCGGATACACAGTGTACTTATAATTATAAGGGCTATGGTCTTTTTGTTCATGGCTTTAATTGTTACAGAATATTTGTCCTTTTTGTAAACTCAATTATTTCTGGAATATAACCGAAGGCAAGACCAGTAACTGTATCTGCACAACCATAATAAATTGCAACTTTTCCTGTTGAAGGATCTACAAGTGCAGCACAAGGGAAAGTTACATTAGGAACATCTCCCGTAAGTTCATAGATTTCACGAGGAGATATTAGATACTGTCCACTTCTTGCAATTACTTTCCAAGGTTGTTCAAGATCTAAAAGAGCAGAACCGAAAGCATACACATATCCATTGCAAGAATGAAGAACCCCATGATAGAATAGAAGCCAGCCTTCAGAGGTCTCAATAGGAACAGGACCAGCACCTATTTTCATACATTGCCATGCACTCTGTTCAAATGGGGCAGGAGACATCACATGCCTATGTTTCCCCCAGAACGTCAAATCTGGAGATTCAGAATAAAATATATCTCCAAACGCAGTATGTCCAGTGTCACTAGGACGAGATAGCATTGCAAAATTGCCATTGATTTTCTTTGGAAACATTACTCCGTTTCTATTGTATGGCAGGAATGCATTTTCCACTTGTTTGAAAGTCTTGAAATCTTCAGTAACAGCTACTCCTATTGTAGGCCCGAAATAACCATTACACCATGTGACATAGAATTTATCTCCTATCTTTGCTACTCTCGGGTCATATCCATACACCCATTCTCCTATTTCAGGAATGTTACAGTCAAATTTTATGGTTTCAGGATTCATCTTCCAATTTATACCATCCTCAGAAAAGCCTGCATGTAAGGTCATTCTGCGATTTTTATCATCACATCTGAATACCCCTGCATAGCCATTTCCAAAAGGAACTACGGCAGAGTTGAAGATACTGTTTGAATCAGGAAGCAGATTGCGTGGAATTACAGGATTTTTTGAATATCTCCATAATGGATCATTACATCCCGTTGGGCGATTTTCCCATGGTATGTTTGGGAGAGGGGTTCCCGCTATAAATAAATTTTTCATATATTTTAAAAATAAAAAGCCTTATCCGCAAAGTTACAAAAACAATATTGAATGTTGATTCTCAAGACAGGTATCAATACTTAAGTTTTTATTATCTTTGTAAAGATTGACTTGTATGTCATTTAATTGAAATATATAAAGTTGCAAAATATGAAACTTATTGTGAAAATGATGTTGATTTCTGCCGTATTGCCGGCTACTTTATCTTGCTCTGAGAATAAAACTCAAAAGACTGATGACAATGATTTTAAATACACTCTTGAGCAATTTGCTGATCTCAAAATAATGCGATATAAAGTCCCTGGATGGGATAATCTTACACTTAAACAAAAAGAATATGCATACCATCTAAGTGAGGCAGCAAAATATGGTAGGGATATTACCTGGGATCAATATTGCAAATACAATCTTCCTATAAGACATTGTTTGGAGAATATACTGGAAAATTATAAAGGTGATAGAAAATTAAATGATTTTAATGAGTTTTTAATCTATGCCAAACGTGTATTTTTCAGCAATGGGGTTCATCATCACTATGCGGAAGATAAAATTCTACCAGGTTGCCCAAAAGACTATTTCCGCGCACTTATGGCATCTGTAGGCAATTTGGATGATAACTTGCTCGATTTTATATATGATCCGAAGGCATATTCGCAGCGACGTTCTACATCTAAGACTGGTGATATTGTCGCTCTGTCTGCTGTCAATTTTTACGAAAATGTAAACAGAAAAGAGGTAGATGACTATTATGCCTCAATAATGAAGAAAAACGATCCTAATCCTATTTCTTACGGTCTTAATTCAAAATTAGTAAAAAATGCAGATGGCAAGATTGAAGAAAAATTCTGGAAAATAGGTGGAATTTATGGCTCGGCTTTGCAAAAAATAACAGAAGAATTGGAAAAAGCTGCAAAAGTAGCTGAAAATGATATACAAAAAAATGCAATAGGTCTTCTATGCGAGTATTATAGAACTGGTGATTTGAAACTGTGGGATAAATTTAATATTGAATGGGTTAAGGATACTATAGGAAAGGTAGATTTTATAAACGGGTTTATAGAAGACTATGATGACCCACTTGGTAGAAAAGCCACATGGGAGGGTTATGTGCATATAAAAGATTCTGCCGCCTCCGCACGTACAAAAATTTTGAGTGAAAATGCAGGTTGGTTCGAGGAACATTCCCCAGTAGATCCACGATTTAAGAAAAAGCATGTAAAAGGCATTTCCGCTAAAGTCGTTAATGCGGTAGCTCTTGCTGGTGCGTGCTATCCGAGTACACCTATAGGCATTAATCTTCCAAATGCAGACTGGATAAGAAAAGAACACGGCTCAAAATCCGTTACTATCGCAAATATTACTCATACATATAGTTATTCTGCACAAGAAAGTCCTAAAAGTGTACTTGCAGAATACGCATATTCTCAAGAAGAAATAGAGGAATATAAAAAGTATGGTGCATATGACGATGAAATCCATACAGATTTGCATGAATGTCTCGGACATGCATCAGGTCAATTGCTTCCTGGAGTTTCTTCAAATGCCTTAGGTGAATATCAATCTGCACTTGAAGAAGCTCGTGCGGACTTATTCGGACTTTATTACATTGCCGATCCAAAGATGGTAGAATTGGGTATAATGCCTAATTTTGAAGCATATAAACCGCAGTATTCCAACTATATAAGGAACGGGCTTTTTACGCAGTTTACAAGAGTTGAACTTGGTCGTCCTAATACTGAAGCACATATGCAAAACCGTAAGTTGATTGCAGAGTGGTGCTATGAAAAAGGTGCTGCAGACAAGGTGATTGAGAAAAAAGTACGCGGTGGGAAAACATATTTTGTAGTAAACGATTATGTCGCTTTACGCAAACTTTTTGCTGAGTTACTTGCTGAAATCCAGAGAATTAAATCGGAAGGTGATTACCAGGCAGGCAAGTCTTTAATTGAAAAATATGCAGTTAATATTGACCCTGAACTTCATAAAGAAGTGCTTGCACGATATAGAACTCTTGATTTAAAACCTTATGGTGGCTTTGTAAATCCTGAAATAGTACCTGTAGAAAAAGCTGGTAAAATAGTCGATTACAAAATTGTCTATTGTAATGATTTTCTAACACAGCAACTTGAATACGGTAAGAAATACAAAACTCTATAAGGGAAAACAGTGGATTTTTCCGGATATATAAAAACTTACAGATATTTTCTGAAGATTGAGCGGGCTATGTCACCGAATACGGTAGCAGCATACTGCTCTGATCTTCAGGAAATTTTTTCTTGTATAGGTAAGGATGCAGAAAACATATCAGAAGAAGATATAATCTCTGCCTTCACAACATTAAATGTGGCAATCCGTTCGCAGGCTCGTATGTTGAGTGCTGTAAAGTCTTTTTTTAGTTGGCTTCAAATGGAAGATTTCCGTAGCGATAATCCAGCTGAAAATATTGATGCCCCAAAAATAGGACGCTATATACCAGCGGTCTTATCGGAGGAAGAAGTAACTGCAATAATAAACTCGGTAGATACATCTGTAGGCTGGATGGGGATTAGAGACAAAGCAATTCTTGAGGTATTATATGGTTGCGGATTAAGGGTGTCAGAGGCTGTTGGCTTGCAAATTCAAGACCTTTATCTGCAGGAGGGTATAGTAAAAATAATAGGCAAAGGAAATAAACAAAGATTAGTGCCAATAGGGGAGTCTGCCATTGATGCACTCAATGCTTATTTTGAAGTAAGACCAGTTCCTGAATCTGAAGCAACAGACATTGTCTTTCTAAATCGCTTCAGAAAAGGCATTTCCAGAATATCTGTTTTTAATATGATAAAACAGCAGGCAATTATTGCTGGTATAACAAAGGAAATATCACCCCACACATTTAGACATACCTTTGCAACTCATCTAATAGAACATGGAGCCGATTTACGTATAGTTCAAGAAATGCTTGGACACGAAAGTATTCTTACGACTGAAATTTATACTCATATAGACAGCAGCACCTGGCAGCGTAATGTACTGAATAATCATCCCGATAAAAAAGAGGGAGATTAATGCTGTGCAATAAATTGGTAAACTATATTGCCTGCCTGACGTGCAGGGGCTGTGGGAGATACAGAAAAACGGGACATTCGTGCCGCTCTTATTGCAAAATTACGCAGACACTTATCTCCAGACGAAGTTTCATCCTGCACCTTTGCATTTATTACACTTCCAGCATTATTAACGACAATGAGTACGGTCACCATTCCGCCACCATAACACCGATACGCAGGAATAGGCAGAGTGCTTGCTTTTCTACCTTCAAGAGAATATGATACAACAGAAGGACCTGAATATTCCTTTTTCTGCGGTTCATCATTCTTCTTATTGGTATTATCGGAGATTGATGCATAATCCTCATCAGACTCATCCTTCACTATGCCACTCTTAAGTTCTTTTGACAGCCTTTCAGCATCTTCATACAACTTTTTAACATCAGTGTTGCGATCATCTTTAAGAGCAGCATTTCGGTCTGTCGCAATATTTTTAAATCCTATTCCAGAACTACCCGCAATAAGAGCATTCACTTTATCAGATATTATTTCATCAAAAGTTTCCTTTTCAGCCTTTTCTTTCTCATTCTTTTCTTCCAACTCCTGCCTTGAAAAATCCATAACAAATGAATCCTCCTTTTTTAATGAAAACCCTATCTGAGTAAGAAGTAAAATGATTATGATTGATAAATGTACTATTATAGTTATATATAATCCTACTTTATCTTCGCTGCTGAGTTTCTTCACCTTATTGTAATTTTTTACCTTTATTCAAGGCTTTTTCGATAGTTGCAGATATAATATCAATAGCGACCTTGTTGTGTCCTCCTTGAGGAATTATTATATCAGCATATCTTTTACTTGGTTCAATAAATTGCAGGTACATAGGTTTGACAGTCTTTGTATATCTCTCAATTACCTTTTCAACTGTCTTCCCTCTTTCTAAAATATCACGAGACATAACTCTCATAAGTCGGTCGTCATCATCGGCATCCACAAAGAGTTTTATATCCATTTGTTCTCTCAACTCTTTGCATGTGAATATAAGGATACCTTCTACAATTATGACGTCAGCCGGTTCAACAGTAATAGTCTCCACCTGCGAACGCGAACAGGTAATATAAGAATAAACAGGTTGTTTAATTGTCTCGCCAGACTTCAAATCTTTAAGTTGTTTGCAAAGGAGTTTGAAGTCAATAGCATCTGGGTGATCAAAATTAATCTGTTGCCTTTCCTCCAATGGAAGATGGCTTGAATCCTTGTAGTATGAGTCTTGAGGAATAACTACTACTCTTTCTTTAAGTTTCTCAGTAATAGCTCTTACAACAGTTGTTTTACCTGAACCTGAACCTCCTGCTATACCAATAACCAACATGCCATCCTGGATTTAAAATTCTGCGTTCTTAGGAGTTCTTGGGAATGGAATTACATCTCTTATATTGCTCATTCCTGTCACAAATAGTAGAAGTCTCTCAAAACCAAGACCGAAGCCACTGTGAGGTACACTTCCGAAACGTCTTGTATCAATATACCACTCAAGATTCTTTCTGCTCATTCCTAACTCTGTTATCCTTCTTTCAAGTTTCTCAAGCGATTCTTCTCTCTCAGAACCTCCTATTATCTCGCCTATTTTAGGGAAAAGAATATCCATACCCCTAACTGTTTTCCCATCTTCGTTTTGTTTCATATAGAAAGCCTTGATTTCAGCAGGAAAATCTATGAGAATTACAGGTTTACCAAAATGTTGTTCCACCAAGAACCTCTCATGTTCACTTTGAAAATCAGTTCCCCAATGTACTGGATATTCGAACTGTTTTCCATTCTTGACAGCCTCTTCCAAAATTGCTAATGCTTCTGTGTAAGTAACCCTTACGAAATCTATTCCAAGCACGCTCTTAAGTCGTTCTATCAGCGTTTCATCATATTTATCATTAAGGAATCTAATATCGTCCATGCAGTTATCAAGAGCATATTGTACAAGGTATTTAACAAACTCTTCTGCAAGATCCATATTATCGCTGAGGTCATAGAATGCCATTTCTGGCTCAATCATCCAGAACTCTGCAAGGTGGCGTGGAGTATTTGAATTTTCTGCTCTGAATGTCGGACCAAATGTGTAAATATCTCCTACAGCTGTGGCTCCCAATTCACCTTCAAGTTGTCCGCTCACAGTAAGGCAGGTCTTTTTCCCAAAGAAGTCTTTACTAAAATCAACTGCACCATTATGTACAGGTACATTTTTCAAATCAAAAGTGGTTACTTGGAACATATCTCCTGCACCCTCTGCGTCGGATTCTGTTATAATAGGAGTGTGCAGATATACAAACCCTCTGTCATTAAAGAATTTATGTATAGCAAAAGCCATTGCATTCCTTATTCGTAATATCGCACCAAAAGTGTTCGTACGTAATCTCATATGTGCTACCGTACGAAGATACTCTAATGATGTATTCTTTTTTTGTATTGGATACTTTACAGGATCACACTCTCCGTACAGTTTGATTTCGGAGGCAGAAATTTCAACATCCTGCCCACTTCCGAGGGAGGAAACTAATTTCCCTTTTACCATTATTGCGGCTCCTGTCGTTATTTTTGATAACAAAGCCTCATCGAACAGGGAAGTATCAGCTACTATTTGGATATTGTTTACGGTAGAACCATCATTGAGCGCTATAAACTTGACCTGTTTATTACCTCTTTTAGTCCTTACCCAACCTTTTACTACAACTTCTTTTGCATCAGTACATTGAAGCAGTTCCTTTACCTTTGTTCTCTTTATAGTATCCATTGTTCTCAAGATTTCTATTATTCTATATTTCCACAAAGATAATTATTTTTCAGCATAGTATTCATACCTTATTAATACAATAAGCCGGGTGAAATTACATTCATCCGGCTTAATTTGCTATTTATTAAAAGTTACTCTGCTTTCTTTCTGGCACTATACATTATCTTTAAAGCAGAACATCTTCTAAGTTCCTGCTTAATATCTGTAATAATACCCATCCTAACGTCCTGATCCGCCTTTATGGCTACCTGCATAAATTGGCGGTCTGCCTCGCTCTTAGCCTCACGTTCTGATGCGATGAAATCTCTGATATCATCAACAGTCTTGAATGAGTCGTTAAGCTGGATACGTGCATCCGTTCCATATTGACCTTGGTAGTTTAAGGTCGGAGGACCTACATTAATATATGAAGCAAGGTCTTTTCTTTCCAATTTAACCACTTCTGTGGCTTCAGGAAGTTTGACCATAACTTTTACTTCGTTCTGTCTCATTTGGGTCGTAACCATAAAGAAGAACAGGAACATGAAAACTATATCGGAACTTGTCCCGATTTCTGGCATTTCTTTTTTGCCACTTCTTTTAAATGTTGCCATAATATCTGTTCTCCTTATTATTTTTTAGCTACGTCCTTTGGCTCAGCCTCGGAAATATTCTGTGGTATAGCCTGTCTGACGATGGATTGCTGATCCTCTGTCAGTTTTAGATAAGGTTTTCCAAAATGTTTCTTAGAAAAATCGTCACGAAGTTCATTAATTGCCCTTACAAGTTCATTTTGAACTGCAATGTAGGCACGATAACTTGTTCCACGGTCATTCTGAAGGGATATAACTCCCTTTGAAACAGGGTAACTTCCAAATCCTTCAATGTTTTTAACTTCTTTTTCTGGAAGTGTTGGGTCATCTGTCGGATTTGTAAGGAACTCCTTAACCTTATCATTAAGCCGGCTTATGTCAATAGGCTCTGTACCTGCGAGAATTCTATCGGCCGAGTTGATTTTCACAATTATAATATTGCGTCGGTTCACTTTCTGATCCTGTACTTTCTGGTTTTGATCTGGCATAGGAGGCAGACGACGCTGCAATCCTGACTGTTGATCCATTGTTGATACCATAAGGAAGTAGCAGAGAAGCAAGAAAGCTATATCCGCAGTAGATTGTGTATTTAAACCCGGTGTTTTTCTCTTAGCCATAACTTACTTTTATTTGCGAACCGATCTGATTATCTCACCAACGATGATTGCAGCAATTGCACATCCTCCAAGGAGATATGTAAGATTCAGTAGTGTGTCAGTAAATTTGAGGGTTGAGTGATCAGGCTGCTCGCCGATATAGCCGACGAGAGGTGATCCGGAAGCAGCAGCATAGGCAATAGTTGCCACAACTACAACAACGACAAGACCTAATCCTATCTTAATCAGGCTCTTTGGATTATTGAGGGCACCTAATACTATTCCCAATACTATGACCAAAGCAACGGCTGCGATTAGCAGTACATAGCCCCAGCGCAGCAAGGCATCAACAGCCATACCGTCATTGGCTTCGAAACCCACAGAGGCTCCCCATACCATTATGACGACGCTGATGAGAAGCAGCACCCATGTAATCCATTTTGCTATTTTAGCGTACATTATAATTTATTCTTTATTAGTTCTTTTTGTTCTTAACAAGGATATCTACAAGTGAGATTGAAGAGTCTTCCATATCTATGGTAAGCGAATCAATCCTTGAAAGAATATAGTTATAGAACACCTGAAGAATCATTGCTACAATAAGACCTGCAACAGTAGTGATAAGGGCAACCTTCATACCTCCTGCAACGATGTTAGGAGAAATATCTCCTGCTCTTTGGATAGCATCAAAAGCTTGAACCATACCGATAACAGTTCCGAGGAATCCGAGAGATGGTGCAAGGGAAATGAAAAGCGAAATCCAAGAAAGACCATTTTCCATAAGACTCATTTGCACTGAACCATAAGATACAACTGTCTTTTCTACAACATCAATACCTTGATCATAGCGAAGAAGACCTTGATAGAAAATGCTTGCTACAGGACCGCGTGTGTTGCGACATACCTCTTTAGCTTTTTCAATGCCACCTTCTGCAAGGGCTTTTTCAATGCTTGAAAGAAGTTTCTTTGTATTAGTTTTTGAAAATGAAAGATAAAGTATCCTTTCAATTGCAAGTGCAAGACCAATAATAAGACAGAGAAGGATAGGGCTCATAAATGCAGGACCACCCTCTATGAATTTTGTCTTGAATGCCTGATGCAGAGGAACTTCTTCTCCCGAACCGGCTAATAAATCCTGGCTTGAAAGAGGAGCTTTCGCAACCTCTTCTGTTGCTGCCGGCTCAGACTCTTTTTCCTGTGCGGCTGCGATGTTTGCAGAAACGGTCATGATACCGATCACTGCCAAAAACATGAAAAACTTTTTCATAATTGTTTTTGTTCTTTTGAATAATTAAATATTAATGATTAATAATTTTCATCAATTATTGATAAAATATGCTATACTTCATATAGAAGTCGTTGCAATTTAGTAAATAATTTCCATTTGACAATATTTAGGATGATATTTCTCCTTTAAGATTTTTGCTCATCATTCGTCTTACCCACTCGTTGTCAGAGCTTTTACCCATAAGATAGAAAAGTTTTGCTAATACACTTTCCGTTGTACTATCGTATCCGTTTATTACTCCAACCTTTTCCAGAGATTTTCCAGTTGCATAAAGGTCCATATTTACTGTGCCTGTAAGACATTGTGTAACATTAATAATAATTTTATCATTTTGATATGCTTCCCTGATAATATCTATGAACCAACTGCAAGAGGGGGCATTCCCAGAACCGTATGTTTCCATAATTACTGCCCTTGTTTCGGGGGAACAAATAAAATATCGTACTACTTCTGGGGTTATACCTGGATGAAGTTTTAAAATACTTACCCTTGTATCTAAATTTGTATTAATAGAGATGTTTTGATACCAATCTAAAGGCTTTCTTATTATTTCATCATAATATTTTATCTTAATGCCTGCTTCTGCAAGAGGGCTGCAATTAGGAGAATAGAAAGCCTTAAATGAATCAGCATTGATTTTAGTTGTTCTGTTCCCTCTCATAAGAAGAGAATCGAAATACACACAAACTTCTGGTACTTTTGCATGTCCGTTAATGTCTTTGGCGGAAGCAATTTCAACGGCGGAGATAAGGTTTTCTTTTCCATCGGTTCGCGGTACACCTATAGGAAGTTGGCTCCCTGTGAATATTACTGGCTTCGTAAGTCCGTCAAGCATAAAACTCAAGGCAGATGCGGAATAGGACATCGTATCAGTACCGTGTAGAATTATAAATCCATCATAGAAATCATATTTTTCCTTTATCAGGAATGCTAATTTCTGCCAAAGCCCTGGTTCTACATCTGAAGAATCTATTAGTGGTGAAAATGTGTATGAATCTATCCTGAACGCAAATTTCTTTAATTCAGGAACTCCTGCCAATATCTGACTGAAGTCAAAAGGCTTGAGAGTCATATCTGACGGATCTTCCCTCATTCCTATAGTTCCTCCTGTATAAATCAACAGAATGGATGATTTGCTTGAATTTGCCTGAATCATATTTTGAACAGAGTTTTGGCGTTTTTTGTAGTTATTTCAGCAATGTTATCAAGGCTTAAATTCTTTACATTTGCTATTTTTTCAGCAATAATCGGAATATAAGAACTTTCATTACGTTTTCCCCTATATGGTACAGGAGTAAGATAAGGGGAATCTGTTTCAAGTAAAATTCTATCCAAAGGAATTTTCTGTACTGTTTCACTAAGTCTGGAATTTTTGAAAGTTATTACTCCTCCTATGCCCACATACCATTCTCCATATGTTTGGAGTCTACAAAAAGTTTCATAGCTTCCGTTGTATGCATGCATATTACCCCGGAGATTCATTCCTCTACATTCGTCCAGTACATTAAAAAAATCCTCAGTAGCATCTCTAAGATGAATATTGACAGGCAGGTTTAATTCTGAAGCTATTTCAAACTGACGTTTAAGTGCTTTTTTCTGTAATTCTGCTGTTTCCCTTCCATAATGATAATCAAGTCCTATTTCTCCTATCGCAACAATACCTTTATCTTTATATTTCATCATAGCCAAGATTTCATCCTCCCAATTCTCATCAACAGAACCTGGGTACAAACCAAGCATAGGATATAATACCCCAGGGTATCTGCTGCATAAACTGAAAAGAGCCACTCTTTCTTTACTGTCTATATCAGGCATAAGCATTTTGAAAACTCCTACATCGACAGCCCTTTCTATTGCCTTGTCTGCGTCACCTTCAAACGCCTCGTCATAAAAATGGACGTGTGTATCTATAAATTGAAGCATATACCGTTTTATCTTGGGGCAAATTTAATATAAAATATTATAAGGCTTCTGTATTTAATGAACATCTTTGAAGTAAATCGGTATGGATTATTCCTTCGCTCTCAAGTATTGTAGTTATTGCAGAAACGTCTTTATATTGAAGACCTGTTACTGATATAATATCGGGAATGTTTATATCACGAACCTCCATAATCGCTTTGAGAACCTTAATAACATTATCTTTAACAAAATCATTAGGTATAGTGATTCTTTCTATTACTTTTGATAATTCGTCTATTTTAGTCATTTTTGGCAGACTATATCCAAGTCTTAATAGTAGGTCTTCAACAGATAGAATAGGCTCTGCAATTTTATTCTGTATCAGCCTATTGCATCCTGATGAATAAATATCATCAACCCTACCAGGAAGTGCATAAATATCCCTATCGTATGAAAATGCTATTTTTGCCGTAATCATTCCTCCACCCTTTTCTCTGGATTCTATTAGAATAATATTACTACAAAGTCCTGCTACTATTCTATTTCTCCTTATAAAATTAATAGGAAGAGGAGGTGTATTAGGAGGATAGTCTGTAAGAAGACAGCAGTCTTCAGTATGTGCAATATCAGATGCCAATCCACAATGACAACGTGGGTAGACATCGTCTATACCTGTTGCCATTACTCCAATGGTGGATAAATTGCTTTCCAATGCAGAAGTGTGTGCTATATAGTCTACTCCGTATGCCAGTCCGCTTACGATAGTGATTTGTTTATCCACAATAGACAAGGCTTTAACTATTTTTTTACACCACTCCCTTCCGTATGATGTTACATTGCGTGTACCGACAATTCCTATCAATTTTTTATTTTCAAATGGATTGCCCTGTCCCTTTACATATATTCCTAATGGAGGGTCGCTACATTCTTTTAGAAGTTTAGGATACCTTTCATCTTTTATACTTATAAAACTTATATTCTTTGAAAGTAAATGTTTAAGTTCTCTTTCTGCTAAAGATAAATCTTCCTTCTTTAGAAGTTGAGAAAACCCAGAGGATCCAATATTCTCTATTATTGATAAAGCTTTAATAGGCTTGTATCCATATAGTCTATTAAAGGCACAATATCTTATCATTTCTTCATTGATAGTTTCCATAGGTTTTTTCCTGCAAGATATGGTTATATATGGTGTATAAAAATAAAAAGTGACTCGTACTGACTTTGTACAAATCACTTTTTGATAATTCTTTAATATGACAGGCTTATACTATCAAAAGCGCATCACCATAAGGTCCGAATTTATAATCTTCTTTTAATGCTGTAGCATATGCTTTCATTACTTTTTCGTAACCTCCGAATGCTGCCACTGTCATCAACATTGTAGAACCTGGACGGTGGAAGTTTGAAACAATTGCATCAGGTATGGCAAATCTGTATGGAGGAAAAATAAATTTGTTTGTCCAGCCATTATATGGATTAACTTCATCATTAGTGGTAACATAAGTTTCAAGTCCTCTAATAACTGTTACTCCTACTGCCAAAATCTTATGTCCTGCCTTCTTTGCAGCATTTATTTTAAGAGCAGAATCTTCACTTATTATTACCCTTTCTGAGTCCATTTTATGCTTGGAGAGATCCTCAACATCGACTTTGCGAAAATGACCTATCCCCATATGGACAGTTATAAATGTCTTATCTATATCCTTAAGAATCATTCTGTTGAATAATTCTCTACTGAAATGAAGACCTGCAGCTGGCGCAGATACGGCACCTTCATGTTTAGCAAATATCGTTTGGAAATTTTCGGCATCAGACTCTGTTACCTTTTCCTTTACCCATGTAGGTATAGGGATTTGCCCCATGTGGAAAAGGGTTTGCTTAAATTCTTCATAACTCCCGTCAAATAGGAAACGAAGGGTTCTTCCTCTCGAAGTGGTATTATCTATTACCTCGGCTACAAGACTTTCATCATCACCGAAATAAAGTTTGTTGCCTATCCTTATTTTTCTTGCAGGGTCTACAATGACATCCCAAAGCCGTTGCTCTTTGTTTAGTTCTCTTAGAAGGAATACATCTATTTCGGCCCCTGTTTTTTCTTTGTTACCTGAAAGCCTTGCTGGAAAGACCTTGGTATCGTTCAATACAAAAGTATCTCCTTTATCAAAATAGTCAATTATATCTTTGAACAATCGATGCTCTATTTCTCCTGTATCTTTGTGTAGTACCATCAACTTACACTCATCACGCCATCTCGGTGGCTCTGAAGCTATTTTTTCTTTTGGAAGATTAAATTGAAACTGGGATAATTTCATTGCATTTAATGATTAACATACTAATATAGATACGGATTATTTAGAAAATTGTTTCATTAAATGTTATAATATTTATTAAGTATATGAAAACTAAACCTTTGCTTCTCTGAAAACTTCTTGTATTGAGGGGTATGATGTCTTTAGAAAAGCTGGAAGATTGGACTTTGCAACCCATGTAGCTGTGGTGATGTCCTCTTCTTTTTGAGGAGTAAGGTCTACTGGGGCATTGTTTTCCATTCTATACCACCATGTGTGTTTGAGACATAGTAGTCCATTCCTCCTGTAGCAATGGTGAGTGATGCAGATGAGTTCTCCTAATTCAAGTCCCTTAATGCCTGTTTCCTCTTCTACTTCCCTTATGGCTGTAGTCTTTATGTCTTCTCCCGCTTCTCTGTGTCCTTTGGGTAAATCCCATTTTCCATCCCTTAGAATTAGTAAAAAATCACCTCTTTTGTTTTTTACAAGTCCTCCCGCTGCATCTACTTCTTGAAACTCCGTACATATTTTCTTATATGTAACTTCTGGATTACTTGAAGGTATATATATTCTGAAAAGATTGTCGGAGCATTCAAATCTTTTTATTAAATCATGGATGTCGGTTTTATTTTTTATGTGAAATTCTAAGGCATTGGGATCTGCAAGTGCTGGATCGTCCAGACTGCAAACGTTTATGCATCTTTTGAGAAAATAAATCCTATACATCTTTTGCCTATATTTTTATTATATTTGCCAGACGGCAAAGTTAATGCATTAATTTGATATTTATGAAAAGTGTGGCAAGACAAGCAGCCGGTTATCTTTTGGATATAAAGGCAGTACTTCTAAGACCTTCTGAACCTTTCGTTTGGGCCTCAGGTTGGCATTCTCCCATATATTGTGATAATAGAAAAATTTTGTCTTATCCACAAATGCGTTCTATGTTTGCTATGTGGATGTCGGAGAGAGTTAAAGAATTATATCCAGATGCTCAAGTAATCGCTGGAGTGGCTACAGGAGCAATTGCATTAGGCACCTTAGTGGCAGATAGGCTTTCATTGCCTTTTATATATGTGCGCCCGAAACCAAAAGATCATGGTACAGGGTCACAAATTGAAGGAATATTGGAAAAAGGCAGTAAAGTCGTTGTTATAGAAGACCTTATTTCGACAGGTATGAGTAGTCTTGCTGCTGTTGATGCACTCAGAAAGGCAGGTGCAAATGTTCTGGGAATGGTAGCAGTTTTTACCTACGGCTTTGATTTGTCAGTTTCTCGTTTTAAAGAAGAGAAAGTAAAGCTTGACACATTGTCTGATTATAATGCCTTACTTGAAGAAGCGGCTCTATGCGGATATATAAAAGAAAGTGAGTATAATATTCTTCAGGAGTGGAGAGTTTCTCCTCAAACCTGGAACATAAACAATAATTATGGTACAAATTAACAGTAAGCACGCTACGGTGTCACGTAGTCCAGAAGCGCTATACATGTCTTTTGTCGACATGAGAAATTTTCTTAATTACCTTCCTGAAGATAAGAAAAAGGGGATTACAGCAGATTGTGATACAATTTCAGCAAGCGTTCAGGGATTTAACATAGGAGTTAAAATTGTTGAAAGAGTTCCTTATTCAAAAATAACTTTCAAAGATAATGGTGCTCCGTTTTCATTTAGTGTAAACCTTATTTTCGCTGCTGTAGAATCCTGTCCAGATAAAACAGATTTTTATATAGAAGCAGAGGCAGATCTTAACTTTATGATGAAGATGATGCTTGAATCCAAAATCAAAGAAGGACTTGATAAATTGGTTGATGGGGTAGCATCAGTTTCAGAAGGTCGTATGCCTGAAGGTCTATAATGGAAGAAGTCCAAGGGCTCAAATTTGTCTCTTATCTGAAAGAATCGGTAGGGGAGGACGCTGCGATGAAAGTGATGGAGGCCCTCGGGGAGGTTCCGTCTGTGTCGGTGCGGACAAATCCATTCAAACTTCCGAAATACGGATATGATATTCTAAATGAGGAATATAGCAAAGTACAATGGAATGACTTAGGCTATATCCTCTCAGAAAGACCGTTATTTACGCTTGACCCTGAGTTCCATTCGGGGGCTTACTATGTTCAAGATTCTTCTGCAATGTTTGTGGGCTATACATTCAGGCAAGTTCTTAAGCAAATCCACAAAAAAGGAAACAAGATAAGAGTGCTTGATTTGTGTGCTGCTCCAGGCGGAAAGACAACTGATATAGCGGCATCGTTACGTTTGGAATGTGGCGATGAATACATACTGGTTGCCAACGAGGTGATGAAAAATCGGGCTTCCATCCTATGCGAAAATATTGCTGTGTGGGGTGATCCCAATGTGGTAGTTACTTCGGTTGATCCAGCGGCTTTTGCTGCTTTACCTGGATATTTTGATATAATTATAGCAGATGTCCCATGTTCGGGTGAGGGAATGTTTCGTAAGGATGAAGACGCTGTAAATCAATGGACTACAGAAATGGTCTCTGTAAATGCAGCAAGACAGAAGAGAATAGTGTCCGATGTGTGGCAAGCTCTATCTTCGGAAGGAATTTTCATTTATTCCACATGTACCTTCAATAAGTACGAAAATGATATGAACGTATCATGGATTGCCGAAAAATGTGGAGCAGAAGTAATGAAAATAGAATTCAATTTTGACGGTCCTATTCATACTAAATATGGAGTTTCACTTCTTCCTGGATTGGTGCCTGGTGAAGGGCAATATTGTGCTGTTTTGCAAAAGACAGGAGAATCAGTTTGCTTGAAACCCAAAAAAGAAAAGAATGTAAGACTTAAAGAAAATTACGGGCATCTGAAAGATTTTTTCAATTATCCTGTAACAATAGAAGAAAAAGGAGACATATTAACGGCAATCCCTAATGTAGTAAGTGTAGAGAAAGGTTTTATAAATATTTTACGACCTTTGATGTCTGGAACTGCCTTAGGCACAATTAAAGGTAAAAATTTTGTACCTCATCCTGATTTGGCATATAGCATTATATTGTCAGATTCCGCATTTACAAGGGTAGAAATAGATAAGCCTACGGCTTTGAAATTTTTACACAAAGATGCTATAATATTGACTGATAAGCCTTTGGGTTTATTGCTGATTTGTCATAATAATATACCTCTTGGATTTATTAAGAATTTAGGAAACAGAACCAATAATCTTCTTCCTTTACAAAGGAGGATTAGAATGGATATAATTTGATATGAAAAAAATAATATTTGTAATTGTATTATGCTTTTATGCATGCATATGTTTAGATGCTCAGGAAACTTCTTCTCAGGATTATCTCAATAGGTATAATGCCTTAGTGAAAGCAGGTGGATATTCCGGGTTGGGAATAAATACTCTGGTTGATAAATGGATTCACGATTTTCCTAGCGAATATATGCCTCATCGTGCAAAATTTATGTCCTACCTCTTGTCTTCCAAAAATGAGAAAGTAACCAGGATGAATCTGCAAAAATATATGGGACAAGAACCTGTAATTACTCTCAGAGACAGTACAGGTAAGCCTGTAAATTATTTTAGAGAAGTTACTTACGATGATAATTTGTTTGCTCAAGCTATAAAAGAAATAGATAAGGCTATACTATTATCACCTCTCAATCTTGAACTTCGTCTTTCAAAAATTACAGCCCTCTGCGGATATGAAAAGGATAGTCCTGATATGGCAGTATCATCACTTAATGCTCTGATTGACTATAATTTCACGCAATCTCCTAAATGGACCTATCCTGGGGTTGAGAAAGTGGATGAGGAATTTTTTTCGGCTCTTGTTCAGGAATATTGCTATACATTTTTTAGATATGCATCTGAGTCAGGCTATGCATCGTTTAAGTCTGTGTCAGAAAGAATGTTGTCATATAGACCAAACGATATTTTATTCTTGGATAATTTAGGCTCATATTATCTCGTATATGAAAAGAATAATAAAGTCGCTCTAAAGTATTACAACAAGGTTTTAAAGAAGAAACCAGACGATATGACAGCAATAAAGAATTGTATTATATTGGCAAGAACTAATAAAAACAAAAAACTTGAGAAGAAATATCTCCCCAAGTTTATAAAATTCTCGACTGATACTACTGCGGTTGAAGCAGCAAAATTGCGTCTGAAATCGATTCTTAATTAAATCAGTCTTTATATTTATTAAGCAGTTTGCTGAAAATCCTATGGCAGATGGGATCTGTTACTTTTAGTCCCAATCCTGTAAATAAAGCAAGTATTATAGTTCCTTCTCTTATTACCACACTTGTACCATCTCCGAAAGGAGTTTTAAATACGAATATCAACAAAATGGCAGAAATGGCTACGAGAAAAACATCAAATGATACCTTTACATTACTGAATTTCCACTTGGTTACTTGTGCGATTGCCACTACTGTTTGCTCTCCTGCCAACATCCATGCCTTGCCCATAATTTCCATACTTACCCCGAAAGCAGCAGCTATTACAGCTATTATGCTGATAACCATTTTCATAGCATAAGTTGAAGCCTCCAACCAACTTAATGCCCATATTGCACCATCAGTAAGAGCTCCAAACACTATTGCTGCAGGTATCTGCATGAGATATTCAAGTTTGAAATTCTTTTTTAGAAGGACAATTTGCAATACTATAAACATAAAGTGCATTATAGCAGTATAGGTTCCTATTGATAGACTTCTATTTACAAGGTATACAGCGCAAGGAGGAGTTGAAATAGGATCTGTCCCGAGATCGGATTTTATGGCAAGGGCAACTGCGATGGCTACCAATGTTAGCCCAAGTGTACCAACCGAATACCTTACCAAAATGTCTTTTAATTTATTATTCATTCGATATACATTTCAAAAGTGTGCAAATATCGTATAAATATTAACGAAATTGAAATAATTTGTAAATTTGTAAGAATTGGTTTAGACTAAAATAATTTAATTATGAAAAAAATAACTATCAGTATGCTTATGGCACTATCTATAATATCCTGCTCTCAAAATTCAGGCAGGAAAACGGTACCTGCCATTGATATGGCAAGTATGGATACTACTGTATCCCCGGGAACAGATTTTTACCGCTATGCCACAGGTGGTTGGCAAAAGAATAATCCGCTTAAACCAGAATATGCCCGTTATGGCTCTTTTGATGCCTTGCGAGATTCGAGTCAGAATCGCTTAAACAGGCTTTTCAAAGAAATGGTAAATATGAATGTAAAAGCCGGCACTTCTGAACAAAAGATAGTGGACTTATACAAGCAGGGACTTGATTCCGTTAAATTAAATGCAGAGGGAGCAACTCCGTTAAAATCATATATCGCAAAAATATATTCTGCAGATGATAAAACAGCTCTTGCAAGAGAAATTGCAGAACTACATAAGTATGCAGAGACATCTTTCTTCAATACTTACGTTGGAACGGACCTGATGAACAGCAATATGCAGGTATTGTATTTGTCACAAGGAGGTCTTGGTATAGGCGACAGGGACTATTATATAGAAACCGCAAATGCTGGGATAAAAGAAGGATATAAAAATTTCCTTTCAAAAGTATTTGCTCTATCAGGTGTAGATAATCCTAATCGTGCTGCAGAAAATGCTCTCAAAGTAGAAGATGTACTTGCTGCTAATTCTTGGACGAGCGTACAAGAGAGAAATATTCAGGCTCAATACAATCCAATGTCTTCTGAAGAATTAGAAAAGGCATATCCTGGCTTTGATTTTAAGGTGTACTTTGAGGAGAGGGGCATACCTGAACAAAAAAAGATTATAGTAAACGAACCTTCATTTTTCAAAGCTTTTTCTGAATATTTTGCAAAAGAAAATATAGATGTACTGAAAGATTACATAGCAGGTCAGTTGATACAAGGGGCGTGCAGTGCATTGAGCGATGAATTTTACAATGCTTCGTTCGACTTTTTCAGTACTCAAATGAGTGGAATAAAACAGCAGAAACCTCGTTGGAAGAGGGCAATGTCTGTACCTAACAATATACTTGGAGAAGCAGTGGGTAAAATGTATGTAGAAAAATATTTCCCAGAATCTTCAAAAAATAAGATGCTTCAACTTGTTAAAAATCTTCAAAAAGCATTATCGCAACACATTGATGCCCTTGATTGGATGGGAGATTCGACTAAAGTAAAAGCACACGAAAAACTCAACAATTATATAATCAAGATAGGGTATCCAGATAAATGGAAGGACTATTCTTCCCTTGAAATAAATCCAAGTAGAAGTTATTATGAAAATTTAAGAGCAGCAGGAAGATGGTATGTAGCAGATAATATTTCCAAACTTGGAAAACCTACAGATAAAACGTTGTGGGAAATGACACCTCAGACTGTAAATGCTTATTACAATCCTACAACAAATGAAATATGCTTCCCAGCAGCAATATTGCAGCCACCTTTCTTCAATCCAGATGCTGACGATGCCGTAAACTATGGTGGAATCGGTGTGGTAATTGGTCATGAAATGTCTCACGGCTTTGACGACCAGGGACGTCTTTTTGATAAGGACGGTAATATGGTAAACTGGTGGACGGCAGATGACGATGCTAAATTCAGAGCAAAAGCAGAAAAACTTGCAGCACAATTCGATGCTGTTGAAATTCTTCCAGGTGTAATGGCAAACGGACATCTGTCTCTTGGTGAGAACATAGGTGACCATGGTGGTTTGAGCATTGCTTACACTGCAATGCAGAATGCAATCGCCGGTAAAAACATAGGACTTATAGATGGCTTTACACCAGAGCAGAGGTTCTATATTTCTTATGGTATGATTTGGGCTCAGAATATAACTAATGAAGAAAAAGCCCGTCTTACAAAAATGGATGTACATTCTCTTGCTCAAAACAGAGTGAATGTTTCATTAAGGAACTTCGGTACTTTCTTCGATGCCTTCGGTATTAAAGAAGGAGATAAAATGTTCCTGCCTGAAAGTGAAAGAGTACATATTTGGTAGAGTGAATGTTTCTTCATTTATAGCACGGAGATTGCGCTTTAAGGGAAATATGGCTATGGTTTCCATAGCCATATCTTTCTTTATAATAATTGTTTCTGTATCAATATCTTCTGGATTTAGATATGAGATACGTCAAGGTCTTTCCTATATTGCAGGAGACGTACGTATAACATATCCGGATATGAACTATGTGTCTGAGGATGAACCATTATATTCAGATTCTCAGGCTTTTGAAAACTTTGGGAAAATTAAAGGAATTGAATCAGTATCTCCTGTCGTATATCGTGCCGGTATAATAAAGAGTAAAGATGAAATAGCCGGTGCAGTTTTTAAGGGAATAAAAGGGGGAGGAGATAGTCTTAAAATTTCTATCCCATCTCGGCTTGCTGATATGCTGAACATTTCAAAGGGAGATAAGTTGACTGCTTATTTTATTGGTGAAAGGGTTAAAGTCAGAAAATTTACAGTAGATAATATTTATACAAATATATTACCTGGTGATGATAATATGCTGATTTTCTGCGGATTGAAAGATATGCAGCGACTTAATGGATGGAAAGATAACCAGGTATCTGCAATGGAAATTACATTGTCAAAAGAATACAAGGGGCAAAAAGCTTTAAAAGATAAAACTGATGAAATAGGAACAAGTATTCTTTTACATTCCAATCCCAATGAATCGACACCTGTTGCTTCTTCTTTGCTGAACAGGTATCCACAGATATTTTCATGGTTAGACCTGATAGACACTAATGTATTATTTATATTAGTCTTAATGACAATAGTTGCAGGTTTCAATATGATTTCAGGTCTTCTGATACTCCTTTTTAGAAATATATCCACTATAGGTATATTGAAATCAATGGGAATGACTAATAAGAATATTTCTATGGTATTCCTAAAAGTGGCTTCTGTTTTGGTTGTTAAGGGAATGTTAATCGGTAATTTATTGGCAATTATTTTCTGTATGTTCCAAAAAATTACTCGAATTATAAAACTCGATCCTGATAATTATTTCCTTTCTTATGTTCCCGTACGCCTTGAGCCTTTTTCGATTCTTGCGTGTGATTTTCTGTCGTATCTTGTGATAATGTTTCTGCTTCTACTTCCTTTATTGTTTGTGTCAAATGTGGATCCGGCAAAGACTGTCCGCTCTCAATAGCACAAAATGCCTTATACAGGGATAGAATATTTTTAACATAACTGATAGACTGATATTTAGAATTTTTTATAGCAGGCAGAACATTCTCTATATCTCTCCAAGATGAAAAAGGTTTCCCGAGAGAGTCGGCATAATTTATACACTTCCAAATTATACCTTCTCCTGAATTGTATGCGGCTAAGGAAACCATTATAAGTTCTTTACCAGAAAAATATTTTGCAAAACTATCTTGAATTTTTTTTAGATGAACCGCTCCTGCATGTATATTTTCATTGGCATCCAATATATTATTTATCTTATATTTAGCCGATGTGGAAGGCATCATCTGCATTATTCCTTTTGCCCCTTTATGTGAGATTGCTTCTATTCTGAATTTAGATTCCTGCCATATTATGGCGGTTAAAAGTCGGTAATCCCAACCTGGAATTTTGGAATTAACTTTTATTATACTGTCATAAGGAGAGAGAACAGAGTAGGCTTTACCAGTTGTAAGTCTTTTATAAGGTTCATAACTCGGTCTGAACCTGTTTCTTAAAATCTTATATTCAGCAGAACTTTCATAATGTAACAGCCACTTATTTATTTCTTTAAGAAAATCTTTTCTTCCTCTTGGAATAGCCCACACTATGCTGTCACTAACCAATTTAGATATGTATAAATTATCGGATTTCATCAAAGAGTCATTGTATGGAGTTACTACTATCTGCATACTGTCCTTTATTAATGAATCCAATGGAGCCTCTCCCTTATTTGACAGTCTTATTGATAGATTTCGACGACTGAACTTTTCAAATTTCTTTAACATTTCATAGTTGAAACCTACACTATAATTGACATCCTTACTGTGGTACCCTTGCAGGTAGATAACGCAATTAACGTACTTTCCCATAGAGGTTGTTTTATGTCCGGATGTTATAGTCTTTATTAGGGGAATTGCAAAAGCCAATACTATTGTAATCAGTATATAGCGGATATATTTTTTCATAAGCCTAAACCTCCTCCTAATAATCTGCCACCACTTCCTCCAGGACTACTTTCTCTGCCTCCCATTGAGCCTCCTGCTTTTCCAGATACTGAAGAATTTTTATTTGGCTGCAAATAGAATGGCCAATATACTCCGAATCGGATAGCCTTTTCGGGTCTTATATAGCCTGCCGCACTAAAATAATCTGCACTGTTAAGTGGCCAACCCATATTGGCATTAACTAACTTCACAAATATACATGCACGTTTCCACTGGATATTAATAAAAGCATCTGCATACGGACTATTACCAAACTTCTCGGAATTTTGCGTAATGAATTGTCCAAGAGCTGGATTGTAAGCAGGTGCATACCAGGCAGTATTGTATGTAATATTTCCTCCTATCTGCATTTGCATAACGTTTTTTACAACATTAAATTGTAAGTACCATCTAAGGTTCAATGCTACCATAGGAAGCGGCAATACCTTTTCATTAGAAGATATTTGGAAAAGTGCCGTATTATCAAAATGCAATTTCCATAGCCTAAAATTCTTCATCAAGTAGATTTTTGCAATACTCATAGGAGAAGAATTTTGACGTATAATACCGTCTGTTCCATAGTACAGATTGTTTCCTAAAAGGGAATATCCGGCTCCTGCCTTCAAATTCCAATGCGGAATTTCTAGAGAACCCTCAATTTTTGTATCTGAGATTTTTTTGAACTTATTATCCCAACGGTAATGGTTTGAGAAATAATGCTGTTCGTAAAATTCAGGCTCCTCTGCTGTAGTCTTAAAATGTATTTTGAACGAAATCGGGCTGTTCTTTTGTCTTCGGAATGGATATATATTGAACGAAGCGTTTGCCTCTAATCCTACATCATTTATTTGACTACCCAAAAATGTATAATATCCTAAAGCATCCCATTTTATGAATTTACGGAATTGACCGCCTGCCCCTCCATAAAGATACATCGAGTGCCAAATAGTATTATCAGTTCCTATAAGATAACTTTCTGGACGGAACATATAATAGTTGAGAATCCTATCTCCTATTCCTACGTTGAGGGATGATACAATAGCATCGTCAGCCCAAGGTTGAAGTTTAAGAAAAATTTTATTCTCTATCCTCATAACCCTGAGCGAATCTCTTGAAGTAACAGGATTGATAAAGAAATTATTGTAAAATTTTCTTCCCTGCTTATCTGTCAATGCTATATTGTCTTGATATAATTTACTGTATGAAGAAAATTCGCTGCTATGACCTATAAAAGCAGTAGTTACTTCTGTATCAATTGTATCATTTACATGCTTAGGCTTTGTATTCTTTGCTCCTTGTGCTTTTGTATCAGTAGGATTCTTTGCAAGACTGTCAGCAACTGGAGTGTTTTTTACTGAGTTGGTACCTTTGATTTTATTAGCCAAGTTCTTTATAAAAGTAAACGGTATCCTATAAGTCTGGTCAACAAAAAAGGTTTTTTTCTTAATAAGATTATCTGCTTTGGAAAGGTATGTTTCTATTTCTCTTGCACCTACTGTTGTATCCCTAATCCAAAAACTATTTATAATACCTCCGTTTTCTTTTCGTGTTATTTTATTTGATATATAGCCTACATGTGCTAAATATCTCTTTCCCATATAATTCAGTGTGGCAGCAAAAGTCCTGTTATCTGTCGTCTCATTTTTCAATAATCCGTTAGCTCCATATCGGTTATATTCTAACCTTGCATTTAGCTCAGGCAGAATATTTTGTGTGGTCATAATGTGGATATCTGCTTCCTCATTTTCCTTATGTGCGAATAATGTCCCATAGTAGGCAAGTTCGGTGTAAGGCGTTTTTGTGTTGTACATAGGTATAGTGTGCGGAGCATAACTATATACCTCATAAGGGGCATAGAATGACACTTTTTCTTCGGACTGTCTTTTGAAAGCATCATAATTTTGAACAGGAGAGCCAATGATCCCGAGATAAGTTGCATTTATGTCTTTTCTCATAAACGGGTAGTCATTAAACCAATAGTTATAAGAAGTGTCTATATCATGAAGATGTACATCATTGAACATAGGATCTTTTCTCCAACTGATTATCCGTTTATATTGCATTTCCTTAGGGATAGCGAAAGTTTGTAATATTCTTGGCATCGCTTCCCTTATGCTGTCCCTTATTGCATTTAAACTGTCTTTTACATTTAGGATGCTGTCTATTTCTTTCTGACGACGTTTCATCTTTTTGTCGAAATCATACTTTTTTCTTGCATCCTTATCAAGGGAATTATACCACAGTTCAAATTTCTTTTTGGCTGCTATTGTTGAGTCGGCATAGTAGATTGAGTCTAACTTTATTTTTGTGATGGTATCGCCTGCAGATAAGAGAGAATCACGTATTTGTCTGTGAGTGAGTGAATCAACAAGAGCAATGTAGTACTTGTAACGGAACGGGTCTGTAAGTTTTAAGGAATCGGGAACTTTTATAGTATCCCTTGCGCTTATGTATTTTTCTGCTTCTAAAATATTATCTTCTTTTACGGTATCTGCTTCTATTTTTTCTCCTTTTTTGCGGAACTTAGTAAATATTTTAGAGTTATTGTATATGACAGTGTCTTCAGATTGAGTTTCGGCATCTGTGAATGTAGGGTTTTCCACCATTCGGATTATTTCCATTCCAAAGGTCTGAATAGTGGCAAAAAGCACTACGATTGCTGGAAACCATATCTTTTTCAAGAATTTACGCATATAAACAACCACATATAATCCCACAAATTTAATATTTTTTCATCATACTCAAAACCAACCGCTTCCTGCCGCCTCTCCTCCCATTCTTCAGATTTCCAGGGGAGGCTGTGCAAGCAAAGATATTTGTTATCTTAAATAAAATTTGGAAATCATAAAAAAATTGTTTTTCTTTGCTCCGATCTATATAAAGTGAAACGATTATTTCGATGCACATGTGTGAAAAATTATTCAAAAAAAGTGTAAAAAAGTGCTTTGATTATTTGGAAAATTCAAGTATTCATATAAACACACACACACACACACA
>CAMQDS010000014.1 GCA_946999645.1 uncultured Bacteroidales bacterium
GTCAGCATTGTTCCGTATCCTGACATTGCCTCTGCCAGGCACATAGTCTGTGGAACTCATCAGGTGATTGGTCCCAGAGAGAAAGGTACCATAAGAGCCTTTGGCCCCTGAAAAGCCAAGTGTACGCCTGTAAGGTGACTGCCAGGGCTTGCCGTAGAATCCGCCTCTCCGGAAGTTCTCCCGAACGCTTTCAGTCACCTCACGTCCGACCTTGACCGGAAGCACTCTTTCCTGTAGCCGCTTTATCTCCTGCATTCTCTTCTCTACGATTCCTTTTATATCCGGTGCCGACATTTTCGTGAAGTTTTTTTGTTTATTAAATTAATTCGTTATATTTGCGGTGTCACTTCGGTGACTGACCAGGGAGAATACTGAGGGAGCAAGACCTACGGGCTCACTACTCCAAATTTACCGGAGAAGGCAACTTCCCCGGTATTTTTATCTAATCTCGTTAGAAATTTGTCTCCAAAGTCCTGCAGTGACTTTGCCTCTATTGAGTGTTAATCTTATTGTTCCTTTAAAGCATATTATTAGCTCATTAAATTCTTTGTTGCTATAATAATATTCTTTTATTTCATCAGAAAGCCTTCTTGCATTGTATCTACTTGTTATATTAAGTATTGCATTATTCGCTTGTTCTCTTGATTCATAAAGCCTGCTGCTTACAGAACTCTTGCCGGATATTGTTTTAATATCATAAAGCCTGTATACGCCTTTTTTCTCAAGAATGATATCGGCTGTCTTCAGACCTTTTGGGTTAGGCATAATGTAAGCATTATCTAAATTGTCGTTCTATATTATGTGCCGGAATTACGGTTTTAGTAAATTGATGGGTGCAACATATACTCCATCTTCACGCCGGTACGCACCGCCTACTGCAGTGAGTACCATTAAAAATGATGGAGCTTTTTCCTCACTCTTTTCCACGATTTTGTTTCTTAATGTTTTTAGAGACTTTGCTCCGGATTCAATTAACTCATCCCCTCCAAGTTTGATCTCTATAGCTCCCCAACGTCCATCTTCAAGATGAATGATGGCATCACATTCCAAGCCGGTGTTGTCACGATAATGTGATACCATACCGCCTATGGAATTAGCATATATGGATAAATCTCTAACTGCAAAATCTTCAAAGAAGAGTCCGAAACTTTCCAAGTCATGCATGAGGTCTTTAGGACTGAGACCTAAAGAACGGCAAGCTAGGGAGGTGTCTATGAAATGACGTGTTGGGGTGCTTCTTATAGAAGTCTTTGAGCGGATATTTGGATTCCATGCCGGCAAATCTTCAATCAAGTAAATATCTTTTAATGCATCCATGTAATCATCAAAAGTTTTTGGATCCATAGTCCTCTCATTGCTTTGACGGACATCAGCTATAATGGTTGATAGAGAGGCCTGTGTTGAGATATGACGAGCATAACTTCTCAATATCATTCTTAATACTTCAGGTCGTTTATTTCTGAATCGTTCATTTTCACAATCCTCAAATATAAATAAACTATTGTAATAGTTCTTGGTTATTTCCAAAGCAATATCTATTGGTGCCTGTACGGATATAGGCCAACCACCTCGACACATAAGAAAAGCAATATCCCCCAGAGTTATCTCAGAGTTAGTGTCCCAAGGATAATTTTCCCTTCCATCAAACAAATCCAACAATGAAATACTACCTTTGGATTCTTTTGATTCCCACAAGCTCATTGGACGCATCTTGACAGGTGTAATCCTTCCGGCTCCGCTATGGTGTACCTCTGTTTTGTCTGCAGGAGTAGAACTGCCAGTAAGAATATATTTTCCAAACTGGTAGTCAAAATCCAAATCATCTTTAACTTGATTCCAAATATCAGGCGCTTTTTGCCATTCATCTATCAGCCTTGGTGTTTCTCCATTTAGTACCCCTCTTGGATTTATGCGTGCCATTGCGATCGCCTCCTTGGTATTCAGCTTTACAAAACTTTTCTGGTAAAGCATACAAGTTGTAGTCTTACCGCAAAATTTCGGTCCTACAACGACAATTGCACCGGATGTCTTTAATTTCAATTCTATTTCTTTTTCTACAAGTCTGTTGTAATACATAATATCCTTATTTAGGTCTTTCTTTACAAAATTACAAAATTCCTAATGATTTATATTATAAATTCCCTATATTTTCAATATAAAATTCCTATAAATTTACTTTTGTGTTCTAATATTGCACTTTTCGGTTTACTCTACATATTTATATTAGCTTTGGAAAAGCAAAAAGAACACCTTACATATCTGTAAACAGTCCAACAAAAAAACTCTTATTTTAACAATTGCTTGTAAATTATTAACAATAAGATTGGTGTGAGTATATGATAAGAATTTGATGTACTATATTTAATAGTATTCTTGTAATAAGGTTTTATTTCTGTAAATTTAAGGTCGATTATTTAGCTTAAAATAGTGGTTATGAAAAAAGGATTGATGAATTGCCTCAATTAATTAATGTTTTGATAGGAGAAGTGAAAACAGCCGTTAAAGAACTAACACTAAAGATAATGTCGCAGTTTTTACTTTTTCGTAAGACTCACCAAAACCCAAATAAGGATCGGGTATAAAATTTATTTTAGGTATAATATTTATTTTACACTTAGCAACATGATTGTTGGCTTTAACTAAGAGTTCAGTTTCGCCAATGCATTTTCCTGTTACTACTCCATTAGCATTGACACTTGCTATTAGTGGATTTTCAGATACAAATGTAGGCTGTTCTGAATTACCTTGAATTTTTAATACATAAGTACGACCATGATAAAGTGTAATTTCTGTTTTATCAATATATATTGTTTCTGCATCTATTAATCGCTTTTGCCAGTTGGACTGTACCTTTCCCGTCCAGCATATCTGTCAATCTTAGTTGTAGGTCTGCTGATTGCAGTTTGAACTGGTTAGTAGCACTAACCAGTTCGTTTTGCTCATCCCATAGCGCTCGAACTTGTTTGTTTTATCGTTTTCTTATTCGGTTGTCGTCCCAGTGACATATAGCGAGGACGAAGGGCGTTCCACAAAATGACCCATTGTATAATTTCGGAGGATTTGTTATATTTGAGAAACCATAAAACTGTAACGGTCATGAATTTTGATATGTCGCCTAAAATTGGAAAATTCCTATTGATTGTATTTGTTTTACGATTCTGCTTCTTTATCCCAGTAATTGTTCCTGTCCTTGTGGTTGTTGGCATATTTCTTTTTAAATATTTTGGAATCCCTATTATTAAGGTTTTAGCATTTGTGGCTTTATGTATAATTATAATACCTGTATTAATAATCTATAAGATATCCTACAAAAGAAGTATGAGAAAATATGGCATAGAGCCTTTTACTATGCCTTTCTATATTTCTGGTTATAAGCAGGCTCGTAAAGAACATAAAGAATATTGTGCAAAAATAGATAGAAAGATAAAGATGGCTCGTCTTCGCGAAGAGGTGGGCAGACTTTCTAAATTCAGATGCTTTGTAAGAAAAATATTAAGGCGAGTTAGAATCGAAAGGTATCGCATAATACACAATAATATTATAGAGCTTTCCGTACCAAATTTAACTGGTTTATTTGCTATATTGGTTATAGGCCTTGTCTCTATATCTTTTATCGCGTTTATCCTTATCCGAAACATATAAACCGCTATTTATATTGTCCTTTATAGCCACCTTAGGGTGGCTATTTTTGTTATATCAGTATTCCTGTATAACTGCATGATACACATGAATTAGAGAAGAAGAAGGAAAAATTTTGATATTAAACATTAATTATATAACTTCGTTTCATATCGAAATAATTATACTTTCGATTTATTTATTTATTACACTAAACTATACACCAAATTTATTACCTAAAGCGATGGCTTTTACTATTTTTTTATTATTTTTTGCTTTACTGCCTTCACCATCATTGAATTCTAAAACTAATATTGAATCTCTGCCAGACAGTATTCATATTCAAGCAAGAAAAAATTTTCATATCCAGGGAATTGCAATGGATAAGGAACATCAGTATTTCTATGTTTCATATACTACACAACTTGTTAAGTTTGATATACAGGGAAAACCTGTAGGGTCTGTAAGCGGATTGCTTGGACATCTTGGATGTATCTCCTACAACCCTGAGGATGGTAAAATATACGGTTCACTAGAATATAAATATGATGAAATAGGACGTAATATAAGCGATAACAGTATCGGTTGCAGAGAGAACGCAACTATATTTTATATTGCAGTATTTGATGTGGATAAAATAAACCGTTTAGGAATGGACGGTTTAAAAGACGGTGTCATGAAAACAGTATGTCTTCCTACTGTCAAGCAGCTATATAACGGTGTTGCTGAAGTGGATGGGAGAAAGTACGAACATATATATGGTTGCAGTGGTATAGATGGGGTGACTTTCGGACCGAAATTTGGCACGAAAGGAGGAAAACTGTTTCTTACGGTTGCACTTGGTATTTACAGTGATCTAAATAGATTTGATAATGATTACCAGGTTCTTTTGCAATATCCATGGCCTAAGGTTATGAAAAAATCTATGCCTTTAGATCTTAATAATATGCATTCCGAAGGTCCGAGAAAGCCTGCTGCGATTTATTTCGCATATACTGGCAATACATCTTATGGAGTACAGAATCTGGAATATGATGCTTATTCCGATTTGTGGTTTATGGCTGTTTATAGGGGAAAGAAAAAACAATTTCCGAATTATAGGCTTTTTGCTATTGATAATACTATTAAACCAACAAAAGAAGTACTTAAAGGTAATGGTCTTAAGAAAGGATTTGTTTTGCAGTTGAGCCGAGATGGAATATATGATAAATCTTCTTCAGTATATGGATGGAATTTCCCTTATGGAAGTATGGGGATACAGTCTTTGGGAGAGGGGTGGTTTTATATTTTTCATCCTGATAAGAATAAAAAAGGAATATATAGCGGGTATATTGAAAAGTATCGCTATGACAAAAGCAGTTTGAAACCTTTTGTGAGGGTGTTAAGATGAGATATAATAATATAAAATCAATGATACTATGAGTAGAAGTTTAGATTTAGCCCTTAAAAAGGCTACTCAGACCCTTGCCCTTGTGTTAAAACAAGGTGCTATAGCTGAAACTGCAGGTCTATTTAAAAAATTATTTCCAGGGGAAAAGGCCATCATAATAGCAGACAAAACAACGTTCAGAGTTGCAGGTGAAAAAGTCTGTTCTTTATTACGCAATGAAGGTGTAGCAATGGATGATCCAGTTATTTTGGATTATCCAGATATGCATGCCGAGTGGCGATATATAGAAATCTTGGATAGAGTTCTTTCCAATACTGAGGCTATTCCTATTGCTGTCGGATCGGGTACTATTAATGATCTGACAAAACTCTCTTCATACCATAATAATCGTCGTTACATGGTAGTAGGTACGGCTGCCTCTATGGACGGTTATATTGCTTTTGGGGCATCTATCACAAAAGATGGTTGCAAGACTACTTTCCCATGCACTGCACCTATCGGTATTATTGCAGATGTTGATATAATTTCTAAGGCTCCATCGAATATGACAGCGAGCGGATATGCAGATCTTTTTGCAAAAGTGCCTGCTGGTGCTGATTGGATTATTGCAGATGCCGTTGGTGCTGAACCTATAGATCCTATAGCATTTTCAATAGTTCAGGATGGTTTGCATGATGCTCTATCCAATCCGGAGGGTGATAAAGAAGGTCGTCCTGAGGAAATTGCAAAACTTATGGAAGGACTTTTACTCGGTGGCTTTGCCATGCAGGCCTATCCTAAATCAAGTCGTCCTGCAAGCGGAGCTGATCATCAGTTCTCTCATCTTCTCAATATGCAGCATTTTGTGATGCCAAATGGAATGGCACCGTCACATGGATTTCAAGTTGCATTAGGCACTATAATATCACTTTCATTTTATGGAGAACTTTTAAAAACTAATGTGGAATATATAGATGTAGATAAATGTGTGAGCAGTTGGCCTTCACTTGAGCAGCAGAAGCAGGAAGCTTTGGAAATGTTCAAAGGTACTGATTTCCCAATGCTTGGAGCCAAAGAAGTGGAAGCAAAATATGTGGATAGAGATGGGTTAAGAAAAGAACTTACAAGGTTTAAGGAGAACTGGCATGAAACAAAACTTAATTTGGAAAAGAGATTAATATCTGTTGATGAGGCAGTTAAGAGATTGAGTTTGGTGGGAGCACCTGTTAAGCCTGAAGATATAGGTCTTTCACGTTCAATAATGAGAGACAATATTATCCTTGCTCAAAAGATACGTCGTCGTTATACCATCCTTGATTTAGGACTTCGCATAGGTTTGCTTGGTAAATGGACAGATTCTCTTTTTGGAAAAGGAGGTACATGGGAAATAAAAAGATAATTTACTGACACTAATACTGATAAACAATGAAAAAGTACAAAAAACCTGGAAGTTGTATACATTGCTTCCACCTTATTATGTTTTTGGCTTTGCTGATGAACGTTATTCCTGTCTATGCACAATCTAGGATACAGGGTACAGTTACTGATGTCGATGGAAATCCTTTGATAGGGGCATCAGTAGTTAATCAATCTAATAAGAACGGAGACATAACTAATTTGAACGGAACCTTTTCTATAGAGGCAAAAAAAGGAGATATGCTTAAAGTCTCTTATATAGGATTCATAACTGCAAATACTCCTGTGCTGGGAAACAATATGATTATTGTTTTGAAAGAAGATGTGAGCATGCTTGATGAACTGGTGGTTGTAGGTTATGGAGTTCAGAAAAAGAGAGATATAGTAGGAGCTATAGACAAAGTATCTGGGGAAGTAGTTGAAAACCGTTCCAATCCGAATATTACACGTTCTTTGCAAGGTCGTATACCTGGACTAACAATTACTCAGACTGATGGACGCTCAACTCGTGGAGGTAATATCCATATACGTGGCAATGTGAATTCTATAGGTGCAGGAGGTTCTGCCTTAGTACTTATTGATGGAGTTGAAGGCAGCCTTGCTCAAGTAAATCCAAATGATGTTGAGAGTATATCTGTATTGAAAGATGCCTCATCAGCAGCAGTTTATGGGGCAAGAGGAGCTTTCGGTGTTATTCTTGTCACAACAAAAAGTGCAAAATCTGGTAAAACTATTGTCAAATATTCAGGTCAGGTTTCTCTGGTAAAGAGAACAGTAAAATACGATGTGATTACAAATGGACTTGAGTGGACAAATGACTTTTATGATGCTTACATGGGCTTTAGAGGTACTGAGCCGAGTACTATCAATAATGTATTTAATAAAAATAATGTAAGTTGGAGTGAGTGGTATTCAGAACTTGAAAAGAGAGATGCAAACCCACTTTTGGAAAAACAAAGGACAAATGCTAATGGTTACTATGAATATTATGGCAATACAGATTGGTTCGGCAAAATATACCGAGACAACAATTATGCAACCCAGCATAATATTTCCATAAGCGGAGGTTCAAAAAAAGTAACTTATTACATAAGTGGTGGCTATAATGGAAATAATGGTATCTATAGAGTTGGAAATGAACGCTTTAATAGATATGATTTTTGTTCAAAGGGTAAGATTGTTATAACTCCTTTTTTAAGCCTTGAAAATAATACAAAAGTCTTCTTCCAAGATTATCGGGAGCCTATAGTGATGTATACCTATGACAGTAATAATCTTGATACCCGTATGCCTATACAAAGGCAGATTGAAAACCAAGGGTTTCCTGTTGCAAGAATTAAAAATATAGATGGTACGTGGACTCAGGCAGCAGTATATACAGGTTTTGCTGGTTTTGCTGAAGGAACATCGTGGAGGGCGACAAATAGAGCAAATATTACTAATACAACGGCCATCAATATAGATATTATTAAGGATGTACTTGTCGCAAGAGCCGATTTTACATACAGGCGAAACTTTTCACGACAGGAACAAGTGGGGAATATTTATGATGCCATGATTTCTCCTACTGAAAAGTGGTCTTGGCAAAATTATAGTCATTTGGAACATCGTTACTACGATACTGAATATATGGCGGCTAATGCTGTCATGACATATACCCCAAAACTTAATGGAGGTCACTCTGTAAAATTGATGGGAGGATGGAACTTGGAACAGAATAAATATCGTTCTACAAGAGTGATGAGGCAGGGGCTTCTTATTCCGAATATGCCTAATTTTAATTTTGCTGACGGGGAAACTTTTTATATTAATGATAACGGTTCTTATGACTGGGCTTTTGCAGGCTTGTTTTATCGTTTGAATTATAATTGGAAAGGACGTTATTTGTTGGAAACAAGCGGACGTTATGATGGAAGTTCTAAGTTTCCAACTAACCAGCAGTGGGGCTTTTTCCCTTCAGTTTCTTTGGGTTGGAGAATAACTGAAGAACCTTGGATGAAACAAGTCAAAGAAAGTTTTGCAGATAATTTAAAGCTACGTGCTTCAATAGGAAGAGCAGGAAATGGGCTTGTTTCCCCATATCAGTACCTATCTATTATGAGTATAAAACGTGGTACTAAAATTATAAATGGAAAACTATCTAATTATACAAAAGCTCCAGCCCCTGTTCCAACTGGACTTACATGGGAAAAAGTCATTACATATAATTTGGGATTAGATGTGGAACTGTTTAAGAATAGATTTAATTTATCATTTGACATTTACAGGAAAGATACAAAGGATATGTATGTTGTCGGTGATGAACTTCCTGCTGTTTATGGAAATAAACCTCCTAAGGGAAATAATGCAAATATGTGTACTAACGGCTGGGAATTGAGTTTAGGGTGGAGAGATAGTTTTAATCTTGGAGTAGCCCCTGTTAATTGGTATGTTAATGCTTCTATATGGGATTATAAAAGTATAATTACGAAATATACTGCTACTACTAATGATATATCATCATTTTATAAAGGAAAAGAAATAGGTGAAATGTGGGGCTTTGATTGTTTGGGATTCTTCCAAAGTAAGGAAGATGTTATGAAATCTCCAGATCAGAGTTGGTTGGAAAATTATAATAAGTCTGGTCAAATATGGGAGGCTGGAGACTTGAAATTCAGAGATGTAAATGACGACAAAAAAATTGATATAGGTAATAATACTTTAGAAAATCATGGTGATCTTGTAAGAATTGGTAATTCCTCACCACGGTATTTCTATAGTTTTAGTTACGGTGCAGAGTGGAAGGGGATAGGTTTTTCTATGTTCTGGCAAGGTGTTGGAAAAAGAGATTGGTATCCTAATGGAGAAGCAGGTCTTTTCTGGGGACATTATGGAAGGGTATACGGTTATGCACTTCCGTGGCAGAATGTATCTAACCGTGCAGGCGTTGATGAAAATGGAAATATAACCAATCCTAATGCGTACTGGCCACGCTTGAGAGGATATATAGCTGAAACTAAAAAGGGAGCATTGTGCCGTAAGAACAATCGCTATCTTCAGAATGCGGCATATTTAAGGTTGAAAACAGTTACATTATCTTATACTTTTCCTCACAGTTTAGTTTCAAAAATAGGTCTTTCCAATCTTATGTTTTACGTCTCAGGGGAAAATTTGTTAACTATAACTCCTCTTCATAAATGGGGACGAAACTTTGATCCTGAAGTAATTAGTGCAGGAGATGCTTCTGGATGGAATGGACAGAAAGGAACTGCTGGAGATGGTTACAGTTATCCAATGCTTAAGAGTATGATTTTAGGCTTAAACATCACTTTCTAATAATATATCAATAGCAAAATATGAAAAAAATATATATAGCATTCATTGCAATATCTTTAGCTTCTTGCGCAGGATATTTTGATAAAGAGCCTATTTCAAAAATAGACTCGAAAAAGTATTTTTCTAATGAAGAACAACTAAGTCTATATGCTAACGGATTATATATTGATATGACACCAGGTGCTGAAAAACTTACAGTCGGGGGAGCTGTGTGCGATTATTTGGCAAGAAATACCACTGCACCTTTACTTCAAGATAAGTTTTCGGCAAGCCGAATGTCAGGTTGGAATATAGGAGCCTGGCATGATTTGTACAGTATAAACTATTTCATTGAAAATATGAATAGGGCTTCATGTCCAAAAAATATTATTGATCATTATAGAGGTATAGCGCGGTTTTGGAGAGCATTATTTTATTTTGATAAGGTTAAATCTTATGGAAATGTTCCTTGGTATGGACATACAATTGATGCCAAAGATACTACTTCTCTATATAAGACAAGAGATGATCGCGAAGTTGTGATGGATAGTATTTTAACTGATATAAACTATGCTTGTGATCATATATTCGACAGGGGAGAATCTACTGTTACGCCTTGGATGGCTCTTGCAATGAAGTCCCGTATATGCCTATTTGAAGGAACTTACAGAAAATATCATAAGACCAATCCATCTACAGGTGAGCCATGGAAGGAAGCCGAGGCATCAAAGCGGTATCTTGGGGAATGTATTGATGCTTGTGAAAAACTTATAAATTCAGGTAAATTCAAACTTTATAATACAGGTAATCCTAAAACTGATTATAGATATATATTCCAACAGGAAAAGCCTGTGAGAAGTGAAGTAATATGGGCTAAAGAATACAGTTCAAATCTTAATTCTTTCCATAACCTTACTCAAATATTTGTATCTTCTGGTAATATTTCCAATCGTTGGTCTCCATCTCAAGAATTTATAAACACATATCTCAACAGAGATGGAACAAGATTTACCGATTTGCCAGGTTATCAAACAAAAACATTTGTTCAGAACTGTGCTAACCGCGATTGTAGATTGGCTCAACAAATGCTTACACCTGGATATACCAAGCTGAATAATAATGGAATAAAGATAAAAGCCACCACAGACTGGAGTGTGACAACTACAGGGTATCAGATAATAAAGTATAATATTGATGGAACATATTATGAGACGACTGATCATAGTAATAATGCCATACCAGTAATTCGCTATGCTGAAATTTTACTGAATTATGCAGAAGCAAAGGCAGAAATAGGTGAAATGACAGATGATATATGGAATCTTACCATAGCTTCTATACGTAAACGCGCTGGTATAGCCGGAATACCTCCTACTTCAGCTGACCCATATCTTATATCTTATTATAAAAATAAAGTTGAAGATAAATGGATTTTGGAAATCCGCAGGGAACGAGCCATTGAGTTATTACTTGAAGCCGATGGCTTGCGTTATGATGATTTAATGCGTTGGAGCGAAGGAGAAATGTTAATGAACACATTGGGTTCAATCTATATAGGTGAAAAAGATAAAGCCATAGATTCAGATGGAGATGGTAAAGAGGATCTTATCGTAGTTGATCACTCACCTAAGAAACGAATGAAAGGAATTACATATATAGATTTAAGTAAAACAGCAATTTATCAATTTAAGGATGGCAGACTTTATGTCACAAATAATAATGTTTGGCAAGATAAAAAATATCTTCATCCTGTTCCTTTAAAGGCTCTTGTTAAAAATCCGCAATTGAAACAAAATAAAGGTTGGGAATAACTATACAGACAATCATGATGAAAAAATATAATATATTTAGGTATGCAGTGTATATATTGGCACTCATTGCAACGTTGTCTTCTTGTCGGAAACAGGAAGAAAGTATACTTTTAGGAAGTGATGATAGCATGCATTTTTCTTGCGCTGAAGAAACAGCAGACTTTACAATCTGTGCTTCAGGGGTATGGACTGTTAATTCCGATGCTTCATGGCTATCTTTCAGTAAGAAAGAAGGCAAAGGTGATGGAAATACTCGCGAAAAGATTGTAGTAACTGCATCTCATAATACAGGAAGGGAACGCACTGCAACCTTTTCAGTAAATGCTGGGGGAAAAACCCTTGTCGTTAATTGTGAACAAGAGGAAGGTCATCCTTTAAAATTTGGTCAATTAAAACTTTCGGCAGCTTTGGAAGTAGGAATTGATACAAAAGGAATTACTCTCAATATTCCTTATGAATATGGTTATAAAGGAATGAAGTTAAATCTAAAAGTTGATTTTTCTGGGGAGGCTTCAAAGGCATTAAGTGTAAAAGATAATAATATTACCATAGAAAAGACTCAGGGTGTAATTAAATTGCCTCTTTGTGGTACTCCAGAGTTGTCAGGAAAAATTATTATTAAAATTGATGCTGGAAAAGCAGATATAATTCCTTCTATCTTAGAGACTAAAGTAAATGAGCGTATCTTGCTTGAACAGCATTTCGATAACTGCATCTACGGAGGAGATTTTGTCGCAAATAAACAGGGTACGAGGCCTAAGTGGGTACAAGATAATGAAGGAAAAGATGTTCTGCCTAATCCTATTGGTGAATTAATTAATGTTAAACCTGGGGATGACGGCTCAAAAGATTTATTCAAAACTATGGTAAAATCATATCTTGGATTAAAAGGTATGAGCGATTGGAGTGGCTCTAAGGTTTATGAACGCCCAGGTTATATAAAGATTGGAACTGGAAAGGCTGTGGGAAAGATTATAACCCCTGCTTTTACTCTTCTGAAAAAGAGTAAAAACATAGATGTATCATTGAAGGTTGCAGAGTGGGGAACTGAAGAAAATGGAAAACTTATAATCAGTTTGGAAGGCTCTGGAACTCCTTCAATAAATGAATATGTATATAAGCATAAAAAAACAAAAAAAGGAAGTGAATGGGAAAATGTACGGTTTACTATAAAGGAAGCCTTTTCCGATACTCGTATAGTGTTTACCACAAAGGGAAATAAGCGTTTTGCTATTGATGATGTGGTAGTATCAGAAAAATAATTATGAATAATATGAGAATAAAATTTAAATATATTCGTTTATATCTATGTTTAATGGTTTTTTCTGTTTTAGGTTTATCTTGCGGAACTTCCAAAGAAACTCCTGAAAATCCTAACGGACAAAATACATTTACGCCTGGTAAAGGGATTGATTTGTATGGAAGAATTACAGATGATAAAGGAATTGGAATAACTGATGTGGTCGTATCGGACGGTTACAAATGTGTTCTCACGGATAAAAACGGCTGGTATAGTATGAAAAAGAATAAGAACGCATTATTTGTTAATTATTCTATACCTTCTGGATATAAAGCAAATCCTAGATCTTTCTATCAGACTATTAACAAAAGGAAAAAACAATATGATTTTAAAACGACTAAACTTGCAGATAATGAAAGCCATTTTAATCTTCTTGTAATGGCAGATCCGCAGGTGAAAAGCGTAAAAGATGTAGCACGATTTCGTACAGAGACAATGCCTGATATTAAAAAGAGTGTAGATGAAAGTAAACTTCCAATATATGGCTTATGTCTTGGCGATATAGTAGATGAAGGCAAGCAAGAACTGACATATTCTATGGAAGTGTTGCTGCAATCCACCTCTATGCCTTTCTTTGTTGCTATAGGAAATCATGACAAGGAAACAGGTAAGACAGGAAAAGATATAACAAAAACATATTGTAAACATTTTGGACCATTAAATTATTCATTCAATCGTGGCGATGTTCATTTTATATGTTTGGATAATATTATTTACAAATCTACAGAAGATTATACCGGAGGAATTACAGATGAACAACTTGCATGGATGAAAGATGACTTGAAGTATGTGGATAATGAAAAATTAGTTATCGTTTATTACCACATACCATGGAGGCAATCCGATAATGAGCCGAACCGTAATGAAATGATGGGACTTCTAAAGTCTTATAAAAATGTGTTGTTGCTTGCAGGTCATGCTCATTATCAGGAAAATTTTCACGGTAGTAAACCATATAAATTTGCGGAGCGTATTCATGGGGCTGCATGTGGTGCATGGTGGCATTCGAATATCTGTGCTGAAGGGACACCTAACGGTTATCAGATGTATGAAATTGACGGTAATAAAGTTATAAACAATTACTATAAGAGTACTAATTATGACAAGAACTTTCAAATCAGATTACATCACGGTAATGGCAGTTGGGGAGGTTCTCATGGAATGTATGGCTATGGCTTAGGGGCAGACTATATTATCGCAAATATTTGGAATTATGATAAAGGGTGGAAAGTTCAGGTATATGAAGATGACGTATACAGTGGTGATATGCTATTGGCATTTCCTGACTATTTTAAGCCAGATGCCTGGTCTCAAGCTTATCATATAGGCGTAGTAGGTCGTAACCCTAAGAATTACAGTCAAAAAAGTACACATGACTTTGTCTACAAACCAAAAAATCCTGGTGCGAATATAAAAGTAGTCGCTATTGATAAATATGGAAATAGATATGAACAGACAGAATTTGTAACAGATTTGGAATCTGCTCATATCTATAAGTAGTTTTGTTTTGTTATATCCGGCTTTATTTTACATTTTGATATTTACGGTGTGTTTGATTTGTGCGGATTTTATTATCTTTGATAAATGTTAAAAAGCAATATAGAGTCGGATATTCAATTTCTTCCAGGGGTTGGCCCCAAGCGTGCGGCAGTTCTAAAAAAGGAATTGAATGTAAATACGATAGATGACCTTATTCACATCTATCCTTTTCGTTATATAGATAAAAGTCGTATAACTCCGATATCAGATATTGCTCCTGGTGTTGCCTATATTCAGATTAAAGCAAAAGTTTTGCGTACAGTAATTTACGGTCAGGGCAGCCGTATTATCGAAATAAAAGACAATAAAATTGATTTTAGACAGGCAAAGCGTTTGAGTGTAATAGTTTCCGATAACTCTGGTCAAATGGAAATGCTGTTTTTCAGAGGAATAAAATATACCTTCAATCGCCTTTCTCCAGGGAGAACATTTATCTTTTTCGGTAAACCATCCATATTTAACGGGAAGATAAATATTGTTCATCCAGAAGTTGATGAAGTTTCACAGGCAGGAAACCAACAAGAAACTTATAGCAATAGTGAAAATACTCTGACTATGGCAGGGGTATATGCGTCCACGGAAGGTATTAAAAATGCCGGAATTACTGGGCGTGTTATGTCCCGTATAATGGCATCTGCTCTCCGAATTGCACTTGTTAATGTTAGGGAAACATTACCGGATTATGTTTTGAAAGACAAAGATTTGGTGTCACTAAAATACGCACTCCAAAATATTCATTTCCCGACAGGAACTGATGCCCTGATAAAAGCATCAAAAAGATTGAAATTTGAAGAACTCTTACTCTTGCAACTCGCTCTTCTTAAACAGAAATACATAAGCAGTAGGGAAGATACCGGTATAGTAATGACAAAAGTAGGAGAAGGATTTAGTCAATGCTATAATGCATTGCCATACGAACTTACAGGGGCGCAAAAACGTGTGATAAAAGAAATTCGTGCTGATTTAATGAGTGGAAAACAGATGAACAGGTTGTTGCAGGGGGATGTTGGATCGGGAAAAACAATGGTGGCTGTACTTTCTTCTCTAATAGCCATAGGCAACGGATGTCAGGCGTGTATAATGGCTCCTACAGAGGTACTTGCCAATCAACATTATGCCAATATTCTTAAATATCTTAAATCAACTTCCATAAAAACTGCTTTGCTTACAGGAAGTACATCTAAATCAGAACGTAAAGAAATACATGAAGGTCTGCAAAATGGTACTATCGGTCTTATAGTAGGGACTCATGCACTTATAGAAGATGATGTAATTTTTAAAAAATTAGGGCTTGCAGTAATTGATGAACAGCATAGATTTGGAGTAGAGCAACGGGCAAAATTATGGTCTAAAGGTGATGTACCTCCTCATGTACTTGTGATGACCGCAACCCCTATACCACGCACTCTTGCGATGACTCTATACGGGGATTTGGATGTCTCAGTCATAGACGAAATGCCTCCTGGACGTAAGCCAGTGCATACGATGATTATTACTGAACACAGGAGGTATGCTATGAACAAGTTTATAAAGGAGCAGATAGCTGTTGGAAGGCAGATTTTTATAGTTTATCCTTTGATATTTGAAAGTGAAAAACTTGATTATAAAAATTTGGAACAAGGATATGAGAGAATAGTTGAGGATTTTCCTCTTCCTAAATACAAAGTTGCAATAGTGCATGGCAAGCAGACTAATGATGAAAAAAATTTCAATATGTCAGCATTTGTTGCTGGAAGAGCGGATATTCTTGTTTCTACAACTGTGATTGAAGTAGGCGTTGATGTGCCTAACGCATCTGTTATGGTAATTGAAAGTGCTGAACGTTTCGGTCTGAGTCAGTTACATCAGTTAAGAGGTAGGGTGGGAAGAGGTAGCGAAAATTCGTATTGTATTCTTGTTAAAGGAGATAAAGTAAGTAAGGAATCACAGAAGAGATTAGAGCTGCTTTGCAGTACAGAAGATGGTTTTGAATTGGCGGAAGAGGATATGAAGATGCGAGGTCCTGGAGACCTCTCAGGTACGCAGCAAAGCGGTCTGCCTATAACTCTTAATATTGCATCACTTGCCAAGGATGGACTTCTTTTGGCAGAAGCACGAGATTATGCACAGAAAATTTTAAAAAATGACCCTTTATTGAAAAAGCCAGAAAACAGCAAATTGTTAAAAGAACTTTCAAAGGACAGATATGTAATAAAGGATTATAGTAAAATTAGTTAGATATGGTGGCGGAACTCCTTAGGAAATATATATGGCTAGTGCAGACTTTTATAAAAGCAGGGAATAACGGCTTGTCATTAGATGAAATTATAAGAAAATGGGAAAATTATTGGTATTCAGATTATTCCCGTAGGACTTTTAATAATCATAGGGAAGTTATTGAAGAATTTTTTGGAATAAGAATAGAATGTAATAGAAGCACTAGGAGATATTTTATTCGCTACAGTGAAGATGTTAAGGATGAAAATGCTGAAGCAGCATGGCTGATTAATACATTTACTGTCAATAATTTATTATCTCTTTCCAAAGAAAGGCTTACAGGAAGAGTATCTGTTGAAAATATACCTTCAGGACAGAAATATCTTACAATCCTGATTGATGTTATGTCCGATAATTTGGAGATAGAAATTACATATCGTAAATATACTGGCACAAAAGAAGAGCATTTTAAAATAAGACCTTATGGTATTAAAGAATTAGCAAAGCGTTGGTATTTAGTGGGTTATTGCTATGAACGAGATTCTGTAAGGGTATATGGACTTGATCGAATTTCTTTAATAAGTGTAACCGATAAAAAGTTTGACCTACCTGAACAATTTAATATAGATGAACTGTTTTCATCTTCATTCGGTGTTTATCTTCCTGGAAATAATAAGGCTGTTGATATTTTATTCATTTCTACAGTAAAGGAGGCAGAGTATCTAAAAGATTTACCTCTTCATCACAGTCAGCAAATTATAGAAGAAAATTCTGAAAGTGTAGTGTTTAAGATAAAAGTTGTTCCAAATGAACATCTTATAATGGAATTATGTAAACGTGGTGATAGAATAAAAGTTCTTGAGCCAAAGGAAGTTAGAGATAATGTTGCAAATACTTTGAAAACAGCTGCGGCTTTATATGAATAATGAAAATAAATAAATATAATATGGACAAAATCTTATGGAAAATGGCTTTAGCCATGGGAATTTTATGTGTTATGAATGGTTGTAGTCGGACAGTTTTTACATCAGATGGTTATATAGGTCCATCTGAAATTGAGATTAAGGATGGGGAAATGACACCGGAGGTGCTTCTTTCATTGGGAAGATTATCCGATCCTCAATTATCTCCTGATGGAACAAAGATAATTTATGGAGTAAGTTATACTTCCATTAAAGAGAATAGAAGTTGCTGCAATATCTTCCTTGTCAATTCTGATGGAACTGGAAAAAAGCAACTTACCACTTCAGGTAAAAGTATAAGCAACGCAAGGTGGATTGATGGTGGAAAGGCAATTGCTTTTATAATGGATGGACAGATTTATAAGTCTAAAATCTTAGGCTTGGATTCTAAGGACAATACAAATGCAAGACTTACAGATCTTGTTAAATTGAGTGATATAGAAAGGGGAATTAGTGAGTTTAAAGTATCTCCTGATGGGAAAAGTATTATCTATGTAAGTACCATTCCTGGAAACGTAAAAACTCCAGCAGACAGTGATCCTGCTCTTGACAAGGCTCGTGCATATGTTACAGAAGATTTGATGTATAGACATTGGGATCATTGGGTAACAGAATTACCGCATAGTTTTGTTGCTCCTTTTAATAAAATAACAGAGGATAATTCTACAGATATTCTTGGAATAGATAAATACGAACTGCCTACAGAGCCTTTCAGTGGTATTGAACAATTGGATTGGAGTCCTGACAGCCGTTATATTGCATATAGTTGCAAAAAACTTTCAGGTAAGGAATATGCGTTTTCAACAAATACGGATATATACATATTCGATACCAAGAGTGGTAAGACAGTTTGGGTGCCATTCGCAGGTGGCTACGATACTGACCCTGTATGGAGTCCAGATGGAAAACATCTTGCATGGATCAGTATGAGTAGGGACGGCTATGAAGCAGATAAGACAAGGTTGGTTGTTGGAAACTTTACAGTTTCAGAGAATGGAGAGCCTAAAGTATCCGATATTAGAGATTTAACAATCGACTTTAAGTACAATGCTTCTTCACCTCTATGGAGTAATAATTCTAAATCTATTTATTTCAGTTCATTGGTACAGGGACTTAAAGCCATATATGTGGCAGGTATAGAAATACCAGGAGATGTTTCTGCAATTCCTGCTAAGGAATGTAGTATAGTACGCCTTACACCCGAAGATGCACTATATGACTTCAATACTCCATTTGCTGTGCTCGAAGACGGGACTATGCTTTCAAGTTATTGCAGTATGGATTTTCCAAAGGAACTTGTAACAATTAAAGACAACGAAACATTTGCAAAAATTACTGACGTAAATGACAATATTATAAACCGTTTGGCGGAACATAAGACAGAGGCACATTATATTAAGACCGTAGATGGAAAGGATATGCTTACATGGGTGTTGTATCCGCCTAAGTTTGACTCTACTAAAGTTTATCCTGCAATAGAAATCCTGCTAGGAGGTCCACAGGGAACATTAAGTCAGGGGTGGTCTTATAGATGGAATTATAGGCTCATGGCAGCTCAGGGATATATTGTTGTACTGCCTAACAGACGAGGAACCACCGCTTTCGGACAAGATTGGACAGAACAGATTTCAGGTGATTATGTAGGCTTAAACATACAGGACTATCTCTCAGCAGCCAAATGGATTCGTTCAAAACCTTATGTAGGTAAGCTTGCAGGTTGTGGCGCTTCATATGGCGGTTTTTCTGCTTACTATTTGGCAGGAGTACATGAAAATATGTTTGACTGTTTCATCGCTCATGCCGGTATATTCGATGAAAAGTACATGTACTATGAAACAGAAGAAATGTGGTTTCCAAACTGGGATAACGGTGGCTTATCAGAATATTCATATACTAAGGGTGAAACAGGACCAAGGGGCGATGGAGTTACCTTTGGAGGTATAAAGCAAGGAGGTTCTCCATGGAGTTCAAATCCTAAGGCTGTACGTCACTATGCCAATTCTCCAGACAGGAATGTGACCAAATGGAATACTCCTATTTTGTGCATACACGGAGGTAAAGATTTCCGCATTCCTTATGATCAGGGTATGGCCGCTTTCAATGCTGCTCAAATGATGGGAGTACCTTCCAAACTTATAGTATTCCCTGATGAAAATCACTGGATATTGCAACCGCAGAATGCACTTTTCTGGCACAGATCTTACTTTGATTGGCTTAACCGCTGGTGTAAATAATAAAGATTTATCAATTTAAAGGGTGACTCTATAATTTTACGATTCTTTAATAGAATTTGCGTGTCGGATAATATATTTGCGAAAAACGATACGCTATGAAAAACATTAATCAAAGATTCTTTAGTAAAACTTGCAGATATTTATTATCTGCGAGTTTTCTGCTTTTTTTATTTATATCCTGTGAAAAGGTTGATAATAAAACAGGCAGTATTTCTCTAAGATTTTCTTCATCTTATTATTCCCGTACAAAGTCAGTGGCTGATGTGCCTGATACAAGTGATTTTCTCTTGAAAATAACAGCACAGGATGGCACGGTGTTATATAATGGAAAATATGGTGATGTGCCTGAAAATATTATTGTTGCTTCTGGTACTTATATGGTTTCGGTAAAGTCTTCTGAATTTAAGACACCGCAATTTGACAAACCTCAATTTGGTGATGAGCAATGTGTGGTTGTGCCTCCTGATGGGATTGGCAGAGTGGTACTTAATTGTTCACAGATTAATTCCGGAGTAAAACTCAGGATTGCAGCGAATTTTCTTACTTCATATCCTAAGGGTGTGATATTTATTAAGTCCGATGATGGAAAAATTATCTATGCTTATAAGGAAAAACGAATTGCCTATTTTAATCCTGGAGACATTGTTGTGATTTTAGATGATAACGGAGTACAGAAAACACTGTTTGCAAGAAATTTGAAACCTAAGGAAATTTTATCTGTGGGTATATCCGTACCGAAAGGTTCTAAGTCTTCAAATCCTATTTTTATGGTCGTTGATACCGCAAGAGTTTGGCTATCTGATAAATACGTTATAGGCTCCGGTCAAAATAATAATGGTAGTGACAAGAAAAACGCCTTTAACGTGCCTGAAGCAAAAGGTGCAGTAGGATTGACAGGCAAATGGGTGTGCGGATATATAGTGGGAAATTATAAGTCTGCAAATAAACTTATATTTAAAAGTCCTTTCCCGTCCTATACTAATATAGTAATTGCAGGAAGAAGAAATGTATCTGACAAAAGATCTTGTATAGCTGTTGAGTTAAGGAAACAAAATTTAAGAACTGTACTCAATCTGGTTAATCATCCAGACAATATAGGAAGAAAAATCTATGTAAAAGGTGACATAGTATCAAATTACTTTGGCTCTGTAGGCGTTAAAAATGTTGTAGAATACAAACTCGAATGAGATTGCCTTTTGCCTGCAAATTTGTATCTTTGACGTAAGGAAAACATTACGAAAAATATAATTGTATCTAACTTATGTCAGAGAATAAGAAAAAATTATACCCATTTAGGTTTAAAAAAATATCAGAAGGTTCGGATATTGATAAAAAAGTTAATTCTTCTGTTGAGCAATACAAGGAAACCTATAATATAGCCGATCTTGGATATATTGATTCTGAAGTAGATAACGGTTGGCTTTCAGGAAGTACTATAAGTGATATTATGGAAACCTATATTGACAGGATAGTTGGAGATAATATATATAGTTTTTATGGAAGGCAGTTTCCTCTACAGGTTAAATGGATTGAAGTTAATGGCTCAATGCCTCTTATGGTATGTCCGAATGATGAAATAGCCTCACAGAGATATGACGCCCTCGGAAAGAAGAAATTATGGTATGTAGTAGATGCAGAATCGGACGCAAAAATTTATTTGGGCTTTGAAAAGGGAGTTTCTGCAGAAGAATTGTATAACAAATGTATTAAAGGAAATATTAAAGAAGACCTGCATGCTATCAATCTAAAACCTGGTCAGAGTTTCCTGATTTTACCTGGTACCGTACATTCTCTGTCAGGCAAAATGCAAATTCTCGAAATATCCGAATCTTCCAATTTAGACTTGAATATTTGTTCTTGGAAACCTGCAGGAGAAAGTGGCGAACTGAATATAGAGGCTGCTATAGATTTTGTTGAAACTGGTAGATGTGACTATGCTTATAAACAGAGTTCTTTGAATAATAATGATGAGGGATATAAGGAACAACTTGCTTGCGAAAAAGAATTTCAAGTGACCTTATTCCATCTTTCGGATGCCATACATATCAATACTGAAAATACAGGTTCATTTTTTATTTATACTTGTACGAGTGGTGAGGCTGAGTTGCGATATAGTGAATCGAAAGAAGTAAATAAAGAGTGTGGTAGTAGTATATTGCTAAAATCTGGTGACTCTGTATTAGTACCTGCTGAAATTCAGGACTTTTATATTCTACCTCGTGCAACTGGTACTACTGTTATTGAGGCTTATATTCCTTATATAGAGGAGGATGACCCGTATATAAACAAGGATGTACAACCATTTTTAGAGGGTGAGGAGAACTGATATTATGGCAGATGTAGTAAGAATTGATAGGTTTTTATGGGCTATTAGGGCTTATAAGACAAGATCTGAAGCCACAGATGCATGTAAAGGCAATAAGGTTAAGGTTGCAGGATGCAATGCAAAACCCTCTAAGATGATTAAAATTGGAGATGTAATTGAGTTGAGGAAAGGTTCTGTGTTGTATTCCTATAAAGTTAAATCTATTCTTAGCAACAGGGTTGGGGCAAAACTTGTTTCTGAATATGTGGAAAATCTTACTCCTCAATCAGAATTAGATAAGTTGAAAGTTCCAGTAGAAACTTTTGTGCTTAAACGTGAGAGGGGAGCAGGAAGACCTACTAAGAAGGATAGGAGGGAAATGGATGCTATGTGGGAAAATGTTGATTATGGTGATATGGATGATATACCAGATGATATTGCTATTCGTTTTGGTATTTATGATAATGACGATATTGTATAAACGTTCTAAAAAATATAGTTCACTCCTATGTTGATACCGTATTCTCCGTCTTGACGCAATCTAGGACGGGCGATTTCTGCAGAAAGTACGAATTTCTTGTCCATTATCAATTTTAGACCTGCTCCTATACTTATATGTGGCTTATCTTGCTTGCCGCTGTATATTACAGGATTGCCTGACTTCATCATTTTATCAAGTCTGTATGGCTTAGTTATAATGCCGGCATCAATAAAAGGATTGGTTACTATCTCCCAGTGACGCTTGATAAGATTGAATGAAAATAAACGACACCTGAGTTCGAAGTTTCCCCAGGCATAACCGTCACCTATAAGCCTTCCGAGCAAGACTCCTCGTATAGTGTTACGACCACCGAGACCGTCTGTTTCAGGCTGTTTTAATTCTATGGCTGCAATTTCCTGCTGCATATAGAACGGACAATTTCCAAGTAGCTTTTGCTGCCACGCCAAGTGGTATGCAAATGTGATTTTGCCTCTAAAAAATGGAATATATTGTCTGAAATGTATGGCTGATTTGAGGTAGTTGTACCCTTTTCCTGAGAAATCAGGCGAACCATAAAGATAGGCTTCAGCCCATATTCCTCTATGTGTATCTGCGTCATTGTCCCTTGTATCGTAACTTATCCCTTCTCTAAATTCCAAGTGTCCACCTCCATTCATTTCATCAGCTGATATTATCCCTGCTTTTATATATTCGTTTTTCAGAGTATTTAAAGTATTGAAACTTTTTGATTTTATATCTGTTACCTTGAAGTGCCAATAATTAATACCTGATACCCATTTTAGATTTTCATATAGATTTCCTCTGAATGTAAGCATAAGTCTTAGCATATTTAGACCTGTGCTGTAGAATGCTGTCTTTGTATTGCTGTTTAGGTCCATTACTGGATTGTATGGTGAATACATACCATTAAATCCGTAAAATGGATATAGGCTGCTTATTTTATAAGTGGCTGATGCTGTTGCTCTTATATTTTTCCATATATCAGGAACATCCACATATCCGTGGACATAACCAGAGCCTTTGGTCGCCCAGCCGAAGTCAAGGTATATTTTTTCTTTATACAATCCGTTATTGTCATTTCCGTAGTGATATATGTCACAGAGGCCTCCTAATTGCAGTCCGAGATCTGTAGTATAACTTATTGTAGGTATTGGAATGAAATCCCAATGCTTATTAGACTTTGAATTGGAGTATACGGTTAAATTGGATAATATTGTTATTATGGAAATTAATAATATTCTTTTGTTCATCTGTAAATCTTTTATTTTGCAAAATTATTATATTTTGTATATAAATTTGCTTATACCAATTAAAAGTTATTTATAGATGAAACCATTTCTTAAACAGGTCATAGAATATTATTTCGGTAAAGAAGGTATTGAAAATAAGTGCTTTATTTTCCCAAATAGGAGGTCAATAGTATTCTTTGAAAAATATCTTTCTGAAACGGTTGTGGATAATTCTGAAAAATCCAGACAGGCAGGCAAAAAACCAAGTCCTTTATCTGTGCCGTTGAATTGTACTATGAATGACTTTTTCTATCTATTGTCAGGGAAAAAAGCAATTGAGCGTGTAACACAGTTGCTTTTTTTGTATGACAGTTATGTAAAATGTATACCTAAAACAGAAATCCCAGACTCTTTAGATGAATTTATATATTGGGGAGATGTCCTCATATCAGACTTCAACGATGTAGACAAATATCTCGTAAGTGCAGAAAAGTTATTTACAAATATATCTGAATTTAGGGATATAGACTCGGGCTTGGATGACTTGGAACCAGCACAGAAAAATGCACTTAGCAGATTAATTTCTCATTTTAGGGAATGTGGCAATACTTCATCAAAGTCATCTCAAAAAGAAGGCAAAACAAAAAAGAATTTTTTGAAGATTTGGGATATATTATATCCTATATACAAGGATTTTAATGAACGGCTTACTGCTGAGGGAGTTGCATATGAAGGAATGGTATATAGAGAAGTGGCTGAGAGGATAAAAGATACAACAGTTGCAGACTTACTAAACTCCAAGTTTCATTGCATTGATAAGTTTATTTTTGTAGGACTGAATGCTTTGAATGAGTGCGAAAAACTTGTGATGAAGAAAATGAAGAATGCAGGTTTGGCGGAATTTTGCTGGGATTTTTCTTCTCCAATGATAAAAGATCCAGAAAATCAGGCTTCCAAATTCATGAAAGACAAAAGAGGTACTGGTAATACAGATATTTTCCCTCAAGCCTTTGAACTTGATACTGAAGGGCTTTCTTTGCCTGACATTAAAATAATTTCAGTGCCTTCTGCGGTAGGTCAGGCTAATCAGTTGCCACAAATATTGGAAAAAATTTATGGAAGGGATACAAAACAAACAGATAGTTCTGATTGTGCCGTAGTCCTTCCCGATGAAACGCTTCTCCTTCCTGTATTAAATTCAATTCCTCCTGAGATAGAAAATGTGAATGTAACAATGGGCTATCCTATGTCAGAGAGTTCTATGTTTTCTCTGCTTAAACAACTCTCATCCCTTCAGTTACATTCTCGCAGTATTGATGGCAACAAGTGGAGTTTCTATCATAAACAGGTTCGTACAATATTCTCTAACAGCGTTTTCCGTAAGGCTTTGACACAGGAGGGAAAAGACAGAATGTCATCCATAATAAAGGCTGCTAAATACTATATTCCGCAGGAAGATTTTGTGGGTATCCCTATAATGGAACTTATATTTTCTGCTGTAATAAAGGACCAAAAATCTAATTCAGCAGAACAAATTGCGGCATTTGAAAAATATCAGTTGGATGTACTCAGTAGTATAGCCGAGAACATCTCTTCTTGCCCAGATTCTGCAATGGAATTGGAGATTGCGGAAAAATGCTACAGAAGTATCAATCTGTTACGCAAAAAGTGCCTTGAAATTTTGCCTTCGACATACATAAAATTGGTGGATAAACTACTTTCGGGTATTTCAGTTCCATTTCAAGGTGAGCCGCTTAAAGGATTGCAGATTATGGGACCTCTTGAAACGAGGGCTTTGGATTTCAAAAACCTCATAATAATGTCTGCAAATGAATCTATCTTTCCTCGCAGCAGTGTAGCAGCATCATTTATTCCTCCAGAAATAAGACGAGGATTCAGCCTTCCTACATACGAATTTCAAGACAGAGTGTGGGCGTATTATTTCTACCGGATGATACAGCGCGCCTCTAATGTTTGGATGATATATGATTCAAGGCAAGCTGGTCTTAATTCCGGAGAAGAAAGCAGATATATAAAACAACTGACCTATATATATCATGATAAGTTTCAGATTCCTATTACCCGATATGTGGCAGAAGCGGCTGCAACAGATGAAAAGGAAGCAGAAATTGTAAAAACACAGGAAGATATAGATATAATAAGGAATAAAAAATTATCTGCTACTGCAATAGAAAATTATCTGTCTTGTCCTGCTATGTTTTACTATTCCTTTGTAAAAGGCTTATCTGCACAAGAGGATGTCACAGAATCTATGGATGGAGGAATGATAGGAAATATTTTCCATGCTTTAATGGAAGCCCTTTATACATCTGAAGAGGCAATGCTTGTAGAGAATGACTTGGATGACTACGAGACTAAAAAGCGAATAGTTCCTCTTCAATATATTGATAAAGAGTATCTTGAAAAAAAACTTGCCAATAAAAAAGAAATAGAATTAAAAATAGATAGCCTTATAAAGAAAAATCTTGCCTCTGATGAAATCAGGGGGAGGAATTTAGTGACACGACAACTCATAAACCGCTATGTCATTAACACTATAAAGAAAGATATTGAATTTCTAAAGAGTACAAGAGATAAAAGATTTAAGATTGTTGGTTTGGAATTGAGAAAGGAATGGAAATTCAGGGGTTTTACTTTTAAGGGATTTATCGACCGTTTGGATATAGTAGATGGAATGTTGAGGGTCGTGGATTACAAGACAGGCAGAGTATTAGATAATGAAAAAAACATTAATGACAGTAATGCTGAAAAAATTGTAGAAACCTTATTTTCTGCAGATACTAAATCATCTGATAGACCCAAAATTGCTTTTCAACTCTTTTTATACGACAAGTTTGTATCAGAAATGGAAGAGGCTTCAGGAAAAGAACTTAACAATTCAATATACCATGTAATATCCTTATTCAAAGAAGAGGTATTCAACTGCCCTGTAAATTCAGAATTTTTGAAAAATATGGAAGAAAAACTATCCAGTCTTCTTGATGAAATGGTGTCATTAGATTCTGGATTTCATAGAACTTCAGACCTGAAAGTCTGTGAATTTTGTGATTTTAAAGATATATGTGGCAGATAAAAATAGAAAACCATGATTGAAATAATGAAGGCATCGGCAGGCTCTGGAAAAACGTTTAATCTTGCCAAAAACTATATACATATTCTATTGAAAAATAAGGGCATTTGGGATGCTTATAGACATATACTTGCAGTGACTTTCACCAACAAAGCCACGGATGAGATGAAAACAAGGATATTGAGAGAATTATACACTCTATCTGTCAATCCCGAAAAATCCGATTTTAGTAAATTTTTTCTGCCTGGAGAAGAACAAATGGACGAACCTGCAATTTGTCATAATAAAAAAGAATTATCCGAAATTGCAGGAAAATGTCTTAATGCTATTTTACATGATTACAGTGCTTTTTCTGTCACGACGATTGATAAGTTTTTTCAGAGGACTTTGAAATCATTTGCAAGAGAAATAGGTCGTTTTGCTTCATACCAGATAGAATTGGATAGAGACTCAATGATACAGGAAAGTGTTGACCGGGTGCTTGATTCTATAAGTGAAGAGAATAAAGAGTTATTGGATTGGCTTACAGAAGGGGCTTTCAACGACCTTTCCGAAGGCAAAAAATACAGTCTTGAGAAAAGCCTTTCCACTGCAGCATACAGGTTAATGCACTTTTCTTTTACCGATAGTATTGAAAAATACGGCATTGACAGAAATGAAATGTTTACCAAGGAAAATATCCGGAGAATTGAAAAGTTGTGTACTGATGTAGTCGAAGAGTTTGCAAATAAGGTAAGAAAAGCTTCATGTAACATAATAAATGTCTTTAATTCAAAAGGTTATACCGAAAATGATTTTAGAAATTATTTTTATTCGGGTATAGATAAACTAAGAAATTTTAGAAGTTCGGATAAATTTTCTCCTTCTTCAACCCTAATTAAATGTATAAGCGGAGAAACTGATTTATTTAAAAAGACAGATAAAGAGGCTCCAGTTAAACGTGCTGCACTTGAAGGTCTTTTGGACAACGACTTCTCAACCTTATATTCCCTTTGTGGCGACAAAGCAATAATAGAACAGCAAACAGCAATGGTCGTATTGTCAGGTCTGCACAATATGGGGGTAGGTCATGATTTATACAGAGAATTTGACGAACTTATAAAAGAAAAAAATATAATATCGCTCACAGAGTCCGATACTATACTAAAAGATATTATTAACGGTTCTGATGCTCCTTTTATATATGAAAAATTGGGTGTGCGTTTAGAAAATTTTTTATTGGATGAATTTCAAGACACCTCTCATATTCAGTGGGAAAATCTTCATCCCTTACTTTTGGAAAGTCAGTCCCATGCGTCATATAACTCTTCTGAAAAGGATGAAAAACCATATAGCCTAATAGTCGGGGATGTAAAACAGAGTATTTACAGATGGCGTGGTTCGGATTGGAATCTTCTTGCCGAAGAAGTACCACAAATCCTTAAAAAAGAAAATGTAGAGTTAAAAGATTCTCCACTAAAAGAAAATTATAGAAGTTCGGGAGTAATAGTAGATTTTAATAATAATTTTTTCCCATATATGGCTAAAATACTGGATGACAGCCTTGGAGAAAACGAAACGCTTATTTCCGATATATATTCTTCAGTGGCTCAAACTTGCATGAGGGATAAAACTTCAGGTAGTGTGGATGTAACTTTTGCTGAGCCTGGATGTGAGAATGAAGTTGTTTTGGAAGCCATTAAGGAGGTATGTGAAAAAGGAGCCAGTTACGGAGATATTGCTATATTGGTGAGAACCAATAATTTAGGCTCTGAGATAGCAGGGTATCTTATAGCAAATGGCATTCCAGTAGTTACAAACGATTCCTTAATGGTAAGAAGTTCATCAGTCGTGCGTAAGATTGTATCGTGGCTCACTCTTATGGACAATCCAGATGATATTTTATCAGGTTTTATAGCTGGAGAAATAACACCTGAATATCCTTCTGACAGTCATTCAATCATTGATGAATGTGAATATTTCCTTAGAAAAATAGAACAACGCTCTCCTGGAACACTTAAAGACCATACTCTTTATATACAGTCTTTCTTAGATATTATCAAGGATTATGTCTCAAAAAATGGTAATAATCTTAGGGGCTTTTTAGAGGAATGGAAAGATAACAAAACCTCAATATCCTCTCCTACAGGAGGTAAGGCTGTAAATATCATCACTATTCATAAGTCTAAAGGCTTGGAATTTCCATATACAATTTATCTTTACAAGCCGAGTAAATATGAAACGAGTATAAAGACAGGTGAAAGATTTTGGTGTCGTCCCGATTCAAAAAACACTAAACTTTCAGAACTTAGCAAATATATGTATGATGTGCCTTTGTCATCATCATCCGAAAAAACTATGTTTCATGAAGACTACAGACAGGAAATAAAGAAACTATACGTAGACCTCATCAATATTGCATATGTTGCATTTACCAGACCTTCTTTAGGACTCCATATTATTACTTCAAAATTAGGAGGATTAAATACTTCATCTATATTAAACAAATTTGTGTCAGACACAAAAAACGGTTTTACACAAAAAGTGCAAGAAGGAAAGTATGAAAGATTTTCAAAGGGGGAAATCTATAATTTCTCATCTTTGAAGAGAAATAAAAATAGAAAAGAAGATGTCATATTTTCCCCATTTATTTCGTATGCTCCTAATCCTATTGTTCAAAATGAAGCAGGTGAAGAAGTTATACTTTCAAGACTAAAATTCCGTTCAGAAACTTCTGACTTCTTTAGTGAAGATGGCAAAGTTGGAATTGATGCTTCAGCCAGGAGAAGAGGAAATATAATGCATAAGATTTTATCCTTGGTAAATTCAATAGATGAACTACATAATGCAGTAACTGAATCTGAAATATCTGGTGAGATAGATAGTACACAGAGTAGAGAAATATATGAATTTTTAGAAAAAGCGATTAAATCTGTACAAGAATATGGATGGTTTTCTGTTGAGGCAGAAAATGTGAGGAATGAGAGAGCTATAATAGATACCAATGGCAGGATTTATAGACCTGATAGGGTAGTGAAGAACAATTCTGGTGAAATAATTATAGTAGATTATAAGTTTGGAGTGCCTGAAACGCAATACAAGAAACAACTTGAAAGATATGCAAACCTCTATTATAGAATGGGATATAAAAATGTGTCTGCCTATATATGGTATGTAGGAAAGGACTGTGATGCAGTCGATAGGGTAGTGTAAAAATATCGGTACCTTGAAAATTAATTCTTATCTTTGTGAGTATGATTTATTCAGATATTATGACAGAAATAAAAAGAAATAGAATCCTGGAATATAATACAGAACGCGAAAAATTAAGTATGCCTGAGTATGGAAGAAATATACTGAAAATGGTAGAAAGTCTTAAATCCATTCCAGATAAGGAGTCCAGAACAAAACAGGCAAAAGCTGTAATAAGATCAATGGAAATTCTCAATCCTCAAGTTCATCTTGAAGAAAATTGGGAACATAAACTTTGGGACCATCTTTTTATAATGTCAGGGTTTGACTTGGATGTGGATTCTCCATTCCCAATTCCTGCACCAGAAGAGTTAGATACTCCTCCTGCAGTCATTCCACTTACCAAAAAACCTATAAAGGCAACTCATTATGGCAGAAATATAGAAAGTATTATAGATCTTATTGCAAATGAAGAAGAAGGAGAGCAGAAAACTGCAATGATAAGATCTCTTGCTATATATATGCGTCAACAATATCTTATATGGAACAAGGATAGTGTGGCAGATGAAACAATATTCAAGGATATTGAAAAATTGTCTGATTATAGAATAAAAGTTCCTGAAGATATTAAACTTACAAAAATTTCATCGGATGCGAATTTCGCTAAGCCAGGAATGAATCTTGATTTCGTCCGTAAGGGCAATATGCAGAATAAAAGGAATTTTCAGAAAAATCACCAGAAAGGAAGATAGGCAATGAACTTTAAAATATTCTCGTCTTTAAAAGATATGGAGCCTTCACGCAAGGCTATGATAATTAAAATATCAGGTATTGTAGTTCTTGTATTTGCTGTTTTTACACTATTGTCAATAGTCTCTTATCTGTTTCATTGGCAGGCAGATCAGAGTCTTCTTTCAGATCCAGAGGGCATGGATGAAAATATCCCTGTTCACAATTTGGCAGGCAAGGCAGGGGCTAAATGGGGTTATTTGCTTGTATGTCGTTGGCTCGGACTTGGAGCATTCGGTATAGCGATCGCTCTTATAGTCTTAAGTGCGAGGATGTTATTGAATCGTTTTCCTATGTCTATAATGAAAGCATTAGCCTTGTCCTTATCGGGTGGCTTTATTGCTTCATTAATTTTAGCCTTCTTCTCGAGATTGGCAGGTCTTGAAAATCTTTTTGCAGGAGGGCTCGGAGGACGTTGCAGCTCCTTAGTGATTGGATGGTCAGAAAATCTGATGGGGACGATTCTTACCTTGTTTGTCATTGCAGTTCTAATCATAATATGGACATTCTTTACTATTTCTCGTTTTTCAGAATGGTTTATAGGCATAGGTGATAGAAAGGAACGTGAGGTAGAGAAGAATGTAGGATTAGATGAAGTTGTACAGGAACAGGAGAAGAAAAAGGAACAGGAACAGGAAAAGAAGGAACAGGAAAAGAAAAAATTTAACTGGGTTGAAAAAATTATGCCTAATGAAGATAGAATAGATATTTCTGAACCTGTTACCTTGGCTAAAGAAGAGAATGTACCAAATAAAATAGAAAAAGCAGAACAAATGGAACATAATGATATAGCAGAGCAACCGATAGAAATGCCAGTAGAGAAAAAAGATGAACTGGAAGTAGTTGCAGGAGAAGAACTTTCTACAGATGTTACGGAGGAACTTCCTCGGATTGATGTGAGGGATGAGTTGCGTGATTATGTTTTTCCATCTCTTGATATTCTAAAGGATTATGAGGAGTCTCGTCAAGAGGTATCAACGGATGAACTTAAAAGAAATAATTATAAAATCAGGGCTACACTTAAGACCTATAAAATTGATGTTGACAATGTTAAGGCTATTGTGGGCCCGACTGTAACTTTGTACAAAGTATATCCAGCACCTGGGGTGAAAATCTCTGCAATCAAGAATTTGCAAGATGATATTGCAATGGCTTTAAGGGCAAAAGGAGTTAGAGTAGTAACCCTCGCAGATTCAGTTGGTATAGAAGTCGCAAATGACAATCCGTCAATAGTACCTCTAAAGGCTATGCTCAATGACGATGCTTTCAGAGAGAGCAAGGCTGAATTGCCTGTGGCTATAGGTTATACTATTACTCAAAAAGTGAAGGTCTTTGACCTTGCAGATGCTCCTCACCTTCTTGTTGCAGGTGCTACTAAGCAAGGTAAGTCTGTAGGCCTCAATGTTTTAATATCTTCTTTGTTGTATTCAAAACATCCTTCAGAACTTAAATTCGTATTTATTGACCCTAAGATGGTGGAATTTACCGCCTATTCCAATATTTTAAATCATTATCTTGCAGTTTTACCAGGAAACAGCAAAGAAGATGAATTAACTAATGCAATTGCTAAAAGTGCAAAACAAGCTGAGTTAATTCTGAAATCTTTGTGTGTAGAGATGGATGCACGCTATGAACTTCTCAGCAAGGGTATGGTGAATAACATCAAACTGTATAATGAAAAATATAAGGAACGTCACTTGAGACCTGACGAGGGTCATAAGTATTTGCCATACATCGTAGTAGTTGTAGATGAGTACGCAGACCTTACGATGTCTGTTGGAGGTTCTTCAGAAAATAAAGCGACAGCAAGAAGTATTACAACATCAATTATTCGTCTTGCACAGAAAGGACGTGCTGCTGGTATTCATGTGGTTCTTGCAACTCAAAGACCGTCTGTAGATATAATTACTGGGCTTATTAAGTCTAATTTCCCTACAAGAATTGCATTTAGAGTCTTTTCTATGCAAGATTCAAGGACTATCCTTGATTCTCCAGGAGCAGAAAAATTGATTGGAAAAGGAGATATGATTTATTATGCTGGTGTAGATATGGAGAGAGTACAGTGTGCCTTTATTAGTAATGGAGAAATTAATAAATTAAATGAATTTATAGGTTCACAGAAAGGATATAAAAAGAGTTACAATACTCCATATTATCTACCTGCTCCTGAAGAAGAAAAGACTGAAGATGGTGTAGCAATGATAGATATGAAAAATCTTGATGAAAGGTTTGAAGAAGCAGCGCGTCAGGTTGTTATGTCTCAAAGAGGTTCTACCTCAGATTTGCAGAGAAAACTCGGTATGGGATATGCAAAGGCAGGTAGGGTAATGGATCAACTCGAAGCAGCCGGTATAGTAGGACCTCAGGAGGGAGCAAAACCTCGTGAAGTTCTTGTCAGTGATATGGCTGAATTGGAGAAGATTATTTCTGCATATAAAAACGGATATAATTAGTGTTAATTCTTTATGAAGAAGGTTTTTGCATTATTGACAGTCTTTCTGTTCTGTACTTTTTCGTTACCTTTGAGTGCTGAGGACTTGCTTGGTGCCTTGACTGAAAAGGCAGAAAATTCATGTTTGACGTTTAGGTATGAATATGAGACTTCAGGTAGAGTTAAGATTGAGGGGCGTGGAGATGCAAGGGTGCAGGGTTCAGCTTTCGTTCTTAATGTGAATGGGGTGAAAGTTATATCCGATGGAACTACCAAGTGGACGATTGATGCAAAGGAAAAGGAGGTAGTTATTGAGAAATTAAATGCTAACGATAACTTTATTACTCCTACGTTATTTTTTTCTTCGGTTAAAAATAAATTCGATAGATCCGCATATTATAAGGATAGAGTAAAGGGAATAGAGGTGGATTGTATAGAACTGAAACCAAAGTTTAAGTCTGATATTGTATGCATTAAGCTATACTTCTATAAGTCTGTCCTTAAATATTCTAAAGTGATTGTAAGAAACGCAACTGAAACTTTCTTTGATATTATGGATATAAAAGAAGTACGAAAAGGTGATATTAAAAGTTTTACTTTTAATTCCTCAGTTCTTGACCCATCATGGATTGTTACTGATTTGAGGTAACGTCACCATATAAACTATCTGAGGAACTCCATTTTTTCATTGTGCCATTATCATCGTATATCAAGACCCCTTCAATATCATCTCTACTGTTTATAAACTCTTTTGAGGCTTCAAGACCGATTACCATACAATAAGTGGCGTAGGCATCGGCTAATGTAGCATCTGTTGTTATTATTGTGGCACTCAATAGGTTATGAGAAACTGGATAGCCTGTTCTTGGGTCGATGGTGTGTGCGTACTTTTTGCCGTCTTTTATATAGTATTTACGATAATTTCCTGATGTAACTATACCGCATGCTTTTCCAGTAGAATGTATAATATCGCTTGTATATTCACCTGGTGAAAAATTGCCGTCTTTAGGTGTGTCAATGGATATTACCCAGGGTTTACCATGTGGATTTACACCATCGCAGAAAATTTCGCCTATGTTTACCAGCATGTCTTTTACTCCTATGGAATACAGATATTTTGCTATTATGTCGCAACTGTATCCTTGGGCTATTGCATTGTAATTCAGCATTGGAGATTTCTTGTGGGTATCACCTTTACTATTTAAAAGCATTGTCTCAGGTACCAAAATACCGTCCTGTCCGATTGCACTTTTAATTTCTGGTATAAGCCGCTTCATCCCGCATTGAGAAATTACATCTGCTATTTGTGCGGCATCTGGCAAAGAATCTCTTGTAAATCCAAAGCCCCAAAGATCGAATAAAGGTGCTGCGGCTGCATCCACTGCTCCTCCTGTCTCTTCCCATATCATATATGAAAGGCTGTAAATATCTTTGAATATATTATTAGGAACAACGTTTTCTCCCTTGTTAAATCTGCTTAGCATTGAACCTTTGTTATATCCAGATAAAGTGCTGTCAATTAAGTTAAACAGAGAGTCTATATTTTTCTTTATCTGTGCGGGGGCTGTTTTAATTATCTTCCCGTCTTTGCCTTTAAGGTTTATTTTTATCGAATATGTACCACCCTGAGCATAGCCGGTCAGTTCTATATATTTATCTGAAGGGGTGCAGGTTATGGGAAGAATTATCGTGATGATGTATAGAAGTAAATTTTTAAATTTCATTTGGCTCTGTTTTTGCACAAATTTAAAGGTTTTTATATATAAAATGACCATATTTGCAAAATTGTATCAATAATATAATATGAAATTTAACAGACTCTTCCTTTTACTTTGTATAGGTTGTTTTGCTGCGGTTGTTCCGTCTTGCAAAAAGAAAGACCAAGAGCATGGTAATCCTTTGCCCTATCTAAAGGGAAAATTGAAATTGACGACTGAAATACCTCTTTATGTAAGAAAAGGAGAGGTGTATGAAATAGAGCCTACGGGTATAAGCAAACCTGATGGCGGGGATGTTGGGTATTTCTGGATGCTTTCCACTAAAAAAGTTGTTCGGGATACTGTAAAGAAGGAAGGAGCTTCAGGAACAGGTAAGTTCAGGTTTGTAGTTCCTGATACTCTTGCAACTATGTCTCTTACTTGCACTGCTTTTGCAAAAGGATATAGTAATTCTTCTGCTTCGATTAAATTCACGATTGTTGACCCTGATAAGTCTGTTACTAATACAAGTATTTCATCTTTGCCTTTTGATAAGGATGCAAGGGATGGAAAGAAGGTTTATTATGTGACAGTTGGAGATAAGCAGTGGACGGCTAAAAATATCGCTTTTGAGGGTATGGGGAAACCATATTTGTCGGAGAAGGCTATGACTGATGTTTTTGGTATGTATTATACGTTTGAGGAAGCGAAGAATGCGTGTCCGGCAGGATGGCATTTGCCGTCTTTGGATGAATGGAAATCTTTGCTCAGGTTTGTGAAGCCTGACTATGAGTTTAAGGGTACGGCAGGAGCACTTATGGGTGATGCATATTTTAATGGTATGAAAATGTGGGAGTTTCAGCCCTCTGTTAAGATTACTAACCTTACGGGTTTAAATGCTTTACCTGTAGGTTATGCGATAGTTCAAAAGGGAGGTTATTTGTTTAAAGGTTCTCTTGATTATGCTGCTTTTTGGACTTCAGATGAACGAAATAACGGACAGGGAGTATATATCTATATAAATTCTAATCAACCTAATGTTATGCAGAATGCTGCTGGTGGAAATATGTTCGCTGCCTCTGTAAGGTGTGTGCGTTAGGGGATTATAGTTGAGATATTATATTGAGTGTATTAATGAGCAGGATACAAACCTGCTCATTAATTTTTACTATGTATTGAGGGCATAGTCCTATTGCAAATAAGAAGATTGTAAGTATTGATGTGAGCATAACAAGGAGGGTTATGGGGCTTGCTATCAGGTTTGTTATGAGAAAATATTTTGGGAATATGTGAAAATGCAGCCACACTATTGGTGCAGTGAAGATTTGGCAGGATGTGGTGAGGGCTATTGTTTGCCAAAGTTTTAGTGGGATGTTGTATTTGTCGGTAATTTCGTTTGTGTCTTTGGGATACCAAGAGAGAAATACTGGGTATAGAGTTGATATGCCTGCCATTGCGAGGTAGGAAAGTTGAAAGCCTATGGAGTGTATTATTCCTGGATTGGCTGTGAGTTGTAGTGTAAGTGCGGAACAAAGTGTTCTGATAGGGGAAGGGCGTATGTGCATAAGGTGAGATGCCTCATTGATTGTGATGAATAGGAATGCGCGCACTATTGAGGGGGAGCGGCCTGTGGCTACTGAATAGTAGCCACATATTCCGACAAGCAGGGCAGAACGCAGACATTCGGCTGCCGGGGCTTTTCCTAGGGGTATAAGCAGCCACTTTAGCAGTAGGTAAATTATCCCTAAGTGCAAGCCCGAAAGCGCTAAAATATGTGCAGCCCCGGCTTGTCGGAATATTCTGACCGTTTCACGGTCAAGGCCGCTCCTGTCCCCAGTCGTCAACGCCCTGACTAACCCCCTCACTCTTTCATCCTCATACGGTAAACAATCTATCATCTCCTTCATCCTGTCCGTCAGTTCCCTTGCCATAAGTTCAAATCTGCCAAGGATACTGAAATCCGGCGACTCCACCATTTTCATAGTCCCATAAGAACACAGTCCCAATATACAGAACATGATAGCATAAACATAGAATTTACGAGGTCTGAACACCGACACCAATGTCAGCAAAACGACAGTACACAAAAATAAAATAGAACCATACAGATAAGGAGAAAAACTAATACAAAATTGCTCTGCAAAATACTCACAAAGCCCTCCTAAACCCGTGCCTGCCGCAAAAGGAATAGCCAATCCCACTATATCTTTCCCCTCATCCATCATGACCGTTCTTTTTTGCTAAAATAGGTATTCTTTCTTAACTTTGTAACACGAAAATCAATAAATACTAAAACAAGCAGACAATGATAATATTAGTGATAAACTGCGGAAGTTCCTCAATCAAGTACCAACTTCTTGATATGAAGAGCGATAACGTATATGACGTAATAGCAAAGGGTATAGTCGAGAAAATCGGCCTTGAAACAGGCATACTTCAATATGCTCCAACGGGAAAAGATAAAATAGTAAAAAATCTCCCCGTTCCCGATCATAAAATGGGCATGCAATTAGTCATGTCCGCACTTACAGATAAAGAAACTGGTGTACTGTCATCCTTCGATGACATAGAGGCTGTAGGTCACAGAATTGTACATGGCGGTGAGTACTTCTCAAAAAGCGCCTTAGTAGATGAAGACGTCATGGATAAAATCAGAATATGCTGTGATTTTGCTCCTCTCCACAACCCAGCAGAAATACTTGGCATTAGAGCCGTTCAGTCTGTATTGCCAGATGTTCCGCAGGTTGTTACATTTGATACTGCTTTCCACCAAACAATGCCTTCATATGCATATATGTATGCACTGCCATACGAATATTATGAAAAATACCGTATCCGTCGTTACGGAGCCCACGGAACAAGCCATCAATTCGTATCCGAAAAAGGCGCTGCAATGTGCGGAGTAGATATAAACAATTCTAAGATAATCACTTGCCATCTTGGAAACGGAAGTTCAATAACAGCAATAATGAACGGTAAAGTAGTTGACACATCAATGGGCTTTACCCCGCTTGAAGGTATGATAATGGGAACACGCTGTGGAAATATAGATGCCAACATCATACCTTATATCATGAAGAAAGAAAATCTTACCCCTGATGAGGTCTCTGAAATTATAAACAAAAAAAGCGGCTTTCTCGGTCTTTCATGCAAGACGTCTGACGCCCGTGATTTGGATGAACTTGCAAATTCCGGAGATTCAAAGGCTAAACTTGTTCTTAAGAAACTTACTTACGACATAATAAAAAATATAGGACAATATGTGGCAGTTATGAATGGGGTAGATCTCCTGATATTTACCGGAGGAATAGGGGAACATAACAGCCGTCTTCGTAGAAGAGTCTGTGAAAATCTCACTTATCTTGGTGTTCAATTCGACAATGAAGCCAATTCAGCATGGGGAGAGGATGCAATAATATCACTTCCTGATTCAAAAGTCAAAGTAGCCCTTGTCACAACAGACGAAGAATTGGTAATCGCAAGAGATACAATGCATATAGTAACAAATCTTTAATAACCGAATAAATAATATCGCAATGATAACAAAATTTTCAGACGTATTTGACGAATTAAAATCAAAAGGAATATGCAAAAGAATGGTCGCAGCCTGGGCCGTTGATGAACACACAATAGACGCTGCATCCAAGGCTGTTGATATGGGCTTTATCAAAGCAACACTTGTCGGAGACAAGGCTATGATAGAAAAAGTCTGTGCAGACCTAAACATACAAGTGTCAAAATTTGAAATAGTAGATGAGCCTGTTGAACTTAAAGCAGTTGCAACTGCAGTAAAAATGGTTCACGACAAAGAAGGCGACGTACTTATGAAAGGTCTTTGCAGTACCGATAAATTCTTGCGCGCTATATTGAACAAAGAAACCGGTCTTCTTCCACCAAAAGGACTTCTCAGTCATGTAGGCGTATTGGAAACACCTAACTATCATAAACTTATATTCATCACAGATATGGCGGTAATTCCTCTTCCTGATTTCAGGCAGAAGATGAAACTTACTAATTTCGTAGTAAATGTTGCCCGCTCATTCGGAATCTCAAAACCTAAGGTAGCCTTCATCGCAGCATCCGAGCAAGTATTGGATTCTATGCCTGCATGTATGGAAGGTGCGGCACTTGCAAAAATGTGTGACCGCGGTCAGATAGCTGGATGTATAGGTGACGGACCTCTTGCTCTTGACGTTGCTATAGACAAAGAGTCAGTTGAAATCAAGAAACTGTCAAGCCCGGTTGCAGGAGACGCAGATTGCTTGGTATTCCCTAATATTGAGTCTGCCAATGTGTTCTGGAAAACAAACTCAAAACTGTCTTCAAACGTTCGTCAAGCTGGAATGTTAGTAGGAACAACTGCACCATGTATACTTGCAAGCCGTGCAGATACTGCAGATACCAAACTAAACTCTATAGCAGAGGCAGTAATGTTCGTAAAATAAATTAAACCTTATTCTGTATTCTTACAGAAAAGGTTACGTTTTGGAAGGATCGAAGAATACTTACGTCGTAGTGTACTAAAAAGTGCGGTAGTCTGACGAGTAAACTTCGGTCCTTTCCATGTACCTGTATTAGTAACAAGTATCCAACACTCGCCATCAGGAAAATACTTAATCAACGCGCTTGTACTTGCAAGAGTTCCTGTACGTGTCCAGCCGTTTTTGGGATTTGTAGTATTCCAACCCAATGCAAATGTCTTTTTATCAAGAAACTTTGTCATTTTATTAACACTCTCCTTGGAAATAATATCCGGAACCTCTGTATGTCCATCTATAGAAGCCACAAACAAACATAGTTCCGGTACTGAAGCAACCCAGGCTCCGGCTCCGCTAAGTCCCTCAATATCACTACCGCCATAGCATCGTTCAACTAAATTTCCACTATTTGTATATTCTGGAACAAGAGGAGTATTTCCTGGAACATAATACCTTACCTCATTTCTGTATCTATTTCTGTAATAGTTTTTTGCTATATGAAAATCAGTACAGCCTGCTGGTTTTAGCACATTTTTACGGATAAAATTCTCATAACTTTCTCCGCTTACTTCCTCTATTATACGACTTAACAAAAAATATCCGAAATTTGAATAAGTACGTGACTTTCCTGGGACATATCCAAGTTTCCTTTTAAGAGTATATTTAATAAGAGAATCAGGAGGTATGGATTTTTTTAACTTGTGTCTTAACATTATCTCCCTTGTGGAAAACATTGGATCTCCTCCTCTTAGAGTGAAACCAGCTTTATGTCTCAGTAAATCTTCTACAGTTATTTTATAATAGTTGCGATCCTTAATAGAATTAAGATACAAATCGTCTGAAAGTATTTTTCCTGGACCGAATACGGTATCTTTTAAGGACAGTTTGCCTTGCTCTATAAGTACCATTATCCCTGTAGCAGTCACTAATTTAGAAACAGAAGCCAAACGCATTAAACTTGAAGGCTTCATCTCATGTCCCTTTTCCTCGTCAGCCCAACCGTAACCTTTTGCAAACAGAAGAGAATCATTACGCATTATGGAAAGTGAAAGTCCTTTAATTCCCCATTTGCCCATAAAACGGACAATGCTTTTATCCATTCCCTTAAGTGACTCTATTTCAGATAGTTCGTTTGTTAGCCTGCTGTTTAAATGTGGATTTATCTTATGCAATCCGTAATTATCATCAGCATCCACTTCACTCATAAAAAAAGCTATACATAGTCCCAATAGAGCGACTAAAATACAGACTGCTCTAGATACATTCTTAATTTTCATGCCATAGTAAATTCTGCGCTCCCTACAACAACTATTCTTCAGAAGGTTTCTCTGTTAGTTCTACTTCAAAACACAGAGGAGAGTATCCAGGAATTGTATTTGCAACACTCTGTTCCTTATATCCATAATCAGAAATGAAGATGCCAGCAGCCTTTTCGTAGGTGCCCATTTTCTTTATTAGCATTTGGAAACCTTTAATCAGTCCTCCCTTGGCATCCTTAAATTTAATCTTATCTGTCTTTTCAGTTCTATCAACAGCAATAGGCTTATATTGTTTTCTTGGATTATATATATTGTAAACCTTTGCTGTATCCTTTATATTGGTATCAAATACCTGACCGTTAAGAAGTCTTCCTATATAATTTATATAGATGATTGTATCCTTATCTATTTTAGCCTTAGGAGATTTTATTTGTTTATAGTAGTAACCTTTTTCTATAGGCTTTGCTCCAGTCATCCTCTTTGCGATAAATTCTTCGATTTGAGAAATCTGCAATTTATCTATATCATTAGTAAAATCCTCCAATGAAATTTCATATATAGATGTAACTGCATTATCAGGAGAATTTTTAATATATTTGGCGGGGTTCTTATATCTTTTATATCCCATCAACCAACTAGGAATTAGAGCCTTTCTATAACCACCGCGTTTCATTCCTCCAATCATATCATAAATACCTACTGGCTGATAATTTTTACTTACTTTCCAAGTCTTAGGTCCGTAATAATAGGAACTGTTATATTTTCCTAATTGCATAGAAAGTTGTTTATCAGTAGTCGATTTTATGTCTCCTGAAAGATTTGATACTGTAGTTTTTACAATTGCATACTGTTCAAAATTATAAGGTTCACCTGTGCCTGGAGTATCTTTAAGTATATATATTCCGTTACCAGATTTTACTGCATTTGGATAGTTTTTATTTAGCCATGCCTCAATATATTCTTTTGTCATTTCATTTGGGGAGGCAGTTGTATCTTTTGCACATCCAGATATAATTGCTGCTGCTATAGCAGGAAGTAAAAATATAGTATTCTTCATCAGTGATAATTATTCGTTTGTTATGCTTTTTACCCATATATGATAAGCCAAGGCAGAGTTTGCAGGAATCGTGCCTAAATTATTACCAAATCCATGTTTTCCTGAAAATAGTATTATGCACTCTTCACCTGACTTTACACCAAAAAGTCCATTTTTAAGTCCCTCTACTAATTTGGCTGTAGACATATTGATGGTTTTTATATTAAAGGCTTTTTTATCTGTAAGTTTCCATCCAGCTGCAGAGGCAATGCTTTCATTATTAGTTGCAAATAATTCAGTTGGGTTTATATCTGAACCATTGAAGACATAACCTGCATAATAAAAAGAAATTGTTCCTGTATCCAAAAGTTCTTCTCCCGTACCTTCCTTAACTATAAGTCTTTGACTACCATCAAATGACTCAACTCTATACGAAAGATTGCTTTTGAGTTTTTTAGATAGAAACTTTTCTATGTTTTCTTCCTGCCTTGTCCATTCATTTTTAGTATTTTCATCTGTGCAGGCAATAAAAATAATGCCTAATATAAGCAAGGCTAATATTTTATTATATCTTATCATTATTCTTCAAAATATTTTTTAATAGCATTTAATATATATTCTTTTGCAAATATAAATGGCTCTGTATCATTTGGTATAGGTATCTTTCCTCCTGCGGCTTTTTCATGTCCTCCTCCATTGAAATACTGAACTGCCATTTTGTTTGCAGATACATTTTCCTTAGACCTTATAGAAACTCTGAAATGGTCCCCGTCTTCTTTTAGGAAAATACTCATCTTTACCTTACCGATTGATAATGGTAGGTTTACAAAACCTTCTGTATCTCCATGGTTGATTTCGTATCTATTCATTATCTCCTGTGTCATAATCATATAGGCAATACCCTCATTCGTAATTTCCATACTTTTAAGCAGCATATACCCCATTGCTCTCAATCTACTTTCGTTATAATTCTTATACAACGAAGAAATTATTGACTCCCTATCTACACCTGCCTCCAATAATGATGAAGCCATTTTAAAAGTAGTAGGGTAGACTGAATTGGCAAAATTATTAGTATCTGTAGTCATTCCAGTCATCAGAGCGGTTGCACATTCAAGACTTAGTTTCCTTACGTCTTGATTGATTTCAGGCATTTCCATTAATATATAGAAAAGCAGTTCGCAAGTAGATGAAACTTCTGTATCCGAAAATATAATTGAAAAATCTTCTTTGTCTGGGTTAAGATGATGATCTATAAGTATTTTGGCGGCTTTGGAAGTTTTGAGGTCATCTTCCATGCAATCGGTGCGGCTGAAAGAATTATAATCCTGACATATTATAAGGTCGCTTGACAAAAGTCTGTCAGACATTTTTTCGGGTTCAGCACTATATATATGGATGTATTCGGAAGATAGAGGAGAGAGCATAAATTGGAGATAGTCATCTATTTCGTCTGGAAGAGAGATTATTACATCCTTACCTATGGATCTCAAATATTCAGCCATACCTATACAACTTCCTATTGCATCTCCATCTGGATGAGTATGTGCCGTAAGTGTGATTTTTTTTGATACAGATAATGTATCTCTGAGCCTCTCTATATCTATTCGATTGATTTCTTTCATTCCATAAAATATACCTTCTGCAAATTTACAAATTATATTGCATTTGATAAATCAATTTTATAACTTTGTCAGAAGTTTGAATATAATTAATTAGCAAAAATAATGAACCGAGTAGTCAAAACAATTATCAACATAGTCCTGCTTTTAGTAATAGTTGGACTGGTTTTCGCTATTGTTAAAAGTATACAGGAGCCAGTAGAGTTTAATAAACAGAAAGCGGCGCGTGAAGCCGTGGCTATTCAGCGACTGAAAGATATACGTACTCTTGAGGTTGCATACAAGAGTGTACATGGAAAGTTTACGGCAGATTTTGATTCTCTTGCATTGTTCTACAACAATGAAAATATGGATGTTATTATGCAGGTTGGATCTAATGATGACTCGGCTGCTGTAGCAAATACAGAAAATCTTAAGAAGAAAAATCGTAAGATTACTTCACAACAGATGTATGAGCTATATAAGAAAGGTGAGAATCTTGTTTTTTCAATAAAAAATTCTATTCCTGTAAAGGATACTCTTTTTTCAAATCGTACAGATTTTAATATAGATTCTTTGCGTTATATTCCTTTCTCAGGAAAGCAAAAAGTGGAAATGGATGCTATTGTTAAACCTGTATCCGGGGTGGACGTTTCTCTTTTTGAAGCTAAAATGCCGTATAAAGCATTGCTTAAAGGTCTTGACAATCAGTTGCGTATAAATATTGATGCTGATCGCGAGGCTGCAGGCTTGTATAAGGGATTGCAGGTAGGTAGTGTTACTGCTCCTAACAATAATGCAGGTAACTGGGAATAAGATGCAAGATACCCAGGATAATAATAGATTTAATAGGATATCCATTCAAGTTTCATTGAGTGGATATTCTTTTAAGGTTTCGGATGATGCTGGGGCGGTGAAATCTTCTGGATGGCTTACTCCTGATAAGGTTTTTACGACTGAGGAGTTCCGGAGAAGATATGAGTCTGTTGAGATTTCGTTATTGTCTTCTAAGTGTGCGCTTGTTCCTGTTCTTTTCTTTGATTCTAATTCGGAAAGAGAAGCATTGATGGATGTGGTGTCAATTAATGCGGATGATGAGGTTAGGCATATTGATATTCCTGAGAAGGCTGCAGTTCTTGTCTATTCTAATTCTATGGGTGAAACGCTTTCGACTGTTATTTCTGGTATGGTTTTGTTGACTAATGGTAATTCTGTACCTGTTTTGCCGGAATTGTATTTTCTGATTAAGGATATTGATAAATGTCAGGATTATAATAAGATATTTGCTTCTTATATGGATGGTTTTTTACATCTTGTTGTTGCGCAAGGTAAGACTTTGTTGTTGGCAAATATTTTCCAGGCACAGGATTTTACTACTGCTGAATATTTTATATTTTTGGCTCTTAAGAAGTTGCAACTTAATCCGGAGGTTTCTACGATTGTTTTTAGGACGCCTGTTTCTTATGATAATGAGATGTCTTTGTATCGTTATTTTAGATCTGTGGAGGTTGTTTGATGCGTATTATAGGTGGTAAATATAAGGGCAGGTTTTTTGATGTTCCTGATGGTTTTTCGGCTCGTCCTACTACTGATTTTGCTAAGGAGGCTCTATTTGATATTTTAGGTAATGAATATGAGTTTGATGATCTTAAGGTGTTGGATTTATTCGGTGGGTCTGGTTCTATTTCTTTTGAGTTTGTTTCGAGGGGTGTTGGTAAGGTGTGGACGGTTGAGATGAATCCTAAGTATGCTTCTGCGATTAGTGTTTGTGCGAGGAGGTTTGGGATGGATAATCTTGTTGTTGTGAGGCATAATGTTTTTGATTTTCTTCCTATTTGTAAGGAATGTTTTGATTTGATTTTTGCTGATCCTCCTTATTCTATGGAGGGTTTGGATACTATTCCTGATAAGGTGCTGTCTCTTAATTTGTTGCATGAGGGGTGTTATTTTATTTTGGAGCATGGTGGGGAGTATTCTTTTAGGTCGCATGCTCGTTTTGTGAAGGAGAGGGTGTATGGTAGGGTGCATTTTAGTTTTTTTGTCTAATTTGCGTTTGGTTTTTTCTTCTGCGCTTTTGTTTTGCATTATGTCCTGCTGATTGTTGCGCCTGCGGAGCCAGGGCTTGGGGGCAGTACGCACCTGCGGTGCTATCCC
>CAMQDS010000015.1 GCA_946999645.1 uncultured Bacteroidales bacterium
TGCCGAGGGAGATTGAGTTGCGCAGGAAGCAGTATGAGTATTACCGCGAGAGGCTCCTTTCTTTTGATCGATGAATGAAATATATCTGCCTTTACTTTACTGGATATGTCTGTGCAGTTATTATTGTTAATATTGTATGAATTGATTAAATTTGCGAGGTTATAAAAGTAAATATAACAATATCTAAATTTCTATAAAAATGAGAATTATTCAAGTTACAGGTAGAGAAATCCTCGATTCAAGAGGAAATCCTACAATCGAGGCTGAAGTTGTCCTTGAATCTGGTATAATTGGTACAGCATCTGTTCCATCAGGAGCATCAACAGGTGAAAATGAAGCTCTTGAACTTCGTGATGGCGACCCTAAACGTTATGGTGGAAAGGGCGTTTTGAAAGCAGTTGCAAATATCAATGATAAAATTGCTCCAGCTATTATAGGTATGTCTTCTCTCGACCAGAGGGCTATTGACAAAACTATGTTGGACCTTGATGGTACTCCTACAAAGAGCAATCTTGGAGCAAATGCTATTTTAGGTGTTTCTCTTGCTGTAGCTCATGCTGCTGCTAATTATTTAGGAATTCCTCTATACAGATATATTGGTGGTACTAATGGTCATGTGCTTCCTGTACCTATGATGAATATCATAAATGGTGGTGCCCATTCAGATGCTCCTATAGCATTCCAGGAATTTATGGTTCGTCCTATAGGCGCAAAGAGCGAAGCTGAAGGTGTACGTATTGGTGCTGAAGTTTTCCATGCACTCCAAAAAGTTCTTAAGGCTCGTGGTCTTTCAACAGCTGTTGGTGATGAAGGTGGTTTTGCTCCTAACCTTAATGGCATTGACGATGCTCTTGAATGTATTATGGAAGCAATTAAAAAGGCAGGTTATACTCCTGGTACAGATGTTACCATTGCTATGGACTGTGCTGCTTCTGAGTTCTGCGTTAAGGAAAACGGCAAGTTCTTCTATGACTATAAGCAACTTTCTAATGGTCTTAAAAAAGATCCTAACGGAAAGAAACTTTCTTCAGATGAACAAATTAAATATCTCGAAGAACTTATTTCTAAATATCCTATTGATTCTATCGAAGATGGTCTTAGCGAAGAAGATTGGGATGGTTGGGTTAGACTTACAGAGGCTCTTGGTAGCAAATGTCAACTTGTAGGTGATGACCTATTTGTAACCAATGTTAAATATCTTGAAAAAGGTATAAAGATGGGTGCCGGCAACTCAATTCTTATCAAAGTAAATCAGATTGGTTCTCTAACTGAAACTCTTGATGCAATTGAAATGGCACATCGTCATGGTTATACAACAGTTACTTCACATCGTTCTGGCGAAACAGAGGATACAACAATCGCAGATATTGCAGTTGCTACAAACTCAGGTCAGATTAAGACTGGTTCACTTAGCCGTACCGACCGTATAGCAAAATACAATCGTCTTATGAAGATTGAACAGGAACTTGGTGATGAAGCTGTTTATGGCTATAAGAAACTAAGATAAAATTCACTGACATATATAGTCAGGCAATATAATTTCAGCCTCTCATATTGATGTCTCTTTTGAGGCTCACTATGAGGGGCTTTCTATTTTAATACAATGAACCTTGAGCATATAGATAAATTCCTTAATGGAAGTCAAAATATAGCACATACGCTTGGAATGAAATTTATATCCACGGATGATGAAAATACATGCGTAGCTTCAATGAAAGTAAGCGAAAGTATTGGACAGACATTCGGGTATCTAAGCGGTGGTGCAACAATAGCAATGGCCGAAACTCTTGCCGGAGTAGGTTCTTCTGTACTGTGCATCAATCATATATGTGTAGGAATAAACGTATCTGCAAGTCATGTGAAGTCAGTTCCGATAGGTGAAACAGTAACAGGATATGCACGGCTTATTCATAAAGGAGCGACTTTGCACCAATGGCAAGTGGATGTAAAAAATAATGCAGGTGAAATCATTTCTTGCGTTCAGGTGACAAATTATATAAAAAAACAGTTTAATGGTTGATTTTATACAATATAGGCTTCCAAATAAAAACCAATATGTAGTATTGGAAATAAATGCTGATACTGAAGAGTTATTTTCTCCTAAGGAGTTAAGCGGAAAACATGGTTTTGTCTTTGCTCCCTTTTCTCCATCAGAAAAAGAGCCTATATACCTTTTTCATCCAAATAGAATAACTGTATGTGAAATTAAAGACCCTGATAAGGTTACTCATTCGTCAAATTATATAAATAGTTTATGCGAAGACAGAGATTTATATTCAAAATCATTTAACCTGTTTCATAAAAACCTGATTGAAGGAAAATTTCAAAAAATAGTTTTAGCTCGTAAGCAGGAATTGAATGTGACGAATGTAAACCCGACTGAACTTTTTATAGATGCATGCAAGATGTATCCAAATATGTTTATAGCCTTAGTTAAATCGGAAAAAGCAGGAACATGGCTTACAGCTACACCTGAAATCTTGCTTAGTGGAGATAAAAATGAATGGCATACAATGGCTCTTGCCGGTACAATGAAATCATCTGGCAAGAATAAAAATCCGTTTGATTTGACAGAATGGTCTAAAAAGAATGTGGAAGAACAGAAAATAGTTGCGGATTATATTTTCACTCAGATAGAAAAATTGGCAAACATACAAGCAGTTAAAGGTCCATATACTTCATATGCATCTGATTTGCTTCATCTTAGAACTGATTTTTCATTTATTCCAAAAGATGTAGAAAAAATAGGGGAACTTATAGATATGCTTTTCCCAACCCCTGCCGTTTGTGGTCTTCCAAAAGAAAAAGCAAGAGAGTTTATTATAGAGAATGAGGGAATTAATCGACGCTTCTATAGTGGTTTTATAGGTCCACTAAATATGAATGATAGTACTTCTATATATGTTACTTTAAGATGTATGTCTATAATGGATAATAATTGTAGCTTATATGCTGGAGGTGGTCTTTTAGTTCAGAGTAAAGAAGAAAACGAATGGAATGAAACTGCAGCTAAAATGGATACAATGAAAAAGTTATTGTGTTTTTAACGGTTATAATTGTCAAATGTATAGCGATAAAGAAAATATTGCAATCCTGACTTCGCTTTTGCCGGAGCATGGAATATCTTATGCGATTGTCTGTCCCGGTTCTCGTAATGCTCCTATAGTAAATAATCTTGAGGAATGTCCTGGTATAGAATGTATTACTATTGTTGATGAGAGGACGGCTGGCTTTTATGCAATAGGCATTGCCCAAAAAACAGGTACTCCTGTGGCTGTGTGTGTCACATCTGGTACTGCTTTGTTAAATCTTGCTCCTGCAGTGGCCGAGGCATATTATCAACATGTCCCGCTATTAGTCATTTCAGCAGACAGACCAGTTGAATGGATTGATCAGGGAGATGGTCAGACTTTACATCAGGATATTGCATTTTGCGAATATTTTAGAAAATCTGTTTCCTTACCAGAGCCTTTTAATTACAATCAAAGATGGCATTGTAATCGTCTTGTAAATGAGGCTTTATTGGAACTTAATCATAGGAACCCTGCTCCAGTTCACATCAATGTGCCTATATCCGACCCATTATTTAATTTCACAAGGGAAAAATTGCCAAATGAGAGAGTCATTAGAAGAGTAGTATTATCGGAAGAAGTTGGTTTGGAAAAATATAATTCATGTATAGATGAATTTACAACTTATAAAAAGCCGATGATTGTTTTAGGCCATTGTGGAAATGATATTACAATTAGAGATTATTTGAATGAAATAGGACAATATATTCCTGTATTGACAAATCCCATAAGTCCTGGTAATCCTTTTGGTGATTTATCTGGGGCAATACAAAAAATAGAAAATAAGTTAAGTGACTATGCTCCTGATATTCTGCTGTTTTATGGTGGAGATGTCATCTGTAAGCCTTTGAAAAGTTTTCTACGCTCATGTCAATCCACCCAATGGTTGATTGATGAGGAAGGAAAAATACAGGACACTTATATGAACCTCTCCTGCGTGATAGAGGCTTCTCCTAAAAGAGTTTTCAGGGATATATCAAAAAGACTTAGGTCAAAAGCAGATACGTCTTTTAATATAAAATGGCAAAATCTGCGAAAAGAGATAGAACTTTCTGATAATCACGACGATAATGAATTTTCCCCTGATGCAGTTGTAAGATATTTTGAAAAAAGGGTATCCTCAATAAATGAAAAGTATGAAATTCATTATGCCAATAGTTCTTCTGTTAGATATGCTTGTAAATATGCCGCTCATTATGTATGGAGTAATAGAGGAGTAAATGGTATAGAAGGCTCGTTATCTACCGCAGCTGGGATGTCTATGGCTTCTACTGAAAATGTTTTCTGCATAATAGGGGATTTAAGTTTTTTTTATGATGAAAATGCCTTATGGAATGAAAAATTAAGGGGTAATTTCAGAATAATATTGCTTAATGACGGAGGAGGCTCAATTTTTAAAAATCTGAAAGGATTGTCTGAAAGTGTAGCGGCTTCATCTATAATGGGAAAACACAGTTGTAATGCATATGGAATTTGTTTACAAAATAATGTATTATATAAAAAGGCTAAAAACAGAGAAGAAATGGTTTTAGGTATAGATTGGCTTATAGACTGTGATTCAGATAGGCCTATGCTTCTTGAAATTAATTTCGATAAATAAATATGTATATGGAAAATAGAGAATGGAAAAATATAGAGGGGTTTGATTTTAAGGATATATTATTTGAAGAATATAACCATATAGCCAAAATTACGATTAATCGCCCACGTTATAGGAATGCTTTTACTCCTCTGACTACTATGGAAATGTCTCAAGCTTTTTCTTATTGTCGTGAATGTAGCGATATAAGGGTAGTTATATTAACAGGAGCAGGGGATAAAGCCTTTTGTTCGGGTGGAGATATGCATGTAAAAGGACGCGGAGGTTATGTCGGTGAAGATGGTGTACCGCGTCTTAATATACTCGATGTCCAGATGCAGATAAGGCGGCTTCCAAAACCAGTAATTGCTATGGTAAATGGTTTTGCGATAGGAGGAGGACATGTGCTGCATGTAATGTGTGATCTTACAATAGCATCTGAAAATGCAATTTTTGGACAGACTGGTCCTCGTGTAGGGTCATTTGATGCTGGTTTCGGTTCATCATACCTTGCGAGAATTGTCGGACAAAAGAAAGCAAGAGAAATATGGTTTCTATGTAGAAAATACACAGCAGCTGAAGCTGAAAAAATGGGCCTCGTCAATAAAGTAGTCCCAGTGGAAAGGCTTGAAGATGAGTGTGTTGAGTGGGCTGAAACAATGATGGAACATTCCCCACTTGCACTAAGAATGATAAAGGCTGGATTAAATGCAGAACTTGACGGTCAAGCTGGTATACAGGAACTTGCTGGAGATGCCACAATGATGTATTACACGATGGATGAAGCTCAGGAAGGCGGACGGGCATTTTTGGAAAAAAGGAAGCCTAATTTTGACGATTATCCTAAATTCCCTTAATAAGAATGGAGTATAATATAAATATTTCTGAACGAACTTTTCATTTTCGTGAACCTGCCGGTACCTCTCGTGGCGTTTATACTACGAGGCATAGTTTTTTCGTAAATATATCATCGGTTTCCAATCCTGATGTTTTCGGTATAGGAGAATGCGCCCCTCTTCCACGATTGAGTTGCGACTTCCTACCTGACTATGAAAAGATTTTAACAGATGAGGCGAATTATTTGGCAACTACAGGAAATATTGATATAGAGCGTCTTATAAATTATCCTTCAATACTTTTTGGCTTTGAGACGGCTATATTGCAGTTAAAAGCTGGAGGCTCCTATTCCCTTTTTGATACCCCTTTTTCTAAGGGAAAAGAAGGAATACCTATCAATGGTCTTATATGGATGGGGACTTTTGACCAGATGAAGCAAAGGCTAGATGAAAAAATAGCCAGAGGCAGCAGATGTATAAAATTTAAAGTAGGAGCAATTGATTTTGAAGAGGAAAAAGCTTTGATAAAACATGCACGTTCCCTTTATAATAAAGAACAGTTGGAAATAAGATTGGATGCCAATGGAGGATTCTCTCCTGACAATGCCCTTGAAAGATTGAAAGAATTGTCAGAGTATGATATTCATTCCATCGAGCAGCCTATAATGAAGGGACAATGGTCACAAATGGCATACTTGTGTGAAAAATCTCCCATTCCCATTGCTTTTGATGAAGAACTGATAGGAATAAATGATTTTAAATCAAAAAAAGAATTACTTGAAAATTTACATCCGTCTTATATAGTGTTGAAACCTTCCCTGCATGGCGGTATGTCAGGGACGCAAGAATGGATAAAACTTGCTTCACAATATGGCATAGGTTCGTGGATTACAAGTGCTTTAGAAAGTAATGTGGGTTTGAATGCGGTGGCTCAAATTGCTGCGAAGGAGTATGGTCCGGATATAAAAATGCCACAGGGACTTGGTACTGGGCTATTGTATAATGACAATATAAAAGTCCCAATCAAAGTTGAGGACAATAAATTATGGTGTTGTGGATATGACGTTGAATGAGTTTATACAGCAATGGCAATCTCCCTGTGAAACAATGGAAGTATGCACAAGTGGCTCTACAGGACAGCCGAAGCATATTATTGTGAAAAAGTCGTCAATGATTGCAAGTGCAAGAATGACTTGTGAATTTTTAGGTGTAAAGAAAGGGAACAAAGCCTTAATTTGCCTTCCAATGGACTATATCGCAGGGAAAATGATGGCTGTCCGTTCGTTGGTCTGTGGTTTGGAAATGATAGAGCGTACACCTGACGGTCATCCCTTAAAAGATGTTGATGAAGTGGTAGATTTTGCTGCCATGATACCTCTTCAGGTATATAATTCCCTCAATGTCCCTGAGGAATTAGAGAAACTCAAAAAAATATCTAATCTAATAATAGGAGGAGGACCTGTAGATGATATTATTATTAAAAAACTTCAAACCTTCCCAAATGCTGTATGGCTTACATATGGAATGACTGAAACTTTATCTCATATTGCCTTGAGAAAACTTACAGGCAAAGACGCAAGTGATTGGTATATACCTTTTAAAGGAGTTGAAATAAGTGTAAGGGATGATGGCAGGCTTGTTATATTCGCTCCGAAAGTTAATACTGAAAGACTTGTTACCAATGATATTGCAGAGTTATCTAAAGATGGAAAAGGTTTTAAAATAATAGGAAGAGTAGATAATGTGATTAATACAGGAGGAATAAAGGTGCAGATGGAAGATGTAGAAAACAGGCTTTCAGGTGTATTAAATTGTCCTTTTGTTATATCCAAAAGACAAGATAAAAAGTTTGGAGAAGTAATTGTTCTTGTTTATGAATCTAATATACTTTTGGACGAAAAAGAAAAGATAGAGAAACTTTGCAATAGCAGTCTTCCTAAGTATTTACGGCCTAAATTTTACCTTAGAATAGATAAAATTCCGATGACACCTACAGGTAAACCCAATAGGATAAAAATATTAAAATTTACTGAACACTAAATGATAATAATTCCTATATTTGTGAACGTTGGTTTCAAAGAAATATACAGGTAATGATTGAAGTAAAGGGAAGAATTTCCCAAATTATTGGACCTGTCGTGGATGTCCATTTCGAATTGGAAAGAAAAAACGAAGTATCATCTCTACCACGTATTCACGATGAGTTAATCGTTAAGAAAGGAGATGGAAATGACCTGGTATTAGAAGTGCAGCAGCATATCGGAGAAGATACGGTGAGGGCGGTTGCTATGGACTCGACTGATGGACTTCTTAGGGGACTGGAGGTTATAAGTACAGGGAAGCCTATATCTATGCCTGTTGGCTCTTGTATAAGAGGAAGGGTTATGAATGTAACCGGAGCTACCATAGATGGTTTGTCTAAAATAAAAAGTGACGAAACTCTGCCTATTCATAGAGAACCTCCTAAATTTGAAGATCTTACTACTTCTGAAGAAATCTTAGCTACTGGTATTAAAGTCATTGATCTTTTGGAGCCTTATCTTAAAGGTGGTAAGATTGGTCTTTTTGGAGGAGCTGGTGTCGGTAAGACAGTGCTGATTAAAGAACTCATCAACAATATAGCCAAAAAACATAACGGATTTTCTATTTTCGCCGGTGTCGGAGAGCGTACGAGGGAAGGAAATGACCTGTTGAGGGAAATGATAGAGTCTGGCGTCATTAAGTACGGAGACGCTTTCCTCAAAAGTATGGAAGAGGGGAAATGGGATTTGTCAAAAGTAGATATGTCGGAGGTCGAAAAATCCCAGGTTTCTATGGTTTTTGGACAGATGAATGAACCACCAGGTGCTCGTTCTGCAGTGGCTCTTTCTGGGCTGACCCTTGCTGAATCATTTAGAGATGCATCTAATGGCAATGGACCTAAGGATATACTTTTCTTTATAGATAATATATTCCGTTTTACTCAAGCTGGTTCGGAGGTGTCCGCTTTGTTGGGCAGAATGCCTTCTGCAGTTGGGTATCAGCCTACACTTGCTACTGAAATGGGACAAATGCAGGAGCGTATAACTTCTACTAAAAATGGCTCAATAACTTCAGTCCAGGCTGTATATGTGCCAGCAGATGATCTTACGGACCCTGCTCCTGCTACAACATTTACGCATTTGGATGCTACCACGGTTTTGAGCAGAAAGATTACGGAATTGGGTATCTATCCTGCCGTAGATCCTCTCGAATCTACTTCAAGAATTTTAACCCCAGATATTGTTGGACAAAAACACTATGATGTTGCTCATAGAGTTGTGCAGATACTTCAGAGGCAAAAAGAACTTCAGGATATAATAGCAATTCTTGGGCAGGATGAATTGTCCGAAGAAGATAAATTGACAGTCAGACGTGCGAGAAGGGTACAGCGTTTCCTTTCACAACCATTCTCTGTTGCTGAACAATTTACTGGAGTGCCAGGAGTCATGGTGGATGTAGATGATACCGTAAAGGGCTTTAATATGATTCTTGATGGAGAGGTGGATTATCTGCCGGAGCAGGCTTTTCTTAACGTAGGTAAGATTGAAGAAGCAATAAAGAAAGGAGAAGATATTCTATCTAAATCAAAATAATGGATATAAGATTAGAAATATTTTCACCGCAGGGTGTAATATTAAACGATATGGTTAGTCGTGTGGATTTCCCAGGCAGTGTGGGAAGATTTGAGGTACTTCGCAACCATGCTCCTCTGATTTCTTCACTTGAGTTAGGAGATATTACTTACTATATCAATAATGACAAAAAGAATATACATATAAGTTCCGGCTTTGTTAAGATTAAGGATAACAGGGTTACAGCATGTATAGAGGAATGAAAAGTGTTTTCAGATATATAATTGTTATTTGTTTTCTTGTTGCGTTACCTATTTTTGCAACAGGTGAGGAGAAAAAGGCTGATTCTGAAAATATTAATATCCCCAAAATAATCTTCAGTCATATAGAAGACGAATATTGGTGGCATATTATAGATATTGGAGATAAGTCAATCTCTCTTCCTCTTCCTGTGATAGTGTATAGCAGTAATTCAGGATTAAATATATTTATGTCTTCCAAGTTGGAGGATGGAAAGGAATATAACGGATTGGTTATTGGAAATGAGGAAAGTGGACATAAAGGGAAAATAATTGAAAGTTTGACAGGAGAAAGACCTTTAGTAGATATATCTATTACTAAAAATGTGCTTTCTATTATGTTCAGTTCTATTCTTCTTGTCCTTATTATATTGCTCTCTGCTCGTTGGTACAAGAAGCATGATGCCTTAAATGAAAGCCCATCAGGTATTGCTGGTGTTATGGAACCTATTATTATGATGGTTCATGGCATAGCAAAGGACAATATAGGTGAAGAAGAGTATAGAAAGTACTCTCCATATCTGATAACTGTATTTTTATTTATATTACTGAATAACCTTATGGGGATCATTCCTGTATTTCCAGGTGGAGCAAATGTTACAGGAAATATAGCGGTTACACTTATCTTGTCTTTGTTGACATTTTTAATTGTAAATCTTCGGGGAACAAAGCACTATTACAAGGAAATTTTTAATCCAGATGTTCCTGGTTTGCTTAAACCCGTTATGTCGGTAATAGAGACATTCAGTGCTTTTATGAAGCCTTTATCTCTGACTATAAGATTGTTTGCCAATATGTTGGCTGGACATATACAGATTTTGTGTATAGTAAGTCTGATATTTGTTATGGCAAAGTATGGTTCACTTCTGTTTGGTTCGATGACGGTTGTGTCGGTAGCCTTTGGAATATTTTTGGATTTACTTGAAATTTTGGTTTCATTTATTCAGGCTTATGTATTTACTATGCTGTCTTCAATTTATATTGGAATTGCAAGGCAGAGGCATTGATTTTTATATAATAATATAATTAAAATTTTAAACTATGGTATTAGCGATATTATTACAAGCTGTTGCTGGATTGGCTCTTGGAAAAGTTGGAGCCGCAATAGGTGCTGGATTTGCTGCATTTGCAGCAGGCTTTGGTATAGGTAAAGTCGGTATGGGTGCAATGGAGGCTATTGCTCGTCAGCCTGAGGCTGCAGGTAATCTACGTTCAAGCATGATTATAGTGGCAGGTATGATTGAAGGTGCATCCCTATTTGCAATAGTTGTTTGCCTGCTTGCCATTGTTATATAGTTATAAATAAACTACAATGAGTCTTATTACACCAGGTTTCGGACTCCTGGTTTGGATGCTCATTATATTCGGCTTAGTCTTTATCCTACTTGCCAAATTTGGTTTTCCTGCTATTACAGGTATGGTAGAAAAAAGAAATGCACATATAAGTGAAGCATTACATGGAGCCAAAGAAGCTGAAGATCGTCTTAAAAATCTTGCTGATGAGCAAAAGAAACTCTTGCTTCAAACAAAGCTTGAGCAAGATAGGATGATTAATGAAACTTCAGAACTGCGAAAAAAGATAATTGAGCAGGCAAAAGAAGATGCTGCAGTTGAGGCAGGAAAACTTATAGAAAAAGCAAAGAAAGAGATTGCTGCAGAAAAGGAGAGTGCATTAAGGGATATAAGAAAGCAAATGGCGATATTGTCCATTGCGGTGGCTGAAAAAATAGTGCGTAAGGAACTTGGAAGTGATTCGTCAAAGCTTAATTATGTAGATACACTGGTGGACGAAATATCAGCCAGAGATAATTCAGATTTAGTCAGTTAAATGATATGAATACGGGGATTATATCTATAAGGTACGCAAGGGCCTTCCTAAAATATGTTAATATTCAAGGGGATGCTGATGCGGCATATAATGATGTAGTACGTCTTAGAAATGCTTTGACTACTTCATCATGTTATGAAGCCTTAAAGTCGTCAGTATCTTTAGATTCTCTTTCTCCGTCTTTAATCAGATTCCTTGAATTTGTGTTTTCCAAAGGACGTGGAGATTTGCTGAAATTTATACTTCATGATTTTGAAGAATTATATCTTGAGGACAGAAAGATAATACAAGCAAAATTGTTTACTTCTGTTGCTTCAGAAAAACTTGAAAACTTTCTAAAAAATACAATAAAATCGAGTACAGGTTGTCAATTACAATTAGAAACAGTTATTGAGCCTGATTTAATTGGAGGTTTTACTTTTTCTATAAAGGATATTAGGGTAGATGCGAGTGTTAAGGGACAGATTGAGACTCTAAGGAAACAGTTTATATCTAAAAATAAAAGAATTGTATAATAGTGGCATATATTGCCATGAAAAGGTGTTTATATGAATCATATAAGTCCAAGTGAATTGTCAGATGTGCTTCTTACTCAACTTAGATCTATCGATCTATCAGCAAAGTATGAGGAGATAGGCACGGTGCTGCAGGTCAGTGATGGTGTTGTCCGTATATATGGATTGCTTAAAGCAGAGGCAGGAGAACTGTTGGAATTTGAAAACGGCATTATGGCTGTTGTTATGAATTTGGAAGAGGATAATGTTGGTGCAGTTCTTTTAGGACCGACAGATATGATAAAGGAGGGAATGACAGTTAAGAGAACTGGTAAAATAGCTTCTATACCTGTTTCCGAATCCATGATTGGAAGAGTCGTAGACCCTTTGGGAAATCCAATTGATGGTCTTGGTGATATTGAAGGAGATACCATCAGTATGCCTCTGGAGAGAAAGGCACCAGGAGTTATTTTTCGTCAACCTGTTAATGAACCTCTTCAGACAGGTATAAAGTCCATAGATGCGATGATACCTATTGGAAGGGGGCAAAGGGAACTTATAATAGGTGATCGTCAGACTGGAAAGACTGCAATAGCAATTGATACTATAATTAATCAACGTACTGAGTACCTTAAAGGAAGTCCTGTATATTGTATCTATGTAGCAATAGGACAAAAAGGTTCTACTGTTGCTAATATTGTTGAAACACTTCGTGCTAAGGGTGCTATGGATTATACTGTTGTGGTAGCAGCAACAGCGGCAGATCCTGCGGCTTTGCAGTATTATGCCCCATTTGCAGGAGCAGCAATAGGTGAGTATTTTAGGGATACAGGTCGTGCTGCTTTGGTTGTATATGACGACCTATCCAAACAGGCAGTGGCTTACCGCGAAGTATCATTGATACTTAGAAGGCCATCAGGTCGTGAGGCTTATCCAGGAGATGTGTTCTACCTCCATTCGAGGTTGCTTGAAAGGGCTGCTAAGATTATAGGACAGCAGGATGTTGCCGAAAAGATGAACGATCTTCCAGCCTCTCTTGCAGGCAAAGTGGTAGCAGGAGGCTCGCTTACGGCTCTTCCGATTATAGAGACGCAGGCAGGAGATGTATCCGCCTATATACCGACCAATGTTATTTCAATTACAGATGGTCAGATTTATTTGGAAACTTCTCTCTTCAATCAAGGTATACGTCCAGCGATAAATGTCGGGATTTCAGTATCGCGTGTTGGAGGAAGTGCGCAAGTGAAGAGTATGAAAAAGGTGGCGGGAACATTGAAGATTGACCAGGCTCAATACAATGAACTTGAAGCCTTTACTAAGTTCTCATCTGATATAGATAATATTACTGCAATGGCAATAGATAAGGGACGAAAGAATAGTAGACTTCTTGTACAGTCACAATATTCTCCTATGCCTCTTGGAGAACAGATTGCAGTATTATATTGTGGAACTCATGCTTTAATGAAAGACATTCCTTTGGAAAAGGTACATGAGTTTCAAGAAGTATTTCTATCAAGAATGAGAGCTTCCCACAAGGATGATGTTCTGTTGCCATTGGAGGAAGGAATACTTAATGAAAAGATAACAACTATTATAGAAAATGAGGCTGCCTCAGTTTCTATGAGCCTTCAATAATAAAACTTTGATATGGCGTCACTTAGAGAAACAAAAACAAGAATCGGCACAGTAAAAACCACTCTCAAAATCACTTCGGCGATGAAGATGGTGGCTGCCGCAAAACTTCATAAGGCTCAAAAGGTTATAGAAGATATGCTTCCTTATGAGCAGAATCTCAGACAAATATTATTAAGTTTGTTAAAGAGTGACACCTCTTCCAATTCTATTGAATTTTTCTCCAACAGACCTATCTTATCTGTAGCCTTAGTTTGTTTTTCATCGAGTTCCTCGCTTTGTGGAGCCTTTAACGCGAATGTAATAAAACATGTCAATGAAGTTATTTCAAGTTATAAATCGAATGAAAATATAAAAATTACGGTTTATTGCATAGGTCGTAAAGTGTTTGAAGGTTTAAGGAAGATTAAAAATATAGATATAACAGAACTTTCTTCTTTGTATGAAAGTCGTTCTTATTCAGGTGCTTCTGAATTGTCAGGACAACTGGTATCTGCTTTTTTATCTCGAAAATATGATAGAGTTGAATTGATTTATCCTCATTTAAAGTCTACATCTTCTCAACCTATAGTACATCAGGTATTTTTACCCTTAAGTAAGGAAGAAACCACAGATACTGAAAATGACCTTATGGATGAAGAGTACATTTTAGAACCTGATAGGAAATCTCTTGTGGATAGATTGCTTCCTAAATATCTAAACATAAAAATATTTTCTGTACTCTTAGATGCTGTTGCTGCCGAGCATGCGGCAAGGACGGTGGCAATGCAGATGGCTTCCGACAATGGAGATGATCTTTTGCATGATCTTACTCTTGAATACAATAAGGGAAGACAACAAAAAATCACTAATGAACTCATGGATATTGCTGGAGGGAATGTAGATTAAAATAAATTGATAAACCATTAACAAATTTATAAACCATTAACCGGAGCTGATCTCACGACCCGCTCCGGTTTTTTATATAGTTCACTTATTCAATTTATATTAAAAACATAGCTTATGAATTATGTTCATCTCTCTATGTTTCAAATATCGTTCCAAACTCGAATAAGTTTATTTTTCTAATATCTTTCTATTATAAATTTTGTCCCGTTTGTGTCCCGTTTAGATTTGAAAAAGCGTGTAAATTATTATCATATAATAACTTGCACGCTTTTTGCGGAGAGAGGGAGATTCGAACTCCCGAAACCCTTTAGAAGTTTACACGCTTTCCAGGCGTGCCTCTTAAACCACTCGAGCATCTCTCCAAAAGGAATTTAATTGCGAAGTTAAGAAAACAGAGAAATTTTTAAAAATATTTTTTGCTTTCAATTTGTTATTATTTATGTGAAAATACTAACAAATTATTAGTTTTTATGTGAAATTATAATGATAAAGGATATGGTAAAACGTTTAAATGTCTATAATACAGAAAATTAGCATATTGATACTGCTATTGCATTAGTATAAAAAATTATTTTTATTTGTAAAAAGCACTTAAGACATAAACACTTATTCATTATATATTAAATTCATGCTTATGAAAAAAATTCTAAGTTTTTTCGCAGCGACGTTTGTAATGTTGGCATTTACAAATCTTCTGTCTGCTCGTGGCCTTACTGTTAAAGGCGAAATTACTGACGAATCCACAGGTGAACCCGTACCTTTTGCCTCTGTTATGGTTAAAGGTACTATGAATGGGGTAAGCAGCAATGGGAATGGTCTTTACAGTATTTATACTTCTGAATCTGACACTCTTGTCTTTTCAGCTATAGGGTATAAAGACTTGGTTGTGCCTATTAAAGGACGTGCTGCCATTAATGTAAGTCTTAGTACGGATACACAGACTTTGGATGAAACAATAGTCGTTGCTTTCGGTACTTCTACAAAGGAGGCATTTACTGGATCCGCAACAGTTGTTAAATCAAGTGACATCTCAAAAGTTCAATCATCTAATGCTACAAGATCGATTGAAGGTCTTGTGGCAGGTGTTCAGATGAATACAGCGACCGGAACTCTTGGCGGCAAGGCACCAACGATAAGAGTACGTGGATTTGGCTCTATTTCGGCAGGTCAGTCACCGTTATTTGTTATAGACGGTATACCATATTCTGGAGATATGGATAATATTAATCCTAATGATATAGAATCACTGACTGTTCTTAAAGATGCAGCATCAAACTCTTTGTATGGCTCAAGAGGAGCAAATGGTGTTATAATGATAACGACCAAACGTGCCAAATCGGGAGAGGCTGTTGTGAATTTTGATGCAAAATGGGGGGTTAATACAAAAGCTCTTCAGGATTATGATTGTATAAGAGATCCGGGACAATATTATGAAACCCACTATGCTTCTCTATATAATTTTTACAGGCTTGAAAAGGGTTTTGATAGAAGTGATGCCCATATTAAGGCGGCTGCTAACGCATTTGGACCTATAGATAAGAATGGACTTGGATATAACGTCTTTTCCTTACCTAAAGGACATGAAAACGAATCCTTAATAGGCAGAAATGGTAAGTTAAATCCCCTTGCTACTCTTGGTCGTGTGGTTAAGTATGATGGAAAGGAATATCTTATAACTCCAGATGATTGGATAAAAGAGGCTTATAAATCTTCTCTTCGTCAGGAGTACAATGTAAGTGTATCTGGAAGAACTGGTAAGGCTTCATTTTATTCTTCTTTTGGTTACCTTAACAACAATGGTATTATTTTGGGAAATGATATGAAGCGTTATACTGCACGTCTCAAAGCCGACTATCAGGCTAAGTCATGGCTTAAAGTAGGTGGTAATATGGGTTATACAAATTTCTTTTTTAACAATGGAAATGGTGATGAGGGTAATGATGCGTCTTCGGGTAATATTTTTGCTGAAATTGCTTCAGTAGCTCCGGTATATCCGCTTTATTTAAGAGATGGAAAAGGTAATATACTTAGAGACTCTTATGGTTTAGATATGTATGACTATGGAGATGGTAGAAATGCTGGTTTAATGCGTGCTGTTTTATCTAGTTCCAATGCTATACAATCATCTCTTCTTGATTTACATCGTTCTGAAGGAAATGCATTCAATAGTACAGGCTTTGTTGAAATACGTTTCTTGAAAGACTTTAAGTTCTCTTTCAATGCTGGTGTCGGATTTGATGAAACAAGGCATAAGGAATATCGGAACAAGTACTATGGTCAATTTGCTGTCAATAAAGGTGTTTTAACAGTAGAGCATAGTAGAGTTTTTTATTTGAATTTGCAGCAGATTTTAGAGTGGAATAAGACTTTTGCTGGTAAAAATCATTTTTCTGCAATGGTCGGTCATGAAAACTACAGCAGGACAGAAGTTAGATTAAGTGCTTCAAAGAAAAATCTCTTTTCTCCTGATAATCTTGAACTTGATGGTGCTGTGGTTGACGGAAAGGACGCGTTGTCTCTACGAAAACGATATAATACAGAGGGATTCTTTTCAAGAGTTCTATATGATTACGACAGCAAATTCTTCGGAAGTCTATCATATCGTCTTGATGCATCATCACGTTTTTCAAAACAAAATTGGTGGGGCAATTTCTGGTCTGCTGGTTTCGGGTGGCTCGTAAATAAAGAACCATGGTTCAATGTCAATTGGATAAATATGTTAAAATTTAAAACATCAATAGGCTCTCAGGGAAATGACAGTATTGGAGACTATCGCTTCACTGATACTTACGAACTCTCAAATAATGAAGGCGAGATAGCGTTAAAGTTTAAAGATAAAGGTAATAAGGATATTACATGGGAAACTAATACTAACTTTAATTTAGGTGCTGACTTTGAATTGTTTAACAATAGAATATCAGGAAGTATTGAATATTTTTATAGAAAGACATCAGATATGTTGTTTTTCTTTAAAGTGCCTACATCTAAAGGTTACGATGGATATTATTCCAACATTGGTGATATGAGAAATTCAGGAGTGGAGTTAGGTCTTAATTTTGTCGCTGTAAATAACAAAAATTTCCGTTGGGATATAAACTTTAATGCTACCCACTACAGTAATAAGATAATTCGTCTTCCTGAAGATAAAAAAACTATTAACATAGAAGGATATAGAGGCTTTGTTACTGGAAATAAATTTATAGGTGAGGGCTTATCTCTGTATACTTTTAATATCCGTAAATTTGCTGGAATAGATCATAAAGATGGTAAAGCAATGTGGTACAAGGATTTGAAAGAAGACAAAAATGACAAGGATAAAGTGACAGGCAGAACTACGACTAAAGAATATAGTAAAGCATCAACATATTTGTGTGATAATCCTATACCGTTTATGTATGGAGGTTTTGGTACAAGCATGGAGTTCTTCGGTTTTGATTTATCAGTGCAGTTCACCTATTCTTTAGGAGGTAAGGTCTATGATTATGGTTATGCAAGACTTGTAGGTAGCCCCGCTACGCCTGGATATGCTTATCATAAAGATGTGTTGAAAGCCTGGACGCCTGAAAATCCTGATTCTGATTTTCCTCGTTTTGTATATAATGACAAAAATTTTGCAGATGAATCAGACAGATTTTTGGTGAATGCAAGTTATCTTAATATTAAAAATGCTCAGATAGGATATACTCTTCCAGAAAAACTTGTGCGTAAAATTAATTTGAGCAAGGTGAGAGTATATGCTACTTGTGACAATATATGGTATTTGTCATGCAGGCAGGGATTAGATCCTCGCTATAGTTTTAATGGAGAAGCTAATAACGCTCATAATTCTCCTGTTCGTACTATTTCAGGAGGTATTAATATAACATTTTAATTAGAGGAGGAAACTTATATGAAAAATATATCTAAGGCTTGCGCCGTTCTTTTATCTGTATTATTGTTGGCTTCAAGTTGTATGAAAGAAATTCTTCCTGAAGGAAGTAAACTTGCTGAGTCTCAAGTTACCCGAAATAGCGAAGTTTCGTTACCTGGAATGGTAAATGCTATTCCTGTAAGCATGATGGAAGCAGGTACCGCCGGCTACTTAAAAAAATACAAGGTTCATACAGATTTTGGTATTCCTGCTATACATCTTATGACAGAACAGATGTTGGAGGATTTGGTTACATTAGGAAATAACCCGTATTATAACAGATTTTACACTTCGTTACTTGGAAGGGGCCTCGGAGATGATAAAATTTTCTGTTCATATTTTTGGGATTGTTATTATCAGTGGATTAAGTCAGTAAATGATATAATAAGACTTATAAATAAAAAAGAGAAAAAGACACCTGAAGAAATAAAATTCCTTGGAACAGCATATGCTTACAGAGCTTATTTTTATCTTGATCTGGCAAGAATGTTTGAACCTAAAGAGCCGGGTGTGAAATATAAGGGATATGATATTTCAAATGTATTAGGACTTACCGTGCCTATTGTTACTGAAAAAACAACCGACGATGAATCGAAGAAGAATCCGAGAGCTCCACATGACAAGATGTATGAATTTATTCTATCTGATCTTGAAATGGCAGCAAAATTATTAGCAGATGTTAATAATGGATATACTTCACCTACAATTTATGCTGTTAACGGACTCTTTGCACGTGCATATCTTGAAATGGGGGCTTTTGCTGGGAATAAAGAATTTTATGCCAAGGCTGCCGAGTATGCTGGTAAAGTAATTGCAGAGAGCGGTAAAACTCCGCTTACTCAAGATCAGTGGGAAGATCCTGTGAATGGTTTTAATAACGGCAAAGCCAATACGGCATGGCTTTGGGGGCTTACTCTTTCTAGTGAAATAACAGGATCTATAATTTCTTACACAGCGCATATTTCATCAGAGGCGAGTTGGGGATATGCTTCATTGTCACAGATAGGTATTAACAAAGCTTTATATGAACAGATACCTGATACAGACTTTAGAAAGCATTCTTGGCTTGATCCGAAACGTGAAAAATTTTATGCCTACAAATATGCCGGGAATGAGGAACAAGCTAAGTCTTTTATAAATGGTTCGCAGGATAACCCAGCTGCTGCTGATTATGAGAATATTAAATTCCGCCCTGCAAAAGGTGAGGTTTCAGACTTTGCCGTAGGTAACTGTGCAGATCATGTTCTGATGAGGATTGAGGAAATGTATTTCATAAAGGCAGAGGCTCTTGCTCAGCAAGATAAACTAAATGATGCTGGTGCTGTACTTGAATCTTTGATAAAGACCAGAAATCCTGATTATGTTGCTAAGACTACATCTAAAGAAGACTTCCTTGATGATATGATGATCCAGAAAAGAATTGAATTCTGGGGTGAGGGGATATTGTTCTTTGATTATAAAAGGTTAGGACTTGGAATTAAAAGAGGCTATCCTGGAACAAATCATCCAGAAGTATACTGTTATAATTGTGAAGGACGTAATCCACAGTGGAATATTGTAATTACGCTTGCAGAGTACCAATATAATGTAGGTATTGATAAGGATAAAACAAATAATCCTGATCCTTCAGGTCTTTTAAAGCAATGGGTTGAATAACCATAAAACTGAAAAATTATGAAACGTATCAATTTGATTATATCTGTATGTATTGCAATTTTACCTTTGCTTTCATGCAAAAAAGAGAATATAGAAAAGGGTTTGCCAGAGGATAAGGATTGCTTAGGCGTTTTCTTTCCTAAGAAACAGAAAAATTTCGGCAATAATGAATTGGAGGCATCTGATCCTACGACATTTAAGTTTGTTATACAACGTGTTATTCCAGAAGGCAAAACAGCAGCCGAACTACCTGAAATTGCTAAGGTTCCTATAGAGATAAAGGATACTGGTAAAGTCTTTAAAGTAAGTGACATTAAATTTGAAGCAGGAAAAGATAAAACTGAGTTTACTGTGGATTTCTCTGATGCCATGTTAGGACGTAAATACGGTCTGGAAATATCTGTGGAAGATCCTCATTATGCTTATCTTTACAGGAATATGAAAAATACCATTTCTCTTTCTGTGGTAAGAATACTTTGGAATAAACTTGATGGAAAGGCAAAATATAGGGATGATATATTTTCATCAAAATATCCTACACTTTCTGGAAGGTTTGCAGAAACAGATGTGGAAATCGAGGAAAGGGATGACAAACCTGGAATCTTCCGCCTTGTTAATCTTTATTCAGAACAATTTATGGAAGCATTGGTGGGGGGAACATCTTCAGATTGTAAGGTTAAAAAGGGACATAAGATAATCATAGATGCTTCTGATTCGACTAAAGTAAAGATTCCATATCAGAGTACAGGTGTATCATTAAAGCCTGCGGATGGTGAACTTTGGTTTGCGTCCTACAGCCCAGATTACTTCAGTAAAGCCAAGATATATGGTACACTGAAAAAGAATGTGATCGAATTTCCTAAATCAGGTTTTGTCATGGGAACAGAGACTAAACCGAGTGCATTTGGTAATACTTCTGGTAAGTTCAGATTGATACTGCCGGAGAAAAAGAAGTAAATTCATCGATATTATATTTTATGGGGTGACAAAAATTATGTTTGTTCACCCCTATTTTATGAAGTTTTTTAATTTAAAATGAGTAACTTAGCAATTCTGTTTAGGTTTTTATAAAATGCGTTATTTAGTAGTAAAATTTTTATCATTCTCTTTAGTTTGTCTTTTTGCAGTAGGTTGTGTTAAAGAAGAGGTTAAAGATATAGATGTAAGTCGAAAATCAATAACTGAACCTGTAACGGCAGATGCAGCATATGAAGAAGGTTTAGTCATAGTCAAGTTTGACGATAATATGATAAATATGATTGAGGATGACCTCAATAATGGGAAACTTGTCACAAGGTCAATGGGATTGAATCAGGCTTTGGATGAATTGGGCATTGTTTCTATGAAGCGGCTTTTTCCATATGCTGGGAAATATGAACCGAGAACACGTGCGGAAGGATTGCATAAGTACTATGAAGTGGAATTTTCTAAATCAAAATCTCTTACTCGTGCAGTTAATGAATTTGAAAGTATTCCCGGTGTCATTTCAGTAGAGAAGAATAGAAAAATAAAACCTGCTGTATTTAATGACCGTTTGTTTAAATCTCAGTGGAACTTTCTTAATACGGGAGAATTTATTAACTCGCAAAAGGGTGTGGATATAAATGTTCAACCTGTATGGGAAAATTTAACTACAGGTAAACCTGAGGTTATTGTTGCTGTAATTGATGGAGGTATAGATGCTGACCATGAAGACCTTAATGGAGTAGTTATTCCTGCAGGCCCCGATGGAAGTAAAAATTTTTATGCCGATAATTATACAATAGATCCTAATAAGCATGGTACTCATGTCGCAGGTATTATAGGTGCTATAAATAATAATGGCAAAGGAATTTGTGGTATTGCTGGAGGAGATGCAGCAGCTGGGAAGAGTGGTGTTAGACTACTTTCTTGTCAGATATTTAAGACCAATGATAAAGGAGTAAATGTGCAAGGTGGTAGTACTGCAGGTGCAATAAAATGGGCGTCAGATCATGGTGCCGTTATTGCTAATAACAGTTGGGGTTTTAGTGCTGATGAAAATAATGATAACAATGTCTCAGATGATGAATTGCGAAGATACAAAAAAAACGGTATCCCATTTTATTTAAGAGATGCCATTAATTATTTTGTCAAATTTGCAGGTTGTGACAATTACGGTAATCAGTTGCCTAATTCTCCTATGAAGGGGGGATTAGTGGTTTTTGCAGCTGGTAATGAAAATATTGATTATGACCAAATCTGTTCTTATGATAAAGTTCTTGCCGTAGGTGCAGTAAATGCTAATGGTGTAAAGGCTTCGTTTTCAAATTATGGAGATTGGGTTGATATTGCAGCTCCTGGACAAAAAATATTAAGTACGGTCACTGGAATTGTAAAATATGATAACTTATCTGGAACATCTATGGCTTGTCCACATGTTTCTGGGGTAGCAGCTCTTGTAGTATCAGAATGTGGAGGTCCTGGCTTCACTGCAGATAAGTTGAGGGAAAAACTTTTGAATGGAACCAAGAAAGGAATTGTTCCTAGTGATGATAAGATAGGCAATCTTCTTGATGCTTTGGGTGCAATAAACAGCGGAGGTGATTTTATCCCTAAAAATATAACTCATTTTAAGGCATCCGAACTTTCCAATAATATAGACTTTGAATGTAAATTGCCTGGTTCCATCAAAGGATTTAAGGTTGCAGCAGGGATCTTGTTTGTCGTATCTGAAAATAAGGCTTCAATTGAAAATATTGATCCAAATAAAATTAAGTCTGATATAATACATAAATATTTTCCGACAAGTAATGATGCTAAGGTAGATGACATATTTAAGGGGCGCATAAAAGGACTTGGTTTTAATAAAAAATATTATGTGGCTGCCATTGCAACAGACGGAGGTTCACATTATTCTGATGTCTCTAAAATAATTGAGATAACTACAGGTGGTAATAATAAGCCTATTATAAAACTTGATAATAATGATATAACTGTCTGTGCATACGAGAAAAAAGTAGTTCCTATTTCAATATATGATCCTGATGACCATAAGGTGAGTGTGCGTAGGGTAGAGGACAAGTATAATGCATTTGAATTGAAGCATAATCCTGATAAAAATGAATATAGTATTGTAATTAATGGTCCGAAACTAAAACCTGGTACTTATTCTGCAAAGATTGTTGTTGCTGACGAATATAATGCAGAAACAGAGGCAGTTATAAAATATACAGTACTTAAAAACCGTAAACCTGTAATAAACAAAAAATTTCTTCCAATTTTTGCAGATAGAAAAGGCTACAGATTTTCATTTAATGCTAATGAATATATATCCGATCCAGATGGTGAAGAGTTGTATTATACTTTTTCTCCGTCCGATAAGAAGTTGTTGTTTATCAAATCTGAAAAATCTGTGATTAATGCTACAACCCTTGATTTTGGGGCTTTATATGTGACTGTAACTGCCGTTGACTCTTTTGGTGAGTTTGTAGAGGCTAAATTCCCTGTTATTATACGTCGAAGGGAGGAAGCATTTGATGTCTTTCCTAATCCTGTGTCATCAGAACTGAAAATAAGTGGAGGACGCAAGAAGGTTGCTACGGATGTGCGTATCATTTCCCCTACAGGTGCGGTTGTATATGAAAAAAATTCAGTGTTCAGTGCTTTTGAGCCTTTAAGTGTTAATGTGGCATCTTTGGCTCCAGGGGTATATAAGATATATGTTTCCTATGAAGGAAAAAGTTCAGAAAAGACAATAGTTAAGCTTTAATATGAATAAAAATTTCACTTTTGCGGCTCTTTGTATAATTAGTTTAAACTTAGCATTTTGTGCATCTTTAATAGCCGATGATGTTAATGGCGGACATGAGGTTATGCCGTTTAGCCGTATTTCTTGTAACCCTGTTTACTCTGGTATGGGTTATAGTGGTATTGCATCTAAGGATAATGTGGCATGGTCATCATTTTGTAATTCTGCTTTGATACCACTAACTACTCAAAATATTTCAGTAAGAGCTGGTTATCAAAACTGGTCACCATCAGGTATGCAGTCAAAGGGATTTGCTTTAGCTGGCTCATATAAATTTCTTAAAAATGCAGGAGTTTCGTTAGGTGCTGTAGTAAGAAAGGGCGAAAAATATGATTTTTTTGATGGCAAGAATAATGTAACTTTCAGTCCTACAGATATTAATATCTCAGCAGGATTTGGTTATTCGGTTATTGATTCAATTCTTTCAGTAGGTTTAAATCTAAGATATTTAAGGACAAATCCTTCTCCTGTAATGTCGCAGCAGACCTTCGGTGGTGATTTTATTGTAATGGGAACTTTTTCAGATTACTCTTTTGCTGCAGGAATTGAAAATATAGGTTTACCTATAAAGTCATCTTCTGGGGTAAAATATAATCTTCCTGCTTCAGTTGTAGCAGGTGCAGATTATACTAACAATGTAGTGGAAAATTTAGAAATAAAGGCAACCGCAGACGTTCATTATCTTTTCAGTGGAAATGTAATGGCAGCAGCAGGAATGCAATTAGGTTGGAAAAACACTGTATATGCAAGGTGCGGCTACCACTATGGTAGTAAGGGAGCGGTACTTCCATCTTTTGCCACTATAGGCGGTGGAATTCATTTATACGGAATAAGTATAGATGCTGTCTATATCCTTGCTAATAAATATCTAAATAAGACATTTTCAATTAGTTTAGGATATAGCTTTTAATTATTACAAGAAAATTTTAATTGTTACAGAACTTATTCTCCAAGTCGGAGTTTAAGTTCTTTTTTGTATTCATCCCAATTATCTATTGAGGCTCTTGCAGCTCCTGATGATATTGCGGCCTTTGCGACAGCAATTGAGACTACTTCGAGAAGTCTGGTATCAAGGGGTTTCGGTATAATATAGTCTGGGCCAAAGTGTAATTCTTTAAGATTATATGCTCTTAGAACTTCTTCGGGTACAGGTGTTTTTGCGAGTTCTGCTAAGGCGTATGCTGCAGCTAATTTCATATCATCATTAATCTCTCTTGACCTTGTATCCAAAGCTCCTCTGAATATGTAAGGAAAACCTAAAACATTGTTAACCTGGTTGGGATAATCTGAGCGTCCTGTACACATAATTGCATCAGGACGGGCCTGCATTGCATCATTATATGAGATTTCAGGAACTGGATTTGCCATTGCCATAATTATAGGAGTTTTTGACATCTTTTTAACCATCTCTTTGCTTAGAACTCCTGCTTTTGAGAAGCCTGCAAATATATCTGCTCCTTCGATGGCTTCATCCAATGTTTTAATCTTTAGTTTTGTCGCAAATTCGCGTTTATATTCATTAATATCCGTCCTATCTTCTGTTATTACACCCTTACTGTCGCACATTATTATGTTTTCTTTTCTTATGCCAAGTTTGATGTACATTTTAGCCCCTGCAATTGCGGCTGCACCGGCGCCGTTTATGACCATCTTAACTTCCTCTCTTTTTTTACCAGCAATTTCAAGAGCATTTATAAGGGCTGCAGATGAGATAATTGCAGTGCCGTGCTGATCGTCATGCATTACAGGAATATCCAATTCTCTTTTAAGTCTTTCCTCTATTTTAAAACATTCAGGAGCTTTGATATCTTCAAGATTTATTCCTCCAAATGAAGGCGAGATGTTTTTAACTGTTTTGCAAAATTCGTCTATATCTGTAGTATCTACCTCTATGTCAATCGAATCAACTCCACTCAATACCTTAAATAAAAGTCCTTTTCCCTCCATTACTGGCTTTCCTGCTATGGCTCCTATATTGCCAAGTCCGAGGACTGCTGTCCCATTTGATATAACAGCAACTAAATTTCCCTTATTTGTATATTTATATGCGAGGTGCTGGTCTTTTTGAATTTCTAAACACGGAGCCGCTACTCCTGGAGTATATGCAAGTGAAAGATCTTTTTGTGTTTTTGCTGGTTTTGTAGGTGTTATACTTAGTTTTCCAGCAGGAAATGAACTATGATATTCTAATGCTTCAAAATCAATCGTATTCATAATATTAATATTTATCAGTCAATTTTTATATTATAATTATAAGAGCCATACTTTTATGGCTAAATGTAAGTTTTACTATATCTGTAGCTGTCTTGTTAAGAGTAGCTTTCCACCAGTTGTCGAATACAACATTATCTGTTTTCCACACAAGGCCTTCGGATTTAATTTTTAGGGAATTATCAGGAGAAAAGATTGAAATTTCCCTGCCTTGTCCGACATATATTTGACAAGTGTCTGTTATAGCAAATGCAGAAGACCAGTCTGAAACCATATCAATTGCAATATCTGTGTCGGGAAACATTCTTGTATATTCCATAAGTAGACTTAAATTGGCAATCGTATGGTCTTCTCTTTTACCGCTTCCGCCTATTATATGTATCTCTGATAGTTCTTTATAATTTTTCAGTACGTATTTTACTGCTTTTGTCAAGTCATTGTATTCCTGCTCGGAAATATGTACTATGAGTTCAGGATACTTTTCTTTTATGGATGCTGGAAGACTGTCCATATCTCCTATTACGGCATCAGGTAATCGCTTTCTCCCCATTATACTTTCTCCTATTCTAAGCCATTTTTTGAAGGCATTATCGCAGCAGACAATATAATCCGATTTGGATATGAGATACCTCGGGTATTCCTTTTTTGGAAATTCGCCGTCGCAGATAATAGAGACTGTTTTTCCCATATTTATCTTACTTTATCAATTTCTTCTTTTGAAGTACCATTTATTGCTTTATAATCCATTGGATTACGAAATCCTGAAAGGAATGATTTGATGTCCATTCTTCTTTTTCCTGACATTTGTAGTTCATTAATTGAAATCGCTCCATCTTCAGTACATATTGCCATAAATGATTTATTATCAGAAATAATCATGCCTGAAAAAGCCTCCTTTATACCTGTTTTCTCCATAAATGCTTTCAATTCATCCTGCCCTATAATTTTTGTGGAGAAAATTTTCATCTGTACAGGAATATTATTCCCTGCTTCTTGTATATAGGTGAAGGCAGTAGGGTATGGACTTAATCCTCGTATAAGATTGTAGATGTTTTTTGATGTATCTCTCCAATCTATGTTGCAAAGTTCTTTTGTAATCTTTGGAGCAGGTTTGAGAACTTCGGAGCCTTGAATAAAACTTCTTTGAACCCTCGTTTCTACACTGTGTTCGATAAGCCCTTCTGTGGTTTGCAATACTATATCGGCTCCTATTTTCATTAGTTTGTCGTGAATAGTGCCGGCAGTATCCTCCTCTGTTATACTACATTCCTGACGTAAAATTATTCCACCCGTATCTATTTTATCGTCAATCATGAATGTGGTTACTCCTGTCATCCTTTCTCCATTGATAATAGCCCAATTAATAGGGGCTGCTCCACGATATTGAGGCAAGAGAGCCGCATGAAGATTAAATGTGCCAAGAGTAGGCATTTTCCATACTTCTTGTGGCAACATCCTGAATGCTACTACTATAAACAAATCAGCTTTGAACTCTGCTAGTTGCTTAAGAAATTCAGGATCTTTTAACTTAAGTGGTTGAAGGACAGGGATATTGTGTTCTACTGCATATTTTTTAACTGCACTTTCATTTACTTTAAGTCCTCTGCCGCTTGGTTTGTCGGCTACTGTAACAACTCCAACTACATTATATTTTGCTTTAATGAGAGCATCCAATGGCGCTATTGCAAACTCTGGAGTTCCCATATATACTATTCTTGGTTTTCTGATTATGCCCATAATATTTGATTTTATTTTTCTCCATAAGCTTCCGAAATTTTCAGTGCTAAATATAGCCGAATCATTCATTGCCTTCCATGATAAATATATTCCCATAGGCAGTAGGACTATTGCGGAAACAAAGACACCTACTATTGCTGATACAGCCTCATCTTTTGCTAATTTGGTACCTGTAATGTCGACAACCCAATATAATACAAAAAATAAGACTGCTATTATAATGGATATACCCAGACCTCCTTTTTTAGTATTAAAAGACCCTAAAGGTGCTCCAATGAAGAATAGTATCAGACACATCAATGCTTCTGCAAATTTCTTTAGCATTTCTACTTCTGACAATATTTGCAGTTTAAGTTCTACATATACTTCACTCCCTGCAATGCTCAGCATATTTTCCATATCCGCTGCTCTCGATGCCGCTTCTTGATATGCTCTTTTTTCGGTAGCCAAATCTTTCCATTTTCCGAAATTTTCGGTATTATATTCTACTGTTCCTTTAAAATGGGTAGAACTGTCAAGTTGGTTTGCATACCTTAGAATCCTACTTTTGAGAAAATCAGATTTATGTATGACTGCCATAGAATCTGATCTTATTTTTAGCGAATCTTTACCATGGATTAGGTGCCTTATATCCATGGCTTTAACATTATCTCCGTATTTTGCTTCTTTGGATTTCTTGAATGCATAGTCCTGCAGAGGTATTAAAAGTTCTTGCTTTACGAAAGATATTTTCTGCAGCTGAAGGCTTGTATCCCTATAACTTCTTACATTAGTTTCTTGGTAATTTACTCCATTAAAAAGTTGAAATGTGAGATAATCTTTGTTTTTTGACATCCTCAGAATTGCTGAATCTGCAAGTGTAAGTCTTGTATTACCTTGCCTCTCGGTATGATCATATACCATTATACCATGCATCACACCGCTCTTTTTGTCTTTGGAATTAATCCGTAGTATATAACCGTCTATACCGTCATAAAATATTCCAGCAGGAATGGTTATTTCATTCTTTGTCCTTTTAATGTCTTCTCTAAGCGTGAATATTTTATTGTATGCCATAGGTACAAGATTATTCACGGCAAAGAATGTTCCTATCGAAATAAAACCAGAGGCTATCATCAGCGGAAGCATAATTCGGGCTAATGATATTCCAGCAGATTTAATGGCAGTGAGTTCGCTATTTTCAGCCATTTGTCCTATGGTCATTACAGATGCCAGCAGAGTGGCAAGAGGCAGAGCCAAAGGTAGCATAGTAGCACCGCCCCAACCCATAAATTCCAGGATTGTAGACAGCCCCAACCCTTTTCCTACGAGTTCATCTATATAAACCCATAGAAATTGCATTATAAGGATGAAAACGACTACTATTAGAATCGCAAAAAACGGTCCTATAAATGACTTTAATATGAACTTATCAAGTTTCTTCACATTTATGCAGTGGCAAGTTCTATCATTTTTTCAAGAGCTTTGGAGAGTGCTGTAATATCTTTTCCTCCAGCAGATGCAATTCCTGGCTGTCCGCCTCCGCCTCCTTGTATTAGTTTTGCTGCCTCGCGTACATCTTTGCCTGCATTTTTACCTTTAGATACCAGGTCGTTAGTGTACATAAGTACAAGTTGAGGCTTGCCGTCGGATTCAAATGCTCCAGTAAGTACAAGATTGCTTTCTTCTTTTTGAAGAATAGAAGCAATGTTCTTTACCATAGACATTTCTTGCGTCCCATTTATCTTAATTACTTTTATGCCGTTAATGCTTTCTGCTTTACCTGAGAGTTGTTTTGCCATGTTTTCGGCTTTTTCCTGTGAGAAACTTTCAACTTCCTTTTTAAGGGCATTATTCTCTTCTATCAATTTGTGTATTGCCCCTGTAAGGTCAGGAATATTATTAAACATATTTCTTGCACTTCTCAGGGTATCCTGCAATTCCAACACATATTTCTCTGCAGCTTCACCTGTGACTGCCTCAATACGACGAACTCCTGCAGCAACTGCTCCTTCGGAAATTATTTTGAAGAGACCTATTTGGCCTGTTGCCTGAGCATGAGTACCTCCACAAAGTTCAACAGAGTCCCCAAATTTTACTACTCTTACCTTATCTCCGTATTTTTCTCCAAATAATGCGATTGCTCCCATTGATTGAGCCTCTTCCATTGTTGCATCTCTAAATTCCTCGAGAGGGCTGTTTTTGCGGATAAGTTCATTTACCATTTTTTCTGTTTTTAAGATTTCCTCATCTGTCATTTTAGAAAAATGAGAAAAATCAAAACGGAAATAGTCCGGACCCACATAAGAACCTTTTTGTTCTACATGATTACCAAGAACTTTTCTTAAAACATAATCCAAGAGGTGAGTGGCAGTGTGATTATTCAAAATTTTAAGACGTCTTGGAGCATCTACCTTAAGCGTAAAACTTCCTGTACAGTTCTCAGGAATTTTTTCGGCTATGTGTATAGTAAGATTATTTTCCTTTATAGTATCGAGTATTTTTATCCTTTCTCCTGACTCAGAAATTATTTCGCCTGTATCTCCTATTTGTCCGCCCATTTCTGCATAAAAAGGAGTTCTATCGAATACCAATTCATACATGGTTTTGTTTTTCAACTTGACTGTACGCTGCTTTATCATATCTACACCATCAAGTTCCAAAAAGTCATATCCCACAAAGATTGATTCTTCTCCTGTTTTATATTCAGTCCAGTCTCCGAACTCATTGGCTGTTGCATTTCTTGCACGTTCTTTTTGCTTCTTCATTTCAGCATCGAATCCGTCAATATCTACAGAATATCCGTTTTCGCTTGCAATAAGTTCTGTTAAATCAAGTGGAAAACCAAAAGTGTCATATAGTATGAAGGCATCTTTTCCTGATATTATTTTACTCTCTGATGACTTTTCCAAATAATCATCCATTAACTTGATACCTCTGTCCAAAGTGCGTAGGAAAGCCATTTCTTCTTCACGTATAACGCTCTCTATAAGGTTCTTTTGAGCTTTAAGTTCAGGATACGCATCTCCCATATCTTCTACAAGTCTGTCTACAAGACGGCATAGGAACGGCTCATTAAATCCTAAAAATGTATATCCATATCTTACTGCACGGCGTAAAATTCTCCTAATAACATATCCTGCCTTAACGTTTGAAGGAAGTTGCCCGTCCGCGATAGAAAAGGCTATTGCTCTTATGTGGTCGGAAATAACGCGCATAGCCACTTCAGTCTTTTCACTTTCGTGATATTTATGTCCGGATAATTCTTCGATTTTCTTTATTGAACCGCTGAATATATCTGTATCATAATTGCTGCTTTTCCCTTGAAGAATCATACATAGCCTCTCGAATCCCATTCCAGTATCTATATTGTGTGAAGGCAGAAGTTCCAATTCCCCGTTGGCTTTGCGGTTGTACTGCATGAATACGAGATTCCAAATCTCTATAACTGAATCATTATCAGTATTTACCAATTCTCTTCCAGGTATTTTGGCAATTTCTTCATCGCTTCTTAAATCAATATGTATCTCACTGCATGGGCCGCACGGTCCAGTTTCTCCCATTTCCCAGAAGTTATCATGCTTGTTGCCGAGTAGAATATGATCCTTAGGCATATGCTTCAACCATGCTTTTTCAGCCTCTTCATCCAATACTGTCCCATCTTGAGCATCTCCTTCAAAAACAGTGGCATATAGTTTTGTCTTGTCGATTTTATATACATCTGTAAGAAGTTCCCAAGCCCAATCAATCGCCTCTGTTTTAAAGTAATCTCCAAAACTCCAGTTTCCAAGCATTTCAAACATTGTATGGTGTCTACCATCATGTCCTACTGCCTCCAAATCATTGTGCTTGCCACTTACTCTAAGACATTTTTGAGAATCGGTGGCTCTTCTAAATTTAGGAGTAATATTTCCTAAGAAAATATCTTTAAATTGATTCATACCTGCGTTAGTAAACATCAGGGTAGGATCATTCTTTACAACCATTGGTGCTGAAGGAACTATAGTATGACCTTTAGACTTAAAAAAGTCAAGATACATCTTCCTTATTTCATTAGATGTCATATATAATTAACTGTTTTATTCTATAAATATCTTTTTGTCTGTTGGCATGAATTTTATATAGTTCTATATACCATGCAGGACAAACTGCAAAATTACAATATTTTCGCCAAAATAGATTATATTTGCTACATATGTCATCGTCTAAAAAATACAGACTGAATGCAGAAACTTTGCTGTATGAAGTTGAGAAAGTGTCTTTGCGTTCTCGATTTATGCGTTTCGTTGCATTTATAATCTTATCAGTATTAATAGTTTTATTCTATTTCTGGCTGTTTACCTCTGTATTTAGATTGGAACTTCCTAAAACAGTCTTTCTTAAGATGCAGAATGCTGCATGGATTTCCCGTATGGATATTATGAATACGAGATTGGATAGGTGTGAAAATGCCCTTGAAGGTTTGGAAATAAGAGATAACGATGTTTATCGTAATATTTTTGGCTTAAATTCAGTCTCTTCATCTGTACGAAATTCAGGATTTGGTGAAGTGGAAAGGTATGAAAAATTTGATTTGCTCTCTGCAAATTCCAAATTGAAATCTACTGAAATAAGGCTGGACAAGTTGATGAAAAAGACATATGTTCAGAGTAAGTCCTTTGATGAAGTTGAGGCTTATTCGAGGCGTGTAGGGGATATGGCATCTTGTATACCTGCTATCTGTCCGCTCGATGCATATTACTCTAAATATCGTCTTTCAAGTACTTTCGGTTATCGTTCTGACCCTTTTACTGGTATGGCTCGCATGCATACAGGGCTTGATCTGTCATGTAAATCAGGAAATCCTGTTTATGTTACAGGGAATGGTGTCGTGGAACAGGTATCATTTGAACTTTTTGGATATGGCAATTCTATTATTGTCAACCATGGCTTCGGATATAAGACAAGATACGCCCATTTAAGTAATATATTTGTAACTGAAGGAATGAAGTTGAAGAGGGGAGAGTGTATAGGTGAAAGTGGAAAATCAGGAAGGGCTTCTGGTCCACATTTGCACTACGAGGTAATATATAAAAATAACGTAGTCAATCCAATGAATTATTTTGATCCCGATATGTCTAAAGAAGATTATGAAAACATAATTCATAAGGCTGCAGAAGAATCAGATAACGTCATTATAAGGCCGCATACCCGTTTTGTTCCAAAGTTTGGAAAAAGAAAGTAGTATATGGAAAAGTATGAATTTGATAAGGAAAATTTCGATTTTCGTCGTGTCGGCAGAACTTTTTGGAATATTTTGGAAACTGTTTCAAAATGGATTATAGGCTCTGCAACATTGGCTGCTGTTTACTATATAGTTTCTTCTTTTTTCTTTAGTACTGATTTAGAAAAGAGCCTTATAAGGGAAAATAAAATGTATTCAGAGCAGTATTCAAATATGCTTGGAAAGCAAAAACTTATTGAGGATGTAGTTCAAGATTTGCAGAGCAGAGACAATAAAATATATGAAACTCTTTTTCGTACTGATGCTCCTTCAATAGACCCAGGAGAACAGATTACTCCTGAATTATCATTTGATGATGCAAAGAATGTATCAGTAGTTAAGTATTCTGAAAATAAAATAAACAATTTAAAAGAAAAGGCAGATAAAATTGAAACTGATTTTCAGCAGGTTTTTTCTATACTTTGTGCAGATAAAAATCCTCTACCTCCTATGTCTTCTCCTATAGAAGATATTACATATTCAAAGATAGGAGCATCTTCTGGTATACGTCTTAATCCTTTCTACAAGGTGATGTATCAACATAATGGATTAGATATAATTGCATCGCAATATGAACCTGTATTTGCTTCAGCAGAAGGTACTGTAAGTAAAGTTATAAGGTCGTCAAAAGGATTGGGAAATATTATTGAAATAAATCATAATAATGGATATATTACAAAGTATTGCCAACTTGGTAATATATATGTATCTGCTGGACAAAAAGTTCCTCTTGGATATAAAATAGCTGATGTCGGAGTCTCAGGTAGGAGTTTTGCTCCACACCTGCATTATGAAGTCCATTATAACGGTGAAATTAAAGATCCAGTGAACTTTTTATTTGCTTCTTTGGAGCCTATGTCTTATTTTAACGTAATGTGTATGTCTGTAAGTACAGAACAATCTTTGGATTAATTATATTATGGGAAAACTCTATTACACAATCGGAGAAGTTGCCGATATACTTGGCGAAAGTACTTCACTTGTTCGCTTCTGGTCAAATAGTTTTTCTGCTTTTCTTAAACCACGTAGAAATGCCAAGGGAAATAGACTTTATTTAGAAGAAGACGTCGAAACTCTCAAACAACTGCATTTTCTGATAAAAGATAAGGGTATGACGTTGGAAGGGGCTGAAAAGCATATATCTTTAGATAAAAAAAATGTAGATGATAGGGTAAAAGTTTTGGATGCTTTGAAATCAATTAAAAAGCAACTTGAGGAAATACGTTCCTCTTTATAATATGAAATACGAAAAAATATCCTAACTTTGCGATTCGCAAATTGATAATTTATATACATGTATATATGGCTACAAAAAAAATAAATAAGGTCGAGACGCCTATAGACCGTAGAGAAACTTTTGTCTCAATAAGAAAGACATTCGCTGATTCTGACTTGAGTGTAGAAGAAAAACTTAAAACTCTATACTCTCTACAAAAGGCTGATTCTGAAATAGATAAAATACTTCAATTGCGTGGTGAACTTCCTGATGAAGTAGAATCATTAGAAAAGGAAGTTGAAGAAATGAAAGCCAAGGTTTCTTCTATTTCTGAAAGCATAGAGGGTTTTACAAAAGCCATTGCAGACAACAAGGAAAACATATTAGACTGTGATGCAGAGATTGCAAAATATCGTAAGCAAATTGAAAATATTACGAACAGTCGTGAATATGATTCCTTAGATAAAGAAATTGAAAATCAGGGTTATCTTCGCCAGATTGCCGAAAAGAATATAAACGAGGCAAAGGTTAGGATTGCTGAACTTAAGAGCGAAGCCCAAGCAGTTAATGAAGATATAGCTGTAAGGAGTGAAGACCTTAAAGTTAAAAAGGAAGAACTTGATTCTATAGTTGAGTCTACTGCAAAGGAGGAAAAGAGGCTTCGTGCAGCAAGAAAATCTTGTGCAGAAAAGATAGACGCACGTACAATGAGTGCTTATGATAGAATACGTGAAAGCGTTCATAATCATTTAGCAGTTGTTACTGTCTATAATGGAAATTCATGTGGTGGTTGCTTTAATACCATTATACCGCAGAGGATAGTAGACATAAACTCAAATAAAAAACTCGTTATTTGCGAGCATTGCGGAAGAATAATAGTCAGTTCTGATTTAGACAAGGAGTAGTGCTGCAAAATGCCTGATCAGAAAAATAAAAAGAAAAAAGACCGGGCTAACCTTGATTTAATAGGGGCCGAGATGGGAAATAAACCACCTCAGGCTCTTGATTTCGAGGAAGCTGTTCTTGGTGCTATGTTGATTGAGCCTAATTGTGTAGATGAAGCAATAGAGGAACTCTCTCCTGATTGTTTCTATTCTCCAAAGCATAGAATGATATTCGAAGCAATGGTTAGCCTTGTTAATGAACATGTTGCACTGGATATTCTTCCTGTATCACAAAAACTTAAGCAGAACGGTAATTTAAAGTCTGTGGGAGGTCTGCCGGCTCTTGCCGATTTATCTCAAAAAATTGGTGCTGCAGCACAAGTTGAATTCTACATAAAGGTTCTTAAACAGAAATGTATACAAAGGGATCTGATAACTGCTTCATTTGAAATTCTTAAAAGTTCTTATGACGATTCTATAAATGTGGATGCTCTGATAGATATGTCTCAGACAAAGATATTTGCAGCCATACAGAATAACGTAAAGAAAGATGTCCGCGAAATAGGCTCTGTCATAAGAAATGCTATTGATGACATTGAAAAAATGCAGGAACAGACGGGACTTAGTGGAGTTCCTTCTGGATATCCGTCAATAGATAAGATAACAATGGGGTGGCAGAACTCAGACCTTATAATACTTGCAGCGCGTCCTTCAGTCGGTAAGACAGCATTCGCTCTCAATATAGCAAGGAATGCTGCCGTTGACTACAATATGCCTGTTGCTGTGTTCTCTTTGGAGATGCCTGCCATACAGTTAGCAAAGCGTCTTATGACATCTGAAACAGGACTTAGCGCCGATAAGATAAAAGGTGGGCAAAAGTTGGAAAATTATGAGTGGGATCAGTTAAACTATAAATTGAAAGCACTCTTAAAGGCTCCTTTGTACGTTGATGACACTCCAAGTTTACCAATTATGGAATTTCGTACTAAGGTTAAGCGTCTTGTCAAATCTAAGGGTGTGAGGCTTATAATCGTTGATTATTTGCAACTTATGCAAGGTCCGTCGGAGTTGAGAGGTATGCGTGAACAAGAAGTGGCTGCTATATCAAGGATGCTGAAAGCCACAGCAAAAGAGCTGAATGTACCGATAATTGCATTGTCGCAGTTATCAAGAAATGCGGTACAGAGAACGGGAAGCAATGGTAAACCACAGTTGAGCGATTTGAGAGAGTCAGGCTCAATTGAACAGGATGCGGATATGGTTATTTTTGTCCATCGTCCTGATTATGTTGGTCTTGGTGAGACCCCAGATGGTAAAGAAACTACAGAAATAATAATAGCAAAACATAGAAACGGAGAAACTGCCGATATTCCGATGAGATTTAAGAGTGAACAGGTGCGCTTCGTAGAACTTGATGATAACCTTATCAATCAGGCTGCTGAAGTAGGCTCTGCTATGAATGATGATATGGGCTATGTTCCTGAAGGATATGTACCTTATTCTCCGTCAGATGATTTTTCCAATGGAAATTTCCAATGATTAGTACACTGAATTAAATGGATGAAATATCACATATAGGTGTAGTCAAGGAAATAAAAAAAAACGGACTTATTGTAGAAATAATTTCCAAGTCGGCTTGTGGAACTTGTAATGCTGCAGGTGTATGTTCGGCATCGGAAGTTATGAAAAAGAATATATACATACCGCATTATGCGGTTGATGATAAATATAAGGAGGGAGATCAGGTTGAGGTGCTTCTTAAGAAGCAAATGGGTATAAAAGCCGTGGTACTTGCGTATATTTTGCCGATAATTATCATGATGTTTTTAGTCCTATCCTTATCCTACGCAGGGATTAATGAACTATTAACCGGCCTTATAACAATAGGCGGTGTGGCTGTTTATTATACTATACTTTATTTTTTTCGCAGGAGTTTATCCCGTGAATATGTATTTGGCATAAGGCGAAAATAAAAACAATATAAAAGTATTATATGACAACAACAATTATTTGGACAATTGTCATTATAGCTGTCCTTGGATTATTGCTTGCGGTCATTCTTTATCTTGTGGCAGAAAAATTCAAGGTTGAAGAAGATCCAAAAATAGATGAGGTAGAGCATGTAATGCCTGGAGCAAATTGCGGAGGATGCGGATTTGCTGGATGTAGGGCTTTTGCCGATTCGGCCGTAAAGGCTTCGAACCTGGATAATCTTTATTGTCCCGTAGGCGGAAATGAGGTGATGAAGAAAGTTGCTGCCATCCTTGGCTACGAAGTAAAGGCTAAGGCTCCTATGGTGGCTGTCGTGCGTTGCAATGGGACATGTGAGTTCAGATCGAAGATTAATGTGTATGATGGCTATCTTTCTTGTAAGGTCAAGGCGGCTCTGTACGCAGGAGATACAGGTTGTGCCTATGGCTGTTTAGGCTGTGGTGACTGTGTTTCTGTATGTCAGTTCGGAGCAATTGAAATGGATAGGACTACTGGTCTTCCTGTTGTAAATCAAGAAAAATGTACTGCATGTGGAGCTTGCGTCAAAGCCTGTCCAAAGAACCTTATTGAACTAAGAAACCAAGGACCGAGGGGAATGCGTATGTATGTCTCTTGTATGAATCAAGAAAAAGGTCCGATTGCAAAGAAATCTTGCAGTGCAGCCTGCATAGGTTGCAGTATGTGTTTCAAGACTTGTACGCATGGTGCAATTATTTTTGAAAATAATTTAGCGTATATAGACTACCTTAAATGTAAACTTTGCCGTGAATGTGAGGCAGTATGTCCTACGGGGGCAATTCATGGTATTAATTTCCCACGTCCGTTAGATAAGGATGCAATAAAAGCACGTATAGCTGAAAGAAATAAAAAAGCCCGCGAAGCCGCTGCTGCAGCTAAAGCAGCAGAAAAAGCTGTGACGGAAAAAGTTGCAGAGGAAAAAGTTTCATCAGCCACAGTAGAAAAAGCAGTAAGTAAGGAGGATAAGCAATGAAAAGGACATTCTCAATGGGAGGTGTACATCCTTCCGATAGTAAAATTTCGAGAAATTGCATTATAACGGAATTGCCTGTACCTCCAACAGTGTACATATCTTTGTCACAACACATAGGTGCTCCAGCAAAACCGATAGTATCAGTAGGTGATAAAGTTAAGGTAGGTCAGATTATAGCTGAACCTGTAGGCTTTGTTTCTGCATATATTCATTCATCTGTTTCTGGTACTGTTAAGTCAATAGGTTTAAGAAAAGATATTGCCGGAAAAAATCAGGAGTGTGTAGAAATAAAAGTTGAAGGCGATGAGTGGCTCGAAGATATTGATCGTTCAGATACTTTACTAACTGAATTTACGGAAGACAATAAGGCTATTATTGAAAAAATAAAACTTGGTGGTGTTGTAGGTCTTGGTGGTGCTACTTTTCCAACTCATATAAAACTGTGTCCGCCTCCTGGGAAAAAGTGTGAGACTCTTATAATAAACGGATGCGAATGTGAGCCTTATCTTACATCTGACTTTCGTACAATGGTGGAAAAAGGAGAACAAGTTGTAGTTGGTACTGCAATTATGAAGCAGGTATTAGGGGTAGATAAGGCTGTTATTGGAATAGAAGATAATAAACCAGAAGCAATTAGAAATATTACTGAAGTTATTGAAAGGTTGTCGGCTGTATCCGATAAATATTCAGGAATTACAGTGATGGGACTGTTGAAAAAATATCCAGAAGGTGGTGAAAAACAGTTGATTGACGCAGTTATGCATCGTCAGGTTAAGTCTGGATGCCTCCCTATTGATGCAGGTGCAGTTGTCCAGAATGTGGGTACGGCACTTGCGGTTTATGATGCCGTCCAGAAAAATAAACCACTGATTGATAATTCAATAACAGTTACAGGAGAGTGTTTTCCAAAACAGAGCAATCTTTTAGTACGGGTAGGGACACCTATACAATATATAGTTGATTATCTCGGAGGTTTTCCTGATGATGCCGTTAAAGTCGTGAGTGGTGGACCTATGATGGGAAAGGCTATTGCCAATATGGATGCTTCTACTATGAAAGGTACATCGGCTCTGCTTTTTCTCACAGCAGATCAAACTCTTCGTAAGCAAGAGTCATATTGCATACGTTGTGGCAAATGTGCAGAGGCATGTCCTATGGGACTTGAACCGTTCTTGCTTAATAGGCTTGCACGTAACGGTATGAAAGAGGAATTGGAAGACAATGCGGTACAAGATTGTATAGAGTGCGGGTGTTGTCTTTATAGTTGTCCTGCATACATTCCTCTATTAGATGTAATACGAATGGCAAAAGCTGAAGTCCTTGGTATAATTAGAGCAAGAAAAGCCGCAAATAAAGCATGATATTCCAAAACGAAAACAATGATTATGAATAATAAACTGATAGTTTCACCGGCTCCTCACATCCATTCACCCCTATCAACAAAAATATTGATGAGGGATGTGGTTATAGCCCTTATGCCAGCAGTAATAGTCTCAATAATATTCTATGGATGGCAAGAATTGGTCGTCTTAGGAGTGAGTGTGGGTTCATGTATACTCATAGAATATTTAGTGGCTAAATATCTTTTGAAATCCTCATGTACCATAACTGATTGGTCGGCAGGTGTTACAGGACTTCTCCTTGCATTAAATCTACCATATACAACTCCTTGGTGGGTTGTATTTATAGGGGCTGTAATAGCTATTGGGGTAGCAAAAATGACTTTTGGAGGAATAGGACAAAATGTCTTTAATCCTGCTCTTGCAGGACGTGTATTCCTGTTAGTCTCTTTTCCTACATACATGACAGCCTGGAAAACACCTTCTGGACTTTTTGGAGTTGATGCTGTTTCAGGAGCAACCCCATTAGGTCTTATAAAGGAGGGGCTGTTGCAGGGTAACTCTATACATGAAATTATGGCTAAGGAAGGAATTAGTTACTCTGACATGCTTTTTGCAAATCTTGGAGGCTCTGTGGGTGAACTTTCTGCAATAGCCTTGCTTGCAGGCTTTGTCTATCTTCTTGTGCGTAAGGTAATAAGACCACACATAACGCTCGCTATATGGGGAACGGTTATTTTGACATCACTGATATTTTGGTTGGCGGCTCCTGAAAGGTTTACAGATCCTCTGTTCAATATGCTTACAGGAGGAATGCTCTTGGGCTCATGTTTTATGGCTACCGATTATGTCACTTCACCAATGAGCGTAAAAGGGGGAATAATATTCGGTATAGGTATAGGTTTTATAACTATGATGATAAGATATTTTGGTTCATACCCTGAAGGGATGTCATTTGCAATTCTTATAATGAATTCTACAGTACCTCTTCTGAATATGTGGTTTCATCAAAAAAAATATGGGAGGAAATAATTATGACAGTTAAATCTAATTTGAAAAATATGGTTTTGTGTCTGTGTGTCACTTGTTTAGTTTGTTCGGCATTAGTTTCCGTAATATATGCAGTGACAACAGCTCCTATTGATAAGATTAATGACAAAATATTGAAAGAATCAATAGGTAAAGTCCTTCCTGAAGGTGGAAAAATTTCTTCAAGCAAAAAAGTAGAAGTCGGTGGACAACCATCCGAATATTATGAATGTCGAAAAGATGGCAAAATCATAGGTTATGCTATAAAATCCTCTACTACAGGCTTTTCTGGTACTCTTACCCTTATAGTTGGAGTTATGACAGATGGTTCTATATATAATACTTCCGTTTATTCTCATAGTGAAACTCCAGGACTTGGCGCAAAGTGTACAAGTGACGAAAAGTTTATGTCTCAGTGGCGTAATCTGAAACCAGAATCATCAGAGGGAGCAAAAGATGGGAAGATATTAAAAGTAAAACAAGATAATGGAGATATAGATGCAATTACAGCCTCTACTATTACATCGAGAGCTTACACACTTGCTGTAAAAAATGCATTTGAGGCGGCTTCTAAATTAATGAAGGAGAAAAGCCATGAATAAATTTCACCTTATAACAAAAGGACTTGTTAAGGATAATCCAACGTTTGTACTTCTGTTGGGAATGTGTCCTACTTTAGCAACGACAACTTCTGCAATTAATGGGTTGAGCATGGGACTTGCCACAATGTTTGTATTAATACTTTCCAATATTGCTATTTCAGGCATAGCCCCATTTGTGCCAGATAAGGTACATATTCCTGTGTATATTGTAGTCATTGCTACCTTTGTTACAGTCTTGCAATTTGTTATGCAAGCATATACTCCTGGTGTATATCAGACGCTTGGTCTTTTTATTCCTCTGATAGTAGTAAACTGTATAGTGCTTGGAAGGGCAGAAGCCTTTGCAAATAAAAATACTATAGGAGATTCTGCTTTAGACGGTCTTGGAGTAGGTCTTGGTTTTACAATTTCTCTTACAGTGATAGGTCTTGTTCGTGAAATCTTGGGAAGTGGTTCTGCTTTTGGCTTTAAGTTCATCCCAGGAGACGGTATGCTTGCTTTTGTAATGGCTCCTGGAGCCTTTTTGGTTTTGGGCTATCTTATGGTACTTTTCAATAAGTATATTGCTAAAAAATAGAAATTATGGAAATTCTGCTTATAATAGTATCCTCTATATTTGTCAATAATATAGTACTGGCACAATTCCTTGGTATTTGTCCTTTTTTGGGTGTGTCAAATAAGTTATCCACTGCAACTGGAATGTCGGCTGCCGTATGTTTTGTGATAACTTTGGCTACAATGGTTACTTATCTGCTGAACAAATATCTTCTTGTTGCCCTTGGTCTTGAATTTTTGCAGACAATAGCTTTTATTCTTGTAATCGCCGCCCTTGTGCAAATGGTGGAGATTGTCCTAAAAAAAGTTAGTCCTTCATTGTATCAGGCTCTCGGTATTTTTCTCCCTCTGATTACTACAAACTGTACGGTATTGGGAGTAGCTATTACTGTAGTTACAAAAGAATTTACCTTTGGAGGTGATCCACATTTGCTTGGACTTGGAGAGGCTATGCTCTATGCTTTTGCCACTTCTCTCGGCTATGGGCTTGCTATGGTGATTTTTGCAGGATTGAGAGAGCATCTCGCCCTGAATAATGTTCCTAAACCATTCAGGGGCGTTCCTATTGCTCTTATTACAGTAGGAATTCTTGCTATGGCATTTATGGGATTTTCAGGTATAGCATAATTTTATTAAAATGTTTATCTTTGCCACTCAAATTAATCAGGTTATGAAGAGAACTGTAATTATTCTATTTGCAGCACTTGCATTTAGTTTTGTAGTAAACGCTCAACCGCGTGCTATCGGTATCAGAGGTGGCTATGGTGCTGAAGTATCATACCAGCACACCTTGAATAAAAACTTTATTGAAGGAGATTTAGGTATAAATCCTTCTGGACTTTGGGTTACAGGTATATATAATTTTATATATCCTCTTGAAGCTGAAGGCTTTAATTTATATTTCGGCCCAGGTGTGGAATTTGGGGGCTATAGATATTATATGTATGATAAATCATTTCAGGTTGTTAATACTTATAGTTTTGATTTTGGAATTGCTGGACAGATAGGAGTAGAGTATAATTTACCTAAGGTTCCAATTCAATTATCTATTGATTGGAGGCCTGCATTTAGTTTCTTACATCCTAATTTTAATTATTTAGGCTTAGGTTTGGCTGCTAGATATAGGTTTTAAGGAAAATACACTTATCAATAATATAAAAATACCGATCTGATATATTTCAGACCGGTATTTTAGTTTAAATCTATGTATTTATAACCATAGAACAACCAAAACTAATCAGAAATATCCGAGTGTAAAT
>CAMQDS010000016.1 GCA_946999645.1 uncultured Bacteroidales bacterium
AGTAACAGGTCTGTATGCAGTAGTGTTCAAAGATGTTGACAATGCTGTAGCCACTGGAGAAACAGGCAGAGAAAGTGATGCAGACACTTTCTATAAGATGTTCGATGTGCTGAGCATTAACAACCAGAATGAATTGCAAGCCAATACTGACTATTATTTCAAGTTGGAGGATGATGGACAACATTATCTCATCTGCTTCGTTGCCAATCCGGGGGATGATATGAAGACAAAGTTGAAAGGACTTACCACAAGTTCCACAGTAAAGGAGTTCAAGGAACTTTTGGAGGATAAGGTTGCCCCTGAGACAAAGCCAGGTATGTTGATGACAAGTGAGTTTATCGGAGCTGTACCATCAGTGGAAGAAGTGACCGACCTTGGGACTGTTCACCTAAAGCGAGCAATGGCAAGGATAGATATAGTCAATCAGGCAGATGGTATCACCATTACGAAGGTAGTGTTCAAGAATAGGTCTAAGCAGACAGTGCTTATTAGTGATAATGCAGACGCATTTAAAAATGACTATTTGGAAGCGACAAAAGAATATAATGATGTAAATCTTGCCGGAAACTCAAATAATCCTAAAGAATATAAAGAGAAGATATATTCATACGAACAATATGGAAAGGATGCAGCAGCACCTTCATTGGAGATAACATACACGTTGGACGGCAAGTCTTATCGTCATGTAGTAAAATTCGTTACAGCCAAGACAAAGGAACCTATTACCCTCAAACGTAATACCTTGTATAAGGTAGTTTTATCCAACCCTTCTGCAATCATTAAGTTCAGTCTTACTACAGCACCTTGGGGAGAAGATGAAACATTCCACGTTGCCATAGATGACCTTACCAATGCACTTGCAGGAGCGGTAACCCCAGGTCCACCTACTCCGAAGAAACCTGATACTGCTATCGCCGTGGGTGACTTCATGCTTAAGGACGGTACTACTGTGAAGCCAGATGCTTTGAAATCAGAACAGCAGAAGGACGTTGTAGGTGTTGTAGCATATCTGTATAAGACAGAGAACAATGCTCACTTGCACGACGGCGTAAAAGAAGCGTTAAAAGCAAAAGGTGTCGCAGAGCCTCATGGCTTGGTAATGGCTCTTAAGAATACCTCTAATGAAGTTGCTATATGGAAAATAAAAGATGATCATAAACGTATAGTAGGTAATAAGGATGACTGGATAAAGCAGAATTATGAAAATGGTCCTGATGGTTATACTGTTACTACAGCGGTGTGGAATGACATTGACAATTATCCTGTTTTCAAAGAAACCAAGGAATATGGTACTAAAGTAAATGCTCCTGAAAATACCACAGGCTGGTATCTTCCAAGCATTGGCGAGTGGTTGGATATGTTGGGAGATAAAGGTTTGAAAGTTATTCCAGCTGATAAGTTTGCTGAAGGTGTGAAACAAGGTGATCATAATAAGTATGCAGAATTTGGAGGAGCCGATCAGGTTGCTACAAACCTTAATGCTAAATTCAATAAAGTTAGTGCTTCTAACTTCGATGCCTTTGCAATTCAGAAGGGTTATTGGTCGGCTACAGAGCATGAGGCTATGAGTATTTACAGAGTGTTTTTTTATCAGCCTTATACTATTGCTTTTAATTTGATGACCATCAGTGATGATAGTGATAATACGTTCGTGCGTCCTATCCTCGCTTTTTAACTATATTTGTATATTTAATCAATTTATTTAATTAACCGCGTCTGTCTCCGTAACGAGCGGAACGGACGCAGAATAAAAATTATATGGCTACAAAAAACATAATTATGTCAATATTGGCTGCAGCAACAATGCTGCTGTCCTCATGTACTGCAGAACGACCTAAGTCAGAAGTCAAAACCGACAAAGGCAACATCATACGCTTCAGCCTTAGCGGAGCAATAGGCAGCGGCAAGGCAGCCGCTCCTAAGCAATCGTCACTGTCAACCCGTGGTAGCGGTCTTCCAGGCACCCGAGCAGAAACCCAGACTACCGATGAAAAGAAAGTAACAGGTCTGTATGCAGTAGTGTTCAAAGATGCTGACAACGCTGTAGCAACTGGAGCAAAAGGTGGCGAAAGTGAAACAGACACTTTCTATAAAATGTTCGATGTGTTGAGCATTAACAACCAGACTGAATTGCACGCCAATACTGACTATTACTTCAAGGTGGAGGATAACGGACACTATTTCATCTGCTTCGTTGCCAATCCAGGGGATGATATGAAGACAAAGTTGAAAGCACTTACCACAAGTTCCACAGTAAAGGAGTTCAAGGAAATTTTGGTGGATAGACAATCCCCTGAGACAAAGCCAGGTATGTTGATGACAAGTGAGTTCATCGGAACTGTGTCATCAATGGGAGAAGAGACCGACCTCGGAACAGTTCACCTAAAGCGAGCAATGGCAAGAATAGATATAGTCAATCAAGCAGATGGTATCACCATTACGAAGGTAGTGTTCAAGAATAGGTCTAAGCAAACAGTTCTTATTAGTGATAATGCGGACGCATTTAAAAATGACTATTTGGAAGCGACAAAAGAGTATAATGATGTAAATCTTGTCGGAAACTCAAAGACACCTACAGAATATAAAGAGCAGATATATTCATACGAACAATATGGAAAGGATGCAGACGCACCTTCATTGGAGATAACATACACGTTGGACGGCAAGTCTTATCTTCATGTAGTAAAATTCGTTACAGCCAAGACAAAGGAACCTATTACCCTCAAGCGTAATAACTTGTATAAGGTAGTTTTATCCAATCCTTCTGCAACCATTAAGTTCAGTCTTGCTACAGCGCCTTGGGAAGAAGATGAAACGTTCCAAGTTACCAGGAATGAACTTTCTAACAAACTTGCAGGAATGATAACCCCAGGCGGTGACATTGTTCCACCGGCTGCTAAAAAGCATGATTACACCACCACCGCTGCTGGTGACTTCATGCTTAAGGACGGTACTACTGTTAAGCCAGATGCTTTGAAGCCAGAACAGCAGAATGACGTTATAGGTATCGTTGCCTATATGTATAAGACAGAGAGCAATGCTCGCTTGAGAAACGGTGTAAAAGAAGCATTAAAAGAAAAAGGTGTCGCAGCCCCTCACGGCTTGGTAATGGCGCTAAAGAATGCTGCTGATGGTAATAAAGTCCAGTGTAGAACTGAAAACATTGCCGTAGAGACTTCATTTCCTTCATCATTTAAAGATATGTATGATAAGGGGGTTGATGGATATACCCTCACTAAGAGAATTAAGGATCAATTTGGTTCTTCATTAGATAAATTCCCTGCATTCAAGGCTGCACTTGAGTACACCGCTCCAACTTTTAATGAGAGTACTGGATGGTACTTGCCAAGTGAGAGTGAGTGGCTGGATATGCTCGCTGATAACGGTTTGAAAGTTTTTCCGGATGGTAAGTTAGCTGAAGCCAAGGCTAAGGATGATAGTGGAAACATTAGTTTTGGCATAATTGCTCAAAAAGTTGCTGACAATCTTAAAGCTAAATTCGAAAAGGTCGGTGCTTCTAACTTCGATGCCTTCGCCCTTAGCAAAGGGTATTGGTCGTCTTCGGAGAAGTCCTCTGAAGATGCTTACTACTTGTATTTCCACGATATCGGGTTCTTCAACTTCAACTACAACGAACGTACTAGAACGTACTATGTACGTCCTATCCTCGCTTTTTAACAGAACCCTTAGGTTAAATAAGTCCTTGAGGAATCTCCATTGATATTTCCTTTGAAGATGCTTCTACAGACAGAATAAGTTCTTCATTAAGTGGTATCATTACTTGGTTTTCCCCTGTGTCTATATAGATACAGGGGTTTCCTGGTATGTCTTCGACATCTTTTATGATACCTATTTTATCTCCAGACGAATTAAGAACGCTCCAGCCGATTAAGTTACTTAGGTCGTCTTTATTTTCATAGCCTTCAGGTCTTTCTATGTAAACATTTCTTCCTACTACCTCTTCAGCATCTTCATAAGAAGTAATATCATTAAGTCTTATAAATAATTTACTGCCCTTTAGGCTACATTCTTGTATAAAAAAAGGAACTGGCAACCCATCATAAAAAATGAATACCAGTTCCATTTGGTTGATATCTTCTGGTGCTGTTTCCTGTAACCTCAAAACGAGTTCTCCTTCAGTACCGTTTGATTTCAATACCTTTGCGAAAGGTAGCAAGTTGTCTGTACTTGCCTTAAGCATAATTAAGCCTCAGGAGTTTCTGCAGTTTCTCCCTCTGTTGAAGCCTTTGCTGCTTCTTCAGCAGCTTTTGCAGCAGCAGCCTCTTCTGCAGCCTTTCTTGCAGCCTCTTCTATTTCAGCTTTCCTCTTTGCAATAACTTCGGCTCTTTCTTGGTTTACCTTAGCTTCTTCCTGTGCTGCTTTTCTTGCCTTATCTTCAGCAGCTTTGGTAATACCAGCTTTCTTTGCCTCAATTTTTACATTCCTTTGCTCTTCCCAGTCAGAGTATTTCTTATCTGCCTGCTCTTGAGTAAGGGCTCCCTTTGCTACACCACCATCGAGATGATTGCGTAGAAGTACACCTTCGTATGACAAAATACGGCGGGTAACCAAAGTGAGTTGGGCTCCAACTTTTAACCATGCAAGTGCTCTTTCCTTATTAAGGACAATTGTTGCAGGGTTTGTGTTCGGATTGTAAGAACCGATCTGTTCGATATAACGACCATCACGTGGTGAACGTGTGTCAGCCACAACAATGTGGAAGAATGCAAAATTCTTCTTTCCGTGGCGCTGTAAACGAATTTTAACAGCCATTGTGAATCTGTTTTATAAATTAATAAATAACCAATTATCTTCCTTCACGAGGAAGCTGGGCAAAGGTAAAAATAATTTATAACAAAGGAAAATACGAAATCATTTTCTGAATGATTTTTTTATAATATCAATACTGTCGAGCAGTTCCCAACCGAAAAATTGAATTTCTTGTTCCACTTCCTTACCATTCCTTATAAGTTTTACTGTCTGTCTATAAGGTTTGCGACCAAAATGACCGTATGAGGCAGTAGGCTCATAGATAGGATTTTTTAACTGGAATTTCTCAATAATCTTGGCAGGACGCAAATCAAATATTTCTCTGATTTTATCTGCAATTTCTCTATCAGAGAATTTATTGCCGTTTCTATCCTTAGATGCTGTTCCGTAAGTATCCACAAAAACGCTTACTGGTTCTGCTATACCTATAGCGTACGCGATTTGTACCAACATCTCATCTGCAATTCCTGCTGCAACCATATTCTTGGCAATATATCTTGCAGCATAGGCAGCACTTCTATCTACCTTAGACGGATCCTTACCCGAAAAAGCACCTCCTCCGTGTGCTCCCTTGCCACCATATGTATCCACAATAATCTTTCTGCCAGTAAGTCCAGTATCTCCGTGTGGTCCTCCTATGACGAATTTGCCCGTAGGATTGACATGGAGTATGAAGTTGTCGTCAAATAGAGCTGCCGTGTCTTTAGGAAGGCTCTTTATAAGACGAGGAATAAGTATCTCGCGTATGTCTTTCTCGATTTTATCGTGCATAGCCTTATCGACCGCCTCTTGTCCAAATTTGGCAACTGCCTCCTGAAATGATATTGATCCAAATTCCGAAGCCGTAAATTCATCGTGCTGGGTGGAAATCACTATAGTGTGTACCCTTACTGGTTTGTGGCTTTCTGCATCATACTCAATGGTAAATTGTGATTTGGCATCAGGACGCAGATATGGCATTAGTGAAGGTTCATTTTTACGTATGTCTGCGAGGAACTGCAATGCTTTGTGAGAAAGAGCAAGAGGAAGAGGCATATAATCTTCCGTGTCTCTGCACGCATAGCCGAACATCATTCCCTGGTCGCCTGCTCCCTGCTCTTCTGGAGTTCGTCTCACTACACCCCTGTTTATGTCTGCACTTTGTTCATGCAATGCTGACATCACCCCACAGGAATTGCCGTCGAACATATATGCGGCTTTATTGTATCCTATTTTATTTATAGTATTGCGTACGGTGGTCTGTATGTCTACATAAGCATCTTCTGAGCGTACTTCACCCATAACAACAACCAATCCCGTTGAGCAAAATGACTCACAAGCCACCTTTGCTTCTGGGTCTTGGCGTAAAAATTCATCTAATATGGCATCGGATATTTGGTCGGCTACTTTATCTGGATGTCCCTCTGATACTGATTCTGAAGTAAATAAATAGTTCATAACTTGTCATTATATTTTAATGACAGACAGACTGCTAATCTTATATGCTACAAGAAAAACGCGTCGTTTAAGACGCAAAAGACTCATTTTAGCATTTTTTTAAGTGGTTGCAAGCAGCCAAATCTGTCCACAATTATTATTTAATTGGCAAAGGTATAACAATTAGAAAAATATAGCAAATAAATGTTATAGAAGAGTATTATATTTCTTTTTAGAATATATGATTATAAGTCAATTAGAAAATTTTATTATAAATTTAATCATATTTAATATTATTTAATCGTTTTTGATTTTTACAGTTTCCCTTATATTCTTAACTTTGCAAATGGAAAACATTCATTCAATCATATTCACATGAAAAAAATCAAGTTTGCTTTCGTAGCATTGTTGTCGTTTATTGCGGCAAGCGTTGCTTATGCCCAGGTGACAACTTCCGCTCTTGGCGGACGTGTCACAGACAAAGATGGTCAACCTCTTGTTGGGGTGGCTGTTGTTGCTGTTCACAACCCATCAGGTTCTGTTTACGGTACCGTTACAAATAGTGACGGTCGTTATTCCATTCAAGGAATGCGTACTGGAGGACCTTACACGGTTGAAGTATCAAGCCTTGGTTATCAAACAGTAAAGTACACAGGTGTGACACTACAACTTGGTGAAATATTTAGCCTTAATGCTGTAATTAAGGAAGATTCAAAACTTTTGAGTGAGGCAGTCGTTATTGCTTCGCCTGCTTCAAAGTTTGCTGCAGAGAAGACGGGGGCTTCGACAAATATCTCTCGTTCTCAAATATCTCAGATGCCGAGCGTAAGCAGAAGTATCACGGATATAGCAAAGTTATCTCCTTATGGTAGTGGCGGAATGTTCTTTGCCGGAGCTGATAGTCGAACATCTAACTTTACAGTTGATGGCGCCAATTTTAATAACAACTTCGGACTAAGCGGTTCCCTTCCTGGAGGTGGAAGCCCTATCTCAATAGATGCGATAGAGGAAGTTCAGGTTGTCATTTCTCCATTTGATATACGCCAGAATGATTTTATCGGTGGTGGTGTAAATGCTATTACAAAATCTGGAACTAATACTTTTAAGGGTTCTGCCTACCTATATCACAGAAATGAAAATATGCGTGGTGATGTAGCTGCCAAAGAAATAGTTTCTGGAGCGAGAAATAAAGACCGCAATACAACATATGGATTTACTCTCGGTGGTCCAATCATTAAAAATAAACTGTTCTTCTTTGTAAACTTTGAACAGTCTCTGGTGCCTACTGTCGTTAACCGTTGGCGTCCTTCTTCTGATGGACAAGGAAATGCAGATGCATTTATATCACGTACATCACTCGCAGATATGCAAAGGGTATCAACTTTTCTTAAAGATAAATATGGTTACGATACAGGTTCTGCAACTGATTTCCCTGCAAATGAGAGTAATATTAAAATGCTTGCCCGTATAGACTGGAATATCAGCCGCAATCATAAATTGGCCTTAAGATATAATTATACACTAAACAGCGGTTGGAAGCCTGTAAATGCTTCATCTTCAAATGCTGGTCAACGTGCTACTGAATCCCGTTTGTCTAAATATTCTATGGCTTTTGCCAATACAATGTATCAAATGAATAATAAGGTAAATACCTTGTCTATTGATTTTAACAGCCGTTTCAGTGATAATGTCTCAAATCAAATTCTTGTGACAATGTCTAAACTTGATGATGTTAGAGGTACTAATTCGTCAAGATTCCCTTTCATCGATATTCTTGATGGTACGGGTAAAATAAGACCTTATATGGCAGTAGGTTATGAGTTGTTTACATGGAATAATGCTGTTCATAATAGCGTTGTCACAGCAAAAGACGATGTTACAATCTTTCTTGGCGATCATAAAGTTACAGGTGGTCTAAGTTATGAATATCAGATGGCTGATAATTCATTTATGAAAAACGGTACAGGATATTATAGGTATAACTCATTGGACGACTTTCTGTCTGGAGCTGTTCCTGAAACTGTTGCCCTGACTTATGGATATGATGGACAAACCTCTCCTGCTGTCCGTGTGCGTTATAGTAAAGTTTCCCTCTATGCGCAGGACGAATGGAATATAAATGAGAAACTCAAACTTACAGCTGGTCTTCGTCTTCAGAGTATTATTTTTAATAATAAAGACCTTAAGACCAATAATATGATACTTAATGATTTTAAGTATAATGGAGTAAGTATTGATACAGGACGTTGGCCTAATACATCGGTGCAGATATCCCCAAGGCTCGGTTTTAACTACGATGTTTTTGGTGATAAAAGTCTTAAACTTCGTGGCGGTACAGGAATGTTTACAGGTCGTCTACCTCTTGTATTCTTTACTAATATGCCGACTAATTCAGGTATGATACAAAATGTTGCTTCTATCACAACAAAATATGAAAACGGCATGCCGGACCCTAATCCGCTTCTTAAAGAGTTCGCTGGAGGTATGATAACAGACCCTGCCGAATTGGCAAAGAAAATGAACTCTCTAAATCCAGGAACTTTCCCATTGGCTACTCCTGAAAAAGGTGTAAAACCATATAGTATCGCTGCAGTAGATCGCAATTTTAAAATGCCTCAGGTATGGAAAACCTCTTTTGCTGTTGATTATGCCATACCTACTGACTTCCCTTTCAGTATAACTGGAGAGTTTATATACAACAAGACTATTAATGGAGTATATATAAAGGATTTGAATATGACCGATGTCGAAGGTTTTGCAAGATTTCAGGGTTCGGACAACAGGCATATCTTCCCAACAACTACCCATGTTATAGGTAAGGACAAACATGGAAAAGATATTACGGCACCTGACTATAAGTATTGTAATACAAGTGCTTATGTACTTTCTAATACTAATCTTGGTTACGGGTATACAGCCAGTCTTCAACTTAATATGCAACCTATTGAGGGCTTGGATATTGCAGCAGCATATACCTATACGGTTTCAAAAGAACTTACCGGACTTCCTGGAAGTGATGCCGCTTCTGCTTTTACATATGTACCTTTTGTAGAAGGACCTAATAATCCTGTCCTACATAATTCACAATATGTAACTCCTCATCGCGCATACGTTTCACTTACATATAGCGACAAGGCAAATAACCATTTCAGTTTCTTCTATGATGCTTGGAAGGGTGGCAATTACACTGGTAACTATAGTTATATGTATGCAAATGATTTTAATGGTGATAACTATAATTACGATGCTATTTATATCCCTAAAGATAGGGGCGATATAGTTTTTGCTACTAAGGATGATGAAGATCGCTATTGGGCATTTGCAGATAAGGATCCATATCTTTCAACTCATAAGGGTCAATATGCAGAAGCATACAGTGTTAATGCTCCTTGGACACAGAGATTGGATTTCCGCTATGCACATGATTTTAAAGTTCGTATTGGTAAATCTGTAAACGTTCTTCAACTTAATTTTGATATTAAGAATGCACTCAATATCATCAATTCAAACTGGGGTGTTTCAATGCAAATGAACCCTGCTCTTGATTCAGGACGTATCCTTGAATTAAAGAAAATAAGGCCTGATGGTGTTCCTGTATTTACAACTCCTAAAGCCGTAAATGGAAATACTCAGACTTGGACTCCTATCCATTCAATAGGTCAGTGCTGGTATGCTCAGGTCGGCATTAAGTTTATGTTTAATTAATTATATTGATTGGCTATGAAACAGAAAAAATTATATATATACGCAGCAGCATTTTTTGCATTGTTTGCTGGCTGTTCCAAGTCGCTTCCAGGCGATCTTAAAGAGTTGCAGGTATCGACATCCTTCGTTTCTATACCAGCCGATGGAGGAAAATCAGAGATAACTGTCTCTTCCGAAGCTGAGTGGGCTTTTGTAGTAGATAAAGAAGCTGCAAAATGGCTTACTGTAAGCCCTATGTCAGGAAAAGCTGGAAAGACAAAGGTATCTTTCTCTGCAGGAAAAACTATTAATACCAATTCCGCAACTTTAAAATTAATTGTAAACAAAAAGGTACAGTATATAAATGTTACGCAGTTAGTTGGTTCTGGAGATCCTGAAATATTGACTTGTAAAAAAGCTTTAGAAGCGCCAGAAGGCAAAGAAGTAATGCTAAAAGGTAACTGCATAAGCATTGCTAATAAAACATATGGTAACTGGACTATTAAGGATGACACAGGAGAAATTTTTATTTACGGTACAAAGGACTGGAAGAGTTGTGGTATTGAGGTTGGAGATGAGGTCTTGATCTCAGGACCAAGGAAGTCTTATAAGGGAAATCCTCAACTGCAAGATATAAAAGTCCTGAAAGTCACAAAGTCTTTAATTAAGTTGGAAAAGAGTGGTATAGAATTGGAAAAAGAAGGTGGTGACTTTGTCGTTAAAGCGTCATTCAGAGGTTCTGTAACAGTTAAATCAGACGCTCCTTGGCTTACTTTAACTGATCCCCTGGTAGGAGGAAATACAACTAATTATAAGTTCCATGCTGATAGTTATGATGTTACTGGATCTCCTCGTAAGGCTGTTATTACACTTATAGCCACTATAGAAGAGAAAAAATCGGACAAAATAGTAAAGCGTAAATCGGAGGTGACATTCAATGTTATACAATATGGAAATATTCCTGCTGTGGCAACCATTGAAGAAGCAGTAAAAGGCTCTTTTGTTCATGTACAAGGTACAGTTATGGCTATAACCAATAACGGCTATGTCCTTTCTGACAATAGCGCCTCTATTTTGGTATACATCAAGGACTATAAAAAGAAGAACAAGATAGGAGATAAAATTGATCTTGCTGGAAGCGTTGGAGTATATGGCTATGGATATCAGATTAATGCACCATTTGGGAAGGAAGTAAAGACTGGGTTTATAAAGGAAATTAAATATCCTGATCCTGTAGTATTGGATATGGCAAAAATGAATGAGATTGTTGCATCTTTGGGTAACGATATTAATAAGGGAACCCTTAAAGTACAGTATGTTAAGGCAGAGGGAACAGTATCCAAAACTAAGTATACAAACATATTTGTAAATGGAGATAAATCTTTTAAAATCTCTCCTTATGGCCTTACTGATATGTTTAAACTCGAGGATAAATCAAAAGTTGAGATTGAGGGTTATCTTGTATCTGTAAGCAAGTATGGAATATTTAATGTTGCTCTTACAAAGGTGACAAAGAAATAGTAATTGTCTATTTTGATTTAAATGGCTTAAAGTCAGTTCTCTTATAAAAAGAGGACTGGCTTTAATTAATTTTTTATAATTTTAATTATATTTGCTCTTGTTAGTGGAGATAAATACATAAATCACATAATGTTTAGAATATGAAAATCAAAAATTTCTTATTTGTGCTTTTTGCTGCAACAGCATTAGTTTCTTGTAACAAAAAGAATGAGCAGCAGGTTCTTGGTGACCCTTCTATAACGATAAAACCGGAAACGCTTACTTTTGAGAAAACTGGTGGCGTCCAACCAATTGAAATTACTGCAAATCGGGAATGGAAAGCAAATTGTTCCGAGTCTTGGATAGCGATTGATCCTAAATCAGGAAAAGGTGATGTAAAAGCTCAGAATGTTAAAATTACTCTGTTGGAAAATACAGGAGCAGAAAGAACAGCATCTATTAAATTTACTATAGGTTTTGCATCAAAGACTTTGACAATTACTCAGAAAGGAAATGAGGCAACACCTGGTACAAAGAGTGATGTGATATATTTCAATAATTTTGATAAAGGACTAATCTCTAAGACAGGCAAATACTGGCCATATCTTTCAAAAACTGATTTATGGAAAAATGCAACTGGTGAAGGCATTGAAGGAGTTGAATATGATTATTATTCAGCAAGTTTAAGGACAAAATTAAGTTATGATCTTAATTCTAATGGAGTTAATTCGGATTATAAAGGTTCTGGTATGAACTTTTTGTTTTTTGGAAAAGAACCTTACTTTGTAGTTAAGTCAATAAATTTGAAGGATACCAGAAATTATGTACTTTCATTTGGAGCTATTAGAAATAAGAAAGGAGAAGATAACACCTTTAAGCCAGATGAGTTCCCAGTATATATTAGTAATGACGGTACTAAATGGGTTAAATTGGAATATACCTTCCCTAATGGCTTTAAGAATGGCCATTGGGATCTTGCGAGTGCAAAATTTACCATTCCTGATGGCGTCTCTAAATTATCAGTTTGCGTAAAACCTGAGATAGAAAGTTGTTATCGTTTAGATGACTTGAAACTTGAGGTCTCTTCAGAAAGTGGAAAGGCTGTAGATTTTGCTACAGGAATAGAACTGCAATTTAAAGAATGGAAAAAGAAGCCGAATCCAGAAAAGCCAGATCCAGGTACTCCTACACCTAATCCAAGTGATCCTAACGTTGATCCTCTATTTGCAAACAGTGGTGTTTTAGTAACATGTAATAATAAATCATCGTACAAAGAAGTGGCTAATGTTAACGGAAAGGATAATATACCTGTATACAAATTAGGTACAAAAAATGCTACTGGAACTGCTGTATTGACAGTAACTAAGGAAACAAAGAAAATAACATTCTTTGCAGTAGCTTGGAATAAAAAAGGCAAAGGTACTTTGCAGGTTATGTCAGGAGAAAAGGTAATTGGCACCTGTGCTGAAATCTCTCCTAATTCTGGATTGGCAGGACGTCCTGCAGCATATAATCTTACAATTGATACTGCAAAGGATAAGTATACTATTGAATTTACAGAACCATTAAAACCTGGGAATGAATACATAATTGCTACTAAGAAAGGTGGAAATAATAGAGTTGCATTCTTTGGTATGCATGCAGAATAGATATTAACTAAATTATAATTAGAGGGGAGTCCCTATCTGGGATAGCCCCTCTAATCAAATAATGACAATTCGTCGGCTGATATGGCTAAAAATCTAATTAATAAGGCTTTACTTGCTATAACAATTATTAGTCCCCTCTTATTTTCTTTTTGTAAACCACAGGAAGTTGGGGAATATGGACTTTCGTTTCGTTCCACTATTACTCCAGATGCAAGAGGAGGACAAACTTTTCTGAATGTAAAGTCTTCTGACAAGTGGCGACTTTATGCTCTGTATACAGAAGATACTAAGCAGAAATGGCTTAAATTTACTCCGAGCGAAGGATCTGGAAATATTACCGCTGTGGTGACTTTTAAATCTAATACTGAAAAGGATGACCGTAAGGCTGAAATCGTTCTTGTTTCTAACGGGCATAAAGTGAGACTTAATGTTACGCAGCCAGGTAATCCTGATGCAGTACAGGAACACAAACCAGGAGGTGTTGAACCAGGAGGCGGAGAACATGGTGGTGTTGAACCAGGAGGCGGAGAACATGGTGGTGTTGAACCTGGAAGCGGAACGGGTGGTAGTACAGGCAGTTTAAAGTCAGAAAAAGGGAAATACGGATATAAGACTGCATATCATCGATGGATGGAACTTCCTGTAACATATTCCAATGACGGCAGAGAATTTTTCTCACATAGGATGACAATAGACAATGTTGATTTTAGAAACTACTCATTCTATTGGGACTACAAATATAAGGTTGCACTTTGGGTTGCTTATCCTTTAAATCCTTGGACGATAGGAGTTTATAGAAAAAGATGTTCGAATTGTTGGGCATACGATCCTTTGCTCCCTAAAGAAGAGCAGCCGAATGTCACACTCGGGGGATTCAAACGACCTTATGATAGAGGACATCAAATTCCGTCTGCCGATCGTTTAGGAACTAGTGAAAGAAATGCCTCAACTTTTTATTCCACTAATATGACAGCCCAGATGGACAAATTGAACCAAGGAATTTGGGCTGAATTGGAAAGGGCAGTTAGAAATAGATTGGCAAATAGAGCTGATACTGTATACGTGGTAACAGGCTGTATAATAGGAAAAAACCCTGACTATACCTCTGATAAACAAGGAATGAAGGTGGTGATACCTGCTGCATATTATAAGGCTCTGCTTTTCTATAGCAGCACTTCTACTCTCGGTAAATATAAGGGTTTCAGTGGGTGCGGGGTTTATATGGAAAACTCTCGAGATATACCTTACAATGAACCATTGAGTGATTTTACAATGAGCATTTCAGAGTTGGAAAAGAAAACAGGACAGAAATTTTTCTCTAATCTGCCTGCACTGATAGGAAGAGAAGATGCAGCCAATGTTAAAAACCAACATTGGATCCCGTGGTAGTAAATCGATAAATAATAAATAATATGTATAAAAGAATAACGGTTTCTCTGCTGATTTTGACTGTGCTTACAACATTTGTATTTGCACAGGATAAAAAAGGATATGTGATAGGATTTTATAATCTTGAAAACCTTTTTGATACTCAGCATGATAAGGGAAAAATTGATTTTGAGTATCTTCCAGATGGAGGAAACAAATGGACTCCGTCTAAGTACGAAAAAAAACTACGTAACATGGCTCACGTTATAAGGGCGATGGCAAATGATAATAAGGTCTATCATACAGTACTCGGGATGAGTGAAATAGAGAATAGACATGTACTCGAAGATTTGGTAGCACAGCCTGAAATTTCGGATGCGGGTTATAAGATTGTACATTATGAGGGACCTGATAGACGAGGTGTTGATGTGGCACTTCTTTATCGTCCCGGGCAGTTCAATGTTCTTGAAAGTAAAGCTATTCCTTTTACGTTTGACAGTAAGTCTGTTAAATTTTCTATGACTGAAGCGCAGAAAGAGCATTTCAAGACAAGGGATATATTGATGGTGCGTGGACTGCTTGGTGGTGAAATGTTTGCTTTTTATGTTGCGCACCTTCCGTCCCGAATTGGAGGCAAAGGAGCAGATTTGAGAAGTAGGGGAGCGGAGATTATATATAGTGATGCTCAATCACTTATGGATAAGTATCCAGGAATTAAGATTGTTGTGATGGGGGATATGAATGATAATCCTACAGATAAAAGTATGACTGTTTATCTTCACAGTAAAGAAAAGCCAGAAGATGTAGGTCAAAAGGATTTCTTCTCTCCTTTTATATCTATGATTAAAAATGGTTATGGTTCATTAGCATATAGAGGCGAATGGAATATATTTGATATTATTCTTGTAAATAAGCAGCTGCTAAATGCTCAAAAGGGGACATTGAGTATTAAACCTATAGTCAAGAGAAAATATTACGGTCGTATTTTCCATAAACCATTTATGGTCAATGACGATGGCTTTTATAAAGATACTCCTTTCCGTACTTTTTCTGGAGGCTCTTTTATAGATGGATATAGTGACCACTACCCTACGTATATATTTGTAAGCAATAAATAATATGATAAAAAAGATTATAACATCAACATACGCCATATTGGCTGCTGGTTTGTGTCTTATGGCACAGTCTGTACCTTTTCTTTCAGAATATGATGTGGATGATCTTGTGTTCAATGATAATCCTGTCATTTTATTCGATAAGAATGATGTTTTCAATAATGTAACTGGCTATAATTATAGTGCAGTGCGGTTTAGAGCAAGGGGGTATCAGAGTGAATCTCAAGAAGTGCTTCTCTCTGGTATTAAAATGAATGACGCACTTACAGGTTATGCTCCATTTTCACTTTGGAGCGGACTAAATGAGGCAACACGAACAAAAATTGCTTCAATGGGTTCCGATGTTTTAGATTACGGTTTAGGTGGATATAACGGGATAATTAACATCTATGGAAATGCAGAGAATGTACGCAAAGGCTTGCGTGGTAGCGTGCTTACAAATAGTACTCTTTACAGGCTTCGTCTTATGCTTACTTATGCTTCTGGTGCTTTAGATAATGGATGGTCATATGCTTTTAGTGCATCTGCTCGTTTGGGTGGAAATGATTGGGTGAAAGGTGTTTTCTACCGTTCTTTCGGTTACTATGCCTCAGTTGAGAAAAAATTTAATGATGTTCATAAACTTGGGTTTACTTTTATGGCTACACCAGGTCATAGAGGGGCTCAAAATGGTTCTACTCAAGAAGTATACGATTTGATGGGGGATAATATGTATAACTCAAATTGGGGATATTGTGGTGGAAAAATACGAAATTCGAGAGTGCGGATTACACATGAACCAATTGCGATTTTGAAATATACATTTACCCCTTCTGATAAGATAAAAGGTTCAGCAACAATATTATATAGATTTGGAAAGAATGGTTATACCTCATTGGATTGGTACGATGCTCCCGATCCGCGTCCTGACTACTATAGAAATTTGCCGAGTTATTTTTCAAAATTTAGTAGAGGTCGAGAAAATCTTATAAAAGAGGCATGGGCTCGAGAGGCTTGGATGAAGAATTATGCTCCTACTACTCATATCAATTGGGATAGGCTCTATTTTGTTAATCAACACAACAATACCGAATTGGGAAAAAGGTCCAAATATATTTTGGAAGAGAGGCGTACAGACCAACATGACCTTAATTTTGCCGGTAATATAAAGTGGATGCCTGCCGATTTTGTTACAGTTACAGGTGGTATTAATGCAAAACTTAACAGAACAGAATGTTATAAAATAGTAAATGATTTGTTGGGCGGAGATTATTATTTGAATATCAACCAATTTGCTGAAAGAGATTTTGCTTATGATCCATATAAGTTTCAAAATGACTTGGATTATTTTATTGCAAATGGCAATAAGGCACAAACTCTAAAGAAGGGGGATAAGTATGGATATGATTACTATGCACATATTTATAATGCTTCTGGTTGGACAAATGGTAAATTTACTTTTGGTAATTTTACTGCTAATGTTGGTGGAAAAATAGGCTATTCAGGATTTTGGAAAGAAGGGCTTGTACGCAATGGTTTATTTCCTGACAATTCAAAAGGTAATTCCAAAAAAGCCGGCTTCCTTACTTATGCTGCAAAATTGGGGCTTGATTATGCTCTTGGTGGCAAAATGAGATTTTATGGTCATTTGGGATACTTCAATGATGCTCCTACGTTTAAGCAGGCTTTTATATCTCCAAGAACAAGAAATACATTAGTTGATAATTTAAAGCCAATACGTACTTTGTCGGCAGATTTGAATTATCAATTTTCTATGAATGGATATAATCTGCGTTTGACCGGTTTTTATACCACTATAAAAGATCAGACAGAAGTTATGAGCCTTTATGATGATATGCAACATGCGTTCACTAACTTTATAAGTACTGGCATTAATCAAAGGCACATGGGTATAGAATTAGGGGTAAAAGTACCTACACCTTTAAGCGGTCTTTATGCTCAGGGTGTATTAAGTTTAGGAGAATATCTGTATACATCAAATCCAAAACTTACTCAAACCATTGATAATAGTTCAGAGTGTATTTTCAAAGATGAGGAAGTGCTATATTGGAAAAGTCATCCTACTGCTGACGGTAAAACGGTTAAGCATTATATCCCAGGAACGCCACAGTTTGCATCAAGTTTGGGACTTTCTTGGAACAAATATTATTGGTTTGTTGATGCTGATGTAAGTTGTTTTGGAAGGACATTTCTTTCTATGAATCCGTTATATCGTACCAAATATGCTACAAGTGGTCCTGATATGAAAACAACGCCAGAGGAAATAGAGTATATGGCTGCACAAGAGGCTTTTGATCCATATTTTCTATTAAACGCAAGTGTTGGAAAGTCATGGTATATTCATTATAAGTATCAATTAGGCTTTTCTTTTCAGTTAAGAAATATTCTTAATAATAGAAGTGTTCGTACAGGTGGATATGAACAGACACGTTTATCTGATGACTCTACTAAGGAGGCATATAGACGTTTCGATTCTAAATATTTCTATATGAGTGGTATAAATTATATGTTAAACATTTATTTCCGATTCTAAGTATGAAAAAAATAATATTTACAGTTGCTGTTTTGTCTGCTGTTTTGTCTGCTTGTAGAGAATGGGAACCTGTATTTTCTCTAAACTATAAAGTTCCAGAGGCTGTAGAGCAACAAATTCCAGAGGCTAATGCAAAAATAGTTGATATTAAGAAACTCTATGTCCGCAATGGCTTTCCTGTTAAAATAGAGAAAGATTTAGTCATAAAAGGTCAAGTTATTTCGTCAGACAAGCAGGGAAATGTATATAGAAGCCTTTTTATTCAAGATGAGACTGGTGGAATTGAAATTAAAATTGGAAGGACTGGCTTGTATAATGATTATAAGTTAGGACAGTGGATATATGTAAAGTGTGAGGGGTTAACGATTGGTCAATACGAAGGTGTGCTTCAACTCGGATTTTCTCCTAATGATTCTGAGCAGGAAAAGTTGGATAAAAATCAACCGGTTAAGTATGAAACATCCTATCTTGATGTGGAATTGCTTATTAATAAGCATATTATTAGAGGTAAATATGATAAGCCAGTTACTCCTAAGACAATTACTGAAAATGAATTGAAAGCGGCTTTGAATGAGGGTATGAATAATAATTTGTATTCTACATATTGCCGTCTTGAAGGACTTACTTATGGGGCTAAACCAAATATCAGATTTGGTGAGGAAGAAAAGAGAATCTTCTGTATGTTGTATATAAATCCTAATAGAGATCGTGATTTAAGAGATAATAGAATTTTTTTGAGTCGTAGTACCTATGGGGTTAATACATGGGCTATGTCAAAGGAAAATTTTAAAAATCATCTTGATAAAGGAGATTTTGACTATCCTGAAGGTAAATCAAGGAATAGATTGACTGAAGCGACCAAGGATACTTTGAGAAAATATGCGAGTGCTGTTACTGTAAGTCAGTATTTCTCTCTGAATGGTACTCCAGTGCAAATTAGAACAAGCGGATACTGTAAATTTGCTGATACTCTTATTGATAAAGATGTGTTGGAGGGTAAAAAAGTTATTGATGTTGAGGGTATTCTGTCTGTTTATAGGACTAGTTTTCAATTTACACTTCTTGATGCAGAGTCTGTAAAAACAAGAAATAAATAATACAATGAAGAAGATATTTTTGTTTATAAGTATGACAATTGCTATGGTATCTTGTGCTGACAAGAATCCGTTTATGACAGAGTGGAATACGCCTTATGGACTTCCGCCATTTGATAAAATACAAGCAGGGGATTATATTCCTGCATTAAAGGAAGGAATTAAGCAGCAAAATGCTGAGTTAGAAGATATTATAAATAATCCGCAGCCGGCGACTTTTGAAAATACTATTGCTGCTTATGAGTTGTCGGGCGAATTACTTTATAAGGTTGCCGGAGTTCTCTTTAATATTTCAGAATCTGACGGGACTAATGAAATTATGAAAGTGATGGAAGAGGCTACTCCTTTATTCGCTGCTCATAAGGACAATATTTTTATGAATAAGGCTCTCTTTGAGAGGGTTAAGACTGTATATAATTCAGACCAAAGCAAATTGACTCGGGAACAGCAAATGGTCCTTAAAAAACTCTATCTTGCATTTACAAAAAATGGTATTGACATAGATGAGAAGGGACAAGAAAGATTGAAGGAAATAAATAAAGAACTATCATCCTTACAACAGCAATTTGGCAATAATCTTCTTGCTGAAAATAATGCTTTCAAGGAGAAGTTCAATGTCCCAGTATCTGCCTATTATCAAGAAATGGCTTCCAACCCAGACAGAAGTTTTCGCGAAAGGATGTTCAAGGCTTATTCCTCACGTGGAAATAATGATAATGAGTACAATAATAAGGAATTGTGTCTGAAAATTTTACGCTTGAGAGCTGAAAAGGCGGAGATGTTGGGATATAAGAATTTTGCAGAATATCAACTCAGTGATAAAATGGCAGGTTCTCCAGAAGTTGTGGATGAATTTCTCGATAAAATTATGCTTGCTGCAAACGCTAAATCTAAAAAAGAGATAGTTGATATGCAGGCTATAATGGATAAGGATATTGCTGATGGATTATTACCAAAGGGCTCTAAAATTGAACCTTGGGACTGGTCTTTTTATGCTGAAAGAGTAAGAAAATTGAAATATGACTTAAATGAAAATTTGACAAGGCCGTATTTCTGTTGTGACAGTGTCAGGAAGGGCGTATTTTATGCAGCAAATAAACTTTATGGTGTCAATGTTGAAAAATTGGAGAATGTTCCTGTATACAATCCAGAAGTAACTGCATATAAGATTACAGACAGAGATGGCTCTTTCTTGGGCGTCTTTTTAAGCGATTATTTTCCTCGTGCAACCAAAAGAGGTGGTGCTTGGATGAATAATTTCCGCGACCAATATGTAAATGCTGCTGTCAAGGATGTCCGTCCTATTATAGTAAATGTATGTAATTTTACTCCTGCAACAGACAGTCTTCCTTCATTGCTTGCTGTTGATGAGGTTGAAACAATGTTTCACGAATTTGGCCATGCACTTCATGGCTTCCTTACCAAGTGTCATTACAGAGATGTCAGTGGAACAAGTGTTTCATACGATTTTGTGGAGACATTTTCACAATTCAATGAAAATTGGGCATTTCAGCCTGAGATTTTGTCTAAATATGCAAAACATTATAAGACAGGAGAGGTCATTCCAGATTCATTGGTTGCTAAAATAAATAATTCAAGAAAGTTCAATCAGGGTTTTATGACATCTGAATTGTGTGCGGCTTCAATCTTGGATATGAAATGGCATGAACTTACATTGGAACAATTAAAAGATATTGATATAGAGGATTTTGAGCAATCTGTTTGTAAAAATATGGGGCTTGTAAGTGAAATTATACCGCGTTATAAGACCACATATTTTAATCACATATTCAATGGAGGTTATAGTGCTGGCTATTATGGCTATCTGTGGTCTGAAGTTTTGGATATGGATGCTTTTGAATTTTTTGAAACAAAAGGTTTATTCAATCCCGAAGTTGCAGACTCTTTCAGAAAGACTTTCCTTGAAAAGGGTGGTTCAGAAGAGCCTATGACTTTATTTAAGCAGTTCAGGGGCGCTGATCCTGATCCTTCCGCACTAATTCGTGCAAGGGGCTTGTAAAATAAAGGCTGTTCCTGATTTTGGAACAGCCTTTTTTAAAATCTAAAAGTAAATTCTATAAATGACTTGTAACTATTTTCATTTCACCTTCATCAGGTATGAATGTAACCTTTTTAGATGACGCTGGAATTAAAATAGTATCGCCCTGTCTAATGTTAATGACTTCTTCCTTTATGGAACCTTTATCTTCTTCTGAGTCAATTAACTTTCCTTTTCCTCTCACACAGATTGCAATCAGAAAAGAATCCATTTTAGATAGGTCTTTGCTCGTCTTTGTATCTATGTCAAATACTGATGTCGTGAACAAAGGACATTTTACAACTTCGTTTTCTTGATTTTTCTTGTCAGAATAAACTGTCTTATAATCAGGATAAACCTTATAGTCTATTGCTTCTTTGGCTAACTGTGTGTGCAACTCTCTTGGCTTGCCGTCAAGTCCGAGCCTTCCGTAGTCGTAAATCCTATAAGTTATATCGGAAGTCTGCTGTATTTCAGTTATGAAAGCCCCAGCTCCTATTGCATGGATCCTTCCTGCTGGTAAGAAGAATACATCTCCTGCCTTTATTTTGTGCTTTTCGAGGACATCTGTAATCTTATTATCTGCTATTAACTTTTCATATTCTTGAGGAGTGATTTCTTTTTTTAGTCCGGAATATAGAAAGGCATCCTTTTCTGCATCAATGACATACCACATCTCTGTCTTTCCTTTTGCCCCTCTGCCGTATATCCTTTGAGCCATTTCATCGTTAGGATGAACCTGTATAGACAAATCTTTTTGGGCATCTATAAACTTGATTAGAAGTGGAAATTTATTGCCATATTCCTCGTATATTTTTCTTCCTACCAATTCGCCTTTATATGTGTCTATAAGTTCTTCAATACTTTTTCCTCGTAAGTTTCCGTTTTCTGCTATGGATACGTTCCCTTTTACTCCAGATAGTTCCCAACTCTCTCCTATTTTTTCTTGGGTAGTTTTAATTCCTTTATATGGAGCAATTTTTTCTCCGCCCCATACCATTGTTTTAAATATAGGCTGAAATTTTAATGGATACATAATAACTTCTATTTATTATCTAAACGGTTGAGTGCAAATGTGTAGGCTCCTATTGATATGGCTTTGCCTGCACCTATCTTAGAACTCATTATGCCAATACGCTTTTGAGGATCGTAAGTAACATAACGCTCGCTTCCGTATACTTTTAATTTTCGTTCTTCACCTTTGGCAAAGTCTTCAAATTCTTTAGGATTATCTAAATTGTATACCTTCATTTGTACCCTGTTTAGTTCATCGCCGGACAGGGTGTGCATTTTACCTCGTAATGTTCTGAGAATGCCAGGCATAATGTATTCGGCGCTATTCATTATACCACCTCCGATTACTACAATACCGTCTAAGATGGTTACAGCCGTTGCTATGGCATCTCCTGCTACTTCTCCCAATTTGTCAAAGGTCTTTAATGCTGCCTCTCTATCTCCGTCACGTTTGCCTTTGCATATATCTCCTATATCTTTAGGCTCAAGACCGTGTTTCATGTTCCCGGTGAGTTCTCCATATACTCTTTTTACTGCACGTATGGACACACCGTCCTCCACAATTATGTTCGGCATATCCGGGTGTTTCAAACAGAATGTTTCTACACAGGAATTGTCACCTCTGTTCAGTTTTCCGTCTAATACCGTGCCTATGCCAAGCCCCGTTCCAAAAGTGTATCCGATTAGATTGTGGTAGCGTTTAGCGCTGCCAGCTTGTTCCAATCTTGCATTTACATCTGGAAGGGCTCCTCCGAGTGCCTCTCCGTATGCATAAAGATCACCGTCATTGTTGATAAATACCGGTATTCCGAAAGTGTCTTCTAAGAATGGTCCGAGGGCTACTCCGCTTCTGAATGACGGAAAGTTTGGAAGAAAGCCTCCTATTATTCCGTTAGGATAGTCTGCTGGCCCTGGAAAGGCGAAACTTATTGCAGTAGGATTAACTTGTAATTTGTTGATTACTGTTTTAAATCCGAGAACCATTGTTTGCAGGCATAGAGCCAAATCATTGGAATTGGAAGGAAGAGTAATTGGATCGGTTACATATTCTCCGCCTTTCATTGCAGCGAAAACCATATTGGTACCACCGGCATCCAATGTCAGCACTATCCTTGAATCGTTTTTGAAGTCTGTCATTTTTTATGTGTATTAGTCTTTTGTTTTGTGTTTTTCTTTGTTTTTGAAGCCTTTATTGATGCTTTTATTTTTGCTTTTCTTCTTGCCTTCTTTATGTCTGAAGATACTTCTTCTAAGGAAGTGTCGATAAGTTCATAGTCTAAGAGCCTCTGTTCCAAATTTGTGGCTTTTACTTTTATCTTTATTGGATCGCCCAACTTATATTCTTTTTTGGTGCGTTTGCCCCTTATCTTATAGTGTTCTTCATCAAATTCAAAAAAGTCGGATTTGATGTCTCTCAAAGCAATCATACCTTCAATTTTGGTAGGCTCTATTTCTACATATATTCCCCATTCTGTAAGTCCTGAAATGTGTCCATCATACTCGCTCCCTATCTTGTCTTGCATGTATTCTACGAGTTTGTACTTAATACTGTCTCTTTCAGCATTGGCTGCTATAATCTCTCGCTCAGATGCATGCTTGCACTGCTCCTCGTAGTATCTTTTATCTTGCGAGTCGGCGTTGTTAAGATACATTGCTAGTAGCCTGTGTACCATAGTGTCTGGGTAACGCCTTATCGGGGAAGTGAAATGTGTATAGTATTTGAATGCAAGTCCGTAATGTCCTATGTTGTCAGTACTGTATGATGCTTTTGCCATTGAACGTAGGGCGAGCATTTCTATTGCCATAAATTCTGGCTTTTCTTTTGCCGAATCCAGTAGGTCATTTAATTGTTTCGCAGTCTTCCTGCTGTCGCCAGAACCTAATTCGGTACGGTAACCGAAATTGCCTACAAATTCTTTCAACCCTTCTATCTTTATAGGATTAGGCTCGTCGTGTATACGATATATAAATGTTTTCGGATTTTTAACTGCCTTTCCTGTCATCTTGCCATTTGTAGCCACAAATTCAGCAACTTCTCTGTTGGCTAACAACATAAATTCCTCGATTAACCAATTGGCTTCTTTGGATATTTTTTGATATATGTTGATAGGGTGACCTTTCTCATCAACTTCTACTTTCATCTCAGGTCTTTCAAAACTTATGGCTCCTGAGGAGAATCTCTTTTTTCTTAGTATTTGGGCTATTGACCATAGTTCGAGTACGGCCACTTTCAACTTTTTAGGAATGATACAACCTTCATATATTCCTTTGCCCATAACGGCATCGGCTTTTTCTGAAATATCAGAGCCGTCACTTCCGCCACGAAGTTCCATTTCTATAGCCTTTTCTCCGTTATCAATTATCTGTTGCGCTGTTTCGTAAGCAAAACGATAGTCTGATTTTATTATGGTTCTTCCAAACCAGGAATTTATTATCTTTCCTTTCTTTGTTATTTCAAATACTGCTGAAAATGTAAGTTTTTCCTCATTTGGTCTTAATGAACATAATTTGTTGGATAACTTTTCGGGCAGCATAGGTACTGTCCTGTCTACCAAATAAACTGATGTCCCTCTCGCTTGTGCTTCTTTGTCAATTATAGAACCAGGAGTGACATAATGTGATACATCTGCGATGTGTACTCCTACTTCTATATTGCCATTGTCTAATTCTTTATAAGAAAGGGCATCATCAAAATCCTTGGCATCTGCAGGGTCTATGGTCATCGTAAGGGTGTCTCTGAAGTCCCGTCTTTCCTTAATATCTTCTGCTGTTATTTTTTCTGAAATATCATCAGCGGCATTTTCTACTTCAGGTTCAAATCGATATGGAAGCCCGTATTCTGCAAGAATTGCATGCATCTCTGTATCGTTTTCACCTATCTCTCCCAAGACATCAACTATGTGTCCGTAAGGATTTGGTACACCTTTCGGCCAGGAATCTATGATGACTGCCACTTTTAATCCAGAGTGGGCTTTTAGTTCGCACTTTTTCCCGTCAATATTATCATATACTCCTACAACAGAATATATTCCGTTGCCTTCCTTGCGTAAGGCTCCTTGTGTGCCGGTTTGATTATTGTCTCCTTTTCTTTTATATATTGGTTTTCCATTCTTATCCAAAATATCTATAGAAATGTCGTAAGGCATTACTCTACTTTGCATAAGAACCCAGGCTTTATCTCCTACAATATGAAGTACACCGATAAATGGCTTTATAGAACGTTCAAGGATTTCTTTAATATCACCCTCCATTCTCCTTCCTTCCATACTTTCCTTTATAACAGCGACTCTTACGCTATCTCCGTTCAAAGCTCCTTTTGTGCGTGAGGCTTTTACGAATATATCCTCTTCTAATTCATCAACTAAAATAAAGGCATAGCCTTCACGTGTCATTCGGACAGTGCCGATATATTCGGGGTAATTTTTCTTTTTGTCCTTTTCTCTTTTTTTATTTCTATTGAACATATATCGGTTAATTATTGATATTACAAATTTACTTAATAATAGCGAAAATATCTCTTAATACTTTGAGAGATTGAATTTTGATTGCACTTTCTGTGTGAAATTCCAAATATCTTATTAAATCTTCACAGATTTCGGTTCGCTCTTCTCCACCGAGAGGAATAAGCATGCTTTCACTAAAGTTTTTAGTCAGAAAAAGTCTTATTTTTTCAGAATTACTGCTGCAAAAAGGTGCTATATCTTCAAATGTGGGGCAAAATCCGAGAGCCCCTGCAAATTCAAGCAAAAAACGTATATGGTAATTGCTGAAATCTGTATCTATTGCATCTAAGGTGAGAATCATTTTAACACACCAATCGAACAAACCCTCTTCATTCGTTCCGTCTTTTAGTGTTCTGTAAAGGACTTCACTTATAAATAGAGTTATTGCGTTTTTGTATAGATTGTTGCGGATGCCTGTTAGTGGAAATCTGCACTGAAAGTTTTTTGCCGACCAAAATGACGATTTCGGATTTTCTATTATATCTGCTTCTAATACATTGAGAGGGAAAAACATAGCCATGGAAAGCCCTTTCCCGACTTTTACCATAAAACTACGTCTTCCGTATTCTTTGCTTATAGTATGCAGAGATAGATTTTTCTCGCCAAATTTTGTACACCTGAGTACTATGAGTTCGGCATTTGTTTTCATTTGCCAATCTGTCCGCTCAGAAATGCAGCCATTGCACGCATTGCTTTGCCTCTGTGTGAAATAGCATTCTTTTGCTCTTCTGAAATCTGAGCCGCTGTCAAGTGTTTCTCATTTGGGACAACACTTCCGTCCAGTATAATTTTTCCGTTTTCGTCTAATGCCGGTAATTCATCTGGTATGAAAACTGAATCATAGCCAAACCCACCTTTTCCTGACCTGTCTATAGCAATTTTACCATTCATCGCACCTTCAAAGAAGTACTTTTTACCATTGAGAATTAAGGTGATAACTGTTTTAAAACAAGCCTTTCTTGTAGCATGTACAGTGTCTATCCCATATTCTCTTGCTACAGATGCCTCTCTTTCGTGGAGCGATATTTCTGTAAGAAGTTTATTGATGTTCTTATTGAAATCTTTTTCTTCAGAGGCATATCTTGCACTATGTACCCCAGGCTGTCCGCCTAATATTTCGACTTCAAGTCCAGTGTCGTCTGCAAAACAATCTTTGCCTAAATGTTCGTAGATATATTCTGCTTTAATCAGAGAGTTGGCTTTCAATGTGTTGCCTGTCTCTGGGATGTCTTCTTTCATCCCCATTTCGGTTGGAGTAACGAGCTCAAATCTCCCGCCTAAAATTTCTGATGCTTCTCGCAGTTTTCCGCTATTGCCCGTTGAAAAAATAATTTTCATTTTACTGCTTTTTAAAACCTATAATATTCGCTGCAAAGGTATTAAAACTACTTGAATATCCAATAATTTTATAACTTTGTTAGTTTTGAAATAGAAAACATACATAGAAAAGAAAATCATTGAATATGAAACTACGAAATATATTATCTGCTGTCGTTGTCATTTTTGTGGCAGTTAATGCCTTAGGACAGTCAAAGTCATTTAGGTTGGGTAAATGGTTGGAAATAAATGATGCAATATTAAAAGAACTCAGCCGTAATTATGTGGATTCTTTACCTCTTGACAGAATAGAGAGGAAGGGAATTGATGCTATGCTCGCAGCATTGGACCCATATACAATATATATTCCCGAAGAGGAAGATGATGACCTTAGGCTGATGATAAACAAGACGTACGGAGGTGTAGGAGCGATTATTTTTAAGCCTGAAAAAGACGGATATGTTTATATAAATGAACCTTATGCCAATTCTCCAGCAGTGAAAGCGGGATTGCGTTCTGGCGACCGTATAATGTCAATTGACGGGGTGAATGTGAAAGGTTTGGATACTAAGGAATGTAGTGATAAAATGAGGGGAAAGCCTGGAACTGTCGTTAAATTTAAGGTTTTGAAGGTTCATACTGGAGTAGAAAAGGATGTGACTGTTACAAGGGAAAGGATTCACCTCCCTGATGTGGAATATTCAGGTATGCTCAATGATACAACAGGATATATCTTGCAGACTGGATTTACTGACAATGTTTCTGGAGCTATAAGAAACGCTTTTAATAGTCTTAAAAAGCAAGGAATGAGGAGACTTATTTACGATTTACGAGGCAATGGAGGCGGTCTTATGTATGAGGCTATAAATATAGTCTCTCTGTTTGTACCCAAAGGATCTCTTGTAGTGTCACAAAAAGGGAAAAACGATGAAAATAGGGAGGAATACCGTACTGTGATAGAGCCGCTTGATGCTAAGATGCCTATTACTGTTTTAGTAGACGGGGGGTCTGCTTCTTCTTCCGAAATAGTAGCCGGTGCATTACAAGACCTTGATAGAGCAGTAATTATGGGGAAAAGAACGTATGGAAAAGGACTTGTGCAGAGTATCGTCCCACTACCATATAATGGAAAAATGAAAATTACAACAGCAAAATATTATACTCCAAGCGGACGCTGTGTTCAAGCAATAGATTATACTCATAGAAATGAGGATGGAAGCGTAGGTCAGATTCCAGATTCTCTTACTAAAGAGTTTAAAACATTGAAGGGCAGGATTGTAAGAGATGGAGGAGGAATTACTCCTGATGTGAAGTTGGATGCTCCTAATTATAGTCGTCTTGTATACTCACTTGTCGTGTCTGGAATTATAGATCAATATGCTCTGGATTATACTACACGCCATGAAACGATTCCAGCAATAGATGATTTTCATTTTAATGATTATGAAGACTTTATAAATTTTGCAAAAGGTAAAAAATTTGACTATCGTTCAAATGCAAAGGCTTTATACGATAAGATGAAAACTGAATTGAAATTAGATGGATTGGATGGAGGACTCAAAAAAGAACTTGAGGCTTTGGATAAAGTAATCGATATGGAAAAAGAACAGTTCCTTAGAATGAAAAAGGATGAAATCATTCCTTTTATAGAGGAGGAAATTGCTGTTCGTTACTACTACCACGAGGCAGGGATAAAAATACGTATCCGTTATGATACACAACTTAAAAAGTGTGTAAATGATGGGCAAAAATTAATATAAGCCTACTTAATTTCTTCCCATAAATATATTTTATCCCCTCGTCTGAGCCTGCCGAGTTTGGGATTGATTGCTATAGAACAACGGATGCCTTTTTCTGCAACAGTGGCATCTTTTAAGTCTACTCTTATATCATCTACTGTAAATTCTATTACTCCTGATGTGGCACCTATTGCAATTACTTCTGCACCTTTATGAAGGGTTGCGGATTCTACTGCTACTTCTGCTACATTTATTTTGTCAAACCAGTTTGTGACTTTGCCGCAGTATACTTTTTTACGAGTGGCATTGCTTCCGTATACCGAACTCCATTCTCCCAATTTTGCTCCCTGGTAATATCCGTCCCAAAAACCACGGTTGAAAACTTCGGATAGTTGTTCTTTTAATTTGGAAGCAAGTTCTGGAGTGTATTTTCCCTCGCATACGGCATCAGCAGCTGTTCTATAACACAATGCGCATCTTTTTACATATTCTGCTGATCTTGCCCTTCCCTCTATTTTAAATACTTTTACGCCGGCATCAATGATTTTGTCCATAAACTCTATGGTACATAAATCTTTAGGGGACATAATGTATTTGTTGTCAATGTTAAGTTTATTTCCTGTTTCCAAATCGGTAACTTCATATCCACGCCTACAGAGTTGATAGCATGAGCCTCTGTTTGCAGAAGAGCCATAAGTGTTGAGGCTTAGATAACATTTGCCTGAAATTGCCATACATAAGGCACCGTGTGCAAACATTTCAATTCTTACAAGTTTGCCTGATGGTCCACAAATATTGTCTGATACGATAGTGTTGTAAATTTCTTTGACCTGTTTCAGATTTAACTCTCGCGCAAGTACGATTACATCAGCAAATTGTGAATAAAATCGTAGTGCATCTATGTTTGATACGTTTAATTGTGTGGATATATGCACTTCAAGTCCTATCTGCCTGCAATAGGAAATGGCTGCCATATCAGAAGCAATTATGGCTGAAACCCCTGCTTCTTTTGCAGCATCCAATGTGCTGTGCATTGCTTCTAATTCCTCCTGATATAATACTATATTTAGAGTTAGATATGTCTTTATTCCTTTTTCACGACATATGCGGACAACTTCTTTAAGGTCGTCTTTCTTGAAATTATTGGCAGAATGGGAACGCATATTCAGTTCTCCTACTCCAAAATAAATGGAATTTGCTCCTCCTTGTATAGCAGCATGCAGACATTCAAAATTTCCTGCAGGTGCCATTATCTCCAACTCGTCTTTTCTCATATTATTTACTTCTTCCCACTAAATTTTCTGCGAATCTTTTTAATATTTCAAACTTTAAACCCTTACAAGACTTTTCTGCATATTCAAGTGCTTTCTTGTTGAGGTCTGATATTTTATATTTAGCGTCATCGATAATACAAAGTTTGCTGTAAATAGTTTTTACTTCATTTATCTTTCTGCTTTTTTCTTCTTCGGTATCTGCAGGCTTATTGATTAGATTTAAAAGAGCATTCCTATCTTTTGAGTCCGCTTTTTCTATCGCTCTATTTAAAAGCCAGTTCTTTTTGCAATTTATAATATCACCGCCTACTGGTTTACCAAGAATTTGCTCATTGCCATAAGTGTCTAAATAGTCATCAGTTACTTGAAAGGCTTGCCCTAGGTAGTATCCGTACCAATATAGATTATCGCAATCTTCTTCTTTTGCTCCAGCAATCAATGCTCCCATTTTTGATGAACACGCGATGAGTACACCAGTTTTGAGCCCTATCATTTTCATGTAATCATCCATTGATACACTTTCCGCTCTCTCAAAATCCATATCATACTGTTGCCCCTCGCAGACTTGTGCAGCCGTTCTGTTAAAAAGTTCAATTACTTTCAGAAGCACCTCTGACGGAGCCTTACATATCCTACTGTAACTATCAATACACATTACATCTCCTGAAAGTATGGCGGTATCTTTGTTCCATTTTTTCCATACGGTATCCATACCTCTTCGTAAAGGAGAATTGTCCATAATATCATCATGCAGCAGTGTAAAGTTGTGAAATACCTCTATCCCTGCGGCAGGTTGCAGTATTGAATCATTCAAGTCGTCTTTATAAAGTGAATAAGTTGTAATACAAAGTCTTGGTCTAATTCTCTTTCCCCCAATACTCATTGTATAACGCAGAGGCTCATATATTCCTTTTGGCTCGTCGTTGAATTGAATATTTTTAAATAGTTGCCTGACAACTGAATCTATTTTTTCTTCTGTGAACATGTTGATGCTTTTGAACTGTGCAAAGATAGTGATAAATAAATTCACTATTTTTGCATAATATAATAAAGTTAAATTTCAGATGGTTATAAATTCAGAGGCTACCG
>CAMQDS010000017.1 GCA_946999645.1 uncultured Bacteroidales bacterium
TTTCTGACTTATTATCTATAAAATATTGAGTAATAATCGGTTGTAAATACAAAACATTATAATCTATAATATTGCAATAGTTTGAAGTGCATTATAAAGAGTATCTATTGCTTTAGAGAAACTGTTTCCAGTAAATTGTAAGTTAATCGGTAGGTCTGTTGTTTCAATATAGATTTTAGACACTCCTTCCTGCATTGCTTTAATATCATTAGCTGAAGGGTAACATAGAACCTTGCCTGCTACCATATCCTTTTCCTGTTTCAAAATTATATCTTTTCCACTGGCTGTTGTAATCCTTACTGTAGCACCGAGAGGAATTGTTTTACCTGATATAGAAAGACATAAATCGTAACTTTCATTATTTGTAGGAGCATAATACAGGTAAACCATAGAGATTTCAATCTCTTCATTCACTTTAATAAATTTGGTCTCAGCAAGTCGACTTCCATTTTTATCCTGCAATGATTTAAGTTGTTTCTCTATTTCTGGACATAAAATAGGAGCCTGCTCTATTGTCTTATAAAGTTTTGAAACTGCATTACCAAATTCATTATTCTTGTAATAAATTTTAACATGCCCCTCTTCGGACCATCTTTTTGTTATATCTATGTTTGAAACTCCTGAAATTATTTTTTTAATTTCTGGCTCTTCCAAATAATATTCACCGTAATTCCAATATACCTTTCCTTTTGGAGTATTAATCCCCTCCGGAGCTACTAAGTTAGGGGCAGAAGAAGAGTGTCGTAATGTAATGGTTTTACCGGAGGTGGTATTAATCAGAAGGGGAGCATTGACAGGCATTTTCCAAGGTTTAACATCTTCATAATCAATTCTTAAAACGAAGACTTTAGCCCCATCCTTAAACTTTATACGATTTAGTTTAATTTCAATAGGCATACCTCCTCTATTTTCCGTTGATACTCTAATTCGTTCAGTGCCTGTATACTTATAACCATTACGAGAGTAGTTATAACGTAATAAATTTTGTGCGAAAATATTTCCGCTTATTAGAAGTAAAGAAATAAAAACCGTTAAAATAGAAACTTTATTCATTGTCTTTTTTGATTTCATACATGAGTTTTTCTGTCTCTTCCCTTCCAAAAGCCTTGCCGAAAATTATGCTGCATGCTATTAAGGCAACTAAAGATACAGCAAAGCCTATAATATATAGTACTGGAGCGTGTGGAACAATCAACTTGCTCAAACACCAAAAACAGGTGATGATAAATAGTACAATCAATGCATCTCCTATCCGTGATGCCTTTGTTCCACTGCTTAGCGTAATAATGTACTTGTTCTGATTATTATCTGCATCGTTTGCATCTGACCTTTGTATATTACAAGTAATATGTCTTGTCTTAAATACAGTAGAATAATCCAACCACAACTTACCATTCCCAGCATCTCCAATGTCGGTCGCATTTTTTTTGCAAATATCATAAATAGCCTTAAAAATTTCTTCTTCGCTCTTTTCTGATATGATTTCAAACCTTTCAAGGTCCCTTAATTTTATTTTTGTGTCAAATTCCATTGTACTATATGTTTAGGAAATATTAATAAAACAAATATACAATATATTTATTTGCACATTTTTGGTTTGGATATACAAACTTTTCGTTTTTATTTGTCAAGGCAAATAATTAAATTTCGTATAAATTATTAGATATGGCGGATAATTATCTTGAAAATAAATTTGAACAATTATACGGCGGAAACTGCAATAAAAAAGTAATTGTAAAGAAATTAAATCCGAGTTTGGACACTTTATTACATAAAAATAGAAGTGTAAGGGGATATGACAATTCAATATCAGTAAGTTATACTCAACTAAAAGAAATAGTGAAGGTTAATACTCTCATTGCTTCGGGCAAAAACAGACAGGCTCTAAGATTTAGGATTGTTGATAGCCCTGAAGAAGCAGCCTTAGTTATGCAGAATATTAAAATGGGAGGAGCCTTACCTGATTTACATCTACCATTACCAAATACTGAACCTACTTCTTTTATCGTAGTATGTGCCTACGAACCAGAAGACAGACTAATGGATATAGATTTGGGTATATCACTGCAGAGTATGTCTTTAAAAACTGTTGAAATGGGTTTTAACTGTTTGATTGTCTGCTCAATAGATAAGCAAAATCTGATGTCTTGTCTTGGTCTGGAACTTATGCCTCTCGCTGTGTTATGTGTAGGTAAAAGTAAGGAAAATATCTTTTTGAAACCAGTATCTGAAGGTGAAAACCTGTCCTACTACCGAAAGGATGGCATCCAATACGTTCCTAAATTACGATTGGAAGATTTGTTGATTGTTAAATAAGTGATTCCGTAGGGATTCGAACCCTAGACCCACAGATTAGAAATCTGTTGCTCTATCCAGCTGAGCTACGGAACCATGCCATTATTTTGAACGATAACTCAAAAAGCGAATGCAAAGATAATTAATTATTTTGTTTGTGCAATGAAAAATATTCAATAGCACAAACAAATGCAATACCGATGATTGCCCAGATTATAGCTTCAGGAATATGCAGGTTTCCTATATCCTGAAGATTAGGACTTTCCGTGTTTGTTGAATTAGCTATTTCTACGGCTTTCATATCATACCACGGCCATACCTTTATAAGTGACCCCAATACAAATCCTATAAGTGCAAGAAGTGTTTGCCTTTCATAACGTGCCATAAGCCAATGCAGAAATTTTGCAAATGCCAAGATGCCTATCAGGCAGCCAAGGAAAAACACTGCTAATATTGGAATATCAAAATTATTAAGAGCCTTTATTATATACTCATATTTCCCTAAGATGACAAGTATAAAACTACCTGATATTCCAGGCAATATCATAGTGCAGATTGCAATCGCTCCGCAGATGAAGATGAAAAACATATTGTCCGGAGTTTTGGTAGGGGAGAGAGTACATATTATAACCCCGACAATACAGCCTATTGCAACAGTTATATAATCTTTTATGTTTTTCTCTTTGATACCTAAAAGCATATACACGGAAGAAGCTATAATAATCCCAAAAAAGAAAGCCCAGGTTTGTACTGGGTGATGGACTATTACATATTCCATAAGTTTGGAAAAAGCTATTATGCTCAATATTACTCCAACTGCAAGTGATGATAGAAAACTTCCATTAATATTTTTCCAAAATTCTTTAGTCTTTCCTGAAAACAGTAATTTCCAATTTGCAGGTACCATAAGCATATTCAATGCCTCAATCAGTTCTCCATAAATACCTGTAAGCAGGGCAATAGTTCCTCCTGAAACTCCAGGAACTATATTTGCAGCCCCCATTCCCAAACCCTTTAAGGCTGTAAATATATTTGAGATTAAAGTTTTCATTAACTTATTTTATATAGATAAGATTTAATAGTTTCAAATATTTTAACTTCTGAACAGTCACTGCCTTGTGTCTTATCAGATATTATTATATCAAATGTATTGCCTTTCAACTGTTTACGTCCAATCTTAAATTTGGCTTCGCTACATTTTGCCATATATTCAATAGGAAAATCTGCATTCTTTATCAGAGAAATAAATAAATCTGGTTTTATCGATTGCATTATATTAACTTTTTCCTCAGGTGGGCAACCTATGATATTCAGGTCACGTTTTAAAATAGTAGTATTAGGACTTGTAATAAGCCTCTCCTTTTTATCTATTTTTCTGAAATCAAAGAAAAATATTTCTCCCTTGATACCTGCTTCTCTGTAAAAGTTTAATACCTCCTGTCTACATATATCAAAAGTACGGTCTTCTACATCTATGAATGTAACCGCAGTCTTGATTTTTGATAGCGGAATGATACCTGTATTGATTTTACTTACTTTCTTTTTAAGATAATTATCTCTTATAATGCGTTTTATAATATTAAACATCTTTAACTTCAATTGTAAAACCGTTTTCGGAAATAAGTTCCCTAATTTCTTTTTTTGCTGCTTTCCATCTTGGTATATCTATTTTCGTGCCAATAACCTCAACTACTTTAGCGGCTATAATGGAACCAATTTCTCCGCACACTTTTAGAGGAAGTCCAAGTGAGTGGGCATATAAAAAACCTGCAGCATAAGTGTCCCCGGCTCCTGTTGCATCAATAGTGTCTGCCGGAAATGCCTCAATATAGTACTGCTCACTACCTTTCCTTACCCAAGAGCCATCTTTACCAACTTTCACAACAGCAATTTTACAAAGTTCAGAGAGGGCTTCCAATGCTTCTTTAGGCTCTTTCCCCATAAAAGAACGGGCTTCTGTTTCATTTGCAAAAACAATATCTACATATTTTTCCACGAGATTATGTAGAAAAGCCTTGTTGGACTCTACTACATTATATGATGCCATATCGATTGAAATAATGCATCCTGCTTTCTTTGCCAATCTTACTGCTTTACTTATAAGTTCTTGATTTTGTACAAGATAGCCCTCTATATGAAAATAATCATAACCCTTGAAATATTCTTCTTTAAGATCCTCTGGACCCATCTCTAAGGCAGATCCCATATAATCGGCGAAGGTCCTTTCTGCATTTGCCCCTGTTATAAATACCATACATCTGCCAGAAGATTTACTTCCATATAGCATTTTAGTATTTATTCCATATTGTTCCATTGTACTTTTAAACAGATTTCCAAGTTCGTCGTTGCCTATTTTTCCGATATATCCTGACTTCATGCCAAATATAGCGGTACATGTAATTGTATTCGCTGCAGAGCCTCCAGGTACATACTTTACCCCTGTCTTTTTTAGGGTAGACCATATTTTGTCTCCAGTTTCCATATCTACATGCTGCATACTTCCTTTAGGCAAATGATATTTTTTAAGAAGAGTGTCATCTGGGAGAACAGCTAAAATATCTGTTAATGCGTTTCCGATACCAAGGATTGATTTCATAATTATTAAAATTACATACGAACAAATTTAATATAAATTATCCGCATTTGGCTGAGTGGTGCTTTTTTTATACTTTTACCTTCTAAAGATAAAAGTCTGGGATATTAAATAACTGTGAAGTGGAATTGAAAAGAATTAATAAAAAATTGAAGAATATATTTAAGTATGTTATTTCGGTTGTTATAGCCATTGTCTTATTATATTTTTCTTTTAAAGATATTGATTTTAAAAATTTTGTAGTTGGTCTTACTGCTTGCAGATGGGAGTTCGTGCTGCTTTCAATGTTATTTGGGGTTCTTTCGTTCTATTTAAGGTCTTTACGTTGGCGGTTACTGCTGCTGCCTATTGATAATTCGGTAAGCAGAATTACTACATTTAATGCTATTAATATCAGTTATATAGTAAATATGGTGCTGCCGAGAGCAGGAGAGTTTGTTCGGTGTGGTTACATAACAGAAAATTCTTCAAAAGACACTACAGGAAGGCATAAAGCGTCACTTGATAAGGTAATAGGTACTGCAATTGCTGATAGAATGTGGGATGCCTTTATGTTGTTTCTTATTATGATAGTATTTTTTACTGTAATGTGGGGTAGATTTGGCTCATTTATCTTGGACAATATACTTTCAGAAACAACTTCAACGTCTTCACATCTTTATTCAAAATTGAGTATCGTTGGAGTGATTATATTGTGTATCATTGGTTTATGGATAATATACAAGCTAAGGAATAAAAATCAGATATGTGGTAAAATATGGAATGTAGTTAAGGGAATATTTAAAGGACTTTCATCAAGCCTTCATATAAAACAAAACGGACTTTTTGTGTTATATAATATTTTGGTTTGGATTGCGTATTGGATGATGTCGATGTCCATAATATGGGCTATGCAAGGAATAGATTTCTCACATATGAATCATGAAATGGCGTCCGCGTTTGAAAATGTATGTTCACTTAACCTGATTGATGCTCTGTTCCTTATGATTGTGGGGGCAATAAGTTCTCTTGTTCCAGTTCCTGGAGGGTTCGGTGCTTTCCATTATCTGGTAAGTCTTGCGCTTACATCTGTATATGGTATTCCTTCCGAGGTAGGGATAGTCTTTGCTATCCTTTCACACGAATCGCAGACGATTATACAAATCATCTGCGGTGGATGTTCTTATTTTTATGAAGTCGTGAAAAGTAAACCTGTAAACTCTTAAAACTTCATTTGCAATTCTACTGGACAGTGATCTGAACCTATAATTTCATCATGAATTTCAGCACTGACTATTTTATCCTTTAATGAGTTTGATACTAAAAAATAGTCAATACGCCAACCCGCATTTCTCTCTCTTGCGCGAAACCTATAAGACCACCAAGAATATTTGACTGTTTCAGGATTGAGATTTCTCCATGTATCTATAAAACCGGCATCTAAAAGATCGCTGAATTTACCTCTTTCTTCATCAGTAAATCCTGCATTTTTTCTATTGGATGATGGATTCTTTAAATCTATATCATTGTGGGCTACATTCATATCTCCACAAACTATCACAGGTTTAGCATTTCCATTCAGCCCTTGTGTTTCAAGTCCCTTTAAGTATGCCTTAAAATCATCTTCCCACTTCATTCTGTATTCAAGTCTTTTAAGTCCGTCTTGAGAATTAGGAACATAAACGCAGACTAAATAAAATTCAGGCATTTCTAATGTTATTACTCTACCTTCCCTGTCATGTTCCTCTGTCCCTATGCCATAGTTTACAGAAAGTGGATCATACTTTGAGTATATAGCTGTGCCTGAATAACCTTTCTTCTCTGCATAGTTCCAGAAAGATTTATATCCTTCAAACTGCAAATCCAATTGTCCTGCCTGAAGCTTTGTCTCTTGCAGACAGAAAAAGTCTGCATCCAAAGATTTGAAACTTTCGGTAAACCCTTTGTCTTTTATGGCACGAAGCCCATTAACATTCCAAGATATAAATTTCATTAGTGTCTTTTGCTGTTTTATTCTATATTCCATTCTACTCCAGCCTTGGTATCTTTAACAACGATGCCTAACATTTTCAGCCGGTCTCTTATTGCATCACTTTTTTCCCAATCTTTGGATGCTTTTGCTCTTGCACGTTCTTGAAGAATCATATCCATAAGACCTGAAACGACTTTGCCCGATTCTGTGTCATCTGACTCATCTTTAAGCCCAAGAACCCCAGATATAATATCATCAAAAAGTCTGAGAAGAGTATGTATGTCATCACCTGATAATTTACCCTGATTTTCTTTGGCTGCATTAATAAGTTTAACAGCCTCAAATAGATGCGCCAATGCTATAGGAGTATTCATGTCATCACACAATGCGGAATATACCCCTTCGAAGATTTCTTTTATTTCGGCATTTTCTGTTTCGCATGTTTGAGGAACTACATCAGTAATCATCTCTCCGTATAGGAGATTCGATGCGTTGTTTCCTTCTGTTCCCTTTACATCAGATGAAATTCCGTTTGCTTTTGCCATTGACATTAGGTCTTTGTATGCTAACATTATTCTTTTCAATCCCTTCTCTGCTGCAGCAAGCGCTTCATTTGAAAAGTCAAGCGTACTTCTGTAATGGGCTTGCAATATGAAGAAACGGATAGTCATAGGACTGTAGGCTTGAGCAAGTTTTTCATGTTTGCCGGAGAATAGCTGTGGCAAAGTGATGAAATTACCCAAAGACTTTCCCATCTTCTGGCCATTAATTGTTATCATATTGTTGTGAACCCAATAATGTACGCCCTCTGTGCCTCTTGATGCTACATTCTGTGCGATTTCACATTCATGATGAGGAAACATAAGGTCCATTCCGCCGCCATGAATATCAAATTCTCTTCCCAAATATTTTTCTCCCATTACAGAACATTCCATGTGCCAACCTGGAAAGCCTAATCCCCAAGGTGAAGGCCATTTCATAATATGCTGAGGCTCTGCTTTTTTCCAAAGTGCAAAGTCGAATGGGGCTTTTTTGTCTCCTTGCCCGTCAAGGCTGCGAGTCCCCTCTAAGGTGTCGTCAAGAGTACGGCCTGATAGTATACCGTAATTGTGTGTTTGATTGTATTTTGCTACGTCAAAATATACTGAGCCGTTGCTTATGTAGGCAAAGCCAGCATCTATGATTTTTTTTATGGTCTCAATTTGTTCAATTATATGACCTGAGGCACGCGGTTCAATTGAAGGAGGGGCTACATTTAGTTGCCTCATAGCCTCATGGTATCTGAATGTATAGGTCTGCACCACCTCCATTGGTTCGAGTTGCTCCAATCTTGCTTTCTTTGCAATCTTGTCTTCGCCCTCATCCGCATCGTGTTCCAAATGCCCAACGTCCGTTATATTCCTTACATATCGTACTTTGTAGCCAAGATGTCTAAGCAGTCTTTGCAGCACATCATAAGTAACACCAGGACGTGCATGTCCGAGGTGGGCATCTCCATAAACCGTTGGTCCACATACATATATGCCTACATGCCCTGGATTTATAGGTACGAAAAGTTCTTTTTTGTGAGATAGTGTGTTTGTCAGATATAAATTCCTCATAGTTAATAATCCGAATATCCACAAATATACAGTTTTTCTTCGTATTATTGTATCTTTGCATAGATGTCAGCGGCTGTATGAAAAATCACGTCGGTCGTTATGTCTGTTAAGTTATCCTGATTATGATAATTAGTGGCAAAGATTTGGCGGTTTCCCTTAAAACCGATATGGCAAGACGCGTTGCCGATTTCCCTTGTAAATATGGCAGAGTTCCACACCTTGCTGTTATCTTGGTTGGAAATAACGTAGGTAGTGAAACCTATGTACGCAATAAAGCTGTAGCATGTGATTTTGTAGGAATAAAGAATACTACAATACGTTTTCCAGAAAATATATCGGAGGAAGAAGTAATTGAAAAAATATCGGAACTTAATGAAGATGAATGTGTTGATGGTATTTTAGTTCAACTTCCATTACCTAAACATATTAGCGAAACTAAAGTTATTGAGTGTATTTCTCAAGCTAAGGATGTGGATGGTTTCCATCCTTTAAATACTGCTGCCTTGTGGCAAAAACGTCCTGACTCTTCTTGTATAATTCCTTGCACTCCAAAGGGTATTATCAAATTGTTGGATGCTGCATCATATGAAATTGCAGGAAAAAATGCAGTTGTGATAGGGCGTAGTCATATTGTGGGGCTGCCCGTTGCAAAGTTGCTCCTTGATAGAAATGCTACTGTAACTATTTGTCATTCAAAGACTGAGGATTTGAAATCTATAACAAGCAGGGCTGATATATTGGTTGCTGCCGTTGGAAAGCCAAAGTTCGTTGATGCTTCCATGGTAAAAGATGGAGCCGCTGTTATTGATGTAGGTATGAATCGAGATCCACAAACTGGTAAACTTTGCGGAGATGTCGATTTTGAATCAGTGGCACAAAAAACAACAGTCATAACTCCTGTACCAGGTGGCGTAGGACCTATGACTGTCTGTTGTCTTATGGAAAACACTATAGAGTGTTTCCTCAGTAAATTCACTGACTAAATTATTTATATTTAAAACTGAACTCATCCAAATACAGGGTGCTTCCTACACCTCCAGTAAAGTAGTCCCCTAAAGCGCTGGATGTTGCTATTATAGATACCCACTTAGGGGTTCTGTCAGAACGGTAGGTTATTGGCAGTGAAAATTTTGTGTATTTCTTGCCAGTGTTCTCGCATTCCTGTTTTGCGTAGCCTATGATGTGCGGATCCTTGTCAAAATCTAAAAATTTATTTTCCGAAGTATTGACTCTGAATGGCGTATCCCAGTCGGTGAGTATTACTATTATATGGGCTTTATCTTCTTGCCCTTTTAACTTCTCATGCTGTTTGTCTGCATGGGAAATTTTGGTGGGAATATAGGCATAACTACCTTCTAAGAATGCAGGTCTTGAATTGAAAGGTACTCCCCAATCAAGTGCCGCACCGGGCTTGCTAAAAGAAAATATGGCTTTAACAAACTTGCCTGCATACAGGTTTCCTGCCGCAAATTTGCCGAATACGGCTTTGCTCTCCAGCCTTGCGGCTTTTTTACCTTTTCCTGATGCTGCCACAAACTCTTCTTCCGGCGAAGTGGAGCAGCCTCCGAAAGCATATATTCCCTTATTGGCTGAATCCCATATTTTATGTTCCTCATCTGCATCTTGTAGATAAGGATACCAGATTTTATTATTGAGTTTATGCCAGTCATCGAAACTCATATTGTATAATTGTACAGGAACTTTTGTGACAAATCTAAATTCGGGGCTTATTTCTCCGTTTGTGGAAACTCTTGCTGTATACTCGGTATTGCTTTCAAGATTCTGCAAGTTGACGGTTATCTTAGTCCCGGAAATTACAGCCTTGTCTGCCTTTGTCCATTGTTTTTCTGTTGCTTTTCTATATTCAATATCAGGTTTGCCTCCTGCATTGAATACGGCGTTTATTTTTGCACTATAGCAATTGGATTCTACCGAAGTAATATATGTGTTTACCTTAACTTGTTCAACCTTTAAAGTCCATATTTCTTCTTTCCCTCTGTATTTTACAGTAAAGGATTTTTCAGAAGTACAGTCCAATGTTGCAGGTAAAGTAAGGTCTTTTATTTCGGAACCGACAGGTCCTAATTTTATATTATTAATTTTGATTTTTGAAAGAGGCTGGAAATCTGCTACATATACAAGAATAGATTTTTTCCCTTCATCAAAAACAGTCTCTTTTACCTGATTGTCGCACTTTATATATCTATCTATATGCTGAGTGGCAGATATTGTCCAAACGTATTCCTGATATGTTTTAACTACTACACTTTTCGACTTGCTGAGATTTATGTATTCTCCTATAGCCTCTTTAAATTCTGCACCTTTTGAAAGTTCTACCTTGTTTATTTTTAATTTGGAAATATCGGCAGTCTCTTCAAGATTTATAAGTACCTTCTTCTCTTTTTTATCTATGCTTACTGACTTTTGACCCTCTACGGAGAAGTTATTTATTTCTCCAAGAACTAATGGAAAATCAAGGTCATTCTTAAATATGCACGATGTTATAAAAAGTCCTGCAAAACCGAATGAAAATATTTTTATTATCCTGTGTATCATATTCTTCTTGCTCTTTTCCCGTTTTCTTTTGGTTTACGATGCCATTTATCCATTATATAGATATTTGTTCCGAAACCTATTGACATAAGATTAATGTTAAAATTTGCCCTACTGCTATGCATTCTGCTTCTTTCAACCCTGTTTGTAATCTGATCTGTCATTTGCCAGTTTATGCCCATCACTCCTATCTGTACTTCAAAAGAAACTGAGTTGTCAATGAACACGCATATTCCAGGCACCATGCTTATACCGGCTTTATAAATATTCTGATAAGTGCCGTGTTTAAGGCCTTTATCCATTTTGAAATCCATGCTTTGAGCATATCCTCCCGTGAGTCGTCCTTCCATAAATAGGGCAAAACGTTTGCTATTCTCTATTGGCATATAATTTCTTGCAGTGATTGAACCTAAATAGGATTGTCTCAAGTATCCGCAATCGGCAAAATTAAAATTGAAATTATCACCTATATTCAAATTGATGTTTTCAAGGTCTAGACCTGTCTTACTATAGTCAAATCGTACTCCGACAGTTATATTGTCTTTGATACAATACTTTATGTTTGGGGCTATACTTACAGATTTATATCCCCCTCTAATGTCTTTTAGGACAGGAGATAGAAAAGAAAATCCTGCATCATTTACTCCATGGCCCAAATCATACAGACTATAAGAAAATGTAAATCCGCCAATAATTGTTCCCTTTGGGATAAAAAGTGAATTTGGAGATTTTATTCCTCTGTCAAACGGCTCTATTTCCCTGTCTTTATGTTTTCCCTTATATGCGTATAAGGGTGAAACAAGGCAAAGAAGAATGAGCAAAGTTGTAATTTTTCTGCACATATTATCTAAAATAAACTCCGCAAAGATAGATTTTTTTTTAGAATTCAAAATTTAGTGGTATATTTGCATTCCCTTTCGGTCACAAATGCGTACAGCTTCCAATAGGTATGCATTAGCGATGGGGCTGGTGTTACAGCTCTTCCGAAGGGGAAGTCCGGCGGGTGTGTTGAAATTGGTAGACAAGCCAGACTTAGGATCTGGTGCCTCGTGCGTATGGGTTCGACTCCCTTCACCCGCACTTATACCGCTCTTAATCAGATGATTTTGAGCGGTTTTATTTTTTATATTTGAGATTGAAATGAAACTAAAAACGTTATTTTCTTCAATATTATTACTTTCAGTAATATCCCTTTTTGCCAAGGAATATAACCCTGCAAAGGAGGCTTGGCTGCAGGAAAATTTACTTAGGGCAGGAATAAATACATGTCCGTATGAATTTGAGCCACTTTATGATACCCCGGCTCCCAAAGGATTTCACCCCTTTTATATAAGTCATTATGGCAGACACGGTTCAAGATCAGATTGGGGAAGAAAAGATTATTCAAAAGTAATCTCTGTTTTGTCAAAGGCTAAGGAACAGCAAATTCTCACTAAGGAGGGATACAGTCTTTTGTCTGTAAGTTGCAAAGTAATGGAAATGACAGATGGAATGGACGGCAGACTTTCTCGCAGGGGGGCTATAGAGCATCAGCGTTTGGCTGAAAGGATGTATAGAAGATACAAGCAGGTGTTTAAGAAAGGGAACGGACATATAAGGTCTATTTCAAGTTATGTTCCTCGTTGCCTTATCAGTATGAATGCTTTTACTGCTTCTCTTGCTTCGCTAAATAAAAATCTGACATTTTATTGGGATGCAGGTGAAAAATTCCAAAAATATATTTCAAATGATTGTCCTAAGTCACTTAAACCAGATATAAAAGCCCTTACCGATAGTATAAAGAATTCATTTGTCGTAGATACTGTATACTATATTAATAGGCTTTTTACAGATTATAACAAGGCTTCTAAATTGGTTGGTAATAAAAGAGATTTTCAATGGAATATTTTTAGAACACTGAAAATTACAGGGGCTTTTGATATAGACACAGACCTTTTTAATATACTTCCGATAGATTTTATATGTCAATGTGAACAGTATCAGTCTTCAAGACTTTATATGGGACATTGTAATTCAGTAGAATACGGAAAGCAAGTTACTGCGGAAGCAAAACCACTTCTTGCAGACATAGTAGATAAGGCTGATGAAGTTATTGCAACAGGTTCTGTATGTTCTGACCTCAGGTTTGGCCATGACTATACGGTATTGTCCCTATCTTCTCTTATGGGATTGGAAGGTGTTGGTCAAAGACTTAGATGTTCTGAAATTGCTACAAGATGGTTCGGTGCGAGATATACTCCTTTTGCTGCCAATATTCAGATAATATTTTATCGTAATTCAAAAAATGATATTCTTGTAAAATTTCTCCTAAATGAAAAAGAAACCCTATTGCTTGGGCTTGCTCCTAAATATGGTCCATACTATGGATGGAATGATGTAAGGAAATATTTTAAGGATGTCATTGCTTTATAAATTCAAGACAAGACCATTCTTCGTTTTGATGTTTACCTTTAAGCTTCAGACCTTGTTCTGAGGCTTCTTTTATAATATCTTCTTCATCAGATACAAAAAAACCGCTTGTAAGCAATAAACCTTTATCTGTTAGAGATTTGCAGTAAGTCTTCAGATCTAATAAAATTATATTTTTATGAATATTTGCTAATATTATATCATATTTCCCGTTTTGAAGTAGGGAAGCGTCACCGCAATAGGTCTCTACTCTACGAGAAACTTTATTCAGGAATACATTGTCGTATGCAGATCTTTCTGCAACAGCATCAATATCAATACTATACACTTTTGCTGCTTTCATTTTTGCGGATAGTATTGACAGTATTCCCGTTCCACACCCCATGTCTAAAACTGTCTTGTCTTTTATGCGGTCTTCATTCTTAAGCATAGCAGATATCATCATATAAGTAGTATAATGATGTCCCGTGCCGAAAGCCATATTTGGATTAATGGTAATATTAAATCGACACCTTGGTAAGTCCTTATGTGATGAAGACTTAACCAAGACTTCTCTGTCCACTATGATAGGGGTAAATTCCCTTTCCCACTCCATATTCCAATTTTGTGGAGGGATCATAGTCGCTGAAAATGTAGTATCGAAATTAAGTCCACTCAAAGCAAGTCTTAAATATCTTGCATCATATAGTTCTTTTTGAATGTATGCCTTTAGGGTAGGTTCGTCTCCGGTATTTTCCTGTATCATAAAAGAGTTGTACGGCAATTCTGATAATTCGGCTTCGACTATTTCTGCCCGCTCAACTGAAAAATCATCAATGTTTATTGATACTTCAATATAATCCTGACTATCCATATTAAATACTATTTTAAGCCTGTTTGTTTTATTCCCATTCGGACAAAAATGTGTCCCACCCTCTTGCAAATATAGTTAATCATTTACCCTAATAAAACAAAAAGATGCCAAACTAAGTTTGACATCCTTCATATCTCAGTATTTCTGAAAACTCAATTTACTGTTCTTCTGCAAGTCTAAGTTTCTGAACATAGATTGCTTTTTGCAATTTTGTTCTTCTCTTTACAGAAGGCTTTTCAAAATTCTTTCTTGCACGGAGTTCACGCACAGCACCTGTCTTCTCAAATTTTCTTTTGAATCTTTTGAGTGCTCTTTCAATGTTTTCACCGTCTTTTAATGGTACTATAATCATCGCGTTTTATCACCTCCTTTTATTTGCGCTGCAAAGGTAGTGTAATTCATTTGTTTTCCAAAATTTTTATAAATTTTTCCATACCCTTTGTTGCAACATCCTTTATATGAGTAATACGTGGATCCTTTAAGGATACTTCATTAGGATCTATTATATATATAGGTGTATCATTCTTGGCATAACGATACAACCCGGCTGCAGGATATACAGATAGGGAAGTTCCAACTATGAGAAAAATATCAGCTTTTTCAACATATTCTATGGCTCTGTTTATATTCGGTACGGCTTCTCCGAACCATACAATGTGGGGCCTTAATCTATTTCCATTAGGCGCTTTGTCTTCTGGGGATATATCACTATATCCTATATCGAAGACCTCTTCTTCTGAAAATGTAGTGTCATATATCCCGTTTTCAGGTCGTACTTTTGTAAGTTCCCCATGGAGGTGCAATATTGAAGTGCTACCTGCTCTTTCATGCAGATTATCAATATTTTGAGTGATTACAGTTACTTTGTAGTCTTTTTCTAATCTTGCAATTTCTAAGTGTGCTGCATTCGGCTTGGCATCTTTAAGCAAATGTCTTTGGTAATTGTAGAAAGATAGCATAAGTTGCCTATTCTTATGCCATCCTTCTATGGATGCAATTTCTTGAGGGTCATACTTGTCCCAAAGTCCTCCATTATCTCTGAAAGTGCTTAGGCCGCTTTCGGCACTTACACCTGCTCCCGTAAGAACTACTATATGTTTCTTGGTCATTTTTTATTCCATTTCAAAAAAATATTTCCTCACCCAAAATTCAAAAAGCGGATCTATTATAATAGGATTTTCGCTTTCCCTGAAGGATACAATTTCTTTTTTTATAAGGGCATCTTTCAACCTTTTTACATTTGCTGATGAATTAAGTCCATATTTACTTATGGCTTCGGAAGTGCTGAATTTCTTATGTCCATCTAAAATTGCTTGTAAAAGATTGACCTGAAAGGTGGTAAGACTATTCATATAAGCCGCAAAACGCGGTGAATGTATGGAAATTAAATTATCAAGTGCCTCAGTAATTGTAGCTTCAGTAATATATCCTTTTGAAAGAGAATTACAGATTGCTGCAAAATGGTTGACATACCATAGATTGTTCCTGAATAGTTTGCAAATATCTATGAGTGATTCTTTTTCTATAACTTTTCCACTTGATAGAAATCCTTTTATGATATATTCGATTATTTCTTTTTCGTCAGTCTGGCTTAGTGATAGATGTTCAACTTGTCTGTAAAAATATTTTTTAATCTCGAAGATTTCAGACATCGCATTTAACATTGAGCCACAAATAATTAGAGAACAGCCAGGATTTTTGTTATCCTTATTTTCCTCAATTACGTTTTCCATTGCCTTCAATAGCCTGTCTGCATCTTCTGTGAATGTGATATTTTGAAACTCATTAATAATAAGGTAAAGGGGTTGTCCTACTGCAGAGGCTAAGGCTACAGGTAAATTTAAGATTGCCTTTATATCATTTTCATCAATATCGCCATCCAAAGTCAAGATTTCATCGAATTTTGAATAGTTTGGCGTATTAAATATGAAGTGAGTATCGTGAAGGTAAGTCGATATTATATCCGAATATTCTTTCGGTGTTGAGGCTTCGGTTCTGATTACTGTCTCACCAAATTTCTTAAGAAAAGATTTGGTATCTCTTACATTTAAAAGGGATAATTCACCTATCGAAAATTGCTTTCGGTCTCGGTCTCGGTCAAGCCTCATATTAAATAAGGTTTGCTGGATCAATGATGCTTTCCCTGTTTTGGGTGCATCATAGATTGCGACATGTTTTCCTGACAATAAAATATTGCTTAAAATAGAACAATCGTTTTTACGACCTATAAAATTTTTTCCAGTGACATATTTGTCATATATAAAGGGTCCTTCCATGGTTATAACAGTTTTGTTATGCAAACATAGACAATTTTTATTTAAAAATCTAATTTTGCCCTCCGATAAAGCCGTTTAAGTCTAAATAATAAAAAAATGCTAAAAAAATTTGTATAGAAATCTTTTTATTGTACCTTTGCAATCCCGAACGATTTCGGGCTGATACATTTCAGCAGACATTCCTCAATAGCTCAGTTGGTTAGAGCATCTGACTGTTAATCAGAGGGTCGCAGGTTCAAGTCCTGCTTGAGGAGCTTTAAAAGGGTTGCGAATACTATTCGTAACCCTTTTTTAGTATGATACATTTATGGAAGGGTATATAGATGATTCAAATAAGTTTGTTGCGGATATTGATGTTTTAACTTATGATGTTGATGTAAATCAAAAGTTAAAACCTACTGCTTTTATGAATATGGTACAGGAGATTGCATATTCTGCTGCAGATGCTATGTCATTTGGCTATAATGTATTAAATCCCAAAGGGATAGCATGGGTGTTATCAAGAGTCTGTTTTAAAATTCTACGTACACCTTCATGGCGTGAAAAACTTCAATTAGTAACTTGGCATAAAGGGACTTCAGGTCCGTTTTATCTTAGAGATATTGAGTTGAAAGATAAGAATGGAAATGTACTTATATCTTGTACTACATCATGGGTAATATTAAATCTTAATGAACGTAAATTGGTGGTGGGTAATGATATACTTAAATTAATACCTGCTTCGTCCTTGTGTTTGGATAATGCTATAGATACTCCTGCTGATAGAATAAAAATGCCTAAAGATATTGATTCTGAACTGATTATATCTAATAAAGTAGGATATTCCGATGTGGATTTCTTGAAGCATACCAATAATGTACGTTATTTGGATTGGGCTATGAATGTATTAGACTATGATTTTGCATCAACTCATTCTTTAAATGAAGTTACCATTAATTTTAATCATGAAGTAAGACCAGGAGAGAATGTTGATATATACAGGTCAATTAAAAATGATTCTTACTACGTTGAGGGTATGGTAAGAGGGGTTAATTCCTTTACTGCACGCCTGGATTTCTGATTTGAATAGAGTGTTTTTTTGGTTAATTTTGCAGAAAGTTCACATTTTTATTTTATATGAAAGATTTATTTCTTGGAACGGGTATTGCCCATTCTATTCTACTGTTTGCAATTGTTATAGCCGTAGGGCTTTGGCTTGGAAAATTTAAGGTAAAAGGCATATCAATAGGGTCTACATGGATTCTTTTTGTAGGCATAATTTTAAGTCACTTCGGATTTATCTCAAATCCAACAGTACTCTCTTTTGTTAAGGATTTCGGTCTTATCCTATTCGTGTTCTCAATAGGATTGCAAGTTGGACCTGGCTTTTTTCAGTCTTTCAAAAAAGGCGGAGTTGTAATGAATTTATTAGCTGTTGTGCTTGTACTCTTAGCAGTACTTACAACGTTTATAGTTCACATTGTTACAGGAGAAGACCTTAAAATAATGACAGGGGTTATGTCTGCGGCTGTGACAAATACTCCTGGACTTGGTGCCGCACAACAGACTTTGTCGGATGTTATTATGGCTGAGGGGGGTAGCCATGAGGCTGCATCCGCAGCAACATCACAGTTGGCTTCCGCTTATGCTGTTGCTTATCCTATAGGTGTTATAGGTGTTATCTTTTTGATAATAATTTTTAAGGGAATATTCAGAATAGATACTGAAAAAGAAATAAAGTCAATAGAATTGCAGGAGGGCGCAGTCAATTCTGCAAGAAGAATGCATTGTCTTGTTGAAAATCCCGCAATTTTCGATAGAAGTATCAAAGATGTCCTTAAAGGGGTACATGAAGATTTGGTTATATCTCGTCTTATGCGTAATGGTGAAATATTGGCACCTAATGAAGCTACAATACTTAAACCTGGAGATAAGGTGCTGATTGTTACCAAAAATCAATATGTGGATCAGGTAAGGGTTTTATTTGGTAAAGAAGTGCCTCTTCACGTTCAGGATTGGAATCGCATGAGTAAACAAATAATTTCAAAAAAACTGACAATAACAAAACACTCGATAACAGGGAAACGAATAAGTGATCTTAATATACGTTCATTGTATGGAGTGTCTATTACAAGAGTAATACGTTCAGGAATGGAATTGGTCGCTATGCCTAATCTAAGATTGCAGGTAGGTGATGTATTACTTGCGGTTGGTGAGGAAGAAGCCATAAAAGCAGTTGCAGAACTTATAGGTAATAAACTACAGTCACTTTTTCATCCTAACCTTGTTCCAATTTTCTTTGGAATAGCAATCGGAGTTATCTTCGGGTCTATTCCTATTTCTTTTCCAGGTATACCTCAACCAATAAAATTAGGACTTGCAGGTGGTCCATTGATTGTCGCAATTCTCTTAGGATATTTTGGTCCGAAATGGCGTATAACTACTTATACTACTTTGAGTGCCAATATGATGCTTCGTGAAATAGGCATATCTTTCTTCATGGCGGCAGTCGGTCTTGGTGCAGGTGAGTCGTTCATAAGTTCATTACTCGGAGGAGGATATTGGTGGATATTATATGGAGCAATAATTACTATAGTACCAGTATCTATTATAATGATTATTAGCAGACTTATATTTAAATTGAATTTCTATCAAATCTGTGGGCTTGTCACAGGTGGTACTACAAACCCTCCTGTACTTGCTTTTGCACAAGGAGCATATGGAACAGACTATACTTCTGTTAATTATGCTACTGTATATCCATTGACGATGTTTATGCGTGTATTGGTGGCTCAACTGCTGATTCTTTTTGCTATCTAACCTTGTAAATATCTGATAGATAAAAGAATTGCAATTATGATAGGAACTGATTTTCTATATTGATTACGCGTAAAGAGATTTATTTAACTAAGGTTATGATAGATATAGATAAATTTTTTAAAGACCAGTTTTCAATATGGCATCTTGCTGCAAAAAATTTTAGGGCTTTAAAAGAATTAAAGAGTAAGACAGTTCCTTTTAATGGATTAAATATAAGTGTACAATATAATCCGGCACGAATTATATCCTCAGCAGCAAAAACTGATACAAAATCTTTACAGTCAAGACCTTGTTTCTTATGTCGAACGAATAGGACACCAGAGCAGAGATCAATAGACTTTGAAGGCAGGAAGGGAAGAAAATATGATATACTTGTAAATCCTTATCCTATTTTTTCATCCCATCTTTTAATCTCTTCGGTGGAGCATACGTCCCAAGCAATATGGAAAAGGTTTGTTGATATATTGGATTTGGCATACAATCTCAACGACTTTACAATATTTTACAATGGACCTCAGGCAGGGGCTTCTGCACCGGATCATTTCCATTTTCAGGCGTGTCACCAAAAACAATTGCCGCTTGAAGTGGAAATTGATGACTTGCTTGATAGAAAGCAAAATACAGAAATAGAAGAATTAGAATATATCACATCCGTAAAAGATGCAAGTTTAGAACATTATAAAAAATACATAAGAGGAGTGTTTGTGTTGCACGCAAAGACTTCTAAATCAATGGCTAAACTATTCTATAGATTGATTGATTCCTGTTCTTCCGATGTCCCAGGTTGTGAACCTAAGTTCAATCTCTTTGTATGGTATACATCAGGAAAAGTAGCTTCTCCAGAATATAGGGCGATAGTTATTTTCCGTAATTGTCACAGGCCTCATTTTTATTATGAAATTGGAGAAAATCATATGAATGTAAGTCCAGGATGCGCAGATATGGCAGGTATATTCATTGCTCCCACTTTGGATGATTATAATAAGTTGACTACCAGCATGATAGGTGAGATATTAGATGAAGTGTCAATTAATATTGAAAAAGAGATGCAAATAATTTCCCGCCTAACGAGGAAACAGCGTATAATCAATGTCAAAATAATGTCTTCTAAGGAGATTTGTTTTGAGATAATATCTGACGGGGCTGGGATGCAGAAAGTTAGTTTCGATAAGGGGAAGATTAATTATAATGGGGTTTTATATGATGAACTTGTTTTTGAGGCTAAGACGCTGTCAACTTTGTTCTCTGAACCATCTTTTAAACTTTATGATGTTCCAGTAGGGAAAGACTCTAACAATGGGAAAAATTTGATACAGAGATTTGCTGGTACTTTGAAATTTATAACAGATGGTGAAAATGTGGTAGCTATAAATATGGTAGGCATAGAAGATTATGTTTTAAGTATAATATCTTCCGAAAGAAAGCCAACTGACTCGTTGGAATATCTTAAGTATCAAGCTATTGTTACGAGAACATGGATTCTTTCAGCCGACTATGACATTTTTGAAGTTTGTCCAGATAACCATTTCTTATGCTACCGAGGGCTGGAAGAAACTGTAAATAAGCAGTTAATAGAAGCAGTTGATAGGACTTGGGGTGAAGTGATTTAAAATATATAAAACAGCAAGAAACCTCTTTTGGTAAAATTGGTGCTGACTATGGAAAGAAAAGTTTACAGATTTTTAATATTTTTTTTAATTGTATTTAATTGTTATACACTAAAGGCTCAAATCAATGGTGATGAGACGGTTAATGTTTGTGTTCGTCCTGGAATTGAAGTCCTGGTATCTTCGGGATTTGAGGGATTAAAAGGTAAGCGTGTAGGACTTGTCACAAATCCTAGTGGTGTTGACCGAAATTTACGCTCAACTATTGATATTTTGAATGAGGCTCCAGAGGTGCAACTTGTTGCCCTGTTTGGTCCAGAACACGGAGTAAGAGGCGATGCTTATGCTGGAGATAAGGTGTCTGATACCAAAGATAAAAGGACAGGACTTCCAGTTTATTCAATTTATGGGGAAACTCGTGAACCCACTGCAGATATGCTGAAAGGGATAGATGTTATGGTGTATGATATTCAGGATGTAGGAACACGATCATATACTTTTATAAGTACACTTGGCTTGGTTATGAGAGCCTGTGCGAAAGCCAATATTGAAGTGATGGTTCTTGATAGGCCTAATCCTTTGGGTGGTAATAAAATAGAGGGAAGCGTGGTAGATGACGGGTTCTATTCCTTTGTAAGTGAATTTAGAATACCGTACATATATGGACTTACTGTAGGCGAGTTGGCTATGATGATTAATGAGGAAGGAATGAACCGTGGGCAGAAAGGTAATGAACCCCCACTGAAATGCAATCTTACGGTAGTGCCTATGGTTGGATGGAGTAGAAATATGACGTATGAAGATACAAAATTGCCATGGGTCTTGCCTTCTCCGAATATACCTTATCCACGTTCTGCCATAAATTATCCTTCATCAGGAATATGTGGTGAGTTTTATGGTTATCTTAACATAGGAATAGGTTATAATATTCCATTTGAAACATTTGCGGCAGAATGGATAGATGCATCAATTTTAAAAGATAAATTGGATAGTTATAATTTGCCTGGAGTATCATTCAGAGAAATTCATTATAAACCGTTCTACGGTAGTAAAGCTGGAAAACTATTACATGGTGTACAATTCTTTTATACTGACTTTGAAAATGCTGAAGTCTCTATGACTCAGTTCTATGTAATGCAGGCAATAGGGGAAATTTATTCTATAAATCCGTTTAAAACTTCTTTATCTCGCACAGCAATGTTTGATAAGGTATGTGGAACCGATTATATAAGGAAAGAATTTTCTAAAAGACTGAAAGTCTCTGATATTAAGGAATATTGGAATAAGGATGTAGAAAGTTTCAGAATCCTTTCTTCTAAATACCATATATATGAATAAATTGATGCAGTTATCTGCACTCTTGTATTAATATAGGAAGATTGCTTTTAGGAAAAATTATTTTAAATATCCTGTCTAATGCTTCTGGTTCTCCTGATGTATATAATTTAATATCAGGCAATTCCCTTAAGTTTTGTTCACAGTTGTCTTCATTTAGCAACTCTTCAGTTTTCATAACTTTTATAAGTTGTGAGGCAACCGCTGGCGCTGGATCTATTATATTTATATCTTTTCCGGTAAATTTTTCAATTATATTTTTAAGAAATGGGTAGTGAGTACAACCAAGTACTATGTTGTCTGCCCCTGCTTCCAATAGTGGTTTAAGGCTTTTAAGTACAATTTTTTCTGCTTTATTCCCTTCTATTTCTCCATTTTCAACTAATTCAACCCATCCACTTCCTACTGATTCTACTACTTTTACATCTGTTGCATATTTCTCTTTATTATTGAGATATTTTGCTCCGCTTAATGTCCCAGCAGTTGCAAGCACTCCGATTACCCCTGTATGTGAATATAAGGCTGCAGGCTTTATTGCAGGCTCCATGCCGATAAATTTGATTTTGTATTTTTCACGCAGCATATTGATTGCCGCCCCAGTAGCAGTATTACAGGCAACTACTATTATGTCGGCACCTTTATTCAATAAAAACTCTGTTATTTTACAACATCGTTCTTGTATAAATTCTCTGCTTTTTTCTCCGTATGGGCAGTTTGCGTTGTCAGAAAAGAATATATATTGCTGATTGGGCAGTAACTTATAAATTGCCCTAAAAACAGAAAGACCTCCCGAACCGGAATCAAAAATTCCTATCATTTTATATCATGACATTATTATCGTAGCAAAGATACATATTTATGACACACTTTCAACGGTTCATTATAGATATAC
>CAMQDS010000018.1 GCA_946999645.1 uncultured Bacteroidales bacterium
CTCCAGATTGGTAAGTTCTTCATTTTAGACTGTTGCTGTTGGTTTTTCTGAATATCTTCTGCAGATTATTACGCCTGCAGAGCCAGGGCTTGGGGGCAGTACGCACCTGACGGTGCTATCCCTCCCATGCCTGTGGCATGGGCCCCTCCCGTTTACGAAGCCACGGGTGGCTACGCTGCCCCAAGCCCTTGTCTCTCTTCGGCTTTGACGATCGCTTTGCACTTATGTTTCGCATTTATGTTTCGCACTTAAGTTCTGCATTTTTGTTTTGAACTTTTGTTGTGCGAATTGTTTGACTGGCTTTGTGTGGTAAAAAAGTTCGTGGAATGGTGATAGTTTATTTATATTTGTCTGCGTATTGCCTTGTATCTATAATTTTGGGTACAGGATTTTATGTGGGTATTAAAGTATACACAAACTTACGGAAGTTGCTATGATTGAATATATTGAGAAATTGCTTAATGGACGCTCGGTGGAGTGGAAGACGCTGGAGCAGACGTTTGAGATAAGAAACGGCTACACCCCGTCTAAATCAAATCCGGATTTTTGGGAGGGAGGAAGTATTCCATGGTACAGAATGGAAGACCTACGTTGTAATGGAGGTCTTTTAAAGGACTCAATTCAACATATAACTCTGTGTGCTATAAAAGGAAAAGGTCTCTTTGAAGCAGGCTCAATAATTATGGCAACAACGGCAACTATAGGCGAACACGCCTTGCTAATTGCTGATTCGCTTGCGAATCAGCGATTTACGAATTTTTCAATTCGTAAATCGCTCAAAAATAATCTATTACCTAAATACGTTTACTATTACTTTTTTATTATTGACGATTGGTGTAAGAGAAATGTTGATGTTAGTAGTTTTCCTTCTGTTAAAATGGGCGAACTGAAACAACAACTCTTCCCAATTCCTCCACTTTCCGTTCAGTCTGAGATCGTGCGGATTTTGGATAAGTTTACTATGTTGGAGGCGGAGTTGGAGGCGGAGTTGGAGTGTAGGAGGAAGCAGTATGGTTATTATAGGGATAAGTTGCTGAGTGAGGAGTATTTGTTGGCGAGGGGAATGGTGGAGTGGAGGACGCTTGGGGAGGTGGGTGAGTTTGTTCGTGGAAGTGGGTTGCAAAAGTCAGATTTGACTACGGAAGGAGTACCTGCTATTCATTATGGACAGATTTATACATATTATGGTACATATACTGAAAAGACTAAGTCGTATGTTACAGAAGAAGTAGCAAGAAATTTGAAAAAGGTGGATTATGGTGATGTAATAATAACTAATACGAGTGAAAATATAGAAGATGTGTGTAAATCAGTTGTTTATTTAGTAGAAGAACAAGGAGTAACAGGAGGACATGCATCCATATTTAAACCGTCAAAAAAAATAATAGGAAAATATTTAGTATACTATACACAAACAGAATTTTTTTCAAAAGAAAAAAGGATATATGTCAAAGGAACTAAGGTGATGGATTTAAGTACCAAGGACCTTGCAAAAATAAAAATTCCCATCCCACCATTAGAGGTGCAGAGGGAGATTGTGCGGATTTTGGATAGGTTTGATGTTTTGACAAATTCTATTAGTGAGGGGCTGCCGAGGGAGATTGAGTTGCGCAGGAAGCAGTATGAGTATTACCGCGAGAAGCTTCTTAACTTCCCTCGCTAACTGTTCGCTATGATTAACGAAACTTTTCCATAGGAAAATATGCTAAAATATTGGAATTTTAATACTAATTATCTTAAATTTACGCATTATTAACTTTAACTAATTATTCTATGAAACAAGAATTAGTAAATGCATTTATGTTAAAGAATGGTAATTGTTTTGACATAATGCAGGCACAGGATGTGCAACGGAAACTGCTTGAAGTTGATGACTCTAAAGCAGCGTTATTTTTATCTTTAAATCTTCATGATCCCACAGTGATGTTGATTATTTCGATTTTAACGGGATGGGAGCGTTTTTTCCTTGATGATATAGGTTTAGGTATTCTTAAAGTTATTACTTGTTACGGATGTGGAATTTGGTGGCTTATTGATATCTTCTCAGTTAAAAATAGAACTTTTAATTATAATTATAGAAAATTTAATGAAATACTCTTATTGTGTAAATAATTAAATATTATTCCTATGGAAAATAATCAAACTGAAAATCAACCTATAAGTAATAATTCTTCAAATACTACATTTAATATATTGCCTCCTCATTCTAATAAAATGGTATTATCTATAATATGTACAATATTCTGTTGTTTGCTTGGAGGAATTATAGCCATAGTTTATTCATCTAAATCAAATAATCTCTATAATGCTGCAATGTGTTCTAATGATGCAGCTTTGAGACAGAGTCTGTATTATCAGTCAGAATCATGTAATAAGACAGCGACTACTTGGATTATTATAAGTATTGTCTTTGGAATTTTAGTAGGCGGCTTTTCATGTGTTATGTACCCTTTATCAGACATGGTTTTTAGGTCAATATTATGATTAGCAGACTCGGTAAAACCACTGTAAGAAAAATTGTTCTAATATTAGGATTTATACTTTTTGTTATCGTTGTAGTATTTATATATAGAAAATTTAATCCTGCAGAATATATATTTCCTAAATGTCCATTTTTTATGCTTACAGGACTTAAATGTCCTGGATGTGGTTCACAAAGAGCATTATATCAATTACTGAATTTTAATTTATGGGAAGCATTTAAATATAATGCTTCCCTTGTGTTGTCAATCCCTTTGCTACTATTCTTGTCGTTTGCTTATGTTATAAGAAATAAAGCACCTAAACTATATAGAATTAGTTATAGTCCTATTCTCTCTTGGTCTATTTTGGTGCTTCTGCTTCTTTGGTGGTTATTGCGTAATATTTTCGGATGGTAATACCACTTCATTAGTAGCAAAATATCAATGCATTAGATTCTTTCTTTAATGTTGTAGTGGTTACGTTCGCTTGAGTTGCGTGAAATCATTTCGCAAATAAAACCAGCAAGAAAGAACATAACTCCAACGATAACTGCCATTATTGATAAATAAAATAGTGGTTGATCTGTTACAGGTCTGAATCTTAATCCATGAACTTGATGTTCCAACTTAGAGATGATCAGGCATATTGAAATGATAAAGCCTGTAAGGAACATAAGGATACCCGAAAAACCGAAGAAATGCATAGGCTTCTTTCCAAAAGTACTGAGAAACCATAGTGACAGCAAATCAAGGAATCCATTAATAAATCGTTCTACTCCAAATTTACTCTTTCCATACAGCCTTTTTTGATGATGTACAGGTTTTTCTCCTATTTTATCGAAACCAGCATTTTTAGCAAGGTATGGAATATACCTGTGCATCTCACCATAGACTTCAATATTCTTTACAACCTCGTTCTTATATGCTTTAAGTCCGCAATTCATATCATGCAGTTTTATACCTGTGATAAGTCTTGCTGTTGCATTGTATAATTTAGAAGGAAGATTTTTTGTCAATTTATTGTCCTGGCGATTCTGTTTCCATCCCGATACAATATCATAACCTTCCTCTGTAATCATTTTATATATCCCTGGAATTTCTTCTGGAGAATCCTGAAGGTCAGCATCCATAGTAAATACAACATTACCGACAGCTTGCATAAATCCATGATACAGAGCGGCAGATTTACCATAGTTGCGACGAAACGAGATACCTTTTATGTGATTATCAGAAGCCGACAACTCAATTACCTTTTTCCATGACCCATCAGTACTTCCATCATCTACCATTATGATTTCATACGTATAGCCTTCTTTTTCCATTACTTTTGAAATCCTATCAATCAGTTCTGGAATTGATTCTTCTTCATTGAGAAAGGGTATTATTATAGATATATCTTTTTTTGATTCCATACAAATATTATTGAGTATCTTATTCTTCTTCTTCGTTTAAAAATAGATTGTTTGACGGTATTCTCTTTGATAATATTAAAGACAATATATAACCATATAAAAAACAATATATCAGCATTATAAAGAAAGAATAAACAGGCAGATTGTTTATAATATTTTCAAATGCATTTTGTGTATTCAGATCTAATAATTTTGCATTATCTCCAATAGACGAATAAATTATGCTCTTGATTTCGGAATTACTCATAAGACTTAATGAAAGCAAGGAGTATCCTGCAACAATTAGTGCAGAGAGAAAAGAAACTATAGTTCCAAAATGCATTGTTACCTTATTGTCCACTCCAGAATATTTAATGACAAGTCTTTTCATAAAAAACTGCATTAAAAAAATGCAACCAATAAGTTTTAAGAACCATAAGACAAAATTAATGAAGACTAATACTGTATTTGTTGAAATATTTCCTGATTTTACAGAAATGAAAGATGTTATTAGTGCATACAACACAGATACGCCTCCAAGTACAAGTGCGACTTTTCCTCCTTCATTCCACAGTGCAGAACTGTTAATATTTTGTTTCATAATGTTTTTGTTAAAAATGCATTTAAGCCGCTATGAGCGGGCTGCATCACGCAAATATAGGAAAAAATCGCTATATTTGCAGAATACACTACAATATGGGTGACTGTGTTTAAGTACATTGTTTGTAAATACCTGTCATTCCAATTTAATTTTAGTAATATGCAGATAAAAATTACATTTCCCGATGGTAGCGTTCAACTTTTTGAACAGGGCATTACAGGCTACGAAATTGCAAAAGGCATAAGTGAAAAATTGGCTCATGAAGTACTTGCCATAGCAATAAAATTTGATAATGATGAAAAACAGGGTGAAGTCATTTATGACCTCAATCGCCCTATAAAGAACAATGCTTCAGTTAGATTGCTTAAATGGGAGGACGATGCAGCTAAAAATGCGTTTTGGCACTCATCTTCTCATCTTTTGGCAGAAGCCCTTGAGGCTTTATATCCAGGAGTTAAATTCGGTGTCGGTCCTGCAATAGAAAATGGATTCTACTATGATGTGGATTTTGGAGACAGGACTTTGACTGATGCTGACCTTCCTAAAATAGAAAAAAAGATGCTCGAATTGGCAAAGAATAATGAAGTATTCGAGAGGAAGGATGTTTCAAAGGCAGATGCTCTGAAATATTTTGAAGAAAAAGGGGATCAATACAAGTGCGAACTTATAAGAGACCTTGAAGATGGCACTATAACCTATTATACTAATGGTAATTTCACCGATTTATGTAGGGGACCTCATTTGATGAGTACGGCTCCAATTAAGGCGGTTAAATTGACGGCTATTGCAGGAGTGTATTGGAGAGGAGATGCTTCACGTGAGCAACTTACCCGTATCTATGGTATAACTTTCCCTAAAAAGTCTATGCTTGATGAATACCTACAATTACTCGAAGAAGCAAAGAAAAGAGATCATAGAAAACTCGGAAAGGAAATGGAACTGTTTACTTTCTCATCACGAGTAGGACTTGGTCTTCCTCTATGGCTTCCAAGGGGTGCTGTTATGAGACTTCAACTTGAAAACTTTCTGCGTAAAAAACTAAGAGAGTATGACTATCTTCCAGTTGTAACACCTCATATTGGGAGCAAGCAGCTTTACGTGACTTCAGGGCATTATGCTAAGTATGGTAAGGATTCATTTAGGCCGATTGAAACGCCGCAAGAGGGTGAAGAATATATGCTTAAGCCAATGAATTGTCCTCATCACTGTGAAATTTACCGTGCTTTTCCAAGATCATATAAGGATTTACCTTTGCGTTTTGCTGAATTTGGAACAGTATATCGTTATGAACAAAGTGGTGAACTTCACGGACTTACAAGGGTGCGTTCTTTTACACAGGATGATGCACATATGTTCGTTAGACCAGAGCAATTAAAAGATGAGTTTAAGAAAGTCATAGACTTAATTCTTTATGTATTTAAAGTATTTAAATTTGAAGAATATACTGCTCAGATTTCACTTAGAGATAAAGTCAATAGAACAAAGTATATAGGAAGCGAAGAAAATTGGGAAAAGGCTGAGGCTGCAATTATAGAATCTGCAACCGAAAAGGGACTGAATACCGTAATTGAATATGGTGAGGCAGCTTTCTATGGTCCTAAACTTGATTTTATGGTTAAAGATGCTATTGGTAGAAAATGGCAACTTGGTACTATTCAAGTCGATTATAATTTGCCTGAACGTTTCCAGTTGGAATATACCGATGTAGATGGCTCAAAGAAGAGACCTGTAATGATACACAGGGCACCATTCGGTTCAATCGAGAGATTTACTGCCGTTCTGCTTGAACATACTGCTGGACATCTTCCACTTTGGCTTGCTCCGGATCAGGTTAAAGTATTGCCTGTGAGTGAAAAGTATACGGATTATGCAAAAAAAGTTTGTGAATTGATTAATAATTCCGATATTCGCACTTCCGTGGATGATCGTAACGAGACCTTAGGTAAAAGGATACGTGAAATCTCACTTCTCCGAGTGCCTATACTTATTATAGTAGGAGAAAAAGAGATGACGGAAAATACGGTTTCAGTCAGACACGATGGCGTAGACAAGGGGTCTATGACAATAGAAGAATTTATCAGGCGGTTCAATGATGCAGTTAAGTCAGAACTGAACTGATAATTATATTTATTATAAACTAAATTATAGGAGATTAATTTTATCGCAACGCCTTTTAAACCAAACCATTTCAATGGTCCGCGTCCTTCAGGACAGAAGCAGGGACAAGGTAACGCTACACGTTCCCATGACTCTCATTTTTCTAAGAATACTAATTCGGGGGACGAACTTAGGATTAATGAGGAAATAACTGTTTCCAAAGTAAGACTTGTTGGGGATAATATTCCAGAACAAGGTATTTTTCCGATATCAGAAGCCAGAAGAATGGCCGAAGAACTTGAGTTGGATCTGGTTGAAATCAGTGCGAAAGCAGATCCTCCTGTATGCAAGATATTGGACTATCAGAAGTATCTCTATCAACAGAAGAAGAAAGCTAAAGAAATGAAGCTTAATTCAACGAAAGTGGTGATAAAAGAGATTCGTTTTGGTCCTAATACTGACGAGCATGATTTTCAGTTTAAACTTAAGCATGCTCAGGAGTTTTTAGAAGAAGGATCAAAAGTCAAGGCATCAGTCTTTTTCCGCGGTCGTGCAATACAATTTGCAGATCAGGGCGAGAAGTTATTACTTAGATTTGCCGTGGAACTTGAAGAGGTAGGGCGTGCCGAGCATATGCCTAAACTCGAAGGAAAGAGAATGATGATGATGATTGCTCCTATTAAGAAGAAGTAATCCCTTTAGGGGTTTATTATATTAGTAACAATTAATGATTTAAAAGAGATGGCAAAGATGAAGACCAACTCCGGTGCTAAAAAGCGTTTTGCGCTTACCGGAACGGGCAAAATTAAGAGAAAACACGCTTATCACAGCCACATTCTCACAAAGAAAACAAAGAAGCAGAAAAGAAATCTCGACCATTTTGCTATACTTAGCAGGGCGGATGAAAAGAGAGTAAAAGAACTTCTTGTTATTTAGTTATTATTTAAGTTAAATTCGGAATGCAGTAGGACAAGAACTTGATGTTATTCAGGTCACTGTATCCGTAAAAAATTAAAATTATGCCAAGATCAGTAAATTCAGTAGCCTCAAGGGCTCGCCGCAAGAAGATTCTTAAGAAGACTCGCGGTAATTTCCTTTCAAGGAAAAATGTCTGGACGGTAGCAAAGAATACCTATGAGAAAGGTCTTACTTATGCTTACCGCGACCGTAAGGCAAAGAAACGTGAATTCCGTGCACTCTGGATACAGAGAATAAATGCTGCTGCTCGTCAGTATGGAATGACATATTCAATGTTTATGGGCAAACTTTCAAAGCAGAATGTAGGTCTAAACCGTAAGGTGCTTGCAGACCTTGCTATGAACAATCCTCAAGCATTTGAAGCTATTATCAATTCTGTTAAGTAGTTTGGAATGAAATTGAAGGAGTTAGTTCATAACAGATGGTGCAGGATGTCTTTCTGGGCTTTCCTGTATCTGTTGTGGGTTATCTGGCTCGGAAATTGGTGGTGGTTATTCGGTCTTCTTGTTATTTTTGATCACCATATCACTCAAAAAGTGAATTGGTTGTTTTGGAAAAAAACTTACAAAGAAGGCGAGAAACACAATACATTGCTTGAATGGCTTGATGCAATCATTTTTGCAGTAGTATTTGTGACATTTATCAATATTTTCTTTTTTCAAGCCTTTAAAATTCCTTCATCTTCAATGGAAAGTTCATTGCTTACAGGCGATCATCTATTTGTGAGCAAAGTAACTTTTGGTCCGAAATTACCACAGACTCCTCTTACTATCCCTTTTACGGATAACGTAATTTTTGGAAAGGAATCCTATTCTACGCTTATTCAGAATAAGTATAGAAGACTTAAAGGATTTAGGCATGTCGATAGAGGCGATTATGTAGTATTCAATTTCCCAAATGGAGATACTGTATTGTCCAAAATCCCGTCTGAAGATTATTATACTGTATGTAGAACAGCAGGAAGGGCATTTGCAATATCTAATTATGGTCCGATAATCGTAAGACCAGATGATAAGAAAGATCATTATGTCAAAAGGTGCGTCGCCATACCAGGTGATACCCTTTCTATAAAACATGGTGTTGTCTATATCAATGGTTCTCGGCAAACCCAGTGGCCTGGGGTTCAGAATACTTACATGGTCAAGACAAACGGGAGTGAAATTAATCCTAAGTTGCTTGATAAATTAGGTCTTAATGAGTCCGAATTATGGTATGACCCTGAATTGCCCGGTTATCCTGGAATGCCTCTTACTTCCAAGATGCTTTCTGAAATCAAAGAGATGAGTAATGTGGTGAAAGTTGAACTTAATGATGATATATATCCTCCAGATTATCCTGATTCCTATAAACTAATTTTTCCATTCAGCGAAAATTTTAAGTGGACAAGGGATAATTACGGACCTATATGGATACCTAAAAAAGGTGCTGAAGTCCAACTTAATATGGAAAATCTTCCACTTTTCAGACGAGTGATAGAAACGTATGAAAAGAATACTTTGAGTATTGACCGAGATGGCAATATTTTCATTAATGGGAAGAAAACAAAAAGTTACACGTTCAAACAAGATTATTATTTTATGATGGGGGATAACAGGCACAATTCGCTTGATTCCAGATATTGGGGCTTTGTTCCTGAAAGTCATATTGTTGGGAGACCTTCAATTATTTGGCTTTCAACTGATAAAAATAAGAGATTTCCTATGAATATCAGATGGAACAGGTTTTTTAAAATTGTGTAATTTGTTTGGATTTCATAAAATTAAATACGATATTTGCAGCCCCCGCATTGTTAGCTTATAGTTAAGAATATTTAAAAAGTACAATAATATGGCAAAGGTTTGTCAAATAACAGGCAGGAAGAGAATGATAGGCAATAATGTTGCGCATTCAAAACTCCGTACTAAGCGTGAGTTTTCCCTGAACCTCAAGACAAAGAAATTCTGGTCTGAGACAGAGCAGAGATATGTTACCCTGAAAGTTTCTTGCAGAGGTATGAGGCATATAGAGAAAAATGGCCTTGATAAAACATTGAGTAAGGCTATTAATAAAGGATACATTAACCTTGTTTAATTTTAGATAATATGGCAAAGAAAGCTAAAGGAAACAGGGTGCAGGTCATCCTGGAATGCACAGAGCAGAAAGCAAGCGGTGTACCTGGAATGTCAAGGTACATTACTACAAAGAATAAAAAGAATACTCCTGAACGTTTGGAGCTTAAAAAGTATAACCCATATCTCCATAAGGTGACTGTTCACCGCGAGATTAAGTAATAAAGGAGAACTAATTTATGGCAAAGAAAGCGGTTGCAACATTTGCGGCTAAAGCAGGCTCAAAGAGTATGGTAAAGTGTATCCGTATGGATAAATCTCCTAAAACAGGTGCTTATGTTTTTACAGAGTACCTTCTTGAGTCAGGAAAAGAAAAAGATTTCTTCAATAAGAAATAAGTTAAAATACAGTTATTTTAAAAACCGGTGCAGTCAATTAAAGTTTTGATTGTGCCGGTTTTTATTGTGACCTCTTTTTTTTATATATTTGTAAGTTAAACCTATAAGTAATGGGCATATTTGATAAGGGCGTAAGAAAAACAAACGAAGGCTTTTTTAAAAGGCTTTCAAGGGCTGTAATTGGCAAGTCTACCATTAATGACAGCGTATTAGATGCTATTGAAGAAGCTTTGGTTTCTTCTGATATGGGAGTGGATACAACTCTAAAAATTATTGACTCATTGGAGGATAGAGTTGAAAAGGATAAGTACATGTCGCTTGATGAACTTATTGCTATGTTGCGTCAGGAAATATCTGATCTCATATGTGCAAATGATTCACAGGTCTATGATTCTGGAACCCTTCCATTTGATTTTTCAAAAAAGCCGTATGTGATTTTAGTCGTTGGCGTTAATGGGGTTGGTAAAACTACAACTATCGGAAAAATTGCTGCAAGACTTATAAATAGCGGTAAAAAGGTAGTTATAGGCGCTGCAGATACCTTTAGAGCAGCGGCTGTAGATCAATTAAAAATATGGGCTGAGCGGACAGGTGCTGATATAGTGCGTCAGGAAATGGGTTCTGATCCTGCCTCTGTTGCTTTTGATACTGTTAGGTCTGCAGTGGCAAAGGAAGCAGATGTGGTACTGATTGATACTGCTGGGCGTCTGCATAATAGGGTTGACTTGATGAATGAACTTACTAAAATCAGAAATGTCATAAAGAAGGTTATACCTGAAGGACCTAATGAAGTTATGCTTGTGTTGGATGCATCAACTGGACAAAACGCGCTTAGGCAGGCCGAAGAATTTTTTAAGGCTACTGAGGTTTCATCTCTTGCGGTTACTAAACTTGATGGTACTGCAAAAGGTGGAGTTGTGATAGGAATAGCAGATAAGTTTAAAATACCAATTAAATTTATTGGTATAGGTGAGGGTGTAGACGACCTTAAGGTATTTGATAAAAAAGAGTTTGTCTCATCCCTTTTTTCAAAAGAGGATATAGAAAAATAAATATAAGATATTATGAAACTTTCTTATAACTGGTTGAAGGAGTATTTAAAAACTTCGCTCTCTCCTAATGAAATAGCTGAAGCTATGACGTCTATAGGAATAGAAGTCGATTCTGTATGTATTCAGGATGAAATTCCTGGAGGTTTGGCAGGTGTTGTAGTTGCAGAAGTTTTAGAGTGTGAAGCGCATCCTGATTCGGATCATCTCCATATTACTAAAGTTAATGACGGAACAGGCGAACCACTGACAGTTATTTGTGGAGCGCCGAATATTGCTGCTGGGCAAAAAGTATTGTTTGCAAGGATTGGCTCAGTTTTACCTGGAGATTTTAAGATTAAGAAATCTAAGATTAGGGGAGTGGAGTCATTCGGAATGATTTGTGCGGAAGATGAACTTGGAATAGGTGAGTCTCATGATGGTATTAAGGTACTTCCTGCAGATGCACCTGTCGGAATGTCGGCAAAGGAATATTTACATCTGAAAACTGAGGCAGTAATTGAATATGAAATCACTGCAAATCGTGCTGATGCCTCTTCTCATATAGGTGTGGCACGTGATTTATATGCCTATATGGTGAAAAATAATATCCCATGTGAATTTGCATATCCAGAGGTTAAGCCTATAGTCGAAGGTGATGAGAAAATATGTTCTCCTGATGGAAAAATAGATGGTGCTGTGTCTATTGATGTAGAAGATAATCTGGCAGCACCGAGATATGTAGGAATAACAATAACTGGAGTAAAGGTTGCTCCTTCACCTCAATGGCTTGCAAAACAACTTATTTCTATAGGTGTAAATCCAGTAAATAATATTGTTGATATATCAAATTTTGTATTGTTTGAACTTGGACAGCCACTGCATATCTTTGACGCAGAAAAAATTTCAGGTCATAAAGTGTTTGTCAGAAGGGCAAGTCAGGGTGAGAAAATTATTACTTTGGATGGAATAGAGAGAAATCTTAAGCCTGAAGATTTGTTAATTGCTGACAACAGTTCTCCTATCTGTATGGCAGGTATCCTTGGCGGTAAAGATTCTGCAGTATCAGAAAATACTGAAGATGTTTTCATAGAATGTGCATATTTTAATCCAAGTACCATTAGGAAAACATCAAAATCTCATGCTATTCAGACAGATGCTTCATTTAGGTTTGAGCGTGGTGCTGATCCGTCTATTACTATGTTTGCTGCCTTGCGTGCAGCCAATCTTATTTTAGAGATTGCTGGAGGAAAAGTTGTAGGAAAGGTGCAGGAAGTTTATCCGGAAAAAATAGAAAGGAAAGTAGTAGACTTGAATTATTCAAGGATGGAAAATCTGATAGGGAAGAAGATTGGAAAAGATGTTATTGAAAATATACTTTCATCTTTACATTATGACCTTATAGAAAAAACCGATAATGGAGCAAAGTTTGGTGTACCTACTTATATGTCAGACGTTTACAGAGAGTGTGATGTTGTGGAGGAAGTGCTGAGAATATATGGATACAACAATATTGAGCTTCCTTCAAGTATGAAGATGTCTGTTTCTCCTACACCTTCTCCAGACCCTGAAAAAGTAAGAAATTATATTTCTGATTTCCTCGCTGCGAATGGCTTTGTAGAAACTATGAATAATTCTCTCACAAAAGAAAGTTATTATTCAGGTCTGGCTACTTTCCCTAAAGAAAATTGCGTAAGGATAATAAATCCATTAAGTTCTGATTTGAATGTGATGCGTCAAACCCTTATTCTAAATGCTTTAGAGGTAGCATCATACAATATAAATAGGCAGATATATACAATCCGAACTTTTGAATATGGTTCTGTGTATAGAAAACTTCCAGAAGGAGATGGTAAAACGTTAGAGTCCTATGAGGAACATCAGTGTTTTTCTTTGTTGATGACAGGCTCTGCTGAAAAATCATGGCGTTGTGAAGGTAGAAAAGGCAGTTTCTTTGAACTCAAAGGTTATATAGAACTCTTGTTTAATCGCTTTGGAGCGGATGTATATCAAATGGAAACTGATGCGGCTCCATCTGATATATTTTCTGAAGGATTGATTTATAGATTACCGGGCAGTAAAAAACAACTTGCTGTTATGGGAACAATAAATCCTTCTCTTGCCAAAAAATTTGATATAAAACAACCAGTTTTTGTGGCTGAAATTTCTTGGAATGTTTTACTTGAATTAATAAAAAGGATAAAAGTTAATTTCCACGAGTTGCCTAAGTTCCCTGAAGTAAAAAGGGATCTTGCCTTATTGCTTGATGAAAATATAACTTACTCTGATTTAAGACGTAGTGCATTTAGAGCAGCTAAGAAAAAACTTGTCAGAATGAAATTGTTTGATGTATATAGAGGTGACAAGATTCCTGCAGGTAAAAAACAATATGCAATGAATTTTGTACTTCAAGATACAGAGAAAACATTGACTGATGCTGAAGTGGAAAAGATTATGTCCAAACTGCTTTCAGTCTTTGGCAATGAATTTGGAGCTGTACTCAGGTAGTAGGATGATATATATTAAAAAGATAGTCTTTACATTAGTTATTGCGGTGTCTTTTGCTGCCTGTTCTCATTCTCCAAGGGTGATCCCTAAATCTGAGATTGAAAATATATATGCAGAGATGCTGCTTATGGATCAATGGATATCCGTGGATTGGAACAATACGTTTATTGCAGATACATCTCTCGTCTATGAGCCTATTTTGAAAAAGCATGGATATAGTTTAGAAGATTATTACGCAAGTGTAGATTATTATCTTAATGATCCAGATAAATTTTCAAAGATATTTACTGATATAAATAAAAGATTTACTGATAAGGTCAATGAAATTGAAAAGGAAGAGAAGTTGAAAGCAAAACTTGACAGTATAAAAAATATACCTGTTCATGATTTTGATGTTAAAAACTTCACTAAAATTTTAACGTTGCCTTACCATGATACTGTAAAATTTATCTTGGATTCATCTGGTCGTTATATAATAAAGTTGAGTGTACTTGATACCTTATTTAAAGGTCCTAAAATGCTGGTCTTAACTGATTCTACTAATCATACAGCTGCAGATAGTCTTAAAAATATATCTGCCGAAACAAAGGAAAAATAATGAGAAGAATTGCCGCTGATTATATTTATACTTTAGAAGCCGATAGTCCTATTAAAAACGGATTTGTCGAAGTTGATAAAGATGGGACTATACTTAATTTTGGGGTTTGCGATGATGTCAAATCTGAACCCGAATATTATAGAGGAGCAATTATTCCTGGTTTGGTTAATACACATTGCCATGTTGAATTATCTTACTTATGGAGGAAATTTCATAAGGGAACGGGGATGGCAGGGTTTATTGACCAGATAAATGCTCTAAGGGATAATAAATCAAAAGTTGAAAAACTATCTGATATAGAGTGTTGGATGCAAATAATGTGGGAGAGAGGTGTTTCCGCTATGGGAGATATCAGTAATTGTGATGATTCTTTTGAAATTAAATCCCAGTCAAAAATATATACGAGGACATTTCTTGAAGTTTTTGGAACAGAGCCAGAGGATTGTGACAATGTAATACGTTCTGTACTAAAACTTCAACAGGAGGCTGTTAAATATGGATTGGATGCAGCTCCTACACCTCATTCTTGTTATACAATGAGTCCTGAATTGCTTTCTGCTTCATCTGCCGAAGGACTTAAATCAGGTTTCCTTTCTTTCCATTCTGAAGAGTCGATTGAGGAAGAAGAAATGCTTATTTCAGGAACTGGAAAAATGTATGAAAACAGGAGAAATGCAGGTATGAGTACTCCTCCAGTAGTTGGAAAATCATCTCTATTATATTTTATTGATAGGCTAAAAGAGGCAAAACTACCGCCATACGATGAACATATATTGCTTGTTCATGAAGTTTGTATGAATCAAGAAGGAATAGATGCTGTGAAATCAGTTATGAATCATCCGTTTATTGCCTTATGTCCATTGTCTAATATATTTATTCATAATGTATTGCCTCCTATAAAACTTATGCGTGACAATAAGTTGAAAATCACAATTGGTACGGATTCTTTGTCAAGTAATGATGATCTTAATCCTGTCAAAGAAATATTCTGCATACAAGAAAATTTCCAAGACATTACTTTAAATGAAATTTTAAGCTGGGCATGTCTGAATGGAGCTGAATTTTTGAAAAAAGACGATCTATTAGGTAGTATTAAGAAAGGTAAAAAACCAGGAATTGTATTAATTGATCATCTTGATAAGAATGGTTCTCTTACCGTTACAAGTGTTTCTAAAAGAATAATATAGGGATAATGCTACGAGAAGAATTGGTTTTCGGCCCTATACATAGTCGGCGTTTAGGCTCTTCTTTAGGTATAAATCTTTTGCCTACTAAAGGAAAATTGTGTAATTTTGATTGCATTTATTGCGAGTGCGGTTGGAATAAGGATGGAAAGGGAGATTATCGTCTTCCAAAATCCACTGAATTTAGAGTAGTTTTGGAAAAGAAATTGATTGAATGTCTCGATGCTGGTGAGCATATTGACTCAGTTACTTTTTCTGGTGATGGCGAGCCTACTTTAAATCCTGATTTTCCACAAATTATTGATATAACAATAGAATTGGGGCATAAATATTATCCGAATGCTAAAATTTCCGTTCTTTCCAATGCAACGCGTGTAGGATGTCAGGAAGTCTTTGAGGCACTAAAAAAAGTGGATAATCCGATTATGAAAATAGATGCTCCTACAGATGCTTTAGTGAGATTGATTAACAATCCGGCACCAGGATATAAGGTTGCGGAAGTAATCAAAAATCTGAAGAAATTTAATGGTGATTTTATTCTTCAGACAATGTTCCTCAAAAGTCCTGAATTTGATTCGTCATCACCTGAGGTTCTGGACAGATGGATGGATATAGTTAGAGAACTAAACCCCAGAGAGGTTATGGTGTACACCTTAGATAGAGAAGCACCTATGGCAGGCTTACATAAGTTTACTGCTGAGCAAATGTTAAAAATGGTACAACCACTTATAAAAGAGCAATTTAATATACAAATCAGAGGATAATGTAACAAAATTATGGAAGATTTATACACTAAATATGGGTATGTTCCTGATAAGGAAGCAATTACAAGAAGTTTAGATATAATTGCAGGCAATCTTGAAAACATAGTTTCTAACCAAGTACTGAAAGAATGTTTCTCATTAATGGATCAAACATCTTTGAGTACAACTGATACGGAAGACACAATAGCAAAGTTTACAGAAAAGGTCAATGCTTTTCACGAAGAATATCCGGCTTACCCTATTCCGGCATCTATATGTGTATATCCTAATTTGGTCTCTGTAGTAAAAAAATATAAAAGTTCTAATGAGCTGCATATTACAGCTGTTTCAGGTTGTTTCCCTACATCACAGAGCTTTATTGAGGTTAAACTAAAGGAGTGCGAAATGGCAGTTGAAGCCGGGGCAGATGAAATAGATATTGTACTTGCACTTAATTCTTTCCTTGCTGGAAATTACAATAAAGCAGGTGATGAAATTAGGCAAATTCGTGAGTGTATAGACAGAACTGCAGCTAAAGAAGGAAGAAAGGTTGTTTTAAAAGTTATTTTGGAAACAGGACTTTTGGTTACACCTGAGAAAATTGCCAATGCTTCATTCCTTGCTATGGAAAGTGGTGCAGACTTTATTAAGACATCCACAGGAAAAGTTGAGGTAAATGCAACACCAATGGCATCTTATGTAATGTGTCAATGTATTAAGAAGTTCTACGAAAAGACTGGGAAGAAAGTAGGGTTTAAGGCTGCAGGAGGAGTTTCTACCGCAATGGATGCTGTATGTTACTATTCTATTGTATCTACTTTGTTAGGTAAAGACTGGTTGAATAAATCTCTATTCCGTTTTGGAGTAAGTCGACTTGCCAATAATCTATTATCGGCAATAGAGCAAAAAACAGTATCTTTCTTTTAACCTAATAAAACGGATAAATAATATAATAACTTAATAATAAGAACTTTGTAAAGTTTATATACGAAAATTTCATATAAACTTTTATTTAAATTACTTAAAATTCCTTCTGAACAGTGTTTAGGAGGAATTTTATGATTTTATCCGTTTCCTTTATTGAAAACGGAACGGGTGACATAGTTTTGTAGAAAAACATAAACTATGAAAAACAAAAAAGAACTATTTATCATTCTGATTGCATTAATTACGTTATCTTGCTCAAAAGATCATGCAACAATCAGTACTCAGGAGGATGATTCCACTGCTGAAACCGTTTCTCATGAAATGATTGTCTTAGGAGAACAACTTGAAGACCCATATTCTGTAAAGAATATTACAAAAGCGGTAGCAGATATTTATCCCACGAGGGCAGCAAGAGTAGATGTGCATCCTACTGACGTGTATCTAAGATTTCTGCCAGCAAATGAGAAAGAGTATGATTATCTCAAATCTTTAGGTATTGAAATGCTCGATCACCCATTAGATTATAAGATAATTAAGGATGGAGATTATTATCACGATCCTGCATTGCCGCAAAACGTGGTTACATGGCAGTATTGTGTGGTTCCGCATGACTTTAAAATTCCTGAGAACATTAAGCATGAGATACTTGATCGTTGTTTTATCCCAGAACATTCCAGGACGCGTGCAGAAAACGAAGGTATTGATTGGGAAGCTGTGGAAGCTCAGTCATATAAACTAACTGGGAATGCTGAACTTTTAGTTCCTAAGACAAAAGGAGGACAATCTAAACCGGAAGGAAGAATAACTATAGTCGATGATAAATATGCTGATGGAAAGCCTTTTGGAGTGGCAGGAGTTAAAGTAGTATGTAATAGTTTTGTCAAGTTTTCATCTGCCTATACAAATAGAGATGGATACTATTCTATACCAAAGTCATACTTTACAAAAGTAAGGTACCGTCTGCTCTTTACTAATTCCAAGGGCTTTTCAATAGGGTTTAATAAGATATTGGTTCCTGCATCTACTTCTACTTTGGGTAGAAAAGAACCTACAGGCCTCGATGTAGTCATTAATCGCAATTCTGAACGTAAACTTTTCAGTAGATGCGTAGTGAATAATGCTGCTTATGATTATATATCAAGGTGTTCTGCAGATGATATGAATCTTCCTCTTCCTCCTTCAGATCTAAGAATATGGATTTTCCAAAAATTATCAAGTAGTAGTACAATAATGCTGCATCATGGTGCTATAGTTGATAAAGTATTGGTTGGAAAATATTTAGGATGTTTCTCTTTTGTTGTAAAATGGTTCCTTCCAGATTTGACACTTGGGCTTTCTGATTCTGATGATTATGCTTCTATTTATGCAGTTACTACCCATGAAATGGCACACACAAGTCATTTTTCGAGGGTCGGAAAAGAGTACTGGTATAATTACGCTAATTATATAGTGTCTTCTTTTATAACAAGTGGAGGCGTCGCTTATGGTGATGGAAGTAATAGATTTGCAGGTCATTGTGAGATAGGCGAGACATGGGCATATTTTATGGAAAATCTCATTTACAATCAGAGATATGGGGGGACTATGATTAAATATGGATTAAATTATTGGTTTAAACCTCAGCTATTTAAGTCTTTATATGACCGTGGTCTTTCACTTTCCAAAATAATAAATGCCTTGGATGCAGATGTGACTGATAGAGATGAATTAAGGAGGAGATTGGTGTCCCGTTATCCTGAAAACGCAGCAATGATAGAACAGATATTCAGACGATATTAATATGAAAAGGTATTATTTTATTTTAACGATACTGATATTTGGTCTTTTGTTTAAAACTAATATTTCAAAGTCCAGAGAATTTGCAGTTACCTCAAATTTTTTACAATATCTCAATCTTGGAACACTTAATGCTGAAGCATCTATCTCTGTATCAAGACATTGGAGTTTTATTACCGGTGCTTTGTATAATCCGTTTTATTTTAAATTTAATTCTGGTGAAAAAGAAGTAAATAATAGGCAGCGGACATTTAATATTGGAACAAGATTTTGGCCTTGGCATGTTTATTCAGGATGGTGGATTTGTGGTAAAACCCAATATCAGGAATATAATTTTGGAGGAGTTTATAACAAAAGTACACGAGAAGGTGATAGGTTTGGTGCAGGTATCAGTGCAGGATATTCTTATATGCTTGGAAAACATTTTAATTTGGAATTTGGCGCAGGACTATGGAGCGGACTTGATATATACAGAGTGTATTCTTGTCCAAGATGTGGAATTACATTAAAGAACGGTAGAAAGTGGTTTGTGCTTCCCGATAATATTACATTGGCGCTTAGTTATATATTTTAGTTATTATGGACAAAAATTTTCCTGTCTTTCTATTGGTATGGCTTTTAATAAGCACTCTCTCTGGCTGTTCCGTTAAGGAAGACAGGAATACTTGTCCTTGTCAGGTTAAAATGGATATGAGAGCCTTAAAAGAGATAAAGAACCTATCTACTGTTTTATTGGTTGGATATAGTGATGATAAATTGGTTTTTTCGGATACTTTAAATCCTAAAGAAATTCCAGATATGTATGAAAAAACTTTTCCTCAAGGAGAAATAGTCATAGGTTGTTTTATGCCACCTGCTTCTGTTACAGATATTTCATGTATGGGTAAGAGAAAGTTAAAAGGTTTGATTGATATAAAAGAGGGAAGAGAGTGTCCTCCTGTTTTTATGGGGATTTCTCTGCTTCAGCGCACAAATGAAATTATTAATCATAAAGTCGAGTTACATAAAAATTATTGTCGTTTAACATTAAATATTCTGAATATAGACAATTTTAATCCGTATATATACAAACTTACCAGTTCTGTAAATGGATATGCCTGGAATGGTACTCCGTCAAGAGGGACTTTTTATGTAAATAAAAGAGTTCTTAATTATTCCAAAGATTTTTCTGTTTATCTTCCTCGACAGATTGATAATTCGTTAATGCTTCATATTATAGATGATAAAGAAGAAGTGAAAAGTTTTGCTATTGGAGAATATATTGAGGCAAGAGGATATGATTGGAAAGCTTCAGACCTGGATGATTTAGAGTTGACTTTGGATTTTACAAGTACTGATATCACTGTTAATGTGGATAGGTGGTCAAAGAAAAAATATCTTGACATTTTAATGTAGATAGATAATATTTTGTATCTTTGCGGTCTATTCTGAGCGCGGGTGGCGAAATTGGTAGACGCGCTACTCTCAGAAGGTAGTGCCTATTTTGGCGTGGCAGTTCGACTCTGCTCTCGCGCACTTATTTAGCCGCTTTGAGGATACATCCAGAGCGGCTAAATTGCATTTAATCTTATCTTTTCTTTTTGAAAAATTTAGTGACTATCTCACTACATTCATTGCCTAATACACCGGATTTTATCGTTGTCTTTGGGTGTAGTAATGAAGGAGAAAATTTTGAATAACCTCGTTTTGGATCTTCCGCCCCATACACTATACTTCCTATTTGCGACCAATTTAAGGCTCCTGCACACATTGGACATGGTTCGACTGTAACATATAGGGTGCAATCTTCTAAATATTTCCCTCCAATTGCCTCTGTCGCCGATGTAATTGCAATCATTTCAGCATGTGCTGTCGGGTCATGCAACTTTTCTATCATGTTATGTCCTTTTGCGATTACTCTGCCATTTGCTACAACTACTGCACCTATAGGTACTTCATCTTCATTATAAGCGACTTCTGCTTCTTTCAAAGCCTCGAGCATAAACTTTTCGTCATTATCCATTCTCCGTATGTTTAACTTTTTGCAAAGATATTAATAATAGGTATTTTTGCGAATTAGAACAAATTGAAAATGGAAAATAAAAATACTATGACTAAAATAACCGAAAAGATAGGCTATGGCCTCGGAGATATGTCCTCATCGATGTTCTGGAAGATATTTTCCTATTACCTTCCTATATTCTATTCAGATGTATTCGGCCTTAAGCCTGCTCATGCTGCTATTTTGCTGCTGGTTACAAAACTGTATGACGCTGTTTCGGATCCAGTTATGGGTATAATTGCAGACCGAACAGAATCTAAGTGGGGGCATTATAGACCGTATTTACTGTGGATTGCAATTCCTTTTGCCATTATTGGGATAATGTCGTTCTATACTCCTGACACAAGTTATACTTTTAAACATGTCTATGCTTATGTGACATATATACTTATGATGACAGTATATACAGCAATAAATGTCCCTTATGGAGCCATGTTGGGTGTTGTATCAGAGTCTTCAAAGGAAAAGTCTGTATTCTCATCATATAGGATGTTTTTTGCTTATATAGGCAGTTTTATTGCTATGGGAATCTTTGCAATATTTGAAAAGACTATTGTTGGTACAGTTAGAGTAAAGGATGGATTAGAGATTGTAGTTAGGGGGGTAGGGGATGCTTCACCAATGCAGTGGACTGGAATTGTTTCTATTCTAGCAGCAATATGCGCTGTGTTGTTTATCCTCTGCTTTGCTCTTACACGTGAAAATGTTCATATTGAAAGGCAGGATAAAGGAAAGTCTTCTATAAAGAAAGATTTAAAAGCCCTTATCTCGAATGTGCCTTGGTGGCTTTTACTTGGAGGTGGAATAGGTCTACTTTTGTTTGGTTCTATACGAGGTGGTGCAACAGCATATTATTTTTCTAATATATTGGGTACTAATACTATTATAACTTGTGCTGTATTTCTGTTTATAGGAGAAATAGCACAGATGTTAGGGGTTGTCTTTGCCGTTCCTATATCAGAGCGTATAGGTAAAAAGACAACTTTTATTGTAGTTCTTATTGCTATTGCAGTGCTTAGTACTCTTGTCATGTTTATCCCTGACAATGCTTCAGGATTTTGGATGCTTCTTGCTTTGCAAATACTTATATGTATTGCAATAGGTATTAATTCACCGCTTCTATGGTCTATGTTTGCGGATGTTGCTGATTATTCGGAATATAAAAACGGTTCATCTTCTACAGGACTTATTTTCTCTTCATCTTCGATGGCACAAAAATTTGGAGGTGCCTTTGGCGCATTTTTACTTATGCAGGTCTTGGCTATTAGCGGCTATGATAAGGATTTAGCGACACAAGGAACTCAAACATTGGCTGCCATAAAAGCACTTATGAGTTACATTCCTGCTATAGGTGCATTGTTGGGAGTTATTTGCATTATATTCTATCCTTTGACTTCCTCTAAAATGAAAAAAATACAAGGTTCACTTTTATCTTCGCGTAAGTAATAGTAACGGGAAAAACAGAAATGAAATATACTTCTTTTTCTTCTAACTTTAGTTCTGGAAGACATCCTGCGGATAGTGAAGCGTATAAGGGATATGTATTATATTCTGCCTCTACTGTGCATGGAAGAACAATGTTTTGGAAAGCAAATTTGAATGCAACCAATGTTTTCATATGGTTGTTCAACCTATAAAAGGTTTACTTCTAATGGCAAAAGATTTTAATATATATACATATCCTACCTTTTTTTTATTGTTACTGATAATGCTAATACCATTTGCATTATCAGTAGATGATATTATGAATAATCACCAAAGCAATATGAAAATAATACTTTTGATTTCAGTATTTATAATCATTATTCTTATTTATGGATTAGTAAAAACTCGCAATAGAAAAATAGTCATAAATGAGTTGGGCTTACTAATTACAGAAAAGGAAGGAAATATGAAGATTTCATGGAAGGAAATATCGCACATATTTTTTTGTTCAACACCAATTTGGGGGCTATATGTAAAAATAACTTTTACTAATCGAAGGGATCCTTTAATTATTGACTTTGGGAAAAGCAGTTTGTGGAGTGTTAATTTTTATCGTTTTCGGACAGCCATATTGACATTTTCACATAAAAAGGATATAATAGTTGTAAAATCTAATCAATGGTATCTAAAGCTAATATAAAAAAATAAATACATAGATGGAGAAAAAACCACATGCTTATATTTGGTAATAGCAAGACAAGCTGCTACACCTATAACACAGGTGGTCAGCGCATCATGAAGAGTTACGATACGATGGAGGGTGCGTATGGTGCCCCGGAGAATACGGGAGTAGGTTATAATGCCGTTCTCACAGAACTCGGTAACCATGATGTGCCACAGGGTTGGA
>CAMQDS010000019.1 GCA_946999645.1 uncultured Bacteroidales bacterium
TTAGCTCCTTATTATGAGTATGTAGCAAGTTACTTATCAAATTCAGCCTCTTTGATAAGCTGATGTGTACTTTTTAATTGCTTTCCCATGTCACAAATATAGTTCATATTTGTGACATGGCAAAATGTTAAGCAACCCGCTCTTGCCTCGGCACCTTCCAGTGTCAAGTGCAACACAGTTACAAATGTAGGGAAAAAACTTCGTAGGGAGTTAGCTCATTCCATTTAAATCTTTTGACCCACCTCTGGAACTACCTCCAAGGGAGGGTACTTTTGTACGCTTCGTTTTGCGCTTACTACTGGAAATCGCACTTGACGTTCATAGTTTTACCCTTTTTATGCAGTGAAATTTGAATCTATGAACTCGAAATCTAGCATACCATCTTGAGTAGATTTTATATCTTTGCAGATATTGAATAGAGAGTTCTTTGAAGCACTGCAGAATGAAGATAGGAAAAGAAACTTGCTCGTTTCCAACTCGTAACCCTTTTGCCCTACACTCTTTCCTGCTCTATTGATTATCTGAAAGATACAAGTTTCTTGAACCTTTTGCGGGCGTAGTTTGGCAGATATTATCACTGTTTATTACATTTATAATTATTGTAATACTAAAAATTAAATTGAAAAATCGTGAATTTAAAAAATTTATTATTGATAATGTAACCAATGCTACTAAAGACAATAATCAGTAATTTATAGTAGTTTGGTTATAAAAAAATACGATAAAAGAATAAAATAATTATTCTATATAAAAAAAGCCTTGCAATATGCTGCAAGGCTTTTTTCGTGTGGGAGCAGAGGGAGTCGAACCCCCGACCCTCTGCTTGTAAGGCAGATGCGTAATGTTTATATATAATTGTTTAACAATAATTTACAGTAACTATAAAATTACTCTGCACAGTTTTATGCAAAGTAAGAATAAATAATAAAAATTTAATAAACTATGAATTACAATCTTTCAGATAAATTCGATAGAGGAAAATTTATAAAAAGAGCAAACCGTCTATTGAAATACAAACGTAAAAATGTATCTTTGACTGACGAATCAGACAGAACATTAAAACAAAATTCTTATATCCACATCCTGTGCAGAATTTTAGCAGTTGAAACAGGAGTAACGGAGGCATATGCAAAACAAGTTTACTTTAAACGGCTTGCAAATCCGTCTGTCTTTATAACAACAACAAAAGATAAATTGTCAGGACAAACATTTAATTATATAAAAAGTACAAGTGATTTAACAATTGATGAAATGAGAAAAGCAATCTCAGGATTCCTAAAATGGGCTGCAGATAATGGATATTATCTTCCCAAAGCCACACTACATCAGGATGGCACAATGAGTTTTAGTTCAGAAGCAGAAATGAATGCTTATAATCAAGCCGTTGTAAAAACAAGTAAATTAGAAAATTTACTATAAAACAATAATCAATATGAAAAAGTTACTCGAAGATCAAATAACAATAATAAAACACGATATAAAAACAGCACAGACTATTTTCTGGATATTGCTTATATTTTTAATATTAACTGTTTTTGCTGCCAATGCATTTTCCGCTGCAAATTTTTTACGTGGAATTTTTGATGATAGTAGTGAAGATTTTTATGAAGTTATAATGTTTTCATTCTTATTTACATTATTTAGTTTAGGCGTAGTTTGGCAGATATTATCACTGTTTATTACATTTATAATTATTGTAATACTAAAAATTAAATTGAAAAATCGTGAATTTAAAAAATTTATTATTGATAATGTAGCCAATTCTACTAAGGACAGTAATCAGTAATTTTTAGTAGTATTGTTATGAAAAAGAAACTTCTCTTAAGTATACTGATAATATTCGGTATCATATTTATCAACGGTTGCTATTATGTATTCTTAGGACAAAATAAATCCATGGATAAGATACGTATAGGAAAAGAACTGAATGCATACGAATGCTTCTCTGTCTATACAATGCACACCGCTATGTGGATGTTCTTTGGTTGGTTATCCCCTGCAGCAGCAGTTGAAACATTCAACATGCAGTTTGCATACAAAGATGAAACAGATACGATAAGACACAACAACAGATTGATAAAAAACTCTGTTCTTTCAAACAAAGTAATTAACATAATGAAGCATTTAAACCAAGGACAGAAAGAGAAACTATTATGGGAAAATGAACCTTACACATTTGGATTTAATCATTCCAGAGAAGTTGCAGCGGCTTTGGCTGTGAATGGAGGGACTGTATCAAGAGAAATAGACAAGAAAACTGGCAAAGACTGTTTCTTCGTTAGGATTAATAACTGCTGGAGTAAAACAGCTGTTGTTTCATTGGTTAAGACAAGAATATTCAACTTGAAAATAAATGAAGGGCTGTATCGTTACCTTCAGGATAAAGGAATACTGAATAACTACAATGCAGAGTTCTGTTTTCCTGTTGAAGATATTTTGTAATAAATCTGTCTTAAATAAAATTTACAACTATATAATTTTCAATAACTTTAATTTTTAAAAGAAGTCATCAAAATATGGTGACTTCTTTTTTTATTATTTCTTTATCAAATAAATACGAGAAAAAAAAATAAAGTCGACGATGCTTCCAACGCTGACACCTTTAAAGCACAAATGAATCATAGATTAAATTAGTTGTAACTATATAATTCTTTTAAGAAGTTTCATTACAATTAATAATATCTTTACATAATTCTTCATCAATGCTTTTCCTGCAAAGAAAATTAACAAAACCCAAAAACCAACCTGCTGTGTCTTACTCCACCAAGAAAGGGGTTTTTTGACTATTATAGGGACTTTCTCCACTCTTACCCTATCTCTGTATATAATACTATCTTTGCGTACCTCTTTGGTCTTTATTTCGACCTTTACAGGCGTTGATTTAGTTTGTAGCGAATGGTGCAGAAATCCTGCCGTGTCTATACTCGCGTCTGATTGAGCGAAGGCATTTTCAAGGTGTGAGGTCGTGTCTTTAATAACAACTCTTTCTGTGATTCGTGGCACTCTGATTTCCACCGTGTCCCGTATGTAGTTCGTTACTTCTTTGACTTTGATTTTTTCTATCGTGGTGTCCGTCTTTGTATGTACGGCTTTGCCACAAGTGCCGCAACTCGTGGCTATCACACAAAATACAACTGCAAGAAGTACTGATATTATTCTTTTCATCTTCTCACTCCTCCTAACTTGTCCGCCCACTTCTCCCACGGCTGATTATAATACCATTTAACGGCTCTACTATATTCCCAATCCTTGTGAAATAATCTATCATAGACATTCCCGAAAAGGGAGGGCAAACCAATCAAAGGGAGGTACAACCAACCAAGCAGCCTTGACTGGATACAGTGACCCAATTCGTGATTTAGACAATCCATATCTTCCAAAGAAGTAGGATTTAATATAATGTAGTTCCCTAAAGAAACCCCCGAAGGCATTTTGTCGGTTATATAAAGGCTAATATCCACGTCCTCTGTCAAGTCTTTCTTCTTTGCATCGTTGTAGTATGCCAACAAGAACAAGGCTACCAAGTTTTGCGGCAACTGCCATATATAGACGAGTGCTTTTAAAAATGCTTTCATAGTTTTATTTTTTCTCCTCTATAGGTCTTTGAATATAAGACTTGCCCCCGTTGGTCGCCTTTCAGTTTGTGGCTGAAATGGACGAAATTAGGATATAAAATCATTTGGTCGAAGGGCAACTGCATATTATAGGCAACTTGTGCCAATGCTGCTGGGTTCTCTGCTGCTATGTCTGCTGCTTCGGCTTTGGTGTGTTGGCTTGTTGGTACTCCTCCAACCTCACTATTTAGCCGTTCACATCTATAACCGCTATTGATATGCAAGGGCTTGCCCCACCTATCCCTTAACGGCTGCAAAACCTCCAAAACCAATGCACGGCAAGCATCCCTTTTCTCAAATGTATCTATGATATTTAATATCCCTTTAGCCTTTGCCGTTGGACTTTCTTCAAATTCTCTATAACTAAAATCTTTGCTTATAGTTCCCATACTTTAAACTTTTGTTGCTCTTTCTATTATTGCTTCTTTATTCTTCCCGTATTGTTCCAGTAACTTATTGACAGGCATATAGTCCACATCTATATCCGTTTCCTCTCTCTGCTGTTCAAGCCACTTTTGCCCCTTTCCGTTCTCTGGTCTTCGCATTGCACAGCCCATATGAAGGCATATGTGAGTAGCAGCCGTATAGCGGTCTTCTTTCAAAATGTCTATATACTTGCACTTCTCCATAATATCAGCACGCAAAGCGGTTTTATCTGCTCTTAACTCATCTATTACCTCTTTTAGAGTTTCAACGGCTTTCGCATCATTCTCCGCCCTCTGTCCCAATGCTTCCTGCATCGAGCGTTCCGCCTTGGCTGCAAACTCTTTTTTAGTGATACGCAAAAAAATGAACTGGAAGATGTTTAACCCCCCAAACAATGCAGCAACTATTCCTAATATCTCTTCCAAATTCATACGTCTTGTTTTTAAATGTGAGGATAACTATATAGAGTTTCGTGGTATTGATAACCTTTTCCATGTTCTTTTTCTACAAAACGTATTGACATAGAAGTATTCTCTATTTCAACAAATACATTAACATAGATAGCATGATAGCCTTCCCAGGATGAAAGCACGGCAGATGACGGGTGTGAAGCAAAATCGTTTTCAGGATCGTATATAAAATCTTCTCCAAGGGGGACAAAAAAATCTTTGTTCCAAAGTTGATTTGCACCAGAAACGCCAACATATGTTCTTAAATAAGAAATAAAATCCTCTGTTAATAAATGTGATTTTTGGTCAAATATTTTTAACTTATTTTTCTTCTCGCGTTCTACAAGTTTCTGGTATAATTTCTTATATAACTTCCGTAAAAGGATTTTAAGCAAGTTCCAAGTAATGCGTTTCTCTGCCATAGTGCTTTAGTTTAAAGAGTTTACAAATTCGTCAATTTCGGTTTCAGTAACAACTGGGTCTTGTATAGGTATATCAGAAAGAAATGCTATTTCCTTAGGTGGTTGTAGAGTAGGCATTCCAGTTGAATCTTCTGAACCTTGTCCTACCGAAAACCTTAGCCTTTGACCATCTGTATCTAATGCTCCAATACTTTTATCACCTCTTAAATTAATTGCTGAAGCAAGAATCTCACTTGCTTTAAAACCATATGCTACGAACTCCTCTCTCTCATCACCGTTCTTCTTTGCAAACATTTTATCAGCCTTTGATTTGTTGTAGTAGTCATTCTGAATAGTACCTAAGACCTCTTCGATACGACCTTTATTAGCAAGTACCTGACCGTTGACGTTCTCAACTGCTTTTTTGAGATCTTCATCTGTTACATAACCTGACAAATCAAGTTTCTGCTCTCCAAGCTTCTCCCACTTGTCAGCCACGCGTATATATTCTGTATAAAGATTATCCTCCTGCGTTTTGCTCTGTTTAACTAAGTAGATAGTCGTTTCTGAAATTCCCGAAGTAGGTAATTTCTCTACGACCTTAATAGCAAATTTAGGAATGGATGAAATTCTCGAATCGACATCCCCTTTTGAATAGGTTTTATCTTTAGTATAGAAACGGTCTGCTGTTTCATCTTTAGTATAATATTGGACGTGTATGTCTTTTTTACTATAGTAGTTTCTATCTATTTCATCCTTATCCCAATATCTTTTTAAATCCGTTACTTCTTTAGTGATGAAACCAGTGTCATTTGATAGTTGTGACAACTTAGTGGGTTGAGAAGGAACTGAAATGTTCACACTTTTATCAGAACCTATACTCTGCACACTGCCATTGACTTTGATGACTTCAATCTTGTTTACAAAATGTGCCTTGCACTTCTCCCAAAACTTTGTAATAAGGAACGAAACCTTCGCCCAAGTAACTCTTTTCTCTGCCATATCTTTTATTTTAAATTATTTAATAATTCATCTATATCCTCTTCTGTAGCAAAGTCAGAAAGGTCTTTAAATTTTTTATCAGTATTTAACGATAATTCATACAACGACTTATAGATAATATTATCTTTTTCATCAACATATGACTTAACGTCTTCAATAAGTTTATCATTAAAAACTCTTATACTTATCTTTTTATTCTTTCCACCTTGTACTATTGCAACAAGGTCATCAGATGTTACTATATCAGTAGTATCAAACTCAGTATCAGAAATGCCAAAAGCCGAGATTGTTCTATATAGTCGTTTCACCTCTTCTGCTGAAAAAAAGCGTCCCATAGTTATTTCTTTTTATGTAATTCATTTTCCCTCTGCATCTCAAGTTTTTTCATTGCTATATCTTTTTCCTGCTCCAATGCTTTGTCCTTTTGACGAAGTTCTTTATCGAACTGTTCTATATTGGCTTTTAGTTTTTGCTGTTGAATATCAAGTTCTCTATTACGAAGTTGGATATTATTATCCTCAGCATAAATACCAAGCCTCAACTCTTCAGCCTTGGAGTTAATTTCAGCAACTCGGATTTTTGTTTCGTTATCCCTTTGATTGAATTTCTCACGCTGCTGCATTTCGGCTTGTTTTGTTTGCATCTCAACCTGCATCTGTTGCTGCTGTATCTGCTGCATTTGCTCACTCTGCTGTTGCATACGTTTCTGTGCTGCATCAACAATCTTTATCTTCTCTTGAATTGATGTTGAGGTGTATAGTTTAAGGATTGATGAGAAATCAAGTAATTGATTCTGAAGTGCAGCCTGTGCAAGAGTTTCTATTTGTGAATATAATCTTTGAGTATCATTAGAGTTATCGACAACAAGACCATAATCACATTCACAGAACTCATCACCTTCTATTTCCATTATCTTTCTTGAACCATCAGAAAGTATATATTGAAACTTCTTGCTCCTACCCCTCATTGCTCCTTTAGCCACTTCAAGAAAACACTCAAGAACTCTTCGCTTTGTATCATCATGTTGTTGGAATAACCAATCAGTTATATATGATGATTGCAATACAGCCCGCTCAATACCACCCACAGTTTCACGACTATATGTTTGTCCCTCTCTTTGTCTGTTTATTCCAACAAGATCTGACATCGCCTCTTTTGTCCATTGAAGAAGACCCATATAATTCTGAATTGATTGTCCCCAATCAGCATCTATATATCCTTTTGTAGCATTGTTAAGTCCACCAGCAAGTTTACCAGTTGCAGCACCTTTTCCACCCTCATTAAAAGAATCTTTTATGAGAACTTTATTTGCTCGTGCAAAGTACATCCACTTCTCTACTTCCCAGTTTTTAGGTTTCAAAGCCAAATCAAGTTCCAGAAGTTTTCCCCAGTTAGTAGCAATCAAATCAACAAGTTTTGCATGAACTGCATCATACATATAGTTATATGGTTTCATCATATCCACAAGAGAGTATGGCATTGATTCATTCACATTATACACAGTTCCAACTATACCAAAGTGACATCTTGAAGGATTAGAGATTGAGTTATGTTGTACAAGACAAGGACGTATACCTACATAAATATCATCACCTATCTTTGTTCCTTCCCAAGCCTCATTAACCCAAAAGGCTTCTGCTTCCTCTCCAGCATCTTCATTAGGAACATATGTTTCAGGGTAAAAATCAAATACTTCTTCTCCTGTTTCAGAATCATAAGACTTTACTTTATATATCTTTCTTTTCGATTTCCACCATACCTTAATAACACGAATATTACCAGACACATCAAACGGTGAAAGATTTGAACCTATACCACCGCTACAAGATGATAGTTCATCAAACACAGAATAAAGAGAAGAACTATTATTAACCATAACGCCACTCTCCCCATAGATATTCATTCTGCTTGTAAATTGAAAAGCATCATTATAATTTCCTGCTGCTCCAACAGGCGTACTTCCAGTTGTTGGCAACTCATCACTTATTCTCTTTATATCCTTTGCAGACAGTTCATCATAGAACGTATCAACTATTCTACCAGGTGACCAATAATCCTCATATACAAGCACATCAGCATCCTCTATATGATTTGAGTACCCACTACTAAATATACGTAACTTCAACGGGTTTAATCTATGAAGAACAGGCTCACCACCAACAATCTCACAACTATATATTTCAATATTATTTATGAGAGCATCCATAAAACCATCATTGAATATCTTTTTAAAATTTTGTTCTTTAGAGTAATGTTTAAGAAGTTCATTAGCTCTCATCTCTCTGAAGTCCTGATATTCAAAATTAAAATAGTCCTGTGTTTCTTGCACTTGTTTTTCAGCCTTCTCATCATTTATGTCAGTGTTCTCAACTACTGACTGCAATGCATTGAACATTTCTTCTTTCTTTTTCTCCTCCATTTTAGAAAGAGCAAAAGGATTTGTAACAACTACTTTCCAATCAAACACGCGTGCAGATTCTTCGCCACGAAGAGTATTTAATTTGGAATTTATTATAGGATAATGTTGTATCTTGTCGGGGACAAAAGCCGTAGATATATTTCCAGGATTAAGTATACCTGCTACATCCTCCATATGGATTATACCATTTACAAGATCGTAATTTATTTTCATACGAACCATATCTTTTCTAACTGGAGAAAAGTTAAAGTATGTACGATTTACTCCCCAATCAACACAATCCTGCCTCCATTTTTTCCCTTTCTGTTTATAAGAAAGCATCTGACTTGGGAACACTGAATTATAATCCATAACTATTGTATTTTCTATGTAACGAAAATACAAACAATAGTAGATGAAATTACCAGTGTAAATAAATCACTTATGTTTTATTAATAAAGCAATAAAAATTGGGATACCATCACGGCATCCCAATTTAACGAAGTTGTTTAATCAATAAAAATAAAAACTAAAATACTCCAATAAAATAACACTTTTTACATTTTATAATTAAGTATAACTTATAAAAAAGTAAAAATAAAAAAATACAAATATTAAAATGGGCTATCACTTTCGTAATATTTTATCAAAGGCGTAGGATCATTAAAATTATCGATCCTCTTAAACATTGATATTACAGGAAGTTCTCTGAAATATCTATATGCTTTACTATGCCCTTTATATCTTCCTGATTTAATCATCTTTGTATAGTTTGAAGGTATCATAAGTTTAAACAAACCAAGAAGATTCATAAGTGGACCAATCGAAGCAGCAGGAGATTTTAGAATCTTCGTTGCTTCTCCAATAAGCATAGGGGTCGGTGCCATAGCCGTCTTCTCTGTACGAAGTCTTAGTAACTGTGCAATCGTGAAAGTTTCTAACCATGACATTGGTGTATCCGTATCTTCATCCTCAGGTGGAAGATGAAGAATGATAGCAGTTGATAACCAAAGAGCAAGAACGATTCCAAGGTCTGCCAATGCACGCATAACATTTGATTGCTCGTACTGTGTCATATTATTCCAGTTAATCTTTACAGAAGAACAAAATGCAGTTATATCTGAAAAGATATTAAGAAGAGCCATTGCACCTTGTTTTTCAGTAACTTCATCACCAGCCTCCTTCATACATTTAAATAAGGCACGCCCAAATGTTCTATAATAACCTTCCTCATATTCTTCTCTCAGTTCATTATACTGTGTTTTTCCATATAATCTCTTGATTGTAGGTGCAATCCATTTTCTATACATCATAACAAGTGAACCAAGAGCATATTGTTGTGCAGCACACTTATCATCAAGGTTATATATACCCTGCATATCGAAGTTAAGACTTATAACTTTTTTTGTATACTTCATCTCATCTTCCTCTGTAATATGACTTCCATCTGCTTTTGTGTAACCATTTTTTAATGCAAGGAAAGCACCAGTCTTATGTTCATTATCAAGATACTTAACTTCGTATGCATCCCACAAATTACACTTTTTACCATTACTATCACGAACTTCTATGTTTCTGGCGACAGCAAGTGCAGTAGTTGAAGCCAAGAAATCCTCACCTGCTGCAAGTCCCGAATACAACAAATTTGTGTTAAAGATTCTTGACAGTCTTCCTTTTGAATACTTATTACGTGTCCTTCCATTATCCTGCATTATATCAAAGTATTCATTCCATAATGACAGTTTATTATCAACATCAGTCTGTCCTGTTTGTGCCAATCTATCAGGAGTATTTTTCATATATTGACTGGCTGCCCAAAGAGTATCCTTCAGATTAAGGTTTCCTTTGCCCGCAGATTCAATGACAATCATTGACATACCAGTATTAATATTAGATATTCTCTGTAAAGGATTAAGTGCCATTTGTGACCACGAAGCAAGAGAATTTAAGAAATTCGTTACCTTGCGTACTGATAATTTTGTATTTCCTATTGTCCCTTCATCTGCTGCAGTATGTTTGTACACCTGCATTGACATGTAAGCAGCTAATGCCTCTTGTGCATGAAGACCTGCTGCTTTCTTTGTAAAAGGAATAGTCAAATCATTGTTTTTGGTTTTTATATGCTCAACCTGTTTCCTGTCACCTTTCTTTTGAATAACATCTCTTTCTGCAGCCATATACTTAGCATTTTCAAGAATGTTCACAACGCCACCTAATTCATTGTATTCAAAAGCCATATTCGCATACACCATCATTGACATAGCAACATCATCTGTCATATCATCAAAAGACTCATTCTTACCCTTAACTACAAACCGTGTCATAAATCTATCTACTTTGTTTCCTTGAAAATCGACTGCGACACTTTCCTCTTCAGGGTCAAAATCCGACGATGTTTCCATAAGAGTATTCTTTATATTATCCCAGGCAACGTCAGTCTTTTTAGATAATCCTTCTGCTGTTTCAACTTTTTCAAGAGCATCCTTACGAAGCATAACAATCTGGTTTTTGTCTTCAATCAATGCATTAGGAATATACTTGTCAAGTTCACCCTTGATTGACATTATCTCATAATAGAATGCCCTTTGATTAGGATTAAGCGATAAAGCCTTTTCTTGTGAAATATATTTTCCAGTCTTATGGCTATGTCCGTTTTCATCAACCACAGTTTCGAACATAAAACTTTGATCACGAGAACCTGTATTACGAACTAAATCCTCTATTGCAACTTCAAGTCTTGGACGTATCTTTTCAAACCTCTTTCTTGCTCTCATTTTCGCTGAACGAACAATAGAATCAAAAGCCTTCAGCACATAATCATTGCAATCTGCAAGTGAATTGAAAAGTGAAGAAGCAAGAGATATATCTCCATCTGCCCTTCGTGCCATTTCCCTTATACTTATTACTCTCCCTTTATCTTTACCAAGTGTGACTTTTACACCATTCTCTCCATATACACTTGATAGCATATCTTCAAAGTACTCCCTTGCTATGATTTTGTACTTACTTTCAAACTGTGCAAGAACGCCTGAAGTACTACGAAGAAGCCCAGACAACGAGGTATTATTTAATTCACCATTTGCCACAGCATCATTTATATACTCTATAGCAACTGCAATACTTGTTATTGTATCCCTCACAGTATTTAACTTCCTGCAAACTGAATTAGCAGGTTTTCCTGAACCTACCGTTTCATCAAGTGACTTCTCTGTTGCTGCAAGAAAAGACATTGAGTTCTTAAGATAAGTTATAACTGCTTCATCTGCCTTATGCTTTTCTATACTTTTCTTTAGTGCATTTATACGCTCCTTTGTTACCTTCATTGCAGTAGGCGTCTTACCAGCCTGAATATGAGAAGCCATACGTTTGCTCAGTATTGACAAACGTTTACTCTCAATCGTAAGTAGTTTTGAAAGCACATCTTCGCCATTTGACAAGCCTTTAGACATTGAATAGAATTTTTCAGATGAGCCTATATTCTCAAGAGCCATACTATCAACAAGTCTTCCACTTAAAATACCTTTTGCTATTTCAGATGCAGACGCATTGGCTTCAAGTATCGCGTCTTCTATTTCGTTCTCGTTGAAGAAACTGAACATCTTTTTGATCGCTTCAGATATTCTTGTAACAAGACGAAGTAAGATATTAGTCTGTATCCTCTCTTCTCTAAATAGATGCTTTGCAATATATTTTCCTGCTGCTTCAAGTACAAGTTTATCCTCATCATCACCGTATGCTTCTTTGTATTGATCATACAGTCCCTCGTAGACTTCTTTTCGTGCATCTTCATTCTCGAACAATATCTTTAGTAATCTGTTGACAAGAGGATGATCATAACCCAACATCTCAACAGAGAGGTGAGCGAACTCTTCAGGCAATGCTTCTTCACCACGTTCACCATGTGCCAGACGTATAAGTTCTAACATACCCTCTGCAGCAACACTGGCTGTGTCAAAAACAGCAACACCATTGAGTCGCATCCTTTCCTCTGAATTAGTTAATGCACCTACCTTGATCCCTTTTGATTTAAGTATTTGCCTCAATTTTTTATTCAGAGAAACAAAGGCTTTCTGTTTTCTTGCTTGGATTACAACATTAGGTGATGGCTCAAATTGCTCAACAACTGCTTCTCCATTATCGTTTAAACGTACTATGCTAAATAACTTAAGTCCTTTATGCTTATTCAATTCTTCCATTAGCTGTTCTTTAGTTAAACCTGTTAAATCAGTTGCATTGCTATCATCATTATTTTCATTATTGGTTTTCTCTGCTATATTTTTTGGGACATTTTTTTGTACATTTTCCGCAGAACTTTCAGCTGTTTCTACACCTGGTTCATCAACTATATCAAATAATATTTTTGTTTTCCCGTTACCAAATTCTATCTTATTAGCAAGTGTCTTTTTAGCACTTGATGCTCTATTTGTAGGTAGGTTATCCAGTTTCGCTTTATCCCTAATCAGTATCTCATCATATGTCATACCTTCTGCTTTTTCAAGAGCAGCTTTCCTATCATCGTGACTATTAAATTGCTCTGGGTCAATTCCAAGTTTTATAAGTTTATCATGTACATCCTGTTTTTCATTGGCTAAATCTACTTGGGATTTATATGGTGCAGTCATTCCTTTATCAAAAACAATAGGCTTTATCACTTTATAATCTACAGACGGATTATATTGAAATATCTTCTGCCCATGTACATTTATTGCTGACATCTTTCTTACAGGAGTAAGTTTTCCAATAGTTTGCCCATTCTGATGCTCACTATCAACTCTATACATAATTTTCCTTCCACTATAATCACCGCCTGAATTTATAAAGACATATTTTTTTCCAATGACATATTTAGCAGTTGATTTTTCATTATCTGGAACAACGAAACGATATATGTATTTATCTGTTTCTGGGTCTTTCACACACGTTGCCCTTAATCTTCTTAAACTAATTGTGTCTATCAATCCTTCTTCAAACCAATGATTAAGGAGATACTGATGAATGAAATTCTCATAATCAGCTGTACCTTGTTCCCAACCAGATTCAAGTATATCATTCAAGGCATTTCTATATCCTGGCATCTCGACAAGCAACTGAAATGGAGCATATTGAAAAAACTCATATCTTCCAAAAGTAAATCCATTTGTATACATATTATATTTGAATAAGTCAAAAGCAAGTTGCTTTATGCTTTTATCTCGGCTTAACATCATGTTATACCAGCCAGCACGAATTTCATAATCTGAACCTTGTGTAGCAAAAGAATCAAGACCGAATTGTATTCTTGTTAAATTAGATCCTTTAGGCTTATTAAGTTCAAGACATTTTAAAAAAGCATTGTTACTAAGACAGAAAGCATCTACATCACTTTGTTTTCCTTTTTCTACAGATCTCTCTATTCTGATTAGGAGTTTCCTCAAATCCTGAGGAACTTCTGTAAGTATTCTCTTCTGTTCTTCTGCCGTGTCACCTTGAACAAAATTCTTATTTGAAAGTAGTTTCCACAATATCATATCATTGAAAATACTTTCTATATTCTCCTTTGTTACAGTGCCAAAACTGTCTTCATAAATCTTTATGATATTTTCAGCCATAGATTTCCAATCATCTCTTGCTTGTGGAAAATACTTTCTGAAAAAATACATACAATTATCAACAATCAAGGAGTTTGCAACAGTTATTTCAGGTAATTTGTTTTTATCAAAAAATTCTTTTGTTAAAAAGTCTGTGTCATATCCCTCATGTACATCAATTAATTTCAGTAGTTCTTCAGCACCTGATATGTAATGTTGCGTGTCTTCACTCTTCAATTTCTCAAGTTCTTTTTTATATTTCCTTTCAGTATGGTATAGTTCAGCAATACTATTTCCAATTATTCCCTTTGATGAATCAGGACGAAGTAATAAAACTAACCTATTCAATTCTGCTGCGACAAATCTTATCTTGTTGAAGAACCCCCATATACATAGTTGCTTATGTATAAAATCAGTATCAAAATAAATATGCTTATCACCTTCATCATTATCTTCCTTTTCATCATATGAATTATTTACACTTAATTCCTCGATGATTTCCTCAAACACCCTTACTTCTTCAATATTATCCTCCCACTCATCCATTGTCATTTCCTTGACCGTGTTAAAACTTTCTTCAGTAGAAGGTATCTTCACATCATTATATTTATTAGCAATTTCATTAATATCAGAATTTACTTGTTCTATATCACCATCCCTATTTATAAGGTATCTTAATATTGGTTGATTGAGAAATAGATGTATTTTTTCCTCACTGATACCTGCTGCACTTAAAAGAAATGTAGTAGACGCAAATGTAGAATTTTGGTTAAGCACACCAAGTATAGGGTTCTTACCATTATCCACTGCTGCATTAAGTAATCTGGCATAAGTAAGAGTATTAAGCATACCGTCTTTGTTGCGTATGTCAAACAACTTGTCAATAGTACATCCGAATATATTTAGTTGAACACTCTCATTGTTTTTACCAATACGCATAGGGTTTACAGATAGATTAGCACGCTGGAGCAACTGTGACAAACTATTATTTGCTGCATATATACCAATCATTGGTGCTGAACCTATCATATATTCAAAGGCATCATATGAGTGTGTAACGGATAAAGCAGATTCATCTTTGGATAAAGCATCAACCATTTCATTCAATTTATCAGAATCAAGTTTCATCAGTTCATTGTATAATTCATGCCCCAACAACTTAATACTCAATCCAAATTTTTTTAAAACATATGCAAAAGCTACTATATGTGTTTCACTGCTACGCATTATCTGCTGCACCATTGCATACTTTGCTGATACACCTGCACCACCTGGAATAACCAATCTTCTGCTTCCTTTTGGTGAAGTAAGTTCTGCCAACATCAATTCAATTCTGGCATTATCTCTTGCCTGCTTACTATTCTCTTTAGGTTGTTTGGAGTAATCATACTCATCTACTTCAATCCAATAATCACGGTTACCAAATATAGGTTCTCCATCATTAACAAGATTAAAGTTCTTAAAATGGCAACGGAGTTTATCACCATCATAGTCATGACCAGTCATACACATTACCTCTCTTGGTAACTTAATTGTAGCACCAGTTATTGCTGGAGTAAAATACTTTATACGACACGGAAGTACAGAGTGTTCAGCATCGGAAGGGGTACGGTAAGCAATGAAGTCTAATATTGAGGCTGGTATTTTTCCTCGTTTAATTAATCTTTTCAATTGCTCTGCACTTATTCCACCTGTATGCGGGTCTGCAAAACGCCTTAACCGCTTATCAAACAAAGGCATTGCAGCCTCTATATACTTGATATGCATGTCCTTTCCTTTGCCCTCGAAAACTATTCCTATATTATTTTCATCTGATATGTTTGTATTATCTGATATATCATAATCTATGTCTACTCCAAGGCTTGTAGCCTGCATAATATTTGCCCCATTAACCTTTGCTTTGTTCAATCTCTTATTTATCATTGAAAGAAGCAGTGACTGCATTTGACGTGATGCAGTTGATGCAAACAAAGGAATAATGAAGTTAATACCATTCTGTGCAAGAGAATAAGCAAGGTCGCTTGAAGCATATGACTTTGATGCTACCTCCTCTCTGAGGATACGTTCAAGTTCATTTTTATCGTGGAAAGTCTTTTGAAGCAATGCAAATGCTTCAGTCATATCTGTAGTCTTTATTGCACTAAAAATTTTCCTTGCCTGCTCTGCATCCATTTCCTCCCCACGCAACATCACTTTATCACCTTTTTCTATATTAGCAAAAGCAGCTTTCTCTGCCTGTGTTGACCATGCTATTCTGTCATCTGAAATATGAATTGGAGTTGAAGACGTTATACCATAATACTTGTACTCAAGTTTATGAATAGAAGAAGGCTCGTTGATAACACTTTGTACTATAAAATTAGACATAGACTTTATAGAATCGTGTTCCAACTTTCCACCCTCATCCCTGTCAAACGCAGAAATCACATTATCTGCACCTACTTTAACACCGCTCTTGAAGATAAACATATCTATTCTCTTTTCATATTTTTCCTCAAGTTCTTTTTGTGCAAGAGATAATGCAATAAGTATTGGGTTTGATTGCAATATGCTATGTATTTCTTCAGAATTAAGTACTGAATATGGAAGAAGAACCTGCTCTGAATACTTATGCAGCACAGTGTTTCGTACATCTTTCTGATATTCTCCTTCTACAGCAGGTATTATCTCGTACCCACTATATATAGGTTTGTTATTGAAAGAAAACATCCTAAAGTCACTATCCGATACAATTCCACCTTTTATCCTTTGATAGGCGTTTTCATGCTTCTTTGTCCACTGCCCTGACATTATCATAACCTCCCTATTTGAATCAAAAGTTCTGAAACCCTGTCCGTCTGTTACAGTTATATTCTTATATACATCAACATATGATTTATACTGTTCTTCTGATATATAACCTTCTTTTAACAACTGATCCAGTAATTCTGATATTTTATTAAGGAAGAATGACTTTGAAATATCATCACTAAGATATACAACGTTCTGTGTTTCACGACCTACTTTCTCTCCGTCCCATGTGGCTTCTGTGTACATTGATGTACGAGGAGCATGAAGCATCATATTTCGTTTTTCATAGTCCCTAATGTTTTTGAATTGGGCAAGACCTCCTGTGAATAGTTTACACATCTGAATCCTTGCATAGAACGAGTCCATACAATACTCACGATAAAGTCTGTAATCGTTTTCTGATATATCTATAGTATCCTCAAAGTAGGGATAACTTACACTAATTCCTAACGTTTTAAAGCGTTCAACACTCCTATTGACTATTGCAGTCATTTGTTCTTTAGCTACATCTTTTACATATTGATACTTTTGTACTGGATCATCTATGCTGTTATACTTTTCAAGAAAACCATTTACGCTTAGTACTGGGAATATCTGAAACTTTAATCCATTCTTTTCATATGTTGAAAGTTTTTTCTTTTTCGATTTTTTCAAACGCTCCTGTATTGCTGTTATCCTCTCTATTTCAATAAGTACTTCAGTAGTAAGATCTGTGTAAAACTTGTCATAGGATTTTTCTTTTTCCTTTTTTTCTATTCTTTTTTCATACTCTGCTATCTCTTCTTCTGTAGCTTTTGTATAATCTAATTTTGGTAATTCTTCCCACGTCGTTGGTGCTATGTAGGCTCTTTTACCCATACCTATAAAATTATATGCAGTACTATAATCAGACTGAATGGGAACTTCGTATGCACCAGCATTGAAATACATTCTTAATTGACACATTATATATTGCCTCTTTGTCATGTCTTCATACTTTGTATCAAAGTAATTATCAACATCATATAACTGCACTAAAGGTCTATCAACAAAACCATTACGGACATTATCGATTTTCTCTTCTATTAGGTCATTAAGAAAGCCACCATAATTTAAATACTCATCTTTGCCAAGACAAATCCCTTCAAATCTCCCAAAATTTTCATACAGACTTTTCTTGTACTCCTCTGGTGATAAACTACGCTTATCAGCAAGTATATCAACTACTTGATGAATTAAGTTGAAGTTATATCTTGTAGTAAGCATCTTACCTCCTGAATTTACTCTCTCCTCTGTTTCCTTTGATTTCTGTAGGTTACCAAACAATTTATAAAATTTATAGAGGTAATTTGCACTTTCATATAGAAGTTTCTCAACCCTCTCTGCATCATCCTTGTTGTCTTTTGCATGCTCATATATCCAAGTATAAATATCAATAATTTTTTCTACTGTTTTAACAAGAACACTTATTCTGTTTGCTCCCTTATACCCATAAGACATAAAGTCAGCAAAATTATTGTCCCAAGTATTCCTATCAATCGGTTTTGCAAAGATTTTATTAAATTCTTTTCTGCTTATATTGATTCCACACCCACGAGCGAATCGAATTAATTTATCAAACAATCCAGGAAATTTCTCTACTGCCTCTTTAAGTATTGCTTCTGGGTTATCACCTGTAATAAATTTTATATCATCTTTTGTTGCATTAGCAAAATTAACTAAATCCTTATCAGTGATATTGAATTTGTCTATAAACTCGCGAATGTAATTCCTAATCTTATCATAGGCAATCACAGTACCTTTCCTGCTGATAGCTCCTTCTACTCTTGGACCAGTTAAATTTACAACACCTTCTATAAGACCTCGTATTTCAAATGCACACGTTTTGAATAGTTGATATATTTTTGTACGTTCCTCTGCACTTTTCAACGTCCCATCTTCGTTAGTAAAACTGTATTCAGAATCAAGACTTATCTGTGATTTCATATTATTCGTAATGTCCCTTACAGTAGCATTGACTGGTGTTTTTTTGTTAGCCAGAAAAACGTCTGTTCTACCGTTAAAATTTTTGACATACAGAAATTTAGTCTTTGCTCTTTTGAAACTATTAAAGATTGTAGACTTGTATTCAGGTTTTGCATTTAACTTAGAAATGATACCTTTAAGCATAGGATAATCATCAACTGCTTTTTTAAGGTCACTCATCATAGTGCTTGGTGTAGATGAATGCAGTACTCTCTGCAGAATAACAGCAGCCTCTTTTGGATCAACTCTTACCGCAATACCGACATCATCAAATACCTGTTCCCCTGCGTAATCATATAGAAATATGTCACTAAGGAAATGCTTTGCTGCATCACCTATAGTTTCGTGGATATTCAAAGATCTAAAGTCAACATATCTTTCACCATTAGATGTTTCATCAAAATCATTACTATCATCCTGCTCTTCCACATTCTCATTTTGACTTATTACCTCTTCATCATTGACTGGCAATTTTATTTCAAATCCATCATAGATAAGTTTTAGCCCTTCAGCCTCTGACACACGATTAGCGACTAAAACAGCAATACGTTCTTTATTCTTTTCTATGTAATCAAGTTGCTTCTGAAGATAATTTATTTTGTTAGTTCTCCACCCATCCTCATCCTCGCTAAAAGTTCCGTCAGCTTTCTTCTTCTCTATTGTTTCTCTATATGAATTTATATGACTATTTATTATTTCATTAAAATATTTAACTGCTTTATTCATTAATGCAGAAAATCCTTTTGAATTTCCATCTTCGGCTGTGACAATGGCTTTAGTAGCAGTAGCCTTAAAGTCATCTTTGAATTTATTAATGTAATCACATATAAATGAAGTGAAGAACCGCATCCTGTTCTCGAAGTATTCAGGACGAATAGCATCATGCATATTGTGATATATCTCTGACAACTTCTTTGCTGTGATATAAGTTTGCCGTGGTGCTATATCGGTACGAAAGGCTCTATGAAGAACATATCTTTTAAATTTATCAGCCTCCAGTTTATCTGAAAAATCAGGAAACCAGTTTGAATCCTTACACAGATATTCTTGATACCCTACAAGTGTTGTAGCAACTTCAATATCTGGCATTTTAATATTTAGTTCTTTACCTATCTCATCACATATTTTCCTTACGCTGCTAAACCGACTGTCACTTATATAAGTTTTATAATTTATACACTGCCCCATAACAAAATGATTATACTAATTGTCACAAAAATAAAAAAGTAAATCATAATATAAATGAACAGAAGTGAAATACTTACATAAATAAAGCATTTCACTTCTATTTTAAAATCGTTTCCTATGTTACAAACACTTAAGCCATTTTAATTTGTCTTCACTTGAATGCCTATTATAACTTCCCTTATCAATTCCCTGTTCTTTAAGTTTATTTATAACACTTTCAGGGAGTTCATCAAAAGTAAGTAGTGATAATTCATCTGCATCAAAATCAAAATCTGACTCTTTTATAGTTGCATCCTCTTTCTCATTTCCAGAATTATTATCTTTTGCATCCACCATACCCTTATCATCACCACCACTATTAGCATCAGGAAGTTCCTTAGTATTGCCACCACTAGTGTTGTTATTTGCATTAGGTGCTTCACTGGTATTATTTTGCTCGCTCTCTTCATTAACAACCTCTGTATTTGTGCTATCAGTGATTGAAACATTAGGAGTCTTTTGCTGCGTTTGATCTAAATTAAATGTACCTGTGCTTGAGTCCCATGGAACAATCCTGACATCACTTCCTTTCTGATATAACTGCTGTGCATTTGTTGTAAAGACACCAGAATTAATTGCAGATCTAAACCTATCATAATCAACATTTATTGTAGGTTTACCATATTGGTCTTTACCATAATGTATAAACTTATTCTGTGCCTTTACGCTCATTTTGTCTAATGTATCTATAATTTCTTTCAATGACATCTGGTCAGGTCTAATAATAAAATTAGGCAGAATAGTAATATCACCAAGTTTATGTTCACCCTTAAATTTAGTTCCTCCATCAGTATCAGTCAATATCATTTGAAATGCAAAACCTATATCATCAAAATACTGAAAATCAAAATAAATTTTATGAATGTCAATATAGTTACCAACTTCTTTCAAATAAGAACGAATTGTATCCTCTCTTTTCTTTATATACTCGAAGTTTTCCTTCTGTTCAGGATGCTCTTTAGCGATTTCTTCATAAGATTCATAAGACCGCTGTTTTTGTTTAGTATTTTTACCTTTAGTATTATCTGGAGAAGCTTCTTTTTCTTCTTTAGAAGAATCATAATATGCCTCTTGTAATTCTTTATAAGTTTTCTCATCAAAGCTATATGGAAGTTTAATTGGTTCTTTTACACATTTAACAATCTTATCAAGACAGTCAATAGTATTATATTCCCATTCACTGTTATTTTTGTCGAACTCTGCAATTGGTTTCTGTCTTAAAGGTAGTGCATAGTATTTTCCATTGTTTACTTTTATTAGGTAATATACTGTATACAAAGTCTTTTTATCATTTAATACAGAAGAATTAATGATGTTCTTTTTATCAATGTGACCACCAAATAAATCGTTACTAAGTTCAACAATTTTATCAAATTTATCTTTTGTAATAGCTGTATAGAAATGTTTAAAACCTTTCAATTTTGGTAAAGCATTTTCTTTTGTTGAACTAAACTCTATAACACCTGCTTTTTTAGCATATATATTTGATGTCTTACTGAACACAAAATCCTGACCAGGATGCTCTTTACTAAACTCCTTGTACTCATCAAGGATAGCCTTCCTCAACTCTTTTAATCCTGTGTATTCATCCTCCTTAAGCGACAATGTAGATAACGTAAAGTACTGACCATAACGCTCACTCTTAATAAGAATCTGTGGCTGTCCTTTATATTTAGGGAAGTCTGCGTCAATAGCAAATACAATAGTATCACCAGTTTCTGATTCTAAACACAGATTTTCAAAAGCATTACGTTTAGAGAGGGCGTCCCATATAGTCTTATACTCTGGGTGCTGCTCAGCAAAATCAGGATATTTAATATCTTTCATACTATGCCTGTTTACTTTTTTGGCATCAAATGAATCAATTTCTGGCACACTTGCATGCAGGTAATTCTTCACTCCTGTTTCTTCTTCCTCTTCATCTTCCTTTTCTGTTTCTTTCTCTTCTGTGCCTGTTTCGTCCTTTTCCGTTTCTTCTGTGTCTGCTTCTTCCTCTTCATCTTCCTTTTCTGTTTCTTTCTCTTCTGT
>CAMQDS010000020.1 GCA_946999645.1 uncultured Bacteroidales bacterium
GAACATGGTTACAGGTGCCGCTCAGATGGATGGTGCTATCCTCGTAGTTGCTGCTACAGATGGTCCTATGCCTCAGACACGTGAGCATATTCTTCTTGCTCGTCAGGTGAACGTACCAAAGATACTTGTATTTATGAACAAGGTTGACCTCGTTGAAGATCCTGAGATGCTTGACCTCGTTGAGATGGAAATCCGTGACTTGCTTGCATTCTACAAGTTTGATGAGAACTGCCCTATCATTCGTGGTTCTGCACTTGGTGCACTCAACGGAGAGCCTCAGTGGGAAGACAAAGTAATGGAACTTATGAACGCTGTTGATACATATATTCCACTCCCTGAGCGTCAGAATGAGAAACCATTCCTTATGCCAATAGAGGACATATTCTCTATCACAGGACGTGGTACTGTAGTAACAGGACGTATCGAAACAGGTACAATCCATGTAAACGATGAAGTAGAACTTGTAGGTTTCGGTTCAGAACCTCGTAAGACTGTCTGCACAGGCGTTGAAATGTTCCGTAAACTTCTCGAACAAGGTGAAGCTGGTGACAACGTTGGTCTTCTTCTCCGTGGTATTGAGAAAAAAGACGTTAAGAGAGGTGAAGTTGTAGCAAAACCAGGTTCAATTACTCCTCACACAGAGTTCCAGGCTCAAATCTACGTACTTAAGAAAGAAGAGGGTGGACGTCATACTCCATTCCACAACCATTATCGTCCTCAGTTCTTCATCCGTACACTCGATGTTACAGGTGAGATCACACTTCCTCAGGGAATCGAAATGGTTATGCCTGGTGATAACGTTGAAATCAATGTTAAGCTTATTACTCCAGTAGCTATCAATCAAGGTCTTCAATTCGCAATCCGTGAAGGTGGACGTACAGTTGGTGCAGGTCAGGTAATTAAGATTATCGAATAATTATCATAAAGTGGAAGAAAATTATCTTCCACTTTTATAGGGGAATAGAACAAGGGTAGTTCAGCGGTCTCCAAAACCGTCGATGTGGGTTCGAATCCTGCTTCCCCTGCAAATATCAAAGGTTACGATTTGATAATGTTTAACAGACCAGACTTAAGCTTCCAACAAAGTCAGGTCCATTAAAAATAAAGATGAGAAAGTTCATAAACTATTGTAAAGAGTCATACATAGAACTCACTAAAAAGGTAACTTGGCCTACATGGGAGAAGTTGCAGAGTTCTGCACTGCTTGTAATGGTAGCTACAGTTATCCTTGCGGTGGCATTATTCATTGTAGACTTCGCTTTCCAGCATCTGATGACAATTATCTATACATTGTAATCTATTAATTCAAAATGGGCGAAAAAAAGTGGTACGTCCTTAGGACTGCAGGGGGCAAAGAAAAAAAAGCAAAAGATTATCTTGAGAAGGAAATTGAAAGAAGCAATCTCCAAAATCAAGTTAATCAGGTACTCGTACCTGTAGAAAAAAGGTATACAGTCAAGAATGGGAAAAGAGTTCAAACAGAAAGACTTCTTTTTCCTGGTTATGTATTGATTGAAGCCGAGCTTAGCGGTGATTTGGAATATATCATCCGTAATCTTGTTCCTGGAATGTCCGGTTTTCTTACTGAAAACAGAGTAGCAACATCTACAGGAGATAAATCACCTTCTGTCATTGAAAGAATACCTATTCCTTTAAGGGACGATGAAGTGAGAAGAATACTTGGAGAGCAAGATAGGCAAACCACAAATGAGAGTGTAACAGAAATCGACTATAATGTAGGAGATTCTGTTAAGATTACAGAAGGTCCATTTAGTGGATTTGATGGAACAGTTGACGAGATAGTCGAAGATAGAAGTAAGCTTAAGGTTATAGTTATGATATTCGGCAGAAAGACTCTGCTAGAACTCAACTTTAATCAAGTAACTAAAGAATAATAAATCATGGCAAAAGAAGTTACCGGATTCATTAAACTCCAGATAAAAGGTGGAGCAGCGAATCCAGCCCCTCCGGTTGGACCTGCATTAGGTTCAAAGGGATTGAATATAATGGACTTCTGCAAACAGTTCAATGCTGCAACTCAACAGAGTGCTGGCAAGGTTCTGCCTGTAGTGATTACAGTATATTCTGATAAATCCTTCTCTTTTGAGGTAAAGCAGCCGCCGGTCGCAATTTCCCTAAAAGAAGCAGCTAAAATACAAAAAGGTTCAGGGGAACCTAACAGAACTAAAGTTGCATCTGTAACATGGGAACAGATAAAGACTATAGCAGAAGGCAAAATGCCAGATTTGAATGCATTTACACTCAAATCTGCAATGAAGATGGTTGCTGGAACTGCAAGAAGTATGGGTATCAAAGTAACAGGTACATTTCCTGAAGATATTTAAAGAATAGAAGCATTATGAGCAAACTTACAAAAAATCAGAAAGCAGTCATTGAAAAATATGACTCATCCAAGTTGTATGAGTTGTCAGAGGCTTGTGGTATTCTTAAGGAAATAACCTTTACCAAATTTGATGCTTCTGTAGAACTTGCAGTAAACTTGGGTGTTGACCCACGCAAGTCAAACCAAATGATACGTGGAGTTGTTACTCTCCCTAACGGGACAGGTAAAGTAACACGTGTTCTCGTTCTATGTACTCCTGACAAAGAAGCCGAAGCAAAAGAAGCTGGTGCTGACTATGTAGGTCTCGATGAATATATCGAGAAAATAAAGGGAGGCTGGACAGATGTTGACGTCATTATATGTACACCATCAGTGATGGGCAAAGTTGGTCCTATCGGTCGTGTTCTCGGTCCAAGAGGACTTATGCCAAACCCTAAGACAGGTACAGTAACAATGGAAGTCGGCAAGGCAGTAAAAGATGTTAAGGGCGGTAAGATCGACTTCAAGGTAGATAAGTCAGGCATCATTCATACAGCAATAGGAAAGGCTTCATTTACCGCGGAGCAAATATATGAAAACGCAAAGACAGTACTTTCTGCAATATCAAAACTCAAACCGCAAGCACTCAAAGGTACTTATATGAAAAGTGCCTCAATATGCACAACAATGAGTGCCGGATTAAAGATAGACTTAAAGGCATTCAGTGCTGAATAAAAAATTCAATGTTATGAAAAAAGAATTAAAAGCTCGTATAATTGAATCTATATCAGCACAAATCAAGGAGACACCTAATTTTTATATTACGGATATATCCGGATTAAATGCTGAAGATACAACTAAACTCCGTCGTGAATGTTTTAATAAGGGCATCAAACTTACAGTAGTAAAGAATACCCTTTTAACACATGTACTTAAAGAGTTAGGTAATGAGGAGATAAATCTCTTGCTCCCTACATTGGTCGGCAATACGGCTGTAATGTATACAGAAGTAGTCAATGCTCCTGCAAAACTTATAAAAGAATTTCAGAAAAACGGCTTTGAAAAGCCTGCTCTTAAAGGAGCATATGTTCAAGAATGTGCTTTTGTAGGTGCAGATAAACTTGACGAACTTGCAGCAATCAAGTCTAAAGAAGAACTTATTGGTGATATCATCACTCTTCTTCAATCTCCTGCACGCAACGTCATTTCAGCTCTTGAATCAGCTGGTGGTAAACTCGCAGGAATTGTTAAGACACTATCAGAAAAAGAAGAAAAATAATATAAACAATTTTAAAAATAAACAATTATTATGGCAGACGTAAAAGCACTTGCAGAAGAGTTGGTAAACCTTTCTGTGAAAGACGTTCAGGAACTTGCAAAGGTTCTCAAGGAAGAATATGGTATTGAGCCTGCTGCTGCAGCTGTTGCTGTTGCAGGTACTGCAGCCACAGCTGATGCTGCACCTGCAGAGCAGACAGAATTCGATGTTATCCTCAAATCAGCAGGTCAGGCTAAACTTGCAGTTATCAAAGCTGTAAAAGATGCTCTCGGACTTGGTCTGAAAGAAGCTAAGGATCTTGTAGACAAGACACCTGCTCCTTTGAAAGAGAAAATTGCTAAGGCAGAGGCTGAACAACTTAAAGCAACCCTCGAAGAAGCAGGAGCAGAAGTTGAAATTAAATAACTTCACCCCTCCCCTTGCTTTGGGGATCAAAAGCAGGTTTAGAGCCAAGGTTATAGGCTCTAAACCTTTTTGTCGTATTTAAGTTTTTCTCATTTCAAAGGCAGAATATGTCAAAAAAGACTAACACAAAACGAATAAATTTCGCAACTTCAAAAATCCTGGAATATCCGGATCTGTTGGAGGTACAGCTCAAATCATTTAAGGATTTTTTCCAGCTGGACACTACTCCTGAAAATAGAAGGAATGAAGGATTGTACCAGGTTTTTCAGGAAATTTTCCCTATCGAAGATACAAGGAACAATTATAAGCTTGAGTTTATAGATTATTTTATTGACCCTCCGCAGTACTCGATTGATGAATGTCTTGAGAGAGGACTGACATATAATGTTCCTCTGAAGGCTAAACTTCGCCTTTCCTGCAGTGATCCAGAACATGAAGATTTCGACACAATAGTGCAGGATGTATATTTAGGGAATATTCCATATATGACCCCTGGAGGTACTTTTGTAATTAATGGTTCAGAAAGAATCATAGTATCTCAACTTCACAGGTCTCCGGGAGTATTCTTCGACCAAAGCCTCCATGCGAATGGAACGAAGCTTTATTCTGCCAGAATAATCCCATTTAAGGGTTCTTGGATTGAATTTGCTACTGACATCAATAATGTCATGTATGCATATATAGATCGAAAGAAGAAATTACCTGTGACTACACTTCTTAGGGCAATAGGATATGATTCTGATAAAGATATTATCAATATATTCGGGCTTGCAGAAGAAATTGAGGTCACAAAAGAAAATATAAAGGAGAATGAAGGCCGCAAATTAGCAGCAAAAGTTCTTAAGACAGGTATTCAGGATTTTGTAGACGAAGATACAGGAGAAGTTATTTCATTTGTAAGAACAGAAATCGTTGCTGACAGGGACGAAGTGCTTAACGATGATATGTTTGCAAAACTTCAGGAAGCTGGAGTAAAAACTATACTTCTTCACAAAGATGATGCAAATGATAATGAATTTGCTATTATCTTCAATACACTGCAAAAGGATTCAACAAACACTGAAAAAGAAGCAGTTAATTATATCTACAAACAACTCAGAAATTCTGAACCACCTGATGAAGCTACAGCAAGGGACGTAATTGATAAGCTTTTCTTTTCAGAGAAGCGTTATGACCTTGGTAGCGTAGGAAGATACAGGCTCAATAAAAAATTGGGAATGAATACAGATCCTGAAACCAGGGTTCTGACCAATACAGACATAATTGAAATAATAAAATATCTGATTGAGCTTATAAATTCAAAAGCCACCGTAGACGATATTGACCATTTGAGCAATAGACGTGTACGCACAGTTGGAGAGCAACTTGCAAACCAATTCAGTGTAGGTTTGTCAAGAATGGCACGTACAATACGTGAAAGAATGAATGTCAGAGATAGTGAACAATTTAACCCTATCGACCTGATTAATTCCAAGACATTGTCTTCAGTAATTAATTCATTCTTCGGTACAAGCCAGTTGTCCCAATTTATGGATCAGACCAACCCTCTTGCAGAAATCACACACAAACGTCGTCTATCTGCATTGGGTCCAGGAGGTCTATCAAGAGATAGGGCAGGATTTGAGGTCAGGGACGTACACTACACACATTATGGACGTCTATGTCCTATCGAGTCTCCAGAAGGTCCTAACATCGGATTGATTTCATCCCTCTGTGTCTATGCTAAAATAGATGACCTCGGTTTCATCGAAACACCTTATCGTAAAGTTGAAAACGGAAAGGTAGACTTGACAGATGAAGGCTGGAAATTCATGAGTGCAGAGGAGGAAGAAAACAAGAGAGTTTCTCTTGCCAACGTGAAAATGGACGATGACGGCAACATTCTTGAAGATAGGATACAGTGCCGTTTGGAAGCAGATTTCCCTGTAGTAACAAGGGAAGAAGTGGATTATATGGATGTAGCTCCTAACCAAATGGCATCAGTCGCTGCATCACTAATTCCATTCCTTGAACATGATGATGCCCATAGAGCATTGATGGGTGCCAACATGATGCGTCAGGCAGTACCGCTTCTCAGTCCAGAATCACCTATTGTAGGTACAGGACTTGAACAAACAGTATGTCTTGACTCAAGGACACAGGTTATGGCTGAACGTAAAGGAGAAGTAGTTTACGTGGATGCAAATGAGATCCATGTAAAATATGATAGGACTGACGATGAAAAATACGTTAGTTTTTCTCCTGAGGTAACTGTATATCACCTACCTATATATAGAAGGACAAACCAGAGTACAACAATTACTCTTAAGCCTATAGTAAAGAAAGGCGAAAGAGTAGAAGGAGGACAAATCCTTACCGAAGGATACGCAACACAGGCTGGAGAACTTGCTCTTGGACGTAACCTTACCGTAGCATTCATGCCATGGAAAGGATACAACTATGAGGATGCTATAGTTCTTTCAGAAAAGATGGTAAGATGGGATATTCTAACATCTGTTCACGTTGATGAATACCTTACAGAAGTAAGGGAAACAAAACGTGGTATGGAGGAACTGACATCTGATATACCTAACGTAAGTGAAGATGCTACAAAGGATCTTGACAAAGACGGTATAGTAAGAGTTGGAGCCCATATAGTTCCTGGTGATATAATGATAGGAAAGATTACTCCTAAGGGCGAAAGTGATCCTTCACCTGAAGAAAAACTTCTTAGGGCCATATTCGGAGACAAAGCGGGAGATGTAAAAGATGCATCCCTTAAAGCTAATCCTTCCCTAAGTGGAACAGTAATCAAAACATCACTTTATACAAAGGTTGCAAAAGAAATGGGTAGAAAAGGAGCGAAGGCAGAACAAAAAGCCAAACTTGAAAGTCTTGAAGAAGATTTCAACAAGAAAGTTCAGGTATTATACTCCACATTCATTGAAAAACTCATTACCCTTGTTGAAGGAAAAACCAGTGTAGGAATAAGTTATCTTGATGGAGTTGAAGTAATTGCTAATGGCAAAGAAATCACTGCAGAACAGTTAAAGAATATTAACTACGAGAATATCAATTCCAACAGATGGACATCTGACAACAATACCAACCTTATGGTTCGTGATTTGATAAATAATTACTGCATAGCCTATAAGGAAGAAGCAGCAAGAAGCAAGAGAGCCATGGATAAGGTTAAAATCGGTGATGAACTTCCTAACGGTGTAATGCAACTTGCTAAGGTATATATAGCTAAGAAGAGAAAAATCACTGTCGGTGATAAGATGGCAGGTCGTCATGGTAACAAAGGTATTGTTGCTAAGATTGTCCGTGAAGAAGATATGCCATTCCTTAGTGATGGAACTCCAATGGATATAGTACTTAACCCTCTTGGTGTGCCTTCTCGTATGAATTTGGGACAGATTTATGAAACAGTCCTCGGATGGGCAGGTTCAAAATTAGGCTTAAAATTCAGTACACCTATTTTTGATGGTGCAAGCATAGGGGAAATATGTGATTACACAGATAAGGCAGGAGTACCAAGATTTGGTAAGACCAATCTTAGAGATGGTGGTACAGGAGATTGGTTCGACCAGCCGGCAACAGTCGGAGTAATCTATATGATTAAGCTGGGACATATGGTAGATGATAAGATGCATGCAAGATCTATAGGACCATACTCACTTATCACACAGCAGCCATTAGGCGGTAAGGCACAATTTGGAGGACAGAGATTCGGAGAAATGGAGGTTTGGGCACTTGAAGCCTTTGGAGCAGCTAATGCGCTACAAGAGATTCTGACAGTTAAGTCAGATGATGTTTCAGGAAGATCTAAGACTTATGAAGCAATAGTAAAAGGTGATCCAATGCCAACACCAGGTATACCTGAGTCACTTAATGTACTGCTTCACGAACTTAGAGGCCTTGGACTCAAGATTACGCTGGATTAATTACAACTTGATTTGACTAATAAGAAATATGCCTACTTTTAATAATAAAGACAATAAGGTAAAAAGCAATTTCCATAGAATCAGTATTTCATTGGCATCTCCGGAGGATATTATCGCAAGATCCTGCGGAGAGGTTCTGAAACCTGAAACGGTAAATTACAGAACATACAAGCCAGAGAGAGACGGACTATTCTGCGAAAAAATCTTTGGACCGACAAAGGACTACGAGTGCTATTGCGGAAAATATAAAAGGATAAGATATCGTGGTATAGTTTGTGACCGCTGCGGTGTGGAAGTTACAGAAAAGAAAGTCCGCAGGGAAAGAATGGGTCATATAGCCCTTACTGTCCCTGTCGCACATATATGGTACTTCAAATCTGCACCTAATAAGATTTCGGCTCTTATAGGTATGCCGGCAAAAAAACTTGAATCGGTAATTTACTACGAAAAATATGTAGTTATAAACCCGGGAGCAAGTGGATTGCAGAAACTTGATTTGTTGTCTGAAGACGAGTACTTGGATATTCTTGAAAAATTGCCTGGCAATGCAAATTTATCAGAAGATAATCCTGACAAATTTATTGCAAAAATGGGTGCAGAAGGAGTATATGACCTTCTGAAAGAGATAGATATACCTGCACTTGCAAAAGAACTTAGAGTATCAATGGCAAATGAGACGTCACAGCAGAGAAAAGCAGATATGCTCAAGCGTCTTAATGTTGTTAAATGGTTCGAGGAATCACAAGGTATTAATCGTCCGGAATGGATGATTATGAAAGTTATCCCTGTAATTCCTCCAGATTTGCGTCCATTGGTACCATTAGATGGCGGTCGTTTTGCTACATCTGATTTAAATGACTTGTACAGAAGGGTAATTATAAGAAATAACAGACTCAAAAGACTTATAGAGATAAAGGCGCCTGAGGTCATTCTTAGAAATGAAAAACGTATGCTTCAAGAAGCCGTTGACTCACTCTTTGACAACTCTAAGAAATCGAGTGCAGTAAAGAGTGAATCCAATAGAGCCTTAAAATCTCTGTCAGACAGCCTTAAAGGTAAACAAGGACGTTTCCGTCAGAACCTGTTGGGTAAGCGTGTCGATTACTCAGCACGTTCAGTAATTATAGTCGGACCAGAACTACATATGCATGAGTGTGGTTTGCCTAAATTTATGGCGGCAGAACTTTATAAACCATTTATCATTAGAAAACTAATTGAGAGAGGTATTGTAAAGACTGTTAAGTCTGCAAAGAAAATTGTAGATAGACGCGATCCTGTTATTTGGGAGATACTTGAAAATGTAATGAAGGGTCATCCAGTTCTGCTTAACCGTGCCCCTACACTACATAGACTTGGTATACAGGCGTTCCAGCCTAAGATGATAGAAGGTAAAGCCATCCAGTTGCACCCACTTGCATGTACCGCATTCAATGCGGACTTCGATGGTGACCAAATGGCAGTTCACCTTCCATTAGGCAATGCAGCAGTACTCGAAGCACAACTATTGATGCTCGGTTCACAGAACATTCTAAATCCAGCTAATGGTACACCAATCACCGTACCTTCGCAGGATATGGTACTTGGTCTTTACTATATCACTAAAGTAAGACCAGGAGTAAAAGGAGAAGGAATGAACTTCTACGGACCAGAAGAGGTAATAGTTGCCCTAAATGAGAAAGTTGTTGATATACATGCCAAAGTCAATGTAAAACTTCCTATAGACAAGAAGGCACTTGAAAAAGGTTATCAGATGGTAGAAACAACCCCTGGACGTATTATTGTCAATCAGTTTGTACCAGACGAAGTACCTTATGTAAATGAAGTTCTTGGTAAGAAATCTCTCAGAAAGATTATTACTAATGTAATAAAGAGTACTGGTGTTACACGTACAGCACAGTTCCTTGATGATATAAAGAATCTTGGTTACGACCGTGCATTCCGTGCTGGTATTTCATTCAACCTGGGTGATGTACTTATTCCACAGGAGAAAGACAAACTTATTGAGGAAGGTTATGCACAGGTAGAAGATATCAAGAATAACTACTCAATGGGTTTCATTACAAATAATGAACGTTACAACAAGGTAATTGACTTGTGGACAGCGATTGACAACAAACTTACAGGTATAGTTGAAAATCAAATATCTGCAGACCAGCAGGGATTTAACCCTGTATATATGATGCTTGATTCTGGTGCCCGTGGTTCTACACAGCAGATTAAACAGCTGTGCGGTATGCGTGGACTTATGGCTAAACCTCAGAAATCAGGTGCCGCTGGAGCAGAAATTATTGAAAACCCTATCATATCCAACCTTAAGGAAGGTATGACAGTGCTTGAATACTTTATTTCTACCCACGGAGCTCGTAAAGGTCTTGCTGATACCGCTCTAAAGACAGCAGATGCAGGATACCTTACAAGACGTCTCGTAGATGTTTCCCACGATGTTATAATTACCGAAGAAGATTGCGGTACATTAAGGGGGCTTATTGCAACAGCAATTAAGAACAAGGATGAAGTAGTTGAGTCATTGGGCGAAAGAATTTTGGGACGAACATCAGTTCACGATATTTTCAATCCGCTTACAGGAGACCTTATTCTTCCTGCTGGTCGTGAAATTAAAGAAGATATTGCTAACCTTATTGATTCTCTACCAATAGAACAAGTCGAAATAAGATCAGTTCTCACCTGCGAGTCAAGAAAGGGAGTATGTGCAAAATGTTACGGTAGAAACCTTGCCACAAGCCGTATGGTAGAAAAAGGTGAGGTAGTCGGCGTAATTGCAGCACAATCTATCGGTGAACCTGGTACACAGTTGACACTTCGTACTTTCCACGTCGGTGGTACAGCATCAAGCACTGCTGCTGATTCTTCTATCGAATCTAAATACGATGGTAAGCTGTCATTCGAGGAACTTAGAACCATTGAAAAAGAGGATGGTGATAACAAAGTTGATGTTGTCGTCAGCCGTATGACAGAACTTAAGATTATTGATGAGAATACAGGCATTACCTTCTCACAATACGATGTTCCTTACGGTGCCATTCTTCATAAAAAGAATGGAGATACAGTTAAGAAGGGAGATCTTATTTGCGAATGGGATCCATACAATGCAATTACCATTGTTGAAAAAGCAGGTATTGTTCGATTTGACAACATGATAGATGGCGTTACCTTCCGTGAGGAAGTAGCCGACGAATTCTCTGTTAATAGAGATAAGGTAATTATAGAGTCAAGGGACAAAACCAAGAATCCTTCAATTCTCATTCTTAATGAAAGTGGTGAAGTCCTCAAGCAGTACAACCTACCTGTCGGAGCCCATGTTATGGCGTCTGACGGTGAAGAAGTTAAAGTGGGTGATGTAATTATCAAGATACCTCGCGCTATTGGAAAATCCAGCGATATTACTGGAGGTCTTCCACGAGTTACTGAGTTATTTGAGGCGAGAAACCCTTCAAGCCCTGCAATCATCTCTGAAATTAACGGAGAAATTTTCATGGGTAACATCAAGAGAGGTAACCGTGAGATAATTGTACAGAACAAGTCAGGCGTTAAAAAGACCTATCTTGTACCTCTTACAAAGCAGATTCTTGTACAGGAAAATGACTACGTAAAAGCAGGAACAAGATTATCCGATGGAGGTATTTCTCCTACAGATATTCTAAATGTACTCGGACCTGTAAAAGTACAGGAGTATATAGTTAATGAGGTTCAGGCAGTATATCGTCTTCAAGGTGTTAAGATTAACGACAAGCACTTTGAGATAATAGTTCGCCAGATGATGCGTAAAGTACAGATTGACAAGCCAGGTGATACAGAATTCCTTCCTGAGGAATTGGTAGATAAGTGGGCTTTCATGGATACAAACGATGCAATCTATGGTAAGTACTATGTACTTGAAGCAGGTGATTCACAAAGGTATGCTCCAGGAGATATTATTTCTGCACGTCAAATGAGAAATGAAAACTCATCACTTGAACGTCAGGGATTGAAAATGCTTGCAGTAAGAGAGGCTAAGCCTGCTACAGCAAGACAGGTACTTCAGGGTATTACCAGAGCAGCCCTCAAAACCGACAGCTTTATTTCTGCCGCATCATTCCAGGAAACTACGAAAGTACTAAGTGAAGCTGCGATAAGGGGAAGAGTTGATACTCTTGAAGGTCTAAAAGAAAACGTCATCAGCGGACACCTAATTCCTGCAGGTACAGGTCTGAAAGAATATCAGGATATTCTTGTAGGAAGTAAGGAAGATTTCGAGAAAGAGATGAATGAGCTTTAAAAAAGCTCTACTGTATATACTACACTAAGTAAGCGTCGGGATATTATTCATCCTGACGCTTACTTTTTTTACTATGTACGACAACAAAGGAATAACGAAGACAATGACACATCGCACTTGATTACTAACTCTACCAGAGAAGAAATAAAATGAAAATCATTGTTTTATCAAATATATATACTTATATTTGTCGAAATGAACCCGAATGTACGTCTTTCGGGAAAGATTGATTTATTAACTAAAATTTTTTGCAATGGCTGAATATTTACAAGCTGACAAAAAGCAAGAGATTTTCGCTAAGTACGGGAAGTCCAATACAGACACCGGCTCACCAGAGAGTCAAGTTGCTTTATTCTCCTACCGTATCGATCACCTTACAGATCATATCAAGAAGAACAGGAAAGATATGGTTACACGCCGTTCCCTTCTTCGACTCGTAGGTAAAAGACGTCGTCTTCTGGATTATCTTCAGAAAATTGACATCGAAAGATACAGGAATATTATCAAGGAGTTAGGTCTCCGTCGATAAAGACGTAGGGAGGAAACCAAAGGGATAGGTTCCTAAGAGGACCGTCCCTTTTTTTTTACTTTGGAAGACAATAGAAAAAATAATGAACATTATCAACAAGAAGATTGAATTATCCGACGGTCGGGTAATTGAAATTGAAACAGGCAAATTAGCCAAGCAAGCAGATGGTTCTGCTGTAGTAAAGATGGGTGGTACTATGCTTCTTGCCACCGTTACATGTGCAACAGAAGTAGCAGAAGGAACAGATTTCCTCCCACTACAGGTAGACTATAAGGAAAAATTCTATTCAGCAGGAAGATTCCCTGGCGGTTTTATGAAACGCGAAGGCAAGGCATCGGATTATGAAATATTGATTTCACGTCTTGTCGATAGGGCTTTAAGACCTCTTTTCCCTGAAGACTTTCACCTCGCAGTATTTGTAAATATATGGCTTATATCTGCAGAAAAAGATATTCAGCCTGATGCACTTGCAGGACTTGCAGCATCTGCAGCTCTTGCAACAAGCGATATTCCATTTTTAGGTCCTATTTCAGAAGTTAGAGTTGCAAGAATCAACGGAGAATTTAAAATCAATCCTACATTCTCTGAGATGAAGGATGCAGACCTTGAACTTATGGTAGCTGCTACTGAGGAGAATATAATGATGGTTGAGGGCGAAATGAATGAAGTTACAGAGGACGTAATGCTAAACTCTATCAAATTCGCTCATGAAGAAATAAAAAGACATTGCCGTGTACAAAAAGAACTTAACAAAGAATTAGGCAAAGAAACAAAAAGGGATTATCCTCACGATGAGGAAGATGAGACCTTACGTAAAGCAGTGCATGAATTCTGCTATGATAAATGTTATGCACTAGCAAAGGCAGCAAAACCTAAGCAGGAAAGAAATGCAGGCTTTGAGCAAATCCACAATGACTTCCTTGAAACAATCCCAGAAGAAGAGAGAGAAGAAAAGGCAGCAATGGTGGCACGGTACTATGCCAACGAAGAAAAAGAAGCAATGCGTAACCTTATATTAGATGAAGGAATACGTCTTGACGGAAGAAAGACTGATGTAGTAAGACCTATATGGTGCGAAGTAGGTTGCCTCCCTTGTGCTCACGGTTCTGCAATATTTACACGTGGAGAAACGCAATCATTGGCAACTGTCACTCTCGGAACAAAGTTAGATATGAAAGAAATGGATGAAGTTCTGATCAATGAGACTCAGCAGTTTGTCCTTCATTATAACTTCCCACCATTTGCAACAGGTGAGGCTAAAGCACAAAGAAGCGTAGGAAGACGTGAAATAGGTCATGGAAACCTTGCTTATAGAGCATTAAAAGCCGTTATGCCAAAGGCTCCTGAGTTCCCTTATGCAGTACGCGTAGTATCTGATATACTTGAGTCCAATGGTTCATCATCACAGGCATCTATTTGTGGTGGCTGCCTTGCACTCATGGACGCAGGTGTGCAGATTAAAAAGCCTGTAGCCGGAGTGGCAATGGGACTTATTACAGACGCAAAAAACCCTAATGGAAGATATGCCATCCTTACCGATATACTTGGAGATGAGGATCACCTTGGGGATATGGACTTCAAGGTCGCTGGAACAAAAGATGGTATTACTGCCACACAGATGGATATAAAAGTTGATGGCTTGTCATACGATGTTCTTGAAAAGGCTTTGGAGCAAGCACGTCAAGGAAGGCTTCATATTATGAATGAAATGTTGAAGACTATCAGTGAGCCGCGTGAAGACTATAAGCCATTTGTACCGCGTATCAAACAATTTGAAATTTCCAAAGACTTTATTGGTGCTGTTATTGGAAAAGGCGGAGAAACAATACAAAAGATACAGGCAGAGACTGGTGCTACCATTACAATTGATGAAATAAATGGTAAAGGTATAGTAGATATATCAACAAATGATGCAGAAGCAATGACTAAGGCCTATAATTGGATTATGGGAATATGCTCTGTTCCTGAAGTCGGAGAAACATACCATGGTAAAGTAGTATCAATCCTTGACTTCGGTGCATTTATTGAGATTATGCCAGGAAAAGAAGGTCTCCTTCATGTTTCAGAAATTGCATGGGAGAAGACAGAGAATGTAGCTGATGTACTCAAAGTCGGAGATGAAGTAGATGTTAAACTTCTTGAAATAGATGAAAAAACAGGCAAGATGAGACTATCTATGAGAGCATTAACCGAAAAGCCTGAAGGATATGTAGAACCAGAACGCCGTCCAAGAAACGACAGAAACAATGAACGCCGTGGAAATGACAGAAGAGGAGGCTTTTCAGATAGAAGAGGCGACAGAAAAGGCTTTGACAATAGAGATAGACATAATGGAGAACGTAGAAACGAGCATAGAAGACCATTTGAGACTAAGGAAGAAAATAATGAAAATATATTTAATCCTGAAGGACAAGATCAAAACGATGCTCCAGAAATTTTCTAATTCTCTGAAAACTATATAAATAAAAACGGACGATGTATATCGCCCGTTTTTTTATATTATTAAAACCAATTTATTTTTGGTTCTTAAGAAGATCGCGTATTTCTTCGAGTAGAACAACATCATCAGGCTTAGGTGCAGGAGCAGCAGGAGCGGCCTCTTTTTCTTTCTCCTTCTTTCCTTTCATTTTTGAAATTCCTCTTATTACCACAAAGATACACAGGGCAATTATCAAGAAATCAAAAACTACTTGAATGAAGTTGCCATAATTGACAGTAACAGCAGGCTTTGCAGCTTGAATAACCGTTCCAGCAGCATCTACTTGCTCTTGAACAGCCTTAACCAATGTAAACTTCCAATCTGTAAAATTAACGCCTCCAGTAATTACACCAATAAAAGGCATTAAAATATCACTGACAAGAGAGGTAACAATTTTTCCGAATGCACCACCAATGATAACACCGATTGCCATATCAACCACATTGCCCTTAATAGCAAATGCCTTGAAATCATCCCAAAATTTTGCCATAATTTTTGCTTTAAATTAAACTTTTATTCTTTTTCAACATTGAAATTGACTTCTTGCTATTCTTAATAGATTTTTCGGAAAGTTTTATCGCAGATTTTAAAATTTTTATCTTCCGTTTAATAATCTTATATTCCTTCAGGTCCATATCGAGGGCGCTTTCTAAGTGCTTAATTTCCTGAGAAATAACTTTTAATTTTTCTTTTTCTTCCCGATTAAGTCCACCATCCAAAGTAAATGATTCCTTTTGAATCTTATATGCATCCTTTTTCAGTTTAACTGCATTTTTTCTTACATCTACAGACTTTTTTCTGAGATCGAGAAGATGTTTCTGCTCCTCAAGAAGTTTTTTATTCTCTACAATTTTCTCTTGATTCTTATTTATGTTTTCCTCATACTCACTGATCTTGTTTCTAATCAACAAAGTAGTATCCCTAACTGAAACAGAAGCAGAACTATCTGATTTTTCATAGGCAAAAAGCCCATTTGAACACATTAAAGAACAAGAAATAAATAATATAGAGAAAAATTTAACATTCAATACTTTCATAATATAATTATCTTTTAAGAACTAAACTATCGTAAAGATAGCCATTTATTCTCATTTTCTACAATGTTTCACAGCATCTTCAAACATAGCAGAAAGTGCAGAAATTGATTTATCAATATTATATTTTTTTGTGGATTGGATATATTTTTCGCTCATTTTCTTCCTTTCATCTGGGTGAGAAAGCCAATAGTCTATTCTTTCTGCTAAAATTTCAGGATGCCTTGAAGGGAACAGACTTCTGCCATCCAAAGCAAACTGTGAGGTAGCAGTAAGAGGACCTTGTGCTATTATAGGAACAACTCCTTGTCTTAGTGATTCAAGACATGAAAGCCCTTCAACTTCTATTGTGGCACAATGTACATATAAATCTGATTTAGCAGCGAGTTCTCTAAGTTTATCCTTATCGTCAAAGGAAAATATAGGTTTTAATTTGAGTATTCCCTCTTTCATAAGCCTGTCAACTTCTTTCTTATATTCTTTTTCCATAGGTCCCCTACCAGCAAAATATAATTGAATTTTAGAAGCATATGCAGAATACCTCATTGCTCTGAGCAAAGTAACCTGATCTTTCTCCCTCGAAAGACGACCTATACACGAAATTAAATAAGGAGTTGATTCATCATGAAAAATATGTTTTCCTTCTTCAGGGCATATTCCATTACTGATTTCATGCAATCGTGCTGTAAATTTCATTTTTTTAAGCCTGTTCTTAACATTTTTTGTAGGACACTGCACATCAGTACAATGATTGAAAACCCTGTTTCTCCAGAATTTAAGCATCATAATATTAAAGAACTTGCAATTCTCCATATTAACAGAGGCGAAAAGATTTTCAGGATGAAGGTGATACGTTGCAGTACAAGGTACACCCAATTTTTTTGCTATTTTTACAGTATAACGTTGGATACGGAACGGCTCTTCTAAATGCACTACATCAGCCCATTTAACCGCTTGAGTGACAACTCTTTTATCTAATTTAGCAAAGGAATATCCTTGTGCAACAATTAGTTTATTAAAAAACGGCATTCTAACATCTTCTAGCCTAAAATCAGGCTGTGGAAAATCAGAATATGGGTTTCCTGCGGATAAGACCTTTACATCATGACCGGCAGAACATAAAAGGTTTACAGTTCTTCTTGCTGACGCACTAAGACCATTACCTTCTATATAATAATTATTTACAACAAAAAGTATCTTCATTCCAGAATATTTTTTCCGTTAGAACATAAACAAATCTACGGCATGCCTGTTATAATAAATAAAAGTCATGTCATAAAGATTAAATCAATAATTAAACCTAAATTCGTCAAGATAGAGGGTGCTTCCTGCACCTCCTGTAAAAAAAGCTCCATATTTACTTGGAGTTGCTAATATGACTAATAAGGTAGGAGTTCTATCAGACCTATAATTTATATTAATTTTAAATTCTACATAGCCAGATGTTCCATTTTCAATGGATAATTCACCATGGCCTATAATATGTTTATCATTCTGTACATCCACAAACGTATTACTGTTTGTTATTATATGGAAAGGCTCTTTCCAATCGGTAAGTATTACTTCAATCTGCCCTTTATCCAAAGTACCTTTTAAATGTTTATAAGGCTTTTTTGTATAGTTTATTGGTTTTGGAATATAGTAATAATACCCTGAAAGAGATTTAGGACGTGCTGTAAAAGGAATACCCCAAGTAATTTCAGCCCCACTCCAATTGACAATACGTACAAACCTACCAGTATAAATAGCACCTGCCGCAAATGCCCATAGAACCTTAGTACTACGTAGTTTTGCTGCACGTTTTCCTTTTCCTTTTACTGCTACTATTTCATCTTCTGGCTCCGTCCCGTTAATACCGAGAATACTAAGACCTTGATTGGCAGTATCCCACACTCTGCATTTTTCAGGAGCATTACCTGAATAGGGACACCACTTTTTACCCTCCTTAACCCAATGGTCAAAACTCATATTATAAATTTGTAAACCAGATGCAGATGATCCGATATTACATGGCTTGGTAGCCTGTGCCTGCATTATGAATGGGCATAGCATAAAAAATGCTAATAATTTAAAATATAATTTCATTATATAGCACTCCCCTCTTGCATTAAATAACTTCTCATAAACTCATTGATGTCTCCATCAAGAACGGCTTGAGTATCAGCAGTAGAATATCCAGTACGCAAATCCTTAACCATTTTATAAGGATGAAGGACATAACTTCTTATCTGTGAACCCCATTCTATCTTCTTTTTCTGCCCTTCGAGTTCGGCCTGCTTTTCTTGCCTCTTTTTAAGTTCAATATCATAGAGATGAGATTTAAGAATTCTCAAAGCATTCTGTCTGTTATCTTGTTGCGAGCGAGTTTCAGTATTTTCTACTGTTATACCTGTAGGCAAGTGTCTTACCCTAACTCCGGTTTCGACCTTATTTACATTTTGTCCGCCATGTCCGCCTGAACGAAACGTATCCCATTCAAGATCAGATGGATTTATCTCTATATTTATTGAATCATCTACGAGTGGATATACAAACACGGAAGAAAAAGTAGTCTGACGTTTTCCCTGCGCATTAAAAGGAGAAATACGTACAAGACGATGAACCCCATTTTCTGCTTTGAGATACCCGTATGCATAATCTCCTTCAACCTGAATTGTTACAGACTTCACTCCTGCTTCATCTCCATCCAACATATCCGTAACAACAGCCTTCATACCGTTTCGTTCCCCCCATCTCAAATACATCCTCATAAGCATTGCAGACCAATCGTTTGCCTCTGTACCACCAGCACCTGAATTTATCGTAAGAACAGCCCCCAAATTATCTCCCTCTCCTCCAAGCATATTTTTCACTTCAAGAGTTTCGATATTATTTAATGCTTCTTTATATGTTTTACTCAATTCCTGAGATTCTTCAGTATCTGCATTTTCATCATTCAAGCCCACAAGACTTTCTTTGGCAAACTCATAAATAACATCCACATCTTCTACCCTTTGTATTGCCTCGTCATAACCTGATACCCAAGACTTTACTGCGTTCATTTTCTTCATAAACGCTTCTGCCTCTTTAGGGTCATTCCAAAAATCAGGAGCTTCTGTTTGTTTCTGTAATTCCGCTACCTGTTCTCTCTTTGAATCGATGTCAAAGACACCTCCCCAACGTATCCAAACGCTGATGCAGAGCCTTGATTTGTTCAATAGTTATCATTTCTCTCCATATTATGTAATCCGCAAATTTAATGAAAATAACTATCTTCCCACATTTTATAATTCGATATTGTTAATTCTGTGATATATCAAATTCCTTGACCTCTGTACCGATAATTTTTTAAAACTGAATATATTTCTTCTCAATAGGAGCCATATTGTAGCCCTTGAACTTACAATTCACCTTTGCATGTATATCTATAATGAACCGTTTCTCCATTGTCAAGACTAATTTCGATATTAATCTTAGCTCCTTTTGGGATTGGCTCTGTACAATACAACATAAACCAATAACTTACAAAACCTAAAAGCCGGTAATCCTCAAACTTAACCTTAGAAAGAATATCATAAATAGGAAACATAGTATATAAAGATTCTTCTAAATACCATGCTATAGTCTCCCTAATTTTAGGGTCGGCTTTGTTAAGGGCTTCATCCATCTTATTACGATCAATATAATATCCATTTCTTATATAAGAATCAGGAGAAGCGGAAATAAATATGAATTTATCATCCAAAGATGAACCTGCAGGTGTATTATCATCCCAATCGCTTTCAGCAATTACAGTAATATCATCTACATAATTAGCAGTAAATATAAAATTCTTCGATTTTAGATGAGCATGACTATACATCTGGACTTCTTTATTCCATGATAAATCCTTGTTTTGTCGTGCATATTTCATATATATTGATTTATTATGTTCATTGCTGTTCCAAGAAACAGAACGCTTAGGTAGCATACGCACATGAATAGTATTATTAAATTCATTAAGGTCATATTCTCTTCTACTTCCATCCCAATCCGATAACTCCAAAACATAAGCAGACACATAATGCTTTAATATAATATACTTTCCGCAATCGGTACATAATAGAAACAATAAAACACTCAATATAACTATTTTATATACTCCTTTCATAATCAATATTTTATATCATATGTAATTTGTAATAATTTGTGCGATACCAAATCTTTTACACTAATATCTGACAGACGATCTGTAAAGCTTCCTCCTTACTTACCAAGTAAAGATTTTCTGCCATTGAAACAGACACCTCGTTATCAAAATTGAGAATATAAATATCTTGTGACGATTTACAACTGTAAAGAATAAGTTCACAAAGAACTAATAAAAATAGATTTAGTTTCTTCATATAACATAAATTTTAAATTAGAATAACATTGTAGTTATATATAACTACTTACTAATGTGCAAGATAGAAATTATTTTTATAATCACAAATACTCTAAATAACTATCAGTTTTCCAAGTGCA
>CAMQDS010000021.1 GCA_946999645.1 uncultured Bacteroidales bacterium
GATAGCACCGCAGGTGCGTACTGCCCTCAAGCCCTGGCTCCGCAGGCGCAACAATCAGCAGAACATAATCAGAACAAAGCGCATTCCTCAAAATACGACACAACCCCACAAAGCAAATAACAATTTTATTGAAAATTAGTAAATTTGCACACAAAACAACTCAAATGAACAACAAAGTCGTAATATTTTCAGCCCCATCAGGTTCAGGAAAAAGCACCATTGTAAACCATATACTCAAACTATACCCAGAAATGGAATTCTCCATCTCAGCCACCTCAAGACCTCCAAGAGGAAACGAAAAAAACGGCATAGAATACTATTTCATGACAACAGAAGAATTCAGAAAAAAAATTTCTGAAAACCTATTCGTAGAATACGAAGAAGTATACAGCGGACGCTACTACGGAACCCTAAAACAAGAAATAGAAAGAATATGGGCAAAAGGACATATAATAATTTTTGACGTAGATGTAAAAGGAGGAGTAAACCTAAAAAAATACTTCGGGGAAAAAGCCCTATCCATATTCATACAAGCCCCATCAGTAAAAGTTCTAAAAGAAAGACTAATAAAACGAGCCACAGACCCAATGCCAGAAATAGAAAAAAGAGCCGCAAAAGCACAAGAAGAAATGACCTATGCCAACAAATTCGACAAGATACTCATAAACGACAACCTCGACAAAGCATACAAAGAAGCAGAAGAACTTATACAAAACTTTCTTAAAGAAGAATAAAAACATCCAACAATGAAAATTGCAGTCTATTCAGGCTCATTCAATCCGCTACACATAGGGCATAAAGCCATAATGGAATATCTGACAAAAGAAAAATACTTTGATAAGATATATATGATAGTTTCCCCACAAAATCCCCTCAAACCACAGGGAAACGAAACCACAGGAAAAGAAAGATATTTATCAGCACTAAAGACAATAAAAAAATATCCCCAACTCCAAGAAAGCGTAATAGTCGATGACATAGAACTAACTATGCCCTCACCACAATATACAATCAAAACATTAGACGCCTTAAAAGCCAGAGAACCCCAAAACGACTTTACACTAATAATAGGAGCCGACAACCTATCATCAATTCATAAATGGAGAGACTATAAAAGGATATTATCAGAATACGGAGTTGCCGTTTACCCTCGCAAAGGCTTTGATATCAATAAAATAAAACAAGAACTACTCTCAGAACATCAAGAAAACGGAACATATAAAATAAGACTCTTCAAAGCCCCAGAAATAGACGCCTCATCCACAATGATAAGAGAAAGCCTTGAAAACAAAAAAGATATCACCAATCTACTAATGTAATATGCACATAGAAACAGAACGAAAATTCTTAGTAACAAACGAAACATTCAAGAGCCAAGCCACTGAAAGTCATAGAATTATTCAGGGATACATTGCAAACCAAAACAAACGTAGTGTAAGAATCCGAATTTCAGACAATAAAGCCTTCCTCACCATAAAAGGTCCAAGCACAGATACTATCAGCCATTTAGAATGGGAAAAAGAAATATCCATAGAAGACGCCAAAGATCTACTAAAACTTTGTGACAACAACCAGCTAATAGACAAAACACGATACATCATACCAGAAGGAAGCGGAAAAAAATTTGAAGTAGATGAATTTTATGGAGCAAATAAAGGACTTACCGTTGCAGAAATAGAACTCAGTGACAAAAACGAACCCTTCATCCGCCCAACCTGGTTAGGAAAAGAAGTGTCACAAGACCCAATATACTACAACACTTCCCTATCCATACATCCATTCACAAAATGGTAATCAGATAAGGAACAATATAAGATTGTACAGCACAAAAGACTGAAAAATAAGCCTTCCCTTAGTACTGACATCAATCATATTATCCACACTATCATGATTATAAACCCATTCAAGACTGATTTTATCAGGCAAAGACTCCGAATGCCATTTCTGTATAAGATTACCATCATTAAAATAAACAGCCCCACCATTAGACCTATTCATAGAAATAAGAGTCTTATAATCTGCGAAATATAAATATTTCAAAAGAGTATTAATTTCCTCCTGTTTAAGATTTTCAGAAGACAAAATCGACCTCATAGACTCAGGAGAAGAAGCAACCAGCAAAATAGACTTATACCCAACACCTGAAGCATTTTTAAGCAAATCACTTGCTCTCCTCCACAAGACCGCACTCATTTTATCAGGATTATATACAGAAACAACAATCACAGTGCCTTTAGCAGCCAACGTATCCTTATAACTACCATTTGCATCTCTAAATGACAATTCAGGAAAATCTGTTTCCTCTATATTATCACTTTTCTTCATCGGCTCAGTACGAACAAAAGTCCAAGAAGAATCAGGCAGATTATCAATAGTAAAACTTCCCTTATGCCCATTCTTTTCATAAACAAAACTCTGCACATACTCTTCTTTTTCCAAAGCGCCATAAGATTTGGCAGCCGATAACATAGATGAACTATTAAAAGGAGTAAAATCCACAGGAGGAATAGTAAATAAACAATATATACTCATCCCAACTATAGAAGCCGCCGAAATCCAAAAAGTAACAAGCTTCTTACGTTTCGGATTACCATAATCACGGAAAGGAACAAAAGCCACTATGCCAACGAAAAGCAAAATAATATTCTTTAGAAATGTTTGTAAATGAGACAGATGTATAGCCTCTCCGAAACAACCACAATCCATTGATGGATTAAAAATCCAAAGAAAAAATGTAACTAAAGTAAATATTCCTATAAGTACAGATGCAGTAATTGAAAAGAACTTTCTATACACACCAGTTACAAGAGCAGCACCAGTAATTGCTTCCCAAAGCGACAATGTCACCCCAATAAATTTTGCCACAGGACTCAAAAATCCCAAATGAAAAAATTTAAAATATTCTTCCACAATCAACCCTGCCCCAACAGGATCAATCAATTTCAACAAACCTGCCGCAAAAAAAACAAGACCTATAAGGATAGCCCCAATCCTTCGTATATTATTATGAAAAGGTTTCATTGTTATTACCCAATTAAATCGTCTAATGAATCCTTAATTTTAGCAAAAATATCATCTGGAGACAACATCTCCCCTTCTTTAGAAGAACAATTTATTCTTATAAACTTATCATCTTCCTTACATTGCTGCAAATATACTTCCCTCACCCTCTTTTGAAAATTAATATCAGCTTCATGAATATCCTTTGCACCATGAAGATAATTTCTGTCTTCACCCAAACGATTATCAGAGAGTTTCTTTTCCACAAAAGATATTGGAACATCCAAGAATAAATTAATATCTGGTTTTGGAAGATTAAACAAACCGTATTCAGTATTTTTTATCCATTTTGCCAAATCTCTCCGCTCCTCTTCACTCTTAATCTTAGCACACTGATACGCTATATTTGAATATACATACCTGTCAAGCAGAACTAGCTTACCTGACGCCAAAGATTTTATTATTTCAGGAGAAGCCGCATGCCTATCTTCAGCATAAAGCAGGGCAACTAATTGTGGGTGTACTGTTTCAATAGGGCCAAAATCACCTTTCAGAAACTTCCCAATCAACTCTCCATATAAGGGAGAGTCATATCTCGGGAAATGGATATATTCCAAATCCCCGTATTTTTCGGTTAAATAAGATTTCAGTTTATTTACCTGAGTGGACTTACCGGCTCCGTCCAAACCCTCAACAACTACCAACATTGCATATATATTTTGACAAATATAACTAAAATATAATCGTCGAAATACTTATAATATCAGTTTCTTCTGAAAGTTTTGCTTTTAATAAATAACAATAAATTTTATTCATTTTGAGTACCTTTGCAATTCGTTATTCGGTCCTCAGAAAGGACAAATTACAATAAAGCGATGGAAAATAAAATAGAATTAATGGGAATTGTGAATATTACAGACAATTCTTATGTTGCGTCAAGTCGCTGCTTAGGGGCAGATGGAAAACCAGACATCAATAAAATTCTTACAAGAGCAAGACAAATGATTTCTGAAGGTGCAGACATATTGGATATAGGAGCATGCTCAACTGGAGCAGGCACTGAAGGCGTTGGAGAAAAAGAAGAATGGAAACGTATCTGCCCTACACTCAAGGCAATAAGAGCAGAATTTCCAAATATAAAAATTTCCATTGATACATATTGGGCTTCAGTAGTACAGAATACTTATGAACTAATAGGAGACTTCATCATCAACGACATTTCCGCCGGTGCGGCAGACCCACTTATGTTAAGTACAGCAGGGAGACTGAAACTTCCTTACATAGCCATGCACATGAGGGGTACACCTAAAAACATGCAGACCCTTACAGACTATCCAGAAGGAATAGTAAAAGCCGTATATAACTATTTTACCGAGTTCAGTCGCAAAGCAGAAGAAAACAACATAAACAACTGGATTTTAGACCCAGGCTTCGGTTTCGCAAAAACAATCGAACAGAATTACGAACTACTCAACGGAATTGACAAATTCAAAGATTTCAACCGCCCCATACTCATAGGAGTTTCCAGGAAAAGCATGATATACAGGCTGTTCAATATAACACCCGAAGACGCACTTCCTGCAACTCAAATTCTTCACTACATAGCATTGAGCAAAGGAACGTCTATACTAAGAGTACATGATATAGCAGAAACCGTACGAACATTAAAAATTTTTAGTAAATTAGAAGGTTCTAAGAAAGAAAAATAATGGATACACACTCACTTCTTGCTGTTTCACCAATTGACGGACGCTATCATAGCAAAACAGAAAATCTTTCATCATATTTCAGCGAATTTGCATTTATAAAATACAGAATAAGAGTAGAAATAGAATATTTCATTGCCCTTTGCAAATTCCCAATTAAGGAACTGTCAGACATAGGTTGCAATACAACAGACAGAGATAGGATTTTCGCAAAACTTAGGGAACTTTATACCGACTTAACCCCCGAAAAAGCAATAGAGGTTAAGGAGATAGAGAAAATAACAAATCACGATGTCAAAGCCGTAGAATACTATATAAAACGTCATTTAAAAGAAATAGGCTTAGAAAGCAAAAGTGAATTCATCCATTTCGGTCTTACATCTCAAGATATAAACAACACGGCTCAACCACTGATGCTAAAAGAAGCCCTGCAAAATCTCTACATTCCAACGTTGATTGAGGTAAATAACATTATTGAAGACTATGCTCTGAAGTGGAAAGACATTCCAATGCTTGCTCGTACACACGGCCAACCAGCCTCTCCAACAAGATTAGGAAAGGAATTTGAAGTCTTCCATGTACGAATAAAAGAGCAGTTAAGACAGTTATCAGAATTGGAGTTCCCTGCTAAATTCGGAGGAGCGACCGGCAATATGAATGCCCACAAAGTAGCCTATCCAAATTATGATTGGTGCCAATTTGCAGACAACTTTGTTTCATCACTCGGATTGAAACGCTCATTTCCAACCACTCAAATAGAACATTACGACAACCTTGCTGCCATTTTTGATTGCCTCAGACGTATCAATACAATACTTATTGACATGTGCCGTGATATATGGACTTATATATCAATGGAGTATTTTCATCAAAAAGTAAACAAAGATGAAGTAGGTTCTTCCGCAATGCCCCACAAAGTAAACCCTATAGACTTTGAAAATGCAGAAGGAAACCTCGGAATGGCAGATGCCATTTTCACTTTCTTATCAATGAAGCTACCTATATCACGATTACAAAGAGACCTAACCGACTCTACCGTCCTCAGAAACGTAGGAGTACCACTATCACACGGAATTATAGCATTAGCCTCGCTAAAAATAGGCCTTGGAAAATTGATACTCAACAAAGAGGTCATCCAAAAAGACCTTGAACACAACTGGGCAGTAATAGCAGAAGGAATACAGACGATATTACGCAGGGAAGGATACCCACACCCCTATGAGGCACTCAAAGAATTAACACGTACAGGAACAAGTATCGATGAAAAGACAATAGATTTATTCATAGACTCTCTCGATGTCGATAACACCATAAAAGCAGAATTGCATGCCCTCACACCTTGGTCATACACAGGATATTAAGGTTTATCAATATAGACATCATCCCCCTGTCGGGCAAAATTAAAATTTTCTATAGCAAAACGTTCCAACGTATCCTTATCAGTGGAAATAAGGCGGATTTTTTCGTCCATAGTCTCAATTTGTCTTTTATAGATTTCAATTTGACGCTTCTGTGACCCCAATTCAATACCTGCCCTTATCCATCTTATAAGATTGTCTTCACCCAAAAAACCTATATAAATAAAAAACACGGCTGTAGCATAAACAGCGTATCTCACAAAAGAACGATGTTCACCGTTCCATATTTCTTTAAGTTTTTTCAATTAATATTTACTATATAACCTTTGTCAGCAAAATTAATTAAATTTGTCTGAAATATGAACTAAATTATCAATAATGAAACCTACACTTTTAGTCTTAGCTGCAGGAATGGGAAGTCGCTATGGAGGACTTAAACAAATGGACGGACTTGGTCCTGGAGGGGAAACTATTATCGACTATTCTATTTACGATGCCGTAAATGCCGGATTCGGTAAAATTGTATATATAGTACGTGAATACTTCAAAGAGAAGTTTGAAGAAAGCGTACGAGAAAAATACGGTAAAGTCAAATGCCTTGACGGCTCTCCGCTTGAATTTGTATTCGTCACTCAGGAATTAAACAAGATACCTGAAGGTTTCACCCTTAATCCTCAAAGAGAAAAGCCATGGGGAACAGCACACGCCGTATTAATGGCAAAGGATGTCATAAAAGAGCCTTTTGCCGTAATCAACGGAGATGACTTTTATGGAAAAGAGTCTTTTAAGATTTTAGGTAAGTGGCTGATGGATAATGAAAAATCAAAAGGAAAGTACTGTATTGTAGGATTTGAACTCGACCATACTCTATCAGAATCGGGAGGCGTTTCAAGAGGCATTTGTATGTATGACAAAAATCATGAACTTACAGACATAGCAGAATGTCTAAACATAGCAGCCGAAAGCGATGGTAAAGTGTATGGCGACAATTCAGTAACAGGAGAAAAACATATAGTACTCAACGGTAAGGATTTATGTTCCATGAATATGTGGGGATTTACCACAGATTATTTTGAAAAAAGCGAAGAAATATTCAAAGACTTTCTAAAAGAGAACATAAAAGAGATCAAAAAAGAATTCTATATTCCATACGCAGTAGACTGCATGATAAAAACAGACAAAGCAAGGTGCGAAGTACTCTCAACTCCTGCACATTGGTTTGGAGTGACATACAAAGAAGATAGACCTGGAGTCGTTGCCAAATTCAAGGAACTTGTAGAAAATGGCATCTATCCGTCACCTCTATACTAACAATCGTATGAACTTTTTCAAACGAAATACCAGACAAAATTATGATATATATTCCTTTTACTCTTGGTTCGTACCCGGAATAAAAGGAATGTTCATACTTCTTGCCCTTCTTATTGTGGGAGCATGTTTAGGTTCACTCGTAACAAATGCACTAAAAATTTTTGGAGACATAGATAACTCATATTCCATGCTTCTTTCATATCCTATTATGTTCATTCCCCCAATGGTTGCATCAGGATATTTAAGTTCAAGAAATATTGCATTTGAAAAAGGTTATGCTTTAGACAACAATCATTTCGGGAAGTACAGTGTATGGATTACAGCCCTGCTGCTAATTGCATCCACCTTTATGTCCACATTTCTTTTAGACCTGATAAACTCTGTCCTACCTAAGATGCCAGAAAAACTAAAGGATCTAATGGACAGTCTGTTACAAGGAAATATATGGGTAAATGCAATCTCAGTATGTATCTTTGCTCCTTTCTTCGAAGAATGGCTCTGCAGAGGAATGATACTTCGTGGTCTGCTAAACCATAGACGAAAGGATGGCACATCAATGAAGCCAATATGGGCAATAATCATTTCCGCCCTATTCTTTGCAGTCATTCACTTCAATCCATGGCAGGCTATTCCAGCCTTTCTATTAGGATGCTTTATGGGATTTGTATATTATAAAACAGGTTCTTTGAAGTTTACGATGCTGATTCATTTTGTAAATAATGCTATAGCCCTGATTATGGGCAATATTGCCAATTTCAAAGATGCTGAATCATGGAGGGATATTCTACCTGAAAACATATTTTTCCTCCTTTGCATTCTTTCAGTAATTATAATTGCCATTACCTGCATTTACATAGCAAAAACAATTAAAGTAGTCAGACCTCAGGGAAGTTGCAAAGAAATAATATAGTTCACTGTAAATATTAAAATGCTCCGAGGCTGCATACAACCCCGGAGCATAATTTTTATAATTTACATTTTACAATTCGTGTGTAAAGAGATAAATCAGAGGAGACTGCCAGGTTGGTTTCTCAACATAAATCAAACAATACGTATAAGTTACATTATGTGCATTAATCTGCAAAACAGATCTGTACTTACTTACACCATCACCTGCATCTTTTTCATCTTTAGCCGTAAGACAATAGAGTGAAGTTCCAAGCTGCTGTACTATACCCGGTTGCTGTATCCAGTTATTAAACCTTCCAGCCATTGGAAAAACACGTGTCGCATCATCTGCATTATTCTTATTCCAGAATGTTTCGTTTGCAATATCTGCAATACCGCCCTTATAACCCAAACCAAGATAACGTGAGGTAACCACGACCTGTGAAGTCTTGCTTCCAGGGGTAAAATCGCCTTTCCATTCATAACGGTAAGCAGTAAGGAAACGACCGTCAGTTCCATTATTTTCCTTCGATGCCTTAAATTTAATAGCATAAGATATATTCTTATTCTCCTTATTTACAGCATAATCTGCATAGAAATGTAAAATACCATTTTCAAACTTATCACCAGCAATACGCCTAAGTCTTGGAAGAACCACATATTCACTTATATTTTGTGTAAGAACTGGAGCAGTAGGTCCGGTATAGGAATCTATGCTTTTAGAGCCGTTATTAAAAATACAATTCCACTCATAATCACTTTCTGGAAGATGCCAAGTCTTACCGTCTATAACAACACCTGGTTTGTTCAATACACGTGTAGCTTTATGAGGGTTAAGATATTTCTGTTTATCATTTTCACTTGTAGTATTAAAGGCAGGTTCCAATGTAGCATCTGTGCTGGCGCCAGACTGATAATTATCATCCTTCCAAAGTTTTGCAAGAGGATATTGTGACAACTGTTCCAAAGGAGTCTTCATTCTGCCGTGCAAAACGGTGAAATTATCCGAAGACCTACCTGAAGGTGACTTTGCAGCAAGTTTTACAGCAAGGAAATCTCCACCTTTCACATTCTGAAAGTTTGCAAGCGGATCATACCAAGTAGTTTCAGGAAGATTTAATTTATATTTCTGTATGAATATGCCATCACTTCCTCCTTCTGGAGCACCTGTTTTTTCAAGAGTAACACCGTTAGGAGCCTGTCCGTCAAATTCCAAAGTTCCAGGAGCAAGATAGGTTCCTACACTTATTACTACACTTGTAGCCTTGTTTGTAACTGTATATATTTTACTTGGAGAATCAGTCAGGAAGGCATCCATATAAGAAGCGTTTGATACATTTGCACTATGTTCTACATAAAAAGAATATATATCTGCATCCTTGGCTTTAATGTCCGTGTCTGTATCCATCTCCCAATCCAACACCTTAATATCAAAGTTAAGTTCTCCTGCCTTACTTGGATCATCCTGCTTACCAGGATCTACTTTTCCTCCCAATGGGCTGATAATCACAGTATAAAGATAGTTTCTCTTAATGGCAAGATTATCGAGATTGATACGATAAGGATTGATTGGATTTCCTTTATACGTTCCTTCAATAGTAAAGTAAGTCTTATTTATTTCAGGATTTTCATATCCGTATATCATTCCCTTACAAATCTTTCCAGTAAGCCCTTGAGCTGCTTCATAGGTCTTATCATTGCTGACAGTCAGACCATTTATGGATGTACGGGAGTAGAGATAACTTTGCTCAACTCTGCCACTAAAGGTTATCTTTGTTATTTCAAGTTCAGGAACTCTGTTCAAAAAATCAAATCTTGCAGACAGTCTCTTCAATTTCACGACAGAAGGAAGTTCCACAGTCTTATTTGCAGCAACATTGACCTCATATCTGTCTGAAGTAAGTACAAAACCGGTTGCATTTTTATCCTCACCAGGTAACTTGGATACTACAATATCCTGCAAATCACCTATTACATTGGATTCTGTCCTTAACTTTTCAAGAAGGGCGTTATCTGGATTAGCCACAAAGCGGAATTGAAACTGACCTGCAGTCTTGACATCGAAATAATATGTATTCCCTGCACCATTCTCTTTTTCACACTTTATTGTATTGAAATAAAGCCCTGACTCTTTATAAACAACTGCATACAAATCGGTTACAGCCTTTTCTCTATCCAAGGCTGGAGTCGCTGTTGGATTGACATTATCAACTGATGAACGTGTGGCTGCATTTGTAATTGAAAACCTTACTCTGTTGCCTTCATCTGCCGTAGTTTTTTGCAGTATGTCGGCTTCTTTTAAACACCCCGATAACAATAATGTCACTATTGACAAAGACAGGGGTAAAAGACTCTTTATATTTAATTTCATAATTTAATCTTATTAATCAACGTATACTTTCTATTCACCTGTCATAGATTAACCATTGCTCGGTGCGCTATCTTCAAAATCATTTGTTTGAATAAGGGTAAATGTTGTAGTCGCAAGAACTTCACCGGCGGCATTTAGACTTTTCACAGTGAATACCTGACGATTTTCCTTTCCGTCCTCAATATTATCTTTCAACATTATTTTAATCTTTGTTTCATTTGAAGACTTACCATCTTGTAATTCAGCAGTATACCAAGTTGCAGAAAGCGGAGTAACCTCAAATTTACTATGTGATGTAATATTTGATGAAACAACCACATAGTGGGTCTGTTTTTCAGTTGTATTCTGTATAAAAGGACCTTTAAGATAAAGTTCTTTCTTAATTCCGTCCCACTTAAGTCTAAAGTCATTAAGCACAGCTTCAACCCTTATAGGTTCCCATGTGTCGTTTACAAGGACCCCATTCCAAGGTATATCTTCAATAGTAAACTTAACCTTTGAATTTTCTGTCAAAGGAGTATCGTCGCCTATTTTAATCCTGTAAATATGGTTTCTCTTAATCTGAACAGGTATATTTTGATTATCTGATTTTACAAACGGAATACTTATAGATATTGGACGTCCTGCGAGAGTGGCATCCAAAACAATTGATGTATAATCCTCAATTTTACCACCTTCTGGTTGAGAACCTTCATATAAATAAGCAGCCTTTTGAAGACGTCCGCCTGTAGTTATGCCCACTGTAGGATCAACAGCAGCAAAACCAGTAATACCGCTCAATCTCTCACTTAAAGAAGGCACCTTATAAGTAGGAATTCCATTTTCCAAGTCTGGGAATAAATATGACTTACTGTTTACATTATTAAGAGTGATTTTCTTTATCACAAGATTAGGCACACGAATACTCTCAATGTCCACACGGGCTACAATACGAGTCAAATCAACTTTAGCACCTTTTACAGAGCCTGCAAGGGCTATATCAGTTGCGGACTTTACGCCCTGATAGGCATAACCTGTCATAGGAATTGCCTCAACAGAACCAAATTTATTCAATAAATCATGGGAACTGTTGCCAGCTGCAAGTGTTTTACTTGCAAGTTTGGCACGCAATGTCGCTTCATCGGCAACATCGCCTGGGTCTTCGTTAGCCACAAAAACGAAACGATATATTCCAACCTCTGTAGGATCATTGTTATAAACATAGGTCCATGTTGCATCGGATATATTACGCAAATCATTCTTTATGTTCTTTCGGCTGCCTACCTTGTTACCCGTTGTCGCATCAAAAACATACAACCACAATGACTCAAGATTCCATTCCGCATTATCATGAATAAGACTTTTAGTCTTTGGATACACTATTTCACCACCACGCGGAAAAGAGAGGGTAAAAGTAAGAGAGGAAGAAGTGTTTTTTCCACTTGTCAAAACATCTTGCTCTTGCCTACAAGATAACAGATTTCCTACACCTATAACAATGCATAGGAAAGCCATTATCCTAAAAATTAAGTTTTTCATTTTTATTTTTTATTTAAGGATAATAAACTCTATTTTGATATATTAATGCTTCCACCATCCTGCCAATCTTCCACAGAACCTTCAAACCACTGCGAAAGCACAACCGAGCCATCTTTTAAAATTGTAAACTGAATATTATATATCTGTTCGGGACGTTTATTAACATTCCATCCCCATTCCAAAAAAGCACGTTTAAGATTTATTTTATCAGTAATCGCTTTTCCTTTATAATATACTGATATATAAGGAATTCTATCCTCAAAATATCTGAAAGTACGGAATTCGGTTTCCAATTTAAGGTCAAAAAGTTTGACTTTCTTGCAATAATGAGTTCCGGCTACTTCAGTATGGAACGGAAAATTATGAACTACTCCATCTTTAATATTAAGATTATAGTTATCTGGCGAATATAATGAGTATTCTGTTGAGACATCTGATAATTCTATAGAATATTCTCCGTCACCAGGAGGAAGACTTTCCCAAGCCACCGTTACCTTAAGTCGACAATGAATATTCGATAAATCACAAATATATTTCTGTTTCAAAGCACACTCATCCTTACCAGGAACTACTATTTTTTGAAGATTCCAATAAAGGGGGCTACAATCATCTATTTGTCCTGTTGACTGTTTAGGCAGAATAAGATGTAATTTATTCAATTCCGTTTTTCCCTCCACGAGTTCAGGATTAAACACTTCAACAGACGAATTTGCTATAGTAAGAACTGAATAACCTCCTGCCGCCAAGCCTGAAATAACTAAATTTTGGGAATTGTCTGAATTGTTTTTAATTTCTTTTATAAAAAGCCCCTTTTCATCAAAGAGGAAATGCCTCATCGATTTTATAAAAGTGTTATACTCATCATCATCTATTCTTATATACCTGTAATTTAGAGATATACGGCTGCAATCGTTACAACAAATATCCCTGGTATCTTCTGTATAATCTTTGCACGACACAAATAGCAACATCAGAAACACACTCGAAAAGACTATTGCGCTCAGTTTTCTGGTGAATAGTGGAAGTAATTTCTGCATAGCTTAATTATTTATAAAAATTCTATTTGAGTTTTGCAAAGTTAAGAAATTAAATTCATTATACCTATTATCTAAATCAGTCTATACTAAATTCTTGAATTTCTTTATTAATTCTTTCAATTATATCTGATTTTATTTTTATCATCTCTTCTGAAATATCGACTTTGTAGTAATGAGGATTTATCAATCTTCGTTCTGAAGGACTGAACTTGCTTAATGTCTGTTTATAAAAGTCTCTTTTTTCCAAAAGACTACGTTTTTCATAAACAGTTTTGCCTTTCATTATTACTGCATCCTGAATTGGTCTATAAGAATATGACCCCTTTTCAAAAGTCTTGAACTTATACCTGTCATGCTCATCATAAATGGTAAATTCGTCTCCGGCTTCAATAAGTCTGCTTGTTTTGTCGCCTCTTATGCATGTAACATCAGCTTCATATATTTCTCCATGTTCAGAACTATGTCCAGATATTCTATATGTTATTTGAAAGCCAGGATTTATAAGTTTTATGGTGTCTTCGGATCTTTTAAGCACAGGCATACCTGATATTTGCACCAATTTGTAAACGTTTCCAAAACATGGAGCTGCTTTACTGGTAGCTATGGCGTCGCCAACTCCATAACCGTCAATTTTGGCTCCCTGGCGTTCAAGATCGGTGATTAGATATTCATCTAATGAATTGGTAGCAAAGATTTTACATTTTTTAAGATTATGTTTATCCAATATTTCTCTGACTTTTATTGAGAGATAGGCAAGGTCGCCACTGTCAAGTCGTACGCCATAACCATATGGGTAATTATCATCTATGCCGTTTTCACGAAAAGCCCTTATGGCATTAAGTACGCCACAACTCAAAGTGTCATATGTGTCTATGAGTAGGATCAGATTTTCTTCTTTGTGTGTTTTTATGTAATCGTTGAATGCTCTGTGTTCACCTTCTACTGTGCTGCCGTATGAGGTAATAAAACTATGTGCCATCGTTCCCGTAGAGGCGACATGGTTATATATTCCTGTAAGGATATTTGATGTATTTGCACAACCTGCTATTATGGCTGCTTTGCCACCGTACATTGCCGCCCATGGACCATGAGCTCTGCGTGAACCAAATTCGCTGACAGGTTTGTCCGTTGCCCTGCACACTCTGGATGCCTTTGTAGCCACAGCCATTTGGTGATTCATTATGCAAAGTATAGGTGTTTCAAGTATTTGTGCCTCAATCAAAGGTGCCTCTACTATTATTACAGGCTCATTTGGGAAAGCAATTTCGCCCTCCTTCATAGCATAAACATTACCCGTAAACTTTATTTTTGACAGATATTCTCTAAATTCAGCATATTCATCTCCAGGGAGGAATTGTTCATAAAATTCCGCACTCTCTCCGCCAAGGCTTTCAATCATTGAAATCACCTCTTCAGTCCCACTGACTACAGCCCAGTTATTATTTTCAGGAGCCGTTCTGAAAAACATATTAAAAACCGCCATTTCGTCTTTTCGTCCAGTCTCATAAAAGGACTTTCCCATTGTATACTGGTACTTGTCAGAACAATAACTGTATTTTAATTCCATATCGTTTTGATTTATATTCTATTACCGTAGTCTTTCAGTTCCGCTTATTCTCTATGTAAAGAAACTGCAAGCAAGACAGAAACCCATATGCAGAGTTGCAATACAAAATGCAAATATACTAATTTACTTTTTCACACTCCCCTCATGACGGTTGAAGAATTTTTATAGCAAACTCGTCAGTTTATAGTAGGAAAAATATAGTAATAAAAAATTACCGGCAACACTTTATTATTGTTACCGGTAATCATGATATTATCTATATCAAAGGTGGAAGTTAAAAAGCGAGGATAGGACGTACAAAGTGCATATTTTGTGACATACCAGGGTCACTGATCTCAATCGACTTTTCTTTATTAACATACAAGTCATAAACAAGAGAACCCTGATACTGTGTAGTCGACCAGTATTTCGTCATGTGTTTAAGGTTCTCAACTATATTTCCTAATTTATGTGATAAGGCTGCCTCATTGAAGCGCGAATATTCAAATCTTGCATACTTATTACTATTATTAATACCTATAGCAAACTTATCAGCTGGAATAACTTCCAAACCTTTATCTCCCAACATATCCAACCACTCACCAATGCTTGGAATATACCAACCTGTGGTATTTTCAGGAGCATGTACTTTAGTATCAAATTCCTTGGTTACTTTGAAAGCAGGAAAATAATTAAGGTCATAGGAATTCCACACCTTTGTAGTAACAGCATAACCATCAGGACCATTTTCATAATTCTGCTTTATATATTCATCATGATGAGAACCTACTAAACGATCATTAAAATTAGGTTCTGTACACAGTTTCTGAGCTTCACCAGAGGCGTTTTTATACGCCATTACCAAGCCATGAGGCTCTGCTATACCTTTTGCTTTTAATGCTTCTTTTACGCCGTCATGCAAATGAGCATTGTTCTCTGTCTTATACAGATATGCTACAATACCTATAACATCCTTCTGCTGTTCTGGTTGCAAAGCATCCGGCTTTACAGTTGTACCGTCCTTAAGCATATAGTCACCTACAGCGAGGCTATAGGGTATGATTTCACTCGGAACAGTCACCACATTCCAATCATCCACAACAAAACGAACCTTCATTTCGCCCTGCAATACAGACTTACCTTCTTCTCCAAGTTGAATGGTATAGATATGATTTCTCTTTACATTCACCCAATCATTAGGATCAGTTGTCTTACAAAACTTCACGGTCAACTTACCCTTTTTAGTTACTTTTGCATTCTTAGCTGTATACTCTATCTCAACTACAGGAGAAGACGCTTTATCCTTAACTTCTTGCTCATAAAGGTAGAATACACGGTGCTTATTAGCCTTGCGTATAGCTTCAGTTCCTTCAGCATCGTGGGTTGCATCGTAGCCAAAATCTACACCAGTAATTTTTGCACTATACTCAGTCAAAGGCTTGAGTTCTATTTTTGGCATTGTTCCAGCAGTCGGAATATTTAATTTCCCAGCATCAGCCTTACCCAACAAACAACTCTTATTATTGACATTGGTAAGTTTAACTGAAGTAATATAAAGGTCCTTCGCAAAGTTGAGAATATCTATTCTTGCCATTGAACGTACCAAAGTCGCATCCACATTGTTTCCTCTCGGAGTTGTGTTTATATCACCAGTGACACACGACATAGGGAAACTCTTATTTGTTCCTCCCAACAAATCATCTGCTGTGTTTCCTGTTGCCACTGTGGCTGTAGCAAGAGCCGAACGGAAATCCGCTAATGTAGTGCTGTTTGTTAGGGTAACACTCGTAGGGTCATCATTCGCAACAAGTGCAGCCCTGACTGTTTGATTCATGATTTCAGGTTCTATATCCACTGAGCAGAGTTTTGCAGAAGCTCCGCCAGCAGTAAGACTGGATGCGTCAAATGAATATTCCTTAAAGAAAGTATAATCAAATTCATTACCGTTATGCCCCGTCTTTTTGAAGATATAAACATTAAGTTTATTAATTGCTGCTTCGTCAGGTTCTGCCACTATCGTAGTTCCTACAGCTCTGGTAACTAAAACATTATCCAACGAAGGAGACTGTATCTTAATGCTGATTTTAGGTGTTTCATTTCCTGAAACTGTAACGTCATTATCTATATTTTGTTTTTCTCCGTTACATCCCAACATTCCTACTGCTACTACTGCAGATAGAAACAAACGACTTATAAATGTATTGTAAATCATAATAATTTCTATTGTTTTTTGCGTCCGCTCCGCTCGTCACGGAGACGGACGCGGTTTAAATAGATAAATAGTTAAAAAGCGAGGATAGGACGTACATAGTACCAGAGAATACGACCGTTGGTGTTGTAGTAGAAGTCTCCGTTACCGCCGAAAAGCACGTCGTAAGCGCCGTTAGAGGGACACTCAGAAGACGACGAATACAACTGGTTACTGGCAAAGGTATCGAAGTAACCTACCTTTCCCATCTTTTGATTAAGAATAGATATAGCAGCAAGTGCTGCTCCTGTCCAATTAGCATAATAAATTGAACTCAAATCTTTTACTGTATCAGTAATCCTCTTACTTATAGCCTGAAGTCCTTTATCTCCTAAAATATCAATCCACTCTCCAGCAGAAGGAATATACCAACCAGTGGTATTTACAGGGGCTTTTACTTTATTTCCATATTCCTTAGTTACTTTGAAAGCAGGGAACTCATCAAGTTTATTAGAATTCCACACATTTGTGGTAAGGGTATAACCATCAGCTCCAGTATCATAACTATCTTTCCATGTACGCTTGAGTTCGCCAAATTGAGTATTAGAAGTTCGCCATTGTGCAGAGGTAGAGGCGTTCTTAAGAGCCATTACCAAGCCATGAGGCTCTGCAACGCCTTTTGTTTTTAACGCTTCTTTTACACCGTTTTTCAAGCGAGCATTGTTCTCTGTCTTATACAGATAGGCAACGATACCTATAACGTCCTGTTGCTGTGCTGGTTGCAAAGCATCAGGCTTCACTGTAGTACCGTCCTTAAGCATGAAGTCACCAACAGCAGTGGTGGTGTAATCAGGCTTTTTAGCAGCAGGTGGAACTGGAGTTACCGCTCCTGCAAGTGCGGCGGAGAGTTCATCTCTGGTAACGTGGAATGTTTCATCTTCTTCCCAAGGTGCTGTAGTAAGACTAAACCTAATAGTTGCAGATGGGTTTGACAAAACTACCTTATACAAGGTATTACGCTTGAGTGTGATAGGCTCGCTTGTAGCGGAAGTAACTAATTTTACTACATGAAGATAGGTCTGACCTTCCATCGTGTATGTTATCTCCAATGAAGGTACTTCTGCGTCCTTTCCGTATTGTTCGTATGAATATATCTGCTCTTTATATTCTATAGGTGTCTTTGAATTTCCTTCAAGATTTACATCATTATATTCTTTTGTCGCTTCCAAATAAGCATTTTTAAATGCGTCTGCATTATCACTAATAAGCACTGTTTGTTTAGACCTATTCTTGAACACTACCTTCGTAATGGTGATACCATCTGCTTGATTGACTATATCTATTCTTGCCATTGCTCGCTTTAGGTGAACTGTACCGAGGTCGGTCTC
>CAMQDS010000022.1 GCA_946999645.1 uncultured Bacteroidales bacterium
GCTCTAGCCAACTGAGCTATACCCCCTTCTCAAAAGCATATTTGCAAATATAGTTGTATTTTGATAAACTACAAACTTTTGCCGAAAAAATATCAACAACAAGATAACTACAAATAATTACATTTTTTATAAATATTAAAAATTAAAGACAAATATTATTACATTTGCAAAATTTGAAAAACTTAAGAATTTATGAAAAAGGTAGGAATCCTTTTTGCCATTGTTTTTCTATTTTTCATAGGAAAATCATCGGCATCTTCTGAACCTGTATATAAACATCATCTCAAGCGTATTGTTTTATTGTCACCTGATAAACAAGACTCTGTAATACGATATTCGGAAACAAGTCTTGTCCCTATTATCTTTAAAATAGACAAGCATAAACTCATACACACTCCTCAATTGGACAGTATTGCTAATCTTGTTGAAATGGTGCTTAAAGATAAAAATGTCGGGTTCCAGTATATATGGATAGGAGGTAGCGCATCTCCTGAAGGACCAGTAAAACATAATTATGACCTTGGTCGCTGGAGAAGTGAAATTCTGTATAAATTTATACTTGATAATACTTCAGTTGACTCCTCTAAGGTTAGAGTAGAAAACCTTGCCGAAGACTGGGAAGGGTTCAAACGAAGCCTGCAAAAAGAACTTGATTATCCTAATAGGGACAAACTATTAAGTATAATAGAAAATACAGAAGATTGGGCAACCAGGAAAAAGAAGATAATCAGCATAGATAACGGGAAAACGTGGCATAATCTGATATACGGTCTTTTCACTCCTTATAGGAATGCACGCTTGGTAATAGTATGCACTGCAAAGCCTGTAATAAAAGCGCTTCCGAATATCGGCTTTACTAATTTACCAGTGCCTTCATCCCCACAACTTATTAATTATAAGCCAAAAAGCATTCCGCAAGAAAAGAGTACAAGGTTTTTGGCATTAAAGAATAATCTAATAATAGACTGTGCATTAGCAGCTAATATAGGGTTTGAGGCAGAACTTTGGAAAAAGACATCCTTAGATATTCCTTTCGTCTATTCACCTTATGACATAAGAGTACCAGACAGAAAAATACGTCTGCTCGGTATACAACCTGAATTTAGGTACTGGCTTGGCAAAAAAGCAGGAGAAGGTCATTTTGTTGGCATACACGGAGCTTTATTAGGATTCAATATAGCCCTAAATGATAGAGGTAGGTTCCAAGACCCTAATTATGCACTGTGGAACGCAGGTATAGGTTATGGTTTTAGTTGGAATTTCGGTGCATCTAAAAGATGGGCAATAGAAGCAAATATCGGTGTAGGATATGCCGAATATAAATATGATTCATATCGAAACTGGAATAACGGAGCAAGATATGAAAGTAATATGGCCGATAATTATTGGGGAATTACACGTGCCGGTATAACAATTATGTATAAGTGGTATTTACCGCGTAAAAGCAATAAGTAATTATGAAACGTCTATTAATAGCAATTTCTGCAATCGCTTTACTTGCGTCATGTGATCGTACTATACATGAATACCCTATTCCGACAAAGGCTCCTGTCATAATCGAGCTCAATGTAGATAGGAATCCACCTAAATACTACAAGAAAATAGAGTTCGATAAAAAGTTTAAGAAGACAGTTAGCACTATGCAGGAGGACTATGCACTTCCTTATGATTTAGAAAAAGACAAGTATTTGTTAAGGATAAGTGTTGAAGTCTATGATGAGAGGGGAAACACTGTACTTCGCAGAGTTATCACAAAGCCAAGTGATGCACTTGCACCTCAAGATACAATTCACGCAAAACTTCCTGACGGAAAGTACAGAGTGGCTTCCTTTGCCGACTACGTACCGAAGGACAAGCCTGAAGATTGGCATTACAAGACAGGATCATTAAAAAAAATTGATACAGATCTGTCTACTTATCCTGAAAATTCACATCTTAGAGATTGTGCCGCCGGGGTTGAGGATTTCATAATAGATTTTCGTCTCACACCTGATGGATATCCTGCACTGGCAAAAGATGCCAACAATGTAATTCACAGCCGTAAAATTCCTGTCTATTTAAAAAGGGCAAGCGGCAGATACAGGATAACAGCCACTGATTATAATTCCTATTTACTTGCAGGAGGCAAAGCAGATGATATAAAAGTAAAAGTGACATACAAACAATATGCTTCAGTTGGATATAATGTTGATAAACAGGAACCTAATAACTTCAAAAGTTCATATAGTTTTATCACAAAACCTGACATTTATATCTCAAAAGAAAAGACTCAAATTTCACTTACAATAGATTATATATTAACAAGTAATAGTGAAGAAAATGCAGTTATTGCTGACTTTATAATCTATGACAGAGATAAACAGGTAAGTCAAATTATGGGTATTAATATTCCCCTGAAAAGAAACCATGAGACAGTGTTAGAAGGATACTTTTTAACTAAAAATTATTCAAAAGATGACGGTATCCAGATTGATGAAAATTTTGATGGTGAATATCTTATAAAAATTTAAAAAATATTAATTATTTATATAAAAATGAAAAACTTAAAATTACTTGCTGCTTCAATAGGATTTGCAGTCCTTACAGTAGCTTGCCAAAAAGAATTAACTTTTGACAAAGTTTTATCTGCTGGGGAGGATGGCAACATTTCTATCCATCTTCAGTTACCTGAAACTTTTTCGGCTACAAGATCTGCTGCAACAACATCATCTGCACGTGGAGGTATTACCAATGTAGATATGGAAAAATATGACATTCGTTATAAATTAGCCGTATATTCCGAGACAGGAGATATGGTTATAGAGCCAGTCATTAAAACAGTAGATAAGTATGAGGAGATTGCATACAACTTCAGACTTACTCCTAATAAAAAATACAACTTCGTAGTATGGGCTGATTTTGTTAAACAAGGTACTACAGAGGATTTACATTACAATACCGAAGATTTCAAAAATATAACATGCAAAGATGAGCCGGCAAAACAGTTAAATGATGAAAGCCGTGATGCATACTATATTGCAAAAACAATTCGGTTAGGCTCAGATCCTATAAATGAAACTCTTGTACTACGCAGACCTTTCTCAAAAATAAGGGTTGTAGCCACTGATTGGAATTTAGTTCCTATAGATACTCCAAATTACTTTGAAGTAAAGTACTATGGTACTGATTGTAAAAGGTTCAAATCAATCAACCTTCTTACAGGAGAGTCAGAGGGTGAAGCTCTGAAAGAATTATCAGCAGCAGAAACTGTAACATATGAATCTACAATCGATAAAGATGTTAAGAACTATGCTTTAAGTTATGATTCTGACAAAAATAACAGAACTTTGGTTGTAGACTACCTAATGACAAGCAAGAGCGAACAAACTCCAATCCATTTGGAATTTTCTGCATTCAAAGGCGGCAAAGGTGGTACCTTAGTATCAAAATATGACTTCAAGACCAACGTTCCTATACAAAGAAACTACCTAACTACCCTTATGGGTAACTTCTTCACTTCTGTAGTATCAGTACGTATAAGAATTGAAGAAAATTTCGTAGAAGAATATAACAATCATAATTCTTGGTTTGCACCTCAGAAACTTACCATTGTAGAGCCTGCCAAAACCATTGAAGGTTCAAAGACAACTTATCATATCAAGACCAGAGAAGAGTTTGCATGGATATCTGAACATCCTGAAATATTAAGTGGTGATGCTATATTCAGCCTTGAAGCCGATATTGATATGAATGGTATTAACTGGCAACCTATCGGACAGAGAGATGGAAATTATGGAGGAGACACAGGTACTTTTGAAGGTAATAACCATACTCTTCGCAATTTTAGCATAAATGGAGACGGTTTATACATGGCAGGAACTTGGTTTAAGAGAAATGAATTTGAAGGTATATTCGGTCTATGGTATGGCACTATGAGAAATTTAAATGTTGAGAATGTCACTATTTACGGTCTTAATGGAGACAAAGTACAAGATGCTGATAAACATAAGAAACAAGCATGGTTTGCAGGAATTATAGGCTATGCAGGGGGTGGTTCTATATTTGAGAACATTAATGCAACAAATATATTTATAAAAGGCAAAGCATATTCTCAGAACCTAGGAGGTCTTGTAGGCTATTCCAATCCAAATTGTACGTTTAATAACTGCTCTGTTAAATTCGTAACCTTCCAAACAAAGGGTGATCAAATCGGAGGTCTAGTTGGTTCTTTCAATGCTAACTCTACAGTTGAAAATTGCAGTACAGATTATGTAAGTATAAGACCTCAAGGCGCGTTTTTCTCTAAGTCTTTCAGCGGATTTATAGGAGAGATAGTAGATGCAAATGGAGTTAAAATTAAAAACTGTAAGGCTCCTGAACATTTGGAATATCTTAATCAAGATGGAACAGTAGATAATAAATTTAAGCCGTCTCATCCACTGTACGGTATATCTCGTGCAGGAGGAGAGCCTACTGTCGAGTAATTTGTAAGCACTTAAATACCAAATAAAAGAGGTAACTAAAAATAGTTACCTCTTTTATTTTTATCTTATTTAAATGATAAATTCTCTATTCCTTATCTGAAGTATTACATTCTTTATATGTAATATTTTCTAAATCTTCTTCATTCATCATTTTACAATTACCGTCGAACATAGCATCTAATTCCACAGTTAGCCTCCTGATATGCAAATCTCCATTTACCTTACATCCATTTTTTAGGCTCAAAGTATCTCTCACAAAGATTTGACCTGTCATAGTTCCTTGAAAATCCAAATTTTCACAGATAATAACTCCATTTATAACAGCCTTCTCCCCTACTACTACCCTTCCATCAGATTTCAATTTTCCTTCAAAAGTTCCGTCTATCCTTATATCATTAGGAGAATATATTTCTCCCTTTATTACAGAACCCGTAGAGACGCGGCTAACTTCATTTACATTTTGTTCCATATACGTAAAAAATTTATATAACTAAACCAGTCCCTTACCGTGACAATTTTTATATTTCAAACCAGAACCACAAGGACAAGGATCATTACGTCCAACTTTCTTATCAGCCCTTACTGGAGTATTACTTCTTTGTTCTCCATTAGTTGTCAAATCATCTCGACGAGTACGCATTCTACTCATATCAGTTGCTGAAGGCTTAGATACTCTCTCAGGAGCTTCTTCTCGTACATTTAAGACAGCCCTCAAAAGGAATGAAAGTACATCTCTGTTCAGAGCCTCCAACATAGAAGAAAACAGATTGTAACTTTCCAATTTATAGACAACCAGTGGGTCTTTCTGCTCGTAAGCGGCATTCTGAACAGATTGTCTCAAATCATCCATATCTCTCAAATGCTGCTTCCAATGTTCATCTATCTGCCACAAGATAATGGTTTTACTAAGAGTCTTTGCAAGTTCCTTTCCATCAGTCTCATACGCTTTTTTGAGATTAACAGGTAATGTAAGCACTTTTCTGCCGTCAGTAATAGGAACGGCGATATTCTCAAACACATCCCCTTTCTCTTCATATACCCTTTTGATTATAGGAGATGTTTTAGACACCATAGCCTCCATTCTTCTATTATATACCTCATTCATATTTTCCAAAAGTTTCTTTGCAATATCATCTCTTTTGGAATTTTCATAAAAGTCCTTATCAAAACCAGGATCGATAGAGAGTTGTGCCATCACCATACCTGAGAAATCCTCGTAATTCATTCCCTCAGTCTTCTCTACTATGATGTAAGCGGTATCAATCATCATATTCATCACATCAATCTCAATCCTATCTCCTGAAAGAGCATTACGTCTTCTCGAATATATTGCTTCTCTTTGATAATTCATCACATCGTCATACTCAAGCAGACGCTTACGTATTCCGAAATTATTTTCCTCTACCTTACGTTGAGCTTTCTCGATACTACCGGATAGCATCTTGCTTTCGAGAGCATCGTCATCTGTCATACCCAATCTATCTACGACAGCAGCGATTTTTTCCGAACCGAAAAGACGCATCAGTTTATCCTCCAACGATACATAGAATGTTGAAGACCCTGGGTCACCCTGACGACCGGCACGACCTCTCAACTGCCTATCTACACGACGGCTATCATGCCTTTCTGTTCCAATAATTGCAAGTCCTCCATGTGCCTTTACTTCATCGGACAACTTAATATCAGTACCACGTCCTGCCATATTGGTGGCAATAGTAACCGTGCTTGACTGACCGGCATGAGCTACGACCTCAGCTTCTCGTGCATGCTGTTTAGCATTCAGCAACTGTGCATCCTTGATACCGGCACGTTCCATCATTCTAAGCAGCAACTCAGAAGTTTCCACATCTGTTGTTCCCACCAGCACAGGTCTGCCTGCTGCTCTCAACTCCAAAACCTTCTTTATAACAGCATTGTATTTTGCACGTTTAGTCTTATATATAAGATCATTTTCATCCTTTCTGATAATCGGTCTGTTAGTAGGAATTACTACAACATCCAATTTATATATTGACCAAAACTCTCCGGCTTCCGTTTCAGCAGTACCTGTCATACCGGCAAGTTTATGATACATTCTAAAATAGTTCTGAAGTGTAATAGTTGCAAAAGTCTGAGTAGCAGCCTCTACATCCACATTTTCCTTAGCCTCCACAGCCTGATGCAGCCCATCACTCCAACGCCTGCCTTCCATTATACGGCCAGTCTGCTCATCAACAATCTTTACCTTATTATCGATTATGACATAATCAACGTCTTTTTGGAACATCGCATAAGCCTTAAGAAGTTGAATAACAGTATGTACTCTTTCACTCTTAATCGAAAAGTCCTCCATAACTGCATCTTTCTCCTCATTCTTTTCCTGCAAAGACAAGTCGCTCTTCTCTATTTCAGCAATCTTACTTCCTACATCAGGCAGCACGAAGAAATCAGGATCATTTACGTTTTTTGCAAGCAACTCATGCCCCTTATCTGTCATATCTACAGAATGTAACTGCTCGTTTATCACAAAGAACAGAGGATCTGTAACAATATGCATTTCCCTTTCATTGTCCTGCATATAAAAATTCTCCGCCTTCTGCATCAACTGTTTCATTCCTGTTTCACTAAGAAACTTAATAAGCGGTTGGTATTTTGGCAACCCCTTGTAACATCTGTATAGCAACTTTGAGCCTTCATTTTCATCCCCTGCTGCAATCAGACGTTTTGCTTCGTTCAATGTCTGAGTAACTAAAGAACGTTGAAGAGAATATAGTTTTTCAACAAAAGGCTTAAATTCATTGAACTGAGCATCATCTGCTGCTTTAGCCATAGGTCCTGAAATGATGAGAGGAGTACGCGCATCGTCAATAAGCACAGAGTCAACCTCATCCACAATAGCATAATGATGTTTTTTCTGGACCAGTTCAGCCAAATTGACAGACATATTATCCCTAAGATAATCAAAGCCAAACTCATTATTAGTACCGAAAATAATGTCACAACAATATGCTTTCTTTCTGGCTTCACTATTCGGTTCATGCTTGTCTATACAATCAACTGATAAACCATGGAACATATAGAGAGGTCCCATCCATTCAGAATCTCGCTTAGACAAGTAATCATTGACGGTAACTATATGTACACCCTTACCTGCCAAAGCATTAAGGAAAACAGGAAGAGTTGCCACAAGAGTCTTTCCCTCACCAGTAGCCATCTCTGCAATCTTTCCTTCATGAAGAACAATACCTCCTATTAACTGAACATCATAATGAACCATATCCCAGGTCACCTCATTTCCACCTGCTACCCAATGATTATCCCAAATCGCTTTATCACCATTGATATGTACGAAGTCATGATTAACACTAAGACCTTTATCAAATTCAGATGCAGTAACTTCAACAGTAGGACTTTCTGCAAACCTTCTTGCAGTAGATTTCATAATGGCAAATGCCTCAGGAAGTATTTCATTGAGGACTTTCTCTATTTCCTCATCTTCTTCCTTTACCAACTTATCGGATTCTGTTGCAAGTTCCTCCTTTTTTGAAATAGGAATATCAGTATTAAGTTCATCCTTAATCTCCGCAATCCTCTTTTCAAAAGGAGCTTCTTTTTCCCTTAAAATACTCTTAAGGCGCTCTGTCCTTGCACGAAGTTCATCGTTAGAAAGAGCATCTATTTCTCCATAGATTGCTAAGATTTTATTGAGTATCGGCTCAATCTGCTTCATATCCCTATCTGCCTTTGAGCCAAAAATCTTTCTTATAACGTCTGCTAAAGCCATAATAATTTCTGTTAATGTCTACATTCTTACAAAGATAATCATAATTTAGAATTTTATTCAAAGTATTTAATATGACTAAATAATGAAATAAAAAACCCCGAAAGTCTTTTGTATGACCTTCGAGGCTTATTCTATAATTTTCGTTTAAAAATAGTATCTGTCTTATTTTAAAACATATAACCTACACCTATATAAAACTGGTTTCTATGAGCTGACATCTCCTTTGTCCCTGAAATTCGATTTAAAAGACCAAAGTCATAACCTGTTTTAATTTGAATCATATCTAATACTTCAACTCCAAGCCCAAGTCCAAGCATAACATCAAAACGACTATAAATTCCATCCTTTCCATAGTTATTTTTCTTAGAATCATTTCCCATCTTATCCAATTCTTCCTTTATCATTTTATTTAAGTCTTTGTCAGCTATTTTAAACTTTGCTTCAATACTTGAAGTAGATGCCAAACCACAAGAAACAGTAGGACCGGCAAAGGCAAAAACTTTAAGATTGTGTAATAAAGGATATGTATATTTCACATTAACAGGGACATCGATATAATGTTCTGAAAATAAAGTAGATAAAGAATACTGACCAATAAAAGGTAAAGTATCAAATGTAGTCTTTTTTGATAACCCATATTTATACCTAAGACCCGGTACAAGGCTTAAATTATCAAATAAGCCTAAATTATATTCGGCTTCAACAAAGAAACCGTTTAAATTATAATTTAGTGATTCAATTGGCTTTCCATCCAATTTTGTTTTAAAACTTGAGTTTGAATAACCAGCATTAACTGTAAATTGAGCAAACGCATCAATACATAAAAACATCATGGACGAAACCAAGACACTTGTTAAAATTTTCTTCATTTTAATTTATTTTAGTTAATTATATCTCCCATTATAACTTTTTAAAATACAACAATAAGCATACCATAAATTTTAATAATTATAAATATAAATATTATTTATCATTTAAATTGGTCACAGGCAATTCTATATAAGATGGTCTTCCTTTCATAATATTTATATCAATCTTTGCTTTGTTATAGTCTTTATCATTTGCAAAATATTGATTTTCAATAAATTTCTGAGGATTCATTGCAACTAAAGGATACCAACTGCTTTGTATTTGAATAATTATTTTATGATTAGGATAAAATATATGAGCAATATCAGGCATTTCAAATTCAACTCTTTCAAGATGTCCTGGCTTTAGAGGGACTGGATTTTCATAACCCTTACGATACCTTAGAGGAAGCACATCCGCTCTCACTAACATCTTGTATCCATCAGGTCTGCAATCAATTACCTTGATAACAACATCAGCATCAGTTGTACTGCATATCATATTTAATACAACTTTTATAGGTCCTCCTACACCAATTTTTTCTTCTAATATACCACTTTCAAATTCCAAAATATCTTTCCTTGCGTCTAAAAATCTTTGATCTCCTGCCATATAGTCACGCTCACGACCATTTGACAAAACGTGGTAATAAGGAACTGGATTGGAAGGATCTGATATATATGAAAGAATCCCTGGCTTAACAGACCTGCCTTTTGATACTATTTTACAATCAGAAGAGAGATAGAATTTGATATTTTTTGTCTTCTTATTAGGCCACGAAGCCATTGTTTTCCATTCTGGCTTAGGAGTATTTTCTTGTGTATCACCTGAAGGCAGTACATTTACATTGCTGATAGGTTTATTTTTTTTATTTTCAAGATAATAGGCAAAAAATGGGTATTCAATATTTTCCATAAAATATGTAGAAGAACCATTTCCGAAAAAGGCACCGTCAAGATGATTATAATCTTTTGATTTCCATGCACCATGAGCCCAAGGACCTATCACTATATATAATGGAGTATTCGGAGATTGTTTTTTTATACTCCTATAAGTATGAAACGCCCCGTAGCAATCTTCAGCATCGTATGTTCCAGCAACCACCATAACAGCAGGTTTCACATTTCTACAATGGATAAGCGGACTTCTTTCTTTCCAAAAGTCATCATAATTCGGATGTTCTTTTATTTTATTCCAAAAATCAAGACTGTCACCGTATGGCTTCATAAGTTCCAGCATATCACCCTTTTCCAAAAAGAAGTCATAAATATTTTTATCTATTTTTACTAAAGAAGACTTTGAACGTATAGTAGGATTATTTTTAGGTCTAAAAAACGAGCCTCCGAACCTATACATATCGGCAAGCATAAAAGCTCCATTATGATGAACATCATCTCCCATATACCAATCCGCTATTGGGGCCTGAGGAGAAACAGCCTTTATTGCTGGATGATTACTCAGAGCAGCCCAAGTTGCGTAAAAACCAGGATATGAAGTTCCTTTTACTCCTATATTTCCATTACAAAAAGTATTTTTCAAAATCCATTCTGCTGTATCATATACATCAGTACCTTCATCTATACCATCTGGCGTCTTTTTAATAGGTCTTATATTTTCATACTCCCCTTCGCTCAAATATGTACCCCTTACATTTTGTAATACTATTATGTAGTTATTTTTAACAAAAGAATACATATACTGTTTCAAGGCCTTCGAAAAACCCTTTCCATAAGGACTTAGAGAATATGGAGTACGTTGCATTATAACAGGATGCCTTTGAGTAGAATCCTTTGGTTGATATATAGATGTATATAGAGAAACGCCATCTCTCATTTTAATTAAAACTTCTGTCTTAATATAATTTTCCTTCAGCCACCTTTCAGTTAATTTACCGGCATACATATTTTTGGGGTTAATGAATAAAACAGATAAAATCAATAATATCAAATGCTTGTACATTATAATATAAAAATTTAAAAATTAATTATATGCAAAGATACAAACTTGTTACAAAGAAACGTCACTTCATTCAGGCATTATCATTATCAAAAGAAAGGAGCCTCTCGCAGTAATACTCATACTGCTTCCGCCGCAACTCAATCTCCCTCGGCAACCC
>CAMQDS010000023.1 GCA_946999645.1 uncultured Bacteroidales bacterium
ATGGCCTACACTCATAAATTTATTCTTTACTATTTACTTTATTTATAAAATTTTTTAGTTCCTATTCATATTTAAATTTAGGTCCATAAGTCCATCTATAGAATTCTTTATCACTTTTACTCCATGCATCAAGAGCACTATGTATAGTATTATATTGATTACTACCTATTACAGCAGGAGTTTCAAGATTACCGACTTTATCCACAGAAATGATATTCGTGTAATCAGTATATTTTGACTTCTCGGAAATAACATAAGGACAGGAATTTTTGAGATAATATGCATTACCTATTTTACTTTGTTGAACCACATTGAATCCTATTATTGCCCCACACGACGCAGATTCCGCCATTTCTCCTGATTTCGGACCAACCTTTCCCGAATTGTAGACATTTGTAATATAAGCATTTGCACCATGATTAAGATAGCCTGCAATGCCACCTGCATTCGGAGTAATATCAGAGGCATCTGCATATTCCACATTTCCAGTATTATAACAGTTCTTGATCATAACACCTTGTTGTTTAGTGTTATGAATCATACCTCCAAAAATTCCTCCTATATTAACTTCTGTTTTATCACCTATTCCAGTTCCTGTTATCTTAGCATGATTTTCACAGTTATATATATTCATACGACTCCAGTCGGAATATCTGTCTTCAGATCCTATAATTCCACCTACTAATTTAACACCACTAACCTCTCCTCTTTCTTTATTAGCACATTTATCAACTGTAATATTGGCAACGTTATTCATTACATAGGCATGACCTAATATACCTCCAACGGACTGTCCTTTGTAAGAAACAATTTCACCTTCATTATAACATTTACTGATAACTATTTTTGCTGATTTATGATATGACTGTGCAATTCCGATTATTCCACCAGAATAATTTTTCTGAACAGTTATTTTTCCTGTATTAGTACAACCATTTATACTGCTATGGGTTATAATCCAACCGGTTATACCTCCCCCTGCCTCATCAGAGACTTGCACATTTCCAGAATTAGTACATGATTCTATAGATCCCCAATATGATGCACCTACTATACCTCCAGTTTTATTTACACCTTCAATAGTACCTGAATTATCACAATGTATATGCTTGGATCCTCCATAAGAATAACCTGAAATGCCTGCCGCCCCACCTAAATAATCAGCACTCCACCTTTTTCCTTTCAGCTTACCAAAATCACCAGCTTTTTTAAAAGCAAATATTTTCCCTGTATTTACACATTTCGTTAATTCTGAACTATATGTGTTTCCTGAAATACCTCCTACACACTGAGTTCCCTCAACATATCCGACATTAGAGGTATTTCTTATTTTTGTATAGTTAACAGAACCTGCAAGCCCACCTACATAGCGACCATGTCCCTTTACCGTCCCTTTATTAACACATCTCTCTATGTCAATAACTTTTATCTTTTTAGGACTTGATGTATATGCTATAAGACCTCCTACATATCCAAAACCTTCAACATTCGCAGAAGACATACAATCCGAAATTTTAACTGAAGAAGATGCATTTAAAAATCCGATAAGACTTCCGACATAATCATAATTTGATTTTACATGACCTTCTATATTTACATTGTGGATATTGGATCCATCGCTAACATTGGCAAACAAAGCCATGGCATCTTTGCCTGTTTGATTTAAATCTACAGTTATAGTTTTATTTCCACCATCAAAGTTACCACGAAATGCAATTCCTTTTTGAGTACTCACATTGTATAAACCTATAGGTATTGTTACAGTTTTAATATTATCAGTCAACTTAATATACTGTCCTTCCATTGTATTTCCATCATTAACGTAATATGTAAATGCCAACATTTCAAAAAAATTTGAAATCAACCATGGATTATTAGAACTGCCATCTCCTTTCAAAGATTTTAATGAATAACCTATATTACCTAAATCATAAAATTCATTTATTGCAAGTGTCTTTGTGGTAGACGTTGATTTACTTTCATAGGCATTATGTAAATCTATAGTAATAGCTGACATAGAAAAACCAGCATTATATACACCGGGAACTACTGTTGCATAAAAATTTCCGGAAAGTCCATCTGTTTTTACAATAATATCATTAAAGAGGTCAGTAGAAACAATATTCGGTATATCATTAGTCATATCCACCGTAAAATACCCTGCAGGCTTATTACCTGCGCCAATTATTGATACTGCTTTCACAGGCTTTGCATCTTCAGGTATTCTGAATTTCAAAACTGATGTTACATTTTTCATTTTTACATACCTATCCTCTGCTACGGCAACGGCTATATTTGAACTTGCAAAAGTACCATCTTGTATGTGCGGAATTTCAATCTTTATTTTCCCAGATGCATCTATACCTCTTGAAACACTCAAAGGATAAACGATGTAAAGTTTTCCTTTTAAATCAGTATTAAATTCACAATATTTCTTCCCATCATATTCGGAAGATACAGTGAGAGTATCAGAATTTATACCATTACTAACCCATATTTTATCACCTACTTTCCAAACTGTCTTTCCATATCTTGTAATACTAGTTTTCGTAGTAATATTATTTGAACCTGCTTCATTATTCTCAAAAGAACATATAAGTATCCTTTTTTCAGTTTTAACAGTATCAGTTAACTTTTCTCTTATACATCCTGAAGTTGATAGAACTATAATAGTAATGATGTATACGATATTAATATTTTTCATAATCTTGTTTTTCATTAGCATTAATTCCATTCCCAATCGATTTTGTTATAATCTTCAGTGGAACCCGAATTATCTTTTTGAACTTTTTCTTCGCTTTCCTTAACATTTAAACTCAAGATTTGCCATTTTCCTGCATCACTTATAGCATCACTCATATATCTGAATGCTATTTGAATTGTAGCATCATTATATTGCTTTAGATTTATTTCTTCTGATTGGATTAAACTACTTGAAAGTTTGTCCGGATAAGAAAAGTCCATAGACACTTTTTTCCATTCTCCTCCTTCTTTTCTGATAAACAAGCTTGTCTGTTTTTTTGCAACTTCTAAACTCTTGAAGAAATTTACTATATGGGTAAACACCAATACAGGATTTTTAGCCTTAGATAGTTTTATTTTTGGTGAAAACAGCCAACTCTCTGTTTCATACATATTTGGATAATGATACGCACTTGCTGCCATGCCCTCAATGAGCGAATTACGCCAAATTGCATCAAAGGCCAAAGGAAACTTCTTATTATTTATTATAAATGCACCTTGTCCTTTTCTAAAATCTATGGAGTAAGGAAACATTTTCGTCTCTACCTCGTCGGCATTTTTTTCCCTATATGTTAGAACTTTTACAAGAAAGGCATAAGCAATACTTGGTTTATTATCAAGAATTGTACGATATCCAGTTATAATTACAGTATCCCTTTCTTTTACAAGTAAAGAATTGAACTCACCTGATATTTCTTTCCCATATTCTTGCTCTTTAGAAGAAAGACCATTTACTGTCATAATGCCTGTCGCATCTTTAAAATCGAAAATGCCTTTTTTATGATCCCTAATCTTACTTATAACACCTTCCAATTTATATCTCTGATACTTATACCCCCCATTTTTAGTAACATTTCCTATTGTTGATGTTACTACTTCAGGAATAAATGGATTTTGCAATATTACAAAATCAGTTGTTAACTTTCTGTCTGAACTAATGAACCTTAAATCCGCCTTTCTTTCTATACTCTTATTTGAGAATACTTTTATTGTTATCACTTGAGGAGATTTAGAAGCGACACCATGTTCAGGAAATATTTTCACCCATTGTCTAATTGCAGGTATATAGCCATCAAGTACCCAAGGAACAGTAGACAAAAGCTTTATGGTTTGTTCACTACCATTACTATCAAATACTATTTCTGATTTATTTAAGTTTATTGCAGGTTCTCCATAATCAGAATCCTTTGGCGAACAAGAAACTAAAAATATAATTACACTTATACTCAGTAATAAGATTAATTTTCTATCCATAACATAAAAACGTTTATGTAATAAAGATTGCCGTATATTAATCAGCCAAAGAAGGTATATATCCATAAGGGATAAGTTCCCATAAATCAATGTACCCTTCCTTATTCCAAGAATCTGTAAATACTATAGATAAATACTTTCCAACTCCTCCTTTAGAAACATTGAAAGACTGAACAGAGGATTTAGGAGAAAGAATATTACTGATAAATGGAATACCAAAAGTTTGTCTAAAATTCTTTTCATCCGGATCATATGGCGTATTTCCTATATATACTATAAAATTTTTAATATACCGGAGAGACTCCGAATCTGGATTTGTACAGAATTCAAAACTAGTAAATGCAAATTCATTGCCTATAGTTTGTTGAGTATCAATCGATAATATTTTTGGAAATTCAGCTTTATTAATTTCAAGTTTTGAACTATGATATCTGCAACCAGACAATTTTTTTCCATCAAAAATTTTATCAGGTATATTGTCAGCAAAAACTTGTCCATTTGTTGCTGATACTGCCCACCTGAGACAATTTAAACGAAAAGAAATTCCATCAATAGACTTTATAGGTTTTCTCCATACTGTATCTTTACCTGATTTGGGACAGAATGAAGATGAATATTCAAACCTTTTTCCTTTCATAGGCCGATAAAAAGATATCCTGTTTTCCCCCTTTTTTAATTGCTTATCACAATATACCCATTGACCTTCAGAATTAATGTATCGAAACCTAGTTGCAACCATTTCATCTGTACTTTTAGACATAATTACAATAGCAGAATCCTCTTTCATTTTGGCTGATATAACAGTTCTTTCAGACCTTGAAGACATCCACCCTTCCCCATATGGTGATACAATAATTTCTGCAGAAAGAGACTTATTTCCTGCTTGATCGTAATTTACGACATCAAATGTATAGGAGCGATCATCAAGATTATTCACATTAATACTGATATGTCCATCAGGATAATTTGAATAATCTACAAGTGTAGAATCTGCATAATTATCCCAAAATAATTTAGCTGTCTTTACTGCTGGATCCATTGGTTTAGACCATTTTACAGTTACATTCTTATATCCAGACTCGCAAGACAAATTTATCGCTTTTGCAGGATAATCATAGCCCCCGGCTACTACATATTTTTTATATACACTGTCTTGTTTATCGCAAGAACATATAATTACTGTAGTAATTAAAATATATAACACTGTTTTTTTCATAGTTACAATTATTTAATAATCCGTCCCCATGGAATTATTTCACCTAACTGAATATCAGAAGCTTCAGTAGCATCAGGAATTAAAAAAGTTTCAAAAGTATCAACAAATACTATACGCAAATACCTGATTTCATCAAAGGCATGAGGAAATTTATCAGAATCAAGTTCAAAATCATTTCCTTTATTGAAGTATTCATAATCTTCTGTAGTAAGTTCACCCAAAGAACCATCTTCTTTATAACCAGACGGCTTGAACTGTGTAAATTTACCAAGGCAAAACCAAGTGTCATCAAAACCGTGTTCCCCCAATCCTGATTTTCCTGAAGGCTTTTTACTTCCCCAAAATTCAAAATCTCTCGGATGAGCATCCCTCCATATATTGTAGTTAATACGAGGTAAAGTAGAAATACGACTTAGTTCAACCATACAGCCCATATCAATTGTGAGCCAACAAGGTATAGGACACTTTCCGATAGCTAAGAAATGAGGAGAATAACTGCTTCCAGATCCATCCCAAAGTCCTTTTACTGGATAAGCAGGACGTTCTTCTGATATTGAAAAGCAATTATCATCCCCTGGGTTAAAATATGCAAATTTATCTTTTGGTATCTGTATTTCTTTGAGTGGTGTCAACACTGACTTTATTGTATCGGATATATTTCCCCACCTATCTCTTAGATATACTCCATAAACAGCACTAACAGGTTCCAGCCCTCTTCTAGTAAGAAATATGTTATTACTTTCTGTAAATAATGTTGTAACCTCCTTCCATTTTAGCATACTTACAGGCTTTCCAGCATTGCTTACATCAGCATCACGTAATAAGCATACGGCAAGACTTGATTTCATAGTATTGCCTGTAATTTTCACTTTAATTCCTCCAGCTGAAGCTATGAGTTCAGGCTTTACAACTCTGATAGCAGGAGGCAATGGATGAAACTTTACCTCTATAGGTTTAGACTTAATTCCATTTACATTGAATGAAGAAACTTTTATAGTATGCTCTTCTGTATCAGAATATCCCTCTACACGTAAACTATCAATGTATCTTGATATACGTGTATTCACTTCTACTCCTTTCCTATAATATGTTGCAACAACACCCTTAATATACTTATCATCAGGAATTTTAATCCAAATAACGGCTCCACCGCCTATACATTTCACTGCAGTAACCTCTACTTTTTCTGGTACTGGCATATTTTTATTAATCTGATCTATACGACCATAAGTACCATTCCAGGAATTACATGCCGATAGAATTAAAAGGACTAAATAAAATAGTAATATTTTTCTCATATTCAACTTAGTTATATTACTTCCAACCTATATTTTGTACAAGATTGCTATTCTTTTCTATAGCCGAATTAGGTATCGGCCAGAAATAATCCTTAAGACCAAATTTTTGAGCATATATAAACTTCTTTCTATAATAATCTTCTGGTAAAGAAGATGTGATATCAAAGCCATATATTCCCTTTTGATATTCAGCAGGAGCTTCTTTCCACCTTCTTAAATCCCAAAACCTCTGGCTTTCAAATGCAAGTTCATTTAGTCTTTCTCTATGGATTATATTTCTCATACCTACTTGAGTTCTATAATATCCTGGGCTATTACTATACCTATCCCAGGAAGTACGCACATCTGGGATTTTAGCCCTTTTTCTAATTGCATTCAAATATTTAAATAATTCATCCTTATGTGTACCATTCGGACCTTCAGCCTCATTTATAGCCTCAACATATAAAAGATATAGGTCTGACAATCTAATCATAGGCCAAGGAAACCACACAGATGTAAAATTATTATTTGCAGTCCATGTACAACCAAGAGGAAAAAGTTTTTTGGGAAAATATCCAGTAACTGGACCTCTTTCTGTTCCTGACTTTGCATGTTTTCCACCAATACGACAAGTTATATATGGTAAATCTCTATCCTTCACATCGTTATAGTTAGACAACTGTCCAAGCCAATTTCCTCCATCAAAACCAAGTGAAGCATAGAATCGTGGTTCCCTGTCAAAATTAAGTTTAACAGTAACATATCCTTTTCTGATATAATATGAATGTTCTTCATCACCAATGCGTACATCCATAGGATTTATATTCGTCCAAGCGACATCATTTTCAATCGGAAGACCATTTACAGTATAAAATTGTTCTGCAATTTTAAGAGGTACTCCTATAAACCTATATCCCCCTAACATATCAGTATAATCACTTAAAATAGGAATGCATAACTTCTGAAATATTTTCATATGTGATACAGGAGATTGAGTATTGCCCCATATCAGTTCAGTATTCCACCTTTGATTGAAAGCATTTCTTAACGTAAGAGTTATCTTAAGAGAATCAGACATTCTATAAAGTATATCTGAACCATTATATAACGAAATATTAGCATCTTCGCAAACTTTTATAGCATCTTTGCAAGCCAACATAGCCTGATTCCACCTCTTAAGTTTTTCCTCATCTGTTTTTATAGAAAAAAGTGAAACCTCTCTTTTATCTTTAAGTGAAGCCTGCTCTATATTACCGTTGAAGAGTGGGCTTGCAGCAAATACCTCTACCTTAGCCTTAAATGCTGCACAAATAGGCTTTGTAATACGACCATACTCATCTAACGACTGATTTGTTATAGGTAGATTTAAAAAAGCCGAATCTAAAAGTTCGATAATATAATCAAAACATTCATCTATATTATTTCTATAAACTCTTACTTCTTCTACTCCTGAGTCAATAGGCAAACTTTTTCGGACTATAGGTATAGGTCCCCATTTTCTCACTAAATTAAAGTGATAATAGGCTTTAAGAAACATAACTTCAGAGATCCATTGTTTCTTTTCTTTATCATCCATATCAGGTACCCTATGAATATTATCCATAAGAATATCACAGCATCTGATTCCTTGATACATAGACTCCCAGTCAGAACCGTATACGTTATATGGAGACAAATCGCCTCTAGCTATATGTGTCATTGTATCAGGAACTCTACCAGCTACATTTGTAACAAGCCTTCCATATAAATCCCACAGTTCATCTCCTGTAAGCATTCCTTGATCGCTTGAAGGATCTCCCTCATGTGTCATATAAGAATAACAAGTTCCAAGATATTTTATAGCAGAAGCTCGTAAATTAAACGCCTTTTCAATACTTGGTAAACCATCATCAGGGACAACATCAAGATATTTATCACAACCTCCGGCTAAACAAAAGATAGTCAGAACAGACAATGACAGTAGTGTTTTATATATGTTCATCCGCATTTTCTATTATTTAAAAGTAATATTAAGTCCAATATTTATTGTTCTCTGTATAGGATAATTAAGCCCCTCTCCAGCTAATTCTGGATCCCAAAGTTTAAATTTACTGAAACACAAAAGATTATTTCCTTGGATATAGAATCTCAAGTTATCAATATGAACCTTATTTGTAAGTTTTTGAGGAAGTGTATAACCTATTTCAAGTTGTTTCAATCTTAAAAAAGAACCATCCCTCATCCACCAGGTACTCACCTGTGTGTTATTATTGTTCTGATATGCACTAAAACGTGGATATAGTGCATATATATCACGATTATCCTCACTCCAATGACTATCAGAATATGCTTTAAGTAATTGTGTATTGTTTACAAAAGGAGCGGTACCGCATACCTTTCTTCCATTATCTACACCATATCTACTTGTTGCATCTATCCAAAATGATTCACGCCCCATTCCCTGAAAAAAGAGAGAAAAATCTAAACCTTTATATCCTACCGAAGTCCCAAATCCATAAATAATTTCTGGAGATGTAGGATAACCTATTGGAACTCTATCGGCGGTTGTAATTACACCATCGCCATTCACATCGGTGTATTTAATATCTCCACCGCCATAAGGACTTCCAAGTGCTGCTTGAGATGGACTATTGGCAGCATCCTCATCATCTATAAACAACCTTTCTGCAATATAACCCCATACCTGTCTTATGGGTTTTCCCACATGTTGTCTATAGGCTTCTTTATATGTAGGCTCTTCATATACTAAATATTTCCCTCTTGCAAAAGTAAAATTCATTCTTGCGGATGCCCATAATCCATTACTCCAGGATTGCTTATAATCAGCCTGTATATCTACACCTCCTGAAACTGCTTCTCCAACATTACCATATACAGGTGCTTGCAGCCCCATTGTATTAGGTATATCAGCTCTTTTCATAAAAATATCAGTACGATGTTCCGTAAAATATTCAGCGATTATATCCAACTTATTAAAAAGACCAAGTTCAAGAGCAAAATTTGTCTTATAAGACTTTTCCCATGTTATTGCCTCATTGGCATATCGCAAAACATTTATACCATTATATGTTATATCTGAAAGTTCTCCAAAATATGAAGACAATGGCTTACTTTCCATATTGGTTTCGGATAAATAATAAAATCTATTTCTACGTGAACCTATATTGTCATTACCAACAAGACCATATGAAGCTCTAAATTTAAGATTATGTACATATGTTTTTACTTTCTCAAACCACTTTTCATTTGAAATTATCCAGGCACCACCGAATGAAGGGAAAAAACCCCATCTGTGGCTTTGATGAAAACGTTCGGAGCCATTATATCCGAAATTAAATTCTGCAAAATAACGTTTATCCCAACCATAAGTAAAACGACCAGACAATCCAGCATTTCTTGAAGGAAGGGATAATTGAAGACTTCCTGCATTTGCAGCAAGTTGTTCTCTTGCTGTAAGAACCAATAACCCAGTAACATGGTTCTTACCAAAATTACCCGTATAATTAAGCCTACTTTCCGAATACATTGTATTCACTACTCTTTTAGCACCTTCTCTATATTTTAGATAATCTGTTCCACTATCATTTATTCGTCTCAAGTGATAGTCTCCAGTATAAGAATCATAGGAATCCAGCGTATACCAAAAGGGCATAAAGGATCTCTGTACATCATATTCAGAAAGTCTAGTAAGATTAAACAATGTCATAAAGGATAGACCCTCTACAATAAAATTCAAATCTTGATTAATCTCAACAGCAGCAATCATTTGCGA
>CAMQDS010000024.1 GCA_946999645.1 uncultured Bacteroidales bacterium
CATTTTGACGAGAAATATTCGATACCTACCCACACGATTCGTTATAGAGCCAAAAGTTTTTAGAGATCTAACTTATTAATAAGTTATTCGTATGCAATCTATATAATATATAAGGGAAAGAGCCCTTTAGCAAGCATTGTACTACGATATGATTAATAACCGAGTCACCATAAATCTGATATAGGCTACCTGATTATTGAGTTGTTGAAACTTTATACTTTAATTCTTCGTAAAGCTATTCTTGTTGACTGGGAGTATACTTGCATGATAAAGCGTGAAGTTGTCCGTTTCGTGGAACTTCTGTACAAACCAAGTACAAAAGAGCTTGCTCATTTAGACATAAAGTTTGACATCTGCATTTTAGTTTAACGTCAGTGGAATATCATTTTTCTTTATAGATTTTATAAAAGATAAAGAGTCCATTGGGCCTATTAGTCCATTAGTAATAATAGGATATGCATAACCATCTATATATAAAGTAATAGAGTCCTGTTCATTGTAATGTATTGGACATTCCTTGTCTATAATCCAATAATTAGTCAAACTTATATTGCCTTTTTTATTTTTTGAACTGCGTTTTATATAATATCCTTTTGTACATGCAATAATCCATTTGGAATTATAAGAATATTTAGAAACCCCAAATGGAAGTACGAAATACTCTCTATTATCTTTTTTATATAATAAACTTTTATCGGATGTAATAATAAAACCATTACCAAGTTCTTCAGATATTCCCCAATTTAACGGATAAGTTATTATAAAATAGATGATAATTCCAATCCCCATCATTAGAAACATTTTAAATATTTTTTTTTTCATAAATTACTTGCAATTTAAAGGGTAGATAAATACCATAAGAATATGTAAACACTTGTTATTATGTTAATTTTTTTAATCATTCTTTTAAATGTCCAACACCATAATACAAGGTTTTAAAACCATGAGAATCATTAAGACCTGTACGCCATCGTTCAAAATTAATTAAGATGCTTCTCCATAATCCTCCTCCTTTATTCCAATCGTAATCAGTAGCATTATCATTTACAACTTTCACTTCTCGTTTATTACGATTTAAAAGAATCATATTTACTCTTCCAAGAGCATATACTACATTTCTTTCTGAATAGAAGAATGTAGATTTGATAAAACGGATTATATCTTTGGATAAAAGATTCTGTGGAGTGACTTTCTTTTCTTCTTTAAAGTCTGAAGTTGATAATGAACCAAAATCCAGTTTAGAGGCATCAATATATAAAGTATTATCCGGTGTCGGGTGTTTTAAAGCATTAGGATGTTCTTTAGCCCACTTAATTCCTTCTGATATTGTTACGTATCCATCGTAATCTGGGCGTTTAACCAACTCTGCATTATGATTCCATATTTTTCGATAGACCCCAGGTGCTATATTGCCTAAATAGAGATGTTTTTGCGCTTGAGAATGAGGCATTCCTTGTTTAAAAAATCTTTTATCCATAATAATATAGTCGCCAGATAGCCCTTTATCATCTGTGCCCAAGAAAACGCCTCGATTACTATATACTGGCGCTTTTCCATCAACATCATTTAATTTTATAGGATTATCAATACAATATATATATCCTGATACATTGAAATATTTCTCAGCCAATGGGTCCACACACATCCATCTTCCCAGCACAGCATCATAGTGGCGTGCACCATAATCATACCAATCCAATCCGTGCATACGGTCAAGTTCCTTGCCGTTGTACTTGTAAGATTGTGCGCCTCCGCCTGTACTCTCACCCATCAGTCCACCAAAGGCATAGTAATGATTCACTTGCTCCACTTGTCCATGCTCATCTATCACTACACGATTGTTTCCAAGGTGGTCCTGCAAGTAGTAATGGTATGTTGGAGTGGAATTCGCAAGTGTAATGTATCCCACGTCGGTAAGAATCTTGCTTAATTGTCCATTCTCATAAATCATATTTCCACAGTAATCGGTTTTCAGCGTTAAAGCCACATTAGTAGATAGAGGCGGAACGATGCTACCCATAGGTACAAAGAGGTTAGTCTTCGAGGTTTTATAGGTGACAGAGAGTTTACGTCCTGCACCATCATATGAGTATTCTGTCATGTGCCCAAAACTAAACTGAAGTTTCGATGGTAAATTTAATAAATTATATTCTATCTTCGAAATCTTTTTATTGAAATCTTCTGTCATGTTACCATTTGCATCATAGACATACTCATTTTCTACATCTGCACCATCAACGAATTGAAACGCACCATAGGATGTCACTGACGTTGTGGCAGCATCCGTAACCTTAATAAGCTGATTACCATTATATTTGTATGCCAACTTATCTATAAGTCCAAAACCACTATCATGTTTACCATGCCGTCGTAAGGTTAATATGTTTCCCATCAAATCGTATGTAAGAATCTCATTGTATTTATCATTGATAGTTATATTGTTACCTTCTCCATACAAAGCATGAGTCAGACGATTGACATGATCATAACGGAATTGGTAACCGCGCATTACTTTCTCCATACCAGCCTTCCACTGCATAGCACTGATATTACCACTATAAGAAGAAACTTGCGGTGAAATCCCCCCGACAGCAGTATTATATGCTAATGTTTCAGAAAAGAAATTTCCTGAGATTCCTGTCAACCAGTCACGTACATTATAGGTATATACAGATGTCTCTGTTGCTTTCGACTGTTCCTGCAGTCGACCAATTTCATCATAGGAATTGCTCAGGAGTATTTTCTCTGGTAAGTCATTTAATTTATGGGATGTGGTGAGAAGACGATTGACGTGATCATAAGTGTAACTATATACTTCTTTCTGCACAGGCTTATTTGGTACAGTGTGTATATGCAGTTTCTGCCTTATCGTTCCAGAAAAATTATAGGCTGTATACTCATCTTCGAATCCTCCCAAATGATTGCTGGCATGCACCTGTACCATACGTCCATAATCATCATAATAGTAGGAAGTAATGGTATACTTGTCAGAAGCATCAAGGCTATAAATACGTTTACCTGTCAGTAAACCCTTAGCTCCACCTATATATTGTTGATCATAACCAACAATCATAGCATTATATTGTATTTTTACTTTTTCCAATGTTGACAAGGAATTGATAAATCGGTAATCATCATAGTAGTCTACAGAAGTTAAATAAATAGGTGTAAAATTTAAATTCACAGTATAACCAGCTATTGCACCAGAACCTGTAAAGCTGGCTAACACTACCATATTACTTACATCGGGAACTGTCTGTAATTTACATACAGCAGAAATAACGTGTCGTCCAAAGGCATCATATAGAAAGAGTGACCATTCTTTTTTTTCATACTGGTTCCCATCTTGACTAAAAATAAGTCTGTCAGCCATGTCGTATTTCATTAAAATTGCTTTGCAACCAGGTAGTTTCTTTATGACGCAATTACCTCTTCTATCATATTGGTAATAATATGCTGTTTGTTGTAATAGCTCATGGTTAATATTCCAGCTGGAATTAGCTGTAGAAAGGCGTTGAGATGCATCGGGGGGTAGTATATAACGTAAATGACCAAAATCATCGTAAACGAAATAAGTATCTAACATCTTACTACCATCCATTACTCTCTTTAACACCACTCTACCTTGCTTGTCCTTAAACTCATAATTAACATGATCGTCCTCGTCAGTAGTTTGGATGACGACAAGTTCAGATTTTGGATAAAAACCCTTGTTGAGAATAGACTGCTGATCATCTCGTATGGCATACAGAACACATGCTAAACTACCTTTCTCCGTATTAGTAAAATAGTTTTTTTTGACTTTACGCCCCACATTATACCAAGCTTGTCCAGGTCCTGTTGTATAAGAAACTCTGTCCAATGACGACCGCTCATAAATTATTTCTTGATAAGCCATAGGATCCAAATAAAACGATTGAGAAGCAGTCTGTACACATGACTGATCAATACAACCATCATGAGCAGCCATAGGTACTGGAGACCATACTTTATATTGTCTGCCAGCACCATCATACTCTTGATAGGTTACAATATCACTTCTATATGGCGAAGCTGCTTTTAGTGCAGTTTCAAAAGGACGTCCAAGACCATCATAATACACAATTTTATCTATATATTTCGTTCCATTTGCATTCAGCATAGTACGTTCAAGAGTATAATTTTCATCAATTCTTGAGGAGAAAGGTCGTATATCTGATAGTGATGTAAGATGCTTATCTGTGTTTATTTTTACACTATCTAAGCAAGACCTTTTTTCAATAATATCCAATACGTTCTTGATAGGTTGTGCAGTCTTAGCAACTGACAAATGAACTGAACTGAAAAAAAATATTAACAGCACGATGATGATATGCTGTGTACTACAGTTAACGATTTTTATGTTACACTTCATAACACTCATTTTAAGTTACTTTTTATACTGATATTGATACTGCTGGATAATATGTCCCTGATGGTCCTTCACCTTTCTTAATCTTCCAAGAGAATCATATTCATAATAAAACGTTATACCATTTGGAGCGGTCTTACTCGTTAACCCAACCATAGGTTGATAACCATAATAACTGACCATAAACCTTGTATCTGCCAAGATAGGTCGTAGAAAGTTTTTTATGTCATCTAAAGATGGGTGTGTACGATTGGCAAAGTTAAGGACTGCAGCCTCTCCGCCTAATGCCGATATAACGTCCTGATATGTAGCATTTTTAATTTCTGCAATAGGGTAAAGACTCCTATAGCTCCATAGATAGCAAGTATTATCCATTTTTCCACCTCCTATATAAAATGATTGCCCCAAACGGTTATTAGGTAGATATTTAAACTGAGATTTTAATACACCCCAGTTGTATGGCTGATCTTTTGTGATAACAAATGGAGTACCTAATTCTTTGTCTGCCACATATACCTCCGTAGGCTGTCCTGATTCATTATACTTTGTCAAGGTTCCTTCAACCAGTTTCCCATCAATATAGCTGGTTGTAGATATAGGACATACAATATTTCTACTTATTAATCCATTAACAGAAGATGATGTATAATCTTCAGGATACATAATGTTTGTAACCTGAGATTTTCCATTGCTCAACACTGTAGAAATCTGAGTTGGATTATTATGATGAGGACTATCATAACTATATGACACCTTTACAACATTCGGAATTGTACTGTCACCTATGTAACAATAGGTTTTTGTTGTTGTTCCATAGTTTCTTAAAGTTCCTGTTAGAATATCGTATTCATATAGCCAAAATAATTTGTATGGATCCATATCACTGCTATTCTGAAGAAAAGTACTTATATCACGTCTACGATTCCACTCATCCATAATATCTGACTCTGAAAAAGTAGCAAGACGAGACATCTTGAAATTACCAAAAGATTTCTTTGGAAAGAATCTCCAATCGTAGAATTCTTCTTTCATAATAGTAAAACTACCATCATTATTAGCCCTATATATATCTTTTCTTTTGAGTAAACCATAATTTTCATCTCTCTTTATGCATATGACCATAGTACCTTCGTCACCATCTACCCCCGAAGAAGTAAAAGAATATTTATTTCTTAGTACCTCCCCGAAGTAATAGATATTCTTACCAAGATTTTTTGTGCCGTCTGAGAATGTTTCACTTACTGTTGAGTACCACACATCGTTATTTCCTAATTCTCCTTTAAGATTATTGCTATAACTTCTGTTCCTATAAAAATAATAACTATTGCCTTCACCAGCTCCGTATGGGTTAACTGTTCTGAGTTCAAAAGTTGTTGTACGATAATTTGAATGTGCAGAAAAATCCAAATCTATTTGCCCATCATCATAACTATATTCTTTTATTTCTGTCTTATCATCCTGCGCCTTATTAGTAATTCTTTTTATTCGTAAACCTCCTGCTTCAAACTTCCTAGATAAATAATCTGCATAACTATTTAATTCGTATGTAAATTCTGTTTCTCCCTTTGTAGGATATATTATTTTTTTGAGGGTTTCACAAAGTGATCCAGCAAAAGAGGGCTGTCTATCATTGCTGCCTATCGTGACCTTATTCTCAAAATAACGTCGATAATTATATTCCGTTTCTGTAAGATAATACTGCCTTTTTGTACAATCGTCTATAGACTGATTGTAATACCCCCAAAAGTCTGTTCCAGTTTTATAATCCTCCATAACTCCTGGATTATATAAAAATTTATATTCTTCTACACCATCATTGCTTGAATTTAATCCAGAAATTCTTACTGCATCAAGCCTTTTGTGATTATAGTAGGAGTGTGTAGAAAAAGCAGACTTGACAAAGGTAACTTGTCGAATAAGATTGTTCTCATTATCTAAAACCTTGAATCCATAAATCTCATCTTTGGAAACATTAATATCAAACTTTATTTTTCCCGATGCAAAACTAATTTCTGAAATAATCATACCTTCATCTATACAATTTGGACCTTGTTGATTACTACAACAACTATAATGAGCAGCAACAGCCAAAGTATCAATTGCGTTAGAATGTGTATTAAGTTGTTTTCCATAATCACCCAATATACGAGCATAAGAATTGTTAGCACTGAAAGAACGTTCTCTGCGTGGAGTTTTCAAATAACTGTAATTTACAGTATATTTTCCACTTGCATCTGTCACACTTTTGAGAAGCCAAGTAGTGAAGGCATACTTGCTTTCTAGATTAAGAGTCGATTCAACCATACCATTACCAAACTCATATTTTGTACCAGACTCATCTGTAACATTAATACCACCTATTAAAACCTTTGAAGTTGAACGATTAGAAGGGACAGTATTTAGATTTATCTTTAGATTACTAAAGGTTAAGAGATAAGGTGTGAAATCTGTTTTTGTTTTTTTCTCTATGATAAAATTACCATCTATCAGCTGAGATGCTATGCTGAAGACATCATGCTCTGTATCATAAACATTTTTCAAGCATGCATCCAAATAATTTACTTGTTCAAAAGAACTTTGGTCAATTTCATTAAAATCATAATTGATAGGTGGATCTATCGCTGTTTCGTCGGGAGCACCACATATGGTTCTTGAAATCTGTCCACCAATATTCAGAGTCCATCCTAATCCAATTTCGCTGACATCATATCCAGGCCTTACGTTTCTTATATGATAGGATAGAGTAATAGGTATTTCAATATCACCTGATTTAATTGTATATAATGGAATAGAAATATTAGGAACTCCTGTCTGATAGCCAATTGGGATTTCTCCATAACGTAAAAACGTTTGGGCTTTGGGAGATGCAGGAGTAATCCTATCAGACTGTGCGAGGATTGGATTAATACCTACTTGACAAAACAAACAGATAATTAACAGATAAAAATATTTTCTTTTCATAATAAAGTTAGGAAAGGTGTAACAAAACTAATAAAGAATATTTAAAACATATAGACTAATTTATCACGTCACATCATATGAATAACTATAAATGTAACCGACATTTTTTCTAAAAACTATGTAAAATGCATTAGGAATTAATCAAAAAATAATAAATACTTATTTTTTTATAATTTTTTCAGAATATAACTTGTCATTTATTTTTATTTCCAGTATGTATAGTCCAGAAATACAGTTACTCATATCTATATTCAAACTATATGAATTGCTAATAATCTGGTGGGGATCTGTATGTTGATACAATTTTCCCTGCATATCATAAAGATTATATGAGAATATTGCATCGCATTTAAGGAAAAGGTTTAAGGTGAGCATATTCAAAACGGGATTTGGATAACATCTGTATCGGAAAAAACTTTCTTCCAAACCAATGTTAATATCATCCTTGCCTTGTGTCAGCAAAAAGCCTTTCTCTCTCTTTAGCATATCTAAAATCTTCCTGTTTAGTTCATCATTAGACAGATAATTGTGAAACTCTGGAGGATAATAAAACGCAGTTGAAAAACAAGGTATGATACTATTCCCATGTAAGTTACTCGTTGATATGGTTTCTAAGATTGGATAGCGATAGCCTGAGGCATACCATTTGTAGCTATCTATTGACAAGATATCACTATCTGATCTAACATAAGGAAACTTACAGAAAGAGTTGAATACCAAATCTACTGAATCATGTGAACTAATAGGACTATTTAATGACTTTGACTTGTCTGATAGAATTTCCTTACTATGAATTCTCACAACATGCTGTAATGTGTCTCCATTTGGTAATATCATCCTTCCTGTAGCATCTGCGATAGTAAAAGATGAACCATATGATGTGATATCCAATTTCTCACAATATCTTCCCTTACCATTAAAAAAGCAGTTTATACTATCTCCGTATACCATTGGGAAACGAAGAAATAATTGTGGCTGATCATATTTCATAATAGTAGTTGGGTTCTCGTAGCCTGTTATAAGAAGTGAGTCATTACTAAGGACATAATAATAGCGGGTTTGATGCTCTGTACCAACTATTATTTGGGGATTGTTAGGGAATGAGTTATAACATACAGAATAGGAATGGTCAATAAACCTTAACCCACTAAAATCCCAAAGAATATCCTTCCCACTTTTACCTGGATTCATATATGCTACTTGTTGCTTGACCAGTATGTCAGAGCTGCGTGGCATATTTGTTACCTTCTGTATAGCCTCTTGTGCAAAGGTAGCTTGCGATGATAGTGCAAACAGCACAAAAAATAATAGTTTTTTCATATATTGTTTAATTGGTTAGATGTTGCAAATATATAAAAAATATAGATTCAAACAATTTTTTAATTGTTTTTTTTTAATATTTCCTTAATTCCGCAGTAACTATTCAGCGATAATAAACGTTGAATATCAATAACTTATAAACGTAACAT
>CAMQDS010000025.1 GCA_946999645.1 uncultured Bacteroidales bacterium
TGCCGTTTTATGCTCGTTTTCGCTTACCCTCAAAATAGCAAGAAAGCCTAAATGATACTATTCCAAATAGTTACATCCATTGCATATCCCGCTATTTCCCTTAATTCTTAACTGCCGATTATGCCTAAACTAAATGATGCAAATATGAATGAATAAGTTATAGCTTCATAAAAATCTTCACTACTATCATCAAAAATTCCACGTAAAAAATTTGCAGCGGAAAATGCATTGGCAGCAAAAACAGTTAATATTAAAAATATAAGCAATATCCAGAAAATAGTCTGTGCTGTTTTTATATCGTGTTTTATTATTGTTATTTGATCTTCGAGTATCTTTTTCATTTTGATTATTGTTTTATAGTGAATTTTCTAATTTACTTGTTTTTACAACGGCTTGATTATAAGCATTCATTTCTGTTTCTGAATTAAAACTCATAGTACCGTCCTGATTTAGTGTGGCTTTAGGAAGATAATATCCATTATCTGCAGCCCATTTTAGGAATCCTGAAATTGCTTTTCTCATTTCATCAATTGTTAAATCACTTGTACTTTTTATATAATTAAATGTCTGTCCTGACAATTTATCTTTTGTAAATATATATAATCTTTTATTTAGTTTTAATTTTGAATATTGGTTGTCCAATACTCTTGAAATAATTCATCATAATAGGTACAGTCAGGATAAATGAAAATAAGTCTGCTGCAGCCTGACTGATTTCAACTCCTTTAAGTCCCATTAAACTAGGCAAAAGGAGAATAAGAGGGATAAAGAATAGACCGTTTCTTGCAGATGCAAGAATGTTAGCACCTATTGTTCTGCCACTTGTTTGTAGCGTCATATTACTTATAGTGATTATTGCAGCCAAAGGATACGTGATTATCTGCCACCTTAGGGCTTCTGCACCAATTCTAACTACATCTGCATCATGCAGTAGAACATAAACTGTTTCTTCGGCAAAAATAAATCCAGGAATACAGCAGAATAGAAGAAAAATCAAATCAACCTTTATGCAGAACAGGAATCCTTCTTTTACCCTGTCAAATTGCTTTGCACCATAATTAAATCCGCAAAGAGGCTGAAATCCCTGTCCTATACCTATTATTATAGAAAAAACAACGAAAGATATTCTAGATACTATTGACATACCAGCGATTGCCTCATCCCCATACATTCCAGCGGCTATATTCAATAGTAAGGTCGCAATACTTGCCAATCCTTGACGACTTAATGAAGGTGTACCTCCCTTAAGAATTTCATTATAGAAAATTTTCTCTTTTGAAAAATCTTTTAATCTTATTGTTATATTTCCTCCCCTTCGTGTCATAGCAAGCAGGATAATGAAACTTATAATCTGCCCTATAACCGTTCCTATTGCCGTCCCCTGTATACCCATATCAAGAGTGAATGTAAAGAAAGGTACTGCTAAAACATTCAGAAAGGCACCTGCAACTATACCAATCATAGCATATGATGCACTCCCTTGAAAACGGAGTTGATTATTAAGAGTCATTGAGGCTGTCATAAAAGGACACCCGAGTAGGACAATACCGAGAAAGTCTTCTGTATATGGCAATATAGAAGGTGTGGAACCCAACATACGGGAAATAGGGGTAAGAAAAAGAAGACCTATTATAGTTATAAGTAGACCGAATGCAAATGAGCAGAAAAAGGCAGTTGTTGCCATTTTTCCAGCATTATCATTTTCCTTTGCACCTAATTTTCTGGAAATATACGTACCAGAGCCTTGACCAAAAAAGAATCCGAACGCCTGTATTATTGCCATAACAGGAAAAACTACACCCACAGCAGCTGTTGCCTGAGTACTTATCTTTCCAACAAAAAAAGTATCAGCTATATTGTAAATACTTGTTATAAGCATACTTATTACAGTAGGTGTAGCCATTGTCGCAATGGCTACACCTACAGGAGCTTTAGTAAGGAAAGTATAATTGTCTTTTTTTACCATCCAGTATTAAATTACTTTTAATTTGTGCGAAATCTGACTAAAATAATTAATTTTGCGGACAAATAAAAATTAAATACGATTTTATGAAAAAATACCTTACCATTGTAATGTTTATGACAATAGTTATGAACTTATCCGCTGAAACATATTCAAAAAAGACACCTGCAAATGGTGCCAAAACAGGGTTTAACTTCGGTCCTGTACCTGCAATAGGTTATAGTACGGATTCCGGTTTTCAATATGGGCTTTTGAGTGACATCTATTACTTTGGCGACGGTTCAAAATATCCTGATTATCTTTATAAGTTCAATGTACAGGCTTCTGCCTATACAAAGGGTAATATGATATTTCATGGATTTTTTGATTCAAAATATTTAGTTCCTGGCTTAAGACTTTCAGCAGCTATAACTTACCTCGGTAATAAAACCTATTCTTTTTACGGATTTAATGGAGCAACCGCAAATTATATTCCTGAGTTAGATAAAATTTCAAATGAAGGCTTGGGCTTTTATCTTATGAAACGTCATATTTTTAGAGTTATGACAGGGCTTCAGGGAAAAATTGGAAATAGTAATTGGGGCTGGGCAGCTGGTCTATCTTACTACAGTTTTCGTACAGGAAATGCAGAACATAAAAGAATAAATCAACAAGCATCATTGTTTGATCTCTATGTAAAGAACGGGATAATACCTGCTGATGAAGTAAAGGGCGGACGTCATTTTGAATTTAAGGCAGGAGTTGTCTATGACACAAGAGATAATGAAAATAGTCCAAGTAGGGGAACTAATTTGGAAATCTATGCCTTCGGCTCTCCAGATATTTTTCAAAAAAGAAATAACTATCTGAAACTTGCAGTACATTTTAAACAATTCATTCCACTAATGCAAGATAAAATTGTATTTGGATGTCATCTTGCATATCAGGGAATTATCGCAGGTAAGGCTCCATATTACTCTCTTCAGACAATCCAGTCTCTTAATATGAAGCAAATCAACACGGAAGGTCTTGGTAGTACTTGTACAGTAAGAGGTACACTTATGAACAGATTTATTGGTAATGGTTATGCTTGGTCTAACTTTGAACTTCGTTTCAAGATAGTTTCTTTTGATTTTATAAATCAACATTGGACAATTGCAACCAATCCTTTCTTTGATGCAGGAATGGTGGTTCAACCATACAATGCTGCAGCTATGGTAAACACCTTTAAAAAGCCTGAAAACATCAAGCCGTTATTACTGACCAAAAAGGATGGAACAAAAGAAGAACTTAAATTAAACGGTAAGGCAAGTTCAATGACAGAATTGATGTACTCTGGTAAAAAAGAAACTTTGCATATGAGTGCAGGTTTTGGAATACATTTCATAATGAATCAAAACTTTAATGTCAGCCTTGAGTTTGCTAAGCCTTTCAAAAAGCAAGATGGACTCTTTGGTATGAACATCGGACTTAATTATATTTTCTAATAAGTCATAATCATAGAAAGTACTTTACTCTGCAATATAATTGACGTTATTACAGATTTGCCTGCATTGTAATTCCATTCTTTTATTAAATACTTGTGCAAAATAGTAATTATGATGACATTTTGTCACATATCAAAATTTGGCACAGCTATTGACTAATTAAATAGCGGTTTCGGAAAGAAACGGATACGAAATTTTAAAATAAATTAATAGAATTATGATTAAACCATTAGCAGATAGGGTCGTTATTGAGCCAAAAGAGGCAGAGACCAAAACCGCTTCAGGATTGTATATACCTGATACGGCTAAAGAGAAACCACAAGAAGGAACTGTAATAGCTGCAGGTCCTGGAAAGAAAGATGAACCTATGGAAGTAAAAGTAGGGGATTGTGTTCTCTATGGCAAATATGCGGGTACTGAAGTTACTGTAGGAGAGAAAAAGCTTCTTATAGTTCGCCAGTCAGACATTTTGGCAATATTATAATCGAAATAGTTTCAGGTTAAGATTAAAAGGAAAATATTATGGCAAAAGATATAAAATTTAATGTAGATGTCCGTTCTAAAATGAAAGAAGGGGCAGATGCTCTTGCAGATGCGGTAAAAGTTACGCTTGGTCCTAAGGGTCGTAACGTTGTTATTGATAAGAAGTTCGGTGCGCCTCAGGTTACTAAAGACGGTGTAACTGTTGCTAAGGAAGTTGAACTCGAAGATAAATTTGCAAATATGGGTGCACAGATGGTTAAAGAAGTTGCATCCAAGACTAATGAGCAGGCTGGTGATGGTACAACAACTGCAACAGTGCTTGCACAGGCTATTATTCGTGAGGGGTTGAAAAATGTTACAGCAGGAGCAAATCCGATGGACATTAAGAGAGGTCTTGATAAGGCAGTTGATATTGTTGTAAATTATCTTAAAGAACACAGTCAGTCTGTTGGTGACGATTATTCAAAGATAGAGCAGGTAGGTACCGTTTCAGCAAACAATGACAGTTATATAGGAAAACTTATAGCTGATGCTATGTCAAAGGTTAAGAAAGACGGCGTTATTACAGTAGAAGAAGCTAAAGGAACAGCTACTGAAGTTAAAGTCGTTGAGGGTATGCAGTTCGACAGGGGCTATATTTCTCCTTATTTTATGACCAATGCAGACAAGATGGAGGCTGTTCTTGATGATGCAAAGATTCTTATTACAGATAAGAAAATTTCTACAATGAAAGATTTGCTTCCTATTCTTGAACCAATTGCTCGTGAAGGCAAATCACTGCTTATTGTTGCAGAAGATGTTGATGGCGAGGCTCTTACAACTCTTGTTGTAAATAAACTTCGTGGTACATTGAAGATTGCTGCTGTTAAGGCTCCAGGCTTTGGTGACCGTAGAAAGGAGATGCTTCAAGATATAGCAACACTTACAGGAGCCATTGTAGTTTCTGAAGAGAGAGGCTTTACTCTTGAAAATACAACACCTGATATGTTAGGTTCCGCTGAAAAAGTTACAATTACAAAAGAAAATACTACAATAGTAGGCGGTGCAGGAAACAAAGATGATATAAAGGAGCGTGCAGAACTTATTCGCAAGCAAATCTCTACTTCTACATCTGACTATGACAAAGAAAAACTACAGGAAAGGTTGGGTAAATTAGCAGGTGGTGTAGCCGTCTTATATGTAGGTGCTACTACCGAAGTTGAGATGAAAGAAAAGAAGGATAGGGTAGAGGACGCACTAAATGCTACTCGTGCTGCAGTTGAAGAAGGTTATCTGCCAGGCGGTGGAGTATCGTATATACGTGCTGCTGAATCTCTAAGCAATGTCAAGGGTGATAACGAAGATGAAACTACAGGTATACGTATTATCGCGCGTGCTATAGAAGAGCCTCTTCGTCAAATTGCTGCCAATGCTGGAGTTGAAGGTAGCGTAATTATACAAAAAATACGTGAGGGCAAAGCTGATTTTGGTTATAATGCCCGTACAAATGAGTATGTAAATCTATATGAAGCTGGGGTTATCGATCCTACCAAAGTTGCACGTGTTGCTTTGGAAAATGCGGCTTCAGTAGCAGGTATGTTCCTTACTACTGAATGTGGGATTGTAGATATTCCTGAACCACAGAATGCTGCTCCTGCTATGCCTGCAGGTGGCATGATGTAGTAGAATATATTATTTAATAATATAAACGGGTGATAGTCTTTATGGCTATCATCCGTTTTTTTATTTTTCAATAAAGTGTAAAAGTTGTTTTGCGTATATCTCGTACCCCGAAGTTATTTCGTTATCGAAAAGTCCAAGTTCTTTTAGAGGTTTGAGAGCCTTTCTTACTTTGTCTTTATCAACTTCATTTTTTAATAGTACAAGTTTTTTTACAATATGATATTTAATTGTCGGCCAAAGAAAATTTTGCTTCCAACATTGCATTTGATAAGGTGAAGCCTTTTTAGTATATAGTTCATAGGTCCTTAAAATTCCTTCAATCCTGTGTATCATCTTGTCAGCCCTTCCAGTAGATAGCAAAATTGATCCCTTATTAGGAAAATAATAATATAAAGGCAGATTAGTAATCGTAACCTTAGGATTTTTTAACAGCACTTCTGACCACCAAGGAAAATCCTCATATTTAATACCTTTAATGAAAAGAATATCATTTATGAGTGACTTTTTAATGAGAAATCTCCAAACATAGCATCTTTTTATAGGCCAATATTTTATAATTGAAACATCTTCCGCAGCATGTTCAAATATATTTTCAGTATAGAATGACTTTATTTTATCTATAGAAAATTTACGTTTGATACTTAATGGCACTGCATTATCGATATTAATACCTAAGAAACTTTCTATGAGCAAAAGCGGTCTGAAAAATTTATCTTTATACCAAGTGACTATATCCGAATTATCCTTATTAGCTAAAAAATATGCTATCTCCATAGTTTGAGGATGAATTAAATCATCAGAATCAAGAAATATAATATATTCTCCTTTTGCTTCTTTCATCCCAACATTCCTCGCATCTGAAAGACCTCCATTTGTTTTCGTTATTATTTTGAAGCGTTTATCCTGCTGTGAGAATTCTTCAAGAATAACGTTACAACCATCAGTGCTTCCATCATTAACACATATGGCTTCCCAATCGCTAAATGTTTGATTTAGTACACTTTGGAGACATCTGCGAAGATAGTTTTGTACATTATATATAGGAATTATAATAGAAATAGCCGGCATTATACAATATGTTAAATTGTTTATAAAAATAGCAAATTTTCTAAGTTAGTAAAATTACTTAAGTTTTTTGTCTCACTGGGTAAATATGTTAAAGGTAGACTATATGAAGCGTAGTTTATAAAAAAACTGTAGTAAATAGAAGGCAAAATCTTGATTTGTTATATTGAGATAGGTTTTAATAAACTTTATGGTAGATTTTTTCTAAAAAAATTAATAAGATGCAAGTGTGTTAGGAAGAGATATTTATAACGTTTTTAT